>NZ_MJEI01000083.1 GCF_002095395.1 Williamsia sp. 1135
CCGCCAAGCTCAGCTCGGCGTGTTGAACCAATGACCGGATCAACCGTTATTCAGACAGTCCCAGGCGCCTCAGATGGATTGATACGTCGGAGGTGGAGTACCGATCTGCGCGCGCGTGTAGTTCCAGCACGAATCCGTGCACGTTGTCGTTGTAGATGAAGAGATCCAGGTCGTCGACCGGGCCTATCGCCAGCGACTCCGGTACGCCTCGCGCGCCCGCGAAGTCGAGGTCGTAGTCGAAGACTTTGGGATTGAGTTGTGGGAGCGCAGCCTTACGGCCGCCCGATGCCGTGGCGAGGCGTTCACCGCGATACCGCTGGTGCTTTCGGACATCCTTCATCGCGGCGACCACTCGTGCCAGCCAGTCGCCGACCGTGTCGTCGGGCGAGGCCTCCAGGTGCAGCGGAAGCATGTTGACCAGCATCATCGGCGTCAACAACGCGACCCCGCGCCGACCCATCATCGGAAGTGCGATGCTCGCTGCGGTCTTGCCCTGCCGCGCCGCGTTGTACCAACTCCACACGGCGATCGCTGCGTCGCCCCATGATGCACCGACCGCTTTCCCCAGTTCGCCTATCCGGTTGATCACCTCTCGGTCTATCGAGACGCTCGCCTGAATCGGCAGTGCCAGTGCGGGTGTGGCCGTCACCAGTTCCGAATCATCATCCGTCCGGGCAGCGAGGACCCCCTCCCAGTAGACCCGGTCGACCTCGGCACTCGGTCCATTCTCGTAGGTCGCTTCGAGCGCCACCACCTCGGCCACGGTGCCTGCCTTCGAGGCCGGGATCTCACGGCACTGCGCCAAAGCCGTGTACACCTGCGCAACTCGACGAGTCAGCAATGACACCCCATATGCATCCAGCATTATGTGGTGAGCCTTGAATTCCCAGGCAACCCCGCCGCCGGCCAGTGTCCAAACGGTGTTGTCGTACATGAGGTTTGCTGACAGAGCGATCGGCACCGCCATACGACTGCGCGCCTCGCCCCGCAATTGGTCGGGCGTGCCGCCGAAGTGGACGACGGATACCGCCACCTCATCCGTCGGCGCCCCGACGATCTGTACGGGCCCGGCGTCGCCATCTTCGAATCGGCACCGCAACACGTCGGCCTCGCCG
Organism: Williamsia sp. 1135; assembly: GCF_002095395.1. Classification (GTDB taxonomy): domain Bacteria; phylum Actinomycetota; class Actinomycetes; order Mycobacteriales; family Mycobacteriaceae; genus Williamsia. The sequence continues at coordinate 1,116 of NZ_MJEI01000083.1, forward strand.
GTCGCGATACTCACCGCGGACGCCACCAGGTCGGCGTCCACGTCGGACGGTAGCCAAACCAGTTGCCCTACCGAGAAAACGGGCGACTCCGGCTCCAGCTGCTGGGCAAACCACACGCCCCGCTGGGCCCCTGACAACGCCATACGTGCACTCACAAGAAATCTCCTCGGACCACGGACCACGGACTGCTCGACGTCGGTAACTCCGTCTGCGACCGCAGAAGAAGGTGCACGAGCAGATCGTCGCTATGCTGTCCAACCTAGCCTAGACAGTGGAGAGCATTCCAGGAAGCCTGGGCGGTCCCGGTCAGTGGTGTGGACTACCGGGCTTCGACAGCCGTCAGACCGAGTTCGATTTCCTGATACTCGCGAGGCGATATCCCATGGAAGGCACTGAACGTCCTACTGAAGTTGGACAACTGGCTGTATCCGACTCTGCAGGCCACGAACCCGTTTGTGCAGCACGTAGAATCTGTGGCCACTGAAAACTGGTTTGGACAGGTGGTCGCGGGTGACAACTGTCCCACAGAGGACGTCTTCGTCCGATGACGGGCATCAGTCGATGCGCGCGACGCAATGAAGAAACGGCGGGCCGGCGGCCGCTACGCGACCGCCGATCCGCCGTTCGTTCAACGCATTCAGATCACCGCACCGCGGTGACACGTGCATCTCAAGCCGGCATCTTCTCCAACTGCTCGTCCAAGCTGTCCAAACTCGCAAGTCCCGCGTCATAGGTCTGCGGACGCGTATGCGACACCGCGAGAACGCGACCGGCCCGGACTGCCGGAAGAGACTTGAAGAGTTCCGAATCGAGAACCGCCTGCATCTCCGGTGTCGGGGTACCGTCCGGCTGCACCGGGTAGAGAATCGCGTCGTATTCCGCAAGAGTGCCGAGCTGCTCCACCGAGACCTCCGCCAGCTCACCCTCCGGGAAGACCAGACCTGCGTCCTGCGCCTTCTGAGGTGTGAACGATCCGGCGGGCTGGGTGTAGACGGTCCCTGGTGTCCACGAAGCGATCGCCACGAACTTCGTGCCGTCGATCTTCGCGGCATGCTTGTCGTGAACCTCAGCGGCCCGAGCCTCGTACTCGTCCTTCTTCGCGGTACCGGCTTCGTTCAGACCTGCGATATCAGTCGTCTCCGCGAAGACTCTCGTCCACTCCGAAGAGACAGATCCCGTGTCCAGGTTCACCACTGGCGCGATCTGGCCAAGTGCTTCTTGATTGACGTCGGCCCAGTACACCTGCGGGACGCCGCCGAGGATCAGGTCCGGTTCCAGCGCTGCGACCTTCTCCAGATCGGGGTCGTCCATCTTTCCGATCTTGGGCAGGGCCTGGTAACGCGCCCACGCCTCGGTGTTGTCGCCGAACATCTCCTCCGTGTACCCCTCGGGAACACCCACCACATTGCCGTCCAGAAGCACGAGTGCCTCAGCAGTGTTGCGCAGGGCGACTATTCTCTGCGGGTCGGCTGGAATCTCGACCGGACCGTCAAGCGTGGTGACCGTTTTCGTCTCACTCGAATCGCCGGATCCGCCTTCGTCGTCCGAACTACTCGAGCACCCGGTCAGCACGACCACGAGCGCCAGCAGCAGCGCTGCCACCACTGACCACGGCCGCATCAGTTTCGAAACCATCATCACCCCATCTACGGCGCCACGATGACGCCTCACATCAGTTCAAGCTAGCCTAACCGGACATAGCCCTCAAGTAGGTGGAGGATATTCCACGGAGGTGGTCACGCGTTCCGCCATAGTTCGGCGACCGGGCCGATCCACCGTGCCACCTCAGCGGGGACAAGCAGTTCGCGGTATTCGGCGTCGGCGGCAGAGCACGTTGCCTTCGGCAGATGGGTACTCCACGACTCCTGGAGATCAGTGAGTCCGGTGGTCCGGGAATTCGTTGACGCAATCAGGACCGTGGCGACATCCAAGGTGCCCCTGGTTGGTTGGGCGCGTACAGAGAGACTGCGTACCAGGGAGTCGAAAAGGACGCCGTAGGGTTCGTCATCGTCACCGAACACCGGTTCCAGCCTGGGGTGAGCCAAACGCACCAAGTGCCCAGGAGTGATCTGGTCGTCGATCTTCACTCCAACGGGCAACATCGGCGCGAGTGCACGGAAGACCGCATCGTATGCGCCGTCCGCCAGCGAGACCGGCTCGTATCCGGACTCACCCGTGGCGTAGCCGTCGATCAGCGCCAACGAGGCGACGTCCTCACCCCGCGAGGCCAGCTCTACGGCGACCGCGAAAGCCAGATGGGCGCCGAAGGAGTATCCCAGCAGGTGATACGGGCCGACGGACTGGATCTGCTGCACCAGATCCGCGTATTTCGCGCCGGTCGTGGCCCGGGTGTCGAGTCCGTCCGGTGAGCTGTGATGTTCGGGATCCTGCACGCCCACCAGACCCAGCCCGGTCGGCAGGTGCGGCACGAGTGCCCGGTACCCATCCGCCAGACCCAGTCCGTCGTGGAAGCCGAAAACACTCACACCAGACGCGGCCGGTGCGAACACCGTGATCCACGGTGGGACGGTCGCCCGATCTCCATCGGCGCTGTCCTTGTTCTTGCCATCCAACAACTCTCGGACGGTTGGCGATGAAAACAGATCACGGGCCTTGATGCCCAGCCCTGGCAGAACCCGTGTGACGGTGCTGACGAACCGCATCGCACTGAGCGAATCGCCGCCGTGCTCGAAGAAGTCGTCATCGATCCCGACGTGGGTGATCCCGAGCGTCTCGGCGAAGGCATCGCACACGGCGCGTTCGTCATCCGTGCGCGGTTCGACTGATGGCTGGTCCGGAGTCGACAGATCGGGGGCCGGAAGGGCCTTCCTGTCGATCTTGCCGTTGCTGGTCAGCGGCAGCGCATCGAGTACGACCACCGCCGAAGGAACCATATAGGCGGGAAGACGATTGGCCACAAAAGCTTTCAGACCTCTGGTGTCCAGCGCCGCGGCCCCCGAGCAGTACGCCACCAGGTGTCTGCCCTGGCCGTCCTCAGTGCCGCCGACGGCCACCACGACTGCCGTGCCGACCTCAGGATGTTCGGTCAGCGCCGCGGCGATCTCATCGGGTTCGATCCGGAATCCCCGGATCTTGATCTGGTCATCTGTCCGGCCGAGATAGTCCAACTGTCCGTCGTCCCGATAGCGCACCAGATCGCCGGTGCGGTACATCCGCCCCCCACCGAACGGGTCTGCTACAAATCGCTCCGCCGTCAAACCTGCGCGGGAGACATATCCGCGGGCCAATCCATCGCCGGCCAGATACAACTCGCCGGGAACACCGGCCGGCACGGGGTTGAGGTCGAGGTCGAGAACATGGGCGCGGGTGTTGAAAATCGGTGAGCCCACGCTTGCAGTCGGACTGTCCGCAACGTCGGCGCCGAGCGCATTGATCGTGTATTCGGTTGGTCCGTAGAGGTTGTAACCCTCGACGCCTGCGGCATTTCGCAGCGACGACCACAGGGACTCCGGGACGGCTTCGCCACCGAGCGACACGAACACCACACCGGCCTCATCAGCGGCCGTCGACGAGCCGGCAGAGCGCGGTCGGTCGAGCAGACCTTCGTCGACGAGAACCTGACCATACGAGGGGGTCACGTCGAAGCCGTCGATGTGTTCGCAGTCGTAATGCTCTAGCAGCAGCTGCGGATCCTTACGCATGTCCTCATCGATCACATGCACCTCGTGCCCGTTCAACAGCCAGAAAAGCTGCTCCCAGGAGGCGTCGAACGAGAACGACGTGGTGTGGGCGATCTTCATCCGCCTGCCCGACTGATGTTGTGTCACCCGGTCGAAGATCTTTGCCACGTGGTTGTAGTACATGTTGGTCAGGCCCCGGTACCCGACCGCGACACCTTTCGGTCGACCTGTCGAGCCCGAGGTGAAGATGATGTACGCGAGGTTGTCCGCTCGCAGGCGATCGCGATCGGCCTGCGGCATCGGGCCACCGGACAGTCCCGCGAGTTCGGTGTGCACCTCATCAGCGTCCAGATTGATCGTCCGATAATGCCCCGACGTCGGTATTCGATGGGCGAACTCGTCGACCGTCACCACGACCGACGGCTCGGCCACGTCGAGCATGTACGCGATCCGCTCGTCAGGAAGTCCCGCGTCGATCGGTACGTACGCGCCACCCGCCTCGAACACCGCGAACATGGCCACCACCATGCGCTCGTCTCGGGGAAGCAGCAGAGCGACCCGATGTTCGACGTCCACCCCACCTGCCAGGAACAGCCGGGCATGGCGTCGAGCGGATGCGACGAGCTCCGCGAACGAGAGCCGAACGTCGCCCGCCACCAAGGCGATCTCGTCCGGCGTCCGAACAGCGGCGGCATCGAGCAGGTCCGCCACCGACACCGCGTCGATCGCCACGTCGGTGTCGTTCCAGGTCCGCAGGGTTCGCTGCTCGGACGACGTCGTGATCGACAGCGCGGCCACGGGTTGGTCGATCTGCGACGCCATGGCTCGCGCAAGCGCCTGCAGCCGATCCATGATCTGGTCCACGTCGGCGCGGGAATACACATCGCCGCGGTACGAGCAGCGCAGACGTACCTGCTCTCCCGGATACAGCGCGAACGACAGCGGATAATGCGTCGAATCATCGAGATCAGCACCCACGGCAGAAATCTGGGCATCGACAGGACCCACCGAACGACCCGTCTCGGCGTTACCAAACGCATGGTTCTGGATGATGAACAGGGTGTCGAAGAGCTGGGTCGAACCGGCCACGCGCTGCACGTCGCTGAGGCTGACAAACGAGGATTCCAGTACCCGTGCCATCCGAGACTGCTGGTCCCGCAGGAACTCACGCACCGTCCAGTACGGATTCGTGGCGACTCGAACCGGAATCGTGTTGAACAGCAGACCGATGATCGACTCCGACCCGGGGAGATCGGGTGATCGTCCGGAGACGCTGGTCCCGAAGACCGCGTCGGGTCGGCCGGTCAGACGCGCGAGCACCACGCCCCACGCAGCCTGGAAGAACGTTCCGATCGTCACGCCCGACTCTCGGCACGCTGCGACCACTTCCGAATGGAGCTCGGGATCGAGGTGTCGATACACATCTCCGGCCATCTCGGGCCGCGGCGCCTGCCCGAGGCATCGGGCCGCACGATTGTCGGCTCGACACCGTCCGCGAACTGTTCTTCCCAATGTTCCAGCGCGGCGCAATGGTCCTGAACGTGAGGCCATTCCACATACCTACGGAACGGAACCGCCTCGGCGAGCGAGCGTCCGCTCAGATCGTCGTAGAACGCGAACAACTCGTCCCACACACTCCCGAGTGACCAGCCGTCGAAGAGAATGTGCTCGAAGGTCAGCGCGATCGTCCATTCATCACCGGCGTGCTGTACCAGTGAAAATCGCAACAAGGGCGGTTCGGCAGCGATGAAGGGACGGAACCGTTCGCGTTCCAGGACGTCTTCGACAGTCCCGGCGTAGTCGTCCACGGCAAATGCAGTCACCGGCGTGGGCACATGCGCCGGCAGGACCTGGACGGGCCGGTCCCCGACCATCGTGAATCCAGCTTTCAGGTTTTCGTTCCGGCCGAGGAGCCGCTCGACTGCCACTCGCATACGATCGGGGTCCAGCGCTCCGCGAACCCGGACCCGCGCCTGCGACGCGTACAGATCGGTGATCCCCGCCTCGTTCGCCAATCCGAGGTGGAAGAAGAAGCCCTGCTGGAGCGCCGACAACGGTAGAACATCCGCGATATCGCCGAATTGTTCCTCCAGAGCGCGTAGTTGGGAGGCATCGAGGTCGAGCAGCGGTGCAGGTGCCTGTTCGATGGTGACGACGTGCAGGGCGGCATCCGTGATGCGTTCGGCTCGTTCGCAGTTCGAGTTCTCGACCGCGCCGGATGACCGCTCGATGGCCGCCATGATGTCGTCGACGACCGTGGCGTCACCGAACGCCACGAGCTCGGTCGACTCGGTACCGATCGTCACCGCGATCACCAGCCGATACCCGCCCCACGACCGCGGTTGGTCATCGAGATGGACCCGGGCCTCACCATGCGCCACCTGCACCAGGACTTCAGCATCCGGCACCTCGTCGAACATCCCTCGGGCGTGACGGCTGGCATGACGAAGGAGTTGGTAGTCTGCGGCGGTCTGCTCATCGGTCGGCAGCACTCCGGCGGCCCGTAATCGCTCGGCGACACCGGCATGCTCGTCGCCGGTGTCGAGGTGTTCCGGGCCGATGTGGACGGGATAGCGAGTCGCGAGTCGACCGGGAGCCACGAGCACATCCGCTGTCCCCCTGACGGACTCCTCGACGTCGACCAGGACACCTTCGGCCTCCGGACGCTCGGCCAGCACCGTGGTGGCCACCCGATCGAGCACCGCCGCGACGGTGGCAGGGATACCGGCGGCGAGGTGGCCTGCCACGCGCGTGCGCCGGACCACGGGAGCCCCGTCTCCGCCGACAGACCCGAGGTCGTCCTGGTCACGGCCTGCGTACTCCTCGACGAAGTCGATCCAGTGGTCGCTGTCGAGTATGGACCTCGACTCGGCTCGATCGGTGCGCCCGGCGAGCAGCTCGGTCGGATCAGGAGTTCGGAGGCTGACGCGGTCGCCGCGTTCGACCGCGTTCGCGCCCAGCTCCAGCGATCTCGCAAACACCTCGACAGTGCCCACATCGAGGTCGCCCGCGGCCACGACTGTTGCCGCGGCGACGTTCCCGCCCGTGGTGGTGCACCACAACTCCACCAGCCCGGAGCCGATCCTCACATGGGCGTCAGGTCCTGCCTGATCCTCGCTCACGTGGATCTGCGCGCGAATCACCTCCGCATCGCCCGCGGCCACTGTCGGATGGTATCCAAAGGCAATGAGGCAGCGCACAAATGCTTCGACGACCGCGTCAACGGATGTTCCGGCCACCGCAACCGCCCGGTCGACGCGGGCCGCACGAGACATGTCGATGCCGGCGAGGCGATCGCTGTTCGCGAGCAGATCCACAGGGTCCGGCGTGTCGATCCGGGCGCCTTCCAGAAGCTCTGAAACCACCCTGTCGACGATGTCATTCGCATCCTCCGACCCTCCGAGTGCACCCATACGCACGCGGTCGAGTACCTCCGCCACGTCGAGTGTGGAGTTGTCACACAGGATCTCCAGAGACGAGGCGACAGTTCGCGTGAACATTTCTGCGGTGGCCAGGTCTACGTCGGGGTCCGTGTACGAACACCGCAGCACAGCCTCGTCGAGGTGAGCGATGAACTCGAGGCCGGCGGCCGAGTCACCTACTGCGGGAGAGGACGCACGCACCCCGGCGGTACGTACGACCGACGCCGCAACACCGACGATGTCGCGTGAGGTCGTCGCGCCGAACATGAGACCAAGGAAGTCCGCGACAGGAATGTCGGTGTGCGTGAGACCCTCGGTCATCGTTCGCTGCACGTCTGCCAGCAACTCGGCGCCGGTCGAGTTGCCTCGCAGCATGTATCGGAGTGGGATCAGCTCCCCGGTGGTCGGCGTTGCACGGGCCTCCTCCTCAGTCGGGAGTCCCACCACCAGATCCAGTCCGCCGTCGATCGCAGCGGAAGCGATGACAACCGCAGCATGGACGACGGCATCGAGTGACACCTGGCGCTCGGTCGCGACTTCACGGACCTTCTCCGCCAGAACGTGATCCATCGGACGTTCCACTTGCCCAGTCGATCTGGGCGAGACCGGCTCCAGCGGATCGGGTGCCTTTCGTGCCACACCTTCGAGACGCTCCTGCCAATAGCGGACATCGGCGATCATGGTCGTCAGATCGCTGCGACCACCCCGAGCGGCGCGGAAGAGAAGCTCGTACCAGGGGTAGCGATCAGCGAGCATTCCCAGATCGGTTGCACGCCGGAAATCGCGCTCGCCGCTGCGTTCCCCGATGGTGGCCAGCTGTCGAAACCCGAAATAGTGACCGGGACCGTCGCCTAAAGATGTCGCAGCAGAGCATGTCCCGGCGAGCACCGCCGCGTAGTTCCCCAGGAAGAGCTCGTGGCATGCCTCCGACACATCGAGTGACAACCCCTCGAGGGTGACGTCGCCTGAGAGGTCGAAGCTGACCCCATCGATGACCGGACCGGTGTCGATGCCACCGTCGACTCTGTGCAGCGCCGCTCCATACCGGCTCTCACCGTTGAGGATGGCGTATGCCTCGGCAACCAGGGGCACTCCCCGATAGTCCGGCAACGGACCACCGTGGACGTTGTAGATGGCCAGCCCCAGATCGAGGATCGGCCCCCGGAAGATAAGGGATTCCCCACCGACCAGATCACGCCGTCTGAGCACAGTTCCTCGATGCGACCGGACAATTCGTTCACGTCGGCCGTGGCGACGGTCTCGAGGTCGACCGCCCACGCGGGAACGATTTCCTGATGAGGATGAACAACGGCATCGACAGTTCCATCTTGCGCGCGTGCGTACCGAACCGCGCGCCACAGGACCGCACCCGAACCGACGAATATCACCGAATCTCCCTCTGTCCGAAGCGGATCTCCTGCTTCCATGTGTCGACAACCTGCTCGGCGATCTCCTGCTGGACTCCGATCACGACCACTGTGATCGTCGAATCTCCACAGAAGTACCGGCAGACAACCGGATACAGATGCTCGAGCCCTTCCCTGCCGTGCAGCGTCGCGGGCTCGCCGTGGACCCGGGTCAGCAGGACAGACTCTTGTGCAATGCTCCTCAGCTTTCGTCGCGTTCGAGCAGCATGCCTCGTCAGCGAGAAGAACGCTCGGTCGTCTCCGGTGAACTCCCCCTCCGACAACTCCTGCGGGTAGGTGGCGGTCAGAGGGCCTTCGACCGTGCCCGGCACGGTGACCACAGCCCTCAGGTCGAACTCCCGGTCGATGCCCACCGGCCCGAGCGTGTTCCGGGCGGCGCGGATGAATGCCTCCTCGACAAGCAGCGGGTCAAGGAGTCCATCGATCACGGTACTCACAGCGTGGGTACCCGACGCCGCCTCGACACTCGTCCGTTCGGAATCGAGTAGGGCCGCCAGGCATCTGGAGCCGGCGTCGTCCTCACTGCGGACCTCGGCAAAGGTGTCCACGGCAGCAGCGGCGTCGGCGATCGACACGAACTCGTCGGATACCAACGGGTGTGCAGACGGACCGGTGCAGTCGTGTATCCGTGCCGCGAGTGCATGCAGGCCCACCCGATCGATACACAGGGCATGTGCGACGACGACCACCGAGCGGCCCACGGCACTGTCGACGAGAGCGGCCGCCAGCCCCTGTCCTGCGGTGACGTCGATCTGATCCGACAACTCCACTGCTGCCGCGGCGATCGCCTCGGCCCGCGGTAGCCGGCTCATGTCCAACGCGGTCACCCGCTCGGAGATGGCCCGCGGCGATGGCGGCACGGTGTCGATCCACCAGATCGATGAACTCCTGGGTTCGACTCTCGTTCTGAGGGAGTCGATGCTGCGCGTCGCGGAGTACAGGAAGGCCCGCAATTCCGCGATGTCGAGGTCACTCCGGACGTCGATCACCTCCGAATACCAGGCTGACGCGAGATCGGCACCACCGGTGCGGATCCGGTGCGCCGTCGGCAGTGGCACGACCGCTGTGGGCGTGGCCGCCCGTTCGCCGGCCGAATCGGCGACGACATCGAGACCGGCCGCCATCTCCGAAGCGGCCTGCTGCCAGTACCTGGACATCTCCGCGAAGTCGTCGTCGGAGAGCTCACCGGCGATCACGTAATGGACTGCGGTGCCTGCGAGGCTTCGGACGGCATGGAGATCGACCGTGATGGGATGCGAATGTTCGGAGTCGTCGGTCCGCCCGGAGATCACGGCAGGCGACTGGGGCGGGGTCTCCCAGGCAACGGCACGATTCTCACGCTCGAAATCACCTAGAACACCCGCGAAATTGAACAACACGTCGGGCTCGGCAAGACCCGCCAGCTCGGGTACGGACTGGGCATCGAGTGACGTCAGCACCCCATATCCGACCCCCTGATCGGGGACGTCACCGACCACGTCTGCGACGGCGTGAACCACATCCGCAGCAGCCGCCGGGACGGCAGAGATCGCCTCGGCGGTATCGCTGCTGACCGGGATGGCCAAGGGATACATCGAGGTGAACCAACCGACTGTCTGTGTGACCTCGAGTCGATCGTCGAGGGCGGTCGGACGACCATGGCCCTCGAACTCGACAAGCATTCGCTCTGCGGGCGGGCCACCACGGCGGGTTCTCCACCGTTGCAGGGCAACCACCAGCGTCGCGATGAGGACATCCTGCAGCGAGGTGCCGATTCGGCCGGCTCCCACGAAGAGTTGTTCGCCGACCGCAGGTGCGATGGTCGCGTCGACCCGGCCGGTGCCGGGTACAGCCGACCCGGTCCGATCGATCGATTCCAGGACCGGGGTTGCCGACGCCAATTGCCCTTGCCAATAGCTCAACTCACCACGGAACTGCTCAAGGGTCGATTCCGAGTTCAGGTGTTCCATCCACGTCGCATAGGAACTCTCCCGGCGAGGTGTCAGATCGTCCCCCAGATAGGACGCGCGCAGATCGTCGACGAGCACGTGCCACGACACGAAGTCGACCGCGAAGTGATTGACCGTCCACACCAGCAGGTCCTGCTCCGCGTCGCGTTCGACGTACATGATGTTCGTCAGGATGCCCTGCGCCAGAGAGATATCGGCGCTGTGGCGCACCTCGGAGTCCATGATCAGTTCGGCAAGATCCTCCTCCGCGACTCCTCGCGCGTCGAGACGTGTCACGGAGGACTGGCCGACCTTCTCGTCGACGAACCGCACACGCGGGTCGTTCGCGGTGTCGATACTCATCCGCAGCGCGGGGTGACGGACGACGACCGACGCCAGCGCAGCGCGCAACCGATCGAGATCCGTCTCGTCGGGCGCCAGCACGATGCGGATCTGCCGCACCGTGTCGGGGCTCGCGGCACCGGCGAGCTGCCGATGCATGATCGGTGTCATCGATGTCTCGCGATGTGGGAGGTCGAGAACCTCCGATTCGGCCGGCGGACCCTCGTCGACGAGAGCCGCTGTGCGAGCCGGCGTCCGCAGGTCGAACAGATGGTGAACCTTGAGTCCGATCCCACGCTGACCTGCGCGCCGTACCACGCTGATCGACAGAATGCTGTCGCCGCCGAGAGCGAAGAAGTCGTCGTCGACGCCTACCGCACCGACCCCCAGTACATCGGCGTAGATTTCACACAGGACCTTCTCTGACTCGGTCGTCGGCGCACGCTGCTCCTCCGCGCGGACCTGCACACTCGGTTCAGGCAGGGCACTGCGGTCGAGCTTGCCGTTCGCCGTGAGCGGGAATGCCTCGAGCACCGTCACTGTGGTGGGCACCATGTGGGAGGGGAGGACGAGTCCGGCCTGTTCGAGGACCGTCATCCCATCGATGGTGTCGACGTCCCGGGTCGGGGTCACGTAGCCCAGTAGCCGGGTGGTGCCGAGCTCGGTCGAGGCAACCACCACGGCGGCGTGGACCCCGTCCACCGACGCCAACGCGGCCTCGACCTCACCGAGCTCGATGCGGAAGCCGCGTACCTTCACCTGGAAGTCATTGCGTCCCAGATACTCCAGACGGCCATCGGCGTTCCAGCGGGCAAGGTCACCGGTGCGGTACATCCGCGCGCCCGCCTCGGAGGAAGGAGCGTGCAGGTTGGCGACGAACCGATCGGCCGTCAGGGCCGGTCGATCGTGATAGCCACGGGCCAATTGCACCCCGCCGAGGTACAGCTCGCCCGGTACTCCGGGGGGAACCAGACGCAGGTGGTGATCGAGCACGAACACATCGGTGTTGGCCACCGGTACACCGATCGGAACTCCGGATACTGCCGGGTTCGCAGTGTGGTCGGTCTCGATCGGCTGATAGGTGACGTCGACAGCGGCTTCGGTCGGGCCGTAGAGGTTGTGGACGCCACCGGAGAAGACGGCCATCGCTGCAGAAGCATTCTGCGCTGACAGTGCCTCACCGGAGGTGAACACTCGTTTCACGCTCGCCAGTTGCGCCGGTGCTGGTCCGGAATCGAGGAATGCGGCCAGCATCGATGGCACGAAGTGCACCGTCGTGATCTGTCGTTCGGAGATCAGAGTGGTCAGATACTGCGGATCCTTGTGCCCCTCGGGAGCGGCGACGATCATCGCCGCTCCGGACATCAGTGGCCAGAAGAACTCCCACACGGACACATCGAAGCTGAACGGGGTCTTCTGCAGCACCCGATCTGCGCCGTCGAGCCCGTATTCGCTCTGCATCCACTTCAGGCGGTTTCCGATCGCCTGATGGGAGATCGTGACACCCTTCGGCTTTCCGGTGGTTCCCGACGTGTAGATCAGGTAGGCGGCGTCATCGGGCAGCAGCGTTCGTGGTCGGTGACCGGGTGGTCGGACATCGCAGCGATCTCGCGAAGCGCGGTCTGATCATCGAGATCGATCTGTTCCGGCCGGCCTGGGACATGGTCCAGCCGGCCGGCCAGTTCATCACCGACCGAGAGCCTTCCGGTGATGACGGCGGTCGGTGTCGAATCGCTGAGCAGGTGGTCGATTCGCTCCATCGGGTACGAGGGGTCCACCGGCACGTACGCGGCTCCACTACGGACGATCGCGGAGAGGGCAATCGGCAGCCACTCGCCTCGTGGCAGCACGACTGCCACGCGGTCGCCCACCCTCACACCACGTGCCAGCAGTAACCGGGTCAGTCCGTTGACTCGGGCGTCGAACTCCGCGTACGTCAGCGTGGTGTCGCCGAAAACGATTGCGACCGAGTCAGGAGTCGATGCCGCTTGCGTCGCCAGCAGGCTGTCGAGGGTGCCGGTGCCGGAGAGGATCTCGGGAACCCGTGTACCGCGCGAGCAGGTGTGCAGTCGAGATCGATCTCGATCGGTCAGTAGATCCACCTGGGCCAGCGCGGTGTTCACGTCGGTGGCGAGGATCTCGAACGCCCGCATCAGCGTATCGGTGAACCGCCGGACCGTACTGTCGGAGAACAGTTCGTCGGAGTACCCACCCACCACCGTGATCTCGTCCGCGGCAACGGTGATGTACAGCTCCGCCTCTGACTTCAGCGTGTTCAGGGAGATTCGGTCCATCGACCCGAACCCGATCCCCGGGGCGAACTCGTCCGGCGGACCGCCGTCCTCGCGGTAGGTCACCATCGTCTGGAAGAGCGGCGATGCCGACCCGCTTCGTTCGACACCGACAGCGCGGACCATCTCCTCGAACGGGGTCTCCTGGTTCTCGAACCCGGCCAGCACCGTTGCGCGAACACGCGCCAACAGATCCGCAGGGGTCGGATTGCCGGTCAGGTCGTACCGCAGCGGCAAGGTGTTGACGAAGTAGCCCACCAGGTCGGTCAAAGCTTCGTCGGTGCGGCCACCGACGGGAGACCCGAGGACCACGTCGTCACCGCCGCCCGATGCCGACACCGCCAACGCGACTGCCGCCTGGGTCAGCATGAACATGGATACGCCCTGCTGCCGTGCCACCTCCCGGAGCATTGACACCACCACGTCCGGCACGACAGCCTCGCGCCACCGCCCGGACCATGTCGGATCGGTCGGACGTATCCGGTCGGACGGAATACCCGACACCGCGGGTACCTCGTCCAGAGCAGCGGTCCAATATCGCAATTGCTCAGCCAACAGGGAGGTTTCATCGTCAACGGTGCCCAGCAACCGGCGCTGCCAGACTGCGTAGTCGGCGTACTGCGTGGGTGACTCCGACCACGTCGGCGCCGAACCGTAGGTCCTCGCGCGGTACGCGGTGACCATGTCCCGGTGCAGCGTCGGGATCGACCATTCGTCGAGAGCCGAGTGGTGCACGCCCAGGCCCATCACGCAGCCGCCCTCGGTGTCGATCAGAACCGCCCGGATCGGGAGGTCGTCTGCCAGCGAAAACGGTGCCAGAATCCGATCGCGAACCTCCGCATGGACCTGCGCAGTTGCCAGCTGCTTCCGTCGAGCCGGTCGATGACCAGCCGCCCCGGCAGTTCGTGGTCCGGGACGACCTCCTGACGGACCAGTACCTGATCGTCGGCGATCAGGAGGGTTCGCAGCGCTTCGTGGCGGGCCACAACATCGCCGATCGCCGACGCCAGGGCCGACGTGTCCACGGGGCCGACCAGCGGTACCGCGATCGGAACGATGTACTGGTCGGAAGGCCCACTACGCTGATCCATCAGCCACAACGACTGCTGTCCGAACGATGCCGGGATCACTTCGGGGCGAACCACATCCGACACCCGCACCCGCGACGCGGTCTCGGCGCCCACCAGATCGGCCACCACTGCGCCCAGGGTGCTGACCGTGGGATTCTCGATCAGCGGACGCAACGTCAGCGTGATATCGAACTCCGCACTGATCCGTGACGCCAGCCGGGTGAGCCGTAGCGAATCGATACCGATGTCGACGAAGTCGGCGGCGACCGAGACCTTGGCCGGATCCATGTCTGCATCGATGACGAGTGCCACTATCGCGCGAAGTCTGCGCTCCGTCTCGGTCGTCGGTTCGAGGATCTCACCCCCAGCGAGGTCGAACTCCGGAGCAGGCAAGGCCGCGTGGTTGATCTTGCCGTTGGTGGTGAGCGGCAGAGTCGTCAGATGGGTGAAGCTCGCCGGGACCATATACTGCGGCAGCCGTTGCGCCGTGTGGGCTCGAATATCGTTGTCGTCAAGCGCCTGCGGACTCGAGTAGTAGGCGGCGAGCTGGATGTCCTTGCGATCGTGCCCGGTGTTGACGGCGACGACGGTCGCCGCACCGACACCGGGCATGGCCCGGATCGTTTCGGCGATCTCGCCCAGTTCGACGCGGAACCCGCGGATCTTGACCTGGTCGTCCGTACGCCCGAGATAGTCGATCTGGCCATCGGGCCGCCACGACACCAGGTCGCCGGTTCGGTACAACCGCCCCCCGTGATCGAAGGGATCGGCGACGAACCGCTCACTTGTCAGGGCGGACCGGCCGAAGTAACCGCGCGCCAATCCGGCACCGGCCAAGTACAGTTCACCCGGCGTTCCCGGCGGAGTGAGCGCGAGGTTGGTGTCGAGGACATAGGCGCGGGTGTTGTCGATCGGCGTACCCGCGTTCGACGTGGGGCTGTCGGCAAGGTCGGCGCCGAGGGCATTGATCGTGTACTCGGTGGGTCCGTACAGATTGAAACTCTCGATCCCTGGCGCGGTCCGGAGCTCGGTCCACAGGGATTCGGGCACGGCTTCCCCACCAAGCGAGATGAAGACGACACCCGGATCGGTCTCGTCGGGCGACGCGCCCGCCGGTCGTGGCCGGTCCAGCAGCCCCTCCTCGGTGAGGATCTGTCCATACGAAGGGGTCACGTCGAACCCGTCCACACGGGCAAGGTCGTAGTGCTCGAGCAGGAGGCGGGGATCTTTTCGGAGTTCGTCGTCGATGATGTGCACCTGATGGCCGTTGAGCAGCCAGAACAGTTGTTCCCACGAAGCGTCGAACGAGAACGACGTGGTGTGGGCGATCCTCATGCGGCGTCCGCGCTGGTGCCGGACCACCGGATCGAAGATCTTGCGCACGTGGTTGAAGTACATGTTGGTCAGCCCCCGGTGGCCGACCGCGACCCCTTTGGGACGACCGGTCGATCCGGACGTGAAGATCACGTAGGCAAGATTGTCGAGCGCGACGGGTACCGGATTGACCGGATCACTCTGCGGCGCAGCCAACTCCGTGGCCACGGCCGCGGAGTCGAGGTCGATGACCGTATGGGCACGATCAGCAGGGATAC
This sequence comes from Williamsia sp. 1135, assembly GCF_002095395.1. Lineage (GTDB taxonomy): Bacteria > Actinomycetota > Actinomycetes > Mycobacteriales > Mycobacteriaceae > Williamsia. The sequence goes on from NZ_MJEI01000083.1 coordinate 16,829, forward strand.
GTGTCCGAAGATCGGTGGTGGTCAGCACCACGGTCGGCGCAGCGGCATCGAGTATGTATTCGATGCGTTCGTCGGGGTGTTCACTGTCGATCGGGACGTACGCCGCGCCGGCGAGCAGAACTCCGAACAGCGCCACCACAGTTCGTTCGTCGCGCGGAAGCAGCAGTGCCACGCGGTCTTCGACACGCACGCCGTGGCGCCCGAGGATGGCAGCGCAGCGGCCGGCAGCGAGGAGGAGTTCGGCGTAGCTCAACTGGGTCTCGCCCGCCACGACCGCTGTCTCGTCGGGAGTGCGCTCGGCCTGCTCCACGAGCAGTTCTGCGATGGTGACAGCCGCCACCGGCCGACTGGTGTCATTCCACGACCTCAACAGCTCGAGCTCGGCGGGGACGGTCACCCCGATTCGACCGACGGCCCCATCGAGGTCGGCGACCATCGCCCCGGCCGTGTGGATCAGTCGATCGATGATCGTCTCGACCTCGGCAGGCGTGTAGACGTCGCCGCGATACGAGCAGCGCACCCGCACCTTGTCACCTGGATAGACGGCGATCGACAGCGGGTAGTGAGTCGAGTCATCGAGCGCGAACTCGTCGGCGCTGATCTGCGAGCCGTCCGGTCCGAAGCTCTCACCGAGCTCGGTGACCGCAACCGGCATGTTCTGAATGATGAACAGCGTGTCGAACAGCTGCGACGAGCCTGCGATCCGCTGGGTATCGGTCAAAGGCACGTGGGCGGCGTCGAGCACCGCGGCGCTGCGGGACTGATGATCGGTGAGCACTCGTCGGACCGATGCCGATTGCGGCGCGCGCACATGCACCGGAACGGTATTGAACAACAGCCCGATGATGGACTCGGACCCACCGAGTTCGGGTGGTCGGCCGGACACGCTGGTTCCGAACACCGCGTCCGTCCGGCCCGTCAGTCTCGCGAGCGTGATGCCCCACGCCACATGGAGGTAGGTTCCGATGGTGACCCCGGCCTCGCGGCACGCGGCGGTGATGCGCGAGTGGAGTTCGGGATCGAGATAGCGATAGCTGTCGGCTGCGGCATCCGCGGCCGCGGAGGTTTCCAGGGCTCTCGGCGCGACGATCGTCGATTCGATCCCTCCCGACGCGAGGTCGAAATACTCGCTCCAGGACTGCTCTGCGACGGCACGTTCCCGGTCGCCGAGCCACCGGAGGTAGTCGCGGTAGGCGGGACTGTTCGGTACCGAGAACCCCGTGAGATCGCCGTAGAGAGCGAACAACTCATCCCACAGCAAAGCCAACGACCAACCGTCGAAGAGCAGGTGTTCGAACGTGATGGAGATGATCCAGTCGCCCGGTTCGGTCTCCAGGAGCAGGAAGCGGATCAGCGGTGGCCGGTCGGCGATGAAAGGTGCGCTGCGTTCCTCCGCCAGTGCCTCTTCGAGCCCTCCGGGGTCGGCACTCGCACCGTCCGCCCGGACCACTCGGACCGGGATCGGGCGGTCTCGGGGATCACCTGGACTGCGCGGCCACCGATGGTGACGAAACCCGCGGTCAAATTCTCGTTGCGTGTCAACAACTCCGAGATTGCGTCGGTCATCCGGTCGGTGTCCAGCGACCCGCGGACGCGGGACCTCGACTGGGACGCGTACAGGTCCGTCTCGCCGCTCTCGTTGGCCATCTGCAAGTGGTAGAAGAACCCCTCCTGCAACGGCGACAGCGGCAAGATGTCCCTGATCGCACCGAAAGACGCTGACAAAACGGCTATCTCGGGATCGGTCAGCGCTACCAGAGGAGGCCGCGCTGCCTCCACCGTCACCACCCCGGTGACCGCTGCGGCGATGGCTCGGCAGCGTCAGATGTCACATCGGCGTCACTTGTCGAGAATTCCAATGACCGGCACAGGGCATCGACATCGAAGTCGATGCCGCTGCGGGATTGGAGCACCACCTGGAGCCGACGAGAGTTGCCATCGGCCGTCGCCGGTCCGCGAACCACCGTGACGACCACTGCGTAACGACCCCAGTGCTCGCAGTCGGCGTCCGGCACCCGAACGGCGGCCTCGCCTTCGGCCACCCGCACCAACACTGCAGCGTCAGGAACGTCGTCGAAGATGCCGAGAGGCTGGTCGTTGTCCCAGTACAGCAGTGCGTAGTCCATCGCCGTCGATCGGTCCGCCGGGACGATGCCCGCGTCACGAAGCGTCGCATAGACGCCTGGCCCCGCTCCGATCGCCTCTGAACCGAGATCCTCCAACACGACCGGGTAGCGCGTGGTGATTCGCCCCGGCAGTACGAGATCCGCCGAACCGCGAGCCGATTGTTCGACGTCGATCACCACACCGCCAGTGACCACAGCACCGATGTGCGCTCCGAGCCACCCGAGTACCGATGCCGTGATTTCCTCCACCGCAAGCGAACTGAACACCTCACTCGCGCCGATCACGGCCTGCGCGTCCGCATCTATCCCAGCGAACTCGCGGTCGGAGTGGTTGTCCGCGAAATCCATCCAGTACGCGGAGTCGAGGATTTCAGCGGACCCTGACCGATCGCTGCGCTGCCGCAGCAATGAATCACAATCGGGGACATGTAGATGCGGGCGATCGCCCGCTGCCAGTGCCGTTGCCACTGTCGCCAGGGTTTCGGCGAACACATCGACCGCTGTGGCGTCGATGTCGCCCGCGGCGACCACCGAGAACGAGACATCGTCGGTCGCCGACCCACACAGCAGGTGCATCGACCTCGGCGACACCGGTGCGTCGAACACATCGCGATCCTCGAGGTGGATCTGCGCGCGGAGGTCGGCGGCCGTCGGATTCCCGCCGTGATAGCCGAATGCCCGCACGCACCGCACAAAAGCATCGACCATGACCGGGGTCGGCAGATCCGATACCCCCTCGACGTCACGGACCCACTACCACACCCGCGCCGAGTGCACACCCGCTTCTGCGTCGAAGCGTTCCAGCAGGTCGAGGCCGGTACCACCCGGCACCTCCGCTGCGATACCCGCGGCGACCGCGGCGTCGATGTCGACAATCGTTGCGGACCCGCCTCCACCGACCTCGGCCAGCGCCGACAGGGCCGTCTCGATTTGTTCCAGGAGCCGGTCCACGGTGTGGCGTTCAACAACGTCTGCGGCGAACACGCAGGTGATCCCGATCTGATCGTCGTCGAGTCGCAGCGCCAGTTCGATGTCCGATGCCCTCTGTTCCACAGCATCGAAGCGGTACGACTGCGGCGGTTCATGGCGGTTCGTCGACCCAAGGTCGTGCCTGCTCACACAGGACACGGTCAGTTGCGGCCTGCTGCTGACACCGTCCGTCCCGTCGAGGGCATCGACGATCTCGGTGAACGGGATCGATGCATGCCGGGTGGCCTCGCCGATGGCCCGCTGCACCTCGACCACGACTTCTTCGCCGAAGTGGTTTCCGGGCAGCTCAATTCGCAGCGGAACCCAACCGGCCTCTTCGCGGACCGGAAGAGCCAGGGTGAGCGCGCGGTCTCCGGTGATCTCGGACACCCCAGCCGCCACCGCACCGATCAGCACAGCGGTCACCGGCAGTTCGATGCGCTGAGCCGCGTCTCGGACGAGGACGGACGCACGGCCCGCCGCGATCCGTTCGACGCGCTCGACACTTCGTGGGCCCGAACTCCTGTCGGAGCGACCGCCGGGTATCGGCGCACCCGCGGTCGTGGTCTGCCCCACGCCCAGCCAGTAGCGGAGGTCCGCGATGACCGACGTGAGGTCGTCTTTTCCGCCACGCGCGAAGTCGAAGAGAATCGCATAGAACCGGTAGTGGTCCGTGAGCACCCCGAGGAACGTCGCTCGCGCGAAGTTCTCGTGGTCGCGCAAGGTCCCGATCGTCGCCAACTCTCGCATCCCGAAATAGGACCCGGCCGTAGGGTCGCTCCCGCCCGCGTCCGCGGCCGGCCGGAGTCCGCCGGTGGTCTTCGCAGCGTCGAACGCCGACACGAAGATGTCGTGACACTGCTGGCTGACGGTCAGCGTCAACTCTTCGAGTGTGATGTCGTCGGGGAGGTCGAAGGTCGATTGCTCGACGATTGCCCCCGTGTCGATACCCTTGTCGACCCGGTGAATTGTGACGCCAAAACTGGTTTCACCGTTCAGGATCGCATGCACGGCGCCTGCCATCGGCAGTCCCCGATAGAACGGTAGCGGTCCGCCGTGAACATTGAGGATCGTCAGTTCGAGGTCGAGGATCGGCTTCCGAAAAATGAAGGGGTTTCCTGTCGACCACACGACCTGATCGGCCGTCGACGCCTCCTCGAAGACGTCCGCCAGGTCGTTGACATCGGTCGCCCCGACACATCGGAGCTCGCCTGCCCAGGCAGGCGGGTCCTCGCGTTCAGGATGTACGACCAGACTCACCTCTGCGTGCCTTGATCGCGCGTACTCGACCGCGCGCCAGAGCAACGAACCCGAACCGACAAATATCATGTTGAACTCTTTCAATCCTGTTCGTTGGCACCGGCTGACCTGCCCGGCCAGGTTTCACCGGTCAGCGACCACCGAACCGACGGGTCCGTCGTGACAGTGGTGAACGCCGCTAGCGGGACGCTATCTGGTCGGCAGCGCCGGGTACGGGTTGCGCGGGATCGTTACCTAGGGCGACGATCCGGTTGTCGCCGTCGACGTGGACGACTTTGGGCTCATGGACGATCACCTCGGCCTGCTCGAGTTGCAGGAACGACATGATGATCACGAGGTCGCCTGGGTTGACCAGATGTGCCGCAGCACCATTGATACAGACGACGCCCGAATCAGGTGCGCCTGTGATCACGTAGGTCTCCAGTCGCGCGCCATTCGTGACGTCGACGACCTGGACCTGTTCGCCCTCCACCAGATCCGCCGCCTTCATCAACGTCTCGTCGATGGTGATCGAACCGACGTAGTGCAGGTCGGCCTGGGTGACGGTGGCGCGGTGGACCTTGCCATTGACCATGGTGCGAAGCATGTTAGTTCCCTCGAGGTTTGAGTTGAGTTGGGGTTGAGTCAGTTGGTTACGCTCTGGCGAGACGCCGAGTCTGCAGCATCGCGTTCCATGGCGTCGCGCAGACTCTTGGGCCGCATGTCGGTCCAGTGTTCCTCGACGTAATCAACACATTCTTGCCGCCCGGTACCGCCGTCACGACCATGCACCACCCGCCAGCCGTCTGGCACCTGGGCGAACGTCGGCCACAGGGAGTACTGCTCCTCGCCGTTGATCAGGACGTAAAACGTTCCGTCTTCGTTGTCAAAGGGATTGGTAGACAAGGTTCTTTTCTCCTTCAGCGGGGGGCGCCGCAGTGGTGTCGACGCGGGTACCGGACTGCGCCGCCCGTTTGGCGGCCACAAGCGAATCGACGAGCTCTCCGGATCGCACGGCGAGATTCGACAACAACGTCGATGTCAGTCCGTGCGTGTGCTCGGTGGCACCCTGGAGGTATATCCCGCCCGAGATCTGCCCGCTCGTGGTGACGCGGTAGTCGCGATCGACCAGGGGGCGACCCTGATCGTCGACATCGCAAGCGCCCGCGAGCGGCCCCAGCAGATCCTGGATCCCGGCCGGTTCGAATCCAGTTGCGTACACGACGGCATCGCACTCGAGCTCGTCGACGTCTTGCGACGGGCGGTGCAGGACCTGCACGTTCACACCGGATTCCGACTCGGAGATCGAGCTGATCTCCGAGGCCCCACGAACAAACAGTCGCCTTCGCCCCGAGACCCGTTCGCCGTACTCACGTCGGTAGAGTTCCTCGATCAGCGGCGGGTCGACCGCGGAGTAGTTGGTGCCGCGGTGATAGCTGAGCAGCTGAGCGCGAAGCTCATTCGATGACTGGTGAAAGTCGACCACGGCTTCGGGATCGAAGATCCGGTTCGCGTACGGGCTGTCGTCTGCCGGCGTGTAACCGTATTTGCCGAAGACCGCATGGATCTCTGCACCGGGATACGACTCGTGCAGGTACGCGGCGACTTCCGCCGCGCTCTGGCCGGCACCGACCACCACGAGCTTCTGATGACGGAGCGGAGGCAGCTCACGAAGGTGTTCCAGGAGTCGATGATTGTGGAAGAGTCTGCGACTCAGTTGCACACCCTCAGGAACCTTGGATCGCAATCCTCCGGCCAGCACCACGTTACGTCCGGATACCGGGACCGAGCCTGCCACCCGAACCTCGAACAGCTCCCCCGTCCACCCCACCGAACTGACCTCTGCGCCGTAGGTGACCGGCGACGAGACCTTCCCCGCGGCCCACTCCAGGTAGTCGTGAAACTCCAGGCGAGTGGGAAAGAAGCTCTGCTGATTGATGAAGTCGATCAATTTGCCACGCTCGGACAAGTACTTCAGGAAGGAATACTGACTACAGACATCTCGCTGTGTGGCAAGGTCTTTCAGGAAAGATATCTGCATGGTGGTGCCTGGGAGCAGCATGCCCCGGTGCCAGCCGAACCGCTCCTGCTTCTCCACGAAGCTCGCCGTGATCCGCTCGGAGGGATCCGTTCGTTCGTTGTGTTCCTCGATCGCGATCGCCAACGCGAGATTCGATGGACCGAAGCCCACCCCCACCACGTCGACCGGAGTATTGCTGTCGCTCTTCACGAATCGACTCCTCCCGCCAGGCTCTCGAATGAGCCGACTCGAATGACCATTTCAGACCTATCCATTCTGTGGATTGTGCAAGTATAAGCTATTTAATCTCCTGATTCGCCACGTACCCTCGCGAACGATCGACCTCACTTCGCGCGCTGGTTCAGCTTGCTGACCTTGCCCACGGCCGTCCGTTCGAACTCGTCGACAAGTTCGACCACATCAGGCAGTTTGTAAGCGGCAAGCCGTTTGTCCCGCAGAAACTTTCGGATGGTTCCGAGGGTCAACAGCGACGTGTCGCCGCCCGCACGTGACACCACAAAGGCTTTCGTGCGCTCGCCGAGCATCTCGTCTGGAACTCCCACCACCGACACGTCATGGACGGCGTCGAACGCCAGCAGTAGATTCTCGACTTCCTCAGGGGCAATCTTTTCGCCGCCACGGTTGATCTGATCCTTCGACCGGCCGACCACCGTCAGATATCCGCGCTCGTCCTCGAGCACGATGTCGCCGGTCTTGTAGAACCCGTCTGCGGTGAAATTCTGCGCGTTGTGCTCCGGCGCCCGGTAGTACCCACGAATCGTGGACGGCCCTCTGGTCCAGAGATGTCCGGCAGTTCCGGTGGGCACGACAGTGCCCTCGTCGTCGACCACCACCACCTCGTCGGCTGACAGAGTGGGCCTTCCCTGCCTGGATGTGATCGTGTCGTCGTCTTCGTCGAGGCCGGTGAAGGTGGTCAGGCCCTCCGCCATCCCGAAGCTCTGCTGCACGGTCGCTCCCAACTCGGCACGTACCCGGCCCGCTGCCTGCGCACTGAACTTTGCGCCGCCAACGCGCAGTACCTGCAGACTCGTCAGGTCGTAACGCTCTTTCAGCGACGAGTTCAGCCACACGAGTGCCAGCGGCGGCACCACCGAGACGTCCGTGACGCCATGCTGGGCGATGAGCGGGAACGCAACGTCCGGGCTCCCGTTCAAGGTCGGCACGATGGTGCCGCCCTGACTGAGCACACCGAGGAAGCCCGGGGATCTCATCGCAAAGCTGTGGCACAGAGGCAATACGACCAGCTGGACGGTGTCCCCGGTGATCGCGCCGATTTTGACACTTGCCCTTACCGAGGCCAGATAGTCCTCATGGGTGTGCGGGATCACCTTCGGTTGACCAGTTGTGCCGCCGGATAATTGGAGAAAGGCGACGTCAGACGGCAGTGACCGGCGAGCATGACCGAGGGCGCCATGCGACAACAATTGCTCGACGTCCGCGCTGGTACCGTCCGTCGCAAGTACGACGGTGTGTTCCAGGTTCGGTGACGACTCCTCGAGTTCGCGGGCCAGCGCGGCGAAGTCGTTGCCCGCGTGCGTCTCGATGGTGACGTAAGCCCGCGCCTCGGTGAACTCCACGAAATACTCGATCTCGTGCCGACGCAGCGCGGCGAGTGCCAAGACCGGGACAGCGCCGATCTCGAACAGCGCAAACAGGATCGGCACATAGTCGGAGACGTTCGGCAGGTGCAGCACGACGCGATCACCGCGACTGATACCCAGATCGGTGAAGCCGGCCGCGAACCGAAGTACGCGCTCCCCCAACTCTCCGTAAGTGATCCGGACGTCGCCGGCGATGATTGCAGTCTTGTCCGGGACGCGTTCGACGACTTCGAACAGCATCTCTGCCAGGGTCTGATCGGTCCAGTGAACCTCACCCCGGTACCTGACGGCGAACTCCTCCGGGTAGGGCACGACACCGTCGAGCAGGAGAGGTTCGAGGGCGGTCATGAGTGGATTCCGACTGTGTCCGGTGAAACAAACTCGGCTGCAGCGTCGTTCGCTGTCGGCCGCAGGCTCCTCAGGGCCGCGACCAGTCCCTCGAGGGATTGGGCGCCGACTCGTGCCACCTCGTGAGGCGATCGCTCCCGGTAGCCAGGGTTGAAGATCTCGAGCGACAGGGGTCCGTCGTAACCTGATGCGAACACCGACGCCGTGGACGGCAGCAAGTCCATCTCACCTTCCCCCGGGAAGCATCGATGATTTCGGCTCCATTGCTTGAGATCCATCGACAACCACGGCGCATCGGCCAGCTGGAAGAACCCCACAGCCCCGTGCGGCAGCGCGTCCAGCGTGTCGACACCCTCACCGCCGGCGAGCAGATGGAACGTGTCGACGACCAACGACAGATTCGGATGATCCGCCTCTCGCACCACATCCCAGAGGTCGACAACCGAGCTGATGTGGGTCCCCCAGGCGAGCGCCTCGAACATGACCGTCATGCCCTGCTCCGCGGCGGCGTCACTGAGAGCTGCCACCTGAGTGGTGGAAAGATCGCGACTGCCCTCGGCGTCGTCATCGGTGTTGGACACCACCAGAATCGAGTCGGCACCGAGTTGTCGCATCACCTCGAGTTCTGAGCGAAAGCGCTTGAGCACATCGTCGAACTCTTTGTACGACACGCCTTCTGCGCGGCGAAAGGGTTGATAGAGATCGATGGTCAAGCCCAGATCTCCGCACCGCCGGGCGCAGTCGGCCGGCGACATCGAAGATTCTCGCAGGTCTGTGTCGAGTAGCTCGATTCCGTCGAACCCTGCGGCCGCAACGGCGTCGATCTTTTCGTCGAGCCCGCCGCCAAGCGACACGGTCGCCATACACAGTTTCATGACATCGCCTTTCCGACTTCGGTATTCGGCTCGTTCACGAGCACCTCCACCCAGTGGCCGACGACCGGCTCGGACGCCAGGACCGGAAAGTCGACATCAGCCGCTCCGGCGCTGCGCCACTTCTCGACCAGCGACATCAACCGGATGGAATCCAGCCCGGCATCGATGAGATCCGTGTCCTCGGCCAGTTCCTCCGGAGGTATCCCGAGCGCTGCGGCGATGTCAGCGACCACCTGCTCTTTCGACAACGTCGCCTGCGCATTCTGCTGGCTCACCACTGCACTCCTAGTCTCACTTTCCGTGGATGATCCGAGGCGGCGCCCCAGCCAGCCAGTCGATTTATAATAGCCTAGACATATATTGGCATTTAGGGAAGTGCTTAGCCCCCGCAGCTACCTCTTACAACGCTCACTGCGAGCCTGTGGTCGCCCCAGGGCCCCGTGGCCGCACATAAGCCATATAGGCTATTCCGTAGTGAAATCGCTGCTCAGAACACTTCGACGAAAGGCCGACCACTGTGACGGTCCACGCAACACCGAGACGACTGACGATGCTCGTCGCCGCCCTCCTCAGCTCCGTCTTGTTCCTGACCGCCTGCAGCGGCGGCAACGACAACGAGTCGGCCGACGTCGGCGAATCGTCGTCTGCCGGCTACCCGGTCACCGTTCCAGCCGCGTACGGAGACTTCACCCTGGACAAGAAGCCCTCACGAATTGTCGTGATCGGCGTCGAGAACGTGGACCTGCTCAATGCTCTTGGCGAGAAGCCGGTTGCGTTCGCGGCCGCGGGCGAGGCGGACGAGGAAGCCCTGAACGCGGGCTCGCCGTGGATCGCCGACCTCTACTCGGCGGGTGAGTACGACCCTTCGCTGATCACCAGCGAATACAAGGTCTCGCTCGAGGCTGTGGCGGAGCAGAATCCCGACCTCATCATCGGCTCGTCGTTCTACATCGAGCAGCCGCAGTACGAAGAGCTGAGCAAGCTGGCTCCGACCTACGTCAAGGTGACGTCGCCTGATCGTGACTGGAAAGCCGACTTTACCGACCTGGGCGAGCTGCTGGGCAAATCCGACCAGGCACAAAACGCCCTCACCGACCTCGACGCAAAGTATGCGGCCGCGAAGGAGACCTTGCCTGGTCTGCAGGGGCAAGACCATCAACACCGGTTGGTACAACGAGGGCGGCGTTCGTATGCCACCCACCTACAGCTGGGTCGAGGATCTCGGTCTGGTTCCGGCCGCGAACCAGCCTGCCTTCGGTACTCCCGCAGCGACGCTGTCGGCGGAGAACCTGGATCAGTTCGCCGGCGATGTGGCCATCCTCAGTGCCACCGACCCCGAACGTGCTGCCCTGGAGGCAGATCCGCGCTACAGCCGGCTGCCCTCCGTGGCGAACGGAACGTTCATCTTCAGCGACCGCACACTCATCGACGCAGGGCTCTCGGCCGGGCCTGCAAGTCTGAGCTGGTTGCTTACGGAAATCGTGGCGACGCTCGAACAGTCGAAGTTGAACTCCGAAGGACAGTAGGAACACTCGAGCTCGAGTAAGAGCTCATCAAACGGAAGGCCGGACCAGGGCATACCCGCCCAGGTCCGGCCTTCCGGCTTTCTGATGTCTGCCTCGGGCTGTCAGATACCGGCGCGGCCGCGGGACCACGCCTTCCACAGATCTCCGTAACGACCCCCCAGCGAGACGAGCTCGGTGTGCGTGCCCACCTCGACAATGCGGCCGCGCTCCATGAAGACGATTCGGTCGGCACGTGCGGCCTGGCTGAGCCGGTGAGCGATGATCAGCGCGGAACGACCTCGCAAGGCGGCCTGAGCCGACTCTTCGAGTACCCCGGCGCCGACGCTGCCGGCATCGGCGGTGGCCTCGTCGAGGATGGCGATCTTCGGACCGAGCAAGACCAGCCGCGCCAGCGCGAGCTGCTGTGACTGCATCGGCGTGAGCTGATGTCCCTCCTGCCCGACAACGGTTTTCACACCATCGGTGAGTCCCCGCACCCATGCGGCGGCGCCGACGACCTCCAATGCGGACCACAACGCTTCCTCGGACGCATCGGGGGCGGCCATGCGTAGGTCGTCGCCGAGGGTGCCGGCGAACACGTGCACTTCCTGGGTGACCAGCGCGATCGAGCGGGACAGCTCGGTGGGATCGACGGTGGAGATGTCGACGCCTTCGAGCAGCGCGCGCCCGCCGGTCGGCCGATGGATGCCGGCGACGATCGCCGCGAGGGTCGTCTTGCCTGCGCCCGAGGAGCCCACCACCGCGACGTGTTCTCCATCGGCCACGGTCAGCGATATATCGTGCAGCACAGTGTGATCTGCCGAGTATCCGTGCGTGATGCCTTCGAGCTCGAGCAGCGGCGCCGAAGGCACCCGAGAGCCATCTGCCGTCGGTGCGTCGACGGCAGCGGACTCTTCGATCACCCCGACGATCCGGCCGAGTGCGACGGCACCGGACTGCAGGTCGTCGACCACGAACAGCAACTGACCGATCGGATCGAACAGCAGTAGGAAGAAGAGCATGGCCGCGGTGACCGCACCGATGGTGAGGGAGTCGGCGTCGACGAGGATGAATCCGACGATCAGAATGGTTGTCATCCCGACGAATTCGCCGAGATTGACACGTGCGCCGAGTCGACTCTGCAAGACGCTGGCGCGCATCTCCCACCGGACGACCTCCCACGAGTGCCGGTCGATGCGCCGATTCAGGGAGTCCGACAGACGGAAAGCGTGCACCGACTCGAGGCCGCGAATGGCGCCGAGCACGTTGTGCGCACGATCGGCGGTAGAGGCGCGCACCGCGGCATAGAGTCCCGGTGCCCGCTCGAGGTACATGCGAATCCCGTTGATGTACACCGGAAGGACGACCACCAGCACCACCAGGAAGCGCCAGTCCAGCGAAGCCAGCCCCAGGAAGGTGACGCTCACGGTGAACGCTGCGGTCAGGAGTGTAGGGATGGCGGAACCGATGGCCTCGCTCACGGTACTGACGTCGGCGGTCGCGCGAGACACCAGGTCGCCGCTACCCGCCGCCTCGATCCTGTTCAGCTGCAACCGCAATGACGCTTCTATCATCGCCTCGCGTAGGTTGGCGAGCATCGATTCGAAGATCTTCGCCGACAGCATGACCCCGAGTCCGGCGAACAGCGCCGCGCCGACTGCGGAGGCCGCCATGATCGCGGACAACCGCCAGATCTCGGAGGCCTCGCCGTTGTCGTTCGCGATATCTATGATGGTGCCCAGTGACCGCGGCGTGACCAGGCCGAGAGCGGCAGCGACAGTCATTATCACCGCGAGGAGTACCAACTGCCAGACGTGCCTGCGCATCTCCCGGCCGAGGTAACCCATCGTCGTCCCGAAGTCGGCGATCGCGAGTTTGCCGGATGTCGGCGCCACCTGCGGCGTCGCGGTGCTCATCGCTGTCCCCCGTTCGCACCGGCACGCAACGTCTCTGCGCCGGCCACATCTCCCTGATAGCTCAGTGCCCCGCCATCGAAAATGATCACCTGATCGGAAACCTCCAGCAGGGCAGGTGAATTGCTGAACACCACGGTGACGTGTCCGGCTCGCGCCCGAGCCAGCCGCTGTGCCACTGTCGCCTCGGTCACCGAATCCACTGCCGTGGTCGGATCGTTCAAGACCAGGATTCCCGAATCCGCTGCAAGCGCTCGCGCGAGGCTGACACGTTGACGCTGGCCACCGGACAACATGCGTCCGGCCTCCCCGACCGGGGTGTCCAATCCGAGCGGGAGTACGTCCGCGACATCATCGCAGGCCGCAGCGAAGATCGCCCGGGTGATTCGCGAGTCGCGGTCGGGCTGGTCGCCCGCTCCCGCCCCGATGTTCTCCAGCACCGTGCCGTCGAACAGATCCGGGGAGTGGGGAACGCTGCGGACGAGCTGCTGTGAGATCTCGCTGTCCAGATCGAACAGGCCGACCCCACCGACGGTCACGCTCCCGGACTCCGGCACCATCTTGCGGGCCAGGACCGACGTCAGCGCTTCGGTGGTCTCGGCCGGGCAGATGACGGCGACCAAACCCTGGATCGGCAGTTCCAGATCCAGGTCGCGAACCGGTCCGAGGCTGAACTTCTCGAAAGCAAGTGCCCCCTGGGCATCTCGCACGTCACCGGTCTGCGCCGACGGCTCGGCCTGCAGCACCGAGAGCACCCGCTTGGCGCAGGGCACCGCGGTGTTCCACACGGCACCGAAGTTGGTGCCCAGATTGTTCAGTGGTCCCATGATGAACTGCGTCAGCCCGACCACGGTGATCAACGCGCCCAGGCTCATCTGACCGTCGAGGGCCATGAGTCCGGCGGCGACGCCGACTCCGACGACGAAGAGCGCCGAGACCATCTGCATGACACCGACATATGCGCCCTGAGACCGACCCGCTCGGATGGCGCCGTCGCGGGCGTGGCGGCTCGCCACCCGGTAGCGACGCCCGGCCTCGGATTCAGCGCCGAGACCCTTCACGATGCGGAACCCGGCAACCAGATCGGCTGCCGTGCCTGCAGCCTCACCTGCCGCTTCCTGCTCGTGCTCGGTACGCGCCCGCAGCGGTCCTCCGCTGAGATCGAGGATCCAGAGCAACGTCGGGGCTCCGAGCAGGATGGCGAGGCCGAGCGGCCACGAGATGAAGAGCAACACGCCACCGGCTACCAGGACCGCGGCCATTTCACCGACCGGGAACACCGACAGGAAGACCGCGTACGAGAGCCGGTTGACATCCGAGGTGGCGATGTTCAGCGACACGCCGGGGAGCCGCGCCGGACCCGCCATCCCCATCGGGTTCAAGATGCGATCGGTCACCCGCATGCGGAAGTGGTGTTCGACCATGGTCTGTCCGTAGACCGCCAATCGCTCCCCGAAGCGCCACGTATGGGACAGCAGTACGAAGTTCGCGGCGAGCGCGATCACCCAGATCACCAGCGAGCCGACGTCACCTGTCGCAACTGCGCGATCGATGGCGACGCCCATGATGACCGGGACCAGGGCCTCGCCGACGAAATGTCCGACCATCAGGGCCATCGCGGGCACTGTGTATCTGTTGGCCCCGAACACCGTCCGCACGGCCAGCTGCCGCGGGGTGGTGTCGGCGTCGACCTGTATCTCGTGGCCACGGACCGGGTCTGCGGGTGGAACGAACCAGACCGGCCATCGGGTACCGGACCGGTACGCATCGGAATCCGCCTGACGCAGCTTCGCGTCGGTGTCCACTAGATCCTCCGGCCGTTGTCCCTGCACGTGCCAACACCCTAGAACGCTAAGGGCGTCCTTACTTGCAGGGGTGTGCCGATATGCCGGTTTCGTCGACGCGGAGCGCGATCACGGGCCGGTCGCGCCGCCGTACGTGGCGATCTTGTACTCGGTCGCCACGAGCGAGAACTGGAGCTCCCGGATCTGCCTGCGGATGGTGTCGCGATGTTCCATCAAGATGTCGAGACGTTCGGGCACCGTGTCGTCCCCGCGATCGACCAGTTCCACGTAATGCTGCAGGTCGCGCATCGGCATACCCGAGAGCCGCATCCGGGTCAGAAAGACGAGCCGGCGCACGGCCGCTGCGTCATATCGCCGGTGCCCGTTGGCATCTCGGTCCACGGTGATCAATTCGGCACGTTCGTAGTAACGGAGCGTGTGCGCGGTGATCCCGAGCATGTCTGCGACGTCGGCGATCGGAAGCGGTTCGGTCACCTCGCTCGCGTCGATGAGGTCGTGTACCACCTCGATGGTCTTCGGATCATCGACGTCGCCGAGGGCGGCGAGCGCCCGGCTCATCAGATCGTCGATTGCCATCTGATCACGGTAGTCCTGGCCGCCCGATCAGACCGGCCGTACCGATTCCGGCACACCCGGGAAGTCGGCACCCGCCGAGACCTCGGCGTACGCCTCCAATTCGGCCAGCCCGCTGCGGTACGAATCACCGATCCGGCGGACGGCCTCGCGGCCCAGGGCGATGCGCAGCGGAGCGGTCTCCGCGTCGACCAGCGTGCGGATGATCTCGGCAGCGCGAGCAGGATCACCCTCCTGCTTGCCGTCCACAGCGAGCATGTCCGCCCGGATGGCGCCGAGCATGTCGCCGTACGTCGACGACGACGGTGCGAACTCGAGGACGTCGGCGGCGTTGAACCCGGTACGGAAACGACTCGGCTCGACAATGAGGACCCGGATACCGAACGGCGCCACCTCCCCGGCCAACGCCTGCGACCAGCCTTCGAGTGCGAACTTGCCTGCCGAATAGGAACCGGCGCCGGGGAACGAGACCCGCCCACCCTGACTGCTGATCTGCACGATGGTGCCGGCTCCAGTCGTGCGCATGCCCGGCAGTACAGCTCTGGTCAGCGCAGCAGGACCGAGCAGATGTTGCTCGATCATGTCCCGCAACCGGGCATCATCGACCTCTTCCGCGGCGCCGATCTGACCCACGCCCCCGTTGTTGACCAGCACGTCGACCCGACCGAAGCGGGCAACGGCCTGGTCGACGAGCCCCGCCGCGGCCGCGGTGTCGCGGACGTCGAAAGTACGTGGCAGCAGCTAATCCGGGTACTGCGCGACGAGGTCGTCCAAACGCTCGGGCCTGCGCATCGCGGCGACCACGGTGTCGCCAGCGGCCAGTGAAGCCTCGGTGAGTGCACGTCCGAACCCGGACGACGCTCCGGTGATGAGCCAGTTCTTTGTCATGGGAGTGAAGCTATTGCTTCGAGTGCGCTCGAACGCAAGCCCGGCGCTGCGTGGTTACAGGCCTGCTCTCTCGAGGGCGTCGTCGAACTCCTCGCTGGCGATCTTCTCGCTCTTGCCTTCGGCAATCGCCGTCGAGTACACCGAGAACAGCTCGGCACCAACCTCTTCGAACTTGCGGGCCCAGGCCTCACCGTCGAAGCGCCAGTAGCCGATGATGTCGCACTGATCGGCCTTCCAGCCGTACTGCTTGCGCAGGTGCTTGCGCGCCGTCCGCGACGCCTTGGCCTCGGCGGCGAACCAGCAGTAGCCGCGGCCGTCCGTGTGCACGAACTCTTCGACGGCGTCACCGAGCTTGCTCTCGCCGAATCCGTTGCCGCTGCCCACTTTTGCGATCACCTCGACGTCGGCACGCTTCGGTAGGTACGCGAGATCCTCGTCGTCGCACACCTCGACGATGGCCGTCACCCGCGGATTCGCGGGAAGCTCCTCGAGTATGCGGGCGAGCGCGGGCAGTCCGGCGAGATCGGCCACCAGCAGCTGCCATTCGGTGGTGGGCTCCGGTCGATACCAGGACCGGGCGTGCGACATCGCGACCTCCTCCCCGATCCCTGTGCGCTGAGCCCACAGGGTCGCGGTGCCATGGTCGTGGACGACGAAGTCGATGGTCATCGTCGCCGTCCGACGGTCCAGGTGGCGCACTGAGTAGTTGCGCCCTTCTGGCATCGGATTGATGTCGTAGTAGCTCCAGACACCGTCGCGGTTCTCCATCGCCGGCGCCTTGCGCTCACCGGGCTCGGGAAAGTAGATCCCGACGGCCGCGTCGGCCACATCCGGCACCTGCAGCTGGTCGAGATCGTCGATCGCGAAGATGATTCGGATCAGCCGGGGGTTCAGCTCTGTCTTCTCGACCACGCGCCCAAACGAAAATCCCATGCAACGAAGGCTACCCTAACCATTGAGCGCCGCGGTGACGCAGTTGCGGCTCCAGCCCTCTCCATGGTCCGACCAGTGCTAACTTCACAGCTGGCCGAGAGCGAGCCAGATCACACCGGAAGGCAGGCGTATGAGCCGGCGCGGCGCCACCCGTTCACCTGCGAAATTCCTGCGTCTTGCCACCATCATCTCGACCTTCGGCGGCCTGCTGTTCGGCTACGACACGGGCGTCATCAACGGCGCCCTGCCCTATATGGCCGAGAAGGACCAGCTGAATCTGACGTCGTTCACAGAGTCCCTGGTAGCGAGTTCGCTCATCTTCGGGGCCGCGGTCGGCGCAATCGCGGGCGGTCGTCTCGCCGACCGATATGGACGTCGTCGCAACATCATCGGCTTGGCGGTCATCTTCTTCTTCGCGACCCTGGGCTGCGTCTTCGCCCCCTCGATGGAGGTGATGGTCGCCTTCCGGTTCGTGCTCGGACTCGCGGTCGGCGGCGCGTCGGTCACCGTACCCACGTATCTCGCCGAGATGTCACCGGCCGAGAAACGCGGACGGATGGTCACCCAGAACGAGCTGATGATCGTCAGTGGACAGCTTCTCGCCTTCACGTTCAACGCGATTCTCGCGAACCTCACCGAGGACAACCACGTCTGGCGCTACATGCTGGTCATCGCCACGTTGCCGGCGTTGGTGCTGTGGTTCGGGATGCTGATGATGCCCGAGAGTCCGCGCTGGCTCGGCCGGCAGGGTCGGACCGCGGACATGCTGCGCGTCCTGTACCAGGTCCGCGAAGAGCAGCAGGCCCGCACCGAAGCGGACGAGATCACGCGCATGGCCGAGGAAGAGAAGGCGACGGTCGCGATGCAGTGGACCGTCCTGCGCGACGTCCCCTGGATCCGGCGGGTGCTGGTGATCGGCTGCGGCATCGCGGTCGTCCAGCAGATCAGCGGCGTGAACTCGATCATGTACTACGGGACGCAGATCCTGGAGGACTCCGGCTTCGACAAGGACGCCGCCCTCACGGCCAACATCGCGAACGGCGTCATCTCCGTGGCGGCCACGTTCGTCGGGATCTGGTTGCTGGGCAAGGTGGGTCGTCGGCCCATGTTGATGGTCGGCGTCGCCGGTACTGCCACGGCTCTGCTGCTGATCGGGATCTTCTCGCTGGTGTTGCCGGCGGGTACCGGCCGCGCGTTCGTCGTACTGACCCTGACGGTGACGTTCCTGGCGTTTCAGCAGGGAGCGACGTCGCCTGTCACCTGGCTGATGCTCTCTGAGATCTTCCCGCTGCAGGTGCGGGGCTTCGCTTTCGGCGTCACCGGCTTCGTGCTCTGGATGGTGAACTTCGCAGTCGGCTTCTTCTTCTTGCAGCTCGTCGACTGGTTCAGCATCTCCACGACGTTCTTCATCTTCTTCGTCCTGGGCTGCTGCGCACTCACGTTCGTGAAGCTGTATCTGCCCGAGACCAAGGGCAGGACGCTGGAGTCGCTCGAGACCGAGTTCACCGAGAAGTACGGCGACGACGTGAGCACCGGGAAGCCGCGGAGTTACCTGCAGAAATAGGTAACTCCGACTGAGCTACAGGGTCGGGGGTCGTGCAGCTCAGCCGGAGTTACTTGGTTCATCGCAGAGTTCTGCCAGGGCGTTACACACTCGCCAAAACTTTTTTCCCGCCTCCCGGAAATGGGGCCTTTTGGCGGACCCCACCAGGGGTTTTGTTCGCCAGAAGGCCCCATCTTCGGAGACGAAGCGTAGCGGAGCTCGACCAGAACGTCGGGAGGGTCAGCCCTCGATGATCGCGGTGACGCCTTGCCCACCGGCAGCGCAGATGGAGATCAGCGCGCGGCCGCCGCCGTTTTCCTTGATCTGCTTCGCCGCCTGGGCGACGATCCGGCCACCGGTCGCGGCGAACGGGTGTCCCGCAGCCAACGACGAGCCGTTGACGTTGAGCTTGGCGCGATCGATCGAGCCGAGGGCCTTGTCGAGGCCGAGGCGTTCTTTGCAGTAATCCTCGGATTCGAACGCCGCGAGCGTGCAGAGCACCACCGACGCGAAGGCCTCATGGATCTCGTAGAAGTCGAAGTCCTGCAGGGTCAGGCCGTTGCGCTCGAGCAGCCGCGGGATGGCGTAGGTCGGGGCCATCAGCAGGCCGTCCGGCCCGTTGACGTAGTCGACTGCAGCGGTCTCGACGTCCACCAGATGCGCGAGCACCGGCAGCTTCTTCTCCGCAGCCCACTCGTCGGTGGACAGCAGCACCGCCGACGCACCGTCGGTCAGCGGGGTCGAGTTGCCCGCGGTCATGGTCGCGTCGCCGAGCGAGACGCCGAAGACCGGCTTCAGGGTCGCCAGCTTCTCGACCTTGCTGCCCGGACGCAGGTTCTGGTCGCGGGTCAGACCCTGGAACGGGGTGATCAGATCGTCGAAGAACCCGCGGTCGTACGCTGCCGCCATCTTCTGGTGGCTGGCCGCGGCGAGCTCGTCCTGGTCCTCGCGCTTGATGCCGAATTCCTTGGCGGTGATGGCCGCGTGGTCGCCCATCGACATCCCGGTGCGTGGTTCGCCGTTGCGGGGGATCTCGATGCCCAGCGAGGTCGGGAGCTTGGCGACGGCCTTGAGCCGGTCAGCCAGGCTGCGCGCCCGGTTCACCTGCAACATCACCTGGCGCATGTCCTCGGAAACCCCGATGGGCGCGTCCGACGTGGTGTCGACGCCGCCGCCGATACCGGCCTCGAACTTGCCGGTGGCGATGCCGTCGGCGACCGCGGAGATCGCCTGCAGGCCGGTGCCGCAGGCCTGCTGCAGATCGAAGGCAGGCGTGTACGGCGACAGCGCCGAACCCAGCACCGATTCCCGGATCAGGTTGAAGTCGCGCGAGTGCTTGAGCACCGCGCCGCCGGCGACCATGCCGAGGCGTTCACCCTGCAGGCTGAACCGGCTGATCAGGCCGTCGAGGGTGGCGGTGAACATGTCCTGATTGCTCGCGCGGGCGTACGCACCATCCTGGCGCGCGAACGGAATCCGGTTGCCACCGACGATCGCGACCGGCCGCACGCTGCGGGTCTTGCGCGATGTGGTCGCAGCCCCACTGGTTTCTGTCGGCCCGTTGTTTGTGGGCTCATTGCTCGTCGACACTGTGGCTCTCCCATGTAGTGGATGACTCGTATAGCGTATTCTTACTCGCGAGTAAGTTAGTTGTCGACTCCGCCCGGGACTACCCCTGATGGGCGGCGGAAAACAACTTCAGATGCCGTCAGCGACCTAGGAGTGCTTCGTGTCAGCCACTGGAACCACCGACCTGTATTCGACGTTCGTCAGCTCCGGACCCGGATCGTTCATCGCCGGCAAGGTCGGCCTGCCCCAGCCGCCGGTCCTGCGCCGTTACAAGGCAGGCGAACCGGCTCTGTCCGGGCCCGTCCTGCTCGGCGGCAACGGCCGGCTGATCGAACCGCTGCGCGAGATCCTCGGCGATCCCGACAGCGGATATGAACTGATCACGAACAACACCGGGGGCCGGGGTGCGGACAAGCTCGGCGCCGTCGTGCTCGATGCGACCGGGATCACCCAGTCCTCGGAGCTCTCGCTGCTCTTCGAGTTCTTCACCCCGACCCTGCGTTCCACCGGCAACTCGGCGCGCTTCGTGGTCATCGGCACCACTCCCGAACTGATCAAGAACCCGAACGAGCACATCGCCCAGCGCGCCCTCGAAGGCTTCACCCGGTCGCTCGGCAAGGAGCTGCGCAAGGGTGCCACCGCCCAACTCGTATACGTCTCCCCCGACGCCAAGACCGGCCTGTCCGGCCTTGAGTCGACACTGCGGTTCATCCTCTCGGCCAAGTCGGCCTTCGTCGACGCCCAGGTCATCCGCGTCGACGAGAAGGATGCCGTCGCCCCGGCCAGCTGGGACAAGCCGCTGCAGGGCAAGGTCGCCGTGGTCACCGGAGCCGCCCGCGGTATCGGCGCCACCATCGCCGAGGTGCTCGCCCGTGACGGCGCCCACGTCATCGCCGCAGACATCCCCGCGGCGGGCGATGCCCTGTCGGCGACCGCGAACAAGGTCGGCGGCACCGCGCTACCCCTCGACGTCACAGCCGCCGACGCAGGCAAGAAGCTCGCCGAGCACGTCCTCGAACGTCACGGCGGCGTGGACATCATCGTGAACAACGCGGGCATCACCCGCGACAAGTTGCTCGCCAACATGGACGACGCTCGCTGGAGTTCGGTCATCGGCGTGAATCTCATTGCGCCGCAGCAGCTCGTCGACGACCTGGTCGAGGCGGGCGCACTGCGTGAGGGTGGCTCGGTCATCGACGTGTCGTCCATCGCGGGAATCGCGGGCAACCGCGGGCAGACCAACTACGGCACCTCGAAGGCCGGGGTGATCGGCCTCGTCGACGCCTACGCGCCGATCCTGGCCGAGAAGAAGATCACCATCAACGCAGTCGCCCCGGGCTTCATCGAAACCGCCATGACCGCCGCGATTCCGCTGGCCACCCGCGAGGTGGGCCGTCGCATCAGCTCGCTGCAGCAGGGCGGTCAGACCGTCGACGTCGCAGAGACCGTCGCATACTTCGCCAACCCGGCGTCGAGTGCGGTCACCGGCAACGTCGTCCGGGTCTGCGGCCAGAGCATGCTGGGTGCCTGATATGGCCAAAACCATTGCACTGAAGGAGTTCCCGGGGACCGCCGACATCTACCGGCGGGCCATCATCGGGATGCTGCCGGTGGTCGGCAAGTCGGGGAAGGTATCCCCCGACGCCACCCTCCCCGACACCGAGCTGACGCTGTCCGGCGTGAAGGTCGACCTCGATCAGCTCGCCAAGTACTGCGCCGCGACGGGTCAGCGGTTCGGCGACACGCTCCCGCTGACATTCCCGTTCGTCCTCCAGTTCCCGCTGGTCATGAAACTGCTTGTCGCAGGCGACTTCCCGTTGACGGCCATCGGCTCGGTCCACATCGAGAACACCATCGAGCGGTTCCGGCCGATCGGGGTCACCGAGCCGCTGACGATCACCACGCACGCCGAGAATCTGCGCGAACACCGCAAGGGCATGCTGGTCGACGCGATCTCAGAGTTCGCCGTCGGCCACGAGCCGGTCGCCAGGCAGACCGCGACGTTCCTGAGTCAGCAGCGCACCAGCCTGTCCGGTGGGCCGCGACCCGAGGCCCCGAAGGATCACCGCCCGCCACCGCCGGATGCGAAGCTGAAGGCGGATCTGGGGCTGATCCGGCAGTACGCGGCTGCCAGCGGCGACCGCAACCCGATCCACATGAGCGATCTGGGCGCCAAGGCGTTCGGCTTCCCACGGGCCATCGCCCACGGTATGTGGACCGCCGCCCGCGTCGTGGCCAACGTCGAGGGACGACTCGACGACAAGGTCACGTACAACGTGCGGTTCGGTAAGCCGGTCATCCTGCCCGCCACGGTGAACGTCTACACCGAGCAGGTCGAGGGCGCGGGCTCAGGCGCGTTCGACATCTCGGTGCTCAACCCGAAAAAGGGTTACCCGCACCTCACCGCGACACTCCGGTAATCCCGGAATTGGTGGGTTTTGGCGAGCATTTCCCCAGGTGGGGGTCGCCAAAACCCACCATTTTCGGATTCTAGGGGCGGTCGCCTGCGAGGCCGCGCCAGCCCATGGAGACCATGAGGTCGGCCGCGGTGTCGAGGTCGATGTCCCCTTCGGAGATCCGGTCGGCCACCGCCTCACCGGCACCGACCAGCGCGACGGCCATCAGTTCGAAGTCGGTGTCACTCGGGTGCGGAACCGTGGTCCCGCGGCGGAGCAGGTCGGCGACCATCTCGATGAGTCGCGCACGGCTGGCGGCGACAAGACCCGCGAAGTTGGCCTGGCCGGTGGCGAGGCGATAGAGCACCCGCCACGACTCCTTGTTGTCGTGGACGTACCGCAAGAAGTCGTAGATGACGGTGCGGGCCTGATCGTGCTGCCGGAGATTCGGGTCGAAGCCGGCGCTCATCGCTTCGATGAAGCGGCCACCCTCCCGATTGATACAGGCGCCGAACAGTTCGTCCTTCGACCCGTAATAGAGATACAGCATCGGCTTGCTGATGCTGGCCTGTGCCGCAATGGCATCCATCGAGGTCTCACGAAAGCCGTTGGCGGCGAACACCTGTACGGCCGCGTCGAGCATCTGCTGCTCGCGGACGGCGCGCGGTAGGCGCTTCGTTCCTCCGGCCACCACAACCACTCTTTCTGCCAGTTTCTGGACACATGGACGTCCGGACTACCTTACCAGCCGGTAAGTTTCGGGTTCCCGGAGTGGTGAATCGTCGCCGCATCTGCCCGGTCGAGCATGTCAGCGGTCGCGCATGTCAGCAGTCGAGCACACCCTTCGCGCGGAGCACCCGCACCACCGACTCGTCCACCTGCGTGGCAGGCAACTCGCCGGTGTTCACTGCCGTGGTCAGCGTATCGAGCACCGCGGGCACCTTGTCGGTGGACAGCCACAGCGCGATGTCGGCGCCGGCGGACAGCGCGAGGGTCGCAGCCTTCTCGATGCCGTACTTGGCGCTGATGGCCGCCATGCCCGACAGATCGTCGGTGAAGATCGGACCGTCGAAGGGCTGGCCGCCGTAGCCGGTGCCCTCGCGGAGCAACGACATCGCCGGCTCACTGATGCTGGCCGGGGTGTCCGGTCCGGTCAGGCCCGGGACGATGAGATGCCCCACCATCACCCCGACGCCGGGCTGGATCAGCGACCGATACGGGACGAGATCGTCGTCCTGCAGCTCGTCCAGCGGCGGGGTCGCGACGGTGCCGGTGTGTGAGTCGCCGGATCCGTGACCGTGGCCCGGGAAGTGCTTGAACACCGGCATGATGCCTGCATCCTGGAGGCCGTGGGCGTAGGCGTTCGCGTACTGGGTCACGACCTCGGGATCATTGCTGAACGAACGGTCGCCGATCACGTCGTCGTCGGACTCATCGCTCACGTCCGCCACCGGTGCGTAATCGACGGTGACCCCGAGTTCCTTCATCTTCAGACCCTGAGACCTTGCCAGCGCCCGAACCTGCGCCGGCGTGTCGGTCTGGGCGAGTTCACGGGCCGACGGGCTGTCGATTCCCAGCGACGACAGCCGCGACACCCGGCCGCCCTCCTGATCGACGGTGACCATCACCGGGGTCTTTGCCGCGTCCTGCACCGTCTCGATGCCACCGTCGGACAGGATCGACAGATCGGTCCAGCTCCCGATGAACACGCCGCCGATCTGTTCGGTCTTCACCACGTCCAGCGCGTCCGACGTTCCGGTGACACCGACGACCAGCAGCTGGGCGAGCTTGCGCCGCAGGCTCATCGACTCGAGTTCATCGTCCCCGCACGACACCGGCGACACCGCAGTCGACGACGACACCGGAACACTCGAAGTCGTACCGCTGGAGTAGGCCGAGGTCGGCGGGATCTCCGGACCTCCGTCCCCGTTACTGCACGCCGCCAGCACGGACGCCACAGTCACGGTCAGCACGGCCAGACACCTGGACCGCCCGTGATGAGAGAACTGCCCGCGACGAGAAGGCTGCACTGGGGAAAACATGCGTCGAGTCTTGCACGGCCCACTGATGTGACGGACGTTACATTTGCCGGGTATCCTCGAAACCCTCAGCCCCTGCGGGAGGAAAAGCCATGTCCGGTCTAACAGGCGACACCAAGCAAGACACGATCATGATCGCCTACGACGGCAGCGAGAACGCCGATCGCGCGATCGACTACGCGGGGCGTTTTCTGGCCTCTCATCGCGCCTATGTCGTGACGGCGTGGGAATCGGGAGTGCACCAGAGCGCCCGTCTGTCCGCTCTGTCGGGCGGGATGCAGCCGGTACTGCATTCGGTCGTCGACCAGGACATCGACGACGCACTGCATGTCGACGCCCGCACCCGCAATTCCCGGGGCGTCGCGCGGGCCCGGGCGGCCGGCCTGGCTGCCGAGGGCCGCCTCGCCGAGGTCGATTCGACCGTGTGGGGTGCACTGGTCGACGCCGCGGACACCCTCGAGGTCGACATCCTCGTCACCGGAACGCGCGGTTCATCAGGTTTGCGAGCGCTACTGCACAGCAGTGTTGCCGAGCACGTACTGAAGCACTGCCAGCGACCGGTGCTCGTGGTCCCGGCCGGGTGTGCCCGCCGCGGCGAGGGCGCGGTCGCCGGCCAGAAGGCGGCTGACCGGAAGAGCAAGGCCCGGGTGGTAACTTCGCAGCCATGATGAACAACCGCCTGATCGCCGGCGCTGTCGCCGGCCTCCTCGGCGTGGTCGTGGCCATTGGAGCGGTGTTCCTCGGTGGCGTCTTGACCTCTGAGGACAAGCCAGCAACTGATGTGAACAGCTTCAACGCCGACAGCGGATTCGTTCAGGGCTCGGTCGACTACGGCACCAGGGACAACGCCGGAGTCACAAACTGACCAAACGGGGACTGCTTATTGCAGCTCTGTGGGCGCTGTTGGCGTCGTTCGCCCAATCGCCCGGCCTGATCGCCGCCGACACCAAACTCGACCTCACCGCCGACCCTCTCGGCTTTCTCGGTCGCGCCGCGCATCTGTGGTCGTCCATCGCCCCACTCGGCCAGGTGCAGAATCAGGCCTACGGTTATTTCTTCCCGCATGGGGCCTTCTTTGCTGTCGGTGATCTGCTCGCCGTTCCGCCCTGGGTGACCCAGCGCCTGTGGTGGGCCCTGCTGCTGTGGGTCGGTTTCGTGGGGTTTGTACGCCTGGCCGACGCGGTGGGCGTCGGCTCGCGCTGGTCCCGGATCTTCGCCGCGGTGATCTTCGTCGCGAGCCCGCGAGTGCTGACGACCATCGGATCGATTTCTTCCGAGACGCTGCCGGTGATGCTGGCCCCGTGGGTACTCGCTCCCGTCGTCATCGCCCTGAACCACCCCGATCCGCGAAAGAATCTGCGGCAGCTGGCTTTCCAATCTGCCTGCGCACTGGCGTTGATGGGCGCGGTGAACGCGGTCGCAACGCTTGCAGCGGCGTCGGTCGCCGGACTGTGGTGGCTGCTGCACACCCCGATCAAGCGACCGGCCGAACGCTGGTTGCGATTCGGTGGGTGGTGGGCGCTCGGGGCGACGGCAGCGTGCCTGTGGTGGGTCGTCCCACTGCTCATCCTGTCCCGCGTCAGCCCGCCGTTCCTGGATTTCATCGAATCCTCCCGGGTGACAACGGAATGGGTGTCGCTGACCGAGGTGCTGCGCGGCACCAGCGCCTGGACACCGTTCGTGTCACCGGAGCGGGTCGCGGGGGCAAGCCTGGTCACCCAGCCGGTTGCGGTGCTCTCCACCGGGTTGCTCGCGGCGGCAGGACTGACCGGGCTCGCCATGCGGGCGATGCCAGGACGCGGCCGACTGATCACCATCTTGATCATCGGCCTGCTCATGATCTGCCTCGGCTATCCCGGGCAGCTCGGGTCGCCGCTCTCGGAGTCGGTGCGGGTGTTCCTCGACGACGCGGGCGCACCTTTGCGCAACGTCCACAAGTGGGATCCGCTGATCCGGATCCCGTTGGCACTGGGCATCGCTCACCTACTGGCCCGCGTCCCCACACCGGACGTCGCCGGCTGGCGCGGTACCGGCCGCGCGGTCGCCCACCCGGAGCGTTCCCGGCCGGTGGCGGCAGCGATCGTGGTCCTGGTGGCTGCGCTCGCCGCGGGTTCCATGGTCTGGACCGCGGCCCTCGCAGCCCCTGGCAGCTACAGCTCCATCCCGTCGTATTGGAAGCAGACGGCGCAGTGGCTCGAAGACAATGATGCGGACCAAGACCGGCGCGCACTGGTGGTGCCGGGATCACCTTTTGCGAACCAGACCTGGGGTCTGACCCGCGACGAACCGCTGCAGGTGCTCGCCGACGAACCGTGGGCCGTGCGCGATGCCATCCCGCTGACACCGCCCGGCGCCATCCGGGCCCTGGATTCGGTGCAGCGAGCGGTCGCCGCCGGACGACCGCTCCCCGGCCTCGCCGCCACGCTTGCCCAGCAAGGCATTTCGTATGTGGTCGTACGTGCCGACCTCGATCCGTCCACCTCGAGGTCCGCGCGACCGATCCTGGCCCACAATGCGATCGCGGGTTCGCCGGGTATGACCCCGGTTGCGCAGTTCGGACCCGAGGTCGGCCCGCCGCGCATCGACGACGTCGTCTCCGACGACGGGTTGCGTCCGACAATGCCTGCGGTGCAGATCTTCCAGGTCGACTCCGACGTCGCGTTCCCCGGTACCCGGCCTGCCACCGTGCCACTGAACCAGATGCCCAGGGTATCCGGTGGACCCGAAGCCCTTGCCCCACTACAGAATGCAGCGGCGCTGAGCGGTGGTCCACCCCTGGGACCCGTCCTCCTGCAGTCCGATGCGCAGCGCGCCGGACTTCCCGATGCACCGTTGATCGTCACCGACTCCCCCACCGACCGTGAAGTCGACTTCGGGCGGGTCGACGACCACAGTTCGGCACTTCGCGCGCCAGGCGATCCACGACTGACCCAGAACGCCGCGACGGACTATCCGGTCGACGGGCAGCCTCTGGTCCAGGGCGAATGGCTGCTCGACGGTGAGCCCGGGCAGCTGTCTGTCAGTGCATCCGGGTCTGCCTCCGACGCAACGCAACTGGGGCAGAGTGCTCCGGGCAGCTCACCGGCGGCCGCGTTCGACGGGAACCCGAACACCGCGTGGGTCAGCCGCGGACTCGATTCCGCGGTGGGACAGTGGTTACAGCTCGACTTCAGCAGACCACGGGAGCGGCTGGCCCTCGACGTCACCGTCGGCAAGGCACTAGGCGCCGGCGTCAGTACGCTTCTGATCACCACCGAGGCCGGGAGCACCGTGGCCACCGGCGTGACCCCGGGCGAACCCACGTCCGTGGTGCCACCCAGCGGTCCGACCCGATGGGTGCAGATCAGGGCCATCGGCACCGACAATGGCACGGCCGGAAACCAATTCGCGATCTCGGAGATAGAGCTCCGCGATGCCGCGCAGGCGCGGACGCTGCCCATCCGCCACCGGGTGGTACTACCGGAATTGGTGGCGGGTCAACAGGTCGCCGGGTGGGCGCTGGCCCCCGAACTGCCCGGGCGCGACGCATGTGTACCCGACCGCGACGTCACTCGATGTTCGGGAGCACTGGGACTCGCGCCCGAAGAGCCCGGGATCTTCGGACGGGTGTTGTCGGTGCCGAGCCCGGTGGCGGTGACGCCCTCGATCACGCTGACCGCCAACCCTTCCGAGGAACTCAACCGGCTATTGGCCGGAGATGATCAGATCGTCGCGACTGCGCCGTCGGCGAGCATCGACCCCCGTGGCAACGCGGGCGCGGCCGTCGACGGCGACCCCGGCACCACCTGGGTCGCCCGCGACAGCGGCGCGGGGGCCGAGCGCCCCACGATCGAACTCACGCTGCCGAGTCCGCGTGAGGTCGACGGACTGCAGATCACCCTCCCCCCTGGCCAATTCCCGGCGCGACCGGTGAACGTGGGGATCGATCTCGGCAACGGACGTCAGGTACGGGAAATCCCCGCCGATGGCCGAATCACGCTCGATCCCCATCTCACCTCGACGATCTCGATCACCGTCCTCGAGAAGGAGGAGGTCCTCGACGTCAACAGTCTCGGGTTCGCCGCCATCGCCCCGTCCGGGATCTCCGAGATCACCGTCCTCGGGGGCGTGCCGACCCCGCCGGACCCCGACCGCCCGATCGAGGTCTCCTGTTTCGACGGGCCGGGCCTGACCATTGCCGGTAGCGTGCAGCGATTTTCGCTGCAGACCACAGCCGCGATCCTGGCCTCGGGAGCACCGATCCGGGCACAGGCCTGCGACCGAGGGTCCGTGGACCTTCCCGCCGGTGAACAGGAACTCGCGGTCAACCCCGGTCCGGCGTTCACCGCGGCCGGGGTCGAGCTCACGGCTACCGATCTCGAAGACGGAAGCCCCTCACCGGGCGCCACACCGACACCGGTGAGCGTGAACAGGTGGAACGCCACCGACCGCAGCGTCACGGTCGCCGGCGAGAGCAGCGAGCGGGTCCTCATCGTGCCGGAGAGCATCAACCCCGGATGGCAGGCACATGCGGGAGACGACGAACTGCAGCCCATCGTCGTCAATGGCTGGCAGCAGGGTTGGATCGTGCCCGCAGGTTATGCCGGCACCATCGAACTGACCTTCCCGCTCGACAAGCCCTACCGGTGGGCCATCGCGGGCGGACTCGCCCTGCTGGCGCTGCTGCTGCTCTGCACGTTCGTCCCGGCCCGCCGAGCACCGGTGTCGTTGCCGGTGGCCCGCCCCGTCGACAGCCGCACAGTGCTGCCGCTGTTGCTCGGCGCGGTGGTCTACCTGCTCACAGGTCCGATCGCGCTGGCCGTGGCAACAGTCGTCGCGATCACCAGCACCGCGGCACCTCTCGTCTCACGCTCACTGCGCGGCAAGCAGTGGACTCCCGCGCTCGTGGCATGGTTGATGACCGCGGCCACCTTCGGTCTCGCTGCCGGACCGTGGCGGTCATCGCTCGGGTACAACGGCTGGGACTGGTGGGTGCAGCTACCGGCTCTGCTGGCGGTCGTACTCATCGCGTGGCACGCGATCAGACTGCCGCGATGGCTGATCCGGGCGAACCTGCGCCGTCGTCGACGCTGACGTAGCGCGCTGTTCGGAGCGACGCAGCCACCGCCGTGCCGGATCCTCGATCCACGAGTAGCTCGCCGCCGAGACCCCGATCGTGAGCAGCAGCGTCAGACACCAGACCACCACCATCGAACCGGAGAACGGGATGACCCCGGCCAACGGGAAGACCGCGGCCAGGACCGCGAGATGCCAGATGAAGATGGCATACGACCACCGGCCCAGGGCCTGCATCGGCGCGGAGTCCAATAGCCGATGAGTCCGGGGTGGTCCCAGAACGAGTGGTCCGAGCAGCGCGAAACCGAGAATCGCACCCAGCACCATCTTGACGGCGAACTGCCAAGGCGCCAACGGGGCCAGCCCGGTGGGCCCGGCGAGTTCGGTGCAGGACAACGCGAACGCGACCGCCGCGACGCCTGCCATCCACCAGGGCCGCGACCCCAGCCTCGCGACGACACCGCCGGATCTCGACACCACCAACTCGGCCAGGATCAGACCGCTGATGAACCACGGCAGATGACCCGGCAGCCAGTTCTTGGCCTCGACCCCGGCGGCCAGCGGCAGTGCGTCGGCGACCCAGGCCCAGCCCAGGCTGGTCACCGCCGCAGCGGACAGCATCGGTATCCGCCACCGCGCCCGTCGCCCGCGCAACCGCACGAGCAGGCAGGCGAACAGCGGCAGCGCCAGGTAGAAACTGACCTCGACCGACAGGCTCCACATCTGGGTCAGCCCGGCCGTCAACGTCAGCGGTACGAAAACTTGGGTGAGGGTCAGGTTCGCCAGCCACACGGTGGCGCCGGCGGGCCGGGCGTCGGGCAGCAACGTCAGGACGACGACCACGACCACGACGTACGCGGGCCAGATGCGGACGAACCGGTGGCGCAGGTAACGGACCACTCCAGGGGGCTTGCGCGACAGATTGTGCGCGGCGTCGGCGTGCGGACGCCACAGCAGAAACCCCGACAGCGCGAAGAAGAGGGCCACGGCCATGTCGAAGCGACCCCAGATCGCCCCGAGGACACTGCCGTCCACCGCGCCCGTCTGGAAGGCCACGTGCGTGGTCATGACACCGACAGCCGCCAAGGCACGCATGCCTTCGAGCGCAGGCAGAAAGGCGGCCGGGGCGCCGGCCTGCCGCTGGGGACGCATGGTCAGCCAATGTACCGGCCACGATGGCCGTCGGTCAGAACTCGGTGCCGAGGGCCGAGCTGAGTGCCCAGCTGCGACGACCTCGGCTGTTAGTCTCGCTTTATCTGCCCGCTGCACCGACTCAAGATCTGAAGGAGTACCCGACGTATGGCAACAGGGCCTCGGATGTCTGCCAGGGACCTCGCGGGACCGGTCGCCATCTTCTTCGGCGTTCTACTGATCGTGGTGGCCATCGCGCTTCCCCTCTATTACGTGGGCACGCTCAAGAAGACGCCGATGGATCTCGACATCACCAGTGTCGCCGACAGCCAAGGTCAGCAGGGGGTGTCCGCCAGTGATGCGCTGCCCGCGAAGATCTTCAACCGCTGCTCACTCGACGAGCCGCGACCGCAGGTGTCGGACGCGAAGCTGACCGAACAGCAGCGGGTGCTGGTCGTCGACCCCGCCGACGCCAACAAGGTCACCTTCCAGGCGGGTAACTCAATCCGGATCGACTCGTACACCGACGGTGACGAGACCGTGACCCCACCGGCGCAGGGTGGTGCAAATGACTGCATGACAGCGCTTCTCACCGCGACCCGCGACCGGATCACCACCAACCGCACCACCGCCGAACCGCAGATCAGCGGCGGTGGGCAGTCCGAGGTCCAGGTCGACGCAGGCGAGAACAGCGTCAGCCTCCCCGACCGCCAGGGACTGCAGTACCGCTTCCCGTTCGGTGTCGACAAGGGCAAGACCTACACGTACTTCGACCTGCCGAGCCGCACCACGAATCCGTTGCAGTTCGTCGACGAGACCGAGATCAACGGCGTCAACACCTACCACTTCACCCAGGAGGTCCCGGAGACCGACCTGAGTACCCTCACCGATGCCAACGACCAGCAGCTCGCCGGTACGTCGATCGATCAGCCTGCCGGCTGGTACGGCGGGTTCGAGGGGTACCGCAACAATGAACGGTTGCCGGCCTCGCTGATCCAGACCACGACCCGAGACCTCTATGTCGATCCGGTCAGCGGCACCATCGTCAACGAGCGCGAACACATCAAGCAGGAATTCAAGCTCAACGTCAGCGACGGCTCGCCGCAGGCGATGCTCGACTACCGGCTGACCGCGCTCGACGTCGTCTTCTCGTACACCCAGAGCACGCAGGAGCAGCTGGCCACGGACGCCAAGGACCTCGGCAGTCCGATAAAGCTGTGGGGTCGCTGGATCCCGATCGGTGTCGGCATCCTCGGAGTGATCCTGCTCGCCGCCGGCGTCTGGCTGTTGCTCCGTGGCCCGAGCACGCCCGCCCCCGCGTCGGGTGCGCCGTACAACCCCGCCGATCCCGACGAGCAGCAGCGGACCGATCTGATCAAGCAGTACCGGGGTGGGGATCAGGGCAACCGCCCTCCTCCCGCGCCGCCGTTCGATCCGGATCAGACGCGTCAGATCCCCGCTATCAGGGACGATCGCGGCGACGGCTTCGCCGGTCACAATCAAGACGGCTTCGCCGAGGTCGGCGACCAGTATCCCTACCTCGATCAGCAGAACATCGGTCAGCAGGACCAGCCGCCGGTCCGCGATCCGGGCTGGACTGTCCCGCAACAGGATCCGCCGTCAGATCAGGAGCCGCGCCGCGGCGGTGACGAACCCTGGCGACGTCCCTGAACCTGCTCGAACGCAAACCCACCCGTTCCGGTCAAATCCAGAGGTCTCCGACCCTTGGGTGTGACCAGAACGGGTGGGTTTGTGCATTGAAGAGCTAGTTCACCAACGGGGCCAACGCTTTACCGGCCAGCGTGATGTTGCCCGGCTCGTGCCCGTTGTGCAGCATGTTGATGGTGAGACCGTCGATACCGACGTCGAGAACACGCGCCTTGATGTCGGCGGCAACCTCATCGGGCGAACCGACGAAGAACCGTTCGGTGGCCTTCGCCCAGTCGTCGGCACTGACCGAATCGTGATCGACGCCGTTGGCGCGCATCCGCCTGACCACCTCGGCGCGGGCCTTGTCACCGTCGGCGTCGAGGAACACAGTCGCCAGGAAGCTGGTCTTGATCGTCGAACGATCCCGCCCCGCTTCCTCGCAACGCTTGGCCAGGGCATCGAGCTTGCGCGGCAGTTCGCTGGGCGCGGCGATGACGTTGAGGTGCTGGGCGTAGCGTGCCGCCATCCCGAACGTCTTCTTCTCGCCACCGCCGCCGAGCATGATCGGCAGATCCGTCCGGAACTGCGGATTGTTGCGGGTTCCGTGCGCCTGGTACCACTTGCCGTCGAGTTCGGGTTTCTTGCCGCGCAGCATCGGCTCGATGATCTGCAGGGCCTCCTCGAGACGTTCGAAACGCTCGGTGAAGGTGCCGAACTCGTAACCCATCTCGTCGTGCTCGAGCTCGAACCAGCCGGCACCGAGGCCGAGGATCGCGCGGCCTCCACTGACCACGTCGAGGGTGGTGATGGTCTTCGCCAGCATCGCGGGGTTGCGGTATGTGTTGCCGGTGACCAGGGTCGAGAGGTTGATGGTCGACGTCGCGGTCGCGAGCGCTCCGAGCGCCGTGTACGCCTCGAGCATCGGCTCATCCGGAGACCCGATACCGGGCAATTGGTAAAAATGGTCCATCACGAGAACCGTGTCGAATCCGGCACTTTCGGCTTCCTGCGCCTGGGCGATGACGGTCGGGAAGAGGTCGGCGACGTTGCCGCCAGGGTAGGAGAAATTGGGGATCTGATAACCGAGACGAATGCTCATGCATCCACAGTACGACTGCCCGAGACCCGGCGGAGTGTCGTCGATGTGCTGACCCTCGGGGCGATCAGCGTCAGTGCGGTCCCGATGACCGCACACCCTGCCGCGGTCAGTGCCAGCGTGGTGATGCTGTGCGCCCAGGCCACGATGATCACGACCTCGACGACGAAAACCAGCCAACTCAGCGCCGCGACCAGTGTCTGGTCCCGCGCGATCGCCGCGAGCAGACCGACCTGCAGGATCGACAGCGCACTGCCGGTGAGCGCGAAGATCCACAGGATCGGCACCACGGCCCGGTACTCGTCGCCGACCAGGACCGGGGCCAGCGGCGCGAGGATCGCAGCCCCGCCGACCACCACCACGGCGATCGCGAGCAACCAGCCGACGGCAGTTCGCAGCGCCGCCGACGACCGGGCAGTGTCCGCGAACTGCGGGAACAACACCACGCCGATGGCCTGCGGCAGCCAGAACGCGGCCTTTGTCGCGATGGTCCCCAGCGCGTAGACCCCGGCGTCCTGTTCTCCCAGGACCGGTCGCGACAGCAGCAGATCCACCGACGAGAGCGCGATGAGGACCAGCTGCACCTGCGAAGCGCGCAGCACCATCGTCAGCGCGAGCGCCCGGGCACCTGGGTGGCGGTCTGATTCCGATCCGGTCCGCGACACCGCGACCCAGACGCCGGCAGCCGACACCGCGGCACCGACGGCGGTCGCGGCGAGGGCACCTGCCGCACCGCCACCGGCAGTGATGACGACGATCCCTGGCACCGTACGCGCGACACCCACCCCGGCCAGCACCCAGGACAGGAGCGAGAACTGTTGCCGACCTTGCAGAATCCCCTGCCCCGCGGCGATGAGGACGAGCAGCGGTGCCGTCGCGAACGCGGCGATGGTCGACGCCAGGCCGGTGTCGGCGATCCACATCACGATCGGGACGGCGATCACCGCGGCCCCCAGCACGGCGGCCGCTGTGCGAATCGTGATCGACACCAGGTCGGCGATCGGACGCCCATGCACGACTTCCCGCGCGATCACCACCTGCAGAGCCAACGCCGGGACCCCGAGGACCAGCATCGTCTGCAGTAGGACGGCGAACTCTCCGTAGGAGCTCTCGCTGAGCCACCGGGCCGCGGGCAGGTGGATGAGGTAGCCGCAGATGTTGGCGACCATGGTTCCGGCGGCGACACCGCCCACGCCCGCCATCACCCTCGCCATGGCGCTCAGTGTCTCAGGGGAAGCGCTGCCTGCAGTCGAGGGAGGGTGTCGATGTCGCCCGAGAGGCGGTCATCCTCCTGTGTCGGGACAGGTGCGACTCCGGTGCGGAACCGGGCGCGCTGGGCGACCCACACCAACAGTCCGAGCGTCACCCCGACCGCGTAGATCCACGGATCGGGACGTTCCCCGAGCAGCAGCGCCGACCACACGATCGTCATCAGCGGCTGGATCTGCTGGATCTGACCGACCCGCGCGATCCCGCCGCGCGCCAGCCCGCCGTACCAGGCGAAGAAGCCGAGGAACTGCGAGATGACGGTGACATAGACCATCCCGGCGATGACCGAGCCGGTGAACTCGTAACTGCCGCTCATCCCGAGCACGATCGACACCGGTATCGACACCGGCAGCAGCAGGACCAGTGCCCACGACACGCTCTGAGCTCCACCGATCTGCTTGGCCTGCGCCCCTCCGACCGCGTACCCGAATCCAGCGCTGACGGTGGCCAGCACCATCCACAGATGTCCCCACTCCAGCGTGAATCCGGAGAATCCCGACGGGCTCGTGCTCAGCAGGTAGGCGACCAGCACCAGCGCTCCCATCCCGGTGGCCAGCCAGAACATCCAGGGCAGGCGCTCGCCCGCGAGGAGGGAAGCGAAGGTCGCGGTGAGCGCCGGGAGCAGGCCCAGCACCACGGCGCCCGCCGACGCGTCGATGGTCTCCAGCGCCAACGAAGAGAACAGCGGGAACCCGATCACAACACCGAAGCCGGAGCACAACAGTGCACCGAGGTTTCGCCCGGAGGGGATCGTGGGACGCACCATCAGCAGGTAACCCAGCGCGAGCAGTCCCGCGAGTGCGGCCCGCCACGCAGTGATCGAGAACGAATCGATCCCGGCGACCGCCAGCTTGTTTGCCGGCAGCGAGAAGCTGAAGGCCAGCACACCGAGTCCGCCGAGCAGAATGCCTGCGTGGGCGGACACCCTGCGGCGACCGTTATCTGCTATCAGGGAAACAGTGAAACTGTTATCGTTGTCACTCATGGATAACGATAGCGGAGTAACAGTGCTTCGCGAAACCCTCCGATCCCTGATATCGGAGAGCAGCTCGGGGACACGTCTGCCGTCGGTCCGCCTCTTGCAGGAGCAGCACCGCGTCTCCCCGAACTCGATTCAGCGTGTGCTGTCCGAGTTCGCGGCCGAAGGACTGGTCGACGTGCGTCCTGGCGCCGGGTCCTTTGTCGCTGCGCCACCGGCCCCGCGGGTCCCGGCAGACACGTCTTGGCAGGAGTCCGTCCTCGGCTCACGCATCCCGCCCGAGTTGTCGCGGACTCTGGACCTCTGGCGAACCCCGGGTTCGGACGTTATCCGCCTCAAGGGTGGATACCTCGACGAGGAGTTGGTGCCGACAACCGCACTGAACGCGGCGATGTCGCGGGCCCTCAAACGGTCGAACAGCTGGGGTCGGTACCCCTTGGAGGGCAGCCCCGAACTCCGGCGCTGGTTCGCGTCCGAGATCGACGGAATCCATGCCTCCGAGGTGATCGTGACCGCGGGCGGGCAGAGCGCGCTGTCGATCGCCATCCGCGCACTGGTCCGACCAGGCGAGCCGGTGATCGTCGAGAGCCCCACGTACACCGGCACCGTCGCCATCGCCCGCAGCCACGGCGCAGACGTCATACCCGTCCCGATGGACGAACGGGGCATCCGCACGGACCTGCTCGCCGACGCCATCGCGCGGACCGGCAGTCGGTTGCTGGTGGTGCAACCGGCGTTCTCCAATCCCAGCGGCGTCACGCTGTCCCACTCGCGACGCGACGATATTCTCGAACTGGCGCACAAACATTCGATGTTCGTGATCGAGGACGACTACGCGCGCTATCTCGGTATCGACCGGACACCGCCCCCGCCGTTGACGTCCCGTGACCCGAACGGCCACATCGTCCACATCCGTTCGCTGAGCAAGCCGGTCGGACCGGGCATGCGCGTGGCCGCCCTGTGCGCGCGGGGCCCGGCGCTCGCGCGGTTGCGCGCGGCCAAGACCCTCGACGACTTCTACGTCTCGGGTCCGGTGCAAGAAGCTGCCGTCGAGTTCCTGAACTCACCGGCCTGGACGCGGCACAACCGGCACGTCGGTCGCGCGCTCGGGGAACGTCGCGACGCCCTGGTGGGAGCATTGCGACGCTTGATCCCGCAGGTGGAGATCCCGGCGATCCCGCACGGCGGCATGCATCTGTGGGTGCGGTTGCCCGCAGGATTCGACGACCGCGACGTCGCGGCCGCGGGTAGTGCCGAAGGTGTGCTGGTCGGCGAAGGCGCCCCATGGTTTCCATCCGAGTCCGACCACTCTCACCTGCGACTGACTTTCGGCGAAACCCCCGTCCCGATGATCCACGAAGCGGTCACCCGTCTCGCGCGCGTAATTGGGTGACGTCACCCTCTAGGGTTCGACATATGACCCACCGGCACTGGATCACCCTGTGGCTCACCAGTGCCGGACTCTCACTTTTCATCCTCGCGCCGATCTTCCGGCCCGGGTATCTGCTGATCCGCGACATGGTCAGTACCCCGCGCTCCTATCTGACAGACACCGCGCTCGGGCTCGGGGACAGCGCCCCTCGCGCGGTTCCGCAGGACTGGTTCATCGCCATGACCTCCCAGGTGATCGATGGCGGCATCGTGGTGAAAGCGCTGACGTTCGTGGCCCTGCTGCTTGCCGGAGTCGGGTACGGCAGGTTGGCCCGGCTCGCGATACCCGCGTCGGGAACACCCGGAATGATCGCTGCGGTCGTCATCACCACCTGGAATCCTTATGTCGCCGAACGTCTCCTGCAAGGTCAGTGGAGCCTGCTGTTCGGGTACGCCGCCCTCGGCTGGATCGTCGTCTCTGCGGTGCTGGTACGCCGCGACCCTTCGTTCGCCCACTGGTCGATGTTGGGTGGCTGGCTCGCGGTTGCCGGATTCACGCCCACGGGATCACTCCTGGCGGCTTTCACCCTGCTCGCGACGCTCGCCATTCCGGTTCTGGCGACGAGACGCTTCCGTACAGCAGCCATCGCGCCAGGGGTGTGGCTGCTCAGCGCGCTCCCCTGGCTCACGGCCGCGGCGTTGGGCAGCGGGGCGACCACATCAGACTCCGCGTCCGTGGCAGCGTTCGCCGCCCGGGCCGAACCGTTGCTCGGGACAGCCGGATCAGTGCTCGGATTGGGTGGCATCTGGAACGCCGACGCCGTGCCCGCCAGCAGGACCTCGGGATGGGCGCTGGTCGCCACCGCACTGGTTCTCCTCGTCGTGGCCACGGGTCTGCCGTCGCTGTATCGACGCCGACGCAACGGGGTGATCACCGGAGTGGCATGGCTCGCGATCGCCGCGATCGTCCTCGTCGTCTTGGCCGCGACCCCACCTGGGATCGCGGTGCTCGAATGGCTGGTCGATGTGATCCCCGGTGCCGGTCTGCTGCGCGACACCCAGAAGTGGGTCGCGCTGGCGGCGCCGCTGTACGCCCTCGCCGCCGCAGCAGCAATCCAGACTCTCGGCCGCTACGTGCCACGGGCTTTCGCAGCGGTGATCGCCGCGGCGCTCATCATGGCACCGCTCCCCGACCTTGCCTGGGGTGTCGGCAACACCATGACTCCGAGCACGTATCCGGCTGACTGGCAACAGGTGTCCGACACGATCGGAGCGGGACAGGGCGATGTGCTGATCCTGCCGACCGGGATGAACCGGGAGTACGCATTCACCGGACACGTCTCCCTCGACCCGGCACCTCGACTCCTGCGCGCCGATGTTATACAGACCGGCGAGCTCATCGTCGGTGGCCGCAGCGTCGACGCCGCGGATTCACGGGCAGCCCGCGCCGAAGCTGCGCTGGTGGCGGGCGCGGACCCGAACGCCTTGGCCGACCTCGGTGTCGGCTGGATACTCGTCGAGGGCGATTCGGGCTCGGTCGGCGACGCTCCGCGCACCCTGGCGCAACTCGACACCGTCTTCACCGGTGATGACCTGCGGGTCTATCAGGTGCCGAGTCCGACGTCGTTCGCGGCTTCCAGTACCAATCGGACGCTCGTATGGATCGCTCACCTCTGGTGGGTTCTTTTGATCGCCAACGGTTTTGTGGCCGTTGTGCTGCAATGGGCGCACCGATCAGCGCACCGAAAGAGGCTCAGCTAGTGGACGACATCGAAGCCATCAAGCAGGTCAAGTACCGCTATCTCCGTACCCTGGACACAAAGCTGTGGGATGAGTTCGAAGGCACCCTCACCGACGACGTCACCGGTGATTACGGCGACAGCCTGTCGTTCACCACCCGCGACCAGCTGGTGGATTTCATGAAGTCGTCCCTGGGCGCAGCCATCATCACCGAGCATCGGGTCGATCACCCCGAGATCGTCGTCGACGGCGATGAGGCGACCGGACGCTGGTATCTACAGGACCGCGTGATCGTGGCGGACTTCGACTTCATGCTTTTCGGCGCTGCGTTCTACAACGACCGCTACCGCCGCACCGCCGACGGCTGGAAGATCAGTGCGACCGGTTACGACCGGACGTACGAGGCCACGGTGTCCTTGGAGGACATGCCGAGCTTCAAGGTGAAAGCTGGCGCAGCCCTGAACCTTTGATTCAGCCCTGAACGAGGCCCGACACCCTACGCCCCGCTGCGGCCTCGGTCAGCACGTGCGTCACACCTGACGCTGCCACCGGCCACGAATATCCCTCGGCGCGTTGGTTGGCCTTCTCACCGAGCTCGCGACACCACGCCGGATCGTCGAGTAATTGTGCTGTGGCAGCGGCCAGTTCGTCGATGTTGTCGACCAGCAAGCCGGTGACGCCGTCGATGACCGAGTCGGTCAGCCCCCGCGAAG
The DNA here is from genome assembly GCF_002095395.1 of Williamsia sp. 1135. Lineage (GTDB taxonomy): Bacteria > Actinomycetota > Actinomycetes > Mycobacteriales > Mycobacteriaceae > Williamsia. The sequence goes on from NZ_MJEI01000083.1 coordinate 56,196, forward strand.
AGCGGTAGCCGATGGTCGGGACACCGTGTCCCGCCGCTTCGACCACCGCCAGACCCCACCCTTCCGTCCGTGACGGCATCACATGCAGGGCGGCGCCGGCCAGCACCCTGTGCTTGTCGTGCTCGCTGAGATGACCGTGAAAGACGACGCGCTCGTCCACACCCAGTTCTGTTGCACGCACGTGCAATTGCTCCGACCACCAGCCGCCGCCGATGACGTCGAGGACCACATCCGGATGAGTCGCTGACAGCCGCGCCATGACCTCGAGTGCATGCTCGATCTGCTTGTGCGGCACCAGCCGGGAGAGCACGCACAGCCGCATCGGGCCGGCAGCGTCCGACTCCACCTCCGGCACGGGATCGGTGCCTGCCCGGACCACCGCTACGCGTTCAGCGCCGATCCCCATCGAGTCGAGATCTTCGGCCGACGGCAGGGACACGGTCAGATACTGCGAGCGCCGGTGCACCCACGGCGACATCCGCGATTCGATGAACCAACCGACCTTGCCCAGCAGGGCACCGGCCACCGGCCACTGCATCCGGTGACAGTGATGCACGAGCACCACCACCGGCGCCCCGGCCACCCAGCGCGCGAAGAAGGGAATGCCGTTCTGGGTGTCGATCACGACGTCGGGGCGGATGCCCGCGAGCGGGCCGCGACCGAACCGACTCGCGACGATCGCCGCGAGCGCCGATGGATACACGCCCAGGCGACCCCCACCCCGAGAGATCGTGATGCCGTCGCGGACCTCTGAGGCCGCCGATCCCGGATAGCGTGCCGTGCGCAACGTGACCTGGACACCGCTACCGGCCAACTCCGCCCCGATCCGCTCCAGGTAACGCTCGCTGCCACCACCTTGCGGATGGTCGCTGTCGCGCCAACAGAGCAACAGCACCTCACGGAGAGATGCCGGCCCGGTGGTGTCGGTCGCGTTTTTCACTGCCAGCCAGGGTAGCGGGCACAGCGCACCAGGTCAGGTGTGGGCGGTCGCGGCGCCTCTGCTCCGCTGACATGCCTGCCTCGAGAATCTGCTCCGCTTCCGGGTAGATGCTCCAGTTCCAGGGTGCTGGAAGCGGAGCACATCACTGAAAGTGGAGCAGATCAGGTCGACGCGGGGCCCAGTATCGTGTCCCCGGTGAACCGAAGCACCCGCCGAGCGCAGAAACGGGCCACCGTATCTCGGTCGGTACGTCTGCTGAACCATTTCAGGTACGAGCAACCCGATCCCGACCGGTTCTACGGCGCACTCGCGGACGATTCGGTGGAGCTGATCGAGGCGTTGCACCTCGACGTCAGCGGCACAGATCTGCGGGGTCTCACCGTGCTGGACGTCGGCGGTGGCCCCGGATACTTTGCCGAGGTCTTCCGAGCCCGCGGCGCCGACTATGTCTCCGTCGAACCCGACCCCACCGAGATGCACGCCGCGGGTCTCCCGCAGCGTGCCAGTGTCCGTGGTTCGGGTATGGCCTTGCCGATCGCCGACGCCGCCGTCGACATCTGCTATTCGTCGAATGTCGCCGAGCACGTCCGTGATCCGTGGACCATGGCTCAAGAGATGTTGCGGGTGACCAGGCCCGGCGGGCTCGTCCTCCTGAGCTACACCCTCTGGTACGGGCCGTTCGGCGGGCACGAGATGGGGCTCACCCACTACGCGGGTGGCGCCCGCGCAGCGCGGTGGTACACCAGTAAGCACGGGCATTCACCCAAGAATCTCTACGGCACATCGCTTTTCAAGGTCACAGCAGCTGATGGTCTGCGGTGGGCCGACTCGGTCCCCGCTGGTGAGGCCACCCTGCTGCGCGCTTTTCCCCGCTACCTGCCGGGCCGACTCTGGTGGATCATGCGTGTCCCACTGGTGCGAGAAGTGCTGGGTAGCAACCTCGTTCTGCTCCTGCGCAAGAACTGAGACCACAAAAGCACACGCTCCGGTCAGGTGCACACGTTTGAACGTGTGTTTCTGACCGCAGCGTGTGCTTTTGCGGAGACTGCTATTCGGCGATCGCCTCCAGCGGCTTGGTCTTGGCCGCGCGGGATGCCGGCCACAATGCCGCCAGCACACCGACTATCGCCGCGCCCACCAGAGTGATGACGATCAAACCCCATGGGAACACCGGATCTCCGAGTCCCCAGTACCGCAGGGTCCGGACCAACGCCCAGCCGAATGCCACACCGAGCACCACGCCCAGAACGGCACCGAAGATCGCGATGAGCAGCGACTCGATGTAGATCGTGCGTCGCACCTGCGCCCGGGCCATACCGATCGCCCGCAGCATCCCGATCTCCCGCTTACGCTCGATCACCGACAACGCCAGCGTGTTCACGATACCGAGCACCGCGATCACCAAGGCGAGTCCGAGCATCGCGTACAGGACGCTGAGCATCTGATCGATCTGAGATGACTGCTCGCCCTTGAACTCTGCCGGCGTCTGCACCTTCACCGTCAGGTAGTCGGCGGTGGCGTCCTCGACGCGATCGCTGATCTGGTCGATGTTCGCACCCGGCACGGTCTTGATGGCCGCGAAGACATCGGTCCGCAAGGGTTCGGGGATCAGCTTCTGGTACGCGTCACTGCCGATCGCCCACGGATCGACGAGCGGGTTGTCCTTGAAGATGCCGGTGACCGTCACCGGGACGACAGTGCCGTCGAAGTTGGTCATCTCGACGGTGTCACCGATGTTCCAACCCTTCTCCTTGGACGTACGCTCTCCCACGACCATGCCGTCCGGCTCCACCGTCGGCGGGCCTTCGACCATGTCGTAAGGGGTCACCGTCTCCATGTCACCGATCGGCGAGTAACCCCAGACGCTGTCGCCGTCGACCTGCGCCTGAACAGCTCCGAACGACACCACCGATTCGACACCCTCGATGCCGTCGACCGACTCGCTCACCGAGGGCGAGAAGCCGCTGCCCTGCGAACCCGAGATGATCAGGTTGGCAGTCAGGCCCGTGTCGATCGCCTCGTCGATGGTTCCCTTGAACGACGAACCGAGCGTGCCGATCACCGCGACCAGCATCAGGCCCAGCGTCAACGCGAAAGCCGTTGCAGCCGTTCGTCTCGGGTTGCGAACCGCGTTGGTTCGTGCCAGCTGACCGATCTTTCCGAACGGCCGGGCGAGTACGGAGCCGATGCCGCTGACGAACGGCCTCGACAGCGCGGGCGCCGCGAACACCACCGCGAAGATCATCACCAGGGCACCGCCACCTACTGTGGCCGCCGCACCCGGGCCCTCGCCCGCCGCGCCGATTGCCAACAAGGCAACAGCGATGACGGCCAACACGATTCCGATGATCGTCCGCACCTTGAGTGAGGCCTGGCCGTCCGTGGCGCTCTCGCGCATCGCCTCGACCGGCGACACCTTCGACGCGCGCCGAGCCGGGGCGTAGGCGCTGATCATGGTCACACCGATACCGACCACGAGACAAGCGATGACCGCGGGCGCACCAATCTGCAGCGACGCCGTCGGCAGACCGGTCGACGAGGTCAAGGCCCGCAGCAACGCCGCGATACCGATACCTGCGGCGAGTCCGATCAGCGCACCGATCAACCCGACGACAAAGGCCTCGAGCAGCACAGACCTGGTCACCTGCTTGCGGCTGGCGCCGATTGCCCTGAGCAGAGCCAACTCTCGCACCCGCTGCGCCACGATCATCGAGAACGTGTTGTAGATGATGAACGTGCCGACGATCAGTCCGATCGCAGCGAACGCCAGCAGGATGTAGTTGAAGACATCGAGGAACTGGTTGATGTTGTCTTTTTCGTCCTGTCGGACCTGATCACCGGTGCGCAGTTCGTAACCGTCACCGATCAGGGCGCCGGCCCGGGACTTGAGCTCCTCGGGGCTCACTCCCGGCACAGCCTGCAGATCGATGGCTTGCGAATGCGATCCGTCGGTGAACAGATCCTTTGCCGTCGACTCGAGGAACTGGACGTTGGTGAAACCGCTCGTGTCGCCCGGAACGTTCAGGAGCCCGACGATGGTCACCTCTATCGGCGCACCCATGCCGCGGGTGATCGCCACCTTGGTGGTCGACCCGAGCTTCAGATCGGCTTCGTCTGCGGCCGAATCGTTCAGCGCAACCTCGTTCGGTGCCGCGGGTGCCCGGCCTGCGATGAGCCGGCTCTCCGTATCCGAGAGTCGCTGGTCCGGAGGTTGGAAGGCACTGCCGACACTCGGTGCGCCTCCGGTCTGCAGCGCCTTGCCATCGGCCTTCGCGATCGTCGCCGGACCGCTGTACGACGGCATGATCTTGGCGATCCCGAGTTCGGACTTGTTGTCTTCCAGCTGGTCGAGAACCGAATCCGGAACACCGGAAGAGTTCGATTCCTTCGGCGTGACCTGGGTGTCGACGCCCAGCGCCACATTGTTGAAGATGCCATCGAACGCAGTCGACACCGTCGAGGTGAAGATCATCGAGCCCGCGACGAACGCGGTACCCAAGACCACCGACAACACCGTCAACACAAGCCGGAGCTTGTGTGCCGCAAGGTTTCTCAGAGAAACCTTGCGCATGGTGTTCGACGCCATCAGAGCTCCCTGGGGGCTTGCGAGAAGCCTCCGCTCGACGGTGTCTCGTCGAGGTTCTTCATGTACTCGAAGATCTCGTCGGCGTCGGGGTTCCGTAGCTCCTGGACGATCTGGCCATCCGCGAGGAACACGACCCGATCCGCGTAGCTGGCCGCACGCGGGTCGTGGGTGACGATCACGACGGTCTGCCCGAACTCGCTGACCGCAGCCCGCAGGATGCTCAGCACCTCACCCGAGGATCGGGAGTCCAGGTTGCCGGTCGGCTCATCGCCGAAGATGATCTCCGGCTGGCCGACGAGTGCCCTCGCGCAGGCCACACGCTGCTGCTGGCCACCGGAGAGCTCGCTGGGCCGATGGCCGAGACGATCGGCGATGCCGAGGCGCCCGATAACGGTGTCGAACCACTGCTGGTCCGCCTTGCGGCCCGCGATGTCGAGCGGCAGGGTGATGTTCTCTTTGGCGGTGAGAGTCGGAACCAGGTTGAACGACTGGAAGACGAAGCCGATGCGATCGCGACGCAGCAGTGTCATCTGCTTGTCGGAGAGGTTCGTCAGATCCGTGTCCCCGATGCTGACCGAACCACTGCTGGCCGTGTCCAGGCCGGCCAGGCAATGCATCAGGGTGGATTTGCCGGACCCTGACGGGCCCATGATTGCGGTGAACTCGCCGCGGACGAAATCTGCGGTGACTCCTGCCAGCGCGTGCACTTGGGTGTCTCCGGTGCCGTAGATCTTCTTCAAATCGGTCGCACGGGCTGCAACTGCGGTCGGTGGGGCGGTCATGTGTCTGGCCTTTCTCACTCTTCGGTCAGTGGTGCACGATGCCTGGTTAGGGCTGACTCAAATACTGACTGGCAGCCCGCCGCCGAATCATCGGGGACGACCCTGATCTTTCCCCCTACATCCTGCCTGGGAATCCTCCTACAGGATGATTTGCGCGGCCAGGTCGATCTGCGCGGCCGGTGACACAACAATGCCGCCGCCGGGAGACCCGGCGGCGGCATTGTGATTGTTGCCCGCTACTTGTCTGCGGACAGACGTTGCTTGAGTGCGTCGAACTCGTCCTTGATGCCGGTCGGCAGCTTCTCGCCGACGAAATCGAACCACTCCTCGATGGAGGGGATCTCGTTCAGCCACTCATCGGTGTTGACTGCGAGAGCTTCGGCGACGTCTGCCTCGGAGACGTCGAGACCTTCGAGGTCGAGGGCCTCCGGGGTGGCGACGATCCCGACGGGCGTGTCGATGCCACCGGTCTTGCCCTCGATACGCTCCACGATCCACTTGAGGACGCGGCTGTTCTCGCCGAATCCTGGCCACAGGAAGCGCTTGTCGTCGCCCCGGCGGAACCAGTTGACGTAGAACACCTTCGGAAGTTTCGACTCGTCGGCGTTCTTACCGAGGTCGATCCAGTGGTTGAGGTAGTCACCGACGTTGTAGCCGAGGAACGGCAGCATCGCCATGGGGTCGCGACGAATGGTGCCGACGGTGCCCTCGGCGGCTGCGGTCTGCTCCGACCCGACGGTGGCACCCATGAACACGCCGTGCTGCCAGCTGCGAGCCTCGGTGACCAGCGGCACGGTGGTCTTGCGGCGGCCGCCGAACAGGATGGCCGAGATGGGTACACCCTGGGGGTCGTCCCACTCGGGAGCCATGATCGGGCACTGGCTCATCGGAGTGCAGTAGCGCGAGTTCGGATGCGCTGCCGGAGTATCGGAGTCCGGCGTCCAGTCGTTGCCGCGCCAGTCGATCAGGTGCTGGGGGTCGCCTTCGAGGCCTTCCCACCACACGTTGTTGTCGTCGGTGCGAGCGACGTTCGTGTAGATCGTGTTGCCCGCCTCCATGGTCTTCATGGCGTTGGGGTTGGAGCTGTAGTTGGTGCCCGGTGCGACACCGAAGAAACCGAACTCCGGGTTCACGGCGTACAGGCGGCCATCGTCGCCGAACCGCATCCACGCGATGTCGTCGCCGAGGGTCTCGGCGCGCCAGCCGGGAATGGTCGGCTGGATCATCGCCAGGTTGGTCTTGCCGCACGCACTCGGGAAGGCGGCCGCGATGTAGTAGGCCTTCTCCTCCGGGCTGATGAGCTTGAGGATGAGCATGTGCTCGGCCAGCCAACCCTCGTCGTGAGCCATCGCCGATGCGATACGCAGCGAGTAGCACTTCTTGCCGAGCAGGGCGTTACCGCCGTAACCGGAACCGAAGGACCAGATCTCGCGATCCTCGGGGAAGTGGGTGATGTATTTGTCCGGGTTGCAGGGCCACGGCACGTCGTCCTGACCCGATTCGAGCGGCGCACCCAGCGAGTGCAGCGCCTTGACGAAGAACCGGTCCTCACCCAGTGCCGCGACGACCTCGGGGCCGACTCGCGTCATGACCCGCATCGACAGCACCACGTAGGCGGAGTCGGTGATCTCGACGCCGAGCTTCGGATCGTCCGAGCCCAGGGGGCCCATGCAGAACGGGATGACGTACATCGTGCGGCCACGCATGCTGCCGCGGTAGAGGTCGGTCATGGTCGCGCGCATCTCGGTCGGGTCGACCCAGTTGTTGGTCGGACCCGCGTCGACCTCACGCTTGGAGCAGATGTAGGTCCGCGATTCGACCCGCGCGACGTCGGCGGGATCGGAGTTCGCCAGGAACGAGTTCGGCGCCTTGTCCTCGTTGAGTTTCGTGAGGGTCCCGGCGGCGACCAGTTCCGTCGTCAGGCGATCCCACTCGGCGTCCGAGCCATCGGACCACTCGACACGGTCGGGTTGGGTGAGCTCTGCGATCTCGCGAACCCACGCCAGCAACTCGGTGTGCGACGTCGGCGCGTTGTCGGGGTCCAAACCGGGAATTGTTGCTGAGGTCATTGTTTATCTCTCCTGCCGGTGACCGCCCGGGCAGAAATCGCTGTGCGGTGAGCGTCTGCGCCGGTCAGCCCCTCCGTGGGGGGTCTTTTTCTCAGGTTACTTCGCTATTCCCCGATCCCGTCAATCGGGGCGTGCAATAGGGCACATCTCACCATGTGGAGTGACAAGAAACGTAGCCGTCGTCAAATCTACCTGTTTCTATAGATTGACTACACAAACGGGTGGAATGGCTCGCGGACTCACCCGAGTCGGCCCGAATCGGTGGCGATCCACTCGCCGCTCGACGGATCGAGTCGTTGCGAAGTGAAACCGCCGTCCTTACGGACCTCGGTGATGAGGTCGACCTGTCCGTCGCGATCGCTGTCGGTGTAGACGGTGAGTCCGTCCGGACCGGGACGGGTGAGCGAATCTGCGATGCCGTCGGCATCTGTGTCCACATCCGCGGGGCCCAGATCCCAGATGCGATCGTTCTCGACGATCCACAGGTTGTCGTAGGCCTCGCTCGCCGGCGCGGGCTCCGCGTGCTGCACATAGGCAGCCTGCTCATCCGCCGGATCCCCACCCAGCCCGGCCAGGAACTCGCTGTCCATGTGATCTCCCCCGCGTCGTGGTCGGTGCCGTCCGCTGGGTTGGACGCAGCCGCGGCCCCTCGGGTTCCATCTGATCGAGGATGAGGCACCCCGAGGAGTCCCTGAAGTCAGCCGAGCCGGGTGAGGATCTGGTCGATCCGGTCACGGACCTCGATCGCCGCAGCGAGCCGGGTGTTGTCGTTATCCCGCGCGACCGTCGCCGATCGGCGACGCTCTCGGATCTGGCGATCGAGTTCGACGACCCGGTCGGCGGTGAGATGTACGCGCCGTTCGTAGTGCCGGGTGACCCGGCCGCCGATCACCGATTCAGCGGTGAGCAGCTGGCGGGATATCTCCTGTTCGAGACCGATACGGGCATCGGCGACCGCAGCCTGCGCCCAGCTGCCCATCACCGTGCGGAGAGCGGAGAGCCTGCGCAGCCGGACCAGTCCCGTCGCGATCACGACACCGAGGATCAGCGTCAGGGGCATCGAGATCCATTGAAGTGTGTCGACAGCAGACATCGGGGTCACGATGAGCCGCCCGAGACCCAGACCTGCGGAGGCCCCGAACACCAGCAGCAGCGCATCCTCGGCACCACGACGCTGGGTGGGCAGCGGCGGTAACGCCACCGCCGGAGGGGGCGCGGGTGGACCTGCAGGTTCAGGGTCCTCCAATCCCAGCATCGTCCGGGCCTCGAGTGCTCCGATCTCGTCGGCTGTTCTGCACCGGATACGGTCTCGCAGGCTGTCCAGGCGGCCGGCAAGACCGGCGGCAAAGTCTCCGACACCCGACCGCGGCAGCTCTGCGGCCCTACCGGCCGCCTCGGCGGCGATGTCACGGGCCGATCCGGCGACCTCGGCGAGCACACCGCCGCGGATCTGCCCGGCACCGCCCCGAAGAGCCGCAAGCCGGTCGGGACGACCACGATCGCGCGCCGCATGGACGGCCGCACGCTCGGCCAGCAGCGGCGTTGCCGGATCTGTGCGGTCCCGGGAGGCCAGGTCGTCGATGAGCTCGCCCAGTTCTCGTTCCGCCGCCACCGTTGCCAGGCGCTCCGGCCGCGCGATCGGATCGAGTTGCTCGCCCAGCCATACCGACAGCGCCCCGAACCCCGACTCCTCCCGGTGCCCTGCGAGAGCGGCAGCGGCCGAGACCGCGAAGATCGGCATTCTGCCGTCGGGATCGAGCAGACCGCGATTGACCTTCAGCAGCGTCGGCCAGTCCCAGAATGCGTCGATTTTGTTGCACACCAGTGCGAGGACAGCAGCGTCAGCCTGCAGACTCCGAACGAGTTCGAGTTCACCTGATCCGATGCCCGACGAGGGATCGACGATCAACAAGGCGACGGCCACCCGTTCGGCCGCTCCCGGCTTCCACTCCCTGACCGGCAGGCCTGCCTCGCCGAGCACCGCAGTCACCGTGGTGACGCCCACCCGTCCGATCCCGGCAACCACCACGTCGACGGGGTCGGGGTCTGCGGCAGGCTGCCCGGTGAGTGCGGCCACCTGCGCGATCACCTCACGCATGTCCTGAACATCGACGGTCACCGGGTTGCCACCTCCAGCGATGATCCGGCCAGCAAATGCTCGATGTCGTCGCGACAAACACCCGACGCGGCGATGAGTTCCAGCTGGTCCGCGACCCTGGCCAGCCGCAGTCGACCGGCCGAACCCGCAGCGGCGGTCAAGAACTCGCCGAGCGCAGGCAGCCCGCTGCGCCCGACGAGTTGCGCACCCAGCTCCGCCGCGTCGATGGGCTCATCGGCGAACAGGGCCAACACGCAGGCAATTCCGTAGGCGTCGAGAGTGCGCAGCAGCCCTATCCGGACGAGCCGTTGGTGCGGTCCGCCTGCGTCGGCGAACGACGCCTGCATCGGCGGCACCACCTCGCCTGCAGATGCGAGAGAAGTCAGCAGCTCCAGGTCGGGGTCGCCGAGGTCGGCCACGGCGAGCAAGGGCATCAACGCAACCACCGGCCTGCCCAGTTCCTCGGCGCACTCGGCGGCGCGGGCACGGGCGGCAGGCCACGAGCCCAGGGTGTCGGCTTTGCCCAGGATCACCAGACTCCGTTCCGGATCCAGGCGCGAGAGTGCGTCCGTGTCATCGGGCCGGGGCCAACCGGCCAGAACGTGCAACCAGACATCGGCGTCCGCGTCGTCGTCCCCCGGCCCGATCGGGCTCACGTCGAAGACTCGCCGAACCGCTCGCGCGAGCGTGTCTCGGCCGGTGCCGTGGCGGCCGGTGACCGCCACCCGCATCGGTCCGTGCAGGTCATCGACGGTGCGCCGGAGTGCGACTGCCTCGGGTAGGCGGGAACACAGCCCGTCGAGCCGAGCCGCGATGTCGAGATATCCCGGATCTCCGAGCCCGACAACAGTCCGTTCCATCTGATCCCTCCCCGTGCGCAGACCTGCTCGGTGGCGCCGAGAAATGCGCCTTCACCAGCTCAGACGCGCGGGATCAGGATCTGGTTCCGATCACCTCCAGATAACAATTGGCAGCGCTTTGGCAAACCCCTGCTGTCACATCGGAGAGTAATGCGGGACTATGGCCGGGTGACAAGCCCACGCTCGAACCCGAACTCGGAACTGGACCACGTCGAGGAATCATCCCCACACGTTTCTGGTGTGACCGACGTCTCCGATGCAACCGATGCGCCGGCAGACCGGGACGCGGAGCGCCGTGAGCGGGCCCGCCTCTATCCGCGGGTGACCAGTTTCCGGTCGCGCCGCGGCAGCCTCACACAGGCCCAGCAGCAGAACTGGGAGGAGCTCTGGCCGCGGATCGGCCGGGATGTCAGCGAGACCGAACAGGTCGACCCGACCGCTTGGTTCGGCCGCTCTGCCCCACTCATTCTCGAGATCGGCTGCGGAACCGGTACCTCGACAGCAGCAATGGCTGCCGACGAACCCGACACCGACGTGATCGCGGTGGACGTCTACCGCCCCGGGATCGCGCAGCTGCTCGGAGCCATCAAGCGCGCCGGTCTCGACAACATCCGTGTCATCCGCGGCGACGCCGTCATCGTGCTCAAGAACATGCTGGCGCCGGCGTCCCTGACCGGGGTCCGGGTGTTCTTTCCAGACCCCTGGCCGAAGGCCCGCCATCACAAGCGGCGGCTGCTTCAGCCGGAAACGCTCGTCCAGATCGCCCACGTGCTGCGCGACGGTGGCGTACTGCACATCGCCACCGACCACGCCGACTACGCCGAGTCGATCGCCGCGGTGATCGACGGCCAGTCCGTACTGACCGCCACCGACCAGCCGGTCCCGTTCTCGATCGCGCGGCCGGTCACCAAATTCGAGGGACGGGCGGCCCGCGAGGGTCGCCCGGTCACTGAGTTCGTTCTCACACGGGTGCCGCGATGAGTCCCGGGTCCTACGCCGACGACGGCCAGCGCACCCCCGACACCTCTGTGGCCCACGCCATCTCCGGCGCCAGCCAGGAGGCCCGGGTCCTGCTCATCTGGGACGCGCCCAACCTCGACATGGGCCTCGGATCCATTCTGGGCGGCCGCCCCACCGCAGCTCATCGCCCCCGTTTCGACGCTCTGGGCCGCTGGCTGCTCGCCCGGACCGCAGATATCTCGGCCACCACGCCACGAGTGACCGCCGACGGCGACAATCGACCGAAGTCGGGGGCGTCCCCGGTGCCGGAAGCGACCGTCTTCACCAACATCGCCCCTGGTACGGCCGAAGTCGTGCGTCCCTGGGTCGAGGCATTGCGTAATGTTGGTTTCGCTGTTTTCGCCAAGCCCAAAGTGGACGAGGACAGCGACGTGGATTCGGACATGCTCGACCACATCGAGTTGCGCAGGCACACTGTGGGGCTGGCGGGCCTGATCGTGGCGTCGGCGGACGGGCAGGCCTTCCGGGAACTGCTCGAAGATGTCGCCGCCGACGGTGTTCCGGTGCAGGTGCTCGGTTTCCGCGAGCATGCCGCGTGGGCACTGACGTCGGAGAGTTTGGAGTTTGTAGACCTAGAGGACATCCCAGGTGTCTTCCGTGAGCCGCTGCCACGGATCAGCCTGGACTCGCTGCCCGAGGAAGGCGCATGGCTGGCACCGTTCCGGCCGCTCACCGCCTTGCTGTCGGGTCGCCAGAACTGACAACACACTCGGCGGTGACACACCACGGTCGTCCCAGACCGGAACGAACAGACCGAGACGCCCCCGACAACAACGACGTACCGAGTACGGAAAGGAAGCTGCGGTGTTTGGTGCCATAGGCAACTTCGTGTACCGGCTACGTTTTGTGGTCATCGGCGTGATGGTCGCGCTGATGGCCGCCCTGGGCCTCTACGGGCTCGACCTGAACAAGCATCTGAGCCAGTCCGGCTGGTTCGACCCGGGTTCGGAATCGGTCGAGGGATCTCAGCTCGCAGACGAGGTCCTCGGGCGCGATCACAAGTCGGACGTGATCATGCTCGTCACGCCGCCCGCGGGGACCAAGGTCGACGACCCCGCGTTCGGCGCCAAGGTCGAGACGGTCGTCGAGGATCTCATCAATCAGCACGGCGACATCGTCAACCGCACCGACCCCGGCATCATCGACCCGTTCAAGGCGGCCGAGAACGACTTCGACAAGGCCACACAGGATCAGGTCCGCGCCCGGCTGTTCGACCAGTCCCGCGAGCATGCCTTCGTCAGTATCGGCATCAAGGGCGACGACGACACCACGATCCTCAACAACTACAAGATCGTCGAACCGTTCTTCGACGACCTCAGCGGGAAGTACGACCTCCCCGGCACCCAATTCCAGATGGCCGGCCTGCAGCCCGTCGCGGGCGCCATGTCCGCCGGCATGGACGAGGACATCAAACGCGCCGAGATCATCGCCCTGCCGCTGGTGGCGATCATGCTGTTCTTCATCTTCGGCGGGGTGATCGCCGCCTGTCTCCCCGTGGTCATCGGCGGTCTGACGATCGCCGGCTCACTGGGCATCATGAAGATCCTGGCGCAGGTCACCGAACTCAACATCTTCGCCCAATCGGTGGTGACGCTGATCGGGCTCGGCATCGCCATCGACTACGGATTGTTCATCGTCAGCCGCTTCCGAGAGGAGCTCGCGGAAGGCTACGACACCCGCAGCGCCGTCCGGAGAACAGTGATGACCGCGGGACAGACCGTGGTGTTCTCGGCGACCATCATCGTCGGCGCGCTGGCCTGCCTGCTGCTCTTCCCGCAGGGCTTCCTCAAGTCGGTGGCCTACGGCGCCATCGCCTCGGTGACGCTGGCCGCCATCTGCTCGATCACGGTGCTGCCCGCGATCCTGTCGATCCTCGGACCCAAGATCGACATGTGGGGCTTTTCGTTCCTGCGCCGGACCAAGACCAAGAAAGAGGTCGAGGACGGTTTCTGGGGCAAGCTCGCGAGCTGGGTCATGCGGCATCCGCTCAAGACCGCGATCCCGGTCGTCCTGCTGCTGCTGGCGTTGATCATCCCGTTCGCCGGCATCCAGTTCGGTGGCATCACCGAGAAGTACCTGCCGCCGCAGAACCCGAACCGGGTCGCACAGCAGGATTTCGACACCTACTTCCCCACCGAGCGCACCGAAGAGATCAAGCTCGTCATCTCCTACGACCCCGAGAGCAGCGACGACGCGGCGAAGCTCCAGACGATCGCCGACGAAGCGAACAAGATCCCGGGCTTCACCAAGGAGTTCACCCTCGACGGCGCAGAGGCCTCGGACAACATCGTGCAGATGTCCGCGGGCCTGATCGATCAGAACACCGCGGGCGAGGCGGTCAAGGAACTACGGCAGATCAACACCGACGGCCTCGACATGTACGTCGCGGGCACCCCTGCGCTGACGCAGGACTCGATCAATGCGCTGCTCGACGATCTTCCGCTGATGATCTTCCTGCTGATCATGGTCACCAGCCTGCTGATGTTCCTCGCGTTCGGATCGGTGGTGTTGCCGATCAAGGCCGCACTCGTCTCCGCGCTCGGACTGGGTTCGACTCTGGGGATCCTGACGTGGATCTTCATCGACGGCCATGGTTCATCGATCGCGAACTTCACGCCCGGTCCGCTGATGTCCGCGGTCCTCGTGCTGATCATCGCCATCATCTATGGACTCTCGACGGACTATGAGGTGTTCCTGCTCTCCCGCATGGTCGAGGAGAGGCAGAAGGGCGCGACGACCACCGAGGCGATCCGCAAGGGCACGGCCCATACGGGCCGGATCATCACGGCCGCCGCGGCGATCCTGGTCGTGGTCACCGGCGCCTTCGGGCTGTCGGAGATCGTGATGATGAAGTACATCGCCTACGGCATGATCGCCGCATTGATTCTGGACGCCACCGTCATCCGCATGTTGCTCGTACCGGCGATCATGAAGCTGCTGGGCGACGACTGCTGGTGGGCTCCGCACTGGATGAAGGTGATCCAGGAGAAGATCGGCCTCGGAGAGACCATCCTCGACGACGAGCTGGACGGCAAGCGTGTCATGACTGCAGCCAAGACGGCGCGCAGCGCGGGCACCGTGGTCGCCGAGGCCCCCACCTCGGCGATGCGAAGCCAGCCTGCTGCCGGTCCCCGGGCCGTGCCCGCTGGTGTCCGGTCGGTTCCCGCCGGCGCCGGCGGGAACCGACCGTCCGGCCCCATCGCACGTCCGGTCGCACCCCGACCGAACGCACCTCAATCTCGACCCGTTCCCGATCGCCCTGCCGCAGCCCCGGTCGGACACCATGAGTCGGGACCGACACCACGGCAGTCGAGCCCGGTGGCCGCACCGACGGGACGGATGGGCGCACTACGTCCGGACTCGGGCGGCGGTCAGACCAACGGCCGGCCACCCGCGAGTCGCCAGCCGGACCCGATCCGGCCACGACCACCGGCCGATCGTCCGAGCGAACCCCCCGTCGGCGGTTCCGTGCGCCGGGCCCCGAGTCGCCCTGCGCCGGACTCCGATCCGGTGGCACCACGGACCCCGAGCCGCGAGAACGCCCGCCGAGGCCGACCCGACACCGGCGGTTGGAGCCTGGGTGCAGGCGGGATCCGCCTCGGCGGCACGGATACTCCGGCGACCAACGGAAGCGGTGTCATCCGCGCCGGCGGAAGCAACACGAACGGCACCAGCACGAATGGCAACGGCACGACGCCGGGACATCGCCAGGACGCCGCCGAACCCCTTCGCCAGCCCGGACGCCCGCCTCGTCCCCAGCCGACCGGGACGAATCGACCCGCGTCCGGCCCGGATGGACGTCCGCAGGAGTCCCGTCCGACCGGTCCGCGCAGCGTTCCGGCGGGACGACAGGATCCGTCAGGCCGCGGTCCGCTCGCCTCGGGTTCGACGGGCGGTGAGCTGAGCAGCCCGCTGCGCCGGCGCCCGAACCTCGGCCCGGCAGGCACCGGCGGACAACCGTTGATCGCATCGCTGAACCCGGAACAACAGGCGCCGCGGCCCAACCCGCCGCGGACACCCGAGCCAGAGCAACCGCGTCCCGAGACACCCCCGCCTGCACCGCAAGACACGTCGTCGAGTGGTCGGCGTCGCGCTCGCGGCACCTCAGAGGAACAGATCAGCGTGCGGGATCTACTTCGCCGCGGGAACAACAACAACAACCCGCAGGAATGATCCTCAGCGGCGACGGTCGGTGACCGTCGCCGCGAGGCGGATGACGGGTCTCGACAGCAGCAAGACCAGCACCGGCCAGAGACCGAGCGTGGGGAACGCGAGGGCGAGGATCAGCGCGACGGAGATCAAGAACAGCGGTGTCGTCTCGACCCACAGATCTGCCCTCGTCAACGGCGGACCCGAACGCAGTCCGGCGCGAACCAGGATGGTCTCCTCTATCCGGCTCATGAACATCACTGCGGCGACCGTTCCGAGGTAGACCGCGATGGCGACTCGATCGTGTTTGCCCGCGGAGACGTAGAGGACCGTGGCGACCGGCAGGAACACCACTCCGGCCAGCCAGATGAGTTCGCCCGCAGGAGCGTCGGCGTGTAGCCGGAGGCGCGTTCGAAGAGCCGATGATGATCGCGCCAGAACGCTCCGATCACCGCGAAGCTGATGGTCGCAGCGATCAGCGCCGCGGAATCCTCCGAGAGGAACTCCGCGACCGAGCGCCTGTCGAGATCCTTGGCCTCGTCCACGAGTGGCAGCACCACCAGCGTGATCGCGATGGCCACCACGGCGTCGGTGAAGAAGATCAGCCGCTCGAGGCCGCGCTCGGTGCGGACATCCCCATCACTCATCGGTTGAAGCTACACCGCCCCCTTGCCGGCCTTGGCCGAGCAGCACGCCGATGAGTCCGGCAACCGCGGCCACCGCGGCGAGGATCCCGAAGTTCAGCGACCAGTTGGTCGAACCCGACAGCAGCACCCCCATCAGGGTCGCTCCGCCCGCCGCGGCCAGTTGCACTGTGATGATCAGCGACGTCTTGGCCTGGGGCACCGCGTCGGCGGGCACCACCCGGTACACGTTGTCTTCGGTTGCGTATCTCGAGTCTCTGTCGTCATGGGCTCAAACTAAACTGAACCGTATAGTGTAGTCAATGGTTCGGAGCGGGTAGAATCTTTCGACATGGCATCTACGCAGGTTGCGGGCGGCGAAGCGACGCGACGGCGTCTGCGGCCCGACAAGCGTGAGGCCATCTTGCGGGCGGCGGGTGAGATCTTCGACATCGAGGGCTACGAGCGCACCAGTATCGACGCGGTGGCCGCGAAGTCCGGGGTGTCCAAGCCGACCATCTACAACCACTTCGGCAGCAAGGAACAGCTGTTCCGGGACCATGTCGCGTTCACCGCGCAGGTGATCAACGCCAGGACCTCCGCGGCCGTGCACGAGATCGACCCCGACTGCGTGCAGTGGCGAGAGGTGTTGCGCCACGCCGCATTGCAGCTCGCCGAGTGCCAACGCAGCGACTGCTCCATCTCATTGAACCGCCAGTTGCATGCTGCTGTCGGCCGCGACCCCGAGGTGTACCAGTACGTGCTCGACAACGCAGCCGGGCCGATCCTGGCGATGTTGGCGGACAAGTTTGCCCGCCTCGGTGAGACCGGACGGCTCGACGTGGCCGATCCCGACTTGACCGCGCGCCAGTTCCTGGCGCTGATCAGTGCCGAGCTTCCCGAGATGAGCCGTCTCGGCACGGTCGCCATCGACGACGAATCCTTCACCCGGGCAGTCGACGCCGGCTACGAAACCTTCCTGCGCGCCTTCGCCTCGCGCCCTCCCTGAAAGTTCGCACCACCTACGTGCATACGCGCCAGGTGCAACTGGCGCGTATGCAGGCAGATGGCGCGAACTTCACAGGGTCAGGAGGGCGCGACTGCGGCGAGGACGGAACGGGCGGTCGCCTCGAGTTGGGTCAGACCCGGATCTTCGACAGGAAAATGCCCGCAGTTCTCCAGGCGCACAGCGTTGGTCGGTCCGGCGATCCTGCTCAGGAACCGCTCACTGAGTTCCGGGGACGTCCAGCGGTCGGCCCCAGGGTGGGCAAGGGTCACCGCCGGTCCGCGATAGTCCTCGGGCGCGGTGTGCGCGAACGTGAACCAGTCGGCCAGGAAGCCCAGCGGGATCCGTCCGCCACCGCCGAGCGGATCGCTCGCGCAGAGGCGGGCGAGTGCCGGGTTGTTGCTCATCGCGGACATCGGGGTCAGCCACCGGATCGGGACGCGTAGCCTCCCGGCGACCTTCGCGATCACCGGCAGCGTCCGAGGTGCGTTGCGTCCCAGGGTCGCCCACCGGGCGGCGGCTTCGCGGGCTGCGACGTCGGCGGTGTCGAGCAAGCACGTGGCCACCACCGCATCGACGATGCCCGTGCGCGTGGCTGCTTCGTATGCAAGGAGGCCGCCCATGCTTGCCCCGAACAGGATCAGCGGGCGCGGGTCACTCGCCTTTTCTGCAACGATGAGCTCGCACAGCAGATCCACCCAATCGCGATAGCGGACGTTTCCGGGGTCGCGGACCTCCGTTCTGCCGTAGAGCGGCAGATCCGGCGCAAGCACCTCGGCACCCTGTGCCGCGACCACCGCAGCACCGGGCCACAGTGCACCGGCGTGGCCACCGGCGCCGTGGATTACCATCACCCGCACCGCAGCAGACGGGTTCGCCGCCCGCGCGATGTGGACCCGAGTGCTACGCCACGTCCACCAGGCGTCGGTCGGTGGACGAACGAGCGCACGGAAGCGCTCCGGAAGGAACGCCGAGTATTCGTCGACCTCGGTATATTCGATCGCGTTCATACTCTTGAGCATTGGTGAAGGGCGCTGCCGTGACAACTCGCTTTGGGTCGCCATGAGTCGGGCACGCAAGAAGCCAGTTCAGGACCGGTCCCGCTTCATGGTCGACACCATCCTCGAAGCGGCTACTCGCGTTTTCGATGACGAGGGCACAGCGGGCACCACCAATCGGATTGCCGACCTGGCCGGTGTCTCCATCGGATCGCTCTACCAGTACTTTCCGAACAAGCAAGCAATCCTGGCCGAACTCGCGCTGCGACATCTGGCCGAGTCGACCGCCACCCTGCTCGCGCTGTGCGATCGATTCGATGCCGAGGAACCAGACCGCGACGAGATGGTCACTGCGATGGTGGGGACTGTCGTCGATCTCAATGGCCACGATCCCCGCGCACACGCTGTGATGCGTGAACTCGCGCCCCGTACACCCGAATTGGTCGCCGGATTCGCCGCTCTCACCGAGGTGCTCGCAGACCGGATGATCCCGCACCTCGTTCGTACCGGCACACCGGAGTCCGCCGCCCCGATGCGAGCCCGTTTGCTCGTGGCCTCGATCGATGGGCAGGTTCATCAACTGATCGCGGGAGCGTCGACGGCCAACGGCCGGGCTGCATTGGCAGCGGCGATCGTAGCGGGTCTGGGCTGACAACGCGGCGGTGCCCGCCACCGGAGGTGGCGGGCACGGCTGCGATCGGAGCTGGGTCTCAGGGCTGGGCCCCGACCGGGGTGTTGTCCGGGCTTCCTTCGGATGCTGCGCTGTTGCCCAGTGCGCGGGCATAGCCCGCGCCGACGGCCAGCAGGATCAGGCCGACGACGATGAACACCGCGACCCGGAAGATCCCGTCGAGTGTCGCGAGGTCGAACAGGAAGAGCTTGGCCACGGCTGCCGCGGTCAATCCGAGTCCGGCGCCCACCGCTACGTTGCGGCCGATGCCACCGAATCGCTTGTGGCCCTTGGCGATGGAAATCGAGATGATCAGCAGGGTCGCGGCGCCACCCATCCAGCAGATGGTCGCGGCCATATGGCCACCGAGGAAGCCGCCCTCGCTGCCGCCGATCGCGACACCGGCGGTCACGGTCAGCGCCGTCACCGCGTAGAGCGACCCGAGAGCGGCGATGATCCCGAAGCCCTGGACGTTCTGAGCCGACGGCGGAGTTGTTGCAGCGCGGTACCAGGCCCACAAGTTCAGCCAGATCGCGGCAACCGCGAGCACACTGCCGACCACGATCGATGCCGCAACGGATGTCTCGATGTCGGTCGACACGGTCAACTGGCCCGGGGGCGAGATCGCGAGGAAACCGATACCACCGAACATTCCGATCAGGGCTGCGATGATCCGGGCCACGAGATCCGATCGTCCGGCGACCGCGATCACGATGGACATCGCGAGCAGCACCGGCGCCAGGACCGGTCCCTCGAACGCGACACCGGCGGCGATCACCGCGGTCACGGACGCGGTCGCCGAGTAGATCCGGCGGGGCACCGTCGGAAGCGTGCGGGCGAGCAGCACGACCGCGAGCAGCAGTACGGCGACGCCACCAATGATCGCAGCCGCCACCCAGCGGTCCAACGTGATCGGTGAGAACACCACGGGAACGACTGTGGCGCAGCCGAGCAGGGCGGTCAGGTGCGGCAGTGATGTGTTGCGCACCAAAACGACCGAGCCGGCGACACCGAAGACCGCGTTGCCCACGATGGCAATCGTCGCCAGGGCAACGTGCGATTCCGAGCCCCAGGCGCTGGCGAAGATCCAGGCGAGCAGGGTCGCGGTACTGGCGGTGACGCGGGCGGCGTGCAGGAACACCCAGTCTTTGCCGAGTTGCACCGGGAACGAGCCGATGGCCATGGCCAGCATGAACCCGACCAGCAGCAGCGACGGACCTTCGGTGAGAACCGGAGCGAGAATGAACACGGGGATCAAGACCAGCAGTCCGAGATGTTGCGAGTCCCAGCGACGGGCCAGCAGCAGACCACCGAAGGTGACCAGTCCTGCCAGGATCAGGCCGCCATAATCCGGGAGCCAGTCATAGAACCGCGTCACGGCGACGACGTCGAAGTATGCGGCCGCGATACCTGTGGCGGACAACGCGATCGCGCCTACCCGGCCACCGGGACGATCAGCCATCCGGATCGCGACGACCACCAGGACGGCGGCGAGGACTGCACCCGCCGCGACCCTGATCTCGGGACGAAGGATGCCTGCCTGAGCGGCGAGCACCAGCATCATCACCACACCGATCAGCGTGACGGCCACACCGGCGACCGCGAGGATCTTGCCGATCAGGCCACCACCCGGATCGGCGGTCATGCGCTGCCAGAGCGACGGTTTCGCGGGTGGAGGAGGTCCGGCCGGTCCCCGGCCGCCCGAACCGGGCGGCGGCGGCAGCAACGGGCGTGCACCCGGCGCGTACGGACCGACGGGCCGTCCCGGGGCAGCCTGTCGGCCTGCGGCCGCGGGCTGCATCCAGGAGGGGTACGGCGCACGTTGCGGCCCGCCGATCGCCGGCCGGCCCAGGTATGCGCGTGGATCGGGCGCGCTGTGGCTCCACGGTGACGCCGGACCCTGCGGAGCGGTACGGGGTCCGTACTGCGTCGCCGCCCGGGGACCGGGTTGAGGTTCGGGTCGGGATTGGGGTTGGGGCTGATTCGGCTTCTCGGCAGCCGCGGGTTGCTCTGCGGCTGCGTCGTTCTCGGGGACATCGGGCTCCGTCGCCGGCGCTTCGAGCGCGGCCAGCACGGTGTGCAATTCGGTCAGGTCGCCCGAGACACGAGCAAACTGACTCGACAAAGAGTTGAACTCGGCGGAAAGCCGGCTGATGACGGCTTGGTTCTGTTCGGTCATGAATCGATCGTCGCGGCTGCGAGCCGTCAGCGGATGAGTAGCACTACTCAGCCGGTATGGGGAGTTCCCGCACGGTGGTCCTCCGTTGGCTCCGAGGCTGACTTTACCGTCTGGATACCCTCAACCGTTGTTTTCTCAGCCACCGCCGCCATTTCAGACCTGCGATTCGCCGCCATCGACGAACAGTTCGCTGCCGGTGATGAAACTCGCCTGAGACGACGACAGGAACAAGACTGCGTCGGCGATCTCCGATGGCTGTCCGAGCCGGCCGAGCGGGACCCGGCTTGCCTCGCGTTCGAGCAACGCGCGGGACTCATCTGGGTCGGAGGCCAGGCCGGCGAGCCCAGGTGTTTCGGTCGGACCCGGCGTGATCGTGTTGACCCGAATACCTCGCTCGGCGAGTTCGACCGCCCAGACTCTGCTGAACTGGCGGATCGCGGCCTTGCTTGCCGAGTAGACACCGAACGATGCGGTCGCCCGGGCCGCCGACGAAGACCCGGTGACCACGATCGATGCCCCGGGATTCAGCAGCGGCAAGGCCTTTTGAACAGTGAAGACCGTCCCCCGGACATTGATGCCGAACGTCTGGTCGAAGGCATCGGGTTCGAGATCGGCCAACGCCGCGAACGTGCCTCC
Organism: Williamsia sp. 1135; assembly: GCF_002095395.1. Taxonomy (GTDB): domain Bacteria; phylum Actinomycetota; class Actinomycetes; order Mycobacteriales; family Mycobacteriaceae; genus Williamsia. The sequence goes on from NZ_MJEI01000083.1 coordinate 77,812, forward strand.
GCCGGCATTGGCGACGAGGACGTCGAGGCCACTTCTCCGATCAGCGATCGCCGCATACACCCGGTCGAGGTCTTCAAGATCGGAGACGTCGCTGCGTATCGGGCTCACCCTGTCTCCGAATTCGGCGGCGAGCGCATCGAGTTCTGATTCGCGGCGCCCGGTGACGAAAACGTGCGCTCCTTCGCCGATCAGTCTGGTGGTGATCGCGCGGCCGATACCTGAGGTCCCTCCGGTCACCAGCGCGGTGCGGGAATCCATCTGTCCCATGTCAGCTCCTATCTCGAGTTTTTGACGACACGGTCCAAAATACACTTATGGACCAGATAGTCAATAACCGCGTACCGTGAAGCCATGGCGAGACCCAGGAAGTTCAGCGAAGATCAGGTCATCGCATCGGCCGGCGAGGTGTTCGCACAGAACGGTTACGCCGGAACGACGATGGATGACCTGATCAAGGCGACCGGGCTCGGAAAACAGAGCCTGTACAACACCTTCGGCGGCAAACGCGAACTATTCCTCAGAGCTCTCTCGGCAAGTGCCAGCGATGCTGTTGCCGCTGTGGACGAGGCTCTGTCCGGACCCGACTCCACCCCGCTCGAACGGATCAAGGCCCAGATGCTCAAGGTCGCCTTTGCTCTGACACAAGACAATCGCCAGGACTCGCTCATCACCAAGGCCACCGTCGAACTCGGCTACCGGGACTCCGACGTCGCCTCGTCAGCCCTCGGGGGATTCACCAGACTCGAAGCAATCTACTGCCAGTGCATCATCGATGCCCAGGACAGCGGTGAGATCGATGCCTGCGCCGACGCGCATGCCCTCGCCGCCTACTTCGTGGCCGTCACACGTGGGATGGAAGTGCTCGCCACCGCCGGTGTCGGCCGTCCTGAGTTGACGGTGATCGCCACGACTTCCCTTGCTGCGCTCCCCATTCGATCTGAGTTTGATCCGGGGTAGCGATTCATTTGCGCTAAACGGTTTTGCAGTCGTTGCTTCACCGAACCGAGCCGCCCAGCCCCGACATCGAGACGACGTGACTACCGATTGTCGGCGTTGAAGTTGGAAGACTGCACCCCGGGTATCCCGGCGTTCAGGCGAACATTGCGCCGCAGTCCGCACGTTTCGACTGCGGCCCGGGGGCGTCGCTTCACGCCGATTCGTAGGCAAGGCCCGATAATGATGTTCATGAGTCAATTCTAGGGCGTCGACTACACGCTTGCCTGGCCTGCAGGGCTACTCCGAAGGGAGCTTTCAACGCTGGTCAATCGGACAGACATCGTCGGTTGGTCCGATCGTGTGGAGCTCCTACTCGAGGAGGCGTTCATCGACTCCGTTCCGAAAGAGTTCTTCCTAGAGGCAAGCAACGCAGCGGGTATCTCGAGCAGGCGAAATGGAGCTGATCCTGGTCGGAAGTTCCTGGCACTAATGCTGCGGTCTCTTGACACCCTTCCCTCCGCGGCTGCACCCAAGAGATACTGGTCCGAGCGCAAACAGGCGGAACTTAGCGCGGGCAGCGAGTTGTCACTGACACGAATGATCCGAGAGGTAGTGCACATAATTATTTCGCTTGATGACCATGGCTATTTCGAGCAAGCCTTCGGAAAGGACTGCGTCGACGATCCGCGAGAGCTCGATCCTAACGACATCATCGAGCGGAGAATCGCCGTCGATAACGTGTGGCCGGTCGACGCGAATCGGTTTGCCGCAGAAAAAATTTGTTCTTTGATGTTCTGGAGGTACTACATGACCTGGTCGCTCGGCCCCGAAGCCGCAGCTTCCATAGCTTCTCCAACTGCGGCTATCACCATCACGACTTCTCCCGCGGTATTGGTCAGCAGTTGTACCGCTGGCGCGTCAATGATGTCTTAGATCGTGCGGGCTTGGATGTGCGATTCGCCGAGGACGGCGATGACAAGGGCCGACTAACGACCACGACCGATACCACCCGTACAGACCTGCTCCACACCATGACGACACCTAGCGACGCGAGCGCCGGCGACCAGGTCCGGCATGCCATCGCACTGTATCGCTCACGCGACGCCGATGAGCACCTGAAGCGTTCGGCAGTTGTCACCCTTGCGGGAGTGCTTGAAGAGCGACGGGCCTTCTTGAAAGACCACCTGTTCCGAAAGGATGAAGGCGCTCGCTTTCGAATCGCAAACTAGTTCGCCATTCGACATCGGAACGCCTCCCAGAAGCCGGACTACGGTCCACAGTTTCTTGACTGGATCTTCTGGTGGTACCTCCCAACCATTCAATTGACAGACCGGCTGGGCGCCGAACGAGTGTCGGATAGCACGTAGATTTGGACGTACTTCGTCGGCCTCGCAGCCTGGCTCTGCCGGTATGGTTTTCGGCAGCATGGGCCCTTCTCACGGACACAATGTCAATCCGGCAAATTTACTAGAGTATCTCTCTTGCAGGCACTTCGGGTCGCTACCTTACATAATTATTGGGCGTACAAATAGGGCGAGTCCGTTCTCCCGAGATATCAAGTGCTACCTGAAATCTATGCTTCTCGCGATAGTCCGACGACAAGGTACTACACGGTGGCCGCGATCAAAGTGACGGCCGTCAAGGGAATGGCGACCAGAAGTAAGACCCCGAAATGTCGTCCAGTTTGCCAGCCGACGAACGACAGTCCGGCAAGAAGGAGCTGACGACCCTGTAGCGCAAGCGTGATGGGAGGTCGAGCACAGCCCCGAAGCAGTCGCTACCCGCGCAACTCTGGCGCAGCGGGTGAGAAAACGGGCCGCGAAGAGGAGCGGAGTTTGATTCTTAATCCCACACCAGCTCTTATTGAGGAGCTGGGACTCGATTCTGCCGCCGAGGCGCGCGCGATATTGGCCGACCGCGAATATCAGGGGCTGCAGGAAGCGCGCTATCGCCAGGCCCTACCCCAGCCGCTGCGTCGCCCGAGGTTTACGGCCGTAGCCGACGCCGCTCTGGTCGCTGCTGGCCGCAAGGCAGCGGCGCCGGCTGGACGGGACAATCCATCCCAGAAGCGGCTGCAGACCGGCCAGCCACTAGTACTACAGCCGTAGATAGGGTTCATTGTTGTTGTGACCTGCGTTGATAGTGGTGTTGTCGGGCTCGGTATTGGTGTTTTCGTCGCCAGAGTGACCAGCGGAGGGGGTCAGCGATGGCATGCAGTGGTGTGAGGACGAGGATCGTGAAGAGTTTGCGGAACTCGTTGACCGACAACCGGATCAGTCCAGGTTCTGAGGGTTGGGCCAGGCGTTCAGTGGCGGTATGCACGGCCAGGAAGGCGTGCGCAGCCATGACCAAGGTAATCCAGCGGTGCCAGGACGTCCACGTCCGCACTTGATGCTGATCCAGACCGGTCAGGCCTTTGCCGCTCTGGAACGATTCCTCGACCGTCCACCGCCGCCCGGCGACTCGGACGTACTGGTTCAGCGGCACCGGTGCCGGGCTGTAGCAGCGATAGAAGGCGAGCTCGCCGGAGCTATCGTTGCGCCGCACCAACACGTGACAGAGGCCAACATCGGGACGCTCGGTGGTCGCGATCAAGGCCCAGGAGTACCAGCGGTGTCCTTTGCTACCGGCGCCGGCAGACATCTTGTGCCAGGACCGCGGCGGTAGATTCTCAGCAAGGGCATCGACCCGGATCTTCCCGGCGGCTGTGGGGACCTGCCGATTGCATCCGACGGCCAGGACGTAGCCGATCTGTCTGTTGTGCAACGCTTTTCGTAGGTTCGGGTCTGCGCCGTACACTTCATCGCCAGCGACCCACGAGGCCGGAACGTCGGCGTCGAGGGCCGCCTCGACCAGCGTGGTTGCCAGGGCTGGTTTGGTAGCGAACTCGACCGTGTCAGGGACCCCGGCCTTGGTCCTTCGCTGCGGGTCGGTGGCCCAGGTGTGCTGCGGCAGGTACAGCGCTCGGTCGATCAGGGTGTGTCCGCGAGCGGCGGCGTAGGTCAGGTAGACCGCGACCTGACAGTTCTCCGTGCGTCCGGCGGTTCCGGTGTACTGGCGTTGTACCCCAACGGTGTTGGTGCCCTTCTTCAAGTCGCCGGTCTCATCAACGACAAGCACCGCATCAGGGTCGGCCAGGTGGTCGATGACATAGCTGCGAACGTCATCGCGGACCAGATCAGCGTCCCATTTAGCGCGGGACAGCAAGTGCTGCAGTCGGTCAGGGGTGCCATGGCCCGATAGTTCGGCGATAGTCCAGCAGTTCTTGGAACCTATATCGGCCAGCAAACCCAGCACCAGCGCACCGGCGTTGCGTCGTGCTTCGACCCGCGCGAACCGCGACGAGAACGACTCCAACAACCCATCCAGGCCCGCATGCCACCGCTCATGGTCTACCCTCAGTGCTGCGGTTGCCGCAGCTGATCTGGATGTCTTCACAAACTCGAGATCATGCCGCGGCAACCGCGCCTACCAGCGCAAACACGCCGAAACTACCTATCTACGGCTGTAGTA
>NZ_MJEI01000081.1 GCF_002095395.1 Williamsia sp. 1135
CCGCCAAGCTCAGCTCGGCGTGTTGAACCAATGACCGGATCAACCGTTATTCAGACAGTCCCTCGGCGGAGCCTGGCACTTCGAACCTCTGCGGAGTTCGCGTGGTGAGCGGTATGAATGACCGATGACGACATCTTCGGCAATCGCCGTGGACGGCCTGCGGGTCATCCGTGGTGGTCATCCGGTGTTGCACGGGGTGGACATCAAGGTCCCGACAGGTTCGATCACGGGCCTGTTGGGACCTTCGGGTTGCGGCAAGACCACCTTGATGCGTGCGATCGTCGGCACCCAGCGGATTGATTCCGGGACGGTCACCGTCCTGGACCTGCCTGCCGGGAGTGCCCGGCTACGACGGTCGGTGGGATACGTGACACAGGCCCCGTCGGTCTACACAGACCTGACCGTCGGACAGAACGTCAGGTACTTCGCAGACCTCTACGGCAACTCCGCCGGCGTCCGCGACGCCCTCGAAGCAGTGGGTCTGACCGAACTCGAAGCGCGCAAGACGCTCGACCTCTCCGGTGGTCAACGGAGCCGGGTCTCGATCGCCTGCGCTCTCGTCGGCTCGCCAGACCTGCTGATCCTCGACGAACCGACCGTCGGCCTCGATCCGCTTCTGCGCGAAGATCTCTGGAACAGATTTCACGACCTCGCCGCGAGCGGCACCACCCTGCTCGTCTCGAGCCACGTGATGGATGAGGCAGACCGCTGCGACAATCTGATCCTCATGCGCGACGGCCTGATCCTCGCCGCGCTCACACCCGCCGAACTCCGCAGCCGGACCGGACAGGACAACCTGGAGAAAGCGTTCCTGCAACTCATCACCGAGGGAGCGGCCTAGTGCACCCCGCATTGTTCCGGTCGACGACGATCCGGATCCTGCGCCAGTTGCTCGACGACCGCCGCACGGTCGCGATGATCCTCGTGGTTCCGTGTGTCTTGATGGTGTTGCTGTACTTCATGTTCGACTCGCAACCCGGGCCCCGGCCAGGGACCACGATGTTCGACAAGGTCGGGCTGATCATGCTCGGACTGCTGCCCTTCGTCCTGATGTTCATCACCACATCCATCGCGATGGTCCGCGAACGCACCTCCGGAACACTCGAACGCCTGCTCACGACGCCGCTGGGCAAACTCGACCTCCTCGCCGGATATGGCGCGGCGTTCTCGCTGGCCGCCGCCGTGCAGGCGGCGCTCGCGAGCGCACTCACATTCTGGGTGCTCGACCTCGACATCGCGGGCAGTCCGCTCTGGGTGGTCCTCATCGCCGTCTTGGCCGCAGTCCTCGGTGTCGCATTGGGCCTGTTCTTCTCCGCCTTCGCCCGCACCGAGTTCCAGGCCGTCCAATTCATCCCCGTCGTCGTCATCCCGCAGCTGCTGCTGTGTGGCCTGTTCGTCGCGCGAGATCAGATGACCAACTGGCTCCAATGGATCAGCGACGTGCTCCCCCTGACCTACGTCGTCGACGCTCTGCAGCAGGTGGCGGAGCATTCGAATGCGACGGGCACCATGTGGCGGGATCTGGTTGTGGTGGCCGCCTTTTCGATGGTCGCGTTGGGTCTGGGCGCAGCCACCCTGCGTCGCGTGACTCCTTGACCCCTGACTCCCTGACCCCCTGACCCCCTGACCCCCTGACTCCCTGACCGTCTGACCGTCTGACGGGATGATCGTGGGCTGTCGTTCGTACGGTCGACGACTCCAAGAAGATGACCAAGAAGACGCCAAGCGGTGTGGCGCAGCTTGGAACTCATGACATCGCATACCTGCCCAAGAACGACATACTCAGCGACGGTGAGACGAGCGACCCTTGTGGTCGTCTGTGTCACCACAGCCATGCTCATGCTCGACATCGCCGTCGTGAACACAGCCCTCCCATCCATCGCCGTCGACCTCGACGCCGGCATGACCAGCCTGCAGTGGGTCGTCGACGCCTACACCCTCGCACTGGCAACCGTGGTCCTGAGCGCAGGCTCGTGGGCTGACCGGCGAGGCCGCAAACACGTCTTTGTCGTCGGAATCATCGTGTTCACCGCGGCATCCGTGGTGTGTGCGATCGCTCCCGACATCGTCACCCTCGATGTCGCCCGCGCAATCCAGGGTCTGGGTGGCGCAATCTTGTTCGCGTGTTCGCTGGCGCTGCTCGCCGACGTGTTCGCGCCGGGTAAGGATCGCGCAGGTGCACTGGCTGCTTATGGCGCCACCATCGGCGGCGCATTCGCGCTGGGGCCATTGGCAGGCGGCATGCTCACGGAGTGGCTGGACTGGCGGGCGATCTTCGTCGTCAATCTTCCGATCGGCATTCTCGCGCTGTGCGCGACGATGACGTGGGTACCCGAATCACGTGACCCGGACTTCCGTCGCCTCGACATCGGCGGGCAGGTCTTCGCATCGGTCGGGCTGGCGACCCTCGTGCTGGCGCTGCTCCGCGGAAACGAGCATGGGTGGACCGACACGGTCACGGTGGCATCGTTCGCGATCGCAGCAGTGTCTTCGGCGGCCTTCCTCGTCGTCGAAATGCGGGTGACCCAGCCGATGCTCCCCCTCGAGTCGTTCCGCAGCCGAGCCTTCACCGGCGCCCAGATCGCCGCCTTCGCAATCTCCGTATCCCTGTTCTCGGTGTTCCTGTACACCACCGTCTATCTGCAAAGCGTGCTCGGCATGAGCCCGATCGAGGCGGGCCTGGTGTACCTGCCTGCCACCGCCGCGATGTTCATCGTCGCCGGCGCGACCGCGCAGCTCGGGCAGCGTGTGCCTGCGTGGATTCTGCTCTCCGGTTCGCTGCTGCTCGTGGGGGTCGGGCTCGCCATGACCACAGTGGCAGACGTCGACAGCTCCAGATGGACGATCCTGCCGGGCATGCTCGTGGCCATGATCGGCGCCGGAATCTTCAACCCGGTGATGAGCGGTCTCGTTCTCGATGCCAGCGCAGCAGAGCACTCCGGGCTCGCGGCCGGCATCAACGATGCGTTCCGGCAGACGGGTATCGCGGTGGGCGTCGCAGCACTCGGTGCGTTGCTACCAGCGGAGGCCGTGTTCTCCGGGATGGACCAAGACGCCTACGTCGCAGGTCTCGACAAAGCCTTGTGGGTCTCGGCGGGATTGGCCACTGTAGGCGCAGTGGTCTCGGCGCTGACCCTGCGCGGTCACCGCGCCTCAGATAACAAGAACCCCTCGCCACCTGGGGAACTGGTCAGGTCGGCCGAGGGTCAGCCACGCATCTGAGCGCCGACCGCTGACGTCGCCTTCGCCAGGGCGGCGTCGCGGGCGGCTGTGGCCTCGTCCTCGGTGAGGGTACGGTCCGTCGCGCGGAAGCGCAGCGAGAATGTGAGCGACTTGCGCCCCTCTCCGACCTGGTCGCCGGTGAACACGTCGAACAGTCCGATGCTCTCGAGCAGGTCCCCGGCGCCTTCGCGCAGTGCGGCGCGGACATCCTCGGCGGCCACGTCAGCATCGACGACCACCGCAAGGTCCTGCAACACAGGCGGATACGGCGAAATCCTCGGGGACACGAGCTCGGAGTTCACCGGAACCGCATCGAGATCGATCTCGAGAGCCAGCGATCGCGCCGGCAGATGCGACTTCTCCAGCACTGCCGGATGCAGCTCACCTGCCCAGCCGACCACGGTGCCGCCGGCGAGGATCTGCGCACACCGGCCCGGATGCCACGGCACTTCCGCTGCCGACTTCAGAGTCAACTCGACGCCCGCGGCCTGACCGATGATGGCGACAGCATCGAAGATGTCGGTGGTGTCGGCGGCACGGCCCTTGCCCCACGGCCCGGCCGGTTCCCGCAGTCCTGTGAGTACCGCTGCCACATGAAGTGGCTGCGCCGGAAGAGATTCGACCAACTCTGTGATCTGCTCGGCGGACGGCCGACGGTCCACGGGCAACTGTGGAACGGGACGCACGTTCCCGCCACCGAGAACCACTTGACCGATCGTGTACATCGACAGATCCCGTTGTCCGCGAGCCAGATTGCGGCCGACCATCTCGAGGAGTCCCGGCAGCAGAGTGGTGTTCAGTGCCGGCCGGTCGGACTCGAGTGGGTTCAGGACCGTGACGGCGGCGCGACGCGGATCATCCGCGGGCAGGTTCCAGAGATCGAACACTCCTGCAGGCATGAATGGGTACGGCAGTACCTCGACATATCCGGACAACGCCAAGCTGCGGCCGACGCTACGCCGCCGGATCTGCCGCGGAGCCAAGCCACGTCCGCCTGGCGCCGTCGGCAGTCGAACGGGAATGTTCTCGTAACCCTCGAGTCGCAATACCTCTTCGACGAGATCCGCGCTCTGTCGCAGATCGGGACGCCAACTGGGCGGGGTCACCGTCAGCATCTCGCCTGCCGACTCGACCGCCGCGCCCACCTGGACGAGTCGTTGTTGGGCAACTCCGACCGGGTACTCGATGCCGGCCGTCGCCGATGGTGCCTGCTCGGCCATCAACACCGTCGCAGGTGGCGGTACCGAACCGGCATCGGTGTACGTCGATTCAACTGTCCCCCCACAGATCTCGACGAGGAGCTGGGCAGCGCGCAGCGCTGCGATGTCGGTCACATTCGGGTCGACCACCCGCTCGAAGCGTTTGCTCGCCTCGCTGGTCAACCGGTGCCGCTTGGCAGTGCGGAAGACCGCGACCGGATCGAAGGTTGCGGCCTCGAGCAACACATCGGCACTCTGCGCACCGATCTCGGTCGCGGCGCCGCCCATCACACCGGCGAGGGCGATGGGGCCGCTGTCGTCGGTGATGACAACATCTTCGGGATCCAGCGTGCGCGTGGTGTCGTCGAGGGTGGTGAGCTGCTCCCCCGGGTTCGCGCGCCGAACCCGGATGTCGCCGGAGATCTTGCCCGCGTCGAACGCGTGCAGCGGCTGACCCAGTTCCAGCATGACGTAGTTGGTGATGTCGACTGCTGCCGAGATGGGCCGCACTCCGGAGAGCATGAGCCGCTTGGCCATCCACCACGGGCTCGGTGCTGTCGGATCGATCCCGCGAACCACCAGGGCGCAGTACCGGGTGGCGCCTGATTCGGGGTCGAGGTGCACGGGCCAACCCGATTCTCCGACGCTTGTCCGGATCGACGGCGCGGTGGCCGGATCGACGAACGGCAGGTCGAAGCTACAGGCGAGTTCACGCGAGAGGCCGCGTGCGGAGAACGCATAACCCCGGTCGGGCGTGACGTTGACGTCGATGATCGTGTCGTCGAGGCCGAGAACCTCACGGGCGTCGGCACCGGGCGCGGCGATCTCGGGCGGCAGGACCAGGATCCCACTGTGATCGTTGCCGATTCCCATCTCGGACACCGAACAGATCATGCCGTCGGAGGTCTTGCCGTAGGTCGTGCGCGCAGCGATCGCGAAGTCGCCCGGCAGCACACTGCCGGGCAGCGCTGCGACGATCAAATCGCCTTCGGCGAAGTTCTGGGCACCGCAGACGATCCCACGGGGTTCGGATTCGCCGACGTCGACCTGACAGAACCGGATCGGCTTCTTGAACTCGGTGAGCTGCTCGATGTGCTCGACCCTGCCGATGACCAGCGGTCCGGTGATGACCGGCAACGGCGTGATCTCTTCGATCTCGAAACCGACTCGCACGAAGGCGTCGTCGATCTCCGCCGACGGCCTCGTCCACCCGGGAGTGCCATGTTGCAGGATCTCGGTCAGCCACGACTGCGCTAGTTGCACTGGAAACTCAGTTCTTTCGTTTGTTCTGCGGACTCTGGCTTGGCGGGGCGCTCAGGCACCGGGGCCGAAAGGCACGGTGAAGCGGACGTCGCCCTCGACCATGTCGCGCATGTCCGGCAGGTCGTTGCGGAACTGCAAGGTGCGCTCCAGACCCATCCCGAAAGCAAACCCGGAATAGACCTCGGGGTCGATGCCACTGGCCCGCAGTACATTTGGATGGACCATGCCGCAGCCACCCCACTCGACCCAGCCTGCCCCGCCCTTCTTGCCGGTGAACCAGACGTCGACCTCGGCCGAGGGTTCAGTGAACGGGAAGTAGCTCGGCCGCATCCGCGTCACGGTCTCCGGACCGAACAGCGCCTTTGCGAAGTGGTCGAGCGTGCCGCGTAGATGCGCCATCGTCAGGCCCTTGTCGACCGCGAGACCCTCGACCTGATGAAAGACCGGCGTGTGGGTGGCATCGAGTTCGTCGGTCCGGAACGTCCTCCCCGGACACGCGACGTAGATCGGCAGCTCCCGCGAGAGCATCGCCCGCACCTGCACCGGTGAGGTGTGCGTCCGAAGGACCTGACGCGACTCGGGCGGAGCGATGTAGAACGTGTCCTGCATCGACCGAGCGGGATGATCCGGCAGGAAGTTGAGTGCGTCGAAGTTGAAATGCTCGGTTTCGACCTCGGGACCCTCGGCGATCTCCCAGCCCATGCCGACGAACACATCGGCGACCTGGTCGCCGATCACGGTGATCGGGTGGCGGGCGCCAAGAGGGCGGCGGGCGGTGGGCAGCGTGACGTCGATCGTTTCGGCAATCAGGACCGCGGCGTCACGCTCGGCTGTCAGCGCAGCGAGTCGCTCCTCGTACGCCTTCTGCACTTGTCCACGAGCAACGTTGACGAGCTTGCCGACCTTTGCTTTTTTCTCCTTCGGCAGCGAACCGAGCTCGCGACGCGCCAGTGCGATGGGCGACTTGTCACCCTGATGCTCGGTCTTCGCGATTGCGAGGTCCGGCAATGTCGCGGCGTCCGAAAATGCCGCGACAGCAGCATCAACTGCACTCGCCAGTGTCTGTTCGTCGACGTCGGCCACGGCTGCGGTAACTCCCTAAGGTTTGTGACTTCTGGGCTGAAGTACGGGTCAGTGGGTCGGGTTTGGTCCGGTTCGAGGGTAGTCGGCCCGGCTCCGGGCATCGGCGCTGGCATAGAGGCAGATCGCTGCCGCCGCGGCCAGGTTGAGACTCTCCGCGCGGCCGTGGATCGGTATGGAGATCCGGTGGTCGGCACGGGCCAACACCTCCGGCGACAGGCCGTGCGCTTCGTTCCCGAACAGCCAGGCGGTCGGGCCGGCGAGCACCTCAGCGGCGTCGGACAGACTCAGCTCCCCATCACCCGCGGTCGCACAGATCGCCACCCCGGCTGCACTCAGCGCCGAGAGCACCTCATCGGTGTCGCGTTCCCGGGCGATCGGGATGTGGAACACGCTGCCTGCGGTGGACCGGACACACTTGCCGTTGTGGGGGTCGACGCTGTCTCCGGCGAGGATGACCGCATCCGCCCCCATGGCGTCGGCTGTCCTGATCAGAGTCCCGGCATTGCCTGGGTCGGTCATCTCCACAGGAACTGCCAGCAGTCGCGGCGTGCCCTCGAGCACCGACTTCATCGACACATCGAGCAGATCGCAGACCACGAAAAGCCCCGCGCTCGTGATCGTCTCGGCGAGTTTGCCGGCGGCTCCGTCGGAGATGCGAACGACTTCAACCCCACCGCCTGCGGCGGTCGCGATGAGGTCCGGGTACCGGTAGAGCGCGTCTTCGGTGGCGAGCAGTACTTCCGCGCGCCGGGTGGCAAGCGCCGACTCGACGGCGTTGGCCCCTTCGGCCAGGAACGCCCCGGCCTTACGACGGCCTGCGGACCGGTGCAGCTTGGCAAACGAAACAACCCGCGCCGAACGTTCGGTGAGAACGTCCGGCGCGGGGATGTTTATGGCGGGCTCGATCAGGCGGCCGGAGCGTTGACGTCCGAAGGCAGGGCCTTCTTGGCAACAGCAACCAGACCCGTGAAGGCCTCGGGGTCGCTCACGGCGATCTCGGCGAGGATCTTGCGGTCGACCTCGACACCAGCGATCTTCAGACCCTGGATGAAGCGGTTGTAGGTGATGTCGTTGGCCCGGGCCGCAGCGTTGATCCGCGAGATCCACAGCTTGCGGAATTCGCCCTTGCGGGCGCGGCGGTCACGGTAGGCGTAGGTCAGCGAGTGGAGCTGCTGCTCTTTGGCCTTGCGGTAGAGCCGCGAACGCTGTCCGCGGTAACCCTTGGAAGCCTCCAGGGTTGAACGACGCTTCTTCTGGGCGTTCACTGCCCTTTTTACGCGTGCCATAGCTTGATTTACCTCTTAGTAATTGGCCACCGGGAACCGGCAGCGGGGTGGTCTGGTTCGAAGCGCAATCAGATGTTCAGCAACCGCTTGATGCGGGGAACATCCTTCTCGGAAACGACGACGGTGCCATCGAGTCGACGGGTTCGCTTGGTGGGCTTGTGCTCCATCAAGTGGCGACGATTCGCCCGCTGGCGAACGATCTTGCCGCTGCCGGTCACCTTGAAACGCTTCGCGGTTCCCTTGTGGGTTTTGCTCTTGGGCATGGAAATGCCTTCCTGTGTCGTCGACCTGTGAGTGCGATCAGCTCGTTGGAGCGGCCGGGGCCGTTCCTGAGTCTGGCTTCGCTTCGCCGGCCGGGCCCGGTGCGGGGCGCGGATGTGCCTCTTGCGGGGGGTGGGTTTTCTGGGCTTGTGCCTTGGTCTTGGCACCCTTGTGCGGGGCCAGGACCATCGTCATGTTGCGGCCGTCTTGCTTGGCAGAGGTCTCGACGAAGCCGAAGTCTCCGACGTCGGCGCCGAGGCGCTGCAACAGTCGGTAACCGAGCTCAGGTCGCGACTGCTCGCGTCCACGGAACATGATCGTCACCTTGACCTTCGACCCTGCTTCGAGGAAGCGGATGACGTGACCCTTTTTGGTCTCGTAATCGTGGTCGTCGATCTTCGGGCGGAGCTTCTGCTCCTTGATGACGGTCATCTGCTGATTGCGACGCGATTCGCGCTGCTTCTGTGCCGCCTCGTATTTGAACTTGCCGTAGTCCATGATCTTGCAGACCGGTGGGCGGGCGTTCGGGGCTACCTCGACCAGATCGAGATCGGCCTCGATTGCCAAGCGCAGGGCATCTTCCACACGGACGATGCCGACCTGCTCCGAGTTGGGTCCGACAAGACGGACCTCAGGTACGCGGATACGCTCATTGATACGAGTCTCAGTGCTGATGGGGCCTCCTCATTTGTGTCCGCGTACGTAGGTGGTTCCTCGTGGCAGACGTTTTCAGTTTGACCGCGGCCGCAACTGGTGAGACAGATCCTCAGCGAAAAGGCCCCGGATCGATGAATGTCATCGACGGGGCCCACACCGACCGGTTCATGTCACCTATCGCGTCACAGCGATCAAAGCCTCCAACTCAGAGACCACCGGAGATATTCCGCGGTGCGGCATCTCCGGCGACAAAACCGGACCGTTCAACTGTTCGTTGGTTCTCGCGAACGTACGATGTCGAGCGGTGGGAGTGTGAACTCCACTTGCAACCCCGGCGTGAGCCAGGGCGGTCGTAGGTGAAAGTCTAACAGGCATGACGGAAAACATGAATTCCGAGCCTGACGTGCGTGACCTGGCCGAAATCCCGGCGATCGAGGTGATCACGCGGTCCGCGGTGATGCTCATGAGTGCAGCCGCCGAGAAGCTCGGCCTGTCCGAGGCCGACCCGTCGACGAGTCCCCATCTGGATCTCGACGAGGCCCGCAAACTGATCACCGCGCTCGCCGGGTTGATCCAGGCGTCGGTATCCGACCTCGGGATCCACGCCTCGGCCCTCCGCGACGGACTCAAGAGTCTGCAACTCGCGTTCCGGGAAGCCAGCGCGCATCCGGACGAACCCGGTCAGGGGCCCGGCGAGAAGCAGACCGGCCCCGTTTAGCCCGGTTTTGGTGGGGCCGGGGGGTCAGTGCGTAACGGCGCCGACCGACGCCGAGCGGACGAGCTTCGCGTACTTCGACAGCACGCCACGCTGATATTTGTGGTCGAGTGGCTGCCAGTCCTGCTTGCGCGCCTCCAGCTCGTCGTCGTCGACGAGGAGATCGAGGGTGCGGCCCGCGATGTCGACGCGGATGGTGTCGCCGTCGCGGATGAACGCCACCGGTCCCCCGTCGGACGCCTCGGGTGCGATGTGGCCGATGCAGAGGCCGGTCGTGCCGCCGGAGAACCGACCATCGGTCAGCAGCAGGACGTCTTTGCCGAGGCCTGCGCCCTTGATCGCGCCGGTGATGGCCAACATCTCACGCATGCCGGGGCCACCCTTGGGTCCTTCGTAGCGGATGACCACCACGTCGCCCGCCTTGATGACGCCGTCCGCCAGCGCAGCCAGCGCACCCTGCTCCCGTTCGAAGACTCGGGCAGGCCCTTCGAAGGTGTCGGCGTCGAAGCCCGCCGATTTGACGACGGCGCCCTGCGGCGCGAGCGAACCGTGCAGGATGGTGATCCCGCCGGTCTTGTGGATCGGGTTGTCCAGGGCGCGAATGACCTTGCCGTCGAGTGGGGCGATGTCCATCTCGCCGAGGTTCTCCGCGAGGGTCTTGCCGGTCACGGTCAGTGCATCGCCGTGGAGCAGTCCGGCATCGAGCAGAGCCTTCATGATCACGGGGATGCCGCCGTATCGGTCGAAGTCGTTCATGACATAGCGGCCAAACGGCTTGAGATCGCCGAGGTGCGGGGTGCGGTCACCGATCTTGTTGAAGTCGTCGAGATGCAACTCGACCTCGGCCTCGCTCGCGAGGGCCAGCAGATGCAGCACCGCGTTGGTCGAGCCGCCGAGCGCCATCGTGATGGTGATGGCGTTCTCCAGAGCAGCCTTGGTGATGATGTCTCGCGTGGTGATGCCCTGGCGGATCAAGTTGACGACGGCCTCACCGGAGCGATGTGCGAAGGCATCGCGGCGACGGTCCGCCGCCGGCGGCGACGCCGACCCGGGCAGGCTCATACCCAGCGCTTCTGCGATGGACGCCATCGTGTTGGCGGTGTACATGCCACCGCACGCACCTTCACCGGGACAGATCGCACGTTCGATGCGGCCGAGATCGTCTTCGGACATCTTCCCGGCCCGACATGCCCCGACGGCCTCGAATGCGTCGATCAGGGTGACGTCGCGTTCGGATCCGTCGCTGAGCTTGACCCAACCGGGCGCGATGGTGCCGGCGTAGAGGAAGACCGACGCCAGGTCGAGGCGGGCGGCCGCCATGAGCATCCCCGGCAGCGACTTGTCACAACCGGCGAGGAGCACTGATCCGTCGAGGCGCTCGGCCTGCATGACGGTCTCCACCGAGTCCGCGATGACTTCCCGCGAAACCAACGAGAAGTGCATACCCTCGTGTCCCATCGAGATGCCGTCGGACACGGAGATGGTGCCGAACTGCAGCGGGTAGCCGAGGCCGGCATGCACTCCCTCTTTGGCGGCCTGCGCCAGCCGGTCGAGTGACAGGTTGCACGGGGTGATCTCGTTCCACGAGCTCCCGATGCCGATCTGGGGTTTGTCCCAGTCTTCGTCGCCCATGCCGACCGCACGGAGCATGCCGCGGCTGGGAGCCGCGGTGATTCCGTCGGTGACCGTGCGACTACGGGGTTTCATGTCGACCATGTACTGGCTCCTAGAGTTGATGCGCGGTCCGAGGGGCTGACTCAGCTCGCGGCGACTGCTCGCTTACGTCCAGTCTGCTTCGCAACCGTCTTTCGTGCGGGAGCTTTGCGTTTCGCCTTCACGGGTGTCGCGGCCTCGGCGGGCGTGAGGATGTCCGCCAGGAAGCGTCCGGTGTGGCTGGCCGGCTCCGCCGCGACGTCCTCGGGGGTGCCCTCGGCGACGACCGTGCCGCCACCGGATCCACCTTCGGGTCCCATGTCGATGACCCAGTCGGCGGTCTTGATGACGTCGAGGTTGTGCTCGATGACGATCACCGAGTTGCCCTTGTCGACCAGGCCGTTGATCACCTTGAGCAGCTTTCGGATGTCCTCGAAGTGCAGACCCGTCGTCGGCTCGTCGAGTACATACGCCGTGCGTCCGGTCGACCGCTTCTGGAGTTCGGCGGCCAGCTTCACGCGCTGCGCCTCACCACCCGAGAGTGTCGGGGCCGGCTGCCCGAGGCGGACATAACCCAGGCCGACGTCGTTGAGGGTCTTGAGATACCGATGGATGGAGGTGATGGCCTCGAAGAAGTCGACGGCCTCCTCGATCGGCATGTCGAGGACCTCGGAGATGGTCTTGCCCTTGTAGTGGACTTCCAACGTTTCGCGGTTGTACCGCGCGCCGTGGCACACCTCGCAGGGCACGTACACGTCGGGCAGGAAGTTCATCTCGATCTTGATGGTGCCCTCGCCGGTGCACGCTTCGCAGCGGCCGCCCTTGACGTTGAACGAGAACCGGCCGGGTTGGTAACCACGCACCTTCGCCTCGGTGGTCGCGGCGAACAGGGTGCGGATCTTGTCGAACACACCGGTGTACGTCGCCGGGTTCGACCGCGGGGTGCGGCCGATCGGAGACTGGTCGACCCGCACGAGCTTGTCCAGGTTGTCCATGCCGTTGATACGCGTGTGACGTCCTGGCACCTGGCGGGCGCCGTTGAGCTTGTTCGCCATCACCGTGGCGAGGATGTCATTGACGAGAGTGGACTTGCCCGAGCCGGACACACCGGTGACCGCGGTGAGCACACCGAGTGGGAACACCACGTCGATGCCCTGCAGGTTGTGCTCGCGCGCACCGACGACGGTCAGCTGCCGTTTCCGGTCGATGGGCCTGCGGATGGCGGGGACCTCGAGGAACTCGCGGCCGGACAGATAGGCGCCGGTCAGCGACTCCTCGTTCTTGAGCAGATCCTCATAGCTACCGCTGTGCACGACCCGGCCGCCGTGCTCCCCGGCGTAGGGACCGATGTCGACGATCCAGTCCGCCGACCGGATGGTGTCCTCGTCGTGCTCGACGACGATCAGCGTGTTACCCAGGTTCCGCAGCCTGGTCAGGGTGTCGATGAGGCGCCGGTTGTCACGCTGGTGCAGACCGATCGACGGCTCGTCGAGGACGTAGAGCACCCCGGCCAGACCGGAACCGATCTGCGTGGCGAGGCGGATACGTTGCGCCTCACCGCCGGACAGCGACCCCGCGGCGCGCGAGAGTGACAAATACTCCAGGCCGACGTCGAGCAGGAACGTGATGCGCGACTGCACCTCCTTGAGCACGCGACCGGCGATGGCCTGCTCACGGCTGCCGAGCTTGAGGTCGGACAGGTAGTCGGCGCACTCGGCGACCGACAGTGCGCACACCTCCGCGATCGACTTCTCGCCGTAGCGATGGTGATCGAGCGTGACCGCGAGGATCTCCGGACGCAACCGGGCGCCGGCGCACGCCGGGCACGGGATGTCGCGCATGTAGCCCTCGTAGCGGTCTTTCATCTGCTCGGACTCGGTCTGCTCCATGCGGCGGTGCAGGAACGACATCACACCTTCGAACTCGGTGTAGTACGAGCGCGTGCGGCCGTAGCGGTTGCGGAACCGGACGTGCACCTGGTGCTCACTGCCGTTCAGGATCGCCTTGCGCGCCTTGAGCGGCAGCTTCTTCCACGGCGTCTTGGTGTCGAAACCCATCTCGTCGCCGAGACCGGAGAGCAGACGCAGGAAGTAGTCGGCGTTGTGCCCGCCCGACCACGGCGCGATCGCGCCGTCGGCCAGCGACAGGTCTGCGTCGGGGACGACGAGTTCTTCGTCGACCTCTTTGCGGATCCCGAGGCCGTCGCAATCCGGACATGCACCGTAGGGCGAGTTGAACGAGAACGACCGTGGCTCGAGATCGTCGATGGCGATCGGATGGCCGTTCGGGCAGGCCATCCGCTCGGAGAAGCGGCGCTCCCGATCCGGGTCGTTCTCTTCCAGATCGACGAAGTCCAGCACCACGACACCGTCGGCGAGGCCGAGTGCGGTCTCGACGGAATCGGTGAGGCGCTGCTTGGCCGTGGCCTTCACCGAGAGCCGGTCGACCACGACCTCGATGTCATGCTTTTCCTGCTTCTTGAGCTTCGGTGGGTCGGTCAACGGGTAGACGACCCCGTCGATGCGGGCCCTTGAAAAGCCTTGTGTCTGAAGGGTGCCGAACAGGTCGACGAACTCGCCCTTGCGGGTACGGACCACAGGCGCGAGCACCTGGAACTTGATGCCCTGTTCCATCGCGAGCACCTGGTCGACGATCTGCTGCGGGGTCTGCTTCTCGATCGCGGAACCACACTCGGGGCAGTGCGCCTTGCCTGCGCGGGCGTAGAGCAGACGCAGATAGTCGTAGACCTCGGTGATGGTGCCGACCGTCGACCGAGGGTTGCGGTTGGTCGACTTCTGGTCGATGGAGACCGCGGGCGAGAGACCTTCGATGAAATCGACGTCCGGCTTGTCCATCTGACCGAGGAACTGTCGCGCGTACGCCGACAGCGACTCGACATAGCGGCGCTGGCCCTCGGCGAAGATGGTGTCGAAGGCCAGGCTGGATTTTCCCGACCCGGATAGGCCCGTGAAAACGATCAGGCTTTCGCGGGGCAGGTCTACGTCGATGCCACGCAGGTTGTGCTCGCGGGCTCCGCGCACGATGAGGCGATCAGCCACTGTGGTCCTTTTCGGTGTCGAATCAGGTGTTGCCGACTGTCGGCGCTGGGGGCTTCAGCGGCGACTGCGTCGGCCTTGGTGTTTGCCGCAGGCGTACCCGGCAATGCTAGAGGCACCCTCTGACAAGGTACCGGCGGCGGCGAACCCGACGAACCGCCCGCAGCTGAAGACTA
This sequence comes from Williamsia sp. 1135, assembly GCF_002095395.1. Classification (GTDB taxonomy): domain Bacteria; phylum Actinomycetota; class Actinomycetes; order Mycobacteriales; family Mycobacteriaceae; genus Williamsia. The sequence goes on from NZ_MJEI01000081.1 coordinate 14,572, forward strand.
TGCCCCGACAACCTTCTGACCTGCGGGGACGAACACGATCACAGCCGTGAGCGAGGCAACGGTCACAAAGGGAAACCACAGCGACCCCAGGTCCATTCCCCGGTAGGCGGCCGCGCCGATCAACGCCCCCACCGCCATCGCGAGCCACAGCAGCAGGTGCCGCGCCCATACCCAGCGCTCTCCCCCGAATGCCGCATCCACCAGTCGCTGGGCGGCCTTGACCAGAGTGCCGGTCATATACGTCAGCCCGACCGAGACCTCGCCGGACTTCTCGAACACGGAGTTGAGCATGCCCATCGCGACCGCCGCCACCATCAGCGCCGCGTAACCCGACCACACCGAACCCAGCACCGCGGCAACTCCCAGCGCGACCGACACCGACAGCATCACCGCAGACCTGCCGCGAGCCTCCCCGGTCAGTCTCCGGACGATCGTTCCGGCCATCACCCCGACGACGAACAGCGCGATGATCGACAGGCACTTGAGCGCCGGACCCGTCATGGCGTCGACGACCGACGCGGACATCTGCGTCGTGTTCCCGCTCATGAAGGAGACGAAGTAGCCGCCCAGATGCACGAATGCCACCGCGTCGACATACCCCGCGACCGCGGACAGGGCAGCCGCCAGCGCAAGCTCCCCACGATTGATCGTGCGCACGCGACTCCTTCGACCCCGACGACCGGTTGGGCTCAAGTATGCGCCGGGGTCGGTGCCTCCACGTCCTCCGCAGGTGCGGGCCGACGGCGGATGCCGACGCAGAGCAGTGCGGCCACCAGGCACAGTCCCGATGCTGCGTAGAACGCCATGTCATATCCGCCGTGCTCATCCCGGAGATAGCCGGCACCAAACGCCGCAACGGCGGCACCGAGCTGATGTGAGGCGAAGACCCAGCCGAAGACAACTGGGGTGTTGCCCCCGAAGTGATTGCGGCACAGCGCGATCGTCGGGGGCACGGTGGCCACCCAGTCCAGCCCGTAGAAGATGATGAACACCCAGGTGCTCGGCTCGGCGTGCGGCGAGAGCAAGACCGGCAGAGCGAGCAACGACACTCCCCTGCCGACGTAATAGACGCCCAGCAGCACTCTCGGGTCGACGCGGTCGGTCAGCCATCCCGAGAAGATGGTGCCGACCACGTCGAAGACACCGATCGTGGCGAGCAGACTCGCGGCCACCGTCGTCGGCATCCCGTGGTCATGCGCAGCCGGGATGAAGTGGGTTCCGATCAGTCCGTTGGTGGTGGCACCGCAGATCGCAAACGAGGCCGCCAGCAGCCAGAACACCCGGGTGCGCGCCCCCATGACGAGCCCGTCGAACGCCGCCCGGAAGCTGCCGCCGACTGCTTTCGGCGCAGTCGCCTGCAACGGCGCGCCGTAGGGGCCGATCCCCTTGTCAGCAGGGTGATCTCGCATGAAGAAGAGGATCAACGGGACCACTGCGAGGGCCGCGGCGGCAACGACCACTGCTGCGGGACGCCATCCGTGCCTGGTCGTGATCTGGGCGACCAGCGGCAGAAAGATCAGCTGCCCGGTCGCGCTCGCCGCGGTCAGGACACCGGTCACGAGACCTCGACGCTCCACGAACCAGCGGGTGGCCACGGTCGCCACGAAACCCATCGAGATCGAACCCGTGCCGATGCCGACGCAGACGCCCCAGAGGAGCAGGAGCTGCCAGCTCTCGGTCATGAAAACGCTGAGCGCGGTGCCGACGGCGATCAGCGTCAGGGCTCCGGCGAGGATCGGCCGGACCCCGAACCGATCCATCAAGGCGGCCGAGAACGGCGCCGTGAGCCCGAACAGCGTCATGTTGATCGACATCGCGAGCCCGACGGTCCCGTGCGACCAGCCGAACTCCATTGTGCAACGGATCCATCATCACACTCGGCACCGACCGGAAACCGGCCGCTGCGAGCAGCGCGACAAAGCTCACCGCGGCAACGATCCACGCCCAATGCAGGCGTGGCCGATCAGCGCTCACAGACGTTCGACGGACTGATGTCACCGCTCAACTCTGACCGGTTCGGACTCACGACGCTATTGGCATAAATGACAATATCTGTAGAATTACTGCCATGTCGTCACCACCGCACCGGATCGCGGTGCTCATGCTCGCGCCCGTCGTCGGGTTCGACGCGACCATTCCGTCGATGGTGTTCGGCCAGGCAGCCGACGATGCCGGCACCCCGCTCTACGTCGTGGAGATGATCGGGTCGGACGGCAGCGCGGTGAGCACCCTGTCCGGTTACGACATCGTGCCCGCCCGCGGATCCCAGGCACTCGCCGACGCCGACACCGTGATCGTCCCGGGGACAAGGATGGAGCAGGTGCGCTATGACGGGACGTTCCCCGACGAGCTGCGCGCGGCCTTCGACCTCATTCGGCCCGGTACCCGCATGGTGTCGATCTGCACCGGCGCCTTCGCACTCGCGGCGGCAGGCCTTCTCGACGGCAGACCGGCCACGACCCACTGGGACAAGGCCGCTGACCTGAGGCGGCTCTATCCTTCGGTGCAACTCGACGAAAACGTCCTGTTCGTCGACGATGGCGATGTGTTGACGTCGGCCGGCCTGGCCGCGGGCATCGACCTCTGTCTGCACATCATCCGTACCGACCACGGGACCAAGGTCGCCAATCGGGTGGCCAAGTATTGCGTGGTGCCGCCGTGGCGCGATGGTGGGCAGGCGCAGTTCATCGACTCGGCAGTGCCGGACAGTACCGACAATTCGACATCGGCGACCCGGAGTTGGGCGGCAGGAAATCTCACCGAACCGCTCACGGTGGCGCAGCTTGCCGAGCGCGCGAACATGAGCGTGCGCACTTTCAATCGCCGGTTTCGGGAGGAGACCGGCGACACCCCCGCGGTGTGGGTGCGCAAACAACGAATGCATCGGGCCCGCGAACTGCTCGAGTCCCACGACCTGCCGATTGACGAGGTGGCCAGGCGGTCCGGCCTGGCCACCGGCGCGAACCTACGGCACCAACTGCGTAAGCATCTCGGGATGTCGCCCACGCGATACCGGCGCACTTTCAGCGGCGAGTGAGGCGCATGCCCAGAGCGCAACCGATAGGGTTGTCGCCATGAGCGCAGCGGCCCCGATCTCCGACACCTACACCGGCGACTTCAGCGAATCCGAAGTGCCACAACGCAAGTCCACTCCCAAAGCGACAATCGTCAAGCTGTCCGTCGGCCCGATGGACAACAACGTCTACGTGATCACCGACAAGAGCACCGGTAAGGCATTGCTGATCGACGCCGCGAACGATGCTGACACCCTCATCGAGTTGATCAAGTCCCACGGCAACATCAAGCTGATCTTCACCACTCACTGGCACCCCGACCATTGGATCGCCCTCGAGGAGGTGGTCAAGGCGACCGGGCTGCCCACCGCTGCCGGCCGAATCGATGCCGAACCCATCCAGGTGCAGACCGACCGGCTGATCGATGAGGGTGACGTCATCGAAGTCGGCGACCTCCGCCTCGAGGCCATTCACCTCAAAGGCCACACCGACGGCTCGATCGCGTTGTTCTTCGACGACGACGTCACCCACCTGTTCACCGGCGACTCGCTCTTTCCGGGCGGCGTGGGTAAAACCCAGACGCCCGAGGACTTCGACTCGCTGATCGACGATGTGAAGACGAAGTTGTACGACCGTTTCGACGACAGCACCGTCGTCTACCCCGGTCACGGTCTGGACACCACGATCGGTGCCGAGCGTCCCCACCTCGAGGAGTGGCGCGAGCGCCGTTGGTGATCGCTACAGCAGGGTGTCCCACCGCGCGGCGCGTAGGTGCTCAGCCGGTTGGCGCGCCGCGATGAGCCGGGCCAGTCCCCTCACCTCGGCGTTGGTGAAGTAGCTCGGGTTCGACATCATGGGCGCGCGGAGTTGCTCGCACGCGGCCAGTTCAGGCGTCGCCTGCATCAGCGATCGAGCGATGTGACCGTTGCGTCCCAGACGAATCGCCTCGTAGTGGAGCTTGTCCGGTGGCGTGCCCGTCCCGCCGACCAACTCGGAATCGGCGATCGGTTCCTCGGGCCGCACGCCGGTGACCCACCCGTACTCGTAGATGCCGGGGTACTTCGGACCCGTGACCCACAGTGCGAGGAGGTCGCCCTCGCGCACCAGACTGCGGCGCCCCGATCGGGCACTCAGACACCAGCTGTCCGCGTGTGGAACGCTCGACGACACGCCCGTCGAAGGTTTCTGGTCGAGCGTTCCGAAGTAGTCGGTTCCGGTGACCGGATTGCACTTGATGATCCAGCATCCGACATCCGTGCGAGTGATCGGCAATGCCCTTCCTTCCATCGTTTCAGGACTAGCCAAGCGGACTATTGGGTACCCCCGCCCCGCCAGGCCTATAGGCTCGACGGAGTCCGTCCGTTAAGCAGGTTCGATACAAACCAATGTCTTGAGGAGGCCCTTTCAATGCTGATCCGCCGAATTGCCCGTCCCTTGCTCGCGAGCGCGTTCATCGCCACTGGGATAGATGCGATCCGACGCCCAGAACAGCTAGCCGAAACCGCGCAGCCGTTCGTCGACAAAGCAAAAACCCAGCTCCCACCACAGGTTGCCGACCTGATCCCCGCAGACGCGCAGGTCGTCGTGCGGGTGAACGGAGCCGTGCACATCATCGGTGGTCTCGCCCTCGCCACCGGAAAGTTCCCGCGCCTGGCCTCCTTGACCCTGGCCGGTGTCGTCATTCCCACAACACTGGCGGGCAACGACTTCTGGAACGAGACCGACCCCCACGAGCGCGCCGGGCAGCAGGCCCACTTCATCAAGAACCTCGGCCTCCTGGGCGGGTTGCTGATCGCCACGGTCGACACCGAGGGCAAGCCGTCGCTGGCATGGCGGGGTCGTAAGGCCGCCGCCGTCGCCGGAGACAAGGTCGTCGCAGTGCTGCCGTCGGGTTCCTCCGGGTCCACCGATGCGCTCGCGGACAAGGCCTCGCACCTCGCCGAAGTGGTCTCCGAACGCACGAGTGAACTGGCCGAGGTCGCTGCCGATCGCGGCGGCAAGTTCGCGGACGTCGCGTCCGACCGGGCGTCTGAGCTGGCACAGATCGCCTCCGAGAAGGCAGCCGCGTTCGCCGACGTCGCCTCCGAACGCGGTTCAGAGTTTGCCGAGGTCGCAGCCAAGCGCGGTTCTGAGTTCGCGGACGTCGCGACCAAGCGTGGTGCTGTGCTCGCGGGTGTCGCTTCCGAGCGGGCATCGGAACTCGCCGATGTCGCGTCCAAGAAAGGCAGCAAGTTCGCCGACGTGGCGGTCGGTCAGACCGCCGCACTGAGCAAGGCTGCCTCCAAGCGGCAGGCCAAGTTGGCAAAGCAAGCCGGCAAGAAGCAGGCCAAGCTCAGCAAGCGGGCCGACAAGAAGCAGACGGAGCTGCTCAAGGCGGCCGCCAAGAAGCAGGCCGAATTGAGCAAGGTGGCTGCCAAGAAGCAGACCAAGCTCACCGCGCAAGCTCTCAAGAGCGGCGCGAACGCCAAGGGCGTCGCTGCCGACCGCGGTGCCGACTTCGCAGATTCGGCGTCGAAGGCATGGCAGTCGACCAACGGCTACGCCGAGCAGTACCTGGCGGCGGCTCGCGACAAGGCTCCCGAGGTCGCCGACTCCGCCCGCGTCTACGCGGCAGAGCTTGCCGAGCGGGCCGCCGAAGAGAGCGTGAAGCTGTCCGGTCGGGCCAAGAAGCAGGCGAAGAAGGCACAGAAGGCCGCGGCCAAGTTCCAGTGATCCACTGGGTCGATCCGTTCGACCTGTAGTTGTTTCGACCAGTGCGCGAGTAGTTCAGCCCAGTTCGGTCCGGGCGACTGCTCGCGCACTTGTCGGATCAGAGGTCTCCAAGACCGCTGCCGCCGCGCGCTTACAGTCGTCGAGGGTCACCGATTCGAGCTTCGCACCGACGCCGGCGACCGCCGATGCCGCTGCCGACAGGGACGTGATCCCGAAGCCGACCAGGACGCAGGCCAGCAGCGGGTCGGCCGCCGCCTCGCCGCAGACCCCGACGGGCTTGTTCACCGCCGCACCTGCTGCAGCGGTCCTTGCCACGAGCGAGAGCACTGCGGGCTGCCAAGGGTCGGTCAATTCGGCCAGTTCGGCCGACATCCGGTCCGCCGCCATCGTGTACTGCGCGAGGTCGTTGGTGCCCACGGACAAGAAGTCGACATGTTCGAGGATTCGCTCGGCCAACAGTGCCGCAGCGGGGACCTCGATCATCACGCCCGGGACCAGGCCTCGCTCGCGCACCTTTCCGGCAAACCACCTCGCCTCGGCTGCCGTCGCAATCATCGGCGCCATCACCCAGGGCGCACTTTCCAGCCCCTCTGCAGCATCGACGATCGCGTCGAGCTGCCGATCCAGAATCCCGCTGTCTTTCGCAGCGATACGAATTCCTCGCACGCCCAGAGCCGGATTGGCCTCATCCGGGTGCTCCGCGAACCGCAGCGGCTTGTCCGAACCCGCATCGAGGGTCCTGATCACCATCTTCTTCTCGGGGAACGCATCCAGCACCTGGCGATAGATGGCCGCCTGCTCCGGAACGGTCGGTTCGGTCTCCCGGTCCAGGAAACAGAGCTCGGTGCGGAAGAGTCCGACACCACCGGCCGCGGTCCCGGCAGCGACCCGCGCACCGGCGCCGTCCTGCACGTTGGCGAGCACATCCACCCGATGGCCGTCGGACGTCGCGCCCGGACCCGTCCAGGCAGCAGTTCGCTCCGCCGTCACGCGATACCGCGCGACGGCCTCGGCAGCGGCCTGCGGATCGGGCGAGACAGTCAGTTCACCGGCCTCGCCGTCGAGCATCACCGGGGTACCGGTCTCGACGGCTTCCAGACCCGCGACCGCGACGACACAGGGAATCCCCAGCTGCCGGGCGATGATCGCGGTGTGGCTGGTCGGCCCTCCGAGTGAGGTCGCCAGTCCGACGATCATCGCGGGGTCGAGGCCTGCGGTGTCGGCGGGCGCGAGATCGTCGGTGAGCAGGATCGACGGCACCTCGGGCACCGGGATCCCGGGCTCGGGCGCGCCGACGAGCTCGGCCAGCACCCGGTCACGGACGTCGCGGAGGTCGGTCACCCGTTCGGCCATCAACCCGCCGAGCTTGGTGAAGAGGGTGGCGAACTGTTCGGTGGCGGCCAGTGCGGCCGAGGTGGCAGAGCTACCAGTAGTGATGAGCTTTTCAGCGGCGCCGAGCCAGCCACGGTCAGCCGCCATCGCGGCGTTCGCGGCGAGCACCTCTGATGCCGAACCACTGGACACGGCTGCACGGTCCTGCAGCCGCTTGGCGACGGCGGCGCTCGCGGACCGGAAGGCTTGCAGTTCGGCGTCGCGACCCTCCTCGGGCACCACATCTGTATTTATCTGCGGTTGGACGCGGGGCGCGGGCACAATCGCCGGCCCGGCCACCACTCCCGGAACCACAGGAGTGCCCTGCAGCACTCCTCGTGGGCTCTCCACCAGCGTGGATGTAGTCATACGACCTCCTTGAACGATCCCTGAGAGTGATGTGCGTACGACCACTCATATCTGACCCTGTGACACAGATTACCTAAAATCCTTGACAAAGCAATACGAACGGGCATAAAACAACATAAAGCAACGTAGCGAATCAACACAGCCCCACATTGGAGGACAGTATGTACGCAGAGGAGCGGCAGCAGGAAATGGCCGCACTGATTGCGCAGAAGGGCCGCATGTCGGTCGCGGATCTGTCCGAGCTGTACGGGGTCACCACCGAGACGGTGCGCCGCGATCTCGCCACGTTGGACCGCTCCGGTGTCATCCGCCGGGTGCACGGCGGCGCAGTCCCCGCATCGGCGTTCACGACCATCGAGCTCGGAACCGACGAACGCGAGCACGCCTACACGGCCGAGAAAGAGCGCATCGGTAAGGCAGCCATCGATCAGCTGCCCTCGGTCGGTGGGAGCGTGTTCGTCGACGCCGGCACCACTACCGCACGGCTGGCCGCACATCTGGCCACCGACAGCGACCTCGTGGTCGTCACCAACTCGATCCCGGTCGCCGCACGCGTCGCCGGACTCGGCGGGACGCGACTGCATCTCCTCGGCGGCCGGGTCCGCGGCATCACCCAGGCCGTGGTCGGCGACGACGCCATCCGGGCACTGCGCTCCATGCGTCTCGACGTCGCCTTCGTCGGAACCAACGGCATCAGTCTCCGGCATGGCCTGTCCACCCCCGACAGCGACGAGGCAGCCGTCAAGAGGGCCATGGTCGAAAGTGCGCATCGTGTTGTCGTGGTTGCCGATTCGTCGAAAGTCGGCCGAGAAGACCTGATCAGCTTCGCCCCCATCGACCGCATCGACGTGCTCGTCACCGACGCTGCCATCGCCGACCGCGATCGTAAAGAACTCACCGACAACGACATCGAGGTCGTGACCGCATGATCATCACCCTCACTGCCAACCCGAGCATCGACCGCACGGTCAGCCTCACCGAACCGCTCCGGCGCGGCGCCGTCCACCGCGCCACCGGCGCGACGACCCATCCGGGCGGCAAGGGCGTCAACGTCGCACGGGTCATCACCTCAGCCGGGAAACCCTCCACCGCAGTGCTTCCCGGTAATCAGGGCGAACCGATCCTCGTCGCACTCTCCGAAGCCGGCATCGATCATCGCGGTATCGCCTACCCCGGCGCGGCACGCGTGAACCTCACTGTCACCGAGCCGGACGGAACGACCACCAAGATCAACGAACCCGGAGCCACGCTGCCCCCGGAGTCGATCAGCGCTTTGACGACCTGCCTGCAAGATCTCGCCTTTACCGCGGCCTGGGTCGTCCTGTCCGGGTCGTTGCCGCCCGGTGTGCCCGACCGCTGGTACGCCGAACTCGTCGCGACGTTGCGCTCGGGAACTGCGCAGATCGCGGTCGACACCTCCGATGCCCCGCTACTCGCCCTCGCCGCCGAATTCTCTGTTGCCGCACCTGATCTGATCAAACCCAACGCCGAAGAACTCGGGCAGCTCACCGGGGTCGACGGTCTCGCGCTCGAGGCGGCCGCCGAGCAGGGTGACCCGCTGCCGACGGCTCGCGCGGCACGGTCCCTCATCGACGGGGGCGGACCGCGAGCCGTGCTCGCCACGCTCGGCGCCGCCGGCGCGGTACTCGTCACCGACGAGGGCTCCTGGTATGCCACCACACCTCCGATCGCGCCTCGCAGCACGGTCGGCGCCGGCGATTCGTCGTTGGCCGGATATCTACTCGCCGATCTGGAGAACGCCGGACCGGCCGACCGCCTCGCGAGAGCGGTCGCCTATGGAAGTGCCGCTGCTGCGCTGCCGGGCACGGCGCTGCCCAGTCCGCACCACACCAATCCCGAGGCCGTGACCGTCACAGCCCTCACCCCGCTCATCGGCAACCACTGATGGCCGGCCCCGCCACCCACTCGACAGCTTCAGATCCGCAACCGCCAGCTTCGGATCACCAAAGAAAAAGGGAAATCGCAATGTCCAATCCGACGATCAGCACCGGCTCGGCGCCGGCGATCATCAGCCCGCAACTGATTGCGCTCGACGCAGATCTGGGCGACAGCAAAGAAGCGGTGATCGACGCACTCGCGTCGCGCCTCGCCGCCGACGGCCGTTCCAACGACGCCTCGGCGCTCAAGGCTGCGGCCCTGGCCCGGGAAGCCCAGTCGGCCACAGGCCTACCCGGAGGAATCGCCATCCCGCATTGCCGTGATGCCTCCATCGCCGCGGCATCCCTCGGATTCGCGCGGCTCAGTCCCAAGGTCGACTTCGGCGCCCCCGACGGCCCCGCGGACCTGGTCTTCCTCATCGCCGCACCCGACGGTGCAGGCGCCGAGCACATGAAGCTGCTCTCGAGCCTGGCCCGAGCGTTGGTCAAGCCCGAGTTCGTGGCATCGCTGCGCGCTGCCGCCACGCCGAACGACGTGGTCGCACTGGTCGAAGATGTGCTGAAGCCTGCGGCACCGACCAAGAAGACCCCGGCCGCGCCGACAGAAGCCCCGCCTTCCGCCCCCGCCCAGGACGATTCCCACTCTGCTCCCAACAAGACGATCGTGGCGGTCACCGCGTGCCCGACCGGTATCGCGCACACGTACATGGCAGCGGACTCCCTGGTTGCCGCCGGTGAGCGCGCCGGCGTGACCGTCCATGTCGAGACCCAGGGCTCGTCGGGCAGCACACCCCTGCCGGCCGAGACGATCGCGGCCGCAGGTGCGGTCATCTTCGCGACCGACGTCGGCGTCAAGGGCAAGGAGCGTTTCGCGGGGAAACCCGTCGTCGCCTCCGGCGTCAAGCGGGCCATCAACGAACCCGACGCGATGATCACCGAAGCGCTGCGCGCCGGACTCGACCCCAGCGCGGCAAAGGTGGCCGGCGATGCGGTGGCGGACTCGGGAAGCTCGTCCTCCGGCGACGTCGGCTGGGGCACCCGGCTCCGGCAGATCCTGCTGACCGGTGTGAGCTACATGATTCCGTTCGTCGCCGCAGGCGGCCTGCTCATCGCACTCGGCTTCCTCCTCGCCGGCTACGAGATCTCGGACAAGGCAGAGACGATCACGCTCGACAACTCGATCTTCGCCCTTCCCGACGGCGGCCTGAAGACCTACCTCGGAGCGGTGCTGTTCCAGCTGGGCTCCCTCGCCTTTGGATTCCTGGTACCTGCACTGGCCGGTTACATCGCTTTTGCGATCGCTGACAGACCAGGCCTCGCACCAGGTTTCACCGCGGGTGCAGTGGCCGTGTTCGTCGGCGCCGGCTTCCTCGGCGGGCTCGTCGGTGGTCTCATCGCCGGCTTCGCGGCACTGTGGATCGGCCGGATCGGCGTTCCGCAGTGGGCACGCGGCCTGATGCCCGTGGTGGTCATCCCGCTGTTCGCATCCTTGGTGGTCGGTCTGCTCATGTTCATCGTGCTCGGCAAGCCTCTGGCCGCGATCACCGATGGACTCACCGACTGGCTCAACGGACTCACCGGTTCGTCTGTCATCCTGCTCGGCGTCATCCTCGGCCTGATGATGTGCTTCGACCTCGGTGGGCCGGTCAACAAGGCTGCCTATGCGTTCGCCGTCGCCGGACTGTCCGTCACCGACGAGGCATCCCTGCGGATCATGGCGGCCGTGATGGCGGCCGGTATGGTTCCGCCGCTGGCCATGGCGTTGGCGTCGACGATCCGGCCAAAGCTGTTCACCCCGGCCGAACGCGAGAACGGCAAGGCGGCCTGGCTTCTGGGTGCATCCTTCATCTCCGAAGGGGCCATCCCGTTCGCTGCGGCTGATCCTCTTCGGGTCATCCCGTCGATGATGGCGGGCGGCGCGGTCACCGGCGGCCTGATCATGGCGTTCGACGTCACACTCAGCGCACCGCACGGCGGGATCTTCGTCTCGTTCGCGATCGGCGGGATCGTCTGGTTCTTCCTCGCACTTGCAGCAGGCACTGCCGTGGCGGCACTCTGTGTCGTCGCTGCCAAACAACTGATCAAGCCCAAGGCCAAGGTCGCCTCGGAGGACAAGGTCCTCGCCGCCGCCTGACGTCCCGTCACATCACGTTCAAGCTCAACCAACTAGGAGAATCGAAATGCCAAGCACCAATGTTGTTGTCGGATCATCCGTCGGACTGCACGCCCGCCCAGCAGCAGTGATCGCGGAGGCCGTTGCCGACGCCGGAGCCCCCGTGACGCTGGCTGTCGCGGGCGGCGAGCCGGTAGACGCCGGCTCGGCGCTGCTCATCATGACCCTGGGTGCCACGGCCGGCACCGAGGTCACCGTCGAGAGCGAAGATCAGGGCGCCCTCGATACCATCGTCAAGCTCGTGGCCTCCGACCTCGACGCCTGAATCGTGCGGCACGGCTAGAATTGTCTGACCAACGCGGTGGGCGGGGAACGTTTTCCCCGCCCACCGCGTTAACCTTTGGCACTAATTTTTGCTTGTTGGAAAACCAGAGCCGAGGGCGCAGTCATCACCACCCGCGCGGCAGCTATCGAGGAGGACCGTGTTCGAGGCCGAACAAGAACATCTCGACCGGGTGTATGGCCGGCTTGATCGGATGCGACGCAATACGCAGTCACGGCTGTCGTCTGCGTTGCGGAACACCGGTGGGACGCCCCAGGCCCGATCGGAGCGAGAGTCCTACGAGCGGCTGTACACCGACGATCTGACCAAGTTCGATTCGGCGGAACACAACCTGTACTTCGGGCGCCTCGATCTCGAGGATGACGAAGTCCGCCGCATCGGTCGCATCGGCATCCTCGACGACGACGATCAGGACAGCACTCTGCTGCTCGACTGGCGTGCCCCGATGAGCCGGCCGTTCTACCTCGCGACCCCGGCCTCGCCGGAAGGTGTCAGTACCCGAAGTCACGTTCGCACTCGCAACCGCACGATCACGGCGGTCAACGAGGAGCGTCTCGACGTCGCAGAGCTGACCGATGCCGACAGCACCGGGCACGGTGACGTGGTCAATGAATCTGCGCTCATCACCGCGCTCAACGCCGCCCGGACCGGGCAGATGACGGACATCGTCGAGACGATCCAGCGCGAGCAGGACGAGATCATCCGGTCCACCCACCGTGGGGTCCTGGTGGTGCAGGGCGGTCCTGGTACCGGAAAGACGGCCGTCGCACTGCACCGGGCGGCGTATCTGCTCTATACCTACCGCGAAACCCTCGCTCGCAGCGGCGTTCTCATTGTGGGACCCAACACGACCTTCCTGAACTACATCGGGCAGGTGTTGCCGTCGCTCGGCGAGAGCGGTGTGCTGCTGTCCACCGTCGGCGACATGTATCCCGGCGTTCGCGCGCAGCTGACCGACAATTCGGCCGCTGCCACCCTCAAGGGGAGTCTCGACATCGTCGAGGTGCTGGGGCGCGCGGTGCGGGACCGCCAAGAACTGCCGCAATCCCCCATCCACCTCAAGTTCGATGGATATCAGCTGACCATCAGCAGCAAACTGATTCAGCGTGCCCGCGGCCGGGCCCGATCGTCGAGGCGCCCGCACAACCACGCCAGGTCGATCTTCTTGCGTTCCGCGTTCGATTCTCTCGCGCAGCAGCACGCCGATCGCATCGGTTCCAGCCTGCTCGACGGCTCACAGCTGTTGAGCAACAAAGACATCGCCGACATCCGTGACGAGATGAAGGCCGATCCGCAGATCGTCGCCGCGCTGTCCCACTTCTGGCCGCAATTGTCACCGCAGGTGGTGCTGTCCGATCTGCTGACCTCCCCCGATCGGATCGCTTCCGCGACACCGAACTGGTCTGCCGCCGACCGCACGGCGGTACTGCGCGACGAGCGCAACCAGTTCAGTGCCGCCGATGCGCCGCTACTCGACGAGCTCGCCGAGATCATCGGCGTGGACGACGACGGGGATGAGGAGCGCGAGCGCGCGCAGTGGCGGCAGAAACTCTCGGATGCCCAGGACGCACTCGACATCCTGACCGGCTCTGCCCCACAGGATCTCGAAGACGAGCTGGACCCGGAGATCCTGATGGCGTACGACCTCATCGACGCCGAACAACTCGCCGCCCGTCAGACGAACCGGGTCGCACTGACCACGGCCGAACGGGCTTACAGCGACCGCACCTGGACGTTCGGCCATGTCATCGTCGACGAAGCCCAGGAGCTCTCCGCGATGGCTTGGCGAATGATCATGCGGCGCATACCGAATCGCTGGATGACGGTGATCGGCGATACGGCGCAGACCGGCGACCCGGCGGGCACCACGTCGTGGGACGCAGTTCTGACGCCGTACGTGGCGAAGCGTTGGCGCAAGTTCGAGTTGACGGTCAATTACCGCACGCCGCGGGAGATCATGGAAGTCGCAGCGCCGATCCTCGAGCAGATCGACCCGACGATGTCCGCACCGACGTCGATTCGCACCAGCGGCAGGCCGCCGACCTTCGAGCACACCTCGGCCGATGGCCTCGTTTCCGCTGCCCTGCGACTGGCCGACGAGGAGCTGGACGGGATCACCGCCATCATCGCTCCCGACGCCCTGGTCGAACAGATCCGCGCCCGCGGCGCGGACGCAGACGTGACGCCGGAACTGTCGATTCTGACGGTCGCGCAATGCAAAGGTCTGGAATTCGACCGGACTGTCGTCATAGAGCCGGCCCAGATCGTCGCGCAATCACAGCGCGGCTGGGGTGATCTCTACGTGGCGCTGACCCGGGCAACTCAGCAACTGGCCATCGTGCACAGTGCTGAGCTGCCCGAGCCCTTACGGGTTCGCGCTCAGACCGTGTGAACGATCAGGACATCGCACTTCGACTTGCGGGCGACGTCCGCCGGGACCGAACCCAGCAGTCGGCCGGCGATGGAGTTCAGGCCCTTGTTGCCGACGACGAGCAGACCCGCCTTGCTGTCGGCGACGAGGTTCAGCAGTGCGTCCACCGGCGACCCGACCACGGGGCGGGTCTCGATGTTCCCACCGCCGGCAGCTACTGCCCTTTCCTTGGCGGTCCGCAAGATCTCTTCGGTGGGCGCGGATCCGTGAACCTGATACGCCTCTTCTTTCAGCACGTCCGAAACTGCGGAAACGTCGCGGTCATCGGTCGGAAAGTAGGCGCAGGCAATGATCAACTTCGCCGAATCACCGCTGATGGCCCCCGCCTTCTCCACGGCCTTCATCGACGATTCAGAACCATCGGTTCCCACAACGACGGTCTGGTATGCGCTCATCCATTCCTCCATAAGTGTGTCTGTTCTGGCAGCTGGCTCACACCTGTGTGCGAGCACTTGCGATAGAGCTCCGCCCTCCGGCGTCGTCTTCCTCCGAGAGGGTATCCCGTAACGCGCGTTCGATTACTCGGTATCCGGCGACGCGCCGTCGGACCACTACGCTGACCAGCGACGTTGAGTTGATGGTCACGCCGGTCACACATACTTTTGCCTACCGGATACCGGCGGCGTCCATCCCGCGCAGCTCCTTCTTCAGGTCGGCGATCTCGTCGCGCAGTCGCCCTGCGAGTTCGAACTGCAAGTCTCGGGCCGCATTCATCATCTGGTCGGTCAGGGAACCGATGAGGTCGGCGAGATCTGCGCGCGGCATCGCCGACACGTCCCTGCCGTCCAATACCCCAGCGGAACCCGATGCTCGACCCGGTTCGCCCTGCGCGCGTCGACCACGACTGGAATTGCGCCCCGAGCCGCCGACGGCCACCGCGTTGTCCTCGGCTTCTTCGTAGACCTGGTCGAGGATGTCGGCGATCTTCTTGCGCAGCGGTTGCGGATCGACGCCCATCTTCTTGTTGTAGGCGACCTGCTTCTCGCGCCGCCTGTCGGTCTCGTCGATCGCATTGCGCATCGAATCGGTGATCTTGTCGGCGTACATGTGCACTTCACCGGATACGTTACGAGCCGCACGGCCGATGGTCTGGATCAAGCTGGTGGTGCTGCGCAGGAAACCCTCCTTGTCGGCGTCCAGGATGGCGACCAGCGACACCTCCGGAAGGTCCAAACCCTCACGCAGCAAGTTGATTCCGACCAGGACGTCGTACTCGCCCGTACGAAGTTGGCGCAGGAGTTCAACGCGCCGCAGCGTATCGACTTCCGAGTGGAGATACCGCACGCGGATACCGAGCTCGAGCAGGTAGTCGGTGAGGTCCTCCGACATCTTCTTCGTGAGTGTGGTCACGAGGATGCGTTCATCCTTCGCCGTCCGCTCGCGGATCTCGTGGATCAGGTCGTCTATCTGCCCCTTGGTCGGTTTGACGATGACCTGCGGATCGACGAGACCGGTCGGCCGGATGACCTGCTCGACGAACTCACCGTTCGATTGACCCAGCTCGTACTTGCCGGGTGTCGCCGACAGGTAGACGGTCTGACCGATCCGGTCGACGAACTCGCTCCACGTCAGCGGCCGGTTGTCCACGGCGGACGGCAGCCGGAAACCGAAGTCGACCAGGTTGCGTTTACGCGACATGTCACCCTCGTACATGGCGCCGATCTGCGGAACCGTCACATGGGATTCGTCGATCACCATCAAGAAGTCATCAGGGAAGTAGTCGATCAGTGTCGCCGGCGCGGTTCCGGGCCCGCGGCCGTCGATGTGCCGCGAATAGTTCTCGATGCCGGAGCAGAATCCGACCTGGCGCATCATCTCGAGGTCGTAGGTCGTCCGCATCCGCAGCCGCTGCGCCTCGAGCAACTTGCCTTTGCCCTCGAGGTCGGCGAGGCGCGCTTCGAGCTCCGCCTCGATCGACTCGATCGCCCTCTCCATGCGCTCCGGACCTGCGACGTAGTGGGTGGCCGGGAAGATGCGCAGCTCCTGCACCTGACGCACGACGTCGCCGGTGAGCGGGTGCAGGTAATAGAGCGCCTCGATCTCGTCGCCGAAGAACTCGATCCGCACCGCGAGCTCCTCGTACGACGGGATGATCTCGACGGTGTCGCCGCGTACCCGGAAGCTTCCGCGGGTGAAGCTGACGTCGTTGCGGGAGTACTGGACATCGACCAGCAACCGCAGCAGCGCGTCGCGGTCGACCTCCTGGCCGACCTCGAGGTTCACCGAGCGGTCCAGATACGACTGCGGGGTACCGAGGCCGTAGATGCACGACACCGACGCCACCACCACGACGTCGCGCCGCGACAGCAGGCTCGACGTCGCCGAGTGCCGCAGACGCTCGACGTCGTCGTTGATCGACGAGTCCTTCTCGATGTAGGTGTCCGTCTGCGCGATGTACGCCTCGGGCTGGTAGTAGTCGTAGTACGAGACGAAGTACTCGACGGCGTTGTTGGGCAACATGTCTCGCAGTTCGTTCGCGAGCTGGGCGGCCAGGGTCTTGTTCGGCGCCATCACCAGGGTGGGCCGCTGGACCTTCTCGATCAACCAGGCCGTGGTCGCGGACTTACCCGTGCCGGTGGCGCCGAGCAGGACGATGTCTTTCTCACCTTCACGCAGACGCCTCTCGAGGTCCGCGATCGCGGTCGGCTGGTCGCCCGCGGGTTGGTGATCACTGATCACCTGGAAGTCGGCACCCGTCCGTTCGATGTCCCCCACCGGCCGGAATTCCGAATGCGCGACGATCGGATGTTCTGCTGCAAAAGCCATACAGCCAGAGTAAACGCGACCTCCGACATCGCGCGTGCGCCGACAGCGAACGCCCGTCCCGGGATAGGTTGTCGCGATGGCGGCGCTGCACCCACCCAAACACGAGACCTTCGACGTACCGGCGAAGACCAACACCGATCCGAAGGGGTTCGTGCGCCAGGTCGAGACCTACCGGACCACCGATTTCGGGCTCTACATGGACCGGTTCGCCGACCATCACGAGTTCGACCGCCTGCAATCGTGGCTGCTCCCCGCCTTCGGACTACGGGCCACCATCTTCCACTACCGGCCCGGGCACGAACGGGACCAGCACCTCTACCTCGACATCGGCAGGTTCACCGGCCCCGACGCCGACGGACGCTGGCACTCGGAGGACTGGTATCTCGACTTGATCGACCGGCCGGGACGAGGGCTCGAACTCGAAGACGTCGACGAACTGTTCGACGCCCACGCCGCCTGGTTACTCCCCCACGACCAGGCCGAGGCCGCGGTCCACATCGCCACCCGCACCATGGTCGGGTCAGCGTCTCACGGCAACGACGTCCAGGCGTGGCTCGCCTCCGAAGGCGCAGCCCTCACCTGGGACCTCCGATAGTGGGGTCAGGTGACGGAGATGGTGACCGCTCGGCCTGGATCTGCGTTGGCGTGGACTCCCGCGCTGCGCTCGGGAAAGCCGCCGTCGGCGAGTAGCTCGGTCACGTCCGCGGGCGTCTTTCCGTCCGCCAACCGGACCTCGAACTCGAGCACGTCCGGCGCCGGGCCTTCCGCTGCCGCGGTCGGTCCGATATGGACGACATCAGCGATCTTGTCCCCGCCGATCACCCGTAACCGGTTGGTCAGCCTGATTGCTTGCAGCGTCCATTCCGGGCGCACATCGACCTCGTCGGACGGTTGGGGTGCGCAGATACGATTGCGGAGGTTTCCCTCGTAGGGCACGAGCCGTTCGTCCCACAGCGCGGCGGCGAGGGCCGCGAGATCGTCCGGGGTTCCGCTGTTGTCGAGCCAGACGTCGGCCACGGCCCGCCGATCTTCAACACTCGCCTGCGACTTGATGCGCGCCCGAGCGTCGTCTTCCGGCATACCGCGCTGGCCGGTCAGGCGGGCCAGTCGTACGTCCTCGTCGGCGTGCACGATCACCACGAGATGAAAGAAGGGTGCACTGCCGTTCTCGACGAGCAGCGGGATGTCCTGCAGCACGATCGCGTCGGCGGGCGCCGCTTCCAGCAACTCGAACGCCCGTGCGCCGACGAGCGGGTGGGTGATCCCGTTGAGTTTCTTGCGCTGTTCGTCGTCGACAAACGCTTTCGCGGCCAGCGCCGTCCTGTCCAGCGCACCGTCTGATTGGAGAATGTCCTCGCCGAAGGCCGCGACGAGCTGCGCCAACCCGTCGGTTCCTGGCGCGACCACCTCGCGGGCGATCACGTCCGCGTCGATGAGGTACGCGCCCCGCTCGGTCAGCGTGCGTGCGACTGTCGATTTCCCGGCGCCGATACCACCGGTCAGGCCTACTCGGATCACGAGATGAGTGTCACAGACGGGTTCTCGCGCGCACCCCGCAGGGTGCGCGCGAGGACCCCGTTCACTGCTGTCAGCCGGTGACGCCGGTCAGTTCGTTCGGCGTGAAGTCGACCGTGGTCTCCTTGGACACAGCTCCCGACCCGAGATCGACAGCGAACAGCTTCTTGTTCGCGGGATCGCTCACGTAGGCGGTCGAATCCTCGACGAACAGAGCCGGTCGCGCTTCCTGCCAATCCTCTGGCTCCGTCCACTCTCCGATGACGGCGATCTTATTGGTGACCGTCCCGGCGATCGGATCGATCACGTGGATGGCACCGTCTGTACCGAGGACCAGAGCTTCGCCCTGCGGACCCCGCTGAAGCGAGCGGAATGTGTAGCTGGTCCCGAGTTCGACCAACTTCAGCTCGCCGGTATCGGTGTTGGTGAGGCTCACGCGGGTGGGACGTTCCAACTCGGCGTCCTTGTCGACCTTGTAGTCGCCGAGCACCACAGGCGAGGCCTCGGAACCGGCCTGATTGCCGATGCGGCCGTACACATCTGGGCTTTGGACCTTGGTGATTTCGTTGCCACGGACGATCAGGATGCCGTCGGTGCAGCCGAACGCGAGCACGCCATTGGCGACGGCAGCTTCGCCGTGCAGGTTCGGACACTGATCGTTGGCTGCGATCTGCTGGAAGTCGGCATCGAGAATCTGCACCCCGGTACGCTCCTCCTCATTGCCGACAGAGACCACAGTGGTCCCGTCTTCACGCGCAACCGCGACGCCGTGGTGCGGCTCCACCTTGTGGCTGGTGGCAACGCCTTTGCCCCGCAGCAGTTCCGCCAGCTCGACGATGTCGATCTCGCCGGTGCCGTCGGAGAAGAGGGTGGTCCGATCATCATGCACCACAACGTGTCCCGGCTCCTCACCACCGAAACGGATGTCCGTCAGCGCCGGCTCTGCAGTGTAGTAGTGGTCGTGGTCCCCGTGAGACCGGCTCCACGTTCCGAGGTCCAGCGCCCGGAATCCCTCTGATTCGGAGACGAATACGTGCCGACCGTCACCGGCGGGGTTGAGCCGAATGAAGCCCTCGGCCGGCAGGGTGGCGACCTGATCCAGCGTCGTGGCGTCGAGCACGGCGACGCCTCCGTCGTAGCTCACCGCCAGGCGCGGGTGAGCCGACTCCTGTTCTACGCCTTTCGAATCCGGCCCTGCAGAACTCGAACCGACCGAAGTCGAACCGGCCGACGAATCTCCGCCATCGCCACTGGAACCGCAGCCGGCCACCAGGACCGTACCGACCGCTAGAAGAGAAAGGGCTTGCAGCCCACGTTTGATGTTCACGTCGGAATTGTCGTAGTTAACGACAATCATTGTCAAAAAGCCATACGTGCATGGCTTGCACCGGGGAGCACATCAGTGACAACAAAACGCCCCCCACCTTGCGGCGGAGGGCGTTTCGTTGTCTAGATGTCTATCAGGCGTTGCCGGACAGCTTCTCGCGCAGAGCAGCGAGCTGCTCGTCACTGGCAAGCGATCCACCACTCTTCGGAGCGGACGAAGACGACGAGGACGTCGCGGTGGCGGCGTCGTCACCACCCTTGTCAGCGGAATCCGACGAGTAATCGGTCGGAGCGTTGGCAGCGGCCTCGGCGGCAGCTGCGAACTTCTCCATCTGGGCGGTGTGCATCTTGTGGCGACGCTCGGCTTCGGCGTAGCGAGACTCCCACGCTTCCCGCTGCTTCTCGAATCCGTCGAGCCATTCGTTGGTCTCGGGATCGAAGCCCTCGGGGAAGATGTAGTTGCCCTGCTCGTCGTAGCTGTCGGCCATGCCGTACTTCGACGGATCGAACTCTTCGGTGTAGTCCTCGTTGGCCTGCTTGAGGCTCAGCGAGATCCGGCGACGCTCGAGGTCGATGTCGATGACCTTGACCATCGCGTCGTCACCGACGGCGACAACCTGATCCGGCACCTCGACGTGGCGCTCGGCCAGCTCCGAGATGTGGACGAGGCCTTCGATGCCCTCTTCGACCCGCACGAATGCACCGAACGGAACCAGCTTCGTGACCTTGCCGGGCACGATCTGGCCGATGGCGTGGGTACGAGCGAACTGGCGCCACGGATCTTCCTGAGTGGCCTTGAGCGACAACGACACGCGCTCGCGGTCCAGATCGACGTCGAGGACCTCGACAGTGACCTCGTCGCCCACGGCGACAACCTCGGAGGGGTGATCGATGTGCTTCCAAGACAGCTCGGAGACGTGCACCAGACCGTCGACGCCGCCGAGATCGACGAATGCGCCGAAGTTGACGATCGAGGACACGACGCCCTTGCGGACCTGGCCCTTCTGGAGCTGGTGCAGGAACTCGCTACGCACCTCGGACTGGGTCTGCTCGAGCCACGCACGACGCGAGAGCACGACGTTGTTGCGGTTCTTGTCGAGCTCGATGATCTTGGCTTCGATCTCCTTGCCGATGTACGGCTGCAGATCGCGCACGCGACGCATCTCCACCAGCGATGCGGGGAGGAATCCGCGCAGACCGATGTCCAGGATCAGGCCGCCCTTGACGACCTCGATGACGGTGCCCTTGACGGCCTCGTCCTTTTCCTTGAGCTCTTCGATGGTGCCCCACGCACGCTCGTACTGAGCGCGCTTCTTGGACAGGATCAACCGACCCTCTTTGTCCTCCTTGGTGAGGACGAGTGCTTCCACCTCATCGCCGACGCTGACAACCTCGCTGGGGTCGACATCGTGCTTGATGGACAGTTCGCGGGACGGGATCACTCCCTCGGTTTTGTAACCGATGTCGAGCAGCACTTCGTCGCGGTCAACCTTGACGATGGTGCCCTCGACGATGTCGCCATCATTGAAGTACTTGATAGTGGCATCGATGGCGGCAAGAAAATCCTCAGCCGAGCCGATATCGTTAACGGCTACTTGTGGTGAGGTAATGGTCGTGGACGGCATATGTTAGATGGCTCCGGACAGGTTGGGTTGTAGGGACAGTAATGCGGGATCAACAGGGGCCACAGATGAGTGACCGGCATGAAGAACCACGCGAGCTCAGGCACGCGCGTGTCTGAGGATACGCCAGCCCCGCTGGACTGGGCAAATACCTCCGTGTCGTACCCGTATCTGCGCTCGGGCGTCGACTCGAAAACCAGCGTTTCGGCGAATCGTCGCTGGTGGGACGCCGACGCCGACTCTTACCACGGTTCGCACGGCGACTTCCTCGGCGCCGACAGCGTCGACGGAGACTTCGTGTGGTGCCCTGAAGGGCTGCGCGAAGACGATGTCGAACTGCTCGGTGACGTCGCAGGCAAGGCCGTATTGGAGATCGGATGCGGCTCCGCGCCATGCAGTCGGTGGCTCAGCGGACACGGCGCACATGCGGTCGGATTGGACCTGTCTCGGGAGATGCTCCGGCGCGGCCAGCAGGCGATGGCGCGGGGTGGGCCGCAGCCCGGATTGGTGCAAGCCGGAGCGGAGGACCTCCCGTTCGGCGACGAGGTCTTCGACCTCGCGTGCTCGGCGTTCGGTGCGGTGCCATTCGTCTCCGACTCGGCACGGGTGATAAGCGAGGTGGCCCGGGTACTACGGCCGGGAGGTCGCTGGGTGTTCTCGGTCAATCACCCGATGCGGTGGGCCTTCCCCGACGACCCCGGGCCCACGGGTTTGACAGTGATCCTGCCGTACTTCGACCGCACGCCCTACGTCGAAACCGAGGACGACGGGACGGTCAGTTACGTCGAGCACCACCGCACCCTCGGCGACCGGATCAGGGAGATCCGTGCCGCCGGCCTGATCCTCGACGACCTCATCGAACCCGAGTGGCCCGAGGGTTTCGACCGCGAGTGGGGCCAATGGAGCCCGCTCCGTGGTCACTACTTCCCTGGTACAGCGATCTTCTGCACGCGCAAGCCCACCTAGCCCCTCCGAAGGGTCAGACAGACACCTCGCGGTGCAGGAACTCGATCTGATCAGCGATGGCCAGTTCGAAGGCCTGGCCGACGTAGATGTCGAAGTGTCCGAACGGATACCGCCGGACGGTGCCGTTCGGGGCCGTGGCGGCATATTTCAATGTCGGACCGGGGGGGTGCGACGGTGTCGGTGTCACAGACACAGAACAGCACCGGCGCCGAGATCTTCTTCACCGCACGTCCCGGTCGCGCCAACGGGATGGCAAGACCGACCCGTGCGGCGACGCCGTTGACGATGGTCTCGGACTCGGGAACCAGTCCGAGGTAGCCGTCGACGACGTCCGGGGCATTCATCAGCGCCGTCTCACCGGGATCACCGGCGAGGGGTACGAGCACCGGGTCCCGCCCACGTGCTGCTGCCACCAGGTCACGGACGGCGGCAAGGGTGACCCCGATGGTCGCGCGAGGCCCGAGGGTGAGCGCTGAGGCGGGGCCTTCGGTGAACGGGCACTGCGATATGACGGCGGCCAACCGGGCGTCATCGGCGGCGACGGCGAGTACGTGCCCACCGCCGAAGGATGTCCCGAATATGCAGATCTTGTCCGGGTCGATGCCGTCGAGCGTGCGCGCGTAGGCGATCGCCGCGTGCCAATCCTGGCGTTGCCTCCCGATACTCAGCAGCTGACTGGGGGAACCCTCACTGTCGCCGAAGTGCCGGTAGTCGAAGACGAGCGCCCCATATCCGGCTGCCACGAATCGCTCGGCATACGCGTCGAGACGCATGGTGCGCACCGCCCCGAGACCATGCGCCAGCACGATGAGCGGCGTGCGCCCGGAAAGGCCGCCCGCCGGCCGGTACAGCCATGCTGCGCACTGTGCCCGCGCACTCCCCTGCCCGGACGCGAAAACCACATCTTCTCGTTCGGTCACCCGTGCCCCCTCGTCATGTCAATGTTCGTTGGCAGATTAGCGCTCGGGGTCTTCCA
This sequence comes from Williamsia sp. 1135, assembly GCF_002095395.1. Taxonomy (GTDB): domain Bacteria; phylum Actinomycetota; class Actinomycetes; order Mycobacteriales; family Mycobacteriaceae; genus Williamsia. The sequence continues at coordinate 37,994 of NZ_MJEI01000081.1, forward strand.
GCGCACTGAGCACCGCGCCGGTGAAACCGTCGGTGGTGGCGGTTCCGCCCAGGTCGGCGGTCGCGATCCCGGCGGCCAATGCCGCGCCGATCCCGCCGCGGATGTTGCCGGCCGCAGTAACCAGCGCCTCGTCCCCGCTCCGCAGCGCCTGCCACTCGAGCAGCATCGCGGCCGATCCGATGATGCCGACAGGATTCGCGACCCCGCGACCGGCGATGTCGGGTGCGGCACCGTGGGCCGCTTGCGCCATCGCCTTGGTGGCCGAGGTGTTGATCGACGCCGCAATGCCCAGAGACCCGGCCAGTTCAGCTGCCAGGTCCGAGAGGATGTCGCCGAACAGGTTCTCGGTGACGACGATATCGAACTGCCGGCCTCGACGCACCAGATGCGCGGCCATGGCGTCGACGTGTTCGTCGTCGACCCGCACGTCGGGATAACGTTCCGCGACCTCGAGGCAGACGTCGCGGAACAACCCTGTGGTCATCGACAGGACGTTCGCCTTGTGGACGATGGTGACGTGCTTGCGGCGGGAGCGCGCAAGCTCGAACGCGGACACCGCGATTCGTTCCGTGGCTGTGCGGGTGATCACGCCGACCGAGAGCGCGACGTCGGGGGTGGGCATGAACTCCCCCGTGCCGCGGGCCATGTTCCGGTCGGCGTACAGCCCCTCGCTGTTCTCCCGCACGATGACGAGGTCGAGATCAGGGTTGACGGCGCTCACCCCGACATGCGCCAAGGCGGGACGAATGTTCGCGTAGAGGTCGTAGCGTTTGCGGATCACCCCACCCGGCGTCAGCCCGGTGCGATGCTCCGGTGGGTAGCCCGCCGAGTCGTGTGGTCCGAGGATCCAGAGGTCCAGATCGTCGAGAGCGGCCAGGGTGGCCGTGGGGATCGCCGTGCCGTTTTTCTCGATGGACGCGCGCCCGATCTCGAGCGACACCCAGTCGACCGAGCGTCCTACGCTGGTCAGCGCCTGTTCAACCACCCGCGCCGCCGCAGGAACGATCTCCGGGCCGATCCCGTCGCCGTCGATGAGCCCGATGGGATATCTGTTCGCCATGACCGTGATCGTTCCATTCATCAGCACCGGTGAAAGAATCTGATCAGCACCGGTGAAAGAATTAGGGCATGGCTGCAGAAGAACTGGTCAACAGCTCGCACTGGGGTGCGTTCACGGCATCGCTCGACGAGCAGGGACTGTCTGTGACGCCCGACCCTGCCGATCCCGACCCGTCGGAGCTCCTCCGCAACATTCCGGCATCACTCGACAAAGGTGTCCGCGTGCTACATCCGTCTGTTCGACGGGGCTGGCTCGAGGACGGTCCGGGGCCGTCGGCTCGCCGCGGATCCGACGAGTACGTCGAAGTGAGCTGGGACCGCGCTCTCGACCTCCTCGCAGGCGAACTCGAGCGGGTCCGCAGCACGTACGGCAACCCTGCGATCTTCGGCGGATCCTACGGGTGGGCAAGTGCAGGCCGGTTTCATCACGCACAGAGCCAGATTCACCGATTCCTGAATACCATCGGGGGTTACACCCGATCGGTGCACAGTTACAGTCACGGAGCGTCGAGCGTGCTGCTGCCGCACATCGTCGGCGACGAGGCGCCGCTGTATCGACCCACAACCTGGAACGTGCTGAGCGAACACACTGACCTGTTCGTGTGTTTCGGAGGGATACCGGCCAAGAACGTCCAGATCAACGCCGGCGGTATCAGTCGGCACACGGTGCGGGAATCGCTGGAGCGTGCCCGCGCCCGAGGCGCCGAGTTCGTGACCATCAGTCCTCTTGCCGACGATCTGGCGACGGTGACTGACGCCCAGTGGATCCCCGTCAACCCGGCCACCGACACCGCGCTCATGCTGGCCCTGTGCTGGGTCTTGCTCAACGAAGGGCTCTGCGACCTCGAGTTCGTCGACAGATACACCGTCGGATTCGAGGAGTTCGCCCGCTACCTACGCGGACAAACAGATGGGATCGCGAAAACCCCGGGCTGGGCAGCGAACATCTGCGGGATCGACGCCTCGACCATCGGTGACCTCGCCCGCCGAATGGCTGCCGGGCGGACCCTGGTGACCACCTCGTGGTCGTTGCAGCGGGCGCGGTTCGGCGAACAGCCCCTGTGGGCGTCGATCGCGCTGGCCGCGTTCCTGGGTCAAATCGGTCTCCCCGGAGGGGGATTCGGTCACGGATACGGCTCGACCGGCGGCATGGGTGCAGGCAAACTCCCCTATCCGTTGCCGACATTCCATCAGGGCGTAAATTCCGTCAGCGACTTCATTCCGGTCGCCCGCATCTCGGATATGTTGCTCGAACCCGGTGCCGGCTATGAGTACAACGGCCAGTCGCGGGTCTACCCCGACACCAAGCTGATCTATTGGGCGGGCGGCAACCCGTTCCATCACCATCAGGATCTCGTGCGGTTGCGCGCCGGATTTCAGCAGCCCGACACGGTTGTCGTACACGAACCGTTCTGGACTGCGACGGCACGGCACGCCGACATCGTCCTCCCGGTCACGACGACGCTGGAACGCAACGACATCGGCTGCGGACGGTACGACGAGATCATGACCGCGATGCAGCAGATCTCTCCGCCTGTCGGTGAGTCGTTGAGCGACTACGCAATTCTCACCGAACTGAGCAAGCGGCTCGGCGTCGAGGAACAGTTCACCGAGGGCCGCGACGAGTGGGGTTGGCTCGAGCACATCTACGAGCGCTGGCGCGAGGCGATCCCCGACCGGTTCACCCCCGCCCAGGACTTCGGCGAGTTCTGGGCATCACGTCACCTCGACCTGCCGGGCGCAGACGCGAAACATGTTCTGTTCGAAGATTTCCGAAGCGATCCCGAGAAGTATCGGCTCGCGACACCGAGCGGCCGGATCGAGATCTCGTCGTCGACGATCGCCGGCTTCGGCTACGACGACTGCCCGCCCCATCCGACGTGGCTCGCACCTGCCGAGACCGTCGATGTGGGATCAGGCCCGTACCCGTTGTGCCTTGTGGCCAACAACCCTGCCTCGCGTTTGCACAGCCAGCTCGACAACGGCGCAGTCAGTGTCGAGTCCAAAGTCCTGGGACGCGAGCCGATCCGGCTGAACCCGGTGGACGCGGCAGCCCGTCGGATCACCACAGGTGACATCGTGCTGGTACGCAGCGACACCGGTGACATGCTGGCCGGCGCAGTCGTCGACGACCGCGTTTCCGGCAACGTCGTACAGATCTCTACGGGCGCCTGGTTCGACTACAGCTCACCGGACGTCGCCGCTTGCATTCACGGCAATCCGAACGTGCTGACCCGAGACACCGGCTCGTCGAAACTCGCGCAGGGATCAACCGGGCAGTTGGTACGTGTCGAGGTCGAGGTCTACCGCGGTGAGGTTCCCGACGTCGTGGTCCATGATCAGCACCGCTGGATGTCCCCGACCTGATCCGTAGCCGCCGTCGACCGTGGGAATGTTTTAGGGTGAACCCGTGGCACATTCGATAGAACTCATCTTCGACGCGGCGACGGATGCGGCCATCATCTCGCAGTGGGACGCCCTGGCAGCGGCCGGTTTGCCGAGCCAGGGCCGCACGCGCTCGGAGTCGAACCGGCCACATGTCACGCTCGTCGCCGCCGACTCCATCGACGGTGCCATCGATCGTGATCTGGCCGCCCTCACCGACGTGCCCGGCATGGAGGTGAACATCGGCGCGATGCTCCTGTTCCGTGGTCGCCGCGCGACGGCAGCCCGGCTGGTGGTCCCGTCCCGCGAATTGTGCGATCTACACGCCCACATCTTCGAGTTGTCGCGTGGTCACATCAGCGGCGAGCCACTGCCGCATATCCAACCCGGGGCCTGGACGCCCCACGTAACGCTTGCACGCCGCCTGGCGGACGACCAGATCGGTTACGCCCTCACCACTTTGAGCTTTGCACCGGAGATCCTCACCGCCACCGTGACAGGACTCCGGCGGTGGAACAGCGACACCCGCGAGGAGTTCTACCTACTGTGACGCGGTGAGCCGACCGATGGCGTTGAGGGGCAGCGGCAGCCAACTCGGCCGATGCCTGGCCTCGTACCCCGCCTCGTAGACGGCCTTGTCGAGTTCATAGGCACGCAGGAGTGCTGACCGGTCGCGCGGATCTGCCCCGGTCACCGAGGCGTATCCCTCACAGAACGCCGAGGCGTTCCGGTCCACCCATTCGACCGCTCGAAATGCTCGCTGCGCAGTCACATTCGGTGCACCCTGGCCCAACAGATGCTGACCTGCATAGTCGAAGGAACGAAGCATTCCGGCGACGTCACGGAGCGGACTGTCGGGCTTACGGCGCTCAGCGACCGACTTGATGGGTTCACCTTCGAAGTCGATGAGCAACCAGGTCGACGGGGTCCTCAGCACCTGACCGAGGTGCAGATCTCCGTGGATGCGTTGCACCGTGTCGGGCCCGGATTGCGCTGCCTCGTCGTACACGGCCGCGATCGCGGCACGGTGTTCTGCGAGTTCGGGAATCGCTTCGGACGCGACGTCGAGTCGCGACCGCATGTCGTCGATCGCACTCTCCCCCGGCGCGCGCTCCTCGGTGCCCAGACTTCGGGCCAGGTCGGCATGCACGTGCGCGACAGCGACGCCGAGTCGTTCGGCATCACCGGCGAAATCACTACCGAGCTCCGCCGCGTGCAGGTCTGCCTCGGTGAACAGGTCGCGCACGCTGATCATGGCCATACTCCAGCCGTCCGCGGCGTTTTCGATGAAGTCCTGAGCCATCGCCAGGGTCGTCGGCTCCCCATCGACGTCTGCCTCGACCCACCCGCGAAGGTCGGCGACGTATTCACAGCCCACCTCACTGAGCGCGCGGTGGAGTTCGACGTCGGGGTTGATCCCGGCCTCGAGCTGCCGGAAAACCTTGAACAACAACGATTCGCCGAACACCAACGACGTGTTCGACTGCTCGGCACCGAGCACATGACCAGCTTCAGCGGTATCGATCGTCACGCCCGGAATGGTCTCGAAACGCAGGTCCCCGATGTGCTCCTGCGCACCCAGCGCCGTCAGATAGCGAGCAATCACGTCAGGATCGTGCAGGCCGTCGTATGCGGCCACACCGCCGGTCGCCGATTCGGGCAGAGCCCAGGACAGCAGCGGCTCGGACAGATGCGTGCGAAAACCCAGCGGAACCTGATAACGAACCGACGGCCCGCTCTCGAACTCGACCTCGACGAGGACGTGCTCGCCGGCGAATCCGTCGTCGGCCGTCAGCGGCACACGCGTCGAGATCGATACCTGCGTGATGCCACGGTCCTTGGCCGAGAACCATCGTTGATGAGGAAGCCACTCCTGGAGCGCCTCGGCGAGCTGCTGGTCGCTGGGTACGTCGATGCTCATGGTCGAACCGCCGCCTCGGCCTCACTGCTGAGTGGATATCCCTGGGCCACATTCGAATCAGATGGGTCGGGCTGTAGCGCGAACCAGTAGAAGCCGTGGCCGGGCAGGGTGATCATGTAGCCATCGGGTCCGATCTTCGGGAACGGGATCGATCCGGTCAGCTCGACGGGGATCCGGCCCTCAAACGCCGACAGGTCCAGGATCACGCCCTGCGGAAAACGCGACAGGTTGTTCACGCACAATATGACGTCGCTGGTGCGGCGCTCCTGGTTCGACGGTGCCAACTCCCGCAGGTATGTCAGCACCGACGGGTTGCTGTTACCCAGCTCGGTGAACGTGCCCAGACCGAATGCGGGGTGCTGTTTGCGGACCTCGATCATGCGTCTGGTCCAGTGCAGCAATGTGTTCGTCGCGTTCATCTGTGCCTCGACGTTCACGGACTGAAATCCGTAGGTGGGATCCATGATCACCGGCAGGTACATCCGGCCGGGATCGGTCCGCGAGAAGCCGGCGTTGCGATCGGGAGTCCACTGCATCGGCGTGCGCACCGAATCCCGATCGCCCAGCCAGATGTTGTCGCCCATCCCGATCTCGTCGCCGTAGTACAGCATAGGCGACCCCGGGAGGCTCAGCAGCAACGCGGTGAACAGTTCGAGCTGGTTGCGATCATTGTCGAGCAGCGGCGCGAGTCGGCGCCGGATGCCGATGTTCGCCTTCATGCGCGGATCCTTCGCGTACTCGGCGTACATGTAGTCGCGTTCCTCGTCGGTCACCATCTCCAGCGTGAGCTCGTCGTGGTTGCGCAGGAAGATCGCCCACTGCGCAGACTTCGGGATCGGCGGCGTCTGCTCCAGGATCTCCGAGATCGGGAAGCGGTTCTGCCGGCGCACCGCCATGAAGATGCGGGGCATCAGGGGAAAGTGGAAGGCCATGTGGCACTCGTCGCCGACATCGGGTTCGCCGAAGTACGCCACCACGTCGGCAGGCCACTGATTCGCCTCGGCGAGCAGGACTCGGCCGGGATACTCCTCGTCGACCACCTTGCGGCAGCGTTTGAGGAAGACGTGGGTCTCCCCGAGATTCTCGCAGTTGGTCTGGTCGCGCTCGAACAGATAGGGCACCGCGTCGAGTCGGAACCCGTCGATGCCGAGGTCGAGCCAGAACCGCAACACGTCGATCATCGCGTCGGCGACTTCAGGATTGTCGTAGTTCAGATCGGGTTGGTGCGAGAAGAACCGGTGCCAATAGTATTGACCGCGAACGGGATCCCACGTCCAGTTGGAGATCTCCGTGTCGACGAAGATGATGCGCGCTTCGGGATAGCCGGTGTCGTCGTCGGCCCAGACGTAGTAGTCGCCGTAGGGTCCGTCCGGGTCGGACCGCGACTCCTGGAACCACTGGTGACTGTCGGACGTGTGATTCATGACCAGGTCGGTGATGATGCGGATCCCACGCCGGTGAGCCTGATCGATCAGTTCGACGAAGTCGTCGACGGTGCCGAACTCCGGCAGCACCGTCCGGAAGTCCCTGATGTCGTATCCGCCGTCACGAAGCGGGGAGTCGTAGAACGGTGGCAACCACAGGCAGTCGACGCCGAGCCACGACAGGTAGTCGAGTTTGTCGGTGAGTCCCCGCAGATCGCCCACGCCGTCGTTGTTGGAGTCGTTGAACGCCCGCACGAGAACCTCGTAGAAGACGGCCTTCTTGAACCAGTCGTTGTCGACCCGCAGCGGTTTGGCGTGGTCGAAGTCCTCCGATTGCGCCTCGACCAGATGGCCGTCGGCGGTGTGTTCGGCTTCGTCCTGCGGGTTCTCCAACGGCATGCGCACCTCGACTGTCGGCTCTACGGTGTACTCGATCAACCCTACGTGCCAGGGACGTAGTTGGTCCTGCGGGCGCGAGTACCCAGTTCGAGCCGAAACTAACGCATGGCTCCGTCAGCGTCGAAAGAGCTTGTCGCCCAACCAGACCAGCGGGTCGTACTTCCGGTCCGCAACACGTTCCTTCATCGGGATGAGGGCGTTGTCGGTGATCTTGATGTGCTCGGGACATACGTCGGTGCAGCACTTGGTGATGTTGCACATCCCCAGGCCGTGCTCTTCTTGGGCTGAATTCCGACGTTCGGCGACGTCGAGCGGATGCATGTCCAGCTCGGCCACCCGCATCAGGTACCGCGGGCCGGCGAAGGCTTCTTTGTTCTCCTCGTGATCACGCACGACATGGCAGGTGTCCTGGCACAGGAAACACTCGATGCACTTGCGGAACTCCTGCGACCGCTGCACATCGACCTGCTTCATGCGGTACTCCCCCGCCTTCAGCCCTTCGGGTGGAGTGAACGACTGGATCTTGCGAGCTTTCTGGTAGTTGAAGGAAACATCGGTGACGAGGTCTCGGATCACCGGGAACGTTCGCATCGGGGTGACCGTGATGACCTCGTCCTCGGTGAACGTGGACATCCGGGTCATGCACAGCAGCTTGGGCCTGCCGTTCACCTCCGCCGAGCACGAGCCGCATTTGCCTGCCTTGCAGTTCCAGCGGACGGCGAGATCAGGCGTCTGGGTGGCCTGCAGTCGGTGGATGATGTCGAGGACGACTTCACCGTCGTTGGCCTGCACGGTGTAGTCCTGCAGATCGCCACCGTCGGTGTCGCCGCGCCATACCCTGAACTTCGCGTCGTAGCCCATCTCAGTTCTCCTTGGTCCCGCCGGCGTCAGGGTGCCCTGCGATTTCCCCTGCTGTGTAGTACTTTTCGATTTCGGAGAAGTCGAAGAGTTCCAGCAACTCCGGACGCATCGGTGTCTGCTCTTCCTTGACCACCGTCACCTCGGGCACCGGCGAGTCGTCGTTTCCGTCCGCAGTGCAGACCAGCAGGGTGTTACGCCAGTCCGAGTCCATTCCCGGGTGGTCATCTCGGGTGTGACCGCCCCGGCTCTCTGTCCGCAGGAGCGCGGCCTTCGCCACGCACTCACAGACCAGCAGCATGTTCCGTAGGTCCACCGCGAGGTGCCAGCCGGGGTTGAACTGCCGGTGGCCCTCGACCTGCATGCCTGCGAGACGGTCGCGGATACCTGAGAGCACCTCGATCGCCTCCTCGACCTCCTCGGCTTTGCGGATGATCCCCACGAGGTCGTTCATCGACTGTTGCAGGTCCGTGTGCAGCGTGTAGGGGTTCTCCGCTCTGCCCTCGGCCGGCGGGTCGAACGGTGAGAGTGCGAACGTCGCGGCTCGATCGATGTCCTCGGCTGCGACTTCAGGCCGCTTCTCCAAGCCCTCGACGTAGGCCGCCGCACCCAGTCCGGCGCGGCGGCCGAACACCAGCAGATCCGACAACGAGTTGCCGCCCAATCGGTTTGATCCGTGCATGCCGCCCGAGCACTCCCCGGCCGCGAACAGCCCCGGAACTCGCGCGGCCGCGGTGTCCGGGTCGACCTCGATGCCGCCCATCACGTAGTGACAGGTGGGCCCGACCTCCATCGGTTCGGCGGTGATGTCGACGTCCGCGAGCTCTTTGAACTGATGGTGCATCGACGGCAGCCGGCGGATGATCTCGTCGGCGGGCATCCGCGACGCGATGTCGAGGTAGACGCCGCCGTGATCGGTGCCGCGGCCGGCCTTGACCTCTTCGTTGATGGCCCGGGCGACCTCGTCGCGCGGAAGCAGATCCGGGGTCCGCCGGGCACTGTCGTTGTCCGCCAGCCACTTGTCCGCTTCTTCTTCGGTCTCGGCGTACTGGCCTTTGAAGACGGGTGGGATGTAGTCGAACATGAAGCGTTTTCCGTCGGTGTTCTTCAAGACCCCGCCGTCGCCGCGAACGCCCTCGGTGACGAGGATCCCCTTCACGCTGGGCGGCCAGACCATCCCGGTCGGATGGAACTGGATGAACTCCATGTTGATCAAACTCGCACCGGCGCGCAACGCCAGCGCGTGGCCGTCCCCGGTGTACTCCCACGAATTCGACGTCACCTTGAACGATTTGCCGATACCACCGGTGGCCAGCACCACCGCCGGCGCCTCGAACAGCACGAAACGGCCGGATTCGCGCCAGTAGCCGAAAGCTCCCGAGATCGCGTCGCCATCCTTGAGCAGTTCGGTGATGGTGCATTCGGCGAACACCTTGATCCGGGCCTCGTAATCCCCGGTCGCGGCGAAGTCTTCTTGCTGCAGCGCGACGATCCTCTGCTGCATCGTCCGGATCAGTTCCAGACCGGTGCGGTCGCCGACGTGGGCAAGTCTGGCGTAGGTGTGGCCACCGAAGTTTCGCTGCGCGATCCTGCCGTCCTCGGTCCGATCGAACAGGGCGCCGTAGGTTTCCAGTTCCCAGACCCGGTCCGGGGCCTCTTTGGCGTGGAGTTCGGCCATGCGCCAGTTGTTGAGGAACTTTCCGCCGCGCATGGTGTCTTTGAAGTGGGTCTGCCAGTTGTCCTTGGAGGTCGCATTGCCCATCGACGCCGCACAACCACCCTCGGCCATCACGGTGTGCGCCTTGCCGAACAGCGATTTGCACACCACCGCCACCGAGTGACCGCGTTCCCTGGCCTCGATCACCGCACGTAAGCCGGCACCGCCGGCACCGATCACGACGACGTCGTACCGGTGGCGTTCGACTTCGGTCATATATTGATCGACTCCTCGCAGATAGCAATGAATTCAGCAGCGCAGCAAGACTTCCGGGATGATCGTCAACCGATGAATCGCAGGTCGGAGACGGTCCCGCTGGACACCAGCATGATGTAGAAATCGGTGAGCACCAGGGTCCCCAAGGTGATCCACGCGTACTGCATGTGCCGGGCGTTGAGCTTGGACACCTGCGTCCAGATCCGATAGCGGACGGGGTGCGCCGAAAAGTGTTTGAGGCGGCCACCGGTGACGTGACGGCACGAGTGGCAGGAGATGGTGTAAACCCACAGCAGAATCACGTTGCCGATCAAGATCACGTTCCCGAGCCCGATTCCGAACCCGCCCCCCTTGGCATGGAAGGCCGTCACTGCGTCGTAGGTGTTGATCAGCGACACGATGACCGCGGCGTAGAAGAAGTACCGGTGCGCATTCTGGATGATGAGCGGCAGTTTGGTCTCGCCGGAGTACTTGCTGTGCGGCTCGGCGACGGCGCAGGCCGGAGGGGAGAACCAGAACGAGCGGTAGTAGGCCTTGCGGTAGTAGTAGCAGGTCAGCCGGAACCCCAGCAGGAACGGTAGGACCACGAACCCGAGGGGGATGATCATCGGCAGTTCCGGGAAGGGCGTCCCGAAGTGACTGGACCCGGGAACGCAGGACTCGCTCAGACAGGGTGAGTAGAACGGCGTCAGGTAGTGGTAGTCCTCGACCCAATAGGCGGTGCGGACAAATGATCTCACCGTCGCGTAAATGACGAACGCGGAAAGACCCACCGCGGTCAGCAGCGGAGACAACCACCAGCGGTCCTTGCGCAGTGTGCGTACGAGTATTCGTGCTCGGCCGGGTGAGAAGACCCCAGTTTTTTCCCGCTCAGTTGCGGGGGCGCTCACTTCGTCCGCTCACGCGAGTGGAACCCCAACCCCTCATCCTGCGCGCCGAGCCAGGCCGACTCGTCGGACTTGCTGTCGGGGACATAGACGACGTCGTTCTTGTTCACCGGTGGGCGCATCAGCGGGGGCGGCGACTTCTCGAAGTCGTGCAGATCGATCTCGAGGCGGTCGAGATCGTTGGTCATGCGTCGCACGGAGTCGACGTCCCCATATTGCAACTTCAGTGCGACGATGTGGTGCCGCAGAGCTCCGATGCTGCGATGGAGTTCGTTCATTCCGGCAGATGCCATGGCGTTACCTCCGAGGGCTATGTGACTCACACCACATTACTGCTCGGGTCACCTCAGTCAACGGTTTTCACCGAACGTGTCGCCCAACGCGGCCGCCTTGGCGCGCAGAACCATGCTCTCCCTTTGGTTTCCGGCCATCTCGGCCGCCACCAACAACTCCGCCCGCGCCTCCGTGTCGCGATGCAACCGGGCCAGCAGCTCGCCCCGGACCGCAGGCAGCAGATGGGAACGCGATAAGGCACCCGCCGCGACCAACTCGTCCACGATCTGCAACGCCGGCCCAGGCCCAGACGCCATCGACACCGCGACAGCGCGATTGAGGTCGACGACAGGCGACGGCGCGATCCGGCCCAGCGCCTCGTAGAGGATCACGATGCGCTGCCAATCGGTGTCCTGCGCGGTAGGCGCGGTGGCCTGACACTGGGCAAGTGCCGCCTGCAGGCCGTACGGGCCTCTGCCCCGCCCGCAATCGTCGGCGCGGGCCAGGGCCTGCACACCGCGGCGGATCTGCGCCTGATCCCAGCGACTGCGATCCTGATCGGAGAGCAGGATGGGGGTCCCGTCCTTGGTGGTCCGCGCACCGAACCGCGACGCCTGGAACTCCATCAACGCGACTAGCGCGTGCACCTCCGGTTCGTCCGATACGAGCCCGGTCAGGATCCTGCCGAGCCGAAGCGCCTCGCCGCACAGCTCCGACCGGATCCAGCGATCCCCTGAGGAGGCCGAATACCCCTCGTTGAAGATGAGATAGAGAACACTGAGCACCGCCGACAGCCGCTTCGGGTACTCCTCGCGGGGCGGCACCTCGAAGGGCACGTCTGCCGCTTTGAGTGTCTTCTTCGCTCGGACGATCCGCTGCTGGATCGTGGCCGTCGAGGTCAGGAATGCCTGCGCGATCTCGTCTGTCGTCAGGCCTCCGACGACCCGCAGCGTGAGTGCGATCTGCCCTTCGCGTGCCAGCACCGGGTGCGCCGAGACGAACACCAGCCGCAGCACGTCGTCGTCGATGTGGTCGGGATCCCAGCCGAGTTCTGCGTCAGGCCGCGTCTCGAGATCGCGGGCAATGGCGACGTACTTCTGATCGAGTCGTTCCTGGCGCCGCCAGCCATCGACCGCCCGGCGCTTGGCGACCGTGGTGAGCCATGCGCCCGGGTTACGCGGCACCCCGGAGGTCGGCCACGCCGACATTGCCTCGACCAGTGCTTCCTGCGCGAGATCTTCGGCCAGGCCACCTCTCCGACCATCCGGCTGAGCGTGGCGACGATCTTGGCGGCCTCGATCCTCCAGACCGCGTCGATCGTGCGACCGATCGCCTCCGGCGTGCTCATCGATGCTTCAGTTGGAAGTACTCTCTTGCCTCTCGCGCCACTGCTCTTCCTTCTGGATCCATTCGTTGTCCTTCGGGAAGTCGTGGATGGAGGCCACGCGGCGCACCTCGAGCTTCGAACCCGGCCCCAGCGGACACCGCGATGCCCATTGCGCAGCTTCTTCTTTGCCCGAGACCTCGAGGATCCAGAACCCGTTGAAGAGTTCTTTCACCTCGGCGTACGGTCCGTCTGTCACCACCGGCGGGTCGGAGTCGAAGTCGACGACAAATCCCTCGGAGGCGTCTGCCAGCCCTTCCGCGGACAGCAGGACGCCGGCCTTCATCAGCGATTCGTTGTAGGCCCCCATCGCGGCGATGATCTCTTCGAAGGGAACCTCCTTGCTCGCGTCGATGGCTTCCTGGGTGTCCCGCATGATCAGCATGTAACGCATGGTCTTCTCCTCATTCGGTAGGTGCATCCGAGGTTCCGTTTGTGGTCCTCACCCATTCGTCGAACGAGCATCGACCAGATCGACACGGTTTCGAAAAAACTTTTCAGGGACTGTCAGTGAGCGGCGTCATCCCACGATCTGCCGTAGCCGATGGACACATCGAGAGGCACGGACAGTTCGATCGCGCCGCCCATCTTGGCGCGCACGAGTGCTTCGAGGCGCTCCTGCTCACCCGTGGCCACCTCGAAGACGAGTTCGTCGTGCACCTGCAGCAACATGCGCGAAGACAGCTTCTCCTCGGCCAGCGATCGCTGAACGTCGATCATCGCGACTTTGATGATGTCGGCAGCGGTGCCCTGGATGGGCGCGTTGAGGGCCGCCCGCTCGGCGACATCGCGACGCTGCCGGTTGTCGCTGTTGAGATCGGGGAGGTAGCGGCGACGCCCGAACAACGTGGAGGTGTATTCGTTTCGACGCGCTTCCTCGACGGTCTCGCGGAGATAGTCACGCACCCCACCGAAACGGGTGAAGTACGCCTCCATCTGCTCCTTTGCCTCGCTGGTGCTGATCTTGAGCTGAGCCGACAAACCGAACGCGCTCAGGCCGTAGGCAAGGCCATAGCTCATTGCTTTCACCCGGCGACGCATGTCCGGCGTGACCTCTTCGATCGGAACGCCGAACGCCCGCGACCCCACGAAACTATGCAGGTCTTCGCCGGTGTTGAACGCTTCGATCAGCCCGGTGTCCTTGGACAGGTGCGCCATGATCCGCATCTCGATCTGGCTGTAGTCGGCGGTCATCAGGGAGTCGTACCCGTCGGCGACGACGAATCCCTGACGAATCTGACGTCCGGCATCGGTGCGGACCGGGATGTTCTGCAGGTTCGGTTCGGTCGACGACAGCCGCCCAGTCGCAGCGACCGTCTGGTTGAACGTCGTGTGGATCCGGGCGTCGTCGGCGACCGTCTTGAGCAGCCCCGCGACGGTGACCTTGAGCCTGGTCGCATCGCGATGGGCCAGCATGTGCTCGAGGAACGGATGTCCGGTCTTCTCGAACAATCCGGCCAGTGCGTCGGCGTCGGTGGTGTAGCCGGTCTTGGTCTTCTTGGTCTTCGGCATCTCGAGCTCGTCGAACAGCACGACCTGCAGCTGCTTGGGCGAGCCCAGGTTGATCTGTTTACCGATCACCTCGTAGGCGAGTTCGGCCGATTCCCGGACGCGTGCAGCAAACCCCGATTCGAGGTCCTCGAGGTGCGGGACGTCGATCCCGATACCGGCAGCCTCGAGTTCGGCCAGCACGAACAGCAGCGGCAACTCCATGTCGGTCAGCAGTGAACCGGAATCGATCTTGGCCAGTTCCTCATCGAACCGGTCGGCCAGTTCGGCGACGGCCTGTGCCTGCAACATCGCCTGATCGGCCGCGGCCTGCGCGCCGGAGTCCTCGTCGAGGAGTGACATCTGTCCGTCGTCGGTGACGGCGTCGGCGCGCAGTTCCCGGCGCAGGTATCGCAACGCGAGATCGTCGAGATTGAACGACCGCTGCCCTGGAAGGATCAGGTAGGCCGCCAGGGTGGTGTCGCTGGTGACGCCACCGAGGTGCCATCCCCGACCCCGCAACGCGTGAAAGGCCCACTTGGCCTCGTGGATCGCCTTCGGAACGTTGACATCGGCCAACCAGTCGGCGAGTGCCGTCTCGTCCTCGGGACCGATCTCCGCAGGATCGAGGTATCCCGACTCGCCATCGGCCGCCGCGATCGCGATACCGGTGACATCCGAGCCGTATACCTGCCGCGGCCCGAGGATCGTCAGTCCACTGCGACCGGTCCCGGGCGCAGCATGCGCAGAGAGCCAGGCGGCCACCTCCCCGGCGCCGAGCAGGCTGCCCCGGAGATCGAACCCGGATTCGGCCTCGGGCGCGGCCGAGGTCAGGGTGGTGAACAGCCGGTCGCGCAACACCCGGAACTCGAGGTCGTCGAACAACTGGTGGATCTTGTCGCGGTCCCAGGGGGCCAGCGCGAGCTCATCGGGCTGTAACGGCAGGTCCATGTCGCGCACGAGTTCGGTGAGTTGGCGGTTCATCTGAACACTGGCGATGTGGGCGCGGAATGCTTCTCCCACTTTGCCTTTGACCTGATCTGCGTTGTCGACGAGACCAGAGAGCGATCCGTATTCGCGGATCCACTTGGTCGCCGTCTTCTCCCCCACCCCCGGGATACCGGGGAGGTTGTCGGAGGGGTCGCCGCGCAGGGCGGCAAAATCGGGGTACTGCGAAGGCGTCAGCCCGTACTTCGTCTCGACCGCCTCCGGGGTGAACCGGGTCAGCTCGGAAACACCCTTTTTCGGGTAGAGCACGGTGACGTTGTCCGTCACCAGCTGCAGAGAATCCCGGTCGCCGGTGACCACCAGAACGCGGAACCCCTGTTCCTCCGCGCGCGTGGTCAGCGTGGCGATGATGTCATCGGCTTCATAACCTTCGCGGAAGAGCACCGGAATCCCCATCGCGCCCAACACATCTTTGGTCAGGTCGACCTGGCCACGGAATTCATCCGGGGCCGAGCTGCGCTGCGCCTTGTACTCCGGGAAGACCTCGGCGCGGAAGGTCTGGCGCGAGACGTCGAACGCCGCAGCGATGTGTGAAGGGTTCTCGTCGCGCAGCAGATTGATCAGCATCGAGGTGAACCCGTACACCGCGTTGGTGGTCTGCCCCGACGCCGTCTTGAAGTTCTCGGCGGGCAAGGCAAAGAACGCCCTGAACGCCAGCGAGTGCCCGTCGAGCAACATCAGCGTCGGCGGCTCCGCCGCTTTCGTCGAGGACTTCGCCGTGGAACGGCCGGGCTGACTTGTCTGTGCAGGACTCACGGTGCCAAGTGTATGGAGCGGGGGTGACAGGCCCGCCGGTACGGCCCAAAAAGGTGAGATCGCACAGCGTTTTTCGAGGTCACAGGTCCGGTAACTCAACAGTAACTGGGCGGAAACTTAGAAAGCCTGCCGAGTGCGGTTACGGGTTATAGAGTCCGCCCAGACGACTTATTGATGTCCGGCACCACCGCCGGGCGACGACCACCTTCGGGAGGATTCAAGCGTGATGCCCCGTCCTGCTCAACGAGCACGGGTAATAGGAGCCAGGCTGGGGGCGGGCGCTCTGCTCACCCTGCTTGCGTCACTCATGTTCGCCGGACTCATGGGCTCAGGTATCGCAGCCGCGGCACCGGCCCCCACCACCGACGACACCGTGCGCGTCTTCGGAACCCTGCGTAATGGTTCCGAACCCGTTGCCGGCGTCAAGGTCGACGCGAAAGACGGGGCCGGCGCGATCGTCGAATCGGCCACCTCGTCGAATACCGGCACCTGGGAGGTGAACGTCCCGCCGGGCAACTACTCGGTCGTAATCGACAAGACCACCATTCCGGACGGTGTCGACATCCAGAAGGACACGGTCGCCGTCGTGGTCGTCGAGGGCTCACCGCGACCGGTCATCTTCTTGTTCGGTGCCGAACGGACCGCCAACGAGGTGTCCGCTGCAGAGGAACTGACGCGACTGACGATCGACGGTCTACGGTTCGGTCTCATCATCGCCATCTGTGGCGTCGGGCTGAGCCTGATCTTCGGTACCACCGGCCTCACCAACTTCGCCCACGGCGAACTGGTGACACTCGGCGCCGTGGTCGCCTGGTTCTTCAACGTGAAGATGGGCATCCAGCTGATACCCGCGACGATCCTCGCGATCGTGGTCGGCATCGGCATCGGCATCCTGAACGAACTCGGGATCTGGCGACCGTTGCGACGACGCCGATCCGGGCTCATCGCCATGCTGGTCGTCTCGATCGGTCTCGCGCTGGTCATGCGCTACCTGATCCTGATCTTCTTCTCCGATCGCGCCGAACCCTTCGACGACTACCAGGTGCAGAAGCAGATCGGTTCGGGCGCCTTCGCCATCACGCCGGTCAACCTCTGGTGCATCATCATCAGCCTCGTCGTGCTGGTCGCGGTGGCCGTCATGTTGCAGAAGACGCGAATCGGCAAGGCCATGCGCGCCGTCGCAGACAACCGCGACCTCGCGGCATCGTCAGGTATCAACGTGGACCGTGTCATCTTGTTCGTCTGGGCCATGGCCGGCGGGCTCGCGACACTCGGTGGCGTGCTGTTCGCCATGTCCGAACTCGGCGGACGCGTTCAATGGGAGATGGGTTTCAAACTCCTGCTGCTCATGTTCGCGGGCATCACGCTCGGCGGACTCGGTACCGCCTACGGTGCGCTCCTCGGCTGTGTGATCGTCGGTCTGCTGGTGCAGCTGTCGACGTACTGGATCGATCCCGATCTCAAGTACATCGGTGGCCTGCTGGTCCTGATCATCATTCTCACCATCAGACCGCAGGGCATTCTCGGGTCCAAAGCGAGGATCGGCTGACACATGGACATCATTTCCGCACTTCAGATCTCGATCGCCCAGCTGGTCGGTCCGTCAGCGATCTTCTACGCGCTGCTGGCCATCGGCCTCAACCTGCACTTCGGCTACGCCGGACTGCTCAACTTCGGTCAGATCGGCTTCGCCCTGCTCGGTGCGTACGGCGTGGGCATCATGGCCGACAACTACGACCAACCTCTGTGGATAGGCGCCATCGTCGGCATCGTCGCGGCCGGGGTCTTGGCCCTGGTACTCGGCTTCCCCACCCTGCGACTGCGGGCGGACTATCTGGCGATCGTGACGATCGCCGCCTCGGAGATCCTGCGTCTGGTGTTCCGGTCGACCGCCGCTGACGATCTGACCCACTCCACCAACGGCATCTTCGGATACGCCTCGGGCTTCTTCGAGTACAGCCCGTTCGACAACGGTAAGCAGTACGACTTCTTCGGAGTCAAGTTCCAGGGCACCGACTTGTGGGCGATGGTGGTCGGCTGGGCGATCGTGCTGTTGCTCTGCCTGCTGGTCTGGCTCCTGGTCCGCAGCCCGTGGGGTCGCGTACTCAAGGCCGTCCGCGAGGACGAGGACGCCGCCCGCTCGCTTGGTAAGAACGCCTATTTCTACAAGATGCAGGCCCTGATCCTCGGTGGCTGCATCGGCGGTATCGCCGGCGTCTACAACGCACTGCAGACGCAGTCGATCAACCCCGACTTCTATTCGACGGCCCAGACGTTCTTCGCCTACGGAGCACTCATCCTCGGCGGCGCGGCAACAGTCTTCGGTCCGGTGGTCGGAGCCATGCTCTTCTGGTTCCTGCTGGCGATCCCCGATGCCCTGCTGCGGCAGGTCACGTCCGGTCCCGACGCGTGGTTCGATCTAAGCCAGCAGCAGGTCGGCGCCATCCGCTACGTCTTGTTGGGATTGGCGATAGCCCTGATGATGGTCTTCAGACCGCAAGGAATTCTGGGCAACAAGCGGGAGGTGCAGCTCGATGCCTGACGGACGTCATGTGAAAGACGGAGACAGCTCCGGCGAGCCCGACCTGAGCGTCGACAAAACCACCCTCACCACAGCGGCGGCTCCGGCTACGCTGGCGGAGTTGAAGGTGCTCGGCGCCGAAGAACGTGCGGCGATCTTCGCCGACGTGAGCCCGGAAGCCGGATCCAGTAAGCCCGACCCGATCATCACCGTCGACGGGATCACCCGTACCTTCGGTGGTCTCAAGGCCGTCGATGTGCACCACCTGGAAATCCAGCGCGGATGCATCACCGGTCTGATCGGACCCAACGGTGCCGGCAAGACCACGTTCTTCAACCTCATCACCGGTTTCGACAAACCCGATACCGGGACATGGGAATTGAATGGTCACCCGATGGGACGGGTTGTGCCGCACAAGGTTGCGCGCAACGGGATGGTTCGGACGTTCCAGTTGACGAAGGCGCTGTCGAAGCTCTCAGTGCTCGACAACGTTCGGCTCGGCGCCCGCCACCAGAAGGGTGAGCACATGTTCGCGGCGCTCGCACCCTGGGTCTGGCGTAAGCAGGAGGCCGAAACGACCGAGCGCGCGTACGAATTGCTCAAGCGGTTCAAGCTCGACACCAAGGCCGACGACTATGCCGGTTCGCTGTCGGGTGGTCAGCGCAAGCTCCTGGAGATGGCACGTGCGCTGATGACCAATCCCGAGGTCGTCATGCTCGACGAGCCCATGGCCGGCGTGAACCCCGCGCTGACCCAGAGCCTGCTCGAACACATCAAGTCGTTGCGCGACGAAGGCATGAGTGTGGTGTTCGTCGAACACGACATGGACGTCATCCGCGACATCAGCGACTGGGTGGTGGTGATGGCACAGGGCAAGGTGATCGCCGAGTCACTCCCCGAACGGCTCGGAGACAACGAAGCGGTCGTGGACGCATACCTCGGTGGCCATCACGATCAGGCGCTCGAATTCGACGCCGACGGCAACCCCGTCGGCGAAACGGCAGCGCTGGCCGAAGAGGTCGAAGCAGCCATGGAACAGACCCTGAAGGCAGGCGGCGACCTGTCGGAACCGATCGTCCCCACCCGGGACACATCCCAGGGCACCACGGACAGAAAGGACAAGGCATGAGCGGTCCCGACATGTCCAAATCGACCACAGCACAACCCGACAAAGAACTGACGCACGCCGAACTGGCCGCGACTCCCGAGGTGCATCGTGAGCAGGCCGTCAACGCGCTGCTGCGTGCCGACGACATCACGGCCGGCTACCTTCCCGGGATCAACATCCTCGAGGAGTGCAACTTCTACCTCGACGACGGCGAGATCGTCGGCATCATCGGTCCCAACGGTGCCGGCAAGTCGACGTTGCTCAAGACGCTGTTCGGGTTGATTCCCGTGCGCGTGGGAGCGGTCAGTTTGCGCGGGGAGAACATCACCTCCGCCAAGGCCCACGTACTGGTGACCAAAGGCGTCGGCTACGTGCCCCAGACGCTGAACGTCTTCCCGGCGCTGACCATCGAAGAAAACCTCGAGATGGGGATCTACCTGCGTCCGAAGAAGTTCAACGAGCGCTTCGACTTCGTGTCCGAACTCTTCCCGTTGCTGTCAGAGCGCCGCAAGGTCAAGGCAGGCGCGTTGTCCGGTGGCGAACGTCAGATGGTCGCCATGGGCCGCGCGCTGATGATGGAGCCGTCGGTGCTGCTGCTCGACGAGCCTTCGGCCGGGCTCTCGCCGATGTTCCAGGACGAGGTCTTCATCCGCATCAAGAAGATCAACGCCACCGGCGTCTCGGTGATCCTGGTGGAGCAGAATGCCCGTCGGTGCCTGCAGATCTGCGACCGCGGCTACGTGCTCGATCAGGGTCGCAACGCCTACACCGACACCGGTCTCAACCTCGCCAACGACCCGAAGATCATCGAGCTGTACCTGGGTACCCTCGCCGGAAGCTCTGAAAAGAAGTAGTTCACAGCGCCTCTCGAGACCAAACACCCGCATTCGCCTGACGGATGCGGGTGTTTTGGCGTCATCGCGTCGACTGGAGTCAACGGGCTGTGACAGCCCAAACAGCAGGAAGGCCCGGACCTTTCGGTCCGGGCCTCCTTCGGCGTTCAGTTATCTGATGTCAGGACATCAGTTGTCCGAAACCACCTTGTAGTCGGCGACCGGATCGATCGTCTTGTTGTTGGCGTCGAACTCGAGTACGCCGTACGAGCCGACAGACGGCTCGCCAGCGGTCACGAATGCGAGTTCGCCGGTGACACCGTCATAGTCGATGTCGGTGCCGGCCTTGATCAGTGCCAAGCACTCCTCGTACGTGGTGCACTTGGTGCCGTCCTTGGTCACGCCGTTGATCTCCGAGGCGATCGCCATACCGTTGGTCGACTTCGCGATCTCCGCAGCGAGCGCAGAGATGACGGTGGCGTCATAGCTCTCCTGTGCGTAGTTGAAGTCGATCAGGGCCGGGTCGACTGCCTTGAGCCGGGCTGCGAAGTCCGGTCCCAGCGCGGTCAGCGGCGTGGTGCCCTTCATGCCCTCGAGGATGCCGGGTCCCACGGACTCACCCAGAGCGTTGCCCATGTTGCCGTCGACGCCGAAGACGAGCTTGTCCTTCGGTCCGATCTGGACCTCGTTCATGCGGGTGATGATCTTGGCGCTCTCCTCGAACCCGATGACGGCGATGCCGTCCGGGTTGAAGTTCTTCACCTGGTCGACCTCAGCGTTGAACGACTGCGCGTTGGGGTCGTAGATGATCTTCTGGATCTGGTCCGACGGAATGCCGGCAGCTTCGAGGTCGGCGATGGTGTTGTCGGCCAGGCCGGTTCCGTACGGGTCGTTCATCGCCAGGATGGAGACGCGCTGGACGCCGCCTTCAGCGATCACCTGCGAAAGAGCCTGGGCCTGCAGCTTGTCGGCAGGGGCGGTGCGGAAGTACATGCCCTTGTCTGCGTAGCAGGTGAACTCGTCCGAGGTGTTGGCCGGCGAGAACATGACTGCTCCGGCGCTGGCGATCTTGTCGATGACCTTCAGGGACACCGAGGACGATGCTGCACCGATGATGACCTGGGTGCCGGCCGCGAGCTCGCGGTCGACGGTGGCACTCGCGGTGTCCGTGGTGGTGTCGCCGGAGTCGCCGTTGACTTCTTCAACCGGCTTGTCGAGCACGCCGCCTGCGGCGTTGATGTCGTTGACCGCCAGCGTGACACCCGCGAACTCAGGCGGGCCGAGGAACGCCAGGCTGCCGGTGGCAGGAAGCAAGGTGCCGATCTTCAGGGGATTGGTGCTGACCGGGCCAGGGGTGGCCTGATCTACGTTGTCGCCGCAATCTGCGGTGGCTGTCGTGGTCTCGCTCGACGACGAATCTTCGGAATCGTCCGAGCTGCTACACCCGGCCAAGGCCAAGGCGGCAACAGCCGCTGCGACTGTTCCCCTCAAGAGATATCTGTGGGCCATCAATATTCTCCTCGCGGTAAATCACTCGAGCGCGGCGCGACTTTTAACGACGCATACGACCGCCACTCGCTCGGGTAAAGCTAGCGCGATCGTGTTGCCCACGAGTAACGTTCGTGAAACTCCGATGACGTCCGCCCAGGCTGTGACCAGATCGAGACCAAGGTGTTGTTGCGGCTGTCGCAACAGGGCTGGTCATGCCGAAGTCAAAGCCAGGCAAGGCTCCGTTAAGTCATTGTCCAGCAGGCTATTTGGCCTTGGTGCCCAAAGTCTCGATGACCACTTCAGCAACCGCCTTCATGGTGGTTCTGCGATCCATTGCCGCACGCTGGATCCACTTGAAGGCCTCGGGTTCGGTAAACGCATGCGTCTGCATCAAAATGCCCTTTGCGCGTTCGACCAATTTGCGGATCTCCAAACGCTCCGTCAGATCCGCAACATCGGCTTCGAGTAGATGGAGCTCGGTATAGCGACTGACCGCCACCTCGATCGCCGGCACCAGGTCGGCCTTCGTGAACGGTTTCACAAGGTAGGCCATCGCTCCGGCGTCGCGGGCCTTCTCGACGAACTCGCGCTGGCTGAACGCGGTCAGCATCACAACTGCGGACAGCCGCTTGCTTGCGATCTCTGCCGCGGCATCGATGCCGTCGCGTACCGGCATCTTCACATCCATGATCACCAGATCAGGCCGGAGCTCCTCGGTGAGGTCGACGGCCACCTGACCGTTGGGGGCCTCCCCCACGACGTCGTAACCCTCTTCGCGGAGCATCTCGATGAGATCCATCCGGATGAGCGAGTCATCCTCGGCGACCAGAACCCGTCGCGTCGTGGGTGTCGACCCCTCGGTCTCGGCTGCGCTTGCGTCCGTCGTCGCCATCGGTCCCACCTCCACATTGAAATGCTTGCCCACTGGCACGGGCGACCGGAGTTTCACCCCCGCCACACGCACCACGATAGGACGCAACAGTACCGGTTGGATTCTCACCGGGCGCGTCATCTAAAGTGACCTCTGCAGGAAGACGCCCCCGTAGCCCAATTGGCAGAGGCAACGGATTCAAAACCCGTCCAGTGTCAGTTCGAGTCTGACCGGGGGCACAAAGCTACTGGTCACAGTGGTATGCAATTGCGTTGACAAGCGCTACGCGTTGGGTAAGCGGCAACTTTCGGAAGTGTTCATTCTACGCGTCGCGCGTCACATTTTGCGTCGCCGGGACGAGTGGTGGTCAGAGCAGTAGGTGGAAGATCCCCAGAGCGACGGTCCATTGGGCGGTGTCGGGGTTCTTGCGGTCCGGCTCGACCGTGACGAAGGTATGCGCCAGTGCCACGCTCAGGCCTCCTGCGATCAGTGGCAGTCGCTGCTCGGTCTCCTCGGAGAGAGCAATGTCGAGGAATGGGCGCGTCGTCAGTTGATCGAGCAGAGGCTGAAGTTCGATCTCTTCGTCGAGTCTTTCGAACCGGTGGATACTCTCCTGCAACCCCTTGGTGATCGGCAGGTCCCACGGTTCGATCACGTCGCGCATGTTTGCCTTCGCGGAGGCTTTGCCGATCAGGATCACGTCGTAGATCTTGTCGTCGATGAAATCCGTATAGCGCTTGAGGTCGTTGCGGTCGACCTGCAGTCCAGCCGCTGCCCGGAAGAACCGCTGGAATTTCACAGTGCCCATTACTGGCATATCGTCAGCTCCCTTCGAAGTATTCATGGATTTGTCGTACCGCCATCGCTCCTTCACCGACCGCCGATGCGACTCGTTTCACTGAGCCGCGGCGGATGTCGCCCGCCGCGAACAGGCCGGGCAGGCTGGTTTCGAGCGTCCTGGACATGCCGCCGCTGATAGGCAGGTTGTCGTCTGCTCGGGCGTGGATCGCGTCGATGCCGGTGAGGACGAAGCCGTGATCGTCGAGTGCGATCGCGTCGGCAAGCCACCCGGTGTGCGGTACCGCCCCAATGAAGACGAACAGGGCGCGCACCCGGATCGTGTCCTGGTCGCCGGTGCGATTGTCCCCGACCGCAATCGCGTCGAGGTATTTCTCGCCGTGGACCGCGCGAATCTCGGTGTTCCGGTGCACGGTGACCCGCGGGTGGTGTTCGATCTGGTCGACCAGGTAACGGGACATGCTCTTCCCCAGGTCATCGCCGCGGATGAGCAGGTGCACGTGCGAGACGTGCCCGGCGAGGAAGACGGAGGCCTGGCCGGCGGAGTTACCGCCACCGACGATTGCCACCGGGTCTGTGCCGCATATCCGCGCCTCCTGATAGGTCGCGGCGTAGTACACGCTTGTTCCTTCCAGCGCCTCGATCCCTTGAACGGCCAACTTGCGGTATTGCGCCCCGGCGGCGAGCACAACGGCCCGGGCGTGCACCGTGCCGCCGTCCGCCAGTCGGAGCACATGGTTCCCGGCCTCGGATCCCAAACCGGTCACTTCTGCCGACACCAGGATGCGGGCGCCGAATTTCCCGGCCTGGATCACGGCACGCTCTGCCAATTCGGAGCCGGAGACCCCTGCGGGAAAGCCGAGGTAGTTCTCGATCCGGGAGGAAGTACTGGCTTGGCCACCCGCGGCGATCGACTCCAGCGTCACCGTGTTCAGCCCGTCCGAGGCGCCGTACACCGACGCGGCCAGACCGGCCGGTCCGGCACCCACGACGACGAGGTCGTACACGTCCTTGGCTGCGTCCGCGACGGCAAGCCCGACGACGCGTGCGAGCTGCGCATTCGTCGGATTGCGTAGCACCTTCTCGCCGTGCCAGATCACGACGGGTGTGTCGTCGGGTGCGACGTTCAGTCTGTGTAGCAGCTGCTCCGCACGTTCGTCCCGTTCCAAATCGAACCACCTGTGGGGCAAACGGTTTCGCATGGCGAACTCCCGAAGCCGCAACGTATCCGGGGAAAAGCAGGAGCCGATGATCCGGAACCCCGAGCCGAGCCCGATCAGCAAGTGCCGACGGACCAGGTAGGCACGCAGGATCAAATCGCTGAGCACGGGATCGTGGGCAATCAGCTCGCGCACCTGCTCAGCAGGGACGGCGAGTATCTCGCCGTCCTCGATCGCTTCGGCGGTGAAGAACGCCACCTGGCCTTCCAGGAGTCCGAGCTCGCCCAGAAAGCGCCCAGGACCGTGCACGCGCAGTATCCGGCGCTCGTTGTCCACGTCGCCTTCCTCGATCACGGCGACCTTTCCGGACAGTACGACAACGAAATCGTTGTCAGGCGCGCCTTCTCGGATCAGCACCTCGTCGGCGCGAACCGGTCGACGCGAGCCTCTGACCTCGAGCGTGGCGACCTGGTCGTCCGTCAGCCGCGGGAACGCACCCTCTTCGTCCGGGGTCTCGTCGTCGACGGGCGGATTGTCCCTGATGGATGAGGCGCCCTCAGACGAAGTTCTGGTCGACATAACACCACCGCCAATCCTCCCCGGGCTCCATCGACCGGACGACCGGATGCCCGATGGCGTGAGCGTGAGCACTCGCGTGTCTGCCCGGCGAAGAGTCACAGCAACCGACGTGTCCGCACGTCAGACACAGCCTCAGATGCACCCACGGGGTGCCGAGGCGAAGACATTCCTCGCAGCCCTGCGGGGTACGGGGCACCACGGCCCGGATCGCGGTTACATGTGGGTCCGTATAGACAGGTCTCATGACTTCGCCTCCTCGCCAGCATTTTTCGACAGCGCCTGATCGAGCCACGTGCGCAGCTGGGGCACAGGAGCCGCACCCGACTGACGAGCGAGAACCTCACCCCGGTCCATCACCAGCAGGGTCGGCACGGCGCGGACGGTGAATCGTTCGGCCGTCCGGGGTGCAGCTTCGACGTCGACCTTGACCAGCTTGATCTGGCCGGCAAGTTCTCTGGCGAGCTGCTCGAGCGCGGGGCTGACCATGCGGCACGGGCCGCACCACGTCGCCCACAGGTCCACGAGCACAGGCACCGAAGACTTCTCGACGGTCTCCGCGAAGTCGCCGTCTCCCGCCGCGGCGATCCAGGGCAGCGGCTCATGGCAGTTCCCGCAGCGAGGTCTTCCTTCCCCTACTGCCGGGATGTTGTTGGCTTTGCCGCAGTTCGGGCATTTCACTTTTTCGGATCCCATGACCTGTCACCTCTTCTCAGGCTGCCGCGAAGGCGGGTTCGGCATACGCCACGGAAAGTTCGTCGCCGTCCACTGTGACGCTGATAGTGCTGTCCGGTTTGATCTCGCCGCGCAACAGTGCACGGCCGATCTTGGTTTCGACCTCGTGCGCGATGTATCGGCGCAGCGGCCGCGCACCATAAACAGGGTCGAACCCGTGTTCGGCGATCAGTCGGCGCGCCTCCGGCGTGATCTCCAGTTGCATCTGTCTCTCCGACAACCTGGTTCGCAGTTCGGTGAGTTGCAATTCCACTATGTGCTCGATCTGGGGCAGGGTGAGCGGGGAGAACAGCACTATGTCGTCGACCCGGTTCAGGAATTCGGGGCGGAAGTGCCCGCGCAGTTCTGCCATCACCCGTTCCCTGGCGTCCGGCTTGATCTCGCCGTCAACTGTGACCCCCTCGAGAAGATGCTGGGATCCGATGTTCGAGGTCATGATGATCACTGTGTTCCGGAAATTAACTTGTCTCCCTTGAGAATCGGTGATCCGGCCGTCGTCGAGCACCTGCAGTAGGGTATTGAAGACGTCGGCGTGGGCCTTCTCGATCTCGTCGAAGAGCACCACGGAGTACGGTTTGCGCCGCACGGCCTCGGTGAGCTGGCCACCTTCGTCGTAACCGACGTACCCGGGAGGTGCACCGATGAGTCGACTCACCGTGTGCCGCTCCTGGTACTCGCTCATATCTAGGCGCACCATGTTGTCATCGCTGTCGAATAGGGCGCTGGCCAACGTCTTTGCGAGCTCGGTCTTTCCCACGCCCGTCGGGCCGAGGAAGATGAACGAACCGATCGGCCGGCGCGGATCACGGATACCGGACCTCGCCCGGATCACTGCGTCCGCGACCAGTTGCACCGCTTCGTCCTGGCCGACGACCCGTTCGTGCAGGATCTCGTCGAGCTTCAACAGCTTCTCCCGCTCACCTTCCTGCAACCGGGCGACCGGGATGCCTGTCCATGCGGCGACGATCTCTGCGATCTCGTCTTCGGTAACCACTTCACGCAGCAACGGATTTCGCCCCTGCCTGGTGGCCAGTTGCTCCTCTGCCGCCTCGAGCCGGCGTTCCAGCTCGGTGATCTCGCCGTATCGCAACTCGGCTGCCCGATTGAGGTCGTAGTTGCGCTCGGCTTCCTCGGCTTCGAGGCGCAAACGTTCCAGATCTCCCCGCAGCTCCTGCACCCGCCGGATCGCCTGTCGTTCCGCCTCCCATTGAGCGTGCCGGGCGTCTGCCTCTGCCCGCAGGTCGGCCAGCTCTTTCCGTAACTCGTCGAGGCGCGCCTTGCTGGCCGCGTCCGTTTCCTTGGACAGTGCGGCCTCTTCGATCTCCAGACGGGTCACCCTCCGGGTGAGCTCGTCGAGTTCGGCAGGCATCGAATCGATTTCGGTACGGAGCCGAGCGCACGCCTCGTCGACTAGATCGATCGCCTTGTCCGGAAGGAAGCGGTCGGTGATGTATCGGTGCGAGAGGGTCACGGCGGCCACCAATGCACCGTCTTGAATCTTCACACCGTGGAACACCTCGAGGCGTTCTCGAAGTCCGCGCAGAATCGAGATCGCATCCTCGGCGCCGGGCTCGTCGACGAGAACGGTCTGGAATCGACGCTCCAGTGCCGCATCGGATTCGATGTGTTTGCGATATTCGTCGAGAGTGGTGGCACCGATCATGTGCAGTTCGCCGCGGGCGAGCATTGGTTTGAGCATGTTGCCGGCGTCGAGAGACCCCTCGCCGCCGACTGATCCCGCGCCGACCACGGTATGTAGCTCGTCGACGAACAACAGGATGCGTCCCTCGGCAGCCTTCACCTCGGACAGCACGGCCTGCAGTCGCTCCTCGAACTCGCCGCGATACTTCGCACCGGCCACCAGAGAACCCATGTCGAGCGAGAAGATCGTCTTGTCGCGCAGGCCCTCGGGCACGTCGCCGCGGACGATCCGCTGCGCGAGACCCTCGACGATCGCAGTCTTACCTACACCGGGGTCGCCGATCAACACCGGGTTGTTCTTCGTTTTCCGGCTCAAGATCTGAGTCACCCTGCGTATTTCGGCATCCCGGCCGATGACCGGATCGAGTTTACCTGCCCGCCCCTCGGAGACGAGGTCGCGCCCGTACTTCTCCAATGCCTCGTACGCCCCCTCCGGGGTTGCCGACGTGACACGCTGATTGCCGCGCACCTTCGTGAGCGCGGCGAGGAAGGCGTCCCGCGTGACCCCATGACTGGCGAGGACCCGCCCGGCCGCACCAGTAGCAGACCCTTCCTCGGAGAGAGCCATCACAAGGTGTTCCACAGACACGTAGGAGTCTTTGAGTCTCTTCGCCTCTCGCTCTGCGGCGTCGAGCAGCTTGGCCAGACGCTGGGTGATCATCACCTGGCCGGGCGTTGCACCGGGGCCGCTGACCTTCGGCCTACGCGACAGTTCGCGATCCAGATCGGATCGCAGTGCGTCGACGTTCGCGCCGGCCTGTTCGAGCAGTCGGGGCACCAACCCATCCTGCTGATCGACCAATGCGAGCAGCAGGTGCTCTCCGTCTACCTCGGTGTGGCCCATTCTCGTCGCGATATTCTGGGCTTCCTGTAACGCTTCTCGTGACTTTTCGGTCAAACTACCGGTGTCCATGAGGACGTCCCCCTTCTGCGGTCCGCTGCTTCGAGACTTTCGATTCGATCCAACAGATCGAGCACGAGCCCAATTGCCGAGTAGTTGAGGCCCAGACCCGTCCGCAGCCGTTGGATGCGTGCGGCGTGGGTTACCTCAGATTGGTCGAACGACATCTCACCGCCGGAGTAGCGGTGGGCGTCGAGCAGGCCGAGAGCCACCAGTTTTCGTGCCAGATCCGGGTGCAGCCCAGTACGTTCGGCGAAAGCGTCTGGCGATAATCCGGTACGGCGAACCAATACGTACTGAGTGATCGGCGGTGAGGTGCTCATGTCTCTTTCCTCGGATTGAAGTTCGATTCGGCGTCCAATTGCTCGAACAGTTCGCGTTCGCGTGCTGTCGGTCTCGACGGAACCATCACCTTGATTTCGGCGTAGAGGTTGCCGGTAGCGCCGCGCGGACTGGGCATCCCTTCTCCGCGCAGGCGCAGCCTCCTACCAGTCGAAGAGCCAGGCACTACTTTGACTTTCGCCTCACCGCCCGGTGTGGGAACGACGACTGTAGACCCGAGAACTGCCTCCCATGGCGACACGGGCAGATCGACGTAGATGTCCCGGCCCTGTACGCGGAACCGTGAGTGCGGTTTGATCCGCACCACGAGGTAAAGATCCCCAGGCGGTGCGTCACCGTTGCCTCGGCCGCCTTGTCCCGCCAAACGGATTCGCTGGCCGTCCAGGACGCCGGCCGGAATGTCGACATCGTACTGCCGTCCGTCCAGCCTGAGAGTGCGCTTTCCTCCCTGATAGGCCTCTTCCAGAGCCAGTTCCAGTTCGGCTTCCTGATCGGCGCCGGGAATCGGTCCGAACCCACCGCCTCCGCTGAACATCTGGCCAAAGAGGTCTTCGAAGTCGACGGCACCCTCACCGCCGAAATGCACCCTTCGCCCGCCACCGCCGTACCCGGCGGCGTTTGCCCGCACCCGTTCGTCGTAGTCCTCGGGTACACGCCGGAAGTCGTCACCGAATCGGTCATAGCGTTTCCGGGTGTCCGGGTCGGACAACGCCTGGTAGGCCTCGTTGACGTCCTTGAACTTGTCCTCCGCAGTGGGATCCTTGTTCACATCGGGGTGGTACTTGCGCGCCAGGTTGCGGTACGCCTGCTGAATTTCGTCGGTGCCGGCGCCCCTCGGTACCCCGAGCACTTCGTAGTAGTCACCGGCCATCGGTGCTCACCCCTCGGGGCGGCTGACGACCACCGCGGCGGGCCGCAACTGTCGCCCGTCCTCTCCATAACCCGGGCGCAAGACCTCGACCACGGTCCCGGACGGAAGGTCGGGTTGGGTTATCACACTGACCACTTCGTGCAGTTCCGGAGAGAACGGCACACCGACCTCGTCGTGGCGCTCGAAGCCGAGTCGCGAGAGCACCTGCACCGCCTGATCCCGGATTGCCTTCACACCATCGACGACGGACTGCGGATCGCTGCCCGTATGGGCAAGTGCAAGCTCCAAGTTGTCCAATATCGGCAGCCACGCCGCCGAAACCTTCGCTACTTCCGCGGCGCGTTCACGGTCCAGATCCTTGGCGTACCGCTTGCGCAGGTTATCCAGATCGGCGAGGCTCCTGCGCCAACGGTCCTCGAGTTGAGACAGCTCGGCCCCCGCGTCGGTGCCATCCGGCGCGGTCTTGCCCTGATCCGTGTCGCCACCGTCAGTGGTCGGCTCAGTCGTCGAGCGATCTGCAGACATTTCCATCGGGCGCCTCAGCTTCGATCGAACTCGGCGTCGATCACGTCGTCGTCATCCGACCACGCAGCCTCTGCGCCGCCTGCGTGGCCGGCATCTGGCTGGTCTGGGACGAGCCCGTAGAGCAGCTGTTGCAGTTCCGAGGTGAGTGGCTGGACTTCTGCTGGTGAAGCGCCGTCTTGCACGGCCTTTCTGGCGTCGGCAATCAGCATCTCGGCCCGCGCCTTCTCGTGGGGCGGGGCACTGTCACCGAGTTCCGCGAGTCGCCGCTCCACTTGATACGCAACCGAATCGAGCCCGTTGCGTGCGTCGACGGCCTCTCGCAATGCCTCGTCCTCGCCCCGGTTCCGTTCGGCCTCCGCCAGCATGCGCTCGACCTCACCCTGGTCCAGGTTGCCCTGTTCGCTGATCGTGATGCTCTGTTCCTTACCGGTGTCCTTGTCGCGAGCGGTGACGTTCAGGATGCCGTTGGCGTCGATGTCGAAAATGACCTCCACCTGGGCATCGCCACGTGGCGCGGGCCGGATGTCTTCCAGCCGGAACCGACCCAGCACCCGGTTGTCGGCGGCCCGCTCGCGTTCGCCCTGCAGCACCACGACGTCCACGGCGGCCTGATTGTCTTCCGCCGTGGAAAACACTTCGCTGCGCCGTGCCGGGATCGTCGTGTTCCGCTCGATGATCTTGGTCATCACCCCGCCCTGCGTCTCGACGCCGAGGGACAGGGGGGTGACATCGAGTAACAACACATCGGAAACCTCGCCCTTGAGCACCCCCGCCTGGACTGCGGCTCCGAGGGCAACGACCTCGTCCGGGTTGACGCCCATGTGGGGGTCCTTGCCGCCGGTCAGCCGGCGGACCAGCGCCTGCACGGACGGAATACGTGTCGAACCGCCAACCAAGATCACTTCGTCGATATCGTTGGCGGCGACCTTTGCGTCAGTCATCGCCTGCTTGACCGGGCCGAGGCACCGTTCCACCAGATCGGCAGTCAAATCATCGAACTTCGATCGCATGATCGTAGTGGTGAGATGTTTCGGACCATTCGCGTCAGCGGTGACGAAGGGCAGGTTGACCTGGGCCTGGGTCACCGAAGACAACTCAACCTTTGCTTTCTCCGCGGCTTCGAACAGTCGTTGCAACGCCTGCGCATCCTTACGCAGATCAATGTTCTCCGTGCGCTGGAACTCGTCGGCGAGGTAGTCCACAACGCGTCGGTCGAAGTCGTCGCCGCCCAAGTGGGAGTCGCCGGCCGTGGAACGAACCTCGACTACTCCCTCACCGACGTCCAACAGGCTCACATCGAACGTTCCGCCGCCGAGATCGAAGACCAATACGGTTTCGTGGGTCTGTTTGTCCATGCCGTACGCGAGTGCCGCAGCGGTCGGTTCGTTGATGATCCGCAAAACCTCGAGGCCTGCGACACGGCCGGCGTCCTTGGTTGCGTTTCGTTGCGCGTCGTTGAAGTATGCAGGAACGGTGATGACCGCTTCCTTCACCTTTTCACCGAGGAACTTACTTGCATCGTCAACGAGCTTGCGCAGCACGAGAGCGCTGATCTCCTCCGGTGCGTATTTCTTTCCGCGCACGTCAAATCGGGCCTCACCGCTGTCACCCGGCACGACGTCGAAGCTGACCGCTTTGGCCTCCTCGGAGACCTCGTCGTAATGGCGTCCGATGAAGCGTTTCGCCGAGTAGATCGTGCCCTTCGGATTCAAGATCGCCTGCCGTCGTGCAAGCTGGCCCACCAGACGCTCACCATTCTCGGTGAACGCCACCACCGAAGGCGTCGTCCGTGCTCCCTCTACATTGGAGATCACCACCGGCTCGCCGCCTTGCCAGCTTGCGATAACCGAGTTGGTTGTGCCCAGGTCTATTCCCACAGCGGTCGCCATGACTCATTCCTTTCGATCGGTCCAGCCGGTGAGCACGCGGACGGCTTCGCCCGCTACCTCGACATCGGCAAGGACTTCGTAGTGACGTGGTTGTACTGACTGGATTGAGGTGAAACCGCGCCGGCAGCCCTGAAGCGCCTACATGAGCAGGCCGAGCAGAGTGTCCGAGCGGTGGTGAGCAGGCCGCGGTCTGCAGGACCAATGCGAGCGTAGTCGCCGATCGACGAAACAACTTGGCGGACAGATGTTTTCGTGCGCACCTTAGAGGTAGATCGGTGACTCTTACGTGATTCCTCCCAGGCGTCATTGACTTCGGAATCGCCGAGCCCGTGCGTACCGAGTCGGCGTCCGGTCGATTCAGCAGTTCGTCGCATCCGAGAACGAACGACACCGGCACAACTGCGGGCAGTCTCTGCCCCCTCGTATCGCGAATATCCTTCACGCGAGTATCACGTGACCATCCGTACAAAAGCGCTTTCGTCTCCGCCCCCCTGATCCTGCGCTTCCGGTTGATCCAGCCCGGCGGCCACGAGCGAATCCATCTGAGCGACCGAATAAAACGTGCCACTGGGGTAGACGCTCCAGCGCACGGAATCGAAGAAAACCTAGAACATTGGCACACCACCATATTTCGCGTCACATCGGACGTATTCCAGTGGTGTCCATTCCTTCCACCAAAGAGTCTCCTCCTTCAGCTCCGCGATTACTAGGGCAAAAACCGGATTCCTCGAATCTCGACCCGGGAGCTCCTTTTCTTTTGCCGGTCAATGGTGTGTTGCCGGACCACGGCCAGTCGAGAAACTTCTCCGATCGGCCCCTCCCTCGTCGAACAGAAGCCCGGCACGAAGCCCTGGTTGGCGGTAACCGCTCGACGTTGGGCATCATCGACCGGTTTCCGATCGGCCGCCCGTGAAACACCCCGCAATGGGCCAGCCGGCAAGGACCTCGGCGAACGCTCCTGGCGAAATCTATTCTGCACCAACCGAAATAAGATACCTCGACATGCATGCCGACAACCTCTGCACCATCGGCCGACAACTGCTCGCCCGCAAGTTCAACAAAACTCCACCTCGCTGGGCGACCGCGGTCCTCGACACCCGAGTGCGCCGAGACCCGTGGTGCACAACGACGACGCGAGCGCAGCCTGATCCGTCCACGGGTCCCACCGAAGTCGCACTCGCGGGTGGGTGGGTTGGTCGCAACTCCAACTGAAAAGCTCGTCACGCCGCCGCAGAGAGGGGCACACTGACCGCGGACCTGATCGCTGCGTAACAACGCTTCACCGTTCCGGGGAACCTCTC
The DNA here is from genome assembly GCF_002095395.1 of Williamsia sp. 1135. Lineage (GTDB taxonomy): Bacteria > Actinomycetota > Actinomycetes > Mycobacteriales > Mycobacteriaceae > Williamsia. The sequence continues at coordinate 71,392 of NZ_MJEI01000081.1, forward strand.
GATTCGGCAAGCAAAAGTGGCAAGCAAAAGTGCATCTCTCACCCGGTATGGTCGACTTCGTGTTCTTTCCTCGGCGAGCATGATCCGCCACGCGTTGTTGAAGTGGCTACCAGAACGCTTTCTACGTTGCCGCAGGCGCGTCTGCGTCCTGGTCGTCGAGGTAGCCCGTATCGCGCAGGACTGCTTTGAGGACGGTGAGGTATGGCTGACCGGTGACGGCTGCGATGCCGTCGAGGGTGGATTTTGCCGGCAACCGTTCCCAGCGTTGGTCCATCAGAATTGGGCGCGGTAGAACTGGAGGCCTCGGCCAGGGCGTCGTCCACCATCGCGGTCCATACCATGCACAGTAGGCGCGCTTCGCTGGGTAACGGATTCGCCGACCTTGCTGCCGCCGAGCAGCGTGTGCTGCCGCATACAGTAGCCGGCGGGCCATACTTCGCTCCGTTTCCCCAGCTCGGATCACGGCCGCTCTGCAGCTGTGTCCGGCGATATGGTCTTGCCCGGCGTCTTCGCAGGATCGTTACAGCCCAGCAGAGCAGGTCGAGAGCGAGCGCGCTCGGCGACTACGATCAGCGGCCAGGGCACAACCGCTGTAGCTCGTGTCCACGAGCTGATCTCGGTGGCCGGACGCGACTTCGTTAGCTCTGACGGCAGACGATTACTGTGCTCGGTTTCCACCGACCGCACGAGAGAGCGGACACGGCAGGCCACCGTCAGAGTCGACAAGACATGTTGTTGTACATAGTTTTTCGATCAATTGCGCCAGAATCGTTGTTCAACCGAAGGAACGTTCAGTCGCGGGAACGGCTCCACTGGGAGACAATAGTCCCAGCGCGCGAACGTGAGCAGACCCAAAACCTTTAAGCAGAGTGGTTTTCGCTTCAAGGCCGACTGTAGCGACCTCGTTACAGGCATGCTCAATGCTCCTGACATCGAGTCTGCTCTCTCGGCTCCGCGACTACTAGGGGCATGACCGTATTGCTTGAAACCTGGCCCCGGGAATCCTTCCCTTAACCGGTCATTGGTGTGATGCTGGACCATGTCAACTACCTCAAATAGGAGATCCGACATGGCTAACAAAGCGCTACTGGTCCGACTTGAAGCCAAACCCGGCAAGGAAAGCGCAGTGGAAGATTTCCTCCGATCTGCGCTGCCCCTCGTCGAACAGGAGCCTGGGACCAAACCCTGGTTTGCGGTGCGGTTCGGCCCGTCGACGTACGGCATCATCGACGCGTTCCCCGACGACGCCGCCCGTGACACCCACCTCGGCGGCCCGGTCGGCAAGGCCCTTGGCGAACGCGCCGACGAGCTCTTCTCTGTACCACCCGAGATCAGCTACCTCGATGTGCTTGCCAACAAGCTCTGAAACCCGAATCAGGCAGCTCGCCCGCACAATCACCAGAAGTGAAGTCTCATCAGATCTGGACAATCCGATATCGGTTGCGCAACAACAGTAATTGTTAATGGTGACGGTTCAGGATCCGACGCATCGACTGGTCGGTCCTGGCCCGGGACCGCCGCGAGTACGAGCGCATTCGCGACACCTCAAGTACTTCCGGGGAGCCGATGATGACGACCCTTCGCGTCAGAACTTCATTCCGCTTTGACGGACCGTTTCTGCGTGTTCTCGAAGCGTTGCCGTTGCCGGACCCCGTATGCGGCGTCTGCGACGGCGGAATCGTCCTCGAGACCCGAACCGAGAGCGCCACCGATGGTCGCGATGGACGCCAGTAGCCATGAGAGAGTGAGGTAGTCGGAAAAGTTCACGTCGTGTCCGAGGGTGTTGGAGAGCAGGTCCGGGGGAAGAGTGACACACGCGGTGAGCAGGAGGAGGCCGAACAGTGCCACGTGGAGGACTGCGACGCCGATTGCCAGGGTAACGACGGTCGCAGTGTTGTAGAGCACGGACCGGTCTCGCTCCTCCGGCGATGTCGGCCGCTCCCATAACTCGTGATCGAGGACCAGCCAAAGGACCATCGCCGCGATCGACAGAAGCGTCGCCGCGCTCATACGCCACGGGCCCATCGTGTCGGCGAACTGCCAGATTGTGCTGGTGGCCAGCGCGAATGCACCGGTGGCGAAAGCGCCGACAAGCACTTTTGACAACCCGGTGACCAGCCGCCATGGCCGGTTCGCGCGCACCATCCCTGACAGCAGCCGCAGTCGCCGCAGTCCCGAGGGCGCGAAGTAGCGCATACCGGCTTCGATTTGCACGGACGGAAACCGTCGTCGCGCACCGGACGGCGCGAGTTCCGGTTCACCGAGGGCGGACGCGATGGCGAGTTGTGCGATGGTACGAATGCGACCCTCGATGCGAATGCCGCCCACAGCGGCGATGGAGATGAGCACGAAAAGGTGTTCGGCGCTGACGTCGGCCACCACCGGCAAGGTGTCCTCGCGCCGTGGGAGATCAGTGAGGTACACCACGACATCCTCACCCTCCGACGACGGCTCGACCGCGTCGATCACGTGGGAAAAGTCGGCTTGCTCGTCGGAGAGGTAGGGCTCGCTGCGCACAGACACCGTCCACACACGCTCGGGGCGGCCGCGGCGCCGTAAGCGCTCCGGTAGACGCGCAGCCAGCCGATGCGCCAGGGCCGTGGGTTTACCCGGGTCAGCAATCAGCAGCACCGAGACCAGCTCATCTGCAGCACGTTCGGCTCGACCCTGCCTGTGTTCGTTTCCCGACACCGGTGTCAGGGTACGCGGCTCCACCCCCCGCCAGTACCCGATCGAAATTTCACAACGGCAGTATGCGACACGTGAGGCCGCACTACACGGCTACGATCTGCAAACAACTTTGCAGCACAGCGGGATTCGAGACTCACATGTACACCTCGGTCATCGTCTGGTGCGCAGACAGCTTCATCCGATCCAAGACGCGAACTCGCGCAATTTGGATCGGCGTAACTCACTGCCCTGAGTCCGACCCGAATGCTCAGTGTCGTCCGTTTCGATCCGTATGGTCGCCGCCGTCTGGTGCTTAGTGGTCTGAGCCGTTAGTTCGTCGGGGGGTCATGCCGCCTCGCTGCTTTGATCGATCAGTTTGAGTTGGCGGTGGAGGTCCCGGCGGGTGTATTTCCAGGCGAAGGGTTCGGCGGTGCGGTTGTAGCGTTCGGCGAAGGTGTGCAACCGGTTCTCGACTGAGGTGAGGTCGGGAAAGTCATTGGGCGTGAGGACTTTGCGTTGGACGATGGAAAAGTAGATCTCGACTTGGTTGAGCCATGATGCGTGCACCGGGGTGTGCACCATGACCGCGTTCGGGTATCGGGCGGTGAGGCGGTCGATCGATGCTTGTCCGCGGTGCGAGGAGCCGTTGTCGACGACCCAAAACACCCGGTCGGCGGACGCGTACGGTTCGCTCGTCATGACCTGATCGACGAGGGCGGTGAACTCGGTGATGCCGGTGCTTTGCTCGCAGCGGCCGAAGACCCGTGCGGTGTGGACGTCGTAGGCAGCGAGGTAGGTGAGCGCGCCGCGGCGGCGGTAGTCGTGGCTGACGCGCATCGGGCGACCTGGTGCGGCGGCGGTGGTGCGGTGGCAGCGGTCGCGGGCTTGGATCGACGGCTTTTCATCGGCCGAGATCACAAACTCGTTGCTGCCCAACGGTTTGCCTGCGTAGCGGCGTGCGTACAGGTCGAGAACGACAGATGCTCTCATCTCGAAGTTCGGGTCGCGGGCGGCGATCCAGGAGCGATGCTGCCACGGTTTGAGCGCATCCTCGTCCAGCCACCGGCGCACCGTCGACACCGAGACGGTCATGCCGTCGCGTGCGAGTTGGGCGGCGAGTTCCGGGGTGGACCACCGTGCGATCGGAATATCGTGATCGGCCGGGATCTGACACGCCCACGCTTTCACTGCAGCGATGTCAGCGGGGGTGTAGATCGGTGGCCGGCCCGACCGTGGTGCGTCGGCGAGGGCATCGATACCGTGATGGTGGAACCGGCTGCGCCACTTACGGACCGTGTCGGGATGAACGTCGAGTTCGATGGCGATACTTGCGTTGGTGCAGCCGTCCGCGGCGAGCAGCACGATCAGAGACCGCAGCACTGTCTTCTGCGGTGTCGACCCACACCTCACCCATGTTTCGAGAACCTGACGGTCGCTGGTGGACAGGACGATCACGCAGGCCGAGGGTCGAGCGGTTTTGTCACTCATGCCTCAAAAGGACACCTGAGTCACACCTGTCTCGGGCCGCGGCACGCCGATGATCCGCGAAATGTTGGGTGGACCACACGGATCGGGCACGATCGGATGCGTGCCGACACCACCGGAATCGACGAAAAGCTCACTGCGCCTCAAGCTCAGCGGCCACGCCCGAACGAGGTGGCCGCAACTCGCGCGAGTCAACGTCCGATTTCGTGGCGCGTTCGCCTACGTCGACGGTGTACTACCGGACGAGTCGGTCCTGGTGTTGATGCGGCTGCGATACAACGGCTCCGCTAGCAGATGGGGCTTCGCGATCCACCTCGCGTCCAAGGGCAAGTACGAAGATTCGCTGCTGCCTACAGGCGACTTCACCGGCAGCCCTGAAGACGCACTCGACACCGCATGCGGGCTCTACCTCGGCGACCCGACAGCCTGGCAAATACCCCCGACGAACTAACGGCTCAGACCACT
>NZ_MJEI01000076.1 GCF_002095395.1 Williamsia sp. 1135
CGAACAGTACAGACGCCACCAGCGGGTGGGTCATGAACTTCGAGAACGGACTGTGCAGGAGCGCCAGAATCCATTCCCGGGGTCCCGGCGGTGCGCCGCGCCCGGCCGGTGCCAACGCTCTGAGCGCCAAGGTGACCGGACCACCGAGTACGAGAAGCACCGGCACCAGCATCGACAGCACCATGTGCGCGATCATGTGCATGCTGAACAGCGCAGGGGCGTATTTGCCCAGCCCGGACGACGTGGCGAACAACAGCGCCGCACAGCCCAGCATCCAGGCGATCGTGCGGCCGATCGGCCACGCGTCGCCGCGACGACGGAGCCTGATCACTCCCCGCAGATAGACGACGGCCATCGCGATCGCCAAGGTTCCGAACAACAGGTCGAAGCGCCAATCGGTCAGCAGGCTCCCGAAGGTCGGCGCTTCGTCGATCCGATATCCGAGCACGAGTTCGGCGGCCGGCATGTCCGCCGGGTTGACGTTGGCAGGCGGCGGAGTACGCGAGAGACCGACTGCGATACCGAAGGTCGCCGCAAACACGAGTAGCTCGACGAATGCGAATCTGACGAACGGCTTACGCTCGTCGCCGCCGGTCAAGGCCGGGATGGTCGTGCGACGATGCCAGGCGCCGAACCCGCCGAGGATCACCAACGCGGAGAGTTTGGCGAGCACCAGTTGCCCGTACGTCTCGGTGAAGAGTTGATCGATGTGCACGCGAACGAGAGCGTTGATGACACCGCTGGCGCCGACGACGATGAAGCACCAGAAAGCCACCCGCGAATATCGCCGGGCCGCGAGCGCGGTGAACTGCCCGCCCCCGCGTGCGTAGGCCAGCAGAGCGAACAGGCCACCCATCCACAGGCAGGCGCCGACGATGTGCAGGATCAGGCTGTTGGTGGCGACATCGTGACTTCCGCCGGTCGAAGAATGCCCCGCGATGGCTATCGGCATCAGCGTCAGCAACGCCAAAGGCAAAGTGATGAGGGTCCAGGTCCATCGCAACGCGATCCGGGCGACGATTGCGCAGATCAGAGCGAAGATCGCCGTCCACAACCATGATCGCGCGTCGGCCACCTGGTCGAAGGCGGTGGTCATGCGGTCGACAGTCAGGGTCTCCGACAACGGGAAGCCGGACGCATCTGAGATGGTCAGCGGGATCATGAGCAGTGCCGCGATCGCCCAGACCAACGCTCCCACCGATGCGAACCGGATTGCGCGGTACCCGCCGACGTCGAGAATCCCGTCGGATTGCGGCGGAACGAAGAACGCTGCGAACAGCGCCCCGCCCACGGCCACCACGGCACCGATCTCGCCGATCGTCTGCACGGTGGGCAGCCCGTAGCGTGTCAGCGCGCCCGGGTCACCGACGCCGGCCAGGTCCAGTGCCTTGCTCGCGGAGATGGCAGTGACAGCAATGGCGACGGCGGCCGCAACCCAGGCCAGCACCCAGCCGATGCTCGCCGCGGCGCTACGGCGGATGTCGATCGAATCGGCGCTCGGCGTACTCACTCTTTCAGGGTAGGCACCGCGCCGGTGTGACTTGCGTCCGCCCGCTCGAGCCGGGGCCGATATACTCACTCGCGCCGGTTGCACCGGCATGCCTCCGTAGCTCAGGTGGATAGAGCAAGAGCCTTCTAATCTCTAGGTCGCAGGTTCGAGTCCTGCCGGGGGCACCACGTTTTGGTGACTACGTTCCGAGATCGGGACGCTGATCGGCCTGCGGGTATACCGTCGAGTGTGACGTCCACCACACGGTGGTTGCCATGCAACTGTGGAGACAAGGCCACTTCGTCGAGCGCCTGACGTTCGACGACAATCTGACCCTGTTCTTCAACGGTCACCACGAGCTGGTGTTGTGGGTGGCCGTTCTCACTCACCTCACCACCGGTCGGCGGGCGCGGCATCGACCATGACGACATCGATCCCGCACAGGTGATTCCCGAGCAGCGCCCCATTTTCACCATGCTCGGCCACCACTGCGACGTAGCCGAGTGCGACGATCATGGCGCACTACATCTCGAGTTCGGTGACGGCAGCTCCATCGACCTTCCCACCGACCCGAACCGCCCATCCTGGGAACTGTTCGCCAAGCGCCGCGGCTACGCCACCTGTGAACGGACCGACGAGGTCCGCATCATCGAGCACCATCACGCGGTGTCCTGACCGCCGACCCTTTTGCGCCCGCGAGCTGTCACACCCCTGATCTACACTTCGAACAAAGATTCGATCTGAACATCGGGGGGCGGCATGATCGGCATACAAGAGGTATCCCTGCTGCGAACGCAGTTGCAAGAGTTGGACTTCGACGTATCGCCGACGGAGTCAGTTGAACAGCTCACGGCCCTCGAAGAACTCAAGGCATCGTGTGCGGCGGCGCAAGCCGGCGCGGTCATGAATCTGAATGTCAAACGCCGCGCAGAGCATCGCGCCCAGGGACTTCCGGAGAACAAGGTCGGAATGGGAGTGGCCTCAGAGGTCGGACTCGCCGCGCGCGTCTCACCCAGCCGTGGGAGTCGGATGCTGGGCTTCGCCCGCGCCCTGGTCGACGAGATGCCCCACACGATGGCCGCGCTCCGATCCGGCCTGCTCTCGGAATGGCGCGCCACCATTCTCGTCAGGGAAACCGCGTACCTCGACCTCACCGACCGACAGGCCATCGACGCGGAACTGTGCCGCGATCCAGCTGCCCTCCACGGGATCGGGGACAAGAGACTCGAGGCGCGAGCGAAAGCCCTGGCGTATGAGCTCGATCCACACGCAGTGGTCGCCCGGGTCGGCAAAGCCGAGAAAGACCGCAGGGTCACCTCACGCCCCGCACCTGATTGCATGGCCTCGGTCACCGCCTTGCTGCCAGTCGCCAAAGGAGTCGGGGTGGTCGCTGCGCTACGCCGTGCCGCCGACCTCCACACCGCCGAGGGGGATGGACGCTCGCGAGATCAGATCATGGCCGACGTCCTGTTCGAGCGAGTCACCGGATGCACCGCAGTCGACGGACCTCCCGTCACGGTGAACCTGGTGTTGTCGGACTCTGCGCTGATGGGCAAGACGAACGGCGCGGCACATGTCCAGGACTACGGACCCATCCCTGCCGAGATCGCGCGCCAACTCATCGCCACCGCCGCCGGGCGCGACACCGAACTCGCGTTGCGTCGGCTCTACGCCCGACCTGCAACAGGCGCCCTGGTCGCGATGGAATCAGTCGCGCGCACGTTCCCCAAAGCCCTCGCACTTCTGATCCAGCTTCGTGACCAAACCTGCCGAACACCGTTCTGCGACGCTCCGATCCGACATATCGACCACGTCGAACCACACGCTCGCGGCGGTCCGACCACGGGCGAGAACGGCCAGGGCCTGTGTGAACGATGCAATCACGCCAAACAGTCACCGGGTTGGCATTCCGAGGGCAAGTCGCCAGGGGGTGGCCGACACTCGGTGACCGTCACCACCCCGACCGGCCATCGGCACACATCGGTGGCCCCACCGGTGAGCGTCAGATCGTCAACGCGAACCAGGTCATCGGCCAGCCGGGTCGAGGCCCAGCTGCATGACCTGGTCGCCGCGTAGGAGTAACCGATCGGACTATGCACTCCGGGCATATGAACACTGTTGCATAGTGCCCTGTTGCATTGGTATGGTGCTGCCGTGGCCCTCGAACACGCGATCATGACCTCGCTGGCAGAGCGACCCGGGACCGGTTACGAGATCGGTCAGCAATTCACCCGGTCGATCGGCCACTTCTGGTCTGCCACCCATCAGCAGATCTACCGAACGCTCAAAAAGCTGCACGCCGATGGATTGGTCAGTTACGAATCGGTCGCGCAAGACGGAAGGCCGGACAAGAAGGTCTACACGTTGTCCGCGGAAGGCCTTGTGGCTCTGCGGGAATGGGTCAGCTCCCCTACCGAACCCCGCCAGTTACGCGACGAATTGGGCGTGAAGATCCGCGCCGCCGAAGCCGCCGATCTCCCCGATCTCATCGCCGAACTACGGCGTCACCGCGCACTCCACGAAGAGCGCCTGCGCCTCTACCAAGAATTCGAGAAAGACGACTACCCCGATCCCGATTCCCTGAATCTGCGCAAGCTCAAGCAGTACCTCGTGTTGCGCGGCGGCGTGCGCATCGAGGCCGGATTCATCGAGTGGTGCGACGAAGTGATCGGCGCACTCGAGAGTGTTGTCAGCCGAACGCCTGAAGTCTGAACATCGCGGCCAGCCCCCGCGGACGAAGAAAGGTCTCACATGACTAGTCCATACCCGAAGTTGTTCGAACCGTTGACGATCAACAAGGTCGAACTGAAGAACCGCGTCATCATGGGTTCGATGCACACCGGCCTCGAGGACCGGATCTGGGACGTCGACAAACTCGCCGCCTATTACGCCGAGCGCGCTCGCGGCGGAGCGGGACTCATCATCACCGGCGGCATCGCCCCGACCCGCGCCGGCCTGCTCATGCCATTCGGCGGCAAACTGACCAACAAGATCGACGTGATCCGGCATCGCCGGCTGACCAACGCCGTGCACAAAGAAGACGGCAAGATCGCGATGCAGGTCCTCTATGCCGGCCGTTACGGGTACACGCCGTTCAAGTTCGGTGTGAGCTGGGAGAAGTCACCGGTTCACCCGTTCCAGCCGATCAAGATGACCAACGCGATCATCAAACATGCAATCTGGTCGTTCGGCCGTTGCGCGAAGCTCGCGCAGGACGCAGGTTACGACGGCATCGAGATCATGGGCGGCGAGGGCTACCTGCTGAACACCTTCCTGTGCACTCGTACCAACAATCGCACCGACAAATGGGGCGGCAACACCGAGAATCGCCAGCGAATCGTCGTCGAGATCGTCAAAGAGATCCGCAAGCGAGTCGGACCCGACTTCATGGTCATCATGCGCCAGTCCATCGCCGATCTGGTCAAGGACGGCCAGACGTGGGACGAGATCGCCCTGCTCGCACGCAAACTCGAGCAACACGGTGTCGACGCCATCAACACCGACATCGGCTGGCACGAGGCGCAGGTCCCGACCATCGTCACTTCGGTCCCGCGCGGTGCCTTCGTCAGCTACACCGAGCGACTTCGCGAAGAGGTGTCGATACCGTTGATCGCCTCCAACCGCATCAACACCCCCGAACTCGGCGAGCAGATCCTCGAAGGCGGCCGGGTGGATGCCATCTCGATGGCGCGGCCGCTGCTGGCCGACCCAGAGTTCGCGAACAAGGCCAAAGAGGGCCGTGGCGACGAGATCAACACCTGCATCGCCTGCAACCAGGCCTGCCTCGACCATGCGTTCGTCGGTAAGAAGGTGTCGTGCCTGCTCAACCCGCGGGCAGGCCGCGAGACCACACTCACCCTCGGCCTCACCAAGCGGTCCAAGCGGGTCGCGGTCGTCGGAGCGGGTCCGGCCGGACTCGCCGCTGCAGTCTCCGCCGCGAAACGCGGGCACGAAGTCCATCTCTACGAAGCAGGTCCGAGCATCGGGGGTCAGTTCTCGATCGCCGCTCGAATCCCGGGCAAAGAAGAGTTCTCCGAGACCATTCGGTACTTCACCACCGCACTGACGGTCACAGGAGTGCAAGTTCACCTCAACACGTGGGCGAGCGCCGATGACCTCATCGCGCAGAAGTTCGACGACGTCGTCGTCGCCACCGGCGTGACGCCGCGCATGCCCGACATCCCGGGTATCGATCACCCCAAGGTGCTCTCCTACGCCGAAGCGGTTCTGGGGCACAAGGAAATCGGTAAGACCGTCGCCGTCATCGGCGCCGGGGGTATCGGCTTCGACGTCACGGAGTTCTTGACGGTCGACGACTCCCCCACCCTGAACATCAAGGAGTGGGAGCACGAATGGGGCATCACCGACGATCTGACCGTCCCCGGTTTCGTCGGTAGACCACGACCCACCCCCGCCGTTCGCACGGTGTTCTTGGTGCAGCGCAAACCCGGCCGCCAGGGTAAGACACTCGGCAAGACATCAGGTTGGGTGCACCGTGCGACCGTGAAGATGAAGGGCGTGGAACAGATCTCGGGTGCCAGCTACGACAAGATCGACGACGCAGGTCTGCACCTGAGCTTCGCGCCCAAGGAAGAGGGTGGCGAGCGCATCCACCGAATTCTCGACGTCGAGACCGTGGTGGTCTGCGCAGGTCAGGAATCGGTGCGCGATCTCGTCGATCCGTTGACTCTGGGCGGCGTCAACACCCACGTCATCGGCGGGGCCGACGTCGCCGCAGAACTCGACGCGAAGCGCGCGATCCGCCAGGGAACCGAGGTCGCGGCGAGTATCGTCTGATTCCGCTGACAGAGGGCCATCAGGAGGCCTCCGAGGCAGATACCCCTCGGAGGCCTTCTCCAGCGCATGCACGGCCGGTTACGATCTGCGCCATGGGTATTCCAGCACCGTCATCGTCGGCCAGGGCCGTGGTCACCGGGGCCTCATCGGGAATCGGTGAAGCTCTCGCCATCGAATTGGCCCGCCGTGGTCATTCACTGATCCTCGTGGCACGCCGTGAAGAGATTCTGCTGGCCACCGCCGTCGATCTCGCAGAACAATTCGGCGTCGAGGTCGAGGTGATGGCTACCGACCTGTCTGACCCCGAAGCCACTGCTGCGCTGTGCGACGTGCTGGCCGGTCGCGAGGTCTCCATCCTGTGCAACAACGCGGGGATTGCCACCTTCGGCCCCCTGGCCGAGCTCGATGCGGAATACGAGCGGGCGCAGGTCCGCCTCAACGCCGTTGCAGTGCACGACCTCACGCTCGCCGTGATTCCTCAGATGGTGAAGCGGGGATCCGGCGGGATCCTGATGGTGGGATCGGCAGCAGGAAACATGCCCATTCCCAACAACGCAACGTACGCGGCGTCCAAGGCCTTCGTGAACAGCCTGTCCGAATCCTTGCGCGGCGAGGTCGCCGCCCACGGTGTCCACGTCACGCTGCTCGCTCCCGGGCCAGTCCGGACCCAGACGCCCACCCCCGAAGAAGCCAGCATCGTCGACCGTGTGGTCCCAGACTTTCTGTGGAACTCGAGCGAGTATGTCGCGAAGTCGAGCCTCGACGCCCTCGAGCGCAACAAGATGCGCGTTGTCCCGGGCGTGCTGTCGAAGTCGATGTCTGTCGCCGGCGGCTACATTCCCAGAAACCTGACAGCACCCATCGTCGGCCGGTTCTACCGCAAGTTCGGCGACTGATTCATCGCTTGCGCCGCGCCGTTCCGAAGATCGACCTCGTGATCTCTCGTCCGGCCGCCGACGCCGCGGAGCGCAGAAAACTCTTCACAGCGGAATTTCCGAGCACCTCCTGCACCATCCCGGGCTCTTCCTTCTCCTTCTTCGCCGTCGGGACCGGCGCCGAAGCTTGCGGCGCAGCCTGTTCCACAAGGACTTTCGCGTTCAGCTTCTCGTAGGCGGATTCCCGGTCGATCGTCGGTCCGTACTTGGCCTGCAGTCCACTCGCCGTTGCGGCTGCCGTGATCGCATCGGGCCCGATGGTGTCCATCAACGACCGCGGAGCGCGCAGCATCGTCCAGGCCACGGGCGTCGGCGCGCCCTTCTCCGACAGGACGGTCACGATCGCCTCACCGGTGCCGAGCGACGTCAGAGCCTCTTCGAGGTCGTAGGTCTTGGTGGTCGGATACGTCCGGACCGTCTTGGACAGTGCCTTCTGATCGTCGGGGGTGAAGGCGCGTAGCGCGTGCTGGATCCGGGCACCAAGCTGAGAGAGCACCTCGTTGGGGATGTCGGTGGGCTGCTGTGAGCAGAAGAAGACCCCGACGCCTTTCGAGCGGATCAGCTTGACCGTCTGCACCACCTGCTCTTCGAATGCCTTCGAGGAGTCGGTGAAAAGCAGGTGGGATTCGTCGAAGATGAACACCAACTTGGGCTTGTCAATGTCGCCGGCTTCGGGCAGGAACTCGAACAGGTCCGCCAGGATCCACATCAGGAACGTCGAGAACAGCACGGGTCGCGCGGCCTGCTGCCCGAGTTCGAACAACGTGATCACCCCGGTCCCATCCGCATTCACCCGCAGCAGATCGGAGGGGTCGATCTCCGGCTCACCGAAGAAGGTGTCGCCGCCATCTGCTTCCAGATTGGTCAGCGCCCGCAGGATCACCCCTGCCGTCGCCGCAGACACCCCACCGATGCCTTTGAGTTCGGCCTTGCCCTCGTCGCTGAGCAGGTGCGCGATCACCGCCCGCAGATCCTTCAGATCGAGCAGCGCCAGGCCCCGCGAGTCCGCCCAGTGAAAGATCAGACCCAGAACCGATTCCTGAGTCGCGTTGAGCCCCAGGACCTTGCTCAGCAGGATCGGACCGAACGACGTGATCGTGGCTCGGATCGGTACACCGATGCCTTCGGTGCCCAGCGAGACGAACTCCACCGTCGAACCCGCCGGCGTCCAGTCGTCGCCGGTGTCGGCAGCTCTGGAGGCCACCTTGTCGTTGGTGGTGCCCGGCCGGCTCAGCCCGGAGAGATCCCCTTTGATGTCGGCCATCACCACCGGAACCCCGGCGGCCGAGAGCTGTTCGGCGATGACCTGGAGTGTCTTGGTCTTGCCGGTGCCGGTCGCCCCGGCAATCAACCCGTGGCGATTCATCATCGCCAGCGGAATCCGAACCTTCGCCGACGGATCGGCCATGCCCTCGACGACGACCGTTCCCAGCTCGAGAGCGGCCCCGTCGGTGGCATAACCGGCCGCGATCTCTCGGGCAGGGGAAACTGGCTCGGTCACGTGGACGGTCCTCTCGAGAGACTTGTCTGCTGGCAAAGACTATCGCTGAACTAAGGTGCAAGGGTGCAAGACAAACTTGTGTGGATCGACTGCGAGATGACCGGGCTGCAATTGGGCAGCGACAAACTCATCGAGATCGCAGCCCTTGTCACCGACAGCGAACTGAACATCCTCGGGGACGGTGTCGACGTGGTCATCCACGCCGACGACGACGCCCTCGCTGCCATGCCTGCGGTGGTGAAGAAAATGCATGCGGCCTCGGGCCTCACCGAAGAGGTACGCAAATCCACGGTGACGGTCGAAGAGGCCGAGAAGATGGTCCTCGACTACCTCCGCAAGGAGATCGGTAGCTCAGGTGTGGCCCCCTTGGCGGGCAACTCGATCGCCACCGACCGGGGCTTCATCACGCGGGACATGCCCAAGCTCGACGGCTACCTCCACTACCGCATGGTGGACGTCAGCTCGATCAAGGAGCTGTGCAGGCGCTGGTACCCGCGGATCTACTTCGGGCAGCCGGAGAAGGGCCTGTCCCATCGGGCGCTGGCGGACATCCGCGAGTCCATCCGGGAGCTCAAGTACTACCGGGCAACAGCCTTTGTGCCGCAGCCCGGACCCGAGTCGGCGGCGATCGAAGAGGTCACCAAAACCCTCGGTCCTGCATGATTTCGCCTGGCCAGATAACCGATTGGAATTCCTGCCCGGCATGCCGCTAGAGTAAGTCCCTGGTTCCGCTAGCGGTACCGATGGTGGGCGTAGTTCAGTTGGTAGAGCACCAGATTGTGATTCTGGCTGTCGCGGGTTCGAGTCCCGTCGTCCACCCCGACAAGAAGGCCTGTCCCGCATCGCGGGGCAGGCCTTCTTTCATTCACGACAGGCAAATCCGCTCCACCTACAGCAATCCGCTCCGCTTCCAGGGTTCTGGAAGCGGAGCGGATTGACAAAAGTGGAGCGGATCGGGACCTGGCTAGGCGTTGCCCCTCTTCCAGGTCTCCCACGGGATGTTCCAGTCGCCGAGTCCGTCGGTACCCGACAGCTGCGGGCCAACGGTGTTCTTGACGGTGATCACGTCGCCCCGCAGCGAGTTCTGGACCCACCAGAGAGCGTTCTCCGGGCTGACGTTCAGGCAGCCGTGGCTCGTGTTCTCGCTACCTTGCGCGTAGACCGACCACGGCGCGGAGTGGATGTAGATCCCGCTCCAGGACATCTGGGTCGCGTAGTCGACGTCGAGCCGGTAGCCGGCCGAAGAGTTGACGGGCACACCGTATGTCGATGAATCCATCACGATGGAGTCGAGACGGTCACCGATGATGTAGGTGCCGTTGTCGGTGGGCGTGGAGTCCTTGCCCATCGACGTCGGCATCGTCTTGATGACATTGCCGTTCTCGGTGACCGTGATCGTCTTGGTGGTGTCGTCGGCCGTCGCGATGAGCTCACGGCCGATGGTGAAGTTGGTCTTCAGGTTTTCCTGGCCGAACAGTCCGTCACCGAGATCGATCCCGTAGGTGTTCACAGCCACGTCCACCTTTGTGCCGGGCTTCCAGTAGTTCTCCGGCCGCCAGCGCAGCTCCGTGTCGCTGAGCCAGTAGAAAGCACCCTCGGTGGGCGGATCGGTCGTGATGGTGATCGCGTCCTGCGCGGCCTTACGGTTCGGGATCGACTCGTCGAAACGAATCGAGACCGGCATCCCGACGCCGACGGTCGAGTTGTTCTCCGGCAGCAGGTAGGCCTGCGTGAGGTTGTTCGGCGAACTCGTGGTGAACGTGGTCGTCGACTGCGTGCTGCCGCCGATGCCCTTGGCGTCGGCCACGAGCGTGTACTTCTTGTTGTAACCAAAGGAGCCTGCCGGCACGGTCCAGGTCTTCTTGTCTTCCGAGAGGGTTCCCTGGACCGGGGTTCCGCCTGCGTTCGTGATCGTGACGTCCGTCAGGCGGGCGTCTTTGGCGGTGACCTTGACCGGTGCACCGGGCGCGAACCCGACGTCGCCGTCCACGACCGGCTTGTCTGCGAACCCGGTGACCTCGACCGCGGGCTGGAGGAGATCATCGAACGGTGTCGTGCTGACCACCTGGTCGCTGTACTTCGGCGGAGTCGGGTCCGACGAACACGCTGACATGACACCCGCAAGTGTCACGAGGAAAATCACCAGGACAGCGGGCTTGCCAACCCTGCTGCCCATGGAGGCCTGCCGGAACCCCATCTCACTCCAAACATCTGCCTAAGGCCCGACGACGCGGGCAAGAAACCATCTGCGCGAGAGTCTACGTGCAAAGCCGGACAACCGGGAACCACAAAACACCGCAAAAGCCCTGGTTTACGGCGCGCGCGCCACGCGATTTTCATTTCTCGGGCTCGGCCTGCTACCGTTCCAACTCGAAAGAACGAGCGCCATTAGCTCAATTGGCAGAGCAGCTGACTCTTAATCAGCGGGTTCGGGGTTCGAGTCCCTGATGGCGCACAACGAAGAAAGATCCCCGGAGCACGCTCCGGGGATTTTTTCGTTCTACTGAGTAGTTCATCTACTCGAATGACGACACAAGCTGCTGCGCACGCGGATTCACTCCTTCACAGAGCTGAAAATGGGGGCCGCGACATCGCGACCCCCAATTCGACGAACTCGTCTGATCAGCTCGCGATCTTCTTGATCACGACTGCCAGCACGACGACACCCACCGCGATGAGCGATCCCGCGACCGCGGGCTTGCGCAGTGTTGTCAGCGCCGTGGACTTGGCGTCCTCAGCCAGCCGTGCAGGGCTGGCCCGGGTGGCCAGGGCATCGAGGGTGCCGGCGAGTTCGTCGCGGGCCCGCTCGATGTCGCGTTCGATTCCGTCGGTGTCGCGTCCCACAGGTCCTCCATCTAGTGCTGCGCCGCCTCGCCGATGGCCAGGTGCGTGTTCGGCCGGTCAGTATCGGCTCTACGGTAGTTCACCGCGGCGATCGGCAGTGCTCCGCCACACGTTTGCCCACTCCGCTAGCCTGAAGACGATGACTGAGAACACACGACTCGCGGTAGGCGACAACGCTCCAGGCTTCTCCCTCCCCGACGCCGACGGCAACACCGTCTCGCTGGACGATTTCCGCGGACGGCAGGTGATCGTCTATTTCTATCCCGCGGCCAGTACCCCGGGTTGCACGAAACAGGCGTGCGATTTCCGCGACAACCTCGCCGAGCTCGGCGGCGAGGGCATCGATGTCGTCGGGATCTCGCCGGACAAGCCGGCGAAGCTCGCCAAGTTCCGTGATGCGGAAGAACTGACGTTCCCGCTGCTGTCCGACGTCGACAAGTCCGTGCTGACCGCGTGGGGTGCTTTCGGGGAGAAGAAGATGTACGGCAAGACGGTCACCGGGGTCATCCGGTCGACGTTCTTGGTCGATGCCGACGGCAAGATCGCACTCGCCCAGTACAACGTGCGGGCAACAGGCCACGTGGCGAAACTCCGCCGCGACCTCGCCGTCTGATCCGAAAGCGTGCGACCCCCATGGCACAGGTGCACTCCGAACCCGGTACCGGGACTCGCGATGCCCTGAAGCCGGGGGCGTCGCGGCTGCTCAGTTCAGAGCCGTTGGTACCCCGGAAACGGCCGACCCAGCAGCGCAGCCAATTGCGTTTCGACGCGATGCTGGCGGCGGCGCGAGATCTGCTGATCGAGGTCGGGTTCGAGTCGCTCACCTGCGAGCACATCGCGCAACGCGCCGACGTCCCCATCGGCACGCTCTACCAATACTTCGCCAACAAATACGTGGTGGTCTGCGAACTCGATCGCCAGGACGCCACCGGCGTGCAGAGCGAACTGGCAACCTTCGCGGCGGAGGTCCCGTCGCTGGACTGGCCACGCCTGCTCGAGAAGTTCATCGATCACCTGGCGCAGTTGTGGCACGACGATCCGTCGAGGCGCGCGGTGTGGCTCGCGGTGCAATCGACCCCGGCGACGCGTGCGACCGCCACGGTGCACGAAAAGGCACTGGCGGCATTGGTCGCCCGGATCATCGCCCCGTTGACGCCCGAGCGCAGCCGCCGAGCGCTGATGTCCGAACTGCTGGTGCACACGGCGTATTCACTGTTGAGCTTCTCGGTGCAGGAAGGTCAGAACCACACCGACACCGTCGCGGAGCTCAAGCTCATGCTCGGTCGGTACATGATGCTCGAGGACCCCGAGAACAGCCGCTGACTTCTCAGCTCTCCGGTGGCGCTTCCTCGATGATCGCGACCGCTCCGGCCATGTCACCGTCGTGGGTCAGGGAGACGTGGACGACCGTGCCCTTCAGCAGGTCTCCGATCTCGCCGCCGAGTCTGATGGCCGGCCGGCCCCACGTATCGGTCACCACCTCGATATCGCCGTGGCGAATCAAGGGCAGCAACGGTTTACGCGCGAACCGGCTGACCGACCATGCCTTGATGACCGCTTCCTTCGCCGCCCACCGGGCTGCCAGATGCCTCGCCTCGCTGCCGGTGCCGGACGCGGCGTCGCGCCGCTCCCCCACCGTGAACCGGTCCGCGAACGTGGTGCCCGGTTGCTTCAACTGCTCGGCGAAGCCGGGGATCGACACGAGGTCGATCCCCACTCCGATTACCGTCATACGTCAGACATTCCCATATTTGGGTGGCAGACGCTCATGCACCGGCGCCGTAATGACCCGTCGCCGACAACCGCGCGTCACCGTCGAGCAGCATGGCCGCTTCCTGATCGCCCTCGTAGGCGCTGTCGTCGAACCGGCGGTTCGGCGGACGCTGGTAAGCCGGCTTGCCACCGAACATGGCCTCGAGCAGACGTTGCTGGCCGAGTCGTGACCGTTCGGCCGCGGCCGCCCGGTACTGCTCACGTTGCGCCGGATCCAGGGCTGCGACAAAGGCTTCCGGATGGACCACCGCGATCAGACCGGATACGTGCCCGAACCCGAGGCTGGTCAGCAGACCGGCCTTGAGCGCGAACCGCTTTCCGAAACGCAACGGGGCGGTTGGCCAGACGAGGTGCTTGTACTCCTCCATCGCCTCGTCGACACAGTCCAGACTGCGGTTCGGCGGGATGACCCCGTCGCGCAGAACCTGGCACAGCCCGATGAGCTGGAAGGCCGCGGCACCACCCTTGGCGTGTCCGGTGAGCGACTTCTGTGACACCACGAACAGCGGCGCACCCTCGCTACGGCCGAGCGCCTCGGCAAGGCGCTCATGCAGATTCGCCTCGTTGGGATCGTTCGCCTTGGTGGAGGTGTCGTGCTTGGACACCAACGCCACATCGTCGGGGCTCACACCCAGTTGACGCAGCGACTTGGCGAAGCCGGAATCCTTCTGTCCGCGAGCCGCTCCCAAGGCACCGATACCTGGCGCCGGGATGGAGGTGTGGACACCGTCACCGAAGCTCTGCGCCCAGCCGACCACACCGAGCACGGGCAGACCCATCTCGGCCGCGACATCACCACGGGCCAGCAGGATCGTGCCGCCGCCCTGCGATTCGACGAAGCCGCCGCGACGGCGATCGTTGGCGCGGGAGAAGCGGCGGGCGTCGATGCCCTGTGCTTCCATCTTCGCCGACTCTGCGGTGGCGGACATGTCACCGAATCCGACGATGCCCTCGATGCCGAGATCGTCGAACCCACCTGCGACCGCGAACAAAGCCTTGCCCAGTTTGATCTTGTCGACGCCTTCTTCCACCGACACAGCGGCGGTTGCGCAGGCGGCGACCGGGTGGATCATTGCGCCGTAGCTGCCGATGTACGACTGGACGACGTGCGCCGCAACGACGTTCGGCAGTGCCTCCTGCAGGATGTCGTTCGCCTTGGCCTCACCGGTGAACGTGTCGAGGTAGAGCGAGCGCATGGAGGTCATGCCGCCCATACCGGTGCCCTGAGTGTTGGCGACCAGTCCGGGGTGCACCCAGCGCATCAGTTCCGACGGCTCGAAGCCCGAGGCCAGGAACGCGTCCACGGTGGCGATCAGGTTCCACAGCGCGACCCGGTCCACCGACTCGGCCATGTCGGCTGACACACCCCATCGGGTGGGATCGAAGCCGGTCGGGATCTGACCACCGACGGTGCGCGTCAGGTTGAACCGACGCGGGACACGAATCTCGGTGCCCGCCAGGCGGGTCACCTGCCACTCGCCGCTCTCGCCGTCGACCTTGATCTTCGTCTTGTCGGGGCTCGACGACTGGAACGCCCTGGCCTCGGTCTCCGACGACACCGTGAAAGTGAGGTCGTCGTCGAGGAACACCGACGTGAGCAACGGCGAGGTGTTGTCGATCATGTCGCCGTCATCCGCGTACTTCCGGATTCCGCAGCGCTCGACGACCGCGTCGTGATAGCGATCGGCGATGTCCGCCTCCGCCACGGGATCCGACGTCTCGGCGTCATACCAGCCCGGCTTCGGAGTGGACTCCCAGACGATGAGCCCGGTGCTCCACGCCAATTCGAGGACACCGGCGGCCGACAGTTCGTCCTCGACCTCCATCTCGAAACGGGTCCGCGAGCTGCCGTACGGGCCGAGTTCGCCGGCACCGACGATGACGACCAGGTCTTCCGGCCGGGCATCGATCTCGCCCCAGTTCGGGGTGGTCGACTCAGGTGCGCGGGCCGGTGCGGGCAGAGCTGCCAGCGTCGGCTCGTCGTCGGTGTCGTCGTCCTCCGTGCGTGCGACCGCATCGGCCTGAGCCCGCGCCAGCGCCTTCATGTCGAGCGTGGCGTCCGCGAGCCCACCGGTCAGATCCAGCTGGATCGGCTCGGTGCGCGCCTGCTGACGGCTGTCCGGGGTGACGGCCTTGAGCAACTCCGTCGCCATCTCGCTCGTCAACCAGGTCCTGACGCCCGCGGCCTCGACCGCTTCGACCAGTCCGTCGTTGCTTCCCATCAGTCCGGTGCCTTTGACCCAGCCGATGAGGGCATGCGCCAGAGTGACCTTCGAGTTCCAGGAATCCTCGGCGCTCCAACGCTTCACGAGCGCGTCGAGAGCCGCCTTGGACTCGCCGTAGGCGCCGTCTCCGCCGAACATTCCGCGGTTCGGTGAACCCGGGAGCACCACGTGCAGTCGTGCCGCGAGATGGTGATCGGCCGCGATGTCGCCGAGACCGGCGATCAGCCGCTCGACCGACCAGAGCAGGACCTTCATCTCCAGTTCGGCGCGAGCACCGGCGTCGGTGAGGTCACCGGCGACCCGCGGTGCCGCGAACGGGAAGAGCAGGGTCGGCTTGAGGGCAGGTTTGACGACTCCGGTCTTGCCACCGAGGTTCTCGGTCTGCTCACTGCCGATCCACTCGATCAACTCGTCGACATCGGTGTACGACGAGAGGTTCGCCGGGGCGACCCAGAGCGCCGCGTCGCCGCGAGCACTCCGCCGGTAGAGCGCCTTGAAGAACGCCAACCGGTTGTCGTCGAGTCGCGAGGTGGTGGCCACCACTGTCGCCCCGCCTGCCAGCAACTGCTCGACCACCGCGGCGGCGATCGAACCCTTGCTGGCGCCGGTCACGACCGCGATGTCCTTGGCATAGGTATCGGGCTGCGGATCCTGTGCCGCATGGGCGATCTGGGCGTAGACCCGGGCATGCACCCGATGTCCGTTCGCCAGCGCTTTGCCCTGCCACCAGGAAGCCTGGTGGCACACCGTCTCGCCGGCGCCGATGAAGCGGGCGCTGATGTCGTAGAAATCGTTGTCGACGACGTGTTCGTCGTCGAGCCAGATCCGGGCGAGATCCTCGCGGGCACTGGCCCACCGGTCGTCGATGAGCACCGCGCAGCGCTCGTCGAATGCCGGAGCCACGACCCTGAGCCAATCCGAACCGAGTTCCGCGCTGACGCGTTCGAGGACTGCGGTGTTGTCTTCGGCCGGGGCGCCGACTTCCTGCTCGTCGGCCAGACCCAGCTTGGTCAGGATCGTCTGTGCAGCGGAGGCCAGGGCACCCGAGCGACCGATGAACTGCTCGGTCAACTCACCGAGGGCTGCAGCGTCGACGGTGCCGCCACCGCCGCCTCCGCCGACTGCCGGCTTCGACACCGAGATGCCCTTGTTGGAACCGACCTTCGAGACCGCAGCGTCGATCAATGCATCGATCGCGTCGGTGTTGGCCGGGGCAGCGGAGATCAGATCGCCGAGGTCGCCGCCGCGAACACTCACGCCGTCGCGGCTGCCGAGGGCGACCGCGAGGCTGGTGTGAAGCGCCCAGCCGGGTCCGAGCTGCCAGACCGAGGTGACCCGGTCCTCGATGTACGACGCGCGTTTGTTGACCGGTCCGAAGACCTTGCGGATCTGGTCGCCGATCGCATCGGTCAGCACCGAACCGAACGGCTTGTAGCCGCGGGCGAGTGCGTTCACGGTCGAGGCGAGCGCAGGCATCTCGGCCTCCGCGGCGCCGTCGATGGCACCGAGACCCAATTCGCCGCCGATGTCGAGCAGCAGCTGGTTGCGCCGCGACGAGACGCCGTCGCACAGTGCCTCGATCGTGTCGGCCGTCCCGATCTGATCGATGCGGATCTTGGTCCACAGCGCGATCACCGCGTCCACGGCGTCAGCCGGGGTGAAGGAGATGTCGTCGGGACGTGGTCCCGAATCGACCGGCGCAGCGACCGGAGCCGGTGCAGCGGTGGCGGTTTCGGTGGCCGGGGAGGCTTCTGCCGCTGGTGCCTCGTCGGTCGCGTCGTCCTCGTCCACATCGGGCGCGGTGTCCTTGGCCAGGATGACGTCGGAATCGCGCTCGATGTTGAGGATCTGCACAGCGGACTGCGCGTAGTCGTCGAGCTTGAGCGTGTTCCCCGCCAGACCGCTGAGCGTCGGAGCCGACTTGACGCCGACCTCCACGAACCGTTCGATGCCCGCGCCGCCGCGTTCGGCGGGCGTGAACAGCAGGTCCTGCGTCTCGATCCAGCGAACCGGGCTGGCGAACTGCCAGGCCAGCAGCTCGACGAGGATCACCCTGGTCAGCTCACCGGGCTTGGCGCTCCACGCATCCCAGTCGGCGAGAACCTCGTTGAGCGGATCCGACGGCACGAGATCGGCGATCTCCTGGACGAAGTCACGGCCGAGGTTGAACATCCGGGGCACCAGGTTGGGGACGTAGCGTCCCACCAGGATCTCGGGGTCGATGTGCTCGGGCAGCAGGTCCTGCAGACGGAGCCGGAAATCCGGCACGCCGGCCCGCAGCACCGTGGAGTGGAACGGCACGTCGATGCCGGGGATGACGATGAACGAGCGCTTGCCGCCGGTCTTCGCCCGCAAGATCTCGATCTCGGCTTCGAGGGCTTCGAGGCCCTTGACCGTGCCGGCGATCGCGTACTGCGAGCCGAGCAGGTTGAGGTTGACGACCTCGACGAAGTCTCCCGTACGCTCACCGATCTCGGCAACGAAGTCGATGACGTCGTCGTCAGCCAGACCGAACTGGCTCGGCCGAATGGCAGCCATCTGGTAGTCGCTGCGGCCCTTGGCATCTCGAGGAACCAGGTGATGCATGGCCTCGCCGCGCTGGAACACGACCTCGAGGACGGCCTCCAGCGGGAGAACGCCCGCGCACGCAGCCAGCGCGTTGTACTCGCCGACCGAGTGACCACAGGTGATGGCGTTCTCGACGAATGCGCCGGATTCCTTGAGCTCGGCGATCTGCGCGACGCCGAGTGTCGCCATGGCGACCTGGGTGAACTGGGTGAGGAACAGGACGCCGTCAGGGTGCTGGTAGGTGGTACCACCGGCCGACAGCGTGGTCGGGTTGTCGCGCACCACTGCCAGGATCGAGAAGCCCAGTGCATCGCGGGTGTGCTTGTCTGCGCGGTCCCAGATCTTGCGGGCGGCCTTCGAGCGCGAGCGGGCGTCGAGACCCATGCCCTTGCTCTGGATGCCCTGGCCGGGGAAGGCATACACGGTCTTCGCCGGGGCCAGCAGGCCGGTGGCGTTCATGACCAGCAGGTCACCCACCTTGGCGCTGACCTCGATGACGTCGCGACCGGCGTCCATGCCGACGCGGTCGACGCGGACGGTGACCTCGTCTCCCGGACGGACCATCCCCAAGAAGCGGGCGGTCCAACCGGTCAGTGCGCGCGGCACCGGGACGGGGTTCTTCGCGTCGGTGGCGGTCACCACGTGCTGCGCGGCCGCCGAGAGCCACATCCCGTGGGCGATGGGACTGCCCAGACCGGCCATCTTCGCAGCCGACAGATCGGTGTGGATGGGGTTGTGGTCACCTGAAACCAGCGCGAACCCGTTCATCCGCGACGGCGCCGTGATGGTCGCCTGGCGGATCTTCTTGCGGGTGGCTTCGCCGGTGCGGGCGCTCAGTGCACCGCCCGCCCGCTTCGGGTCGCTCAGTTCGCCACTGCCGGTGCGTCCGCGAACCGCGAAGCGCTCGGTCATGGTGGCGACCTCGCGGTCACCTTCTGCGATGGTGACATCGACGGTGACGACCCGACCGAGGTCGGTGTCGGTCACATCGGACAACGCGGCGATGACGGTGAACTCGGCCTTCGTGCGGGGCAGCTCGGCCAACGTCGTCGCCACGTGATCGAGGTGGACCAGGTCGAGCAAGCCTTCCACGACAGGCGCGCCATCAGTGGTGGTTGCCGCACCGATAACGCTGAACACAGCGGGCCAGCACAGGCCGACCAGCGTGTCCGGATTGGCGAAACCGGTGACGCCCTGGGGAATCGAGGCGCTGAGATGCTCAGGCAGGGTGTAGGCGGTGACGGCCGCGTGGTCGGCGACGAGGTCGGGATCCCAGGTGGCGGTGCGCGTTGCGCTGCCATCGGTCACCTCTGCCAGCGATCCGCCTGCGGCGACGGCCAGGAGCTGACGCATGGCGCCGGCCGCGGCATCGACGGTCACCGTGGGTGCTCCACCGTCGAAGATCGAGTTGTCGACGATCATCGGGATCGAGACCGTGGCCTTACCGATCGGCACGCTCAGCAGCACACCGTCTTCGGTGCGCTCCAGCACGGCACCGGTCGGTTCGTGTTCGCCACGCTCGGTGGACGGGAACTCCCACGCATCGCGATCACCCAACTGAACAATCGGGTTGGGCACGAGCCGGCCCGACCACTGGACGCTGAGAGCCTCGATCGCGCTGCCGAGGACACCGTCGACATCAACCAGTCCGGCGCGCAGCCGTGCGCTGATCGCAAAAGGCTCGGAACCGATTCCGTGGAGATCGGTGACGACCTGTGCTTCGAAGCGGTCGAGCAGTTCGCCCACCGGCTCGTCGACGCGGGTGATGCCGGCAACGGCGACAGGACCCGGGATGATGCAGACCTCGTCCGCGCCATAGCGAGCATCGTGTGCCTGCCACAGCGAGTCACTGCGCCACCAGCGCCGCACGTCCTTGTCGATGACGGGCACGAAGTTGACGGGCTTGCCGGGCGTACGGCAGAGCTCGAGGAAGAAGAGCAGGTCGGCCGGGTGCAGCACGTCGGTGTCCGCAGCCGGGTACACCGCGACGAGCGCGTCGATGGCAGCACCGGGGTTGTCGGTGGCCGCTGTGTGCCCGAACAGCGTCGGGATCTGGCCGCGATCGGCATCGTTCAGGCGGGCCTCGGCGCGCTGCAGCATGTCGATGAAGCGCTGGCGCCAGGTGATGTCGACCCAGGTGTCGGGTCCGGTGGCCTCTCCGACGGCGAGCTCGACGTAACGGTCGAGCCACTGCCGGTAGGTCATCTGCGCCACATCGCCGATGTACGGCTTCGCGGTTCCGGTCAGGGCCTCGATGATCTCGTCGCGGCGCTCGGCCACGGCGTCCTCATCGCCTGCCACCTCGTCGAGCAGGCGGCCACACCGCGATGCGGCGTTGTCGACCTCGTGGATGTCGGCGCCGAGCTGGCTTCGGCCCGAGGCCATTCCGGCGGTGGCGTAGCCGGCGCCGATCCACTCGTCGCAGCCCGGGGTGTTGACGAGCAGTTCCTTGACCGCGGGTGAGGTGGTTGCTTCCTTGGTCGCCATCGCGGCAGTACCCACCAGGATGCCGTCGAGCGGCATCAGCGGGTAGTCGTGTGCCGCGGACCAGACGCCGGTGAGGTACTCGCTGGCGCGCTCGGCGGTGCCGATGCCGCCGCCGACGCAAATGACGACGTTGGGCCGCGCCCGCAGCTCGGCATAGGTCGCCAGCAGCAGCGAATCGAGGTCCTCCCAGGAGTGGTGTCCACCCGCGCGGCCACCCTCGATCTGGACGATCACGGGGTAGTGGGGAACCTCGGCCGCGATCCGGATCACCGAACGGATCTGGCCTATGGTGCCGGGCTTGAACGAGACGTAGGGAATCTGGGCCTCGGCGAGCTCGGAGACCAGGGCAACCGCCTCGTCGAGCTCAGGGATTCCTGCCGAGACGATGACGCCGTCGATGGGGGCGCCGTTCGCGCGCGCCTTCTGCACCAGACGCTTGCCACCGATCTGCAGTTTCCACAGGTACGGGTCGAGGAACAACGTGTTGAACTGCGCCTGGCGACCGGGCTCGAGCAGCTCGGTCAGCTTGGCGATGTTGTCGGCGAAAATCCCTTCGGTCACCTGACCGCCGCCGGCGAGCTCGGCCCAGTGGCCTGCGTTCGCGGCGGCCGCGACGATGGCGGGGTCGACGGTGGTCGGCGTCATGCCGGCGAGCAGCATCGGGGAACGCCCGGTCAACCGGGTGAACGAGGTCTCCACGACCTGGCGTCCGTCCGGCAATTCGACGATGCGCGGGCTGTAGCTGCTCCACGGACGCTGCACGTCGGGGATACCGCCGGGGGCGAACAGGTTGCGCTGGCCGCCGCGCTGGCTCACCGAGATGAGTCCGACACCCTGGCCGCGAACCACGGGAACGCTGAGGCGAGTGGCGACATCGCCGGGGCCCAGATCGAGGATCCACTTGGCGCCGGCGCTCACGACGTCGTCGAGTGCATCCACCCAGTCGACGCGGTCGACGAGCACGGCTGCGGCCAGGCGGCGCGCGGCCACCGGATCGATGTCGCAGGCCTGTGCCCATTCGGCGACCAGATCGGCCGCGGCGTCCAGCGCGGGATGATGGAACGCGATCGACACCGCGAGGGGGTCGAAGACAGGCGCGAAGGCGGAACCGCCGGTGGTCTTCTTCTTGCGCTCGGCTGCCTCGGCTGCGGCGATGGTCTCGCACTGGGCGACGAACGCGGCGAGGTGGCGGGGAGCGCCCGACAGAACCACTGAGCGGCGACCGTTGAGAATGGAGAGGACGGGGGCCGACTCGCGGTCGCCTTCGCGCAGCGTCCGGGCGTAGTCGTCGACCAGTGTCTGGATCCGGGCCGGGTCGACGTTCGCGATCGACAGCATCGGACTTCCGGCGGCCTCGGCGGTCAAGCCGCGCCGACGAGCCACCAGTGCGCCTGCAGCACCGATCAGATGTGCGACGGCCAGCAGCGCTCCGTCACCCAGCCCACTCTCGATGGTGGCGGCCTTGATCGCCTCGGTGGCGAGAACCCCCTGCGAATGTCCGATGGCGGCGACGGGAGGCATCGCGGCGAGGTCGAGACCCTGCTTGCGCGTGGCGCTCACAGCAGCCAACTGGGCGAGCAGGATGCCAGGCACGGAGACGGGAGCGGCAGCCAGCGCGGCGTCGGATGGAGTGACCTCTTCAGCGTTGTAGGCGCGCACCCAGCTCAACGGATGGAATCCGTCGGGGCGTACTGCGGACAAGCGGTCGGCCACCGGCTCGATGAGCCGCTCGGCGGCTTCGACGATCTTGGCAGTGCTGCGATCGAGATCGGCGTCGATGACCAACTCGGCGAGAACGGGCAGCCAGGGGCCGCCCTGTCCACCGAAGCTCACTGCGTACGACTCACCATCCCGCAGTCGGTCGATCAGGGATCCATCGGGCCGGGTGGCCCAAGCAGAGTTTTCTTCGGATCCGGTGCGGAACTGGTGAATGGTCACGAGGCTCCCTCATGTAGCTGGTTGCGTGTGTTTCTGCGGATGTGAGGACCGCGCTGTCTGTGGGCGGCGCATCCCGGAGATTCTCACCCGCTGGCGGACCGAGCGATTCGCGTTGCGAATCCCTGTGCAGCCCACTACGTTTCATCTCGACCGACGGGCAACATTGCCCGCGCCCTCCAGATGCGCTCGAACACCATGTTGGCACACAAAAATGAGGTTTTCCTCATGTTTCAAAGTGACCCGCGGGTATACCCGTCAGTAACATTCGACGTAGAGGTGCTAACGACTACTAAAGTAGTGCAAACAATAGTTCAACAAGCAGTTCACACCGACCGAACGAGCGCTCACCTGGGCAAATGACGGACTGTCGGCACCGTTATGCAATCGTGATAAACGAATTTGTCACTCCCGGTGAGCGGGCTGTCGAAAGACGCGGCATTAGGGTGGATGTATGAGTGACTGCGTCTTCTGCGCGATCGTCGCCGGAAGCTCTCCGGCCCACGTCGTCTACGAGGACGACGACGTTCTCGGCTTTCTCGACATCCGTCCGGTACGACCCGGCCACACGCTGCTGATCCCCAAGCGCCACGCCGCCAACCTCGCCGAACTGAGCCCCGATCAGGGCGGCAAACTGTTCCAGGCCGGCCAGCGTGTCGCCGCCGCCCAGCG
This sequence comes from Williamsia sp. 1135, assembly GCF_002095395.1. Taxonomy (GTDB): domain Bacteria; phylum Actinomycetota; class Actinomycetes; order Mycobacteriales; family Mycobacteriaceae; genus Williamsia. The sequence continues at coordinate 23,227 of NZ_MJEI01000076.1, forward strand.
CGCATCGGCGATCGCCGCGGACGGAGTCAACCTGCTCGTCAATGACGGCCGCGCTGCCTTCCAGACCGTCTTCCACTCACATCTGCACGTGGTGCCGCGACACAACGGGGACAAGCTGGTCCTCGCCAAGAGTTTGCTCACCAGGCGCGACAACGACCTGCCGGGTACGGCCGAGATCCTGCGTTCCGAACTGCAGGGATCCTGACGCCCATGGGCGCGACACCCCTTGACCCGGCCGTCGCCGCGCTGGTCCGCGGGGCGCACTGGGTGACCGTGTGCTCGGGTGCGGGCATGTCGGCCGAGAGCAACGTCCCCACTTTCCGCGACGCCGAGACCGGATTGTGGGAGCGCTTCGACCCCACCGAGCTCGCGACGCCCGAGGCGTGGTCGGCCGACCCCGCGCTCGTCTGGGCTTGGTACCAGTGGCGCGCCCGGCTCGTCCGCGGCGCTGAACCCAACGCGGGCCACCGCGCACTGGCGCAGTGGGCGCAGCGGCGAACCCTGATGGTCGTCACCCAGAATGTCGATGATCTCCACGAGCGTGCGGGCAGCTCCGTGTCCGCACACTTGCACGGCAGTCTCTTCGCGCCGCGGTGTTCCAACTGCGGAACCCCCTACGACGGCACCGATGCCGACCCGGATACGGCGACCGAGACCCTGCGCGTCGAACCGCCCGCGTGCCCGCGGTGCCTCTCCCCCGTCCGGCCGGGCGTGGTGTGGTTCGGGGAACCGCTACCTCAGGATGCCTGGGACCGCGCCGCCGATGCGGCGGCCGGATGCGACCTGCTGATCGTCGTGGGGACATCGGGCCTGGTGTATCCGGCCGCCTCACTTCCGGAACGGGCTCTGGCCGCAGGCATCCCGGTGATCGAGATCAACCCGGATCCGACACCGCTGAGCTCATCGGTCACGCATTTCCTGCAGACCACCGCGGGCCGAGGTCTACCGGCCCTGCTCGAGCACGTGCGAGCGGCCGACGACTGAGCGCCTGACAAATGAGCACCGGTCGGGTCGCAACCACCCCCTCGACCGTGCTTGTCGCCATCGAGCGTGCCTTAAAGACCCTCGACCGTGCCAATACTCGCATCGACTGTGCCGAAAGCGCTCGTCTGCGTGGGGTATAGGCACGCTCGACGGCCAGTTCGGCACGGTCGGCGGGTGTTTCGGATCGATCGGAGGTCTAGTCTCCGCCGCTCAACGCGAGAGGTTGCCAGGGCTCGACATCTGAGGAACCCGCCAGCTCTGGTGCCACCGAGTTCGGTGAGACGCCACGTCTTTCGAGTTCATCCCACAGTCCGCGCATCGCGAGTTCTGGGTCGAGCAGATATTCCGACTCGCGCACTCGCCAGAAACGCCAACCGCAGCGGCGCAATTCGCGTTCGCGCTCCATATCGGCGCGCGCTTGTTCAGGCGTGCTGGTGAACTCGTCACCGTCGCATTCGACGGCGAGCCTGGCGTCGCTACCGGTGACGACCAGGTCGATGACGCGGTTGTTGACGACCACCTTGGGATTCACGTAGAAACCGCGCTCGGTCAGATCGACGAAGATCTGCTGCTCGAACAGCGAGTCGAACGGTTCGTTGCGCGACGTGGTCGTGATACCGACAGGCATCGGATCGACCAGCGCACCTTCGGTTTTCTGCATGTAGGTCAACAGCGAGTACCGCAGATCGTTCGCCTTGAGGTCTTCGGCCTCCACCGAATGGACCAGCCAGAGCTGTTCCATCGCCCGGGAGGCCGCCACGTTGATACGGCGCTGGGACTCACTGCGGGTCAGCGCATTGACGTTGGTCTCCGGGCACACGACCATCGACAAGAAGATCACGTGTCTCTCATCGCCCTGGAAGTCGGGCGGAGTTCCCACCCGAAGCGCCCGCTCGCGCCAGGTCTCGGGATCGATCGCATCGCGTAGCGACTGGCTCACGAGGTCGACTTGGCGCTGCCCCTGCAGCACCACGACACCGAAGGACATTCCCGCATACCGCGGATCGGCGTCAGCCTCCTTCAGGAGCTGCACCAACGCGGCGGCTTCGTCCGGATTCACGAGCGAAGAGTTCGACCCGGAACTCCTGGCCCCGTCGATATGTCGGGTCTGCAACGGCGGCAACCGATCCGCACCGAACTGTCGCACCGGGATCAGCGGGGAGTCGGGATAGAACTGCCGACTCGAGAACTCGATGATCTCGGGCATCGACCGGAAATGCTCGCGGAGGCGCACCACGTGTCCGAAGCGGGTACGCAACATCGAGAACAGGCTCGAACGCGGCGTGAGACTGTCTCGCATGTATTGCGGGATGTCGTACAGATAGGTGTCGAGTTTGGTGAAGACCTCGTCCATGCCCGATCCCCCGAAACCTCCCGGCGCACACTGCCGATCGTCTCCGACGACGATCACGCGGGGCGCGAGCCACAGCAGGAAGAGACTGGAGATGTCGGCTTGGCTGGCCTCGTCCACGATCACCACATCGAAAGAGTTCTGCTGCGGTGCAACAGAACTGAGCACCTGTGAGATCGGCATGATCCACGCGGGCACCGCGGTCTGCGCTTGTGCCATCGCAGACCGTGCGGCGAGCCTGAAGCGCTCTGCGTGCTTTCCCGAACCCTTACCGATGTTCGTGATGTGATCTCTGTACGACTGCAGGGCCTGGACCTGGCTGACCGTCATGTGCTCGAGGCACTCGCGCCACGCGCAGGCGGCTGCCAGCCGCGCTGTGAAGTGCGTGATGTCGGCTTCGACCTCGTCGAGGTCCGCCTCGAGCCTCATTTCACGTTCGGGGTCGCTGCGGTCCTGCGCCCACTGATAGGCCCGGCGCCACGACCACGCGGCATCCATGTCAGCGAGACGGTCATCCCAGATCGCCTCGGTCGAGGTCTCGATCAGCAGTTTGACGAGATTGGGGGCCTTCTGCTTCAGGCGCAGCTCGAGGAGGTCCAAAGCTCCCTGGCTCTCGCGCTCGATGCGGGCTGAGTTGAAGGCGCGGCGGGTCTCGAGGATTGCGTCGGGGTCGGCGGCACGCACTGCCGCGAGCAGGGCGTCGCCCTCGCTCGACGGTCCCTTCTCGATCTCCGCTGACAGGACGCGTGCGATGTCATCGAGTTCACGGCGAGCCAACGTGCCGTCGTTCGCCGCGGCGATGGCACCTGCCTGCCGCGCCACCTCCTCGACCTCATCGATACTCTTCGGACGGGGGCCACCTGGACTGATCGAATTCAGCTCGCGCACCAATTGATCTCGGCCCGTGAGCAATTCGGACACCCAGGCGAGTTGCCCGTCGAGCCGCACGAGACGTCCGAGCTGCACCGAACGAGTCCCGCTGGTGTCCATCGGGACGTTGACCTCGGCGAGGATCGACTGGACCCGGGCCACCGCATCGAGCACTCCGAGGTGGTCGGCGACGAGCCTCAGTGACGGAGCATCAGTCGGCACTCGACCATCGACCGTATAGGACGCTCCCAGGTCCTCGACAGCTTTCTGCTGCGGGGCTTTACGGAATCGACCGCGCCACACACCACCCGATTCCAAGTACTCCGCGGCCTGTTCGAACAGGACCGAATCGCCTGTGGCCGCACCGTCTACCTCGACGGTGTGTGTCCCGATGCGCTTGTCCCGCTCGGTCGCGTCATCGATGACCTCCGACAGTGCCGTCACGCGATTCCACAGGTATGACGCCTCACCGGAGAGCAGTCGCTGCGCCATCTGCTGCAGGTGCGGCGGGAATGTCCGGACTTCGCGTACCGCTGCACCGAGACGATCACACCTGGTCTTGACCCGGAGCAATCGAGCACTGTCCACATCGGCGAGAATCGCGAGAAGCGAACCGCTGCCGACCATGCCTTCAGAGGGGCGCTCTTGCACCCGCTTACAGATCTGCTCGAGTTCCACGGTGCCCGGCAGCACGTCGTCCAGTGGGGGCAGATGCTGAGCCAATCGATCAGACCATCCGTCGCCCCGCGCGCGCAGTAGTTCCAGTAGTCGCTCGAACTCGGTGGGCTCCAGGGCCGGCAGCGCACTGCTCAACGGACCTGGAAGCCAATCATGCTGCTCAGCAACCTGGTTGCACTGGCGCACGATGTGGGCTGCGGTTCCGCTGTACCCGGCCGCGACCCACTCGTGCTTCTCGGTTTCCGACTCCCGGAGCTGCCAGATCTCCCGTAGGATCTGTTCACGCTTGGCGCGTGCCTGATCACGCTTGGACCGCAGGTTCTTGATCTCGCTGGTCGCGACTCGCGACTGGAAGCTGCCCTTACGGGTGGCGATCGCCTCGACGCTGTCGATCAGCGACTGGGAACCGTCCTTGGTCACATCGGTGATCGAGACCGCCAGTTCCTGCAGTTCGACGGGAAGCTTGTCTCGGAGTACGTGCAGGGCCTGCGCCTTCTCCGAGACGACCAGCACCCGCTGACCCTTGGCCAGGAGAGCCGACATGAGATTCGCGATCGTGTGGGTCTTACCTGTTCCTGGCGGACCTTCGACGACGACCCCGCTGTCGAGGCCGAGTTGCGCGAGGATGTCGCGCTGTTCGACGTTCGACGGCAACGGATAGAGCGCGTCTTCGACGAGTTCGGCCGCGGACATCGCGCCGGTCTCGCGCAGCCGAGAGACCCGCTCCGACGCTTCGACCGGCTCGACCAGTTGTGCAAGGCCGATCGGGATGTCATTTGATTCATCCCGAACGCTGGCCATCATGGCCTCGTAGTAATCGAGCAGCGGCGCCGAACCGCGACGACGCAGGACGAGAGCAGGCGCCAAGTCGACCGTCACGGAGGCAGGGTCGTCGACGACCGCGCGTCGCCACTTGGTGAAGAATTTCTCGACCGACTCCGCGATCGGCGAGCGCGTGGTGCCAAGGGTGTCCGAGAGCTCGGTCGACGCCGCCAGGTCGAACCCGTCGAGGCCGGTGAGCAGATGACCTGCGTGCAGCTCCGGTTGTGACCCTCCGGCGAGCCTGACGCTGATGACCCCGGTGGCGTGGTCATGATCGGCGATGACCGGCTGGGTGAGAAGGTGCTCGCGGATGGCCGTGGGCCCATGAGCCGTGAGCAGCCCTGACGCAACCACGAGCTCCAGCGATTCTGGACGCTCGGCCAATTCGTCGATGGCCTGGGCCAGCAGGTCGTACGCGGTGTTCTGCAGCTCGTTGCTGCGGGAGAGTTCGGTGATCACCTGGCCCACCGCTGCATCGCGGTCGATAGAGATGTCGTAATCAGGCCCGAGCCAGACCACCCCGGCGTGCTCTGAGACGTCCCGGATGACCGAGGACTTGGCCCGAACCAGCTCATGCAGGAACTGCAACAGGCGCAGTACCCTGCCGCGCCGGTCGTCGCCGGGCACAGAATCGGTCATCATGTCCTCGAGTTAAGCCTCAGGTTGATACTTACTAACCCAGAACGCTACCCGTTGCAGCGACCGTCTTCACGAGATGGCTGCCGAATGTCGGACTCGACTTCCCTACGCTCGCGCCGTTCTCCCCTCAGGCAGTTGTCGCGGAACGCAAGGCGCGGAAACCGCCGTCGACATAATGCACATGGGTGTAGCCCAACGCGGCGATCCGCTGGGCGATCTGGGGTGCCTGTGAACTCACCGATACGACCGCGATCTCGGTGTCCAGGTCGTCGATCACAGGAATGCGATGCTTCGAAGTCGGGTCGAAAGCTGCGAGGAGCTCATGGGGTTCGACCACCACGGCTCCGGGCAGACTGCCCTGGTGCCGCACGACCTGAGGTCGCATGTCGACCACGATTGCATCTCCGCGATCGCGATGCTCGGCACATTCTTGCGCCGAGATCGGATCAGCCATCATTACTGGACTCATCACCGTTCCTCTTACCTACAACTTGTGTGCGCTCTTGTTGTGTCGTTCACCACACCCGAATTGTTACGGGAGGATGACGTCGAATCTAAGTTCGCAACACCAGAACCACGCCGCCGGCGATACTACCGATCGTCCGGGATGTATTCCACCCGGTGATCTCACAGCTCACAAGAGGTGATAGGGAAGAGTGATCTGCCCAGCTCGGACCCTACGGGCGGGCCCGGCCTGCAACTTTCTGTGACCCGCGACGCTCGCGCCCGTACGACTTCCCGCCGCCGGCGCCCTTGTTGCCGTAGGAAGATCGCGAGCGTGGAGCCCCGTCGTCTTTCTTGATGCCGATGGGCACGCCGCCGATACGGGTACCACGCAGACGCGTCAGCGTCTCCCGGTCGAGATTGCGCGGCAACTCGACCAGCGAGTGGTCTGCACGGATGCTGATGTGGCCGAAATCGCCTCGCGAGAGGCCTCCTTCGTTGGCGATCGCACCGACTATGGCACCCGGGGTCACGTTGTTCTGACGACCGACGGCGAGCCGGTACGTCGCGAACTCGGTGTCGCCGCCGCGGCCGGAACGCTCGGCACGCTCCTTGCGGTCGCGATCCTTACGTTCGCTCGCAGGCGGATCCGGCGACATCAGGAAGCCGCCGTCGCGCGTTTCGAGTGCGAGTGCAGCCGCGATGTCGGCCATCGTGACGTCGTTCTCTTGCGCGTAGCCCTCGATCAGTTTCCGGAACATGTCCAGGTGATCGGAGCCCAGGTTCTGGGTGATCGACTCGGCGAACTTCGTCTTGCGCTGGGCGTTCACATCGTCGACGCTCGGCAGCCCGATCTCGTCGAGCGGTTGGCGTGTCGCCTTCTCGATGGCGCGCAACAGGTGGCGCTCGCGCGGGGACACGAACAGCAGCGCAGTGCCGGACCTGCCCGCGCGGCCGGTGCGGCCGATGCGGTGCACGTACGCCTCGGTGTCGTGCGGGATGTCGTAGTTCAGCACGTGGGAGATGCGATCGACGTCGAGTCCGCGGGCCGCCACGTCGGTGGCGACGAGGATGTCGACCTGACCGTTCTTGAGTTGCGCGATGGTGCGCTCACGCTGAGCCTGGGCGATGTCACCGTTGATGGCCGCCGCGGAGAACCCGCGCGAACGCAACCGTTCTGCGAGATCTTCGGTGGCCTGCTTCGTACGGACGAAGACGATCATCGCGTCGAACTGCTCGACTTCGAGGACGCGCGTCAGGGCGTCGAGTTTGCGTTGATGCGAAACCTGCAGGTAGCGCTGCGTGATGTTCGACGCAGTGCCCGTTTTGGCCTTCATCGTGACCTCGACGGGGTCCTTCAGGTACTTCTGCGACAGCCGGCCGATGGTCTTCGGCATCGTCGCGGAGAACAGCGCGACCTGCTTGGTGTCCGGAGTGTCCTTGAGGATTCGTTCGACATCCTCGGCGAAGCCCATGTTGAGCATCTCGTCGGCTTCGTCCAGCACGAGGTAGTCGAGCTCGGAGATGTCGAGCGTGCCCTTGTCGAGATGATCGATCACGCGACCGGGGGTGCCGACGATGATCTGTGCACCGCGCCGCAATCCAGACAACTGGACGGTGTAGCTCTGTCCGCCGTAGATCGGCAGCACCTTCACGCCGGGCAGGTGTGCCGAGTACCGGCCGAACGCTTCGGCGACCTGCAGTGCGAGCTCACGGGTCGGCGCGAGGATCAGCGCCTTCGGTTTACGGGCGGATGCATCGATCCCCGAGAGGATGGGAACGGCGAACGCCGCGGTCTTACCCGTTCCGGTCTGGGCAAGACCGACGACGTCACGACCCTCGAGGAGCGGCGGAATCGTCGCAGCCTGGATCGGTGACGGGGTCTCGTAGCCCACGTCTGTGAGCGCTTGGAGTACCCGGGCATCCATCCCGAGGTCTGCAAACGTGATGGTTTCTTCACTCGCAGCGGCCGCATCACTCACGGCGGCCGCATCAATACTGTCGGTCATTACTGTCCACTGTAGCCGTGAACAGCCCAAATCCGTTATTCGCAGCGTAGGGTGCCGCAGTCGCTCGTAGCTGCTTCGCAGGTCCCTTACTGACGAGTAATGACAAAAGGTAATCTATCGCACAGTTGCCGGTGTCCGATTTCGTCAGTCACCGGTTCTCCGCATTCCATGCCGCAGGAGGCCTACGTGCAAGAGATCACCGTCCCGTCCGACTTCGTTGTGCCGGACAAGGCATCCATCGTCGATTCGATGTTGCGGCACCGCGAGGAATCACCGACCAAAGCGCTGTTCAAGCGGCGCACCGATGGCGGCGCCTGGGCCGACATCAGCACCAAGGAATTCGCGGACCTCGTCGACGCGGTGGCCAAGGGCTTCATCGCCTCCGGCATCGGCCCCGGCGACCGGGTGTCGATCCTGAGCGCAACCCGTTACGAGTGGACCGTGATCGACTACGCCGTGTGGCGTGCCGGCGGCACCACGGTCGCCATCTACGAGACCTCGTCCTCGTCGCAGGTCCAGTACATCGTCGAGAACTCGGAGACCTCGCTCATCGTGGTCGAGACCGAGGGCCAGAAGTCGGAGCACTCGCCCGCTCTCGCCGAGGCGGCGAGCCTGAAGGAGACACTTGTCATCGACTCGGGTGCGATCGACGAACTGAAGAAGCGTGGCGAGAAGATCGACGACGCGGAGCTGGACCAGCGACATGCGAACACGCTGTCGAGCGACATCGCGACCCTCGTCTACACCTCCGGCACCACCGGCAAGCCCAAAGGCGTTGCACTGACCCACGCCAACTTCCTGCACGAGTGCCACGCGGTGCGGGTGACGCTCGGCGACCTGATGTCCGAGGGCAGCTCCACCCTGCTGTTCCTTCCCCTGGCCCATGTGTTCGCGCGCATCATCTCTGTCGCGTCGATTGTGCATCTGGTGCAACTCGGCCACACCACTGTCGGCCCGACGCTCATGGATGATCTCGCGGCATTCAAGCCCAGCTACCTGCTGTCGGTGCCGCGTGTGTTCGAGAAGGTCTACAACAGCGCCAAGCAGAAGGCCGAAGACGGCGGGAAGGGCAAGATCTTCGGCAAGGCCGCCGACACCGCGATCGAGTACTCCAAGGCTCTCGAGACCCCGTCCGGCCCAGGGCTCGCACTCAAGCTCAAGCACAAGCTGTTCGACGCTCTCGTCTACTCCAAGCTGCGCGCCGCTCTCGGTGGCGAGTGCACCAGCGCGGTGTCCGGTGGCGCCGCGCTCGGCGCTCGGCTCGGGCACTTCTTCCGCGGCATCGGGATCCCGATCTACGAGGGCTACGGCCTCAGCGAGACCACCGCCGCAGTAACCGTGAACGCCGAAGGTGCACAACGCATCGGGACGGTCGGACGGCCCATCTACGGCCAGTCGGTCGCGATTGCCGACGACGGCGAGGTCTTGCTCAAGGGACCGGTCGTGTTCGGTGGTTACTGGAAGAACGAGCAGGCGACTGCCGACGCCCTCAAGGACGGCTGGTTCCATACCGGCGACATCGGCACGCTCGATGACGGATACCTCTCGATCACCGGACGCAAGAAGGAACTGATCGTCACCGCCGGCGGTAAGAATGTCTCGCCGGCACAGATGGAGGACGCGGTCCGCGCTCATCCCCTGGTCAGCCAGGCGTTGGTCGTCGGTGACAACAAGCCGTTCATCGCGGCCCTGATCACCCTCGATCCAGAGGCCCTCCCGGGCTGGCTCGAGCGGCACGAGCTGCCCGCGGACACCGCGATCGCGGATCTGCTCGAGAACAAGGACATCCTCGCCGACATCGATGACGCCGTGAAGACTGCCAACACCCTGGTGTCCAAGGCGGAAGCGATCAAGAAGTTCCGGATCATCGACACCGACTTCACGATCGAGTCCGGAGAATTGACGCCCACGCTCAAGCTCAAGCGCAACGTCATCCACGACTCACACGCCGACGAGATCGAGGGTCTTTACACGAAGTAGACAAGAACCCGAAAGCAACGGGAGGCAGGCCACCACGGCCTGCCTCCCGTTTCGCGTTTCCGTCGCCAATGTGGTCGGTCAGAGCGAGTTGGCGGGAATGTTCGTCCCCGAGGTGGATTGCCGAGGGAACATTCCCCCGAACCGTCTCTGAGGGGACGTTTTTCGCGAATCGACTGCTGGGCAAGTGGGTACGGTGGCCGCCGAGGGCCCGCGACGAGTGGGCTACTTCAGTACCAAGACGATGACGACGAGAGCCAGCAACGCAACCAAGACGAGCCACTCCCATTTGTCGCCGCGACTCTTGCGCGGCGGCGGGGTGTGCTCGCTCTCGGCTTTCTTCGCTGCCTGCTGGGCACGGAAACCGGCCGTCCACGGTGGTGGCGGCGGAAAATCACTCACTGTCTTCTACTCCTTGAACGTACTGCGTAAATCCGGCTCAGCTCTGAGCTTTTCGGTCAACGACCGATGCCGGGGTTCCGTTCCCAACTGCGGCGGTGGGGCGACCGAGATCACAGCACCCGACCACGAGGAGCGGCGTCGCGGCCTATCCACGGTCGGCAACAGGGCGCAGCACGAGCGTCCGCAGAGCGATCGGAGTGGCGGAATACGCTCCGGCCCAGGAGATCACACGAATACTCGGCAATCTCCCGACGTCTTCACGGCGTCAGTTCATCACATCGGACGCCTGATCCAACACCTCGTACACGGCGGCGGCCAACGCGGTGAGGCGGTCCCTTTCCGGTTGCCAATCCTGGTCGAACTGTTGCCGGCTCAGGAGCACCACCACGAACCGGCCGTCGTCACCGACGAGCCCCGCGCTGTGCAGGTAACTCGTCTGATCGTCGCAGCACATCCAGCCCTGCTTCGCGACGGCGATCCCGACCTGCCGTGGAGCAAGGAGTCCGAAGTCCTGCGCGAAGCCGTCTGTCGCGACGGGCGGCGCGGCGGCGAGAGCACCGATGATCATATCTCGATCCATCTCCGGCATCGAGATCACATGCCGATAAAGCGTCGCGAGATCGGCAGCCGTGGTCGTCATCTGCCCCCAATACGACGGATCGACGGGCGCAGTCGTCCCGACCAGTCCGACTCGCGCACTCACGCGTGCCGCAGCACCCTGTCCATCGAACCTCTCCCACAATTCGTTCATTGCGAGGTCATCGCTCGGCCCGAGGGCGCGCCGCAGCAACTCGAGGTCTGGCTCGCCGACCACGAGGTCGTCATCTCGTCGTCTGTCGATCACGTCCACGGTCACAACGAGTTTGGCGAGCGACGCAGCAAACATGGGCACCGGCGCAGGGGTGGTGGACGCACTGACCCCGGTCGTCGTGTCGAGCACCGCCGCGTCGAGGTCGATACCGCCCCCGGCGGTCGCTGTGGCCTGCGCCGCGGCCAGCGCCGCAAACGAGTGATCGGCTGACACGGGTCCTGATGGTGCCATCAAGAGAGAATTGGTGGGCACGGGGGCGGCGGCCCGTGCCGACCCGCACACGACCGCCCCGACCGACGCCGCGACGAGGATCTGCGCAGCGATCAGCGACGCCGCCACGACGGTGCGTAGGGGCGGTGCCGCGGAGGTGGATCGAGCGAACATCGTATGTCCAGCATCCGCTTCTCTGAGGCTTGCGGCCACTTCGCCACCTGTGTACCTCACCACCTACCGGGGACCGGGATGCTCGGCCGGCCGCAGCGCCCACCCGGGAACCCAGTGCGTCACCTTTTCCTCGCGACCTTTCGCCGGGATCGTATAGGTCACCTTGCCGAACCACTCCCCCCATTCCGTCATGCCCCACTCGGTCAGGACCCCCAGCGTCTTTTTACGAAATTGCAGTCCATCGGGGTGGTACGAGCCGGAATGGTGCGGCTGATAGGCGTAGAGCGTGATCAGGTCGACGGTCACCGCCATATGGCCCACGCGGACGAACGCCGGTCGTCGCGGTTGACCGCTGTCTCCACCGATGCTCGCCGTCTTCATCATTCGACCATACGTTCGAAGTACTGATAGTCTCAAGCGCGGCGGGGCGGCGATGCCTGCGGAGTCCGAATGGAGACGTGGAGACGCCGCTCTGCCTATCGACCTGGTCTTTCTACCGACTGACCTCGGTTGTACGCAGAATGTCTGCGACAAACCAATCCCTACCCGGCCGGGGACCGAATGACTGGATGCCGGGGGACCCCCGACCCTCCCGGCACTACCGCCCCTCGGCCTTCACAGGCCGAGGGGCGGTCATCTTGTTCACGTGGTGCGCGAGGGGGGACTTGAACCCCCACGTCCTGAGACACTGGAACCTAAATCCAGCGCGTCTGCCAATTCCGCCACTCGCGCGTGCAGAGCACAGACTACCGGCTGACCAGCGAGTTGCGGCACTTAGGTACGGTCAAGACATGGCATCGAACAAGCAGCGGCACCGACCAGCACTCATCGCGCTGGTCATCGTCGCAGCCGTTGCCTGCCTAGCCATGGCCTGGTGGCAGCTCGACCGGTTCGAGTCCAGCTCGGGCACCGGCCAGAACCTCGGCTATGCCCTGCAGTGGCCCGCGTTCGCGGCGTTCTTCGTCTACGCCTACCGCAAGTTCGTCGTCCTCGAGGACAATCCGGACGAGGTCGAGAAGATGCATGCGGCGAACAACGGCATCAAAGAGATCCCCGCGGGCATCCTGCCGCCGCGGCCGAGCGCCGCGCCGACGCCGACGGTCGAGGACGGCACCACCGAAGGCGATCAAATCGCCGAGTACAACCGGATCCTCGCCGAACTCGCAGAAGCGGACGCGGCCCGTCTGGCGCGACTGCAGGCCCAAGCGGCCCCATCCGACAATTCGCAACGGAGTAATCAGTGACCGAAACACCCGCCGAGTCGACCACCACCCCGAGGACGATCACGCCACCGAACAAGATCAAAGGTGCGCTGCTGCGATATCGGGTGATGGCCTGGATCACCGGCCTGTGGCTGCTGCTGCTGGTTGCCGAGATGATCCTGCTCTACGGATTCGACAACCACTCGCTCGACTTCGTTCCGTTCGTGCACGGGTGGGTGTACTTCATCTACCTGATCATGGCGATCGACCTCGGCATCAAGGTCCGCTGGCCGATCGGCAAGGCTATCTTCACGCTGATCGCCGGAACAATCCCGTTCCTGTCGTTCTGGGTGGAACACAAACGCACCCAGGAGATCCGGGCGCAGTTCAGCCTCTGAACGCTACCGCGTCGCAAACTCGCGCAAGGCGGGTAACAGCTGCGCCAGCGCCCGCCCGCGGTGACTGAGCGCGTCCTTCTCGGCTGCCGACAACTCGGCCGAGCTGCGCCCTTCGCCTACCGCGTCATCGGGTACGAACACGGGGTCATAGCCGAACCCGTTCTTGCCGCGCGGTTCTGCGATGATCCGCCCGCGCCACTCTCCGCGGACGACGACCTCTGAGTCAGCCGTGACCAGCGCGCACGCAGAGACGAACGCGCCGCCCCGACGCTCCTGCGGTACATCTTTGAGCTGACCGAGCAGCAACGCGGTGTTGGCGGGATCGTCACCATGCCGACCGGACCAGCGCGCCGAAAGCACCCCCGGCATGCCGTTCAGCGCATCCACCTCGAGGCCGGAATCATCGGCAACACATGGCAATCCGGTGGCCGCGTATGCGTCCCGGGCCTTCGCGAGGGCATTCTCCTCGAACGTGGCACCGGTCTCCGGTGCCTCTTCGAACGGGGGCACCTCGTCGAGACCGATCACCTCGAGGCCCTCGATGCCGGCCTGCTCCACCACGCGCCGGAGCTCGGCCAACTTCTTGGCGTTGCGACTGGCAACCAGTAGACGACCACCCATCAGCTGCCGAATGCCTTGCGCTTGCCCGGGGTCTCGGCAACCGGCAGCTCACCCGGGTACGGAAGCGCCAACGCCGCACGCTGCACCTCGAAGAGTTGTTCGGTGCCCGCCATCGCCACGTCGAGCAACCGGTCCAGGGTCGACCGCGGGAAGGTCGCGCCCTCCCCCGTGCCCTGGATCTCGACAAGAGTTCCGGTATCGGTGGCCACCACATTCATGTCCACCTCGGCACGAGAATCCTCTTCGTAGGGCAGGTCCAGACGCACGCGACCATCGACGACGCCAACGCTGACGGCGGAGATCATGCAGGAAATAGGCTGTGGGTCAGCGAGTTTGCCTGCGGCGTTCAGATAGGTCACCGCGTCGGACAACGCAACGTAGGCGCCGGTGATGGCTGCGGTTCGTGTTCCACCGTCGGCCTGGAGCACGTCACAGTCGAGCGCGATCGTGTTCTCCCCCAACGCCGCGAGGTCGATGCAGGCACGCAGTGATCGACCGATGAGGCGGCTGATCTCCTGGGTGCGACCGCCGACCTTGCCCTTGACGGACTCGCGATCGGAACGGTCGTGGGTGGCTGCGGGCAACATCGCGTACTCCGCTGTGAGCCAGCCGAGTCCGGAGCCGCGGCGCCATCGGGGAACCCCCTCGGTGACACTCGCGGTGCACATCACTCGCGTCTGCCCGAATTCCACCAACACTGATCCGGCGGGGTGATTGGTGAATCCGCGGGTGATGGTGACCTTCCGCAGCTCGTCGTCGACTCGGCCATCTACACGTCTACTCACACCGCCTACCCTATCGACTATGGCCAGACCTGTGGTCGGGTGGCCGATACGCGGGTCGCCGGCGTCAGTCGATGTCGATCTGTTCGCCTTTACGAACGACCGTGATCGGGCCGTCGTACACCTCACGAGCTTCGGCGAGTACGTCATCGGGCCAGGTCCATGGCGGAAGGTGGGTCAGCGCAAGCTTCTTGACCCCCGCTTTGGCGGCGGCTTCGCCCGCTTCACGCCCGGACAGGTGCAGGTTCGGCGGCCGGTTGGCCGGATCGTGAGTCCACGATGCCTCGCACAAGAACACGTCAGCGCCCTCGGCCAGTTCGATCAGCTCATCGCACACACCGGTGTCCCCCGAGTACACGAGGACTTTCCCCTCGGGCGCGGTGATCCGAAATCCGAAGGTCGACGGCGGATGGTTGACCTTTCGCGCCAGAATCTTCATCCCGCCCAATTCGATCTCTTCTCGGTCAACCCATTCGCCCACCTCGAAGGTGTCGGTGATGTCGTCGACCTGACCGGCGTACTCCGACGACGCGGCGCCGATTCGCGCGGCGGTACCCGGAGGCCCGATGAGCGTGCCCTTACCGGTCGCTGGCACCGGACTGTATCGACGCCACACCAGCAAGCCCGGGAGATCGAGGCAGTGGTCGGCGTGGAGGTGGCTGAGCACGATCGCCACGTCGTTCGGGTTCGCGTGCTGCTGCAGGGGCCCGAGGACGCCCGGACCGAAATCCATCACCACTGGCTGGTGCCCCGGCACGGTCAGGAGATACCCCGACGCCGGAGAGTCTGGGCCAGACAAACTGCCCGAACAACCCAGCACGGTCAAACGCATGCCGCCATGCTGCCACGCCTGATGACCGTGGCGTCACCGGACGGCAGATCAGGCGTGTTGAACCGCTCCGATTGCGGGTCCGAGGAACCTCGTCGCCAACCGCGCGAACAAATCCGGGTCGCCGGTTGCCTGGAAGACGCGCTGCGCGGGCAGGACCGATGGTTCGCGGAGCAGATCGTTGGCGGTGAGGACGCGCAACACGTCCTTCGCCGTCTCCTCCGCACTCGACACCAACGTCACGTCGTCGCCGACCGCCAACTGGATGACCCCGGACAGCATCGGATAGTGGGTGCAGCCGAGCACGACGGTGTCGACCCGGGCGGCAGCCAGCGGCTCGAGGTAGCCCTCCGCCAAGCCGAGAACCTGACGACCGCTGGTGATGCCCCGCTCGACGAAGTCGACGAACCTCGGGCAGGCGACAGACGTGATCACCGCGTTCTGCGCAGCGGCAAAGGAGTCCTCGTACGCCCGGGAGGCGATCGTCGCCTCGGTCCCGATCACGCCGATACGTCCCGACCTGGTCGCGGCGACAGCTCGGCGCACTGCCGGCAGGACCACCTCGATCACCGGCACCGGGTAGCGCTCACGCGCGTCTCGCAGACACGCCGCCGACGCGGTGTTGCACGCGATCACCAGCGCCTTGACACCTCGTTCGACGAGTTCGTCGCCGATGGCGAGCGCGTGGGCCCGGATCTGCGGGATGGTCAGCGGCCCGTAAGGACCGTGGGCGGTATCGCCGATGTAGATGATGTTCTCGGCGGGAAGTTGGTCGATCACGGCGCGCGCGACCGTCAGGCCACCGACCCCGGAATCGAAGATTCCGATCGGTGCGTCCACATCTGTGATCACTGGGTCAGTGCCTTCTTCTCGTCGCGCTTGCGATCCTTCTTCGACAGGTACCAGGCGGCCAGGACGCCCCCGATCGCACCGAAGAGGTGCCCCTGCCAGGAGACCCGGCCGTCGGTGGGGACCACACCCCACAGGACGCCTCCGTAGATCATGAACACCACGACCCCGAGGAGGACCTGCCAGACGTCGCGATTGAACAGTCCGCGCACCAGGATGTAGGTGAGCCAGCCGAAGATGATGCCGGACGCTCCGACGGTCACGGTGTACGGCGGCGCGAACAACCAGACGCCGAGGCCCGACACTACCCACACGATGGCCGTCGTGATGATGAAACGCCTCGCCATCAGGACCAGGAACCCCAGCACCATCCCGGGAAGTGTGTTGGCCGCCAAGTGTTCCCAGTCGGCGTGCAAGAACGGCGAGAAAAAGATGCCGGTGAGACCGTCAGCCTCTCGCGGTTCGATACCCGCACTGTCGAGGTCGTGTTTGCTGACGGCGTCGATCGCCTCGATGACGTAGAGCAGCGCGGTCAGGACGGCGATGACGACGGCCGAACGTGCCCACAGCGGCCACGACGTCCGCGCAGGCGCCGGTGGTCCGGTGGACGGCAATCCACCGCCGTAGGAGCCGAGCGATCCGGTCATGGGTCTCCGATCAGATATCGCCGCGACCGTCAGGCCCAGAGCTGGCCCTCGAGATCGTCACTTGCCTTGTCGAGGCTACCTTCGTACGCCCCCGTGGACAGATACTTCCATCCGGCGTCGCAGACGACAAAGGCGATATCGGCGCGCTGACCAGCGGACATCGCCTTGCGGGCGACGCCGAGGGCGGCGTGGACGATCGCACCCGTCGAGACCCCGGCGAAGATGCCCTCGGTGTCGATCAGCTCACGCATACGGCGGACCGCGTTGCGGCCCTCCACGGAGTACCGCATGGTCAGGATCGACTCGTCGTACAACTCCGGTACGAAGCCTTCGTCGATGTTGCGCAGTCCGTATACCTCTTCGCCATAACGAGGTTCGGCTGCGACGATCTGGATCTGCGGCCGCTGCTCACGAAGAAACCTGCCGGCACCCATCAGGGTCCCGGTGGTGCCGAGTCCTGCCACGAAGTGGGTGATCTCCGGTAGGTCGTCGAGCAGTTCGGGGCCGGTGCTCTCGTAGTGCGCCAGCGCATTCGACGGATTCCCGTATTGGTAGAGCATCACCCAGTCGGGGTTGGCGGCGGCCAGCTCCTTGGCCATCGCGACCGCCTTGTTCGACCCACCGACCGCAGGCGAGGAGATGATCTCGGCGCCGTACATCGTCAGCAGCTGTCGCCGTTCGACCGACGTGTTCTCAGGCATCACGCAGATGACCTTGTAGCCCTTGAGTTTTGCTGCCATCGCCAGCGAGATCCCGGTGTTGCCGCTGGTAGGTTCGAGGATGGTCGCGCCCGGCGTCAACAACCCGTCCGCCTCGGCCTGTTCGATCATCCGCAATGCCGGACGATCCTTGATCGAGCCGGTGGGATTGCGATCTTCGAGTTTGGCCCACAACCGCACGGCCGGGCCGTCATCGGTGTCACGCCAGCGCGGTGACAACCGTTGCAGACCGATCAGCGGGGTATGGCCGACCGACTCGATCAGCGATTCGTAGCGTGTCATGGACTGCTGGTCTCAGCCGCCGGCGACGGCAGGCAGAATCGTGACCTCGTCGCCGTCGGCAACTGCGGTGTCGAGACCACCGGAGAACCGGACGTCCTCGTCGTTGACATACACGTTGACGAATCGGTGTAGCTTTCCGGAGGCGATCAGGCGGTCCTTGAGACCGCCGTGGCTCGCATCGAGATTGTCGATCAGTTCGGCCACCGTCGCACCGGTGGATTCGACGCGCTTGTTCCCGTCGGTGTAGGTCCGCAGGATCGTGGGGATGGAAACGGTTACCGCCATGGCGAACTCCTAGTTGATTTCGATCTCTTCTTCGGTGACCACTCCGGCGGTGATCCGGTAACTGCGGATCTCCTCGGTGTCGGGATCTCGGGTGGAGATCAAGACGTAGTGTGCGTTCGGCTCGGAGGCGAACGAGACATCGGTACGGCTCGGGTACGCCTCGGTCCCGGTGTGCGAGTGGTAGATCACAACCGGTTCCTCGTCGTTCCGATCCATCTCACGCCAGACCTTGAGTTGTTCCCCGGAGTCGAACCGATAGAACGTCGGCGATCGTTCGGCGTTGACCATCGCGATGAACCGCTCCGGCCGATCCGAATCCTCCGGGCCCGCTATCACCCCGCAGGCTTCGTCGGGATGGTCGGCGCGGGCGTGCGCAACCATCGCTTCGACAAGCGAGCGGCTGATGGTGAGCACTGACTACCTCCGGGTGGATGGGTCAACGTACGGGCGGGGCAAACGCTGATGGCAACGTCTGCCGATAGGTCGGTATTCCGGCGACAGGGTCGGCCGCGATCACGGCCTTGACGATGGCCCGCTGCACGACGGTAGCCGCGGCCTCACCGATCGCGGCGACGAGAGCGACATTCGGATTCATCCCGACCGGGACGTTCGGCGCGTCTTGCGGAGTCGGGGTCACCGAACCGGTGGCGACCGCGAAGAGCGTGTCGCCGTCGAGCGGCGAATGTGCCGGACGGATCGCGCGCGCGAGCCCGTCGTGAGCGGTCATCGCGACCCGCTGGGTTGATGCCGGGTCGAGAACGGCGTCGGTTGCCACCACCCCGATCGTGGTGTTGAGCGGACTCGACTTCGCAGTCAGGGCCAACAGTGCGGCGGTCTCGACGTCGGTCGGCTTGCGCAGTCCGAAGTAGTCGAGCTCCACCGGCAGGGCGCCCCACGGCAATCCGCTCGTGGGGTCGATAACGGCGCCCACCGGGTTCGCGACGACGAGTGCGGCGACGGTTATCCCGGTTGCGGGCCCGGAGGTGAACGTGATGCTCGCCGACCCGACGCCGCCTTTGAGCGCACCCGCCCGTGCGCCGGTCCCCGCGCCGACCGACCCCAGCTCGACATCGTGGCCTGCCGCCTGCGCCGCGAGCCTGCCGAAGTCGCGGTCGGGTCTTGCCGTCCACTTCCCGACCGTGAGATCGAAGATCACCGCAGCCGGGACGATGGGTACCACTGATCCACGGGTGTCCATGGCCAAGCCGAGGCCGGCGTCCTCCAGATGGGTCATGACCCCGTCCGCAGCTGCCAGTCCGTACGCGCTGCCGCCACTGAGCACGATCGCGTGCGCCGTCTGCACCGTGTTGGCGGGATCGAGCAGGTCGGTCTCCCGGGTGCCCGGTCCCCCGCCCCGCACGTCGACTGCCGCAACCGCACCTTCGGGGAGCAACACAACTGTGGTGCCCGTCGCCCAGCCTTCGCCCGCCATCTCGTCTGTGCCCACCCGGACCTCGTCGTCGAGGCGATGGTGGTGCCCGACCTGCACCCCTGCGACGTCGGTGATCGAATCGGATGCGCCGGGAATCACTTGTGGTGCCCTACCCTTCGAAGATGTCGTCGCGTGCCGCGAGGCGCGGCCGGAAGTCACTTACCGATCAGCGCGACCACCAGTAATTCCTGCACCACCGTGAGCCAGTGGTACACGTCGAGATGGGCTGCCATCGGATCCCCTTCTGGAAGTTGATCGGGGGTGGACTCGTCGATTCCGATCATCGCGCCGAGCGCCAGCCGCACGTCGTTGATCGCCGAGAGCCACTGGTCGGCCTCCTGCGGACTCAGCGAGATCTGACCGCCGCCGGCCGGCAACGAATCCAGGACGACCTGCGCCGCTTCCTGCTTCGCGTTGATGATGTGAGGCTCGTGCAAACTCCGCAACGCACCGTTGAGGTCCCCGGTGACGGCGTCCACGGTGGTCGTCTCGTCCTGGTCCGGGCGATGGAAGTCGGGGAACAGCCTGCCGAGCGTCGCATCCGTCGGCGGTGTCGAGTGACCGGCCTCGATGCCTGTCAGGTCTGCCAGCGAATCGGTCGGAGCGGTCGACTGCCGCTCGTCCAGCAGCTCGGTCATCGACGTGACGAGTGAGGCGATGAGGTCGGACTCGTGGGAGTCGAGCTCCGAGGTGATCCGCAGACGCGCGCCCGATCCGCGTCTTTTCCAGTTACGCACTGCTCAACTGTCCCGTTGCATGGTGGCCCACAGGCCGGCGGCATGCAATTTCTGGACGTCGAGTTCGACCTTGTCCCGATCGCCGGTGGAGACCACGGCCCGGCCTTCGGTATGTACCTGCATCATCAGTTCCGACGCCCTGGTCTCGCTGTACCCGAAGAGCTTCTGGAACACGTACGTGACGTAGCGCATGAGGTTCACGGGATCGTCCCACACGATGGTCACCCACGGCCTGTCCACTGCCTGGTCACGTTCGGCAACGGCGGTACTCGACGGGGTAACCTCGTGCTGACCGTCGCCCGCCGCCAACCATGGTCCGCAGCGGGGCGGTGCGGTCATCATCTGTCCGCGCATGACGCCTAGGGTACCGATAGTGACCGCTTCGAACACAGCCTGCTGCGCGCCCACCCCATCCGCACTCGCCTCGGGCCTAGGGTATTGACAGTGACCTCAATGAACACAGCATTGTTGACCGACCAGTACGAGCTCACCATGGTTGCGGCCGCGCTCGCAGACCACACTGCCCATCGCACGTGCACGTTCGAGGTGTTCGCGCGTCGATTGCCAGATGGGCGCCGCTACGGTGTCGTCGCGGGAACCGGGCGTCTGGTCGAGCAGCTCTCGGAGTTCCGATTCGGTCCGGAGCAACTCGCCGTCGTGGAGAAGTTCCTGGACGCCGACACCCTCGAGTGGCTGGGAAACTACCGGTTCTCGGGCGACATCGACGGCTATCCCGAAGGCGAGTTGTACCTTCCCGGTTCTCCGATTCTCACGGTCCGCGGGAGCTTCGCCGAAGCCGTGGTGCTCGAGACCCTTGCCCTGTCGATCCTCAACCATGACAGCGCCATCGCCTCCGCGGCCGCTCGTATGGTCACCGCGGCCGGATCCCGCCCGATCATCGAGATGGGGTCGAGGCGTACCCACGAACAGGCCGCGGTCGCATCGTCACGGGCCGCGTATCTCGCGGGCTTGTCGGCGACGTCCAACCTCGAGGCAGCGCGCAGGCACGGCGTGCCCAGCGCGGGTACCAGCGCCCATTCGTTCACCCTGCTCCACACGAGCGCCGACGGCCCCGACGAGAAGGCCGCATTCGCGGCGCAGGTCGCAAAACTGGGCGTGGGTACGACGTTGCTCGTCGACACCTACGACATCACCCAGGGTGTTGCCAGCGCGATCGAGGTCGCGGGCACCGAGCTCGGCGCGGTCCGCATCGACTCCGGTGACCTCGGCGTGCTCGCCCGCCAGGTTCGCAGGCAACTCGACGACCTCGGGGCGCGCAATACCCGCATCGTGGTCTCCGGTGACCTCGACGAATATGCGATCGCGTCGCTGCGCGCCGAACCGGTCGACGTCTACGGGGTCGGAACCTCCCTGGTGACCGGGTCCGGGTCGCCCACTGCGGGCATGGTTTACAAACTGGTCGAGGTCGACGGGATCCCCGTGGCAAAACGCGCAAGCCACAAGGAATCCCGGGGCGGTGCGAAAACCGCGATCCGCACAGCGAAGCCCACCGGCACCATCGTGGAAGAGATCATCTACCCCACCGGTACTGCGGCGCCGGAGACGACGCTGACCGCACGGCCGCTGCAGATCCCATTGGTACGTGGCGGCGAGCCCGTCGTGGATCTGCCAACCCTCGATGACTCCCGAGAACACCTTGCTGCTGCACTTGTCAGCCTTCCGTGGGAGGGTTTGGGACTATCGCGGGGGGAACCGGCAATACCGGTCCGATTCATCGCGCCAGAAACGCACCGACCGGAGGGGTATCGACCGTGACCCAACACATTCGAACAGCGCTGCTCATCGTCGACGTCCAGAACGACTTCTGCGAAGGTGGCTCGCTGGCGGTGTCCGGAGGCGCCGCCGTCGCCGCAGCGATCACGGCATACACCGGCCGTGATCACGGCTATCTGGCGGTCGCCGCAACCCGTGATCACCACATAGATCCCGGCGATCACTTCTCCGAGACGCCCGACTTCGTCGACAGCTGGCCCCCGCACTGTGTCGTCGGCACGCCCGGCGTAGACTTCCATCCCGCGTTCGATGCCGGCATCGCCGACGAGGTCTTCTCCAAGGGCGAATACAGCGCCGCCTACTCGGGTTTCGAGGGCACGAGCGCCACGGGCGTCGCACTCGGTGACTGGCTCCGCGAACGCGACATCAACGCCGTCGACATCGTCGGATTGGCCACCGACCACTGCGTCCTGGCCACCGCACTCGATGCTCGCAAGGCCGGTTTCACGACCCGTGTGTTGCTCGAGTACTCCGCCGGTGTCAGCCCCGAGACGACCGGGGCCGCCATCGCGACGATGACCGGGGCCGGGGTCTCCGTGGTCTCGGCCGTCGCGGCCCGGCTGCTGTGACGATCCCAGCGCTACGGACAACCGGGACGCGATGACAGACATCCCCGAGGTGCCCGATCTGCTGTCGTCTGCGGTCGAGGCGCTCGGTGGGGCCAGGCGCGACGGACAGTTGAAGATGGCGTCGGCAGTCGCCCACTCCATCGACACGGGTGAGCATCTGGCCGTCCAGGCCGGCACCGGCACCGGCAAATCCCTGGCGTACCTGGTGCCGTCGCTCCGTCATGCAGTGGACACCGGCAAGACGGTGGTGGTCTCCACCGCCACCATCGCGCTACAGCGCCAGCTCGTAGAGCGCGACCTCCCCCGGACCGCCACGGCGCTCACCGGGCCGCTCGGCCGCGCACCCGAATTCGCGATCCTGAAGGGTCGCGGAAACTACCTGTGCCTGAACAAGATTCACGCGGGCACCATCGAGGAACCGGATGGCGACCTGTTCGAGGCGATCGGCGGCGGAAAGGCCGACCCGTTCGCGGCTTCACGCCTCGGCCGGGAGGTCACCCGACTTCGCGAGTGGACGTCGGACACAGAGACCGGCGACCGCGACGATCTGACGCCCGGGGTGACCGACCGGTCGTGGCGCCAGGTCAGCGTCTCGGCACGCGAATGCCTCGGCGCCACCAACTGCTCCTACGGCGCGGATTGTTTTGCCGAGAAAGCCAAGGCCAAGGCAGGAAAGGCCGACGTCGTCGTCACCAACCACGCGCTGCTGGCCATCGACGCGATGAGTCCGGCAGCGATACTGCCCGAACACGACGTCGTCGTGGTCGACGAAGCCCACGAACTCGCCGACCGCATCACGTCGGTCGCGACCGCCGAGATCTCCGGTGCTTCTGTGGCCGGCGTGGCCAGACGGTGCGCAAGACTCGTCGACGACGAAGTCGCGGACGACATCTCAGGCAGCGGCGAACTCATCGAATCACTGCTCGAGGAAAATGCGCCGGGCCGCTGGACCGGGCTCCCCGACGGAGCGCCGCTCGCCCTCTCGTCGCTGCGTGACCGGCTGTGGCGAGCGCACACCGCGATCGGACCGGTGCGACGCAGTGGCGAGGTCGACCCCGAGGCAAACGCGGCCCGGTCGGCGGCGCTGACCAGCCTCGAGGAAATGCACGACACCGCGGTGCGCATCCTCGCCGCGTTCGACGACCCCGACGAGGCGAAGCGACCCGACGTGGTCTGGATCGGCGAAGACCTCGTCCGCGGCGACCGAAAGCGCGTGCTGCGGGTCGCGCCGTTGTCGGTCGGCGGACTGTTGCGGGCCTCGCTGTTCGCGCACGCGACGGTCATCTTGACCTCGGCGACGTTGACCGTCGGCGGATCGTTCGACGGCCTGGCCGCGAGCTGGGGACTGCCACCTCATCGCCCCGGTACGTCGGATGCCACATCGGCAGACCACGACTCCAACCCGGAGACGGAGGCCACCAAGTCCGCACAGAGCATCACCGCGATCGGCAAACCCCCGCCGGCCGACGAAAAGAAGGTCACCTGGAACGGTCTCGACGTGGGTTCGCCCTTCGACCACCAGAAGGCAGCCATTCTCTATGTGGCCAAGCATCTGCCCGCGCCGGGCCGCGAGGGGATGTCGGCCCGCACTCTCGACGAGGTGGTCGAACTGATCACGGCCGCCGGTGGACGGACGCTGGGCCTGTTCTCGTCCATGCGGGCAGCGAAAGAGGCGGCCGAAGCGGTGCGTACGCGCATCGACCTGCCTGTCCTGTGCCAGGGT
The DNA here is from genome assembly GCF_002095395.1 of Williamsia sp. 1135. GTDB lineage: Bacteria > Actinomycetota > Actinomycetes > Mycobacteriales > Mycobacteriaceae > Williamsia. The sequence goes on from NZ_MJEI01000076.1 coordinate 47,467, forward strand.
GACGGCGCCACGGGCGCCCTCGTGAAAGAGTTCGCCGCCGACGAGAAGACGTGCCTGTTCGGGACCCTGTCGCTGTGGCAGGGCGTCGACGTGCCCGGTCCGTCACTCAACCTCGTCCTGATCGACCGGATCCCCTTTCCCCGACCCGACGATCCGTTGCTGATGGCCCGGCAGCGAGCGGTCGCCGCACGCGGTGGCAACGGTTTCATGGCCATTGCGGCAGGCCATGCCGCACTGCTCCTCGCGCAGGGCACGGGCCGTCTCCTACGCGGCACGTCGGACCGCGGAGTGATCGCGATACTCGATTCACGTTTGGCCACTGCTCGCTACGGGAACTATCTGCTCGCGTCGCTGCCGCCCTTCTGGCGCACGACCGATGGCCAGTTGGTGCGCGGCGCGTTGTCCCGACTGCAGGGGACAAACACCACTGATGGCGACAGAGCCTGAGCCGGATACCTCGATGTCGCCTACGGTGGTGAACAGCACGACGACTTGAGCAACGCTGGCAACAACACTGTGAGAGGTGGCCGACAAGGTGATTGGGCGCATCGGGATCGATGACATAGCCCCAGTGGTTTCTTCGGGTCAGTTCGCCGCGAAAGCGGTTGTCGGAGAGATCTTTCCAGTCAGTGCAACCGTATGGCGCGAGGGCCACGACGCGGTGGCCGCCACCCTGCACGTCGAGGGTCCGACTCGCGCGGGTGCGCTGGACGTCCGAATGTCGCCGGGTGCGGAACCCGACACGTTCAACGCTTTCTTCAGCCCCGACGCGACCGGCTACTGGTCCTATCGCATCGACGCGTGGAGCGATCCCTTCAGCACCTGGCGCGATGCGATGGACAAGAAGCTCGCTGCCGGCCAGGGAAGCGCGGAGCTCGCGAACGACATCGAACGGGGTGCACGGCTGCTCGATCGCGCCCTCGAGCTCACGCCCCCGACAGATCGTGACTCTCTGACGAACGCGGCCAAAGCGCTGCGCGACTCGCATCTGGCACTACCGGACCGCGTGGGACCCGCATTGTCGGCGCAGACAGCTCACTTGCTGACCACCTATCCGGTCCGCGAACTCGTGACCAAGAGTCGTACGCATCGTGTGTGGGTCGACCGCACCCGGGCCCTGTTCGGGTCGTGGTACGAGCTGTTCCCACGCTCCACCGGTGGTTGGGACAACGAGGGACACCCGGTACACGGGACGTTCCTGACCGCTGCAGAAGATCTCCCGCGGATCGCTGACATGGGCTTCGACGTCGTGTACCTCCCGCCGATCCACCCGATCGGCGAAGTCAACCGCAAGGGGCCCAACAACTCGGTGACCGCGGGCCCGGACGACGTCGGTTCACCGTGGGCCATCGGGTCCAAGGACGGTGGGCACGATGCGATCCATCCTCTCCTCGGTTCTTTCGAGGACTTCGAGTACTTCCGGCATCGCACCGAAGAGCTGGGCATGGAGGTCGCACTCGACCTCGCACTCCAGTGCGCACCAGATCACCCGTGGACCACCGAACATCCGGACTGGTTCACCGCCGAACCCGATGGCAGCATCCGGTACGCCGAGAATCCGCCGAAGAAGTACCAGGACATCTACCCCCTCAACTTCGACGATGACCGCAACGGCATCTTCCGGGGTGTCCTCAAGGTGGTCCTCGGCTGGGTTGCCAGGGGTGTCAAGATCTTTCGGGTCGACAACCCACACACAAAGCCACCGGACTTCTGGGAGTGGCTCATCGTGGAGGTCAAGAAACGCGATCCCGACGTGTTGTTCCTGGCTGAGGCGTTCACCCGCCCGGCACGCCTGTACGGACTGGGCAAGCTCGGTTTCACGCAGTCCTACACGTACTTCACCTGGCGTACCGCGAAGTGGGAGATCACCGAGTTCGGGAACGAGATCGCGGGTAACGCCGATATCGCCAGGCCGAACCTGTTCGTGAACACACCGGACATCCTGCATGAATCGCTGCAGCACGGCGGTCCGGGGATGTTCGCGCTGCGCGCGGCGTTGGCCGCGACCCTGTCTCCCACGTGGGGCGTGTACAGCGGGTATGAGCTGTACGAACACCACGCAGTCCGGGAAGGCAGCGAGGAGTACCTCGACTCCGAGAAGTACGAGCTGCGTCCCCGCGATTACAAGGGGGCATCGAGCCGGGGCGAGTCACTCGAGGGCTGGATCCGGTCGCTGAACGAGATCCGGCGACGACATCCCGCTCTGCAGCAGCTGCGATACCTGAAGTTCCACCACGTGGACAACGATGCGTTGATCGCGTATTCCAAGTTCGACCCGAAAACCGGGGATACCGTGGTGGTCGTGGTGAACATCAACCCGTACGGCGCGGAAGAATCCACGCTGTGGCTGGACATGCCGTCCATCGGATACGACTGGCAGGACCGGTTCAGTGGGGTGGACGAGGTCAGCGGTGAGAGTTTCCACTGGGGTCAGGCCAACTTCGTCCGACTCGAACCCTGGCGATCGGTGGCCCACATCGTCGCGCTGCCCCCCATGCCCGAAGCCGCCCGCCGCAACCTCGCGTTCAGGACACCCTCATGACAACATCATCTGACGCTGTACCCGACGCATTGCTACCCGCAGCAGACCTCGACCGGCTGCTCGCAGGCAGCCATCACAATCCGCACGGCGTCCTCGGCGCCCATCCGGTGGGTGACCACACCGTACTGCGCACCCTCAAACCGGATGCGAGCGCGGTGAGCGCGATCATCGGCGGAGTCGAGTACCCACTGACACAACAGGATTCCGTGCTGTGGGTCGCAGCGGTGCCGTTCACCGACCTGATCGACTACCGCTATCGGGTCACCTATCCGAACGCCGATGACGGCGGCTCCGACCGCGAGTTCATCGTCGCCGACGGCTACCGGTTCCTCCCCAGCCTCGGCGAGCTGGACATCCACCTGTTCACCGAGGGCCGTCACGAACGGCTGTGGGAGATCCTCGGCCCGCAGGCGCGGGTCTACACGACCGCCGACGGCGAGGTCGGCGGCACCAGTTTCGCCGTGTGGGCGCCCAACGCCCAGGGCGTCACGCTCATCGGCAGTTTCGACGGCTGGCGCGGACACACCGCACCCATGCGTTCGCTGGGATCGAGCGGCGTGTGGGAGGTGTTCGTGCCCGATGTCGGCCCCGGGACCACCTACAAGTTCCGGATCACGGGTAACGACGGCATCGTGCGCGAGAAGGCCGACCCCATGGCACGCGCCACCGAGATCCCGCCGGCGACCGCGTCGGTGATCCCGGAGACGTCGTTCGAATGGACAGACGACGCGTGGATCGCAGACCGCGAGCAGATCGTGGCCACCGAGGAGGCGATGAGCGTCTACGAGGTCCACCTCGGATCGTGGCGCCAGGGTCTGGACTATCGCGAACTGGCGCAGCAGCTCGGCGACTACGTCATTCAACTCGGTTTCACGCACGTGGAATTACTGCCGGTGTCGGAGCATCCCTTCGGCGGCTCATGGGGTTACCAGGTCACCTCGTACTACGCACCGACGTCACGGTTCGGAAGCCCCGACGACTTCCGCTACTTCGTCGATCATCTCCATTCCCTCGGAATCGGAATCCTCGTCGACTGGGTCCCTGCCCACTTCCCGAAGGATGCCTGGGCGTTGGCGCGGTTCGACGGGACCCCACTATACGAGCATGGCGACCCCCAGCGCGGCGAGCAACTGGACTGGGGCACTTACGTTTTCGATTTCGGCCGCAACGAGGTCCGCAACTTCCTTGTCGCCAACGCGCTCTACTGGTTCGATCAATTCCACATCGACGGACTTCGCGTCGACGCCGTGGCCTCCATGCTCTATCTCGACTACTCCCGACCCGAGGGGGGCTGGTCCCCCAACATCTACGGCGGGCGCGAGAATCTCGAGGCAGTTCAGTTCATCCAGGAGATGAATGCCACCGTGCACAAACACCATCCGGGTGTCGTGACTGTCGCCGAAGAATCCACGTCCTGGCCCGGCGTGACGCGCACCACCAATCTCGGTGGTCTCGGTTTCAGCATGAAGTGGAACATGGGTTGGATGCACGACACCCTCGGCTACCTCGGCCGTGACCAGATCCATCGGAGTTTCCACCACCACGAGATCACCTTCTCGCTGATGTACGCCTGGAGCGAGAACTTCGTCCTGCCGATCAGTCACGACGAGGTGGTGCACGGCAAGGGCACGTTGTGGTCACGGATGCCTGGCGATTCCCGCGCCAAGGCCGCGGGCGTTCGATCACTGCTCGCGTACATGTGGGCGCATCCCGGCAAGCAACTGCTGTTCATGGGCCAGGAGTTCGCGCAGACACCGGAGTGGTCGGAGAACCGCAGTTTGTCCTGGGATCAACTCGAGGGCTGGGAAGGTGAATTGCACTCCGGGGTCCAGGCGCTGGTCACCGATCTCAACAGCGTCTATCGGGCCCACCCTGCGCTCTACAGCCAGGACATCACGCCCAACGGCTATTCATGGATCGACGCCAACGACACCGCGGGCAACATCATCAGTTTCCTGCGCTGGGGATCGGACGGTTCGGTGGTGGCATGTGTGTTCAACTTCTCTGGCACCACCCGCACCGAATATCGCGTGGGACTGCCGTCGGCAGGCACGTGGACCGAGATCCTCAACACCGACGCACCGGCATACAGCGGCAGCGGTGAGGGCAACCTCGGTCAGGTGATCGCAGCGGAAGAGGAGTGGCACGGACGTCCGGCCTGTGCCCGGTTGACCCTCCCGGCCAACGGGGCCATCTGGCTCACCCCGGCCTGACGGCCGAGGCGCTTGATGAAAACCGGTCGGGTACTGATCGGGCCGCTGTTGGGCGTCGTTCTGCTGGTGTTGGCTGCTTGCGCCTCCGACGATCGCCGCGAGCAGGTCAGCGGAGAGGCGGTGTCCGCCTTCAGCGATGCCTTCACCGTTGCCGGGATGCCGGTCACGACCGGGCCCAATGGGCTGCGATCGGGCACCACCGGACCTGATCTGGACATTCGAGGGGGCACCGGCGACCAGATCGACGAACTCATGGCCGCTGCCTTGGCCGACCTGGACACGTACTGGAAAGAAGCCTTCGAACCCGCGTTCGGCCAGAGCTTCAAGACCGGCCTCAGCTTCGTCTCGTGGGATGCCGAAGCGTCCGAGTCACTGTCGGAGTCTTTCTGCGGGCAGTCCACTTTTCGTCAGGTCAACGCCGCGTTCTGCCCCGATCGCGTCGAAATCGGCTGGGACAGAGGCGTGCTGATGCCGGCGCTGCTCGAGGAATTCGGCCCGATGGCCCCGGTTACCGTGATCGCGCACGAGTACGGTCACTACATCCAGATGATCGGCGGCTTCGACAAGTCCGCCTCACCGATCGTCAGCGAGCAACAGGCCGACTGCCTGTCGGGTACCTTCATCCGCTGGCTCGCCGAGGGCCACGGCAAGTATCTCGAGATCAACACCGGGGACGGGTTGAACACCGCCATCGCCGCGCTCATCTCCGCACGGGACGGTCGTCGCGGCCAATCAGATCACGGCACCGCCTTCGAGCGTGCCGATGCCTTCGAGACGGGATTCAGCTCCGGGGCCGCCTTCTGCGGCGCGATAGGCCAGCTCTATGTCGACGGAAAGCGTGATCAGATGCCCCCACGATTCGACAACACCGGGTCGATCGACTCCTCGCCGTTCAGCGAGGCCGGTTTGGAGTCTGTGGTGACGTCGGTAGAGAGCTTCTTCGACCTCTCCGAGGCGGTTCGGCCGGTGGTCGAGCGCACGGCACTCGACGGCTCATGCGCAGACGTCGATCTGGCCGAGGTCGCGCAGGCTCCGGTCGCCTTCTGCCCGAGCACCAACACGGTGTCGATGGATCCCGATCAGCTCGCGCTGATCGCCACGAACGGCACGAACGGCACGAACGGGCCGGCTGGGTTGCCCAGCTTCATCGGCGGCGATTTCAGCGCCTATTCGCTGGTGGCTTCGCGGTATTCGGTCGCTGCGCAGAGCGCCCGCGGGCAGGTGATCGACGAGCCGGTCACCGCGGCGAGGGCGGCGTGCGACACCGGCCGCTGGGCCCGTTCCGCTGCCGATTCCGGCGCGTTCACGTTGCGTGGCGGTGACCTCGACGAGCTGGTGTCAGGGCTCCTGGTCAGCGGCGCGGTGGCGAGCGACGTCGCCGGCCGCGCATTGCCCAGCGGATTCGCGCGGATCGACGCCTTCACAGCCGGGTACTTCGACCCGGAGAACGGCTGCTCGCGCTACGACCCCTGATTTAGCGCGACATCGCCGGGCAACGATGCTCAGTACAGCGCTGTTGCCAGTTTGCGCCGGGCCGCGACCACGAACGTCTCGGCCGGATCGAAGAGTTCGAACAGCTCCAGCAGTCTGGTCCTGGCTGCGGTCCGCTCGTCGCCTGCGGTTCGTGAGATCACCTTGATGATGCGATCGAACGCGGCTTCGGGCTGCTGGTTGAGCAACTCGAGGTCGGCCGCCGCCAACTGGGCCGGAACATCGTCCGGTGCCGCGTCGGCGAGGGTTGCGGCATCGTGCTTCTGGGCCCGGGCGACGAACTCGAGGTTGCGCACCAGCGAAGCGGCTTCGACGTTCCCCGGTTCGGCCGCAGCGATTTCCTTGTAATCGGCAAGGGCGCCGTCGATGTCGCCGTCGTTGAGCTTGGTCTCCGCGGCGATCATGCGCGGGTCCTCGGGCTCCGGTTCAGGTTCGGCGCCATCCGCAGCCGGCGCACCGGTCAGCTCTGCTCCGTGTTTGGCCAGGATGTCATCGATCCAGCCCTGGATCTGCCCCGCAGGTTGGACCCCCGCGAACGCCGACACCGGCTGCCCGGCGACGATCGCGACCACGGTCGGAATCGACTGCACTCCGAACAACTGCGCGATCCGCGGGTTGGCATCGACATCCACCTTCGCCAGCACCCACGTGCCACCGGACTGCGCAGCCAGCGCCTCCAGGGTCGGAGAGAGCTGTTTGCACGGCTCGCACCAGGTCGCCCACAGATCGACGAGCACCAGGACCTGTTCGGAACGGGCCACGACGTCGGCTTCGAAGTCGGCCTCGGTCACGTCGTACACCGTGGGGAAGGCGCCGCCCGCCGGCGGTGCCGGGGCGCGGCCGGCGGGAGGCGCCGGCGCCGCGGGACGATTCGCCTGCGCGCGCCCGGCATCGGCACGCTCCTTCAACACCGAGAGGTCAACTGCACCGGACATCGCGGCGGCTGCTCTCACTGCGGAGGCGGAAGCGGGATTACGTTGTTGCGGTCTGCTCACCAGTCCAGTTTGGCACGACCGCGAAGCGATGTGTGCTGTGGTCTTCCGGCGTTCGCCAGAAGCTGACAGCGCTCGAGTCCGACGTAGGGGTTGTCGGGTCAGTGGGACGCGGTGCGCACTGGATCGGTCGTGGTGGCGCGCGGCCGCACGATGGGCGCGGCCACCGCGGCGAACAGCATTCCCGCGGCCGCGATCCACAGCGCAGACCCGAGAGACCACCAATGACTGACCGGGCCGATCACGGCCGGGCCGGACAACATCCCGACATACCCGAAGCCCACCACCAGCGAGATGGTCTGACCGCTCGATCGCGTCGAGAGATTTCCTGCAGCGGTTAACAATTGCGGCACTCCCCCGGCCACGCCGAGGCCGAAGATCGCCCAACCGACGACACTCAGCAGCGGCGTCGGAGAGCAGATGACGACGGCGATCCCGGCGACCGCGACCAGCGACCCCACCCGGACCACCGCCACGGGACCCAGCCTCGCGCTCACGGCGTCCGCCGAAAATCTCGCGATCACCATCGTCGCGCTGAACGCTCCGAACGCGACGGCGCCCATCGCTTCGGGCTGGTCGAAACGCTCGACGAGGTGCAGAGCACTCCAGTCATAGGCAGTGCCCTCGGCGAGCATCACGCTGAAAGCGACCGCGGCCAGCAGTGCGATCCGCCCCCACGGTTTACGCTCCGGTCCATCCGCGACGATCTCTGCATCCGACCGCCCATCACCCGGACGTCCGGCGAGTAGGGACCCTGCCAGCAGCAGTGTCGCCGCAACACCCAGCACGCAACAAACGAGCAAGGTCGCAGGCAGTGGGACGTCGGTCGCCACCGTGGCCGCCACGACACCCGATCCGATCAGGCCTCCGACGGAGAAGAATCCGTGGAACGACGACATGATCGGGCGGCCGTACTCGCGTTCGGTGAGGACCGCCTGCGAGTTCATGCAGACGTCGAGCGCGCCGTTACAGAAACCGAACGCCACCAGGGCCAGCGCGAGTGAGGTGGTCCCGGTGGCCAGCCCGGGCAGCACGATGGCGCCGGACAGTGCGATCGCGCTGAAGACGGTGGGATACCGGGACCCGTAGCGATCGGTCAGCGGTCCCATCACCTGCATACCGATGAACGCGGATCCACCCAGGGCGAGCAACAGGCCACCGAGGGTGGCATGGTCGACGCCGGTCCGCGACTGCACAACCGGAATGTGAGCCACCCACATCGCTGCGAGCAGGCCGTTGAGGGCAAAGATCCCGGACACCGCCACCCGCACCCGTGGGTGCAGATGGGTGGCGGCGGCCGGGGACGTCGTCAGGAGGCGGCAGCCTTGGACGTGCGGCCTGCGTCGGTCAGATGCCCACTGCGCTGCGCCCACCACTCGAACACGAGGGTGCCGAACGGCGGGATGCTGGCGGCCAACGCGACAGCGGTGATGGTGAGCATCTGCTTTGACGAGGTGGCATTCCACCGCAACCGGAGCGCGGTGTACACGGTCACGACGAGATAGACGACGAACACGATGCCGTGCACCATGCCCGGCACGGCAACTGCCTCCTCATGGCCCAGCACCCACTTGAAGAACATTGCGATCAGTAGCGCCAGCCAGGTGATGGCCTCGGCGATCGCGACGATACGAAACAGCAGCGCTGTTGCCGACGCGCTCATTTCGCGGGCACCGTGATGATCAGGGCATCGCCCTGTCCGCCGGCGCCACACAGCGCAGCGGCACCTGTGCCACCGCCCCGCCTGGCCAGTTCGAGTGCGAGGTGCAGGGTGATCCGCGCACCGGACACGCCGATCGGGTGGCCGACCGCGATCGCGCCGCCGTTCACGTTGACCTTGCTCTCGTCGACACCGAGCTCGGCAACGGAAGACAGACCGACCGCGGCGAAGGCCTCGTTGATCTCGAGGAGATCGAGATCCTTGGGGTCGATGCCCGCACGCCCGCAGGCCTTGCGGATGGCGTTGGCCGGCTGATGCTGAAGAGTGGAGTCCGGGCCCGCGACGACACCGTGCGGACCGATCTCGGCGAGCCACTCGAGTCCGAGGGCCTCGGCCTTGGTCTTGCTCATCACGATGACCGCGGCTGCGCCGTCGGAGATCTGCGAGGAGTTGCCCGCGGTGATCGTGCCGTCTTTGCGGAACGCTGGGCGCAGGCGACCGAGTGAATCAGCGGTGGTGTCTGCCCGGATGCCCTCGTCCTCGGAGAACTCGATCGGGTCGCCCTTGCGCTGAGGGATGCTCACGGGCACGACCTCGTCGGCGAAGACGCCGTTCTTCCACGCGGTGGCCGCACGCTGATGCGACTGGGCGGCGAACTCGTCCTGCTGGGCACGGGTGAACTTCTCGACATCGTTCTGCTGCTCGGTGAGAGCTCCCATGGCCTGGTCGGTGAACGGATCGTGCAACCCGTCGAACGCCATGTGGTCAACCAGCTCGGTATTGCCGTACTTGAAGCCGCCGCGGCTGCCCGGCAGGATGTGCGGGGCCTGGGTCATCGACTCCTGGCCACCGGCCACCACGCACTCGAACTCGCCCGCGCGGATGAGCTGATCGGCCAGCGCGATCGCGTCGATCCCCGACAGGCACATCTTGTTGATGGTGAGAGCCGGTACGTCCCAGCCGATTCCGGCCTTGACCGCCGTCTGCTTCGCGGGCATCTGCCCGGCGCCCGCGCCCAGTACCTGACCCATGATCACGTACTCGACCTCGGAGGCGGGAACGTTCCCCTTCTCGAGTGCCCCGCGGATGGCGATCGCGCCCAGGTCCACAGCGCTGAAATCCTTGAGCGAGCCCATCAATCTCCCGATTGGGGTGCGCGCTCCCGACACGATTACCGACGTCGACATCTCTTCTGACCTCTCTCGACAAAACCGCCGGAGTTCTCCGGCAACCGGGAGCAAACGTCTCCCGGCCAGTGGCTGAATGGTGTATTGGCCGCCCCCAACGCTACCTTTAGACCATGAGTGCCTCTGAACAGAACCCCCAGTCAGCGACGCTGAGCGCCATCGGCGATCTGGTCACCGCGATCGATCACGTGGGCATCGCCGTGCCCGACCTCGACGCCGCGAAGGCCTGGTACCTCGAGAACCTCGGTCTGGTCACCCTGCATCAGGAGACCAACGAGGCGCAGGGCGTCGTGGAGGCCATGGTCGGCCCCGAGGGCGCCGAGAAGACGCATGCGCTGATCCAGTTGCTCTCCCCCATCGACGAGACCTCCACGATCGCGAAGTTCATCGACCGCAACGGTCCCGGCCTGCAACAGATGGCCGTGCGCGTCACCGACGTCGAAGAGGTGACCCGCCGCCTGGTCGCGAACGGTATCCGGGTGCTCTACGACGCCCCTCGCCGCGGCACCGCGAACTCACGCATCAATTTCATCCACCCGAAGGATGCCGGTGGTGTTCTGCTCGAACTGGTGGAGCCTGCCGCCGACCCCCACTGAGTGCCGGGAGTGTCGGCAGGAAGCGGAGTTGCGCTCTAGGGTCACTTGCTCACGCGATGGTTGCAGCACGGTAACTCCTCGCGGGCGCCGGGCCGTCGTGCCAGGTATGGCCGTTCCAGCAGCGTAAAATCGCCACCATGCCAAACCACGAGGCCACCTCCGCTTCCGGCTTGCCTTTTGCCACCGTCATGCGCGGATACGACCGTGATCAGGTCAATGACTTCTTCCGGCGTTTCGATGCCGAAATGCGGGTGATCGCTGCAGATCGGGACGCCGCGACCGCCAACGCACGTGAGCTCGCCGACAATCTCGAGATCGCCCGCGACGACATCGACGAGCTGCGCCGGGAGGTCAACAAACTCTCCGTGCCGCCGACCACGGTGCAGGGCATGAGTGAGCGGGTGTCAAGCATGCTCCGGCTGGCCTCCGACGAGGCTTCAGAAATCCGTGCCCGCTCGGAAGCCGAAGCTGCAGAGACGCTGTCGATTGCACGGCAGGAGGCTCAGGAGCACCGCGATGAAATCGCTCGCCAGCGTGAGGAGATGGCGCGGCGTCGTGAGGCGATGGAATCCGAGCACGAGGCCACCATGAGCGCTGCCCACGAACAGGCCAAGCGCATCATCGCCGAAGCAACTGCGCAGGCCGAGGAACTCGACGCCCGAGCTCAGAGCAACCGGGAGCGGATTCAGGAAGATTTCGACCTGACGATGGCCGCCCGTCGCTCGGAGGCTCTCGAGCAGGCGAAGGAACTCGACCGCAACAGCAAGGCGGAGGCCAAGGAACGCCTCGACACTGCTCGTGCAGAGGCGGAGAGCACGCGCCAACGCGCCGCATCGGCTGCCACCGAGCGGGTCACTCGCGCGCAGGAGATCACTGAGCAGATCCGGGTGCTGCGCAGCCGGATGCTGGCTCAGCTCAGCGAGATCCGCAGTCAGCTGGACGAGGTTCCTCAACTCCTCGCCGAAGCCGAAACCGAACCGGACCTCCTCGATCCCGATACCACCGGACTGTTGAACAAGGAGCTCTCCGACAACGCTCTGCTGCACAAGGCCGGGTCGCAGGCACCATCGGATCAATCAGAGAAGGATGCCGACCCCTCGACCGAGGCGAGCACCACAGACGCAGAAGCCGAAGCCGACGTGGACGACGCTCCAGAGGAGATCAGCGCTTCTTACCGGTAGAGATGTTTTTCCGGCGGCGCCAGCAACCGGTGTGCCAGTGCCTGCGCTCGGCGACGAGGCTGCCGCCCCCGTAGTCGTCGGCAGGCCAGACGACCACGTGTGGCGTACGGGCGAAGATCACCTGATTGCAGCCGGGGCACCGATACTCTTTGACCGCGCGTTGGCCGCTGATCGGCCGGACGTAGTGGTCGTATCCGTCCGGTCCCGACTCGATGATCTCCACGGTTGTTCGCCTGGGCTCTAGAAGAGCTTGAACTCGGTGCTCTCGGTTCCCCGGAGCTTGTCGTAATCGAGTGTCACACAACGGATCCCTCGATCGTTGGCCAGGGTTTTCGCTTGCGGCTTGATCTGCTGCGCTGCGAACACCCCTTGTACGGGCGCCAGCAGCGGGTCGCGATTCATCAGTTCGAGGTAGCGGGTCAACTGTTCGACCCCGTCGATCTCACCACGGCGTTTGATCTCCACCGCGACCGAGACGCCGTCGGCGTCCCGGCACAGCAGGTCGACCGGCCCGATGGCGGTCATGTATTCGCGTCTGACCAGTGAGTAGCCACTTCCGAGCGTCTCGACATGCTCGGCGAGCAGTTCCTGCAGATGCGCTTCGACACCGTCCTTGATCAGTCCCGGATCCAGGCCGAGCTCGTGGCTCGAATCGTGCTCCACACCGAAGATGGTTATCTGTAGCTCTTCGCCCGCCTTGTTCGTGACGACCCAGAGCTGGGGAGCCTCCGGTGTTTCCGGTTCGGTCTCCACCAGCCAGCACGGCGGACTCATCCAGTTCAACGGCTTGTACGCACGATCATCGGCATGCACGCTCACCGAACCGTCGGACTTGATCAACAGGAGTCGACGGGCTCTGGGGAGGTGGGCGGTGAGCCGACCCACATAGTCGACTTGGCACTCGGCAATGACTAGACGCACGACGTCAACCTTAGGCCCGCAGTGCCGGACTCCAGCGGCCCCGTGCCGCGCGCCCGCCATATTCTGGTGTGGTGTCGATCAAGCGAGTGTCTTCAACCGAAATCTATGCCAATCCCTGGCTGTCGCTGCGTGAGGACGAGATCGTCCGGGCCGATGGCAGCCCGGGTATCTACAGCGTCATCGACAAACCTGCCGGCGTGATCGTCATCCCGCGAGATGACAATCGGCTCTACCTCGTCGAACAGTTCCGATATGCGGTGGAGGCCCGACGTTGGGAGTTTCCCGCAGGCACCGCGCCCGATCGGCAGAGTCTTCCACCGGAAGAACTCGCCGTGAGGGAACTCTCTGAGGAGACCGGACTGCGGGCGGAGTCGATGACACAGATCGGGTCTGTCGATGTCGCACCGGGTTTCAGCAGTCAACGACAGGCGGTGTTCCTGGCGGAGGCCCTGTCGCCGGGTCCTCCGGCGCGCGAACATGAGGAACAGGACATGGACGCACGATGGTGGCCCGTCGAGCAGGTGTGGGCGGCAGTGGCTTCCGGCGAGATCTGTGACGCGCAGACCCTTGCGGCTCTGACGTTGTTGATCACGCACGATACGGCGAAGGCCTAGCCCTCTTCGACCGCCAACTTGAGCAAGAAGTCCTCGGCTCGCGTGAGCGCCTCGTGCATGGTCGTCACCACGAATTGCACACCGCGGGCCGGCTCGGACGCGTGGCTGCGTCTCTTGATCACCACTCCATCCGGATCAACGATGACAGCGCTGCGCTGCAATCCCTGGAGGTTCTGACTCGCGCCGACGAACATCGAACGCGACACTTCGTCCACGTGGTCGACACGGCTCAGGTCCAGGATGGCGACCTCGAACTCGGTTGCCGACGACCGCAGCCGGCGCAGCACACTTTCCGTTCCGGAGAACGTCAGATCACCTTGCAGTTCATAGATCCTGATCCGGTCATGCTTGCCGTGGAGATAACGGCGTTCGGAGTCACTACGGTCGGTCGTCATGTGCAATTCATGGGCGCTGTAGAAACCTCTCACGGTGACGCGACTCTCCCGGGCAACATTGAACATGTGCAGCCCCAGATCGGACGACAGGCGTTTGCAGGCCTTCACGCCACGCACACTGTTGCCGTGTTCGTCCAGCAACGGCGAATACACACCGATCCCGAGCTGACCAGGTAGGACAGCCATGATTCCGCCGCCGACCCCGCTTTTCGCCGGAAGTCCGACGGTGGTCACCCAGTCGCCCGCGCCGTCATACATTCCGCAGGTGGTCATCACGCTCAGTACGCGTTGGACGACGGACTGGGACACTGCGCGGCGACCGGTCCTTGGATTCACGCCGCCATTGGCCAAAGTGCCACCGATCACGGCCAGGTCGTCGGTCGTGACCACAACTGAGCACTGGCGGAAATAGAGATCGATCGCGTGTTCCGGTTCCGCCTGCAGGACACCAAAACTTTGAAGCATGTACGCAATCGCACGGTTGCGTGCGCCGCTCTTCATCTCGGACCGGTACACGTCCTCGTCCAGGACGAGCTTGCGCCCGGCACACGCAGAATAGAAGTCGACCAGCTCAGCAAACGCCATGTCCACATTCGGCTGGACTTCGAGAAGCAACGAGGCCGAGAGAATGGCGCCGGCGTTGATCATCGGATTGCGCGGGCGCCGCCTGGAATCGACGCTGATCTCATTGAACGCCTCGCCGGATGGCTCAACGCCGATTCGTCCATCAACGGCGTCGAAACCCTTGTGTGTCAATGCAAGTGCGTATGTCAGAGGCTTCGACACAGACTGGATGGTGAAGCCGATGTCGGCATCGGCGATCGAATACACGTACCCGTCGTGTAGTGCGAGTGACAGTCCGAACCCGGCTGGATCGACCCCGGCCAGTTCGGGAATGTAGTCCGCGAGAGCACCTTCACCGCCGGCCAAACAGCTGTTGTGGATCTGTTCGAGATACGACTCGACCAACGACGGTCCCGCAAACAGTGACATGCAGTCATCTAAGCAAACATGGACGCATAGTGGCAGGTCAGACGACAAAGATCCCCACAACGCACTGTAGGCCCCTCACGAATGAGGGGCCTACAGTGGAAATTGTGTTCGGCGGTGTCCTACTCTCCCACACTGATTAGGGTGCAGTACCATTGGCGCTGGTGGGCTTAGCTTCCGGGTTCGGAATGGGACCGGGCGTTTCCCCACCGCTATAGCCGCCGTAACTCTATGAAACAATCCACACCCAAACAAAGCCGGATGAAGAACCGTCGTTTTGTTTGTGTGTTGTTTCAGATATTGCACAGTGGATGCGAAACAAAAGTTTCATTACTTGTTTTGGTTGTAAGTCCTCGGCCGATTAGTACCAGTCACCTGCATCGGTTACCCGACTTCCAGTTCTGGCCTATCTACCCCATGGTCTGTAGGGGGCCTTAACCACGCAAAGGTGGTGAGAAACCTCATCTTGGAACAGGCTTCCCGCTTAGATGCTTTCAGCGGTTATCCCTTCCGAACGTAGCTAACCAGCAGTGCCCTTGGTAGGACAACTGGCACACCAGAGGTTCGTCCGTCCCGGTCCTCTCGTACTAGGGACAGGTTTCCTCAAGTTTCTTACGCGCGCGGCGGATAGAGACCGAACTGTCTCACGACGTTCTAAACCCAGCTCGCGTGCCGCTTTAATGGGCGAACAGCCCAACCCTTGGGACCTACTCCAGCCCCAGGATGCGACGAGCCGACATCGAGGTGCCAAACCATCCCGTCGATATGGACTCTTGGGGAAGATCAGCCTGTTATCCCCGGGGTACCTTTTATCCGTTGAGCGACACCGCTTCCACTTGCCGGTGCCGGATCACTAGTCCCGACTTTCGTCCCTGCTCGACATGTACGTCTCACAGTCAAGCTCCCTTGTGCACTTACACTCAACACCTGATTGCCAACCAGGCTGAGGGAACCTTTGGGCGCCTCCGTTACATTTTAGGAGGCAACCGCCCCAGTTAAACTACCCACCAGGCACTGTCCCTGAACCAGATCATGGTCCGAGGTTAGATATCCAATACGATCAGAGTGGTATTTCAACAACGACTCCACACACACTGGCGTGCATGCTTCACAGTCTCCCACCTATCCTACACAAACCGAACCGAACACCAATACCAAGCTATAGTGAAGGTCCCGGGGTCTTTTCGTCCTGCCGCGCGTAACGAGCATCTTTACTCGTACTGCAATTTCGCCGAGTCTGTGGTTGAGACAGCAGAGAAGTCGTTACGCCATTCGTGCAGGTCGGAACTTACCCGACAAGGAATTTCGCTACCTTAGGATGGTTATAGTTACCACCGCCGTTTACTGGGGCTTAAATTCTCAGCTTCACACCGAAGTGTTAACCGGTCCTCTTAACCTTCCAGCACCGGGCAGGCGTCAGTCCGTATACATCGTCTTACGACTTCGCACGGACCTGTGTTTTTAGTAAACAGTCGCTTCTCTCTGGTCTCTGCGACCACACCCAGCTCACAACGCGAAGTTGATCACCAGACGTGGTCCCCCTTCTCCCGAAGTTACGGGGGCATTTTGCCGAGTTCCTTAACCACAGTTCTCTCGATCGCCTTAGTATTCTCTACCTGACCACCTGTGTTGGTTTGGGGTACGGGCCGTGTCGCCACTCGCTAGAGGCTTTTCTCGGCAGCATAGGATCATGGAATTCGCCTCATTCGGCTACGCATCACCTCTCAGGCTCTATGTGTTCCGGATTTGCCTAGAACACGCCCTACAGGCTTACACCAGTACAACCACTGACTGGCCCCACTACCTTCCTGCGTCACCCCATCGCTTGACTACTACCAACCAAGGTCCCGCGCATCCAGTCCCAGGCACACCCGAAGGTGTAAAAGGAACATTCTGGGCGGTTAGTACAGCTGATTCATCACGGGCGCGACTACACGGGTACGGGAATATCAACCCGTTGTCCATCGACTACGCCTGTCGGCCTCGCCTT
The DNA here is from genome assembly GCF_002095395.1 of Williamsia sp. 1135. Lineage (GTDB taxonomy): Bacteria > Actinomycetota > Actinomycetes > Mycobacteriales > Mycobacteriaceae > Williamsia. Next base: position 64,239 of record NZ_MJEI01000076.1, read on the forward strand.
AGGTCCCGACTCACCCTGGGCGGATTAGCCTGGCCCAGGAACCCTTGGTCATTCGGCGGAACAGTTTCTCACTGTTCTTTCGCTACTCATGCCTGCATTCTCACTCCCACACCCTCCACCACTAGATCACTCTGTGGCTTCCAGGGATGCAGGACGCTCCCCTACCCACCCACACCACTGCTCAACACCCCGCAGGATGAAGAGAATGTCTTGTGTGAGTGCCGCGGCTTCGGCGGTGTACTTGAGCCCCGCTACATTGTCGGCGCAGGATCACTTGACCAGTGAGCTATTACGCACTCTTTCAAGGGTGGCTGCTTCTAAGCCAACCTCCTGGTTGTCTTCGCGACCCCACATCCTTTTCCACTTAGTACACGCTTAGGGGCCTTAGCCGGCGATCTGGGCTGTTTCCCTCTCGACTACGAACCTTATCGCCCGCAGTCTCACTGCCGCACTCTCACTCACCGGCATTCGGAGTTTGGCTGACGTCAGTAACCTTGTAGGGCCCATCGGCCATCCAGTAGCTCTACCTCCAGTGAGAAACATGCGACGCTGCACCTAAATGCATTTCGGGGAGAACCAGCTATCACGGAGTTTGATTGGCCTTTCACCCCTACCCACAACTCATCCCCTCCATTTTCAACTGAAGTGGGTTCGGTCCTCCACGACGTCTTACCGTCGCTTCAACCTGGCCATGGGTAGATCACTCCGCTTCGGGTCTAGACCCGGCGACTCCATCGCCCTATTCGGACTCGCTTTCGCTACGGCTACCCCACACGGGTTAACCTCGCCACCGAGCACTAACTCGCAGGCTCATTCTTCAAAAGGCACGCCATCACCCACAGCCAACCAAATGGCTCGCAGGCTTTGACGGATTGTAAGCGCACGGTTTCAGGTACTATTTCACTCCCCTCCCGGGGTACTTTTCACCTTTCCCTCACGGTACTAGTCCGCTATCGGTCACCAGGGAGTATTCAGGCTTATCGGGTGGTCCCGACAGATTCACAGCAGATTTCACGGGCCCGCTGCTACTTGGGTGTCTACTACAACAGTCAACATGTTTTCGTCTACGGGACTCTCACCCTCTACGACAGGCCGTTCCAGACCACTTCGACTAACACACTGATTTCTCACTGTCGGCCCATCCGGCAGAATGGACAAAATAGATCCCACAACCCCACACACACAACCCCTGCCGGGTATCACATATGCATGGTTTAGCCTCATCCGCTTTCGCTCGCCACTACTCACGGAATCACTATTGTTTTCTCTTCCTGTAGGTACTGAGATGTTTCACTTCCCCACGTTCCCTCCACACCCGCTATATATTCACAGGTGGGTAACACGACATCACTCGTGCTGGGTTTCCCCATTCGGACACCCTCGGATCACAGCTCGGTTGACAGCTCCCCGAGGCTTATCGCAGCCTCCTACGTCCTTCATCGGCTCCTGGTGCCAAGGCATCCACCGTACGCTCTTACACACTTACAACAATAAACAAAACAAAAAATAAAGATGCTCGCATCCACTGTGCAATTCTCAAACAACACACACCAACCAACCGGTACTCCAAACAAATGTCTTCACACTCACTTGATAACAAGCACCCGCATCAGCCGGCATCTTTGTCTAACCCTAGAAAGAACACGTGTGTTCTCTCAGGACCCAATAGTGTGTCAATGCCTCATCCCCTCGCAGGGACAAGCACCAAAGCCTCCGTAACCGGAAACCTCGATATTGTTAGCGTTTCACCCATGAGCTCCCACC
>NZ_MJEI01000021.1 GCF_002095395.1 Williamsia sp. 1135
AGTGGTCTGAGCCGTTAGTTCGTCGGGGGGTCATGCCGCCTCGCTGCTTTGATCGATCAGTTTGAGTTGGCGGTGGAGGTCCCGGCGGGTGTATTTCCAGGCGAAGGGTTCGGCGGTGCGGTTGTAGCGTTCGGCGAAGGTGTGCAACCGGTTCTCGACTGAGGTGAGGTCGGGAAAGTCATTGGGCGTGAGGACTTTGCGTTGGACGATGGAAAAGTAGATCTCGACTTGGTTGAGCCATGATGCGTGCACCGGGGTGTGCACCATGACCGCGTTCGGGTATCGGGCGGTGAGGCGGTCGATCGATGCTTGTCCGCGGTGCGAGGAGCCGTTGTCGACGACCCAAAACACCCGGTCGGCGGACGCGTACGGTTCGCTCGTCATGACCTGATCGACGAGGGCGGTGAACTCGGTGATGCCGGTGCTTTGCTCGCAGCGGCCGAAGACCCGTGCGGTGTGGACGTCGTAGGCAGCGAGGTAGGTGAGCGCGCCGCGGCGGCGGTAGTCGTGGCTGACGCGCATCGGGCGACCTGGTGCGGCGGCGGTGGTGCGGTGGCAGCGGTCGCGGGCTTGGATCGACGGCTTTTCATCGGCCGAGATCACAAACTCGTTGCTGCCCAACGGTTTGCCTGCGTAGCGGCGTGCGTACAGGTCGAGAACGACAGATGCTCTCATCTCGAAGTTCGGGTCGCGGGCGGCGATCCAGGAGCGATGCTGCCACGGTTTGAGCGCATCCTCGTCCAGCCACCGGCGCACCGTCGACACCGAGACGGTCATGCCGTCGCGTGCGAGTTGGGCGGCGAGTTCCGGGGTGGACCACCGTGCGATCGGAATATCGTGATCGGCCGGGATCTGACACGCCCACGCTTTCACTGCAGCGATGTCAGCGGGGGTGTAGATCGGTGGCCGGCCCGACCGTGGTGCGTCGGCGAGGGCATCGATACCGTGATGGTGGAACCGGCTGCGCCACTTACGGACCGTGTCGGGATGAACGTCGAGTTCGATGGCGATACTTGCGTTGGTGCAGCCGTCCGCGGCGAGCAGCACGATCAGAGACCGCAGCACTGTCTTCTGCGGTGTCGACCCACACCTCACCCATGTTTCGAGAACCTGACGGTCGCTGGTGGACAGGACGATCACGCAGGCCGAGGGTCGAGCGGTTTTGTCACTCATGCCTCAAAAGGACACCTGAGTCACACCTGTCTCGGGCCGCGGCACGCCGATGATCCGCGAAATGTTGGGTGGACCACACGGATCGGGCACGATCGGATGCGTGCCGACACCACCGGAATCGACGAAAAGCTCACTGCGCCTCAAGCTCAGCGGCCACGCCCGAACGAGGTGGCCGCAACTCGCGCGAGTCAACGTCCGATTTCGTGGCGCGTTCGCCTACGTCGACGGTGTACTACCGGACGAGTCGGTCCTGGTGTTGATGCGGCTGCGATACAACGGCTCCGCTAGCAGATGGGGCTTCGCGATCCACCTCGCGTCCAAGGGCAAGTACGAAGATTCGCTGCTGCCTACAGGCGACTTCACCGGCAGCCCTGAAGACGCACTCGACACCGCATGCGGGCTCTACCTCGGCGACCCGACAGCCTGGCAAATACCCCCGACGAACTAACGGCTCAGACCACTAAGTCAGATTGCGCACTTCGCACCGTTCCACACCGTACTGCGGTCGACGTGGCTGTTGCCGAGTGTGGTGCAGCGCTGTGATCGGCGTCGGATGTGCAGGCAACGGGGATAAGTGCGCTGATAACCATCATCGTGGCGGCCGCCGCGCGCAGGAGCGGCAACGGCGGCAGTCGGTGGCCCGCCGTCCCCATGCCGCCGCCCGCTCTAACAGCCGGATGTCTGACCATCAACAACCGTATCCCACAACGAACTTGTCGCAGTCACGATGCAGCAACGGGTGCCGTCCACACCACCGGCAACAGAGAAGCCTTCTTCACGTGTTCATCAGGCGGGATCGTGATGTCAACGGCCAGTTTGATGTCCCCACTGGTGGCCAGGTAAAAGTCCCCGCCCTGTGTGGGCAATTCAGGTTGTGGTGGGGCCCTCCGTTCGGTGTTTCATGCGGTAGGAGTCGCCGTCGGTGACGACGATCGTGGCGTGGTGCAGCAGCCGGTCGAGGATGCTGGCGGCCGTGGTGTGCTCGGGCAGAAACCGGCCCCAGTCTTCGAACGGCCAGTGCGAGGCGATCGCCAGGGATCGGCGTTCGTAGGCGCCGGCGACGAGCCGGAACAGCAGTTGGGTGCCGGTGTCGTCGAGCGGTGCGAATCCGACTTCGTCGATGATGAGCAGATCCTGGCGGAGCAGTCCTTCGATGGTTTTGCCGACGGTGTTGTCGGCCAGCCCGCGGTAGAGCGTTTCGACGAGGTCGGCAGCGGTGAAGTACCGGACTTTGTGCCCGGAGTGCACAGCAGCGATCCCCAGCCCGATCAGGGTGTGAGATTTACCTGTACCCGCGGGGCCGATGATCGCTAAGTTATGTTGTGCTCGTATCCATTCCAGCGACGACAGGTAGTCGAACACCTTCGGCTGGATCGAGGATGCCGCCACGTCGAAGGACTCCAACGTCTTGGCGACTGGAAACGCCGCGGCCTTGAGACGATTGCGGATGTTGGAGGCATCGCGGGCAGCGATCTCCGTCTCGACCAGGGTCCGCACCACCTCCTCAGGAGTCCAGCGTTGGGTCTTGGCGGTCAGCAGGACTTCGGGTGCGGTGCGGCGGATCGCCGCCAGTTTCAACCGCCGCAGGGCAAGGTCCAGATCGGCGGGCAGCTCTGGGATAGACTGTGGTGCAGCTGGTTTAGGTGTCTTGGCGGTCGTCATGAGGAGGCCTCGCTATCGGTGGCCGGGGTGTGTTTGTAGGCCTGCAGCGATCTGGTCGGCGCCGAGGGAAGGTCCACTATCAGGGCGTCACCGGGTGGTCGTGGGGTGGGTGCTGCGGCGCCGGTGGCCAGGATGGAACGCACATCAGCGGCCCGGAACCGTTTGAACGCCACCGCCCGGGTCAGCGCTTCGAGTAGCAGGGTGTCGCTGTAGGCCGCGCCCAACGCCAGCAGTGCATCCAACTCCGAGCTCAGGCGGGTATTGCCGATCGCGGCGGCACCGATGAGGAACTGCTCAGCGGGTTCGCCGAGTGCGCAGAACCGTTTCTCCACAGCAGTTTTCGGTCTGGGTCCGCGGTCCGGGGCCGGGCGTGGGCCGCCGTAGTGCTCATCGAGGATAATCGCTTCACCCGGTGCAGCGAGCTGGTGATCGGCGACCACCTCACCGGATTTCGGTTCGATGATCAGCAACCGGCCCGCATCCTGCACCAGGGTCACGGTCGTTCCGATCAGCCGGGTGGGCACCGAGTAGCGGGCCGAAGCGTACCGGATACATGAGAGTCGGTCGACTTTGCGGGTCACCGGCGGCGGACCGACCTGCATCCGCAGAGACGGCAACTGCCCCAACACTTCCCGCTCAGCCTCGAGTCGCTCGTTCGGGATGGCGAAGGTATCCGAGTGCTGCCGGGAATTGACCTCCACGCACCACACGTGGGCGGCCGTGTTGGCCTGATGCACATCCAGGACCACGTCGTCGCGGCCGGCCGCGACCTTGGCCTCAGTCCACAGCGGTATGGCCAAATCCGACTGAACGTAGTCGCACAGGCGCTCGACGATGCCTTTGGATTCAGGGTCTGAGGCGTGACAGAAGTCCGGTGCGAAGCCGTAGTGGGCAGCGAACCGGACGTACTGCGGGGTGGGGATCATCACGTTCGCCACGACACCGCCTTTGAGGCAACCCATCCGGTCGGCCAGGACCCGCTTGGGAACTCCACCAATCTCCTCGAGGGCGTGGGCTATGAACGTCAACGTGGTCGTTGCGGTTTCGTTGGTCGCGAAGGCAACGAACCGCCACCGCGAGAACGCGAGCACCGCGCAGAACACATGGATGCCGCCGACGACGGCCCAATCGATGACCAGGTAGTCACCCGGCGCCCACACCGCGGGACGGCGTCCACGGTGATGATCTCTGCGCCACTGCGCTTTTGACTGTGCGACCAAACGTCGGAAGTTGCGGTCCGATCCGTCGTAACCGGCGGTCCGGGCGACCGGCAGGAGTCGTTTGGCCGTGATCTTGCCGTGCGATCTCTTGACGCGTTCATCGACCAGGGCGGTGACTGCGTCGTAGTTGCGGGAGCGCTCAACGCGCTCGGGAGGGTCTTGGTCGCCGGCCTCGAACCGGTCGACGACACGTTTGACGGTCTTGTGGGTGGTGCCGCACAGCTCGGCGGCTCCTCGGTAGCTTCCGACTTCGCGGTAAGCAGAAATGATGTCCATACGGTCCTTCGCAGACTTCAATGGAACTCCCAGGCGGTGATGGTGTG
>NZ_MJEI01000024.1 GCF_002095395.1 Williamsia sp. 1135
AGTGGTCTGAGCCGTTAGTTCGTCGGGGGGTCATGCCGCCTCGCTGCTTTGATCGATCAGTTTGAGTTGGCGGTGGAGGTCCCGGCGGGTGTATTTCCAGGCGAAGGGTTCGGCGGTGCGGTTGTAGCGTTCGGCGAAGGTGTGCAACCGGTTCTCGACTGAGGTGAGGTCGGGAAAGTCATTGGGCGTGAGGACTTTGCGTTGGACGATGGAAAAGTAGATCTCGACTTGGTTGAGCCATGATGCGTGCACCGGGGTGTGCACCATGACCGCGTTCGGGTATCGGGCGGTGAGGCGGTCGATCGATGCTTGTCCGCGGTGCGAGGAGCCGTTGTCGACGACCCAAAACACCCGGTCGGCGGACGCGTACGGTTCGCTCGTCATGACCTGATCGACGAGGGCGGTGAACTCGGTGATGCCGGTGCTTTGCTCGCAGCGGCCGAAGACCCGTGCGGTGTGGACGTCGTAGGCAGCGAGGTAGGTGAGCGCGCCGCGGCGGCGGTAGTCGTGGCTGACGCGCATCGGGCGACCTGGTGCGGCGGCGGTGGTGCGGTGGCAGCGGTCGCGGGCTTGGATCGACGGCTTTTCATCGGCCGAGATCACAAACTCGTTGCTGCCCAACGGTTTGCCTGCGTAGCGGCGTGCGTACAGGTCGAGAACGACAGATGCTCTCATCTCGAAGTTCGGGTCGCGGGCGGCGATCCAGGAGCGATGCTGCCACGGTTTGAGCGCATCCTCGTCCAGCCACCGGCGCACCGTCGACACCGAGACGGTCATGCCGTCGCGTGCGAGTTGGGCGGCGAGTTCCGGGGTGGACCACCGTGCGATCGGAATATCGTGATCGGCCGGGATCTGACACGCCCACGCTTTCACTGCAGCGATGTCAGCGGGGGTGTAGATCGGTGGCCGGCCCGACCGTGGTGCGTCGGCGAGGGCATCGATACCGTGATGGTGGAACCGGCTGCGCCACTTACGGACCGTGTCGGGATGAACGTCGAGTTCGATGGCGATACTTGCGTTGGTGCAGCCGTCCGCGGCGAGCAGCACGATCAGAGACCGCAGCACTGTCTTCTGCGGTGTCGACCCACACCTCACCCATGTTTCGAGAACCTGACGGTCGCTGGTGGACAGGACGATCACGCAGGCCGAGGGTCGAGCGGTTTTGTCACTCATGCCTCAAAAGGACACCTGAGTCACACCTGTCTCGGGCCGCGGCACGCCGATGATCCGCGAAATGTTGGGTGGACCACACGGATCGGGCACGATCGGATGCGTGCCGACACCACCGGAATCGACGAAAAGCTCACTGCGCCTCAAGCTCAGCGGCCACGCCCGAACGAGGTGGCCGCAACTCGCGCGAGTCAACGTCCGATTTCGTGGCGCGTTCGCCTACGTCGACGGTGTACTACCGGACGAGTCGGTCCTGGTGTTGATGCGGCTGCGATACAACGGCTCCGCTAGCAGATGGGGCTTCGCGATCCACCTCGCGTCCAAGGGCAAGTACGAAGATTCGCTGCTGCCTACAGGCGACTTCACCGGCAGCCCTGAAGACGCACTCGACACCGCATGCGGGCTCTACCTCGGCGACCCGACAGCCTGGCAAATACCCCCGACGAACTAACGGCTCAGACCACTTAGCTTCGCGGTTGTCGAACTTGTTCTTGGTGAACAGCGCGACTGACGCGAAGAGGGTGGCCCCCGCGACCGTCCAGCCGATGGGACCAGCGAGAGCCAGTAGGGCGCCGCCTGCCGCAGTGCCTCCGCCGCCGGCCGCGACAGCCCCTCCTCCGAGCCAGGCGACTGCGGCGTTGGTCGCAGCGGCTCCCGAAAGTGTGGAGATCGCGGTGCCGGTTGACGCAGTGCCGAAAGTGGTTGCGACCCACAGCGCAGCTGTGGGCGCCATGCTCGAGACCGCGACACCCGCGGAAAACCCAGCGCCGACGCCGGCAGCCGACCGGCGCGCGGCTTCGAGATCCTTGCGCGCGAACTCCTCCGCCGCCACGAAATGGGCTTTGTGGACGTCGACTTCGTCGAAGTCGACATCGAATGACTTGGGAGTGTTGGCGACGCTGTTCACCAGCAACTCGACGAGCTCGATCAGGTCGGCCGAGCGTTCGCGCTGGTGTAGGAGTGACAGGCCCTTGTCGTTCATCGCGGTGAACGAGCCGTTGTACGCAGCAATCGCCGTCTCGTAGGGGCCGGGTTTCTTCACGACGAGCTTCTCGACGATATCCGCAGTGGCGTCCTGGAGATCGCCCGTCTGCTCGATCCGCTGCCTTGAGCTATTACGCGAGAACTTGCCGAAGCCGCCGACAGCCTTGTCGAACCCCTGCTTAGCCTTGTCCATCTTGAGCGGTTCGACCATCGAGCTCTCCGACCTCTGTTGTGTTGCGTCCGTATTGCCTTTATTGGCGACACGAGAGTATCCGCTACGAGTGACATCGTGGATGCACTCGAGGGCTAAAACGACTGACTCCGCCATGATTACGGACCAGACCCCAGAGGACGCGAACACCCGCAACCCTGATCAACTCGACAGTCGCCGGCAGTCAGGGGCGGTTCGCAGCGCCTAGTGAGGATGGAACCTGCGGATGTACACATCCTCAAGCATCGAGCTACGCCGGCCGATCGGCGACTCCGAGCGGTGGCGGCGTACCAGTCGCGGATAGCGTGGTCGTCGAGCTTGTCGATCAGGACGGTGAGGTGTCCCCACGGCAATTGTCCAACAGGCTGTTGGACAACTGCTTCCCGCGGCCAGATGCTGGCGATGGTGCGCATGTAGCGCATGTAGCGCATGTAGCGCAGGTTGCTGCGGGAGAATCCCCGCATGTCGGGGAATTCGGCCCGCAGATCGGTCGCAAGCCGCTCGATGACCCGGCTACCCCAGACGTGGGCGTCTTGGCGGTCGAGGATCGCGCGGCCGATATCCCAGTACAGCACCAGCAGCTGGGTATTGACGGTGCGGGTGGCATGCACCCGAGCGTTACCGAACCTGGGTCTTGAGTTGCTCGAGCACGTAGTCATCGGGTAGCCGTGGAAGATCGCTCACGCTGGCAATCTTCCCCCATGAACCGGGCTAACCGTCCCCGAACCATGGGACGAGGGCACGGACGGCTACGGAGACCGGTTAGTTGCCCCTTGATCTCCGTGACGTCGAGCTGGGCTTGCACCCGTTACAGACGACCGCCAGCACCAGAACGAACAAGCCGCCTTGATGCTGAGATGGGCGATCATGCCCTTCGTGCTACTCGGTCGAAAACATACGTACCGACGATTTTTCCACTTATCGCGGTCTGTTGACCGGAGGAAAGAAACTTGTCACGCGATACCTCAGCCGTTTGCACAAATGTGGTGGAGAACGAGTGCAGGTGCCATCCCTCTTCATGAATTGCATTTAATGAATCCGTAGGAGAGTAGTCCTGTCGGTTGCTGTACGCCCCGGCAGGACTTACTGGCGCGGCGAGTGTGGCAATTGTTCCTGTAATATCGGTAATGTCTAAGGATATTTGGAATAGGAAGTCCCCGCGTGCCCGAGCGGACCGAGCTAGTCCTTGAGGCGACGCGTTGAACGCCTCATCTTTTTGCCGCTGTTGCTCTTTGACTAGAGCCGCCTGCCTGTCGGCGTTGCGCTGAGCTTTAGCCGCAGCTTTCAAGGCTGCAGTTTCGGGATCGTCTTGCTTGAAGAGTGCCGTAGTCACATCATGGCAGATCGGCACCCAAGTCACCCCTCGCGAGCTGATAACCCAAAACCCTCTCCGAGAGTTGAATTCGAGACCATGGCGGGTCTCGACACCCATCGTGTGGTCTGTTCGAACTCTATCGGAGCGACGGCTCTTGCGCGTGCTAGTTGGGCCACAAGCACGAATCACAAGCGGCGCAGACGGTTCTTTAAGACTAAGTCGCTGTTGTCATAGTCCTGACCGCGCTGAGATGCGCCCGCGCGATTCAGTCCGACCATGCTCGGCCCTAGTACTACAGCCGTAGATAGGTAGTTTCGGCGTGTTTGCGCTGGTAGGCGCGGTTGCCGCGGCATGATCTCGAGTTTGTGAAGACATCCAGATCAGCTGCGGCAACCGCAGCACTGAGGGTAGACCATGAGCGGTGGCATGCGGGCCTGGATGGGTTGTTGGAGTCGTTCTCGTCGCGGTTCGCGCGGGTCGAAGCACGACGCAACGCCGGTGCGCTGGTGCTGGGTTTGCTGGCCGATATAGGTTCCAAGAACTGCTGGACTATCGCCGAACTATCGGGCCATGGCACCCCTGACCGACTGCAGCACTTGCTGTCCCGCGCTAAATGGGACGCTGATCTGGTCCGCGATGACGTTCGCAGCTATGTCATCGACCACCTGGCCGACCCTGATGCGGTGCTTGTCGTTGATGAGACCGGCGACTTGAAGAAGGGCACCAACACCGTTGGGGTACAACGCCAGTACACCGGAACCGCCGGACGCACGGAGAACTGTCAGGTCGCGGTCTACCTGACCTACGCCGCCGCTCGCGGACACACCCTGATCGACCGAGCGCTGTACCTGCCGCAGCACACCTGGGCCACCGACCCGCAGCGAAGGACCAAGGCCGGGGTCCCTGACACGGTCGAGTTCGCTACCAAACCAGCCCTGGCAACCACGCTGGTCGAGGCGGCCCTCGACGCCGACGTTCCGGCCTCGTGGGTCGCTGGCGATGAAGTGTACGGCGCAGACCCGAACCTACGAAAAGCGTTGCACAACAGACAGATCGGCTACGTCCTGGCCGTCGGATGCAATCGGCAGGTCCCCACAGCCGCCGGGAAGATCCGGGTCGATGCCCTTGCTGAGAATCTACCGCCGCGGTCCTGGCACAAGATGTCTGCCGGCGCCGGTAGCAAAGGACACCGCTGGTACTCCTGGGCCTTGATCGCGACCACCGAGCGTCCCGATGTTGGCCTCTGTCACGTGTTGGTGCGGCGCAACGATAGCTCCGGCGAGCTCGCCTTCTATCGCTGCTACAGCCCGGCACCGGTGCCGCTGAACCAGTACGTCCGAGTCGCCGGGCGGCGGTGGACGGTCGAGGAATCGTTCCAGAGCGGCAAAGGCCTGACCGGTCTGGATCAGCATCAAGTGCGGACGTGGACGTCCTGGCACCGCTGGATTACCTTGGTCATGGCTGCGCACGCCTTCCTGGCCGTGCATACCGCCACTGAACGCCTGGCCCAACCCTCAGAACCTGGACTGATCCGGTTGTCGGTCAACGAGTTCCGCAAACTCTTCACGATCCTCGTCCTCACACCACTGCATGCCATCGCTGACCCCCTCCGCTGGTCACTCTGGCGACGAAAACACCAATACCGAGCCCGACAACACCACTATCAACGCAGGTCACAACAACAATGAACCC
>NZ_MJEI01000038.1 GCF_002095395.1 Williamsia sp. 1135
AGTGGTCTGAGCCGTTAGTTCGTCGGGGGGTCATGCCGCCTCGCTGCTTTGATCGATCAGTTTGAGTTGGCGGTGGAGGTCCCGGCGGGTGTATTTCCAGGCGAAGGGTTCGGCGGTGCGGTTGTAGCGTTCGGCGAAGGTGTGCAACCGGTTCTCGACTGAGGTGAGGTCGGGAAAGTCATTGGGCGTGAGGACTTTGCGTTGGACGATGGAAAAGTAGATCTCGACTTGGTTGAGCCATGATGCGTGCACCGGGGTGTGCACCATGACCGCGTTCGGGTATCGGGCGGTGAGGCGGTCGATCGATGCTTGTCCGCGGTGCGAGGAGCCGTTGTCGACGACCCAAAACACCCGGTCGGCGGACGCGTACGGTTCGCTCGTCATGACCTGATCGACGAGGGCGGTGAACTCGGTGATGCCGGTGCTTTGCTCGCAGCGGCCGAAGACCCGTGCGGTGTGGACGTCGTAGGCAGCGAGGTAGGTGAGCGCGCCGCGGCGGCGGTAGTCGTGGCTGACGCGCATCGGGCGACCTGGTGCGGCGGCGGTGGTGCGGTGGCAGCGGTCGCGGGCTTGGATCGACGGCTTTTCATCGGCCGAGATCACAAACTCGTTGCTGCCCAACGGTTTGCCTGCGTAGCGGCGTGCGTACAGGTCGAGAACGACAGATGCTCTCATCTCGAAGTTCGGGTCGCGGGCGGCGATCCAGGAGCGATGCTGCCACGGTTTGAGCGCATCCTCGTCCAGCCACCGGCGCACCGTCGACACCGAGACGGTCATGCCGTCGCGTGCGAGTTGGGCGGCGAGTTCCGGGGTGGACCACCGTGCGATCGGAATATCGTGATCGGCCGGGATCTGACACGCCCACGCTTTCACTGCAGCGATGTCAGCGGGGGTGTAGATCGGTGGCCGGCCCGACCGTGGTGCGTCGGCGAGGGCATCGATACCGTGATGGTGGAACCGGCTGCGCCACTTACGGACCGTGTCGGGATGAACGTCGAGTTCGATGGCGATACTTGCGTTGGTGCAGCCGTCCGCGGCGAGCAGCACGATCAGAGACCGCAGCACTGTCTTCTGCGGTGTCGACCCACACCTCACCCATGTTTCGAGAACCTGACGGTCGCTGGTGGACAGGACGATCACGCAGGCCGAGGGTCGAGCGGTTTTGTCACTCATGCCTCAAAAGGACACCTGAGTCACACCTGTCTCGGGCCGCGGCACGCCGATGATCCGCGAAATGTTGGGTGGACCACACGGATCGGGCACGATCGGATGCGTGCCGACACCACCGGAATCGACGAAAAGCTCACTGCGCCTCAAGCTCAGCGGCCACGCCCGAACGAGGTGGCCGCAACTCGCGCGAGTCAACGTCCGATTTCGTGGCGCGTTCGCCTACGTCGACGGTGTACTACCGGACGAGTCGGTCCTGGTGTTGATGCGGCTGCGATACAACGGCTCCGCTAGCAGATGGGGCTTCGCGATCCACCTCGCGTCCAAGGGCAAGTACGAAGATTCGCTGCTGCCTACAGGCGACTTCACCGGCAGCCCTGAAGACGCACTCGACACCGCATGCGGGCTCTACCTCGGCGACCCGACAGCCTGGCAAATACCCCCGACGAACTAACGGCTCAGACCACTTAGCCTCCTACGCCGGCGGGTGATCCCTCTCGGCAGACCATGAGGTCGGCTGCCAGCAGCACTGCGGCTTCGACAGTGTCGGTGACGTAGTTGAGGTCGACGAAGGCGCTCTCGATGCCCATGGCGTCGATCTCGTCGCAGATCGTCGCGACGTCGGACATCGTCTGACCGGGAGCGATGTTGATACGCATCTCCCGGCGCAGCGAATCGGGGTCGCGGCCGCGATCTTCAGCGGCTGATCGCGCGATCTGCCACAGGGACGCCAAGTACTGCGCCGGCAGTCCCCACACGGGCAGCCATCCGTCGCCGCGTCGACCCACCCGCTCGAGGGCGGCCGCGCCGAATCCACCCAACAGTAGGGGTGGCCCTCCGCGTTGCGCCGGAGTCAGGTCGTTGTAGGACGACGTGATGTCGAACAGGGGGCCGTGATGCTCGACGGGATTGTCGTTCCACAGCGCGCGCAGCACGTCGAGGATCTCGTCCAACCGGGCTGCTTTTCCGGTCCATGGCACGCCGACGGCGTCGTATTCGTCCTGCAGCCAACCTAATCCGATCCCGACGTCAAGTCGACCGCCCGACACCAAATCGAGTGAGGTCAAAGATCGGCCGAGAAGCAGTGGGTTGTGCCACAACGCATTGAGTGTCGACATGCCCAACCGGACCGACGTCGTGCTCGCGGCAGCGGCGGTCAAGGTGACGATGGGATCCAGTACAGCGGTGAACTGCGCTGGATAGGGATGCTGCGATGTACCACCGACGGGATACAGATCCGACGGTTCACGTGGGGCCAGGACGCGGTCGCTGACCCAGAGCGACTCGTAACCAAGATCTTCGGCGGCGGCGGCGAACGATGCCACCTGCCGTCCATCGCTCTGAGATCCCATCTGGGGTAGGCAGATTCCGAGTTTCATGTCAGACCCGCTTCGATGTCGGCGCGCAGTGCCTCGGGAGCGACGTGGTGGTTGGCACGGAACACGTCGGTCGGGTCGTAGTTTTCCTTGATCGCGCGCAGCAGCCGGTGATCGTCGACGCCGTAGAGGCGGTCGCCGGTGTCCGGGCGTTCTGCGAAGTTGCTGTAGGAGGTGTCTGCGGCCCAGGGAGATACGACCGTCGCGAGGCGATCGAGGTGCTCACGCGCCGCTGCCCGGGTCTGCGGTGTCGGGGTGATCGCACCGGAATAGATCGCGAATCGGGCATCAATACCCGATACCGCACCTCCGCCCGGTGCTCCGGGCCGCACTGCCGCGCCTAGGTGGCGGATCTCGGTGGTCAGAAGCGGAGATCGGCTGTGCGAGTCGACTACCGACAGATACGCATCGAGTGCCTCGCTGGGCAGGCTTGTCAACAGAAGTCCGTCGCCGGTCGCCGGAACCGGACCGGGTGGGTCCATGTGCAGGTGGCCGAGCTCGCCGGCCGGTGTCGGCGCGACGGTGTCGGTCTCCGGCGACAGGGACCGAAGTGGCGCGATGAGGGCGTCCATGGTCTTGGCGTCGACCTGGCCAACGATTTCGACGGTCACCAGAGCGCGACCTCGCACCGATTCGGGCATCTCGGGGATCGGGGGACATTGCAGCACCCGCCCGAGTGAGGTGACAGAGCCCGGGACGGTGGCCGTCCATTCGCGCCATGCGTGCAGCACGTCGGAGGCGCGTTCAATCGGCCAGAACAGCGCTCCGGCCTGGACAGTCGGGATCGGGAACAGTCGGAACTCGAGGGCCGTCACGACACCGAAGTTGCCGCCGCCGCCGCGGATGGCCCAGAACAGGTCCGGATCGTCGACCGCGTCGACCCGCCGCAGGGCACCGTCGGCCGTGACGATTTCGGCCGCCACCACGTGATTGCTGGCCAGGCCGTGCGACCGGGCGAACCACGACAGTCCACCGCCCAGGGTGTACCCGACGACGCCGACATCGCGCGCCGAGCCAGCCAACGCGGCCAGGCCATGCTCAGCTGCCGCATCAGTCACCGCTCCCCACAGCGTCCCTCCTCCCACCCGCGCGATACGGTCGGCGACGTCGATCCGTACGCTATTCATTTCCGAGAGTTTGAGCAGCACAGTGTTGTTCAGCGAACCGAGCGGTCCGGCATTGTGGCCGGTCCCCTGGGCTGCGACCTGCACGCCGGCAGATCGTGCTGCCCGGACGGTCCGCACGACATCGTTGTCTGAAGCCGGTATGACCACGGCGAGGGGTTGTTGGTCGACGGTCAACTGCCACGCCGCCCGGGCGGCATCCCACCCGTCGTCATCGGGCCAGACGACCGATCCGTCGATCGAATGGTCGAACAAGGTGAAGGTGGAGCTAGTGGTGCTGGTCATCTCGGAGGGTTCCTCGGTGTTTACTTCTACGTCGACCGGACGGATGTCCCGTTCCGGTGCCTCACCAGACTCCAGAAAAACAGTGCGACAACCCATCCCGCACGACGAGGGCGTTTGCGCCTCCATCCCCTACAGACGGGGGATTGCCACAGCCGCCCAGAGCGAGGAGGGTTGCCCGCATGACTGCCCCCACCGACAAGGGTTCGCCCGCACCCCGACCGCACGACCCTGGGTTCATCGCCAGCGTCGGCACACTGCCCAGGGCTGGGTCTGAGGTCGCCACGGTCGGGCTGGGCGGTGAGTTGTTCGAGGTGGCATCGCGGCGCCTACGCACAGCGGTTCCGTTCGACGGATCATGCTGGTTCGGAACCGATCCGGCCACGGTGCTGCCGACAACACCGGTGCGCATCGAGAACATCGATCCCGGGCAATGCGAAGACTATTGGACCTACGAATTCACCAACGAAGACGTCCTTTTGTTCCGCGACCTGGCCCGATCGAATACCGGTGGCGGGACACTGCTCGACGCCACCGACAGCGCACCACAGCGCAGCAAACGTTACCGCGACCTGCTCGAACCCCGCGGCTACAGCGACCAGCTTCGCGCCGCGTTCCGGGTCGGTGAGAGCACATGGGGCGTTGTCGACCTGTTCCGCGACCAAGGGCAACAACCCTTCACCGAACGCGAGGTCGCACTGGTGACCGGATTCGGCGCCGAGATGGCAATCGGTCTGGCCACGCTAGCGACAACGACACGTGAGACCGCCGCCACCACCCCGGACGGTCCCGGTACCGCCCTCTACGACGCGAACGGTACGCTGTGTTCCCTTGATGCACAAGCAGAACGATGGCTCGGCGAACTGACCCAATCCCCGTGGGACGTACCCGCCACGCACCCCCTGATGGCACCGATCTGGTCGATCCTCGGTCGCGCTCAAGCCACCGCAGCCGGGCGGGGCAACGGACCTGCCCGAGTACGACTGCGCAGCGCCGGCGGCCGGTGGCTCATCCTGCACGCATCCGCACTGAAGAACGCCGACGGCACACCCGGTCACACCGCGGTGGTCATCGAACCAGCCAACTCGGCTCAAATCGCACCCATCATCGTCGAGGCGTACAGCCTGACCCCGCGCGAGCAACAGATCACTCAGGCCGTCGCCAGAGGACTACCCAACGCAGAGATCGCAGACGAATTATTCGTATCGGTACACACCGTCCGCGACCACCTCAAAGCCGTGTTCACCAAACTGTCCGTCACAAGCCGAGGCGAACTAGTAGCCAAAATCTTCGCTGAACACTACGGTCCGGCAATCCACGGACCCGACGCCGTGCACGCCGCACCCGCCGATCACTGAAAACGCCCACCGTCTGTAGCCAGACGTGACCAGAGGCGCAGGCGATGCGCCGGGCTGCGGGGGAACAACAACAGGACCGCGGTGGCGTGCGCAGCACCTGATCGCCCATGCCGACGGCACCATCGAAGGAACTCCGACGAAGTATTCCTAGCATTGTCAGCTGAGCTAAACGACCAACCCACAGCACCGCTCCCCCGCTGCATGATCCACAAACACCCAACAACGCCACCAATCAGCAACCATCCGCGACGGCAAGTTCAAAACCCGTCCAGTGTCAGTTCGAGTCTGACCGGGGGCACCGAGCAGCCTCTGTGCCGCAACCCGCTTCATGTCCCTGCATTAGTCGTTTATCCCCCATCAGCGCTCGCCGCCGCGTTCCGCGGAGCGCACCGCAACCTCATTGTCGGTGGGTCCGGATACTGTCACCGCAGAACTGAATCAAGGGTCATCAGGGGGCAGAAGTGTCGGTCAACGCAATCGAATCGCAGCCGTTCGGAGTGGTGCACGGGTCATCGAACATCTTCGACACAGCCGATCCCGCAGGGCTATCAGACGTTCAACTCACCGAACGAGTCGTCGGATACGCCAGTCAGATCGCGGCCCTGACCGCACAGTTCTTCGACCTGCTCGTCGAGTTCGACGACCGCGGGGTCTGGAACGGCGAAGGAATCCGTTCCTGCCCACAATGGCTCTCCTGGCGCACCGGACTGTCACTACGCACCGCCCAAGACCACCTGCGCATCGCCCACGCACTCACCGAGCTGCCACACCTGCACACCGCATTCCACGACGGGCGACTGTCGTACTCGAAAGTCCGCGCACTGACCCGCGTCGCCACCATCGACCGCGAACACGAATTGCTGTCAGTAGCGCTGTCAGCAACGGCGGCACAGGTCGAGCACCTCGTTCGATCCATCAAACACATCGACCACCGCGACGACGACAGCGCAACGAAACCAGCCGAATCCGACGCCCGGTGGCGGTGGAACGACGACGGAACACTGTCGGTGACCATGCGACTGCGACCCATCGACGGCGCCCGACTTCTCGCCGGCATCGTGCGCAGTGAATACGAACGCACCCGCACCTGCACCGATCCTGATCTTCCTACGGAAGTCCTCGACAGTGCGCCCACCGATACCGCTACGCCGAAACCAGATCTCTGGCGGCATGTGCCGTCCAACATCGCCGAGGCGGTCGTCGCGATGGCCGACTCGGTCGCGACCATGATCGACATGCCCGAGTTCGCGCCCGGAGCCGAAATCGTGATCCACACCGATGCCGAGGACTCCGAGACCGAACCGCACCTCGACGGCGGTCCGGCGGTCTCGGAAACCGAGACAGATGAGGCGGCATGCGGTGGGTCAACACGCACCGTCAGACACCGGCGCGACAAGACTGGCAAGTTGGGTGTGGCGATGACCTGGGGTCGCAAACGCCGCCTACCCACCCGGTCATTGCTCCGCGCACTGTTCGAACGAGACCGCGGGTGCCGGCACCCGGGCTGCGGTCGCACCCGACACCTGCACGCCCACCACGTCCGCTTCTGGCGCAACGGCGGCACCACCGACCCGGACAACCTGGTCCTGTTGTGTTCTACCCACCACCGCGCACTCCACCACGGCGAGTTCACCATCACCGCACTCGGACACCAGCGGTTCACCTTCCACCGCACCGACGGCTCGTTGATCGAGACCGCCCCCACAACAACAACTCCCACCGGCTGGCAACCCGACCCGAAAATCGCACCAGACGCAGTCGAACCCGTCGGCGGCGGACGCCTCGACCTCGGATACACCACCGAAGTCCTCTACGCCATCTGGGAACTGCGCACCACACAGCACGAACAACCCATCGCCGCCTGACGGCGCTCCGCGGAACGCATTGAACCCTGCCGATCGGTCTTGGTATGTAGTGGACGTCAGCACTATTGCCCCTTAGCAGCTCCGACCAGCTTCCGTGCCAATACCTCCGAGCTCGAAGGGCACGCACCACCTTCATCTACGTGCGGGGCGTCAGCCAGTGGCGGGTGCAATGGGGATGGTCACCTACATTCACCCCACCCATCCCGGCGACGAAACTGGTCGACAGGAAATCGCGGCCTCCTCCATGGCGAGGTTGGTCCGAGCCAGAGCCACATAGCGCAGCGCCAATTCCACGCCTGATATATACCCCGCGTCGTATTCGGGGTCACGCTTTGTGGCCCAGATGATCTCATCGGTCAACCGACCTTCGATCGCTTGCAGGCTCGCCTTCTCGCGACGGCGGTCGCGGCGTCTCCTCGGTACCGAGGCATCGGTGTGACCGGCCTCAGATGTCAGTTTGTCGAGCACGCAGATTCTGGCGAATCGCATACCGGCCTCGTGGCCGACGCGGAACACATCCGCCCGACGGTCCAGACGCGTGGTGGTCGAGAAGTGCTCGTGCAGTGCGGCCAGTACCTCGGCGAGTGTTCGATTGCGCGGACCGGGGTCAAGCATTCTTGCGCCTCCGGACGACCGTCCGTTCCGCCAATGCCCTCTTTTGGTCACGTCTCTGCTTAAGCACTAGACGCTTTTTCTTCGAACTCGAATTCTTTTCCGCCATCATTCCTCAATGACATAGGTGTTCGCGGCTGCAAGAGCCGCTCACCGACCGACCATAGCCCAGAAAAAAACAAAGTCCAGCTGCCCGCGAACTCACCCCCGGGTAGCCCTCTGCCCGTCCCGAGATTTTCACATCTTCTTCGCCACAGTAGTTTTCGGAAACACGTCCCCAAGTAGAGCGGACTGGCTTTTATTTTTTTCCGGGCTAGAGTCCGGTTAAGTGATAAACAAAGGAGTGTGGCCGTGAAAGCGGTTGTCATGGAGTGCTGTTTTCGGATCTGCGCAACGCGGGCGCGGATTCTCGCGTTTCGGTGCCATGCGGAGAAACTTGCCGACGCGGCGTTCTCGCAACGAGCGCGCCGCTCGAGCGCGACGATCGATTCGGAGTCCCGGCTGCTGCTGCGGCACTGGCACATACAGAACGACGTCACACGTCTTGGCGAGCCGCAGTGCCAGGAGGTGTGCTTGGCCTTCGCGGACAATCCGGCCCGACTGACCGCGGCCACCCTTGAGGCGCTCTCCCGCGACATCCTGGCCACGCTCGATACCAACACGGTGGAGGCCTCGCCTGAGACCGTCCCGTGGATCCTCACGCTGACGACGGACGCCGATGATGCGTACCGACGACAGATGACGGACAGGCACCCGAAGTTGCACACCACTGCCAGCTTCGCTGCCGCCGCTCACACATACCTCAAAGTCTCAGCTACACAGGAGATCATGTAATGACCACCATCGCGCTACCCCCGCAGCAACCGCAGACCAAGGGGGCTCCAGACCAACAACTGTCCCGACTGTTCCCGGGGAGTAACGAGGTCAGTGCCGTCCTACTCGGTTCGGTAGTGGACGACCAACGCACCTCTACATTGCCAACCGGACCTGACAGGATGTTGGTGGTGGTCGTCGGCCGCGAGAATGACCTCAGAGATCGCGTGTGTGACGCGCTGGTCGATTCGGGTGCAGTCGTCGAGGTCATCGACCCTGGCCCACCCGAACTACGGACTCGACACAGCGGACACCGTCGGTCGGGTCATGCCGAGGGTTCCCCTGTCTCGCACCGAGACGGTCTCCAGTCATAGGTCGTCACCATAGCCAACGCGTCCGGCTCCGAGGAAAGATCAATGCTTGGTCGGTGGAGGCATCGGTGGGCCCGGCGTACCGAGATGGAGCGCTTGCTCGCAGCCGCAGCAAACGCAACCTCAACACCGGACTCGTGCCGCATTCTCGTCGTCGGCGAAGAAAGCGCGACCGACCAGAACCGATCGGATCCCTCGTGGATTGCGAACCGTGCTCGTGACATCGCATATGAGGCCGTGATCAACGCAACGCGAGTGGAGTCCGCAGCCTACATACAGGTCGCGGACGGTACGGGCCTGCCCGGCTCTCTGCGCCGCGTCGCCGATTGGTGCGTAGGTCGGAATCGTCGCGAGCCTCGGCAAAAAGACGGAAGAATTGCTGTCGTTCCGGATTACCCGGCTCACCAGCACAACACAACAGCGTTCGCGTGAGCAGTCGGGCCGCGTGTGAGCCACCGGTCAGCAGCTACCGAGTGCCCGGCCACGACCCTCGCATGACAGGAGACGAGCAACGATCACGCACGATTGCTGACAAGACAGACCATCAATGCCCTGCACTATTGCTCCTCAGGCCAGTTGATGTCCGCGGCCGAACCCTAGTCAGGTAACGCAACACGGTTGAAGTCCACAGGCCACCGCTGCTGCGACGTTGATAACGTGGACCTCAAGGTCCAGGAAACGGCGGGTACTCATGTCAGCCTCAGGCGACAACGTTGATGTTCTTGTCGCTGGCCATGCCATACCGCCGATCACCAGCGTGTATCAGCCCATCGTCGACCTCAGCGATCTGCGGACCATCGGATACGAAGCGTTGGCGCGCTGGCCCGATGCACCACACCTTCAACCCGAAGACGTCTTCTCCGCAGCCAGAGCGGCGGGAGCTCTCGATGAGCTGGACCGCGCCGCCCAACGGGCAGCTCTGCAGGGCGCACATGAGGCCGCCCTGCCTGGGTCATACGCGTTATTCGTCAACGTTGAAGCCGACACCACCCCAGCGGTGTCGCTGACGCAACAGATCGCGCCGGCCCGCCACCAATGGGCCGGGCGTCTCGTCGTCGAGATCACCGAACGGGCGCTGCTCGTCGACCCCGCCCGCGTCATCGGGATCGCCGAAAGCGCACGCGCCGAAGGTATCGGTGTGGCGCTCGATGATGTCGGCTCCACCGCCGACTGCCTGAATATGCTCGACTTCGTAGCACCCGACATCATCAAGATCGACGGCCCGCTGATACGCGCCCGCAGACCCACATCGTCGGACGCCGCGACCATCGCGGCGATCGCCGCGTACACCGAAACCAACCCCGGCACCCTCATCGTTGCCGAAGGCATCGAAACCGCCGCCGACCTGCTGCAAGCTCGTTCCCTGGGCGCCCAATACGGGCAAGGGTGGTACCTGGGCCGACCCGGCCAGCTGCCCACCGACCTACCGGCCGTGCACCGGCCCCTTCCCCCGTTCGCTGCGCGCACCACAGCCGGTGGGCATGACTCACCGTCGGCGATCCTCGAGCACCTACCCGCCAGAGTGGGGCACAAAGGTCTCCTCGCCGCGTTGTCCCGGCACCTCGAAGACTCGGCCGCAGGTGCCCACGGACCGGTGACCGTGCTCGCCACCTTCCAGCACGCCCGCAACTTCACCGGCGCTGTGGCCGAGCGTTTTTCGGCTCTGGCGAGCGTCCACCCCCACGCGTTTGTCGTCGCCCTCGGCGTCGACATGCCGCCGCATCCCGCGCCCGGCGTCCACGGCACCGCCATCACGCCCGGCGAACCCCTCGCGCAGGAATGGACGATCACCGTCACCGCCCCACACTATTTCGGCGCATTGATAGCCCACGACGTGGGCGACCCCGCTACCGAACCCGACCGGCGCTTCGCGTACACCTTCACCCATGACCGACCACTGGTCACAGCGGCCGCACGCACTCTCATGCGACGTATCCACCGCACTTGACGCACCCCTACCACTGCTGCGCAAACACGAATAACACTCCCCCACAGCGCGATTCATAAACCCCCGACACGTCCAACAATTAGCAAACATCCACGACGACGCCGTCATCTCCGACGCGACTACCGTGTGGCCGACGCGGAAGTTCTACGAGTTCGAAACTGTGCGGCGAGATTCCGCCAGTGAAGCGCAACGGCGATGACGATCAGGGGCACGTGGATCGCGGGGAGGTTTCGCGCGAGCCATCGAGGCAGGTAGATGTCAGTGACCGATCCAGAGGGGTCTCCGAGGTTGCGGGCCACGGCGGTGAGGGGGCACCGAAATCCGTTGGCAGCAAATACTGACGTCTCCAGTACCACGACAGACGCCGCGAGCCCGGCCCTACGGTCGGATCGTCCACGTATGCCCGAATAGAAGACGTAGAGCATGCAGCCCTCGACGGAAACCCAGACAACCGTGTGCAATATCTTGACCGTTCGCAGCAACCCGCCCTGTTCCGTCATGGGTCCATGATGGACCCGGACTCAGGGAGGCGGGCGGCCTCTCTAACTTGGCACGGGAACCACAGTCCCTGCGGCAGCACACGAGATTATGGTTCCTCACGAAGGCTTTTCAGACGGTCGTTGTCGACCACCCCTTCAACCTCGCAGATCACACCGCCAACCATGCGGTACATGTGTGTCGTATAAGTACACCGCCAGCCGTTCCCCCTCGACAATGGCTCGGCACATCTCCCATCGATAGTCCGGAAAGATCTAAGTAGTCGCCACGACGTTCGCGATGTACTCGGCGCGCGTCAGGCTTCATCCATTGACCAGCACAACGTCTGCCAACAATCCGCCGAGCTCATCCCACGCCCGTCGGTTACACGCGTCCAAGTAGTCGCGATACCGCCGAACGATCTCATCCTCGCTACCTTGCCCTATCTGGCGGTCACGAGCCCCCGGACCGCCCGCTTCCCCGTGCTCGCTCGCCATGGGCGCGCATTGGGTTACCCCAACGCAGGTCGGTGACGTCGAGTACCGCTTCGCATGGGAGGCGTTGCAGCAGAGTGATTTCAGCGAGTGATCAGTGCGTCTCAGCCGAGGCCGCGGGTCCGGTGACTCGAGCTCCGGGTTCAAGTCGCTTCCTGCGGCACTGCCGGTGTGAGACGGTGGCGCAATGACCGCATCCCAACGCAATTCACGAACTGTCGGCCCGTGAAACGGCCCAGCCCAAGCACAAGTGCCCGCACCCGGTCGCAGTCCTGCAGCGGTCGGCGCGGAATGGCACTACTTGCGGTTGCTCTATGCGCAGCCATGGTTGTGTCCGGCTGCGGAGAGACGACCGTCAACGAGGGCACTGCACCGACCGGGTCAGCGACAACGACCATAACGTCACCCTTCGACGCCATCGTCGATTTCAGTGACATCCGCAATCTCATGGCGGAGTCGACCCACGTCTTCACCGGACGCGTTGACGGCATCGCTGGTACGAAGTCTCTGAACAGTTTCCCCGAAACCCAGTACGACGTGACGACCGGTGTCCAGCTCAAAGGCGAGGTTTCTGCAACTGTGGTTCCCCCCAAATCGTGGAGGACTCCTCTATGCGGCTTCGGGCTCCGCGACTGCAGCGTTCTCGTAGTCGATGGGGCTGACCATCCCAATCGTGGAGTGCCGGCGGACGTGGTTGTAGAAGCCGTAACACCAGTCAAGCACACCGGCCTTGGCTCCGGCAAGAGTCTCGAAATCGTTGCGTGACAGTACCTCCCACTCCAGGGAAGAGAAGAACGCTTCGGCAGCGGCATTGTCGAAGCATGACCCGACGCGGCCCATCGACTGACGGAGTCCCATCCGACGGCACAGCTTGGTGAACTTGTTGGAGGTGTACGTCGACCCGCGGTCACTGTGGAAGATGACCCGTTCGGACTCCTCGTCACGCCTTATGGCCTGCTTACCGCCTCGGGTGGCCACCGCCATCTCGATTGCTGCACACGCGAGCGGTGCGTCTGGATGCACGCTGGTGGCCGCACCCAGCAATCGGCGGCTGTAGAGGTCGATCACGGTCGCCAGATACAACTTCCCGGCCGCAGTCGGGATCTCGGTGATATCGCCGACCCACTTCTCGTTCGGACGCGTCGCGGTGAAGTTCCGGCGCACCAGATCCGGGAACTTCGGTGCCGTCTTGTCCTGCCGGGTCAGCCCGTTTCGGCGACGGATCCGGCGTGCCACCAAACCCTGCCGGCGCATCGAATCCGCGACCGTCTTCTCGCTCACTGTCCACCCGTCCTCACGCAGGTCCACGTGCAGCCGCGGGGAACCATGCAAGCCCCGCAATGTCATGAACTTGACCTTGACTGCGCGGTCTACCGTGTCGCGCCGATAGTCACGCGCGGTATGCAATCCTGTTGCTGCACCCGGCTTTTGAGAACGCTTGAACCACTTGTAGAACCACGCCATACTCACGCCAAGCAGCGCGCACGTGACCGTATGTGGCACTCGATAGGTGGTCCTCTGCTCTGCGATGAAGCGGGCCAGCATCACTTCGTCGCCTCCTTCACCCACAGGACCACCGATCGTTTTAAAACATCGCGCTCCATCCGCAACTCGGCCACCTCGGCACGCAACCGCTTGAGCTCGGCAGCACTATCGCCGCTCGCCTCATCCTCGCCGCCGCGCTCGGCGCGCGCACGGTTGACCCAGTTGCCCAGGGTGCCCTCGTTGACCCCCAGATCGCGCGCGACCTGGGCGATCGGTTTACCCGTCTCCTCGACGATCCGGACCGCCCCATCACGG
>NZ_MJEI01000048.1 GCF_002095395.1 Williamsia sp. 1135
AGTGGTCTGAGCCGTTAGTTCGTCGGGGGGTCATGCCGCCTCGCTGCTTTGATCGATCAGTTTGAGTTGGCGGTGGAGGTCCCGGCGGGTGTATTTCCAGGCGAAGGGTTCGGCGGTGCGGTTGTAGCGTTCGGCGAAGGTGTGCAACCGGTTCTCGACTGAGGTGAGGTCGGGAAAGTCATTGGGCGTGAGGACTTTGCGTTGGACGATGGAAAAGTAGATCTCGACTTGGTTGAGCCATGATGCGTGCACCGGGGTGTGCACCATGACCGCGTTCGGGTATCGGGCGGTGAGGCGGTCGATCGATGCTTGTCCGCGGTGCGAGGAGCCGTTGTCGACGACCCAAAACACCCGGTCGGCGGACGCGTACGGTTCGCTCGTCATGACCTGATCGACGAGGGCGGTGAACTCGGTGATGCCGGTGCTTTGCTCGCAGCGGCCGAAGACCCGTGCGGTGTGGACGTCGTAGGCAGCGAGGTAGGTGAGCGCGCCGCGGCGGCGGTAGTCGTGGCTGACGCGCATCGGGCGACCTGGTGCGGCGGCGGTGGTGCGGTGGCAGCGGTCGCGGGCTTGGATCGACGGCTTTTCATCGGCCGAGATCACAAACTCGTTGCTGCCCAACGGTTTGCCTGCGTAGCGGCGTGCGTACAGGTCGAGAACGACAGATGCTCTCATCTCGAAGTTCGGGTCGCGGGCGGCGATCCAGGAGCGATGCTGCCACGGTTTGAGCGCATCCTCGTCCAGCCACCGGCGCACCGTCGACACCGAGACGGTCATGCCGTCGCGTGCGAGTTGGGCGGCGAGTTCCGGGGTGGACCACCGTGCGATCGGAATATCGTGATCGGCCGGGATCTGACACGCCCACGCTTTCACTGCAGCGATGTCAGCGGGGGTGTAGATCGGTGGCCGGCCCGACCGTGGTGCGTCGGCGAGGGCATCGATACCGTGATGGTGGAACCGGCTGCGCCACTTACGGACCGTGTCGGGATGAACGTCGAGTTCGATGGCGATACTTGCGTTGGTGCAGCCGTCCGCGGCGAGCAGCACGATCAGAGACCGCAGCACTGTCTTCTGCGGTGTCGACCCACACCTCACCCATGTTTCGAGAACCTGACGGTCGCTGGTGGACAGGACGATCACGCAGGCCGAGGGTCGAGCGGTTTTGTCACTCATGCCTCAAAAGGACACCTGAGTCACACCTGTCTCGGGCCGCGGCACGCCGATGATCCGCGAAATGTTGGGTGGACCACACGGATCGGGCACGATCGGATGCGTGCCGACACCACCGGAATCGACGAAAAGCTCACTGCGCCTCAAGCTCAGCGGCCACGCCCGAACGAGGTGGCCGCAACTCGCGCGAGTCAACGTCCGATTTCGTGGCGCGTTCGCCTACGTCGACGGTGTACTACCGGACGAGTCGGTCCTGGTGTTGATGCGGCTGCGATACAACGGCTCCGCTAGCAGATGGGGCTTCGCGATCCACCTCGCGTCCAAGGGCAAGTACGAAGATTCGCTGCTGCCTACAGGCGACTTCACCGGCAGCCCTGAAGACGCACTCGACACCGCATGCGGGCTCTACCTCGGCGACCCGACAGCCTGGCAAATACCCCCGACGAACTAACGGCTCAGACCACTTAGGCGAGAGCCATCTGAACGCCTTTTCTGTCCAACTGTGCAAATATGAGCTTCACGGTCACACGGTCGGCTGAAGGGCAGATGATGAGAACTTTCACGGCTCGACGAGCGGCCACGACATTCCTGGCCGTGTTCGTGGTGGTTGCGGCCTGCCTGACGGGCGCTGGTGCCGCCGGAGCCGACCCCGGGCCGGCTCGCGTGCAGGCCACGCCGACGGGGCTCACCCTCGACGGCCACGATTGGTGGCCGAGTGGGTTCAACGCCTACCAGCTCGCGACCGATTGGTCGGTGAACGCCGGATGCGGCGCCATGGTGGACCTCGACGAGTACTTCGGATCCCTCGAGCCACAGTCGTTGACCCGGTTCAACGCATTCCAGCGACTTGCCGTCAACAAGTACACCGGACAACTCGATTTCGGGCCCATGGACGCCGTGTTCGCCGCCGCGGCACGGCACGATCAACTGCTGGTTCCGGTGCTCTCCGCCGGAGACGGCGCCTGCGAGGACGAGGCCTTCAAGGACCGGCAGTGGTACCAGAGCGGCTGGGAGACGGCCGTTCCGGCGGGATCGCCGGTCCGATTCGATCAGTGGGTGCAGACCGCGGTCAACCGGTGGAAATCCTCGTCGGCGCTCGCCGGGTGGGAGCTGGTCGGAGAACCGGAGCCGGGTCTGTGTTCCGCCACGGGATGTTCATGGCAGACAAGAAGTTGTCCAGCCGACTCCGGCGCGGTGTTGCGTACCTTCTTCGATGAGGCCGGTGCCCTGATTCGCGGAATCGATCAGTCCACCCCGATCTGGGCAGGCCTGATCGGTGGTGGGCAGTGCGGATCGGCGGGAGACGACTACCGGCTGGTCAACGCTTCCGCCGCCGTGGACGTCCTCGAATACCACGACTACGGCGCGGACGCGGTGCCGCTTCCCGGTGACGTGTGGAATGGATTGCAGACGCACATTCTGCAGGCCGAACTGCTGGGTAAGCCATTGGTGGTCGCCGAGATCGGACAAAACGCCGGATCCTGCGGCTCGGTGGTAGGGCGGGCCGCCGACTTCGAGACGAAGGTCGACGGGCAACGGCAGGCGGGAACTGCGGGAGCGTTGTTCTGGGCGTTCGTACCCGATCCGCGTCCAGGGGAGTGCACCTTCGACATCGGACCCGACGACCCGGTCTTTGATCTCGTCGAGGACCTCAACACGGTCTCGAACTGACTTGCCTGCGGCGACGACCGCGTTTGGCGTCGGGCCGGGAAGGCTAGCCTGCCGGTATGACCAATGACCGCTTGGACGTCCAGCGCGTGATCGCCGCCAGCCCCTCCGACATCTTCGCCGTGCTGAGCGATCCGCAGGGCCACGTCGCCATCGACGCGTCGGGCATGCTGATGGACGCCACCGGTGAGCGGGTCAGGGCGGCGGGCGACACGTTCGTCGTCCACATGGACCGAGAAGCCCTCGGCGACTTCCCGATGGGAAAGTACGACGTCACGGTCACCATCGCATCGCTCGTTCCCGA
The DNA here is from genome assembly GCF_002095395.1 of Williamsia sp. 1135. Taxonomy (GTDB): domain Bacteria; phylum Actinomycetota; class Actinomycetes; order Mycobacteriales; family Mycobacteriaceae; genus Williamsia. The sequence continues at coordinate 3,143 of NZ_MJEI01000048.1, forward strand.
TCAAGAGATCTCTTGGACAATTCTCGGCCGCGTACGGCCGCAGATCGGTCATGTCTACGGATACAGGTTGGAGCCCGCCGACGACGGCGCCACGACGGTCACGTCCTTCTATGACTGGTCGGAGATTCACGAGGAGTGGCGCGAGAAGGGGATCTTCCCGGTAATCGCCGAGGAGTCCCTGCGCGCAACCCTGGGCATCCTGGACCGGACGGTTCGGCGGGGATATCCGCTGGCAACAGCCAGATAAATTTCTAGTCCGACGCCGCGGGAATAGCTGCTCGAACCACTTAGTTGAGTAGTGCATGTAACTAATATATAGTTGCATAGCGCAATCAATTAAGTGGAAGTGAGGTGGCGTTCATGTCGGTGTCACCGCAGACGGCACAGGAGCTCGTCGAGGACCTGCACCTCGTCGGTCGCGTACTCCGTGGGGCCCTGGTGTCTCCCGATTACAGTGCTCTGCATCCTGGTGGACTCGGCGTGCTCGTAGCCCTGGAGAGCAAAGGCCACTGCCGCCAGAACGAGTTGGCTGCCGACCTCTGCATCAGCCAGTCCGCGCTGAGCAGACACATCACCGACCTGGTGCACGCGGGGTTCGCCGACAGGCGACCAGACCCCGGAGACGGGCGCGCAACCCAGATCAAGGTCACCGACGAGGGGATGGCGCTGCTCGAACGAACCAGGGCGGCCATGGCTCTCGAACTGCAGGCGGTGCTCGCCGACTGGACAGAGTCCGACGCCCGCGCCGCACATCACACGATCCACAAACTCAAGCAGTCATTGACAAAGCATGCGCATCGCTCGTCAGAGCCGGAGCACATGCCGCATCTCAAAGAAAGTCAGGAAGTACATGTCTAGTTCAACAATGGTGGTGGAAAAGCGTGATCCACTGGCGATGACCCACCGCCAAATTCTGGAGTCGATGGTCGGATTGCTCGCCGCGCTTTTCACGGCACTGTTGAGCACGACGATCGTCGCCACCGCGTTGCCGACGATCATCGGCGACCTCAAGGGCTCGCAGACCGCGTATGCGTGGGTCATCACCACGGCGCTCCTCGCGAATGCCGCCTCGACGCCCATCTGGGGCAAGCTCGCCGACATCTTCAACAAGAAGGTGCTGGTGCAGTCGGCCATCGTGATCTTCGTGGTCGGCTCGATCATCGCCGGATTCGCGCACAACGTTCCGATCCTGTTGGCGGCCCGCGTGATTCAGGGCGTCGGCATGGGTGGTCTGACCGCGCTGGTGGTGGCCATCATCGGCAGCATCGTCTCGCCGCGTGAACGCGGCCGCTACTCGGGCTACATGGGTGCCACCATGGCGGTGTCGATGTCAGGTGGACCAATCCTCGGCGGCGTGATCGTCGACAGCCCGCTCGGCTGGCGCTGGTGCTTCTTCGTGTGCGTGCCGCTGGCCGTGATCGCCCTCTTCCTGCTGCAGAAGACCCTCAAGATCAAGACAGAACGCCAAGCGAACGTGTCCATCGACTGGCTCGGCGCCACCCTCATGACCGCGGGCATCTCCGTCCTGCTGATCTGGGTCTCGTTTGCCGGCAAGGCCGGATACTACGGCTGGTTCTCCAAGGAATCGGCACTCTACGTCGCAGGCGGTCTACTGCTCCTGCTCGCAACTGTGTTCGTCGAATCGAAGGTCAAGTCGCCGATCATCCCGCTCAAGATCGTCACCGAGCGCACCACGGGTCTCGCGATTATCGCCTCCATCGCGGTCGGCATGGGAATGTTCGGCTCGACGACCTTCCTCGGTCAGTACTTCCAGACCGCGCGGGGATTCTCTCCGACAATCGCCGGTGTGCTGTCGATTCCGCTCGTGGTCGGCATGTTGATCGCCTCGGTCGGCTCGGGCCAACTGATCAGCCGCTTCGGTAAGTGGAAGCCGTTCGTGATCACCGGTGCAATTCTCCTGATCCTGGGGTTCGGCATGCTCGGCACCATCGACCACGCGACCAACCTGTGGCTTGTCGGCGCATTCACCCTGGTCGTCGGACTCGGAGTGGGCATGCTGATGCAGAACCTCGTTCTCGTCGTGCAGAACACCGTGAGTGTCCACAACATCGGCGCGGCATCGAGCAACGTGGCGTTCTTCCGCACGTTCGGCGGCGCCATCGGGGTGTCCGTTCTCGGTTCGGTGCTTGCGACCCGCGTCGCGGATCTGTCCTCGGGCGGCCTGGCCAAGCTCGGGATCACCGGATCGTCGTCGGGTGGCAGCCTCGACATCGGAGCGCTCCCCGGACCGGTCCAGGAGATCATCCGCGCGTCGTACGGCGACGCGACGGGCCGGATCTTCCTGATCGCTGCGGCCGCCGCGGTGGTGGCCCTCATCGCGGTCGCATTGCTGCCGAACCGGCCGCTGCGCCGGACGATCGACATCGAACCTGATCTCGACCCGATGAAGGCCGAGTCGGACCGCGACACCGTCGGGGTCTGATCGACCGACGATCTCATTCGGCGAAGACGCCCCACATCACGTGGGGCGTCTTCGTGTGTCCGGGGCGGGTGCAACTCAGAGCCGGATCTCCCGGTCGCAGATGTACTCTCGGACGTCGGCCCCCAGAATCTGCGCACTTTGATCATCGCCGGTGCCATCGCCCCGAAACGCGTCGAGTTCTGTTCTCCCGCTCCACCGCTCGTATACGTTGATCCGCCCGTCCTCGAGCGGATCGGCCGACAGATGAAAGTCGAGACAGCCTTCGCTCGAGCGGGCCGCCACGATCACCTCCCGGCAGGTGTCCAGGTAGGCGGCACGACCCTCGGGTGCCACGCACAGCGATCCGGCGACAATGATCATGATGAATCTCCTCGGAGGTTGACGATCTGTATGAACAGACCGCGGCGGGGTCGCAATCTCATCGCTGCTCCGGTGGTGGGGCTTGCCGCCGCGCGGGCTTTGTGATCGAGTCGGCCCTGCCCATGTAGGTGTGGTTTCGGGTATTTCAGTCAGTTGGGGCGCGTGCACCGCGCTTGCATGCGCGTAGGTTGAAGCGCAACCGGCGGGATCAGATGACGACAGGGGAGTGACGTCACATGAACGAGTTCAGTCACATGGATCTACACGGAGATCGCGTCGCCTATCGCGACGAGGGCACGGGCCCTGTACTCCTGCTGATCCACGGCATGGCGGGGAGTTCGCGAACCTGGGACGCGGTATTGCCCGAGCTCGCGAAGAAGTACCGAGTCATCGCACCGGATCTGCCGGGACATGGTGATTCGGCCAAACCGCGCGGCGACTACTCGCTCGGCGCCTTCGCGGCGTTTCTTCGCGATCTGCTGCGCGAACTCGACGTCGATTCGGCGACGATCGTCGGCCAATCGCTCGGCGGTGGTGTTGCGATGCAGTTCACCTACCAGCACCCCGAATATTGCGAGCGGCTGATTCTCATCGGTAGTGGCGGCCTCGGTCCAGACGTGAACTGGACGCTACGGCTGTTGTCGGCCCCCGGTGCCGAGTTGGTGTTGCCGATTATCGCGCCCCGACCTGTTCTCGACGTCGGCAACAAGATTCGGTCTTGGCTGAGTTCGGCGGGTGTGCATTCTCCGCGTGCCGACGAGACCTGGCGCTCGTACTCGTCGCTGTCGGATCGGGAGACCAGACAGGCCTTCCTACGCACACTGCGTTCTGTGGTCGACTACCGCGGCCAGGCCGTATCCGCGATGAACCGGCTCTATCTCAACTCCGAGATGCCCACGCTGCTCATCTGGGGCGATCACGACAAGATCATCCCGGTGGCGCATGGTTACGCGGCGCACGAGGCGATTCCGGGCAGTCGCCTCGAGGTCTTGGAGGGCATCGGCCACTATCCACACGCGGAGGCGCCCGCTGCCGTGGTGAAGATCATCGACGACTTTCTGGATGTGGCGGCGGCCGAAGTGCGCAAGTTGAGCTGACGTCACCAGTTCGGACGCAACCGGCCAGGAGTGCCGAGGGTGTTCAGGGCGTCGGCCAGCGCGTCGAAGTGTGCCGCGGACAGCTGGCGTCGCCAGGTGTCCACGTGCTGCTCAGCAGCTTCCCGGGCTGCCGACGTCGCCGAGACGCCGCGCGGTGTCAAGGTCACGAGCTGGGCCCGGCCGTCTGAGGGGTCGACCTCTCTGGTGACATAGCCGTGGTCAACTAGGTAGGAGACCAGCTGAGCTGCAGCCTGTTTGGTGATCTCCAGTTGGGCTGCGAGACCGGATGCGGTGGTCGCACCCTGCGTCAACGCGCTGAATACGAAACCGTGCACCGGCCGGACATCGGAAAACCCCCGCTCCACCATTCCTGCTTGGATGCCGTCGACCAACTGGGTCGACAAGCGAAGAACGCTCGTTGCGGTCTGCCAATCGTTGTCGTTCACACGAATGAGTATGCCATCGACAGACAAGCCACTTGTCTATATGGTCAAGTCACTTGTCTAGTTTCTCACCAGGAGGTTTCGATGCCCATCATCCGACCGCACGAAGCGCAGCAGTTCGCTGCGCACGGCAGCACCTTCGCCTCCTATGTCAGTCCGAGGCGCGGCGCGAAAGAGCTGTGTGCGTGGAAGTTGACCGTGCCTGCCGGACAGATGGGTATTGCTCACCGGCCGAGCAACGAGGAAGTCCTGCTGGTGCTCGACGGTTCACTGTCCGTATCCCTGGACGGCGTGGTCGAGGAGGCGCGTGCCGGTGCCGTCATCGTCGTTCCTGCCGGCTCCGAGGTGAAAGTCGATGGCGGAGCAACGGATTCGAGCGCGTGGGTGACCACCACGCCGGGGTTGCAGGCGACGACGGTCGACGGAGCCGTCCTCTCGCCCCCGTGGGCACAGTGACCCGACACCCGTGCCGGCGCCTCGCGTTGCCCGATCGCTGATTCTGCGATATCTGTGCACGGCTCGCAGTTAGGCTCTGGGCAGTCGTCGGGCGACCCAAAGGACACTGCCGCACATGACACCTGGCGAACAGCCTGCCCGACATCTCACGCGCCGGCGACTCCTGCAGGGAACACTCGCCAGTGGCGTCGCCGTCGCCATCTCGGGTGGGGCGGGTTTCGCTGCCGCAGCGCCTCGCGCCGCCGACTGGACCGCGTTGGCGGCAGCACTGACCGGTCAGGTCATCCTGCCAGCGCAGAAACCCGCCTTCACCACGGCCAAACAGATCTTCAACACCCGTTACGACGGTTCCACGCCGGTGGCTGTGGTGGTGCCCAGGAACGTGTCGGACGTGCAGCGGGCGATGGCGTTTGCGGTCAGACACACACTGAAGATCGCCGGACGGAGCGGCGGCCATTCGTACACCGGCGCGTCTGCCGCCAACCGCACCATGATCCTGGACCTGCGCACACTCGATGGACAGATCAGCTTCGACGCAGGTACCGGTCTCGCCACGGTGCCGCCTGCGGCCACCCTGTACGGCGTCGCCAATGGTCTGGCGCAACAGGGTCGGGCGCTACCTGTCGGGACGTGCGCGACGGTTGGCGCGGCGGGGCTGACGCTCGGCGGCGGGCTCGGCGTAGATTCCCGGCAGTATGGGCTCACCTGCGACACCCTGACCGCGGCGACCGTGGTCTTACCCAGTGGAGACGTGGTCACCGCATCGCCGGGTAGCAACGACGATCTCTTCTGGGCGCTCCGAGGTGGTGGGGGTGGCAATTTCGGGATCGTCACCTCACTGATCTACCGGACCGCGCCGGCCGTGGACAGGGACATCGTTTCGCTGAGTTTCCCACCCGCGGCTGCCGCGACAGTCATCTCTGGCTGGCGCCGGTGGTTGGCCGCCGCGGAGCGATCTGCGTGGGCGAACGTCAACATCGGGTCCGATCGGCGAGGTGGGGTGACGGTCGGGGTGCTGTTGGTCTGTGCCGGCGGCGCCGGACGCCGGATCGCAGCCGACATCGCCGCCGCGGTCGGCATGACCCCGACCGGTGCCGACTACCAGACGCTCGACCCCATGGCAGCTTTTCTCCGGCTGTCCGGAGGCGCGACCCCTCCCCGGCACGGCTTCGTCGCCGGCTCCGACATCGTCGGACAGGTCACGGATGCAGTTGCGAACTCGATCGTCACTGCTGTGCGTAACCGGTCCAGAGCCGGTGGAGGCGGACTGGTGATCATCGATCCACTCGATGGTGCGATCGCTGATGTCGCCGCAGGCGGGACCGCGTTTCCCTGGCGCGCGCATGCGGCGAGTCTGCAGTGGTTCACCGATGTCGCGCCGGGAGGCTCCTACTCCTCGGCGACATCCTGGGTGTCGAGCGCCCACCGGACGATCGGCAAGGCCTCGGCCGGCGCATACGTCAACTACCTCGAGGCAGGCGTCGCGCCGGCACGGTACTTCGGCGGAAATCTGCCGAGACTGCAGACGATTCGCAAGAAGTACGATCCGGCGCGGACCCTCCACTCAGGAGTGGGCATCTGACCGGGGCCGGGTAATCGGGCAAACCAGGCGCCGGCGGTGCCGCTGTAATAACCATGCGCTCGTCGTCGGTGATCGTTGCTAACGTCATCAATGTGACTGCCCCATGCTGATCCGCCTGCTCCGCACCTACATGGGTCGCTACCGACGCGAACTGTTCGGCGTCGTCGTACTGCAACTCATCGCGACCGCGGCGATGCTGTACCTGCCGACCCTCAACGCCGACATCATCGACAACGGGGTTGCCCAGGGCGACACGTCTTACATCCTCGAGGTCGGCTTCTGGATGCTGATCGTCTCGCTCGTACAGGTTGTCGGATCGATCGCCTCGATGTATTTCGGTGCACGCGCAGCGCTCGGAGCAGGCCGCGACATCCGGCACGACCTGTTGCACCGCGTCGACAGCTTCTCCGCGCGGGAGGTCGGCGTCTTCGGCGCACCGTCTCTGATCACCCGCACCACCAACGACGTCCAGCAGGTGCAGATGCTCGGGGTGATGGCCTGCACGATCCTGGTGACGGCTCCGATCATGTGCATCGGCGGAATCGTCCTGGGCATCGGCGTCGGCGGCACACTGGCCTGGGTGCTCGTCGTCGCGGTGCCCATCCTCGGGGTGACCATGGCGGTGATCATCTACCGGATGATGCCGGGATTCCGGGCCATGCAGGCCCGGATCGACATCGTCAATCGGGTGCTGCGAGAACAGATCACCGGTATCCGCGTGGTCCGAGCGTTCGTTCGCGAGCGTCATGAACGCCGCCGGTTCGAACGGGCCAACGACGACCTCACCGACGCCGCGCTGCGCGTGGGTAGATTGCTTGCCCTGATGTTCCCTTCGGTTCTACTGATCAGCAACGTCACCATTGTGTTCATCATCTGGTTCGGTGGGCACCTGATCGAAGACGGAAAAGTAGAGATCGGCGCGCTGACCGCGATGATCGCCTACGTGATGCAGATCCTGATGGCGGTGATGATGGCCTCGTTCCTCGCGATGATGGCACCACGGGCATCTGTCTGTGCCGAACGAATCTACGAGGTTCTCGACACCGAGACGTCGGTGGTCTCCACCGACAAACCCGCGGTGCTGAGCGGGGCCGCCGCCACCGTCGAGATGCGGGCCGCGCGTTTCCAGTACCCGGGCGCCGACGATCCGGTGCTGCGCGACATCAGCTTTCGCGCCGAGCCGGGAACGACCACCGCGATCGTCGGGTCGACCGGTTCGGGCAAGACCACTCTGGTGGCACTGCTGCCGCGCTTGATCGACGTCACCGGTGGGGAAGTGCTCCTGGGCGGCGTCGACATCCGTGACCTCGATCCAGCGGCGCTGCGCGGCGAGATCGGCTTCGTACCGCAGAAGCCGTATCTGTTTTCCGGCACCATCGCCTCCAACCTCCGGTACGGAAAACTCGATGCCACCGAGGAGGAGATGTGGGCAGCGCTCACCGTCGCGCAAGCTGCAGACTTCGTGCGGGCGATGCCTGAGCAGTTGCAGACACCGGTGGCGCAAGGCGGAACGACGGTCTCCGGTGGGCAGCGGCAACGCCTGGCCATCGCCCGTGCGCTGATCAGGAAGCCGAACATCTACCTGTTCGATGATTCGTTCTCTGCGTTGGATCTACATACCGACGCGCGCCTGCGAGCCGCGCTGCGTCCGGCCACCCGCGACGCGTGCGTGATCATCGTGGCCCAACGCATCACGACCATCGCCGACGCCGATCAGATCGTCGTTCTCGACTGCGGTGCCGTCGTGGGTATCGGCACCCACGAGGAATTGTTGTCGTCGTGCCCGACGTATACGGAGATCGTCGAATCGCAACTCTCGGTGGAGGGTCGGGCGTGACGCGCCCGGGAGGCGGACCGCCGAATGCTGCGGTGCCCGGAGAAAAGGCCCGCGCCTTCGGTCCGTCGGTGAAGCGGCTGGTGGTTCTGCTCTCGACCCGCCGCGCCGCACTGCTGCTGGTGCTGGCGTGTGCAGTGGTGGCGGTGATCCTCAACGCCGTCGGGCCACTCATCCTCGGACATGCCACCGACCTCATCTTCAACGGTGTGGTCGGCGACCGATTGCCGGCCGGCGACACGAAAGACCAGGCCGTCGCCAGCCTGCGCCAGCAGGGCGACAACACCTTCGCCGACATGGTCTCGTCCATGGACGTGACCCCTGGTGTCGGTATCGATTTCAACGAGGTCGGTCGCGTGCTGATCTTCGTGCTCGCACTCTATGTCGGCTCATCTGTGCTGAGCTGGTTGATGGGCCGGCTGCTCAACGTCATCACCCAGCGCACGGTGCGGGAGATGCGCGCTGACGTCGAGAACAAGATCCACCGACTGCCGCTGAGCTACTTCGACGGCACGCAGCGCGGCGATCTGCTCAGCCGGGTGACCAACGACCTCGACAACGTCTCGCAGAGCTTGCAACAGACCATCGCGCAGTTGCTGAACTCGGTGCTGACGGTTGTCGCGATTCTCGTGATGATGATCTACATCTCGCCACTGCTGTCTCTGATCGCGATCGTGACCATTCCGTTGGCGGTGTTCGTCACAGCGCAGGTCGCGAAACGGTCCAAGCCGCATTTTCTCGCACAGTGGTCGAGTACAGGTCGACTCAATGGTCAGGTCGAGGAAGCCTTCACCGGGCACGAGGTCATCAAGGCATTCGGCATGCAGGCCGATGTGGAGGCCCGGTTCGACGAGCGTAACGAGAAGCTGTACGAATCGAGTTGGCGGGCACAGTTCATCTCCGGGATCATCATGCCCGCCATCATGTTTCTCGGAAACCTCAACTACGTCGCGGTGGCCGTGGTCGGTGGGCTACGGGTGGCATCGGGCTCGCTGAGCCTCGGTGACGTGCAGGCGTTCATCCAGTACTCACGACAGTTCACCCAGCCGCTCACCCAGATCGGGTCGATGTTCAACCTGATGCAGAGCGGGGTGGCGTCGGCGGAACGAATCTTCGACATCCTCGACGCGAAAGAGGAGGTGCCCGATCCAGACTCGCCGCGAAGCCCTGACTCGAACAAGGGCCTCATCACGTTCGACGACGTCTCGTTCCGGTACAGCCCCGATCGACCTCTGATCGAACAACTGTCGTTGGTCGCCAAGCCGGGGCACATGGTGGCGATCGTCGGGCCGACCGGTGCGGGGAAGACGACGTTGGTGAACCTGATCATGCGGTTCTACGATCTCGACTCCGGCACGATCAGTCTCGACGGCGTCGACACCTCGCTGATGACCCGGGACGACCTCCGGGAACGCACAGGGATGGTGCTGCAGGATTCTTGGTTGTTCGGCGGGTCCATCCGGGACAACATCGCCTACGGCGATCCCGATGCGGATGACGACGCGATCCTCGAAGCCGCGCGCGTGAGCCACGTCGATCACTTCGTGCGGATCCTGCCGGACGGTTATGACACGGTCATCGACGAAGAAGGCGGCGGCGTCAGTGCCGGCGAGAAGCAGCTCATCACGATAGCCAGGGCGTTCCTCGCCAAGCCCACACTGCTGATCCTCGACGAGGCGACCAGTTCGGTGGATACCAGAACCGAACTCCTCATCCAGAAGGCGATGGCTGCGCTGCGCACGGACCGGACGAGTTTCGTGATCGCGCACCGACTTTCGACGGTCAGGGATGCGGACACCATCCTCGTGATGGAGGCCGGGCGGATCGTGGAACAGGGTTCGCACGATGAATTGCTCGACAACCGCGGCCCGTACTACCGGCTGTACAACAGCCAGTTCGCGGGACCCATGGATGTCGACGAACTCGGTGACCCCGAGTTCTCGAAGTCCTGAACCACGCGTCCTCTTCGGAGGGCGCCCGCTTTGCGTTCGAGACTGCGGCTGTGAAGGGGTCTACTCGGCCGATTCCTTCATGTTCGCAGTCTCGGCGCAGGGGGAGCCTGGACGGCCCGGGCAACGTCGAATAGTCATGGGGAAGTTGGACAGGCCGTTCCGCGGTCGGGACGCGGTTGCACTCGGTCTGCTCACCACACACGACCTACGCAAGGACTTCGTAGCGGTCTTTCGCGGCGTATACGTTCGTAAAGGCACAGCGATCACCTTGCGGGTGAGAACCGAGGCGGCCGTCGTCTGGTCGGGTCCGCCTGTCGTCGTGATGGGTCTGGCCGCGGCGGCGCTGCACGGCAGCAAATGGGTGGACGACAAGGTGCCGATTGCGCTGAACAGGCCGGGGCACCGAGTTCCCTTCGGGCTCGTCGGGTCGAATGACCAGCTGTGCGACTCCGAGGTGTGCAGGCGGGCGGGCATGCTCGTGGGCTCCGCGGCACGGGTGGCGTTCGATCTCGGGCGCACGTTACCGCCGGATTCGGCGGTCGAGGCCCTCGACGCCCTGTTTCGCGCAACAAACCTGGGAGCCGCCGATGTCGAGGCGATCGTTGATCGTCACCCGGGGCTTCGAGGGCTCCGCCAACTGCGCACGGTGCTGTCGCTGGTCGACGCAGAGGCCGAGTCGCCCCGAGAAACCCGAACCAGGTTGCTGCTCATCAGGTCGGGACTACCTCGTCCCGAGACGCAGATCAAATTCCGAGATGGCCACGGCTACGTCCACACCAGACTCGACATGGGCTACCGCGAGTGGAAAGTCGGCGTCGAATACGACGGTGAACAACACTGGAGCGATCGCCGGCAACGATCCCGGGACATCGATAGGTTGGCCGAGCTAGAGGCCGCCGGCTGGCAAATCGTGCATGTCAGTGCCGAGCTGCTCGATGAGCGGCCCGCGGTGATCGTCGCCCGGGTTCGTGCGGCCCTCGCAGCGGCGAGACTGCGGCAATGAAGTGCCCTTCTCGGCCGATGGCTTCGTAGCGGCAGTCTCGATCGGGTTACGGGGCAAGTGTGAAGGAATGATGTTCGTGCGCAACGACCCAGCGTCCGCCTTCTTTGCGTAGACCGAGGGTCAACCGCAGCCTCCGATCGGGATGTGCGGCTCGACCCTCCGGAGTGTCGCACTGCAGCAACGCATACGCATAGGCAACCTCTCCTCCCGCGACGACCTCGAGTTCGTCTATGTCGAACGAGCCTCCGCCCGCCTGAAACTCGAAGAACGGTGGCCAGCAGTCGCGATACTCGTCGGCACCGCGGACGCCGCGTTCGGGCGGCGGCACATCGAACATCACGATGTCGGAGGCATGGTCCGCCATGACGGCGGCAAGGTCTCCGCGGTGCACCGCCTGGGTCCAGGTCTCGATCAGTGAGCGGATCTGCGCTGTGTCTTCTGTGTTCTGCATCGGCTGTCCTTTCCTCTCAACCAATACAGACTGCGTAGTGGGCGATCATTCATCGCCGAAACTCATCGACCTCGATGTCGGGGCGTCCGTCGGGGATTCTGACTGTCGCCCGACGCCGGAGTCCGGCGCCGGGGTCCGCCACCGAATCGGCGACGCGGAATTCTGCCTGCCAGTCCCGATGAGTGAGCCTGTTGAGGACGTACCCGCGCTGGGAGTTTCCGAATTTGACATGCGGTGAAGCAGCTTTGAGCAACTTGTCGCTCTCGTCGCTGTCTGCACCGTCGCCTCCAGACGAGATGGAAGTCCCGGCAAGTTCCACTCCGACGGTGGTGGCGGGACGCGTATAGGTCGATTTCAACTCAGAGACCACCGACCGGTGAATGTCGCCGACGATTGACACCAGATTGCCGACACCGCGTTCACGGGCCCCATCGAGTATTTGTGTGCGGGACGCCTCGTAGCCGCTCCACCCATCCATACTCACGGCACGGGCCCCGTTCCTGGTGCGCGCGAGATCGGCGATCGTCGTCTGATGGGCCAGCACGTTCCAGCGGGTGGTGCTCGATGCGAGACCGTCGAGCAGCCACTGCTGCTGGGCGGCACCGGTGATCGTGCGGTCGGACCGGGCCGTGAAGTCGTTCTGGGGTCCGTCGGTGTCGCCGTTGACCTGATCACTGCGATACTGGCGGGTGTCGAGCACGCTGAACTGGGCAATGTCACCGAAGGTGAAGCGTCGGTAGATTCGCATGTCCGCGCCGTTCGGCCTCAACTCGGCGCGGACGGGCGTGTTCTCCCACCACGCTTTGAAGGCTGACGCCCGGCGGTAGAGGAAGTCGGGTACGGGTACCGAGTCCTCGGAAATCCCGGCGGCCCAATTGTTTTCCACCTCGTGGTCGTCCATGGTGACGATGAACGGTGATGTCCGGTGCGCCTGCTGCAGGTGGGGATCGAGCTTGTACAGCGCGTACCGCTCGCGGTAGTCATCGAGGCTGGTCATCTCCGAGTGCGCTGATTGCGGCAGGGCGGTGGTGTTCCGCTGCCCGCCGCGGGTCGGAATCGCTTTCTCGTACACGTAGTCACCGAGGTGGAAGACGACATCGGGAGCGGCCGCCGCCATGTCGGCGTATGCATTGAAGAAGCCGTCGCCCCACGACTGACACGACGCCCAGGCAAACGTCAGTGCCCGGGTGGTGCCCGCTGTCGGCGGTGCGGTTCGGGTGCGACCGACATCGGAGATGTGGCCGGCCGCACGGAAACGATAGAAGTAGTCGCTTGCCGGCTCGAGCCCGCGCACGTCGACGTGAACACTGTGTCCGTCTGCTGGTGTCGCCAGCTCGATGCCACGTTTCAGTACTCGGCGAAAGCTGCTGTCCAGAGCCAATTCCCACTCCACAGGAATTGGGATGTCGGTCATGCCGCCATGTGGAGCAAGGGGTGCGGACGCAAGGCGCGTCCATAGGACGACGGCATCGGGGAGTGGATCACCTGAAGCCACCCCGAGAGTGAACAGATGATCACCGTGGTTCATCGGCGCGGGGTACGCGGCAGGTGCTTCGATCAGACCGGGAGTGAAGGCCAGCGCACTGGCGACACCCGTCCAGGTGAGGAACGTGCGACGTGAGATTCCGGATCGAAGGGTCTTGTCGGGACTGATTCGAAGCGTGTTCGGCACAGGCGCAGCAGATCAAGGCGACCTGTCATCGCCGAGACATCGAGGTGAAGGTCGATCAAAAGATGATCGACGACCCGATGTCGTCGCAAGCCACAGTCGGCGTCGAGAGGCCGGCGCTCAGCTGTCTTCGTGGTCCAGCCCTGCGACCACCGCCGCCATCACAGCACGCCAGTGCGTCCGCTGCTGCTCTCGTTCGTCGGAGCTGACCAGCCGTTCCTGGTGAAAGCGGATGACTGTCTTGTGGTTGCCCTCGGGTGTCACCGTGACCTGAACGATGGTCTCGTGGTCCCAATCCCGGGGTTGCCAGGTGAGCCGGATTCGTTCTTCGCGGTGAAAACTTCTTGTCTCACCGGTGGTTCCTTCGGTGGTCTCGTACTGCAGACCCTTTTCGTGCCGCAGTCGGACGCCGTGGCCGAGCCACACCGCGGTCCCCGCGTCGGAGGTGAGGAAGTCCCAGACCACTTCGAGCGGATGACCGACAGTCTTCGAGACACCGATCTGCCACCCGGCATCTCGGGTGTGCCCGGTCTGCCTGCTCGTCACCGCTGCACTGCGGCGACGGCAGCCAGTTCGACCAGCGCGCCGGGCACCCCAAGCGCCGGCACCATCGCTGCGGTGATCAGCGGTGGATCGCTGTTCGGGTCCAGGGACTGAGCCGCGACGGTGTATCCGGCCGTGAGGTCGATGCCATCGACTGCGTAGAGCGTCAGACTGACCACGTCGGACATGTCCGCACCTGCGGCCGCCAGGGCGGTTTTCAGGTTGGCCATGACCTGTGCGGTCTGGGCCCCCACGTCGTTTCCGCCCACGAGTGCCCCGTTCTGGTCGACCGCGTTCTGGCCGCCGACGAGGATGGTGGTGGCACCTGGTGGGATGACCGCGACGTGACTGAATGCTGGGCTGTTGACCAGCCCTTCCGGTTTGAGCAGCTTGATTGAGTCCATGTTCCGACCGTAAACGAATACCCTGCCAAGAACTGTCAGGGTTTGGCATCATATTCGTGTCATGTCCACTCCCACCGGCCGCCGTCTCCAAACGCTGGCGATCCTGCAGTCGAACCCGGGCATCAGCGCGGGCAGGCTCGCCGAGCGTCTGAACGTCACCGAGCGCACCGCGCGCCGTGACGTCGAACATCTTCGGGAGCTCGGGTATCGCATCGATGCCGAAGCAGGCCGATTCGGTGGGTACACACTGTCATCGGGTACTGCGAGCCCTCCGCTGGTGCTCGACGCCGACGAATCTCTCGCGGTGGCTCTCGGGCTGCAATCTTCGGTCGGGGTCGGCGGACTGGCGCCCGCTGCGGTGACTGCACTGGCCAAACTCACCGAGACGATGCCGGCACGCCTGCGAGGGCGTTTCGAGGCGGTGGCGGCGGCCGAAACGGTCGCCGGCGATGAAGCGCGGTCGGCGGATGCGGGGGTGCTCGTCGCGCTGGCACTCGCCTGTCGCGTGGGGGAGGGGGTGCGGTTTCGACATCGCAGGCGATCCGACGAACCCGGGCGTGCCCGCGACGTCCAGCCGGAGCAATTGGTCCGCTCCGGAGGACGGTGGTATCTCGTCGGCAATGAGCGGGGGACAGACCGCTGGCAGGCCTATGCCCTCGATCGCATCAGCGAGGTCCGGCCGCTGGGTACGAAGTTCAGGGGGCCGCCTCCGCCGCAGGATGCAGCGGCATTCGTGGCCGGCAGCCTCGCCCACGGATGGCGCCACAGTATCCGGGTGCGGGTATACCTCTCGGGCGACGAAGTGCGGAAGATGGTTCGCCCGTCGGTCGGTTCGATCACCGACGAGGGCGACGACTGCGTCCTCTCTCTCGGTGCTGACGACCTCGACTGGGCGGCACGGTGGCTTGTCTATCTCAACGTCGATTTCGACGTGTTGGAGCCCACCGAACTCATCGACCGATTGCACGCTCTGGGATCTTGGGTCGCTGCCCGCTATCGGTGACAGAAGCACACACACTAGCCATGATCACCTGTTGCACCCTCCCTGCCACCCTGGTTGTAAGACAGCAGGAGTGGTAGGGGTGGTGGGGATGGAGTGTGACATGGATTTGTTGAGTACCCCGATCGATATCCCGATTGGACGGTCAGCGAAAGGGCGCCGTTCGTTCCCGATTGCGTTCCGGATTGCGTTCTTGCAGCGCTGGGATCTTGCGGTGCAGCGCGGCGCGAAAACCCAGTTGATGCGCGAGTACAACTTGACCAGGGCGACCGTGCGAGAGTGGTTAGAGGCCCGCGAGTCCGGTGCGTTCAGTGACTCGATGGTCGCTGCCGCCGCCAAGACGAGGGACCGCATGGACAGTCAAGACCGCGCTGAGCTGGCCCGGTTGCGCGCCAAAGTCGCCCGGTTGGAGAAGAAGAACGACCAGTCCGAGGCGGCGTTGGAGATCATGGGAAAAGCCTTCGAGCTCTTGGACGGGATCACCAAGAGCTCGACCCAGGACGAGGGTCCGCAGATCCCACCAGCTTTGATGAGCGCCGAGCAGTACCAGGCCTGGCTCAAGCGACATCATCTGTCCTGATCGAGCTGGTCACCGCACTGACCGCCCATACCTGGATTGGGGTCACAGCGGCGTGTGATCTGACCGGCGTGGCCCGCTCGACCTACTACCGGATCACCCGGGGATACAAGCACTACACGCCCGTTGAAGACCCGACCCCGCAGTCTCAGAGGTTTCAGCCGGCGGCGTTGGCCACCGAGGAACAAGAGGCCGTTCTGGAGATTTTGAATCGGGAGGATTACTCGGA
>NZ_MJEI01000071.1 GCF_002095395.1 Williamsia sp. 1135
AGTGGTCTGAGCCGTTAGTTCGTCGGGGGGTCATGCCGCCTCGCTGCTTTGATCGATCAGTTTGAGTTGGCGGTGGAGGTCCCGGCGGGTGTATTTCCAGGCGAAGGGTTCGGCGGTGCGGTTGTAGCGTTCGGCGAAGGTGTGCAACCGGTTCTCGACTGAGGTGAGGTCGGGAAAGTCATTGGGCGTGAGGACTTTGCGTTGGACGATGGAAAAGTAGATCTCGACTTGGTTGAGCCATGATGCGTGCACCGGGGTGTGCACCATGACCGCGTTCGGGTATCGGGCGGTGAGGCGGTCGATCGATGCTTGTCCGCGGTGCGAGGAGCCGTTGTCGACGACCCAAAACACCCGGTCGGCGGACGCGTACGGTTCGCTCGTCATGACCTGATCGACGAGGGCGGTGAACTCGGTGATGCCGGTGCTTTGCTCGCAGCGGCCGAAGACCCGTGCGGTGTGGACGTCGTAGGCAGCGAGGTAGGTGAGCGCGCCGCGGCGGCGGTAGTCGTGGCTGACGCGCATCGGGCGACCTGGTGCGGCGGCGGTGGTGCGGTGGCAGCGGTCGCGGGCTTGGATCGACGGCTTTTCATCGGCCGAGATCACAAACTCGTTGCTGCCCAACGGTTTGCCTGCGTAGCGGCGTGCGTACAGGTCGAGAACGACAGATGCTCTCATCTCGAAGTTCGGGTCGCGGGCGGCGATCCAGGAGCGATGCTGCCACGGTTTGAGCGCATCCTCGTCCAGCCACCGGCGCACCGTCGACACCGAGACGGTCATGCCGTCGCGTGCGAGTTGGGCGGCGAGTTCCGGGGTGGACCACCGTGCGATCGGAATATCGTGATCGGCCGGGATCTGACACGCCCACGCTTTCACTGCAGCGATGTCAGCGGGGGTGTAGATCGGTGGCCGGCCCGACCGTGGTGCGTCGGCGAGGGCATCGATACCGTGATGGTGGAACCGGCTGCGCCACTTACGGACCGTGTCGGGATGAACGTCGAGTTCGATGGCGATACTTGCGTTGGTGCAGCCGTCCGCGGCGAGCAGCACGATCAGAGACCGCAGCACTGTCTTCTGCGGTGTCGACCCACACCTCACCCATGTTTCGAGAACCTGACGGTCGCTGGTGGACAGGACGATCACGCAGGCCGAGGGTCGAGCGGTTTTGTCACTCATGCCTCAAAAGGACACCTGAGTCACACCTGTCTCGGGCCGCGGCACGCCGATGATCCGCGAAATGTTGGGTGGACCACACGGATCGGGCACGATCGGATGCGTGCCGACACCACCGGAATCGACGAAAAGCTCACTGCGCCTCAAGCTCAGCGGCCACGCCCGAACGAGGTGGCCGCAACTCGCGCGAGTCAACGTCCGATTTCGTGGCGCGTTCGCCTACGTCGACGGTGTACTACCGGACGAGTCGGTCCTGGTGTTGATGCGGCTGCGATACAACGGCTCCGCTAGCAGATGGGGCTTCGCGATCCACCTCGCGTCCAAGGGCAAGTACGAAGATTCGCTGCTGCCTACAGGCGACTTCACCGGCAGCCCTGAAGACGCACTCGACACCGCATGCGGGCTCTACCTCGGCGACCCGACAGCCTGGCAAATACCCCCGACGAACTAACGGCTCAGACCACTTAGTCGGGTCGCGATTGATCGAGCAGCATCTCGACGGTCGTTCGTGCGTACACCCAGGGCTGGGGGTCGTTGAGCGATGTCGACAGTGCCGCGGCGCCTTCGTAGAGCAGCGCGATCTGGTGTCCCAACAGCTCTGGATCGGCAGCGCCGTAATCGCGGCAGAGTTCGATGATCGCCGCCGCGAAGGCCTGCTTCTGGACGTGCACGAAGTCCGCGACCTCTGGCATCACGGCGGCGGCTTCCACCGCCGCATTGTGGAAGGGGCAGCCGCGCATACGGCCGTCACCCGGATCAGGGATCGGAAACAGCATCATCAGGCGTTCCCGGGGCCCGCTTGCGTCAGCCTCCCGAGGGTCGGTCACCATCTCACGAACAAACGCCAGGTACTGCTCCACCAGCACCGTCTTGCTCGGGAAGTACTTGTACAGAGTCCTTTTGGAGACGTCAGCTTGGGACGCGATCAGGTCGACGCCCGTCGCATTGATCCCCTCTACATAGAAGAGTTCGGCCGCGCTCGCGAGTATGCGGTCCCGGGCCCCCCGACCGCCCCGGCGTGGACTGTCGGCCTGCGTTGCCTCTGCCATCGAAACCACCGACCAATCAACTCGAACTGTTGCGTGCCCCACTGATAGTACACAGATCTGTTTACATCTGCTCGAGGGTGCCCTACTGTGCAAGTACACAGATCTGTTTACAACAGTGGAAGGCACCCATGACACACCACAGCGCTGACAACAGGGACGACACAACATCGCCGGGCGTGGCACCGGCCACATCATGGACAACCGTTGCGAATCAGACGATCTCGGTCGACGGCACCGACTTCGTTTACCGCGCCTACGGGCCGGCCGAAGGAATCCCGGTGGTGTTCCTGAACCACCTCGGTGCCACCCTGGACAACTGGGATCCACGCGTCGTCGATGGCATCGCCGCGAAACATCGCGTGGTCGTCATCGACAACCGGGGCGTCGGCGGTTCGGGCGGTACGACGCCGGCAACCATCGAGGAGATGGCCCACGACGCGACCGCCGTCATCGACGCCCTCGGGCTCGAGACGGTTGACCTGCTCGGCTTCTCGATGGGCGGATTCATCGCGCAGGTCATCGCCGCCGAGCGCCCCGCGCTGGTCCGCAGAATCATCCTCGCCGGTACCGGCCCGGCCGGCAGTGAAGGTATCGACAAGGTCACCCGGGTGACCTACGCGGACTCGATCACAGCCGTGCTGACGCGTAAAGACCCCAAGCAGAACCTCTTCTTCACCCGCACCGCCCACGGCAAAGCGCAGTCGCGGGAGTTCATCGCCCGTTTGGGTGAACGGACAACCCACCGCGACAAGAAGATCTCGCTGCGAGCCTTCCGCACTCAGCTTCGCGCGATCCACAGCTGGGGCGCCGCGGCACCGGCCGACTTGAGCGTGATCACCCACCCTGTGCTGGTTGCCAACGGCGAAGACGATCGGATGGTGCCGACCAGCAATTCCCACGACCTGGCCCGCCGGCTGCCGAACGCCACCCTGCGCATCTACCTCGACGCCGGGCACGGCGGCATCTTCCAGGCACACGACCAATTCGTTTCCGCCGCACTGGAGTTCCTGGCGGCCTAGCCACACCGCGCTCCTGCCATTCTCGCCGCACTCCCCTGCTGCTGCGGACCTGCACCCGACCTCTGAGGAAGTTCACCTGTGACCGACTGGAAGAACGCACCAACCAAGAACATCGACGTCAATGGCGTCCGCTTTGTCTATCGCGACCTCGGCCCCACCGGCGGTGTGCCGGTGGTGTTCCTGCACCACTTCACCGCAACCCTGGACGATTGGGATCCCCGGGTGATCGACGGCGTCGCCGGCAAACACCGGGTCATCGCCTTCGACAACCGTGGGGTCGGTGGATCCGGATCGAAAGTTCCCGCCACCATCGACGACATGGCCTCGGACGCCATCGTTTTCATCCGCGCCCTTGGTGTGAACAAGGTCGACCTGTTCGGTTTCTCCCTTGGCGGTGGTGTCGCTCAGGTCATTGCGCTCGAGGCCCCCGACCTCGTGCGCAAGATTGTGCTGGCAGGCACCGGACCGCGTGGTGGCGGCGGCATCGACAAGATGGCCACCATCGTCGGCGGCGCCTACCTCAAAGCGGCCCTCACCCGGAAAGATGCCCGCAACTACCTGTTCTTTCCACGTACCCCCGACGGCAAACGAGCGGCCGCAGCGTATTTCGACCGGCTTGCCGAACGCACCACCGACCGCGACACCACCATCTCCCTGCAGGCACGCCTCGCCCAGCTGCGGGCCATCATCGCCGGCGGCAAAGCTGCACCCGATGACCTGACCGCAATTACCCACCCGGTCCTGGTGGCCAACGGCGATCACGATGTGATGGTCGCCAGTGAACACTCGGTGGACCTGGCCAACCGACTGCCCCACGCGAAAGTCGTGATCTACCCCGACTCCGGCCACGGGGGCGTCTTCCAGCACTACCGCGAGTTCGTACCCGAAGTCCTCGAGTTCCTCGACGGCCCCGACAACACCTGACCCCGTTCATCGAACAAACTCGAGAAAGAAGAATCCGGTGAAAGCGTTCGTCATCGACAAATACAACGGCCCGATTCACGCCGCCGAGGTACCCACACCCACGGTCGGACCGCGCGACATCTACGTCAAAGTAATTGCCGCCAGCGTGAACCCACTCGATCAACTGGTCCGCAGTGGCGAGTTCAAACAACTCCTCAAATACCCGATGCCCATGATCCTCGGACACGACGTGTCCGGCGTCGTGACCGACATCGGCCCCGAGGTCACCGACTTCGCCATCGGCGACGAGATCTATGCCCGACCCCGCGACCTGAGAATCGGAACGTTCGCCGAATACATCGCGATCCACCAGGACGATGCAGCCCATAAACCGAAGACACTCTCGCTCTCCGAAGCGGCTGCGGTCCCCCTGGTCGCCCTGGCGGCGTGGCAGATGCTCGTCGAGAAGGCCCACATCAGGCCCGGCCAGAAGGTCCTCGTCCATGCCGGCGCCGGCGGTCTGGGGTCGACCGTGATCCAGTTGGCCAAACACTTGGGTGCGCACGTGGCCACCACCGCCGGAAGCGCGTCGACGGACCTGGTCACCAACTTGGGCGCCGACGTCGTGATCGACTATCGCACCACCGATTTCGCCGACGTGCTCTCGGGCTACGACCTCGCCGTCGATGCCGTCGGCGGCGACAACCTCCTGAAAACCCTGACCGTCCTCGCACCCGGAGGCCTCGCCATCGGCGTCGCCGGCCCACCCGACGCCGGATTTGCCACCCAACTCGGCGCCCCCGCACCCTTCAAACTCATCCTGTCCCTGCTCAGCCGAAAGGTCCGGGCAGCAGCAAAGAAGCGCGGCGTGCGGTACTCGTTCTTCTTCATGCGATCCAGCGGAGAGCAACTCCGCACTCTGGCCGCACTCTACGACGCCTGTCACCTACGCCCCGTCATCGACTCCACGTTCCCGTTCGACAAGACCGTCGAAGCACTCGCCTACGTCGAAGCCGGTAAGACGAAAGCCGGGAAAGTTGTCATCACCCACAACTGATGTCCCGGTGCGACGTCCACCATGTGGACCGGGCGTCACCCACACGTCAGGCGTGGTCACCGAGAAGCGTTGTGCGCACATGCCGTAGGTGTACCCGCATGGCTTCACGCGCGGCGTCCGGGTCTCGATCTTCGATCGCACTGACGATAGCTTTGTGTTCATCGCAATAGCATTGGCGCCGTTCGGCACTGAAGGTGCGGCGCTTGAGTCCGCCCCAGACAGGTTGATTACGACTGTCGATCAGCAACTGGCTGAGACTTATCAGCACAGCATTGTGGGTAGCGAGAGCAAAACTGTGATGTAGCAGCGTGTCCCAGCGTTCGAAGTCTTCCGACGCGCGAGCTGCGTCGCCGCCACGCAGGCAGCGGTGCATCTCGTCGATGTCCTGCTGCGTCGCGGCCGAAACGGTCACCGGCAATATCTCGGGCTCGAGAACCAGCCGGGAGGTCATGATCTCCGCCGGACTGGGAAATGAGGCACTGGTGGAGGACTCGGGAATCGCCTGCGGGGCCAAGAACGTTCCGCGGCCGACGTAGCGGACCACGACGCCGGAATCGGCAAGTTCGTCCAGCGCAGTACGAATGACCGCACGGCTGACCCCAGCACTGGCAGCGAGCTCCCGCTCCGTGGGCAGCTTGTCGCCGGGCGCGAACCCGCCGTCGCCGATCACCGATTCGAGGTGGCGCCGCGCTGTTGCCACCGGACCTACTGCAAGCGTCACGACTACCAACCCCCTTTCTGAGGACCAATTCGAACCAATATAGCGCGCAACGGCCCAGGAGTTGCGATCGATGCACCACCAGATGAGTGTTGACGATCACACCATCTCGACCTATTCTGACCAATACAAACCAAACACCGCATTTGGTTCACATTGGTTAACCCTGGGAGGCAGTAGTGCGTTTTGCACGGATACAAAGCTCGGACGGCGCACGTCTGTGTGCAGTCGATGAGGAAGGTGCAGCTCGCGCCATCAGTTTCGCCGACACCGGCGAACAGGTCCGGGACCTGCAGTCGGTGATCTCCCGCGGTCCGGCGGCCTCTGAGCGACTCACCGTCGCCGATACCGCCGAACCCGGCAAGCTCCTCGCCCCGATCGTTCCGCACCGCAATGTGTTCTGCGTGGGTCGCAATTACTCCGAACATGCCGCCGAGTTCGCCAAGAGCGGTTTTGACGCCACCGGGTCGGCCGACGGTCAGCACGTACCCGAGCATCCGGTGGTGTTCACCAAACCGGCTGCCTCGATCATCGCCTCCGGCGACGCCATCGATCCGCATACCGACATCACCTCGGCTCTGGACTACGAGGGCGAGATCGGCGTCATCATCGGCAAACGCGCCTCGAAGGTCAGCAAGGCCGACGCCCTCGACTACGTCTGGGGCTACACGCTGGTCAACGACATGACCGCCCGAGATCTGCAACGCGATCACAAGCAGTGGTTCATCGGAAAATCCCTCGACACGTTCTGCCCCCTGGGTCCATGGGCAGTCAGCGCCGACGAGGTCGACATCACCGACCTGCAACTGCAGACCCATGTCAACGGTGAGCAGCGCCAGAACGCCAGCACCGCACAGCTCATCTTCGACGTGCCCACCATCATCGAAACCCTCTCAGCCGGAATCACACTCGAGCCCGGTGACGTGATCGCCACCGGAACCCCGGTCGGCGTCGGGATCGGATTCGACCCACCCAAGTACTTGCAGATCGGCGACGAGATCACCGTCTCGGCCACCGGACTCGGCGTACTGCGAAACGTCATCGGCGAACCGGCCGACCGTGACCACCTCACCCGCGCCGGCTCACACCAACTGTTCACCGAGCAAACCGGAGAAGGCCCTGTCGCCGTCCTCATCCACGGACTCGGTGGCGCGACCACTATCTACGAGCCGCAGGTCAAAGCACTGGCGGAAACACATCGGGTGCTGCGCTACGACTTGTCGGGTCATGGGCGCTCCCCCGTCGCCGGCCCGAACAGCATCGACGGCTGGGTCAGCGAACTGCTGGCGTTACTCGATGGCGAAGGCATCGACCAGGTCGCCCTGGTGGCGCACTCGATGGGCACGCTGGTGGCCACGACGTTCGCGGCGAGTCATCCCGACCGGGTCAGCAAGGTCGCACTGCTCGGGGCAGTTCGCCAGCAGCCCGATCAGGCAAAGACCGCGACCCGGGCTCGGGCCCGTGCGGTCCGGGAAGGCGGGATGTCAGCAGCCGCCGACACCATCGTCGCCGCCGCACTGTCGGAGAAGAGCAAAAGTGAACGGCCGCTCAGTGTGGCAGCGGTCCGCGAACTGCTGCTCGGCCAGAATCCCGACGGATACGCCAGCGCCTGCGAAGCACTCGCTGCCGCCGTCGAACCCGATTTCTCATCGATCAACGCTCCGGTCCTGCTGATCACCGGCGATGAGGACAAAGTGAGCCCGGTCGCCACCAACGACGACCTCCTCTCGACCTACCCGCACGCCCAACTCCAAGTCCTTGAGGGCGTTGGACATTGGCACAGCCTCGAAGACCCCGAGAGCGTGTCCCACCTGCTCACCGAGTTCCTCACCAAACCCTGATCGCCTTCCTGAAAGGAGACGACGAATGTCGTCTGAACAGTCCGTCCTCTTCACCAACGTCCGCATCTTCGACTCCTCTGGCTCCGACCCCTTCGAAGGCGAAGTCCTGGTCACCGGCAACACCATTGCCGATGTCCGCCCCAAATCCGGAGACCTCCCCCGGGACGGCGTCCGGGTCATCGACGGCCAGGGCAAGTTCCTCATGTCCGGCCTGTGCGATGCCCACACCCACTTCTCGTGGGTCAACTCTGCCGACCTTCCCGGTCTCGGAACCATGGGCGTCGAGGAACACACCCTGCTGTGCGCCCGTTCGGCGCAGACCTACATCGACTACGGCTACACCATGTGCGTCGGGGCAGCTGCCGCCAAACCGCGCCTGGACGTCGTAATTCGCAACGCCATCAACGACGGACAGATCCCCGGACCGCGTTACCTGGCCAACTGCCAGGAGATCGCAGTCACCGGCGGCGCCCTCGTAGACGGCATCACCGCGTTCGCCGACGGGCCCGAGGAAATGCGTAAACAGGTGCGCCGCAACGTCGAAATGGGCGCGGACCTGGTCAAGCTGAGCATGTCCGGCGAAGAGATCACCGGCAACCAACACGCGGAGGACAACTACTTCTCCGACGAGGAAACACTCGCTGCCACCACCGAAGCCCACCGGCGGGGCCTGCGAGTCTGCTCCCACGCCCGCTCCGGCGAATCAGTGAAGATGTCCCTGCGCAACGGCGTCGACATCATCTACCACGCCTCCTTCATCGACGAAGAGGGCCTCGACATGCTCGAAGCCAAGAAGGACGAGGTCTTCGTCGCGCCCGGCCTGAACTGGCTCGTCGCCACCCTCAAAGACGCCGCCGCCTTCGGATACCCACCCGAAGCAGCCCAAGCAGCCGGCTACAAACACGAACTCGACTGCGCCATCGCAGGTTTGAAGAAGATGAAAGAGCGCGGCATCCGCGTCCTGCCCGGCGGCGACTACGGCTTCGCGTGGACCCCACACGGCACCTACGCCCGCGACCTACAGCACTTCGTCGAGCTCCTCGGCTACACGCCAAAGGAAGCGCTGCTCGCAGCAACCGCGCTGGGTGGCGAGATCATGCGGATGCCAGACCAGCTCGGTCAGGTCAAGGCCGGATTCCTCGCCGACCTCATCCTTATCGACGGCGATCCCCTCCAAGACATCACCATCCTGCAAGACCGCTCCCGCATCGTCGCGATCATGAAAGACGGTAAATTTCACAAAGATCCGGGCGACGGCACCGAAGCCCGACCCAGCGAACTCAAAGAAACCCACCGCGGAACGCCGTTGCCCGCCTGAGCATTAATTGTCATCGAGCTCGGCTGTGTCGCCCGGGTTCTGCCCGACCGATGACATCAGAGCGCCCGCGTGAACCAGAGGTAATCACCTGGTCCAGGGGTCCTTGCCACACAGGCTCACGCAGCCCGGCACAGCGATCATCCCGACGATACGGTGCGAGTTCCACCGCCTGCGTCCGGCAACAACCACAGCGACCCGTCGCGAGGTCGGATCCTCGATCTTCCAGGTGTTCGAGGGTTCCGGCGAAGTGACGCTCGGTACACAGCGCCATTCCTTGGTCACCGGCGACCTGTTCGTCGTCCCGTCCTGGATACCGTGGTCCCTGCACGCAGACACTCAGCTCGACCTGTTTCGTTTCTCGGACGCCCCCGTCGTCGAAAAACTCGGATATCCCTGGATAGATTCCGGAAGGCAGACCCGAACGTCCCACTGAGGCTGTTGTACTCTCCCGGACCTCAGACCGATGGTCGGCGACAATGACGACAGCACAACGTCACTGGGCTGACAGCGGAGATCGACGAACAGTGCAATGGCCAATGGAGACGCGCCGTACTTGCCGCGTCTGCGACCCCTAAGCGCATGATGGCCGGGGCGCGCAGTACCGGTCGAATGGTGCACGACGCCTTGGCAAGGCGTTGACTTCTCGGGTAGGTGGTGCGCTTATCGCGGAGATAATTTGTGGCGTGTGCCGTCTCAGAGGCTCCCCGGAGCCAGTGCCATGAAGGTGGGAACCGATGCCGCCTTCCCGGCTGCAGCCGCATAACGTACGTGCGCGCTCAACATGCAAACATCCGCCGGCAAGGCGCCGCGTAAGTTCCGCCTGACCGCGTCGCAGCGGTCTGTCCCAAACGTAGGTCTACCATGCGATCGAGTACATGCCATCAAAGGGCAGCGACCGGAGGGTGACGTAGTGGCGATCATCGACAACGCGGTGTACGTCGACGGCAAACGAACGAAGAACCCCGAAAGTCTCGACCTGACCTACGAGGTGATGCGCGAACGCGGCGGCACGGCATGGATTGGGCTTTACCGCCCCGGACGGGCCGAGATCGATTCCGTCGCCGCTGAATTCAGCTTGCATCATCTGCCGGTCGAAGATGCGATCGCGGCCCATCAGCGCCCCAAGCTCGAAGGGTATGGCGATCAACTGTTCATGGTGCTACGCCCGGCGCGGTACATCGAGGCGACCGAGAAAGTCGAGTTCGGCGAAGTCCATGTATTCGTGGGCCCGGACTTCGTGGTCACCATTCGCCACGCCGAAGCCCCCGACCTCGGTCGCGTGCGCCACCGCCTAGAGGACACCCCGGAGTTGCTGGGCCTGGGAACCGACGCCGTGCTCTACGCGATAATCGACCAGGTCGTCGACGAATACGAACCGGTCATTGACGGGCTCCAGACCGATATCGACGAAATCGAAGACCAGCTGTTCACTGGCCAGCCCGAAGTTGCGCGCCGCATATATGACCTGTCGCGGGAGGTGATGGAGTTCCAGCGGGCGACCGCACCGCTTGTCGTGATGGTCGAAGCGCTGCGCGAAGACGCCAAAGCTGACGGCAACCTCGAGTTGCGTCGCAGTTTCCGCGACGTGCTTGATCACATCCTGCGCGTCACTGAACGAGCGGACGCGTTCCGGATGACATTGCAGAACGCGCTGACTGTTCACGCGACGCTGGTGACCCAGCAGCAAAACGAAGAGATCCGGGCGATGACCCAGGTCAGCATCGAACAAAACGAGCAGGTCAAGAAGATCTCCGCGTGGGGCGCAATCCTGTTCGCGCCCACCCTGATCGCTGGGATCTACGGCATGAACTTTGAGCACATGCCCGAACTACGCTGGCTGGGCGGGTACCCGATGGCGGTGCTGGCGATGGTGACGTCTTCCATCGCGCTCTATGTCGTGTTCCGCCGACAACGATGGCTGTAACGAGGTCACGTGCCGGGGCTCTTCCCGGCGTCTCACAGCACGGGACGCAGCGGCAGCGAAGGATTGAACGCGACATGAATGCCTCTGACATCCCTGGCATTCAGGACGATCCCTGACCGCAATCCGCGCGAAACTGGGTCCCATGACCGACGCAACGATCCATCCATTCCGCATCGATGTCCCCGAGTCGACGCTCGCCGACCTGTCCCGACGCCTCGAGAACACGCGGTATCCCGCAGCCCTTCCCGGCGACAGCTGGGACACCGGCGTCCCCGTCTCCTACCTCAAACAACTGACCGCGTACTGGGCCCACAGCTACAACTGGTCCGCACAACAGACATTGCTCAACAGCTACCCCCAATTCACCACCAAAATCGACGAACAAACCATCCACTTCCTGCACATCCGCTCCAGCCACCAGGACGCGCTTCCGCTGCTACTGACGCACGGCTGGCCCGGATCATTCGTGGAGTTCCTGGACGTGATCGGGCCGCTGACCGACCCGGCATCACACGGCCTGAACACCGAGGACGCTTTCCACCTGGTGATCCCGTCGCTGCCCGGATTCGGGTTCTCCAACCCCGTCACCACGACGGGCTGGGATGTCGCACACATCGGCAGCGCCTGGGCCGAGCTGATGGACAGGCTCGGATACGACAAATACGGCGTGCAGGGCGGCGACATTGGGGCCGACGTCTCGCCGGAAGTGGCCCGCGCGGCACCCGAACACGTTGTCGGAGTCCACGTCAACGGCGCACTCGTGCTCCCCACCGAACCACCCGATGAGGCAGAACTGGCCTCCTTCACCGACATCGAACGAGACCGTCTACGCAGGATCGCTGAGTTCATGGACCGCGAGTTCGGCTACATCTCCATCCAGTCGACCCGCCCGCAAACGGTGGGAGCCGGCCTCGCTGACTCCCCGCCGGCCAGCTCGCGTGGCTCGTCGACAAGTTCCGCGCCTGGACCTTTCCGCCCGAAGCGCTGCCCGAGACGATCATCGGCCACGACCGGCTGCTGACAAACGCGATGATCTACTGGCTGACCAACACCGCCGCCAGCGCGGCCTATATCGGTTACGCACAACACTCGGGCTGGGGCGCCGCCAAAGAAATATCCGGCGTACCCACCGCGGCCCTGCAGTTCGCCCACGACGTCGGCATCCGGCGCTACGCCGAGACCGAGAACAACATCACCCGATGGACCGACATCACTGACCGCGGCGGGCATTTCGCAGCGCTGGAAGAACCCGCCATCCTCATCCACGACATCAGCGAGTTCTTCCGCCCCCTGCGCAGCACCTAGCCGCCGACCGCCACCACATATGCCGCATGCGCCGTGCCGCGACCTGACAGACCGGCTCTGAATTCCGCGCACCGAGAATCCGGATGCCCAGCAGACACCGAATCAGTCAGGCTCGCGCTACGCGCAACATCTGATCCATGCACCCATAGCTCGAGTTACGTTGCCGGACACCGGCACATACGTCCGCCGGCTTGGCGGTCCGCCAGTCTGGCCAACAGTCGATGACATGGCCGTCAATACTGCGCAAAGGAGGCCACACTCCCATTCGATAGGTATGCATGTACGTCAGGGCTATCTGCGGAGTCAGTGTTCTAATACTCCTATGCCAACTCGTGGTCGGGCCAAAGGCCTTCGTGCTGCCGCCGTATCGCTCCTTCTTCTCCTGTCCGTCACAGCAGTGTCGGTGCCTGCCGCACACGCTGACCCCGGACCCGGCTCGCCCATACCTTCGGCAGATCCCTTCTAAGCCTACGACGGGTCGTTGACGAACATCGACCGTGGGGCGGTGCTGCGGACTCGGCCCATGACGTTCCAGACCCCGACCATCACGACGCCCATCACCGGCACCCAGGTTCTCTACCGCACGACCGATCAATTCGGCGCCGGCGCGGTCACCGTCGCAACGGTGCTGCGACCGCTGGTCCCGGGCCCCACCAAGCTCATCTCCTACCACATGGCCTACGACGCACTGGGGTCCCAATACGACCCGTCGTACGTCCTGAGCGGCGGCTCGACCAGCACCATCGCCGAGGCCGAACAAGCAGTGATCGCCGGGTACCTCGCCGCCGGGTACACCGTCGTCGCACCCGACTACGAGGGCGAAAACCTCGAATGGACCATCGGCCGCCTATCCGGGTACGCAGCGCTCGACGGGATTCGCGCCGCCGAAGCTCTCCTGGGTGTACCCGCCTCGACGCCGGTCGGGTTGCTCGGATACTCCGGCGGCTCGGTACCGACGCAGTGGGGAGCCGAGATCGCACCGGCGTACGCGCCGGAACTCAACATCGTCGGAGTGGCCGCCGGAGGATTGCCGGTCGATCTGGCCCACAACCTTCCCTACGTCAGCGGCAGTAAGCAGTGGGCCGGGGTCATCCCGGCACTCATCGTCGCCTACCAACGCACCTACGACATCGACACAAGCACCTTCCTCTCCGCGCAGGGACAACAAATCACTGACGCAGTCAGCTCACTGTGCATCGCCGAATTCGCCTCGGACTACCCCGGTCTCACAGACGCCGACATGGTCAAAGCGCCCTACACCTCGCTCCTGGACGTGCCGCAGGTGGTCGAGGCGATCAACGACAACATCATGGGCAGCCAAGGCACCCCGGACGTTCCGATGTTGCTCGCGGTCGGGCACGCCAATGCCATCGGCGACACCGTCATGATCACCGGCGACGTACAAGCCCTGGCCCACGAATACTGCCGCCGCGGTGTCGACGTCACCTACGCCCAGTACAACGGGCTCACCCACCAAGAAGCGTTCCCGCCGTTCGAAGCCCAAGCATTTCCCTACCTCTCCGCACGGTTCGCTGGGCTGCCCACCCACAGCAACTGCGCCACCATCCCCGTCGGCAACAGCCTCGCACCGGCCACTGTGCAGTGACGCTCTAGGTAGCGACCGCGGGGTGCGGTCTGCCTCGTCGTTCGGCGGCGCCATCGCGAAGCCACACCCGATCAGCTGACTCGGGGAATGCACCGGGCGCCATTGATCCGGGAACGATTTCCTGTGGTGTGGGCGGGCTGGCGTCAGGTCGGCGGGACCACCGACACGCCTTCACCCGAGCGGTCAGCAGGCACCATCACCATGCCCTGGCGCCTCGACTCCTGGCCACTCAAGCCCATCCGTCTGCGTGGCGGCGGGTTCACCGAGCACCGCCGACCCCTTAGCCCTGGCATGCACATGGATTCAGCGATCGGAACGCCGGCTTCCGCTTCATCATTGAACATGAGCCCACATCGGCCATCGACGGACTGTAGTGCGCCTGTGTAACACGACTTCTCGGAGAGAGAGCTACTGGACAGGTGGTGGCACTGCCATACCCCGCTCGGACATGACCTCACGCAGCCTCGTCGGATAGTCGGTGATGATCCCGTCGGCGCCGGCCTCGATCTGGGCGTTCATCACCGCGGCATCGTTGACGGTCCACGGGATCACGGTGAATCCGGCATCGTGCGCGCGGGTCACGAAATCCTGGTTCGCAACCAGGGTGTAGCCGGCGGGCGGCACCTGACCATCCGGGTAGGGATCGACGTAACCGGGCGAGAGCACCGACACCCCGTCGATCGTCTGCACACCGGCGATCACATCGCCTCCGGCCGCGTCGTAGTCCACCGGCCCGAGCCAGGGCGAGTCCTGCTTCCACGTGGTCTCGTCCCAGAGCGCCACCAGCGGAATCGAAGGCTGAGCCTGGTGAACGAGTGGCAAGGTGCGCCAGTCGAAACTCTGAATGCTCACCCGATCGACCTTGTCCGCGGCGGTGACCTCAGACAGGATCACGTCGACGAACTCCTCGGGCGTCGCGGACTCGGTGCGGTTCCCCCCCTCGACCTTCGTCTCGATGTTGAACCGCACGGCGTCGGCGCCACGCTCGTCGACCAGCTCGAACAATTCGGGGAGTACCGCAATCTTGTTGCCCACCACAGGTTGTGCATCGGGATAGCCCTCGAGCACCTTACCGCAGTCGAGAGTTCGTACCTGGGCCAGCGTCAGCTCATGAACAAGCTTTCCGACGTACGGGAACTGAGGGTCGCCGGGTTCGGCCGGTGCGGTGTCGCTGCACTTGGTCGCGTCGATCTTCGGATCGTGCCAGATCAGCGGTTGTTTGTCCTTGGTCAGCACGATGTCCAACTCCAGGGTGCTGACACCGAGCGACAGCGCCTTGTCGAATGCTTCCAGGGATTCTTCGGTGTACTCACCTCGGCCACCCCGGTGAGCCTGGAGATCGAACGATTCGCCCGACGCCGGCGCCACCGACGCCGAAGAACTGGCCGTGCCACTGTCGCCGGAGTCGTCCGAGCACGACACGAGCGCGGCCACCACAGCCGCCGTCGCCACCATCGTCAACGCAGATCGCTTGCTCACACATCTCCCCACACGCAGTTGTCCCGACACCGCGAACCTATCCCGCCCGATCCGACGCGGCTACCGCACCGATCTCGAATTCACTTCCTGTTACCACTAGCACGCCTGCAGTCACTATCAGGACCCCGCCGATTCGAACCCTTGAACACGACCCGGACGGCGGTTAGGGTCCCTGACGTGCACCTGAGCAACAGACGCAGGAAGAGTGTCGTCGTCTCCGTATTGACCGCACTGGCAATAGGATTCGGCATCCCGGGCATGGCGACGTCGGCACCCGACGACCACGAGGCGAGTCTGGACCACTTCTACGACACCAGCTCGCTCGTTCCAGGTCCTCCCGGTGCAGTGCTGAGGTCTCAACCGCTGGTGGCGGCCGGAGGCGCGGGCGCGGGTCAGCGCCTGATCTACTCCACCACCGACGTGCACGGCGCACCGGTTCCCGTATCCGGCACAATGCTCGAGCCGCCGGTCGGCTGGGGCGGGACCGGTCCACAACCACTGGCCGTCATCGGCCCCGGAACCCAGGGACAAGGCGATCAATGTGCGCCGTCCCGAATCTTCGACACCGGGTTCCAGCACACCGGGACCAGCACCCACATCAACTACGAGGGGATCTTCGCGTCGACGTTCCTGGCGCAAGGTTTTCGGGTGTTCGTCACCGACTACGTCGGCCTCGGGACTCCCGGAACGCACACGTACGCAAACCGCGCAGAGTCCGGTCACGCCATCTTGGACGACGCACGCGCGGCCGCGACACCAGACCGGCCAGTGGTGCTGTGGGGCCATTCGCAAGGCGGAGCGCGGTTGCCTCGGCTGCAGAGCTCGGACCGGAATACGCGCCCGAGCTGAATCTGGTTGCCGGGTATGCCAGCTCACCACCTGCCGATCTGCTGGCCGTGCAGGAGCACATCGACGGCACCGGATTGGTTGCCGCGATCGGGTATACGATCAACGGCTTCCTCGCCCGGTATCCCGAATTGCGCGAACCGCTCGGCAGCCGACTGAACGATCACGGTCGTGCGGTGCTGGCCGATGTCGCGACTCAGTGCCTGCTCGATTCGCGGGGCAAGTACGGCGGGCATTCGACCTCGGAGTGGACCACCGACGGTCGCCGTCTCGACGAGGTCATCCGCGACGTCCCGGTGGCGCGCACAGTTGCCGACGAGCAGCGCATCGGACGCCGAGTCCCGGCCATACCGGTGATGGTGACCGGAGCCCGGCACGACGACTTCATCCCCTACGGTCAGACCGTCGGACTGGTTCGCGACTGGTGCGCCCAGGGCGGCACCGCCGTCCTGAACACCAACGAGCTACCGGCCGTCAATCAGGGCAGCGGAAACAATCACCTGGCGCCGTCGGCGGTCGACTACCCGGTCGGGCTCGGCTTCATCCGCGACCGGCTCGCCGGCATCCCGGTCCGCGACGCATGCAACGTCTGAGTCACCTTTCCCCAGACACGCCGGCAAAGTGTCAGTTCGTGCCGTACACCCGAGCCAGGTCGACCCGTGACCGGATCCCCAGCTTGGCGTATACATGCGTCAGGTGATACTGGACCGTCTTTGCTGACACAAACAGCTCCGAGGCCACCTCGCGGTTCGAAAAGCCCTGGCAGACAAGCCTGGTCACAGCCTCCTCCTGGGGCGTGAGGCTGATGTCGCCGCGGGGCAGCTTGGCGTTGACGCCGCCCGCGCGGAGCTCACGCTCGCAGCGCTCCACCAGTGTGGTCGCCCCGAGGGACTGATAGATGTCGCGTGCGGCCGCCAGCACCGGATCGGCCTCTCCGCGCTTGCCCGCTCGTCGCAGGGTCTGCCCGTAGGCGAAGTTCACGCGGGCCAGATCGTATCGCAGCGGCAGCCCGTCGAGCAGCGACAGTGAACGCTCGAAGGATCGTCGGGCACCGACCAGATCGCCTGTCGCGCCGAGCAATCTGCCGCGCGCGTAGCCGAGCCGCGCCTGGGTGGATCGATGGCCCATCTCGTCGGCAACCAATTCTTGAGACTGCAGGAACTCCTCGGCGGCATCAAGTTTGCCGTCCACAACCAGTGCGTTGGCGAGTATGTCCGCCCACGGCCAGAATCCGGGGTGTCTCAAAGACGTGGTCGACGCCATCTTGCGGACTGCGTCGAGCGCTCTGACCACGGCGCCGTAGTCGGCGGACGCTTCGGCTATGTGTGCTCGCGCGAAGAACACCGGCGCGCGCATGATCTCGTAGTCTTGGGTCACGGCGCTCGCTCTCTGCACCGCTGCGTCGGCGTCCTGCCACGTGCCTCGAAGTGCGCCGATCTGTGCGACGGTCCACTCCAAGAGCGGCGTCGCCAACACGATCCCACTGGACTCCGCAAGCACACGACCGGCAGCCACGGTCCGCAGAGCTTGATCCCAGTCACCGGTGAGGAACTGCACACGTCCGAGCCACCCGTACGCCCACAATGTGATTCGCGCTGACCCTCCCAGGTGCGCGGTGGCCACCGCCGTCTCCAGTGTGCTCCTGGCCCCGTCGAGATCATCCTGGGCCAGCTGTAGCCACCCGCGCCCCAGAGTCACCCGCTGAGCCTGGACTCCGTGGTGCACCCGTTCGGAAAGGCTCGCATACGCCTCGGCGGCCAGATCAGGCCGGCCGGACGAGCCCAGACCGAGACCACGTATGGCGGCGGCCTCGATACCCGCCGGCGAGTCGTAGTCTGCGAGCTCCAGCGCTCTGTCGGCCCATTCAACCAATTCTGCACTCCGGCAACGACTCAATGAATGCAGGACGAACCGTTGAGCGATCAGCGCCGCCGAATCGGGATCGGATTCGGGATCGACGATGTCCCAGGCACGACCCAGACGGAGTTCCGCCTCGGCGGCGCGACCGCGAACGATTGCGAGGTACGCGAGAACGGCGTCCCGCAGCGGTGTCTCCCGCAATGCCTCGAGGGCTGGAACCAAGGCGAGCGCACTCGTGACGTCGCCGGCTGCGACCAGCGAATCCGCTGTGCGGATGAGCCTCTGATCACGCAGCACTGAATCGAGCGAGAGGCGACTCGCTTCCTGGAAGAGCCCAGCCGCCTCGGCCCAGGCCCCACCGGCACCACGTTCTCGGGCCAGCGCTTCGACTTCGTCAGCAAGTTCGGCGTCGGGCATCGGAGTCGCACTGACACGGTGGATCAAGCTGCGTCCACGGTCGATCACGATTTCGGCGGCGCGTTGGTGCGCTTCCCCGGCGGCGTGCGCGCCCATCAGTTCCACCAGCGCAACGCGCGTCATCGAATCAATCAGATCCACCTCGTAGATCCGCCCGGGTTCGAGCGACCGGGTCACCAGACGGGCCGCGGAAGCCTCATCGATCGCAGCCAGTGGAGATGTCAGATCTGCCAGTTGCGCGGCTTCGGTGAGCGAGCCTTCCTCACCGAGGATGGCCAAGGCCATCGCCAATGCCTGTCCCTGCGCACCGCACCGCGACAACCGCTCGCGGACGTCTGCAACAACATGCCTCGGTGCCGGCAGCGACGACCCCGGTGTCGTCCACACCGAGTCCGAGACTTCGTCAAGCAACGCGACCACGTGTCCCGGGCTCCCTCCCGTGTGATCGGTGAGGGCCTGAGCGACGGCCGGATGCAATGTGTACCCGTGATTCCCGGCGAGTTCGGCGACACCAGAGACCGCCAACCCAGACATCACAATGACCTCCGACGCGAGCGTCGTAGCAGCAGAGTCGGCATCTCCCACGGTGAGCACCACCAGCAGTGGTAGACCCCGATGGTGGCGCACCGCGGACACCAGCGCGTGGAGCGAGGTTTCATCGGCGAACTCGGCATCCTCGATCACGATGAGACGGACGCCGCCCGTGCCGTCCTCGAACTCCAGGTGATCAAGAATCTGGTCGGCGACAATTATCGGCGAGCCGGGCAGATCCTGCTGAAACAGCTGGTGGAGAACAGCGCCAGGGGTTTCCGTTTCCCATGATGCGCAGCGCGCCCGCCACACGGGTCCCTTGTGATGCTCGGCGAGACATCGCACGACCGAGCTCTTCCCAATGCCCGGCTCGCCCGTCACGGCCACGATCGTGGCGTCACCGGTCCCGGCGTCCGACAGGTGCCCGGCGAGCGCGGCGAGTTCGCCTTCTCGTCCGACACACACCGTCGCCGATCTCATCGATCAAGCCTAATCGTCGACCGACCACCGACTTGCGCGTTCAGCCCAGATCACCGCCCGCGACCGGCAACACCGTCCCGGTCAGGTACGACGCCTCTGGCGAGGCCAGGAAGCAGATCGGCGCTGCCTGCTCGTCGAGGGTGCCGTACCGGTGCATCAGCGACGACGAGAGCGTTTGGTCGATGTGCGCCTGAAACCAGCCTTGCTCGGTGCTGTCCTGCGGCTCCGGCGTACCGCGCGAAATACGCCGCGGAGGCGCCTCCGTCCCACCCGGCGCCGTCGCGACCACGCGGATTCCGGCATCGGCGTACTCCATGGCGAGCGACGCTGTGATGGCGTTGATGCCACCTTTGGCCGCGGAGTACGGGATCCGGTTGATGCCCCGGGTGGCGGCCGACGATACGTTGACGATGACGCCTTCTCCCCGTTCCACCATCGACGGTAGCGCCGCCCGGCAGGCGTACAGCGTCGTGAACAGCGACCGATCGATCTCGGCTCGAATCTCGGCGTCCGTGAACTCGATGAACGGTTTGAAATTGATCGCGCCGCCCACGTTGTTGATCAGGACGTCGATTCGTCCGAATGCCGACAAAGCCCCCTGGACAAGGTTGTCCGCGCCCTCCCAGTGTTCAAGATCTGTTGTGACAGGACAGGTTTCGGGGCCGTTGACAGATAGTTCGTCGGCCAACTCCTTGACGATCTCGGAACGGTCGGCAACCACGAGTTTGCCACCCTCGGCGCTGATCCGACGGGCAATGCGCTCGCCGATGCCCTGCGCCGCTCCCGTGACGACAACGACTTTGCCGGCGAATCTACCGGGTGTCACAAATCGCGGCGCCTGCGCGGCCAGATTGTCCGCCATCGCGCGCCGCATCGTCTCCTTCGAGCGATCGGCATGCGCGACGATCAGCGAACGAGCTTCGTTGCGGTCCCCCGCCTCGAACGCCGAGACGATGTCCATGTGGTCCTGTGCGCACAGCGGGTGACACCATGTCGCGTTCCGGAGAACCTCACTCATCCGCCCCTTCACACCCAGCGCCGTATATGCCTGCAGCAGATGCTGATTGCCGGTAAGTGTGAACAGGTAGTCGTGGAACGCGGCATTGGTCTCTGTGTACTCCGCCGCGTTCACGAAATGATCGTCTTCGACGTGTGGCAGCGTCGACTCGGCGAGCAACCGGTATCCGGCGAGTTGTCTGCTGTTCAGCCGTCCAAGGGTCACTTCGAGAGCGCCCAGCTCCAAGGCCCGCCGCGCTTCGAAGATCGCGTCAGATTCGTGCACGGCCGGATGATCCTCGCCGATCTCGTAGCCACCGTCGCCGACGGTGATCGGTGCCGGCTCAACAGACGTGGCCGGTGCCGCCGGGGTGGCTTCGGCAGCTGGCGCTGCAGGGTCGACGGCTTCGACTGCCGGGAACACCGTTTGTCCAGCGATGGTGCGAGCCCCGGTATCGGGACCGGAGACGAGGCCCGAATCCGGATCAACCGAGGCTGGGGACTTCTCGTCGCCGCCGGCGAACCGCGGTGAAACCAGCTGCCCGGCGATACGCCGAACCACGTCGCCGTGATCGGAGACCGTGACCGACTTCGGCCAGGCCTCGAGAGTCGAAACGTGCAGCACTTCCTGGCCCGCGATCGCCCGGGCATCAGGAGACAACAGCAATTCTTCCACCATCTCCGGTCCGGAATCGGCCGCCGGTGCCGCCGACGCCGCATCGGGCGAACCGGGCGCTGCCGCGAGGGCGAACTTCTCGTAGTAGAACCCGGTCGGGTCGATACCGGAGTCCTTGACGTGCCCCCGGACCGATTCGACCATCGGCGGAGGGCCGCAGAGGTACATGGCCACATCGCCATCGTGGAGATGCTCCGGCTTCATCAGACTCATCACGTAGCCCTTGTTGACCGCAGTGGTCGCAGAGTCGGAGACGCAGTGATCCCAGGTGAAACCACTGAGCGTCGAAGCGAGTTCGTCGAGTTCTGCGGTTTCGACCAGGTCGTCGTCTGTGCTGACCCCATAGATCAGGTGGGCAGTGCGCTCACTTCCCTCGCGGCGGAGCTTGCGCAGCATCGAGAGGATCGGCGCCAAACCGGTTCCGCCGGCGAGCAGCAGCACCGGCCGATCGGCTTCGCGCAGGAAGAACGATCCGTGGGGGCCGGTGAACGTCAGTGCGTCACCGACTTCCGCCCGCTCGGTCAGGTAGTCCGACATGGCGCCACCGGAATTGAGCTTGACGAGGAAGGTCAGCCGCTCCTCGTGTGGGCCGTTGCTGAACGAGTACGAGCGCTTGACATCGGTTCCAGGCACCGAGACGTTCACGTACTGGCCAGGCAAGAACACCAGGTCGGACCGGTTGGGGATCTCGACGCCGAACCGCACTGTGGTCGGCGAAATCCTCTCCAGCTCCGTAAGTTTTCCGGAGAACGTAGCGGCCTCGGTCTTGGCGATGGCTGACGTTGCAGCGATCTGCAGCACGAGGTCGGACCGCGGCTTCATGCTGCAGGGCAGGCTGTACCCCGCTGCTGCCTCATCGTCGGACAGTGCATCGGACAGGTACGTGCCACCGTCGAAATCGCCCGATTCGCAGAGCGCCTTGCACGTTCCGCACGCCCCGTCGCGGCAGTCGAGCGGAATGTTGATCCGCTGACGGTAGGCCGCGTCCGCGACCGTCTGATCGGTACGGCAGTTGATGAAACGGGTGACGCCGTCTTCGAACGAGAGGGCGACCTGGTGACCGCCCGTGTCGGCGGGTGCCTCCTGGGTGGTTGTCATCGGAGAGCCCTTCAGAAGTGGTAGATGTCCACCACGTGGTGGATGTAGTCGTTCTTCAACACGATCGTCTTGCGCCGGATGAGAGGCTGCTCCCCCGAGAAGTCGATCGTGTAGAAGGACGTCCCGTAGTAGGGGTCGACGGTCTTGTAGCGGAAATACATGGTGTGCCAATTGAATCGGACGTCGACCAGGTCTCCGCGGCGTTCGATCACCTCGACGTTGCTGATGTTGTGACTCGTGCGCGGCTCGGGAAGCGACGTCGCCGAGGAACGCTCAGTCCGGATCCGGAAGACACGATCTTCCAGCCCACCCTTGTTGCCGTAGTAGATCAGGGAGATGTCGCGTTGCGGATCCTCGACGAGCAGGTCGGCGTCGTCCCACGACGGCATCCAGTAGACGACGTCGTCGGCGTAACACTCCAGCCACGTCTCGAACTCACGGTCATCGAGATACCGGGCCTCGCGGTACAAGAACTGCTCGATCGCATTCTGCGTGATCAGGGTGCTGGAGGTTTCGGTGGTGGTCATGATCATGCCTCCTTCGTGGCTGTGCCATTGCGAGACGCGACACCGTCGGATTCGACGAGACGTTCGTTGTCGAGGGCGGTGTGCATGGCCGAGAGCCAGTAGCCGTGTTGCACCGGGTACAGACCCTCGTCTTCGTTCTTGAGCCCGGACGAGATCACGCCGTCCATACCCAGGGACTCCGCGACAGGATCGGGTCCGTTCTTCCAGTGCTCGGCGCCGCGACTCATGTCGTTCCATGGCGAGGCCTGGGCGCGGAAGGTGAGCTGGCAGGACCGGAACTCCTCGAGGTCGTCGGGGGTGGCCATGCCGGAGGCGTTGAAGAAGTCCTCGTACTGCCGGATCCGATGAGACCGGGCCGCGTCGCTTTCGCCTTTGGGGGCGATGCAGTAGATGGTGACCTCGGTCTTGTCGGGTGCGATGGGCCGGAAGTGTCGTATCTGCGTGGAGAATTGGTCCATCAGGTACACGTTCGGGTACAGGCAGAGATTTCGGGAGCCCTTGACCATGAACTCGCCCTTGGCATCTCCGTGCTGCTTCTTGAGCTCATCCATCTGGTCCCACAGCGGACGGTCCTGAGGGTTGGCCGCCCAGGTCCACAGGCACAGGTGCCCATTCGGGTACGACCAATAGCCACCACCGGATTTGCCCCAGCCGCCGGCGTCGAGCGCCTTGGTGTCGTTCTTCGACTCCCCCGTGCCACGACGGGACGTGGTCGCCGCGTAGTTCCAGTGGACCGCGCTGACGTGGTAGCCGTCGGCGCCGTTCTCCGCCTGCACCTTCCAGTTCCCGTCGAAGGTGTAAGTCGACGACCCACGCAGGACCTCTAGGCCCTCGGGCGACTGATCGACGAGCATGTCGATGACCTTGATGGTGTCGCCGAGGTGCTCGTCGAGTGTGAGCACGTCGGGGTTCAGGCTGCCGAACAGGAAACCGCGGTAGCTGTCGAACCGCGCGACCTTCGTCAAATTGTGAGATCCGTTGACGTCGAACGTGTCCGGGTACCCGGCATCGTCCGGGTCTTTGACTTTCAATAGGGTGCCGTCGTTGCGGAAGGTCCAGCCGTGGAACGGGCAGGTCAGCGTCATCCGGTTGTCGGTCTTGCGTCTACACAGCATGGCGCCGCGATGTGCGCAGGCGTTGATCAGGCAGTGGATCTCGCCGTCTTTGGCGCGGGTGATCACGACCGGCTGCCTACCGATGTAGGTCGTGAAGTAGTCCCCTGGGTTGGGGAGCTGACTCTCGTGAGCCAGGTAGATCCAGTTGCCCTCGAAGATGTGCTTCATCTCCAGTTCGAAGACGTCTTCGTCGGTGAAGATCCGACGGTTCGCGCGGAAGATCCCGGCGTCGTGGTCGTCGATGACGGCGTCGGACAGAACCGTCGCAATGTGGCCGAGATTGTCAGCGGTGGGTGCGCTCATGATGTACCTCCTGAAAAGGTCTGGCGCCGTCGCCAGTGTAAGAAAGTGGGCTGTTGCCAGATTGGCAGTGAGTGTCCTGGGTC
This sequence comes from Williamsia sp. 1135, assembly GCF_002095395.1. GTDB lineage: Bacteria > Actinomycetota > Actinomycetes > Mycobacteriales > Mycobacteriaceae > Williamsia. The sequence continues at coordinate 24,322 of NZ_MJEI01000071.1, forward strand.
ACACTAGGCATATGCCTAGTCACTACCCAGGGGGGTCAGCGAGGGCCTGACCTGGCCCGCTGCGTCAGTGACCACGGTGTTCTCAGCCCTCCTCGGCACCAGCATGGTGACGCCGGCGCCGACCAGCGCGACCCCGGCAAATATGTAGAAGGCACTTGCCGAGCTGATCCCGGCGCCCTGGAGCAACCCTCCGATCATCGGACCGACGATGCCGCCGAGACGTCCGAAACCGGCACACCAGGCCACACCGGCAGCCCGCGCGTTCGTCGGGTAGTAGTTCGAGACGTATCCGTAGATCAGCACCTGCGTGCCGATCGTTCCCGTGCCCGCTACGGCAACGGCCGCGAGCAGGATCGGCAAGGGAAATCCGAGGGTCAAGCAGATCAGAGCAAATGTCGCCAGGCAAAAGCTGGTGGCCACCACGCGTTGCGGACCACGCTTGTCGGCAAGCCGGGATGCGATGAGGCCGCCCACGATGGCGCCGCCATTGAGGACGAGCAGAAACGCGAGCGAACCCTTCGCGTTGAACCCTGCGTTCTTCATGATCTGCGGCAACCAGGTGTTGAGGCCGTAAGTCAGCAACAGACCCGAGAAGCTCATCACCCCGAGCAGGGCAGTCGGCTTGATGTACGTCCTGGTCGCCAACTCCGCGAAGCCGACCTTATCGGCATCCGGCGCGACGGCCGTGTCCTCGGGGAACGGAATACCCGTTGCGGCGCAGACTTTTCGCGCATCGTCCACGCGTCCTCGGGAGATCAACCAGCGAGGCGATTCCGGCATCTTGCGCATCGCCAGCGGGAGTAGAAGGACGAGCGGCAGCGCGCCGATCCAGAACAGACCACGCCAGCCGATGTGATCTTCCAGCAAAATCGCGAGGGTCGCGGCGAGCACGCCGCCGACGGGGATTCCGCTGTAGACAATGGCGTTGTACAGGTTCCGCTTTCCCGGCGGAGCGAACTCGGCGATCATGGCGCCAACCGTGGCGACCAGTCCGCCGACTCCGATGCCGGTCAAGAAGCGCAGCACGCCGAACGACACGATGCTCTGCGCAGTCGCCGTCACCGCCATACCGATCGAGAACCACACGATGTTGATGAGCATCATCCGACGTCGGCCGATGCGGTCTCCGAAGGCTCCAGCTGCGAGGGCTCCGACCATCACACCGACGAGCGCGTACGATCCGAGCGCCCCGGCCGTTCCCGGGTTCAGAGCGCCCAGTTGCGTCGGATCGTCGAGCAGGGTTGGCAGTACGGTGCCGTAGACGACCAGGTCGTATCCGTCGAAGACGATGGCGGCTGTGGCGAGGGCGACGATCCACAGAACACTCTTGCGGTGCTCCGGTCCGGACCAGGTCGGTGGTGAGGTCGTCATGAGAACTCCCGATTGTGGTGGGCTGCTTCACGAATCATGGAGGGCTGTGTTGTCCGTCACACCAGGGTCTTGCCTAGTGTCGACCTGGGGTTCTGCATTGGGCCATCAGACACAGCGAAGGGTTTTCGAGACAATGACACGCCTGTTCACCAAGCCGACGTCCGACCACACCGCGGTTCAACTGCTGCTCCGCGCAGCCATCGGCGGCACCATGATCGCGCACGGCGTCAAGCACGGTCGCAGCATCGAAGGCACCGCCGGTTGGTTCGGCTCCATCGGATTCAAGCAACCCAAACTGCAGGCCCAAGCCTCCGCCGTCGTCGAAGTCGGCGCAGGCACTGCCATCGTCGCCGGCGCCGGCACCCCGCTGGCTGCGGCCGCAGTTGTCGGCACCATGGCCGTCGCGGCCCGTTCCGTCCACCAGCCGAACGGCTTCTTCATCACCTCCGAAGGCTGGGAGTATGTCGCCAACCTATCCGTGGCCGCCATTGCGCTCGCGGCCATCGGACCGGGACGCTTCAGCGTCGACCGCGCCCTCGGACTCGACAACAAACTCACCTCCGGACAGGCGACCGCAGTCGCCGCCGGAGTTGGCCTGGTGGCCGCCGGTGCGCAGTTGGCGGCGTTTCACCGGCCGCAGTAGGCGGAACTGACGAGACGACACCTCCGAGGGCACAAATCTCAGCGTCGACGACGCACCTCTCGGACGAGCAACCACACGAGATATCCGCCTCCCGCGACCACGGTCACGAAACCGACAGGCAGCGCAACCGGAAGCAGATGCTGCGCGGTGACGTCGGCCCCGGCGAGCAAGAAAGCTCCCGTGAAGCCGCAGGCGGAGACTAAGAGCCGAGCTTGCCAAAGCCCGACGCCGATGACGCCAGCGCCGCGCGGGTGCCCGCCCCTAGGTCAGCCCTAGGCAAAACCCTGATGTGATGTGGAGCACACTCGGCGACGATCGAAGCCGTCGCGTACACCCTTGCGACGGGGTCCACAGTCATCCCCGGGCCTCACTATTTCGGCGATAAAACAGAATTGGCACACGACCGGTGACGACCCATGAGCTCCACTGAAGCTGAACTTCGCCCCACAGCAGGCGGATTCGAGCGTCCGGCGCAACGACCGCCAAGTCGTCGGCAGCTGGCCGCCGATTTCGGCGGCCGATACGTCGGGGCGGGCGCGACCGGTGTGCTGTTCTCCGCCACCGGACCCGTCGCGGTGATAATGGGTGCGGCGTCGGCCGGTTCTCTGACCGCGTCCCAGACGGCATCGTGGATCTTCGGCGTCTTCGTTCTCAACGGGCTTCTGACGATCGTCGCGAGCTGGGTGTACCGGCTACCGCTGAGCTTTTTCTGGACAATCCCCGGCACTGTTCTCGTGGGTCAGGCACTGGGGTCGTTGACGTGGCCCGAGGTGGTCGGTGCCTACATCGCGACCGGCATCCTGATGACTGTCCTCGGGGCGACTGGCCTGGTCGCGAGACTCATGGCCCTGATCCCCCACCGCGTCGTGATGGCGATGGTCGCCGGGGCGTTTCTCTCTTTCGGAACCGGCCTGGTCCGCGCTGTCACCTCTGACGTTCTTGTCGCCGGACTGATGGTTGTGGCATGGCTGCTGGTGACGAGATCCTCCGCGTTGGCGGCCAGAGTCCCCGCGGTGCTCATCGCGCTTGTCGTCGGTCTCGGCGCGTTGGCAGCGACCGGCGGATTCGAACCACTCGGGGCGGCGGCGGCGTCGCTACCGCTGGTCGCCGCTCCAGAATTCGTTGCACCGGTGTGGAGTTGGCCGGCGTGCGCACAGCTGGTGGTTCCGCTGTCGATCACCGTCATCGCTGTGCAGAACGGGCAGGGCGCCGCCGTCTTGACTGCCGCGGGTCACCACCCACCGATGAAGGTGGTCACGGTCCTGTGCGGTGTCTGGTCGGTGCTCGCGGCTCCCCTGGGCGCGATCTCCACATGTTTGGCCGGGCCGACCAACGCCCTGCTCACCGCGGTCGGCGAACGGCACCGCCAGTACACAGCAGGGATCACGTGCGGTGTCCTGGCCATCGGCGTCGGATTGAGTGCCCCGATGTTGGTCAGGCTGCTCACCGTTGTGCCAATGAGTTTCGTCGCGGCACTGGCCGGACTGGCGATGCTCGAAGCCCTGCGCGGGGCCTTCGTCGGAGCATTCAGGGACTCACCAGAGGACACATCGAAACGTCCACCGCTGGGCCCGCTGATCACACTGCTGGTGACGATTTCGAGTATTCAGGTCGCAGGGCTCGGCGCCCCCTTCTGGGGGCTGGTCGCCGGAGTTGTCGTCACCCGGTTGCTCGACGACCGCGGTTGAGCCGCACGCTCCGCAGTCGCTACCCGAAGATCGGTGGCAGCCCCTCGGATACCTGCTGCGGGAACTCCGGCACACGCTTGTCGAGAAACGCGGTAACTCCTTCTCGCACATCGTCGGAGGTACCTCGAATGAAGATGGCCTTCGACTCGGCACGGTGCGCGACCTCAGGGCTCTCGGCGCCGAGCATCTGCCACATCAGCTGTCGGGTCAGTGCTGCCGACACCGGTGACACACCTGCTGTCAACTCGATTGCTACAGCGATGGCCCGATCCAGCACCTGATCTGCCGGCACCAGCTCACGAACCAAACCCCGCTCGAGCGCTTCGTCGGCGGTCACCATCTTGCCGCCGATGGTCCACTCGAGTGCCGTGGAGATCCCGACGATGCGGGGCAGGAACCAGTTGGAGCAGGCTTCTGGCACCAAGCCTCTGCGGGTGAAGACGAATCCGAATTTTGCATTGTCCGCGGCGATGCGGATGTCGGCGGGAAGCGTCATCGTGACGCCGACACCTGCCGCCGGACCGTTGATGGCCGCGATCACCGGCTTGAGTGACCGGTAGATGCGCAGACTGACCCGGCCACCCTCATCGGGCGGCGCTTCGCCGGATCCCTTGTCATCGAGTACGAAGGTGTCGCCACCTCCGCCGAGGTCCGCGCCCGCACAAAATGCCCGACCCGCACCGGTGATCACCACGGCCCGGACCGAGTCGTCGGCGTCGCACTCGTCGAACGCCTCGATGATCCGGTCGTGCATCTCGCTGGTGAACGCATTCAGGCGCTCGGGCCGATTCAGCCGGACGATCGCGATCGGCCCCCGGCGCTCCAGTTCCACCACGCCTGAGTTCCATGCGGTCACAACGTCTCCTCCTTGGGTCCAGGTGCTCTGGATCACACGGTAGACCCGCCGCCGCTACCCGACGGCCGCAAGTGCTGTGAACCGCCAGTCCAGGACAGGAATCGGCCCGTCTTCGCCGCCCGCGACCTCGGCAATCGACCGGAGTCGCAGCAGCGTTGCCCCTCCGTCGATCGTTTCGGCGGAGTCGACATGAAGCCGACTCGTGATGGTATCGCCCTCACGCACCGGACCGAGGTGATCGCACGACTGCCAGCCGAGAACGGTGACGAGGTTCGGCAACGCCCGGGTCGCCTGTGACAGCGCGATTCCGATGGTATGCCCGCCGTACACCAGTCGAGCGCCACCGTTGACGCGTGAATCATGATGTGTCGCGGCGATGTTCAAGGACAACCGGGCGAGTTCCGGTGCGCTCGAGACAACATCGGCGCTGCTGAGAAATGTGACCCCGGCAAGGTCGGTGCTGGTCGCCGGCATCCCCGAGAGATCCCAGCCCTCCGGGATCCGATACGCAGGTTCGTCGGCCGGCCCGATGGCCGCCAGGTCGTCGGACGCCGGTTCGCCGCTACCGCGCGGTGAATCCGAGAACGGGATCATGGCACACCGGTAGAAGTCCAAGATCTTGCGGCCGGTCTGGTCGACGGTCTCCATCCGCAGCGCGGCCAACCCGGTCGGGCGCCTACCCGGCTTGACGGTGTTCGCCTTGAGACCGACGACTTCGGTACGGGTGTAGAGGGAGTCGCCGAGGTGCGGAAAGGCGTGAAACCGCAGGCCACGGTAGAACAGATTTGCTTTGACGTGATGGGTTGCCAGAGTGGATTGCCCGATGGCTATGTCGCAGACCAACCCGGGGTGAGCCAGCGCGGTGGACCCTCCGGTGACGGCTGCGGACAGGTGCGCATCGAGCGGCAAACGCAGGCGATCCCCGAGAATGGCCTGATGCATCGCGGCGGCGCCGTCCGTGAGGGTCATCGACGGCGCGGTGTCGAAAACCTGACCCACTGCCAGCTCGTCGAAGTACGGACCGCCCACGTCGATGTGGTTTGGTTCGGTCATGGCCCTCAGCGCCCTTCCGCCAGCGCCAGCACCCGCCGCGCGGACACCGCGACGGCCTCATCGAGCATCTGACCATCGAGCGACGCGGCTCCCGCGCCCTTGGCCTCGGCCTCCGCGAGAGCACCCAAGATTTGTCTTGCCTCGGCGAGGGCATCGGCTGTCCGGGTGAATTCCTTTGCTGTGAAGGCGATCTGGGCCGGGTGGATGACCCATTTGCCGTCGAACCCGAGCTCGCGCGTCCAACGGGTCGCAGCGTGGAAGTCCGCGTCATCAGCGATCGACAGGTGCGGTCCGTCGATGGCTGCGATACCGGCGGTACGGGCGGCGATCAGTATTCGGTCCTGAACGGCCGACCATCGATGCGGCGGGAGGTTGCGCTCGCGCCCGAGCGCTGCCGCGAGATCGGCATAGCCAATGACTATCGCAGCCAGGCGCTCGGTGGCGCCGCAGATGTCGTCGAGATGGGTGAGGCCGGCCGGCGTTTCGATCAGTGCCTGCAGTTCGGCCGGGTGCGTGCCCAACGCCTGGACGGCCGCGGTGAGATGCTCGGCGCTCTCGACCTTCGGCACGACCACACTCGTCAGCCCAGAGCCTGTCGTCGACAGCGCGGCCAGATCATCAAGTGCCCAGGGAGAATCGATGCTGTTGATCCTGACCGACAGCAACGGACCGCTGGGCGACGCATCGCCCGTCAGCGTCTCGATCACCAGTGCCCGCGCTGTGTCCTTCTGCGCCGGAACCACGGCATCCTCGAGGTCGAGCACCACCTCATCGACCTCGAGCGTCAGAGCTTTGTCGATCTTTCGTTGGTCGGACCCGGGTACGACCAACACCGATCTGCGTCGTTGCATCGACTACTACCTCACTTCGACAAAGATATGTACGGCCAAATACTGGCGGGATTCTGCATCAAAGTCAAGGTTTCAGCTCGAATCGGAGCACGCGCGCCGATATGGCCGTACAATCCAAAGGTCAGCCGATCACCCCCAGATCCGACACGAGGTGTGTATCAGGTTGGTGCACGCGCATGACCTGCATAGCATCTGAGGAACCATGACCGGTAAGAAGCGCGAGGCCGAACCCGCCTATCAGGTGTTGTCCAATCAGCTACGACAGGACATCGCCGGTGGGCTGTACGACAACGGTGCGAAACTGCCCACCGAGGCCGAGCTCTCGGAGCGCTACGAGGTGAGCCGGCAAACCGTGCGCCGCGCGTTCGTCGACCTCGTTGCCGCAGGCATCGTCTACCGGGTCCCAGGGCGCGGCACCTTCGTCAACGAATCCGGCGGCCGGTACCTCCGTCAGCAAGGCTCGATCCAAGACCTGCTGAACCTGTCGACCGACACGACAATGGAAGTGGTCAGCGCGCTGGCGCGCCGCATCGACGTCGAAGCAGCGAGCCGACTCCGCCTCGACAGCGACGTCGTCTACACCATGGTCTTCCGGCGCATCCACGATGGAATACCGTTTGTCCTCACCACCGTGCACCTGCCCGAGGACACCGCAAGGTTGGTCCTGAATGCGCCGGAAGTGGCCGCAGGTGCAGTCAGCACCTACACCATGATCGGCCTGCTCGAACCCCATCTCGACTCGCCGATTTCCGAAGCAGCGCAGTCCATCACGGTCGACGCCGCGAACGGTCTGGATTCCGCGCACCTCGCCTGCACCGAAGGACACCCGGTCTTGCGCATCGATCGTCTCTACACCGATGCCGCCGGTGTCGCCCGGGAACTGTCGGTGAGTCACTACCTACCGGAGCACTACACCTACCGGGTGACGCTGCAACGCGCTTGAGTGGTCACACCTGAACACCCAGTTCCCGCCGGATCAGATCATTGTGTTCGCCCAGTCGGGGTACCGACCCCAACGGGACCTCATCGGACCCGGCAATGTTCACCGGGGATCGTAGACCGCGGGCAGTTCCGGTTTCGGTGTCGACGTCGCGCCATCTATCGCGCTCCCGGAGAGCCGGGTGGTCGAGTAGTTGGGCTGCCGTGCGCATCCGGGCGTTCGCGATACCGGCCTGATCGAGTTGTTCGATGACGTCAGCCGACGAACTGCGCTGCAGCGCTTCGGTGATGAGCATATTCAGCGCCGTGGTGTTCTCGACACGGTCCGGGTTGTGGATGAACCGTTCATCGATGGCGAGTTCAGGGCGACTCAGCACCGAGGAGCACAGCGAGGCCCACTCCCTGTCGTTCTGCACCGCCAAGAATACGGCCTGTCCGTCACCACACTCGTAGGGGCCGTATGGGGCGATCGTCTGGTGGCGGGCACCGGTGCGTGGCGGGGTCGTCCCCGAAAAGCCTGCGAGGAGGGCCGGCTGACTCATCCACTCCCCGAGCGCATCGATCATGGCGACCTCGAGCGATGCACCCTCCCCCGTCGCCTGCCGATGGTAGAGCGCCGTCAAGATGCCTGTGTAGGTGTACATCCCGGCGGCGATGTCGGCGATGGAGAGACCGGCCTTGGCCGGTTCATCCGGTGATCCGGTGACTGCCAGCACCCCCGTTTCGCATTGAATCAGCAGGTCGTACGCCTTCTTCGTCTGGTATGGCCCGTCGGTGCCGTATCCTGACACACTGCAGTGCACCAGATCCGGGTGATCCTCGCGCAATGTGACTGCGTCCAGACCGAGTCGGTCGATGGCTCCCGGCCCGAGATTGCTGACGAACACGTCGGCCCGGTCGATCAGGACGTCGAGAACTTTCCGGTCGTCGGCATCTTTGACGTCGAGTTCGAGACTCTCCTTACCGCGATTGAGCCAGACGAAGTAGCTCGACTGGCCGTGCACGCTGCGGTCGTAGCCGCGCGCGAAGTCGCCGACGCCGGGGCGCTCGATCTTGATGACCCGAGCACCGAGATCGGCGAGCTGACGGGTCGCAAACGGCACGGCAACAGCATGTTCGAGTGATACGACGGTGATTCCGGCGAGCGGCTGCGCTGATGTCATGGCGGTATCGTCAGATTCCGCCGCGGGATACCAACTGGCCCGCGATCACGTTGCGCTGGATCTCGTTCGTGCCCTCGCCGACGATCATCAACGGCGCATCCCGGAAGTAGCGTTCGACGTCGTATTCGGTCGAGTACCCGTAGCCACCGTGAATACGAACCGCGTTCAGCGCGATCTCCATAGCGATCTCGGAGGCGAACAGCTTCGCCATGCCCGCTTCCATGTCGCATCGTTCGCCGGAGTCGTATTTCTCTGCGGCATAACGGGTGAGCTGTCGCGCGGCGGTCAGCTTCGTCGCCATGTCGGCGAGGTAATTGCCGATCGACTGGTGCTTCCAGATCGGCTTTCCGAAGCTCTCTCGCTGCTGCGCATAGGCGAGCGAATCCTCCAGCGCTGCCGTCGCAACACCGAGCGCACGGGAAGCCACCTGGATGCGGCCGGTTTCCAGGCCCTTCATCATCTGTGCGAATCCCTTGCCCGGGGTGCCACCGAGGATGGCTGTCTGCGGGACGCGGTAGTTGTCGAAGGAGAGCTCACACGACTCGACGCCCTTGTAGCCCAGCTTGGGCAGATCCCGCGACACCGTCAGTCCCGGTCCGTGTTCGGCCAGCACGATCGAGATTCCCGAGTGCCGGGGCTGGGCTGTGGGATCGGTCTTGCACAGCAACGCGATCACCCCCGACCGACGGGCATTGCTGATCCACGTCTTCGACCCACTGATGACGAGGTCATCGCCTTCGGTCTTGGCGACCGTTGTGAGGGCTTGCAGATCCGATCCGCCGCCCGGTTCGGTCAATGCCATCGTCGCCCGCATCTCACCGGTGGCCATCACGGGCAAGTACTTCTGCTTCTGCTCTTCGGTGCCGTACAGCGCGATGAGCTTGGCCACCACCGTGTGTCCGCCCATGGCACCGGACAGACTCATCCAACCCCGCGCCAGTTCCTCGGTAACGGCGACGTAGCAGGGCATCGACACCGGCGACCCACCGTAGGCCTCGTCGATCGCAAGACCGTAGATGCCGATCTGCTTCATCTGCTCGATCCACTTCTCCGGATATTCGTTGGCCTTCTCGACCTCCCGTACCGACGGCTTCACCTCGCGGTCGACGAAGTCGCGAACAGTCCGCACCAGCATCGTTTCTTCGTCGTTCAGGTTGTAGCTCACGTGATCCTCCAGCAAGGGAAACTTTGTACGGCCATATTGCTCGGTGCTGCCCCTGAAGTCAACCCACCCCCGATGATGTGCCGTTTTGGCGAACGAAATCCCAGGTGAGCTCCGCCAAAAGGGCACACTATCGGAGGTGGGATTGGGCCCTTGACGCCCGATTGGCCGTACATTTGGATCACGATATTCTCGGATGACTATGAGCCGAACAGTTGGGTTGCGCCGCAGCACTGTCGAGACCTCCGACGGGGCCCTGCTCGCCGTGCAGGAAGGTGGGCCCGACACCGGACCCGCGCTACTGCTGCTTGCCGGCCAAGCCAACTCCCACCGGTGGTGGACGGGTATCCGCGACCGCTTCGGGCAGCGATTTCGCACGATCAGCTTCGACTATCGAGGCGCCGGAGACACCCGCGCCGAGGAATCATCGACATGGTCGACCACCCTGTTCGCCGACGACGCCGCTCGGGTTCTGGCGACCCTCGGAGTCGACTCCGCGCACGTCTACGGCACCTCGATGGGTGGCCGGGTAGCGCAGATGCTCGCCATCGACCACCCCTTGACTGTGGATCAACTCGTCCTCGCCTGCACAACCACAGGCGGGGCGCTCGCGGTCGAGCGCGACAACGACGTGCGTCGCGCACTGGCACAACAGGATTCGCATGCCAGGGTCAATGCGCTACTCTATCTCATGTACACCCCGGCGTGGTTCGCCCCGGGGCGACGCAGCCACCTTCTCGGAGATCCCGATATGTCGGCCCGAGCGCAGCTACTCCATCTGCGCACCAGCGGCGGCCACGACGCCGTCGATCGACTCTGCGAAATCCGTTCGCCGACACTGATCCTGCATGGCAGCGACGACCTCATGGCCCCGGTTGTCAACGCGCACCGCCTCGGTGACGCCATCCGCGACTCTCACGTCGAGATCACCACCGGCGGTCGGCACGGGTTCTTCGACGAATTCGCCGACTCCGTGTCGGCTCAGGTCATCGATTTCCTCGACGACGGGCTGTAGAACGAGTCCGCCACGTCAGCGCGGTTGGTAGTGCAGGTATGCGATGCCGTTGTCGAAGATTCTGTGCTCGACAAGATCCAGATCGAGGCGAGCGCCATCAGGCAGGGCCCGCAGTCCGCCGCCCACCGTCTTCGGAACCACGAAGAAGTGGAAGTCTCCGACAAGGCCCGCACGAATCGCCGCAGCCGCGGTGGTAGGGCCGAAGATCTCGACCACTCCAGTCGCACTGTCGACGATCCGCCGCAACTCGTCCAAGCTCAACTCAGATACGAGACGTGCACGGTCCGAATGGAGTTCGTCGGGCGTCATCGTTGATGACACCACCACCTTGTCGATACCCCGCCACCGTCGGCCGAACTCCCGCGCGGCCTCAGGACTGTCTGCGTCACCGGGATAGTTCTCCCAGTAATCCATCCCCGCGTACGTCTTCCGGCCCAACACCTCGGTCGTCACCGTCGCGATGCGGTCGAGATGGACGGCGAACACCGCATCGCTCGGGCCGGTCCACTGGAAGTCACCATCAGCGTCGGCGGCATAGCCGTCGAGAGACACCGTTGCAGCGTAGCTCAGGGTTCCCATTCGCAGTAACCTCCTGGTGTGAGGTGATCATCTTATCCATTGCGGCGGAACAAGTTCAGGTTGTCATTCACCAAAAGGGGTTATACCCAAAGTGGTGCACGCAGCAATCAACCGTTTGTCCCTGGTCCAGAGCGTCGCTCCGTCGACCAACAGAACTGAGCCGAGCAACCCGGCGTCAACTGCACTGAGCCCGCGGCCCCATAATCGCTTCCGATCAACGAGATGTAGGAGCTCCTCGTGCTGAACAGTCGGAAACTGCGACAAGGAAGCCAAGAGCTCGAGGACCACGTCGCGCTGCTTCAGCGAACCCAGCGCCAGCTCCTCGATGACCAGCGGGTGGCCGCCTACGGCGTCATCCATCAAGAGCCCGACCAAACGCTCCTCCGAGGCATGTAAATGGTCGATCCATACCGACGTATCAACCAAGATCATCCGGCTCAAGGCGTTCTACGAGGCGCGGAAGTTGCACTCCGATCGGTCCCGCCCAGGGCAGCTAACCGCCGCCCACTCTCAACCCTCACCAGCGTCTGCAGTCCTTGACGGAGAAGTGCCGCGCTCTCCGTCACGCCAGTGAGCTCGGCGGCCCGTTGCAGCAGCGCGTCGTCGATCGTGACTGTTGTTCGCATCGCACACCTTCGTCGGCATCATTTGATGCTTACAATGATGCCACAGCGAAATGAGATCTTGACCACGACGCAACCGCCCGGCCGCTGATGCGAGCTCACTACACGTTGAAGCGGAACTCCACGACATCTCCGTCAGCCATGACGTAGTCCTTGCCTTCCATCCGCACTTTGCCCGCAGCTTTCGCAGCGGCCATCGAACCGGCGGCGTCGAGGTCGGCGAAGGACACGATCTCGGCTTTGATGAAGCCCTTTTCGAAGTCGGTGTGGATGACGCCGGCGGCCTTGGGAGCGGTGTCGCCCTTGTGAATCGTCCAGGCGCGCGACTCTTTTGGTCCAGCGGTCAAGTATGTCTGCAGACCCAGGGTGTGAAAACCGGCGCGGGCCAGCGAATGCAGACCGGGCTCGTCCTGACCGATCGAGTCGAGCAATTCCTGGGCGTCCTCCGCATCGAGTTCGAGGAGTTCGCTCTCGACCTTGGCATCGAGGAACACCGCATCTGCCGGAGCCACCAGCTCTTTGAGCTTTGCGATCCGCTCGGGGTCGGTCAGCACCGACTCGTCGGCGTTGAACACGTAGAGGAACGGCTTGGTGGTCATCAGGTGCAGCTCGCGCAGTTTCGCGAAGTCCAGCTTGTCCTTCTGCGAGAACAGCGTCTTGCCCTCGTTGAGGATCTTCTGCGCTTCTTGAACAGCGGCGACGACCTCGACGAGGCCCTTGTCCTTGCGCGAATCCTTCTCGAGCCGCGGCAGAGCCTTCTCGATGGTCTGCATGTCGGCGAGGATCAACTCGGTCTCGATCACCTCGATGTCGGAGACCGGATCGACGCGACCGTCCACGTGCACCACGTCATCGTCCGCGAACACCCGCACGACCTGACAGATGGCCTCGGCCTCGCGGATGTTGGCGAGGAACTGGTTGCCCATTCCCTCCCCCTCGGAGGCGCCCTTGACGATGCCTGCGATGTCGACGAACGAGACCGTGGCGGGCAGGATGCGCTCGCTGGAGTGGATTTCAGCCAGTCTCGCCAACCGGGAATCGGGCAGCTCCACCACACCGACGTTGGGCTCGATGGTGGCGAACGGGTAGTTCGCAGCCAGCACATCGTTGCGGGTCAGCGCATTGAACAGGGTGGATTTGCCGACGTTGGGCAATCCGACGATTCCGAGGGTAAGACTCACGGGTGACCAGTCTAGTTGCCGGTCGAAGTCTCTTCGCGCGCCGCCGCCGGAACAGATGCACCATGTGCTTTTGTCCGGGTCAGGCCTGCTCGGGTCTGGCGACGCCGTCGTCGGGGACGACGAGGTCGTCGTCCTCGTCGTCGGCCACCACCTTCTCCCCAGCCCTGATCGCGATCTGTTCGTTCAGATACCGCAGGATCACCGCGACCACGGCGGCCACCGGCACTGCGAGGAATGCGCCGATGATGCCGAACAGAGTGCCGCCGCCGGTCACCGCGAGCAGCACGATCGCCGCATGCAAGTTCATCGACCGCGACTGGAGCCATGGCTGCAGCACGTTGCCCTCGAGCTGTTGCACCGCGACGATGATGCCGAGCACGATCAGCGCCGTCCAGAGACCGTTGCCCACGAGCGCCACCAGAACAGCGAGGGCTCCGGCGACGAACGCGCCCACGATCGGGATGAAACCGCCGAAGAACGTGATGATGGCGAGCGCATAGGCAAGGGGCACACCGAGTATCACAAGTCCGAGCCCGATGAGCACTGCATCGATGGCGCTCACCAGTGCCTGGGTGCGGATAAAGCCACCGAGAGTCGACCAGATCCTGGTCAGCACCTCGGCCAGGTGCTCGGCGGCAGGCGCCCCGCTGGTGCGACGCAACCACGGGACGAACCTCGGGCCGTCTTTGAGGAAGAAGAACGTCAGGAACAAGACGGTGAAGAGCGTGATCAGCACGGAGGTCGCAGCCGCGACACCGGTGAACACTCCCGATGCGATGGTGGCGCTCGAGTCCTGGATCCGGCTCGTGATCGCGTTGACCGCGTTGTCGAGCTGATCGTCGCTGAAGTTGAACGGCGGGCCGTGCAGCCAGTCCTGGATCTTCACGACACCGTCGGTGGCCTGAGAGGCCAGATCTCCTGACTGGTCGACCACCGACGGTGCGATCGCACCCATGATCCCGGCGACCACCCCGACCGCGAGCAGCAAGACCACGGCAGACGCTGCCGCAGCGTTCATGCCTTTGCGCCGGAGCCAGCCCACCGGCGGCCACAGCACCGTGCACACGATGATGGCGAGGAGGATGGGCAGCAAGACGACCCAGGTCTTGCCGATGATCCACGCCAGCACCCAGGCACCGCCGGCGATGAGGATCAGGCGCAGGCTGTGCTTGGCGAGCCATTGGGTGCCTTGCCCGATCACGAAACCCCGGTTCGGGGTCAGCGTGGCGGGCGAACTCGACACCACATCCTTGTCATCCGCCCCCGCCGCACCCTTGAGTGGTTCCCCCGACGATGTTTTTGCCATTGGTTGATGTTCACACACCCGGAGGACGTTCGACGCCCCGGACGTCATCGGCCCTGCAGAATGTCGGCCTTTGTGCGTACGGTCGTCACCGAAGAGACATCTCGCGTCGGGAGGCCGTATGGACACCATCAGCCGTACTCAACTCCTTGCGGCGCGCTGGCACGTCCAGCAAGTCGGCCGCGAGCCCGGCGCGAAGGGGTGCGACCTCCTCGACTACGGCGTCCAGGACACCGGACCCGACGGCGCCCCCTGGGCACTTCACATCCGCGGATTCGAACAATCCGACGACAGTCTGGCCGTCGCCTGGACGATCCGGGGCGCACCGCACTACTACCGGCGCGCCGACCTCGCGGAGGTCTCGGTGGCAGTGAGCCCCCTGTCATCCGAGGACGCGGGTAAGCGGATCTACGACGCGAGCAAGAAGTTCAGAGATGCGGGCACCGATCCCCTCGAGGCGATGGCCGAGCTCGCGGCCGAGATGCGCAAGATCGTCACCACTCCGACGGTCAAGGGCGAGATGTCGAGGCAGCTGACGTCGGTGCTGCCCGATCACTTTCTGCGCTACTGCAAGCCGTGCGACGCCATTCATCCCTACGAGAACTCGTTTCGGCTCGCTGCAATCCAGGCCGGGCTCGAGTTGCAGCCGGACACCAGTCCCCCGGTTCTCCAGCGGATCAAGGGGTTGCGTCCGAACAATTTTCGGCGGCTGGGAACCGACGCCGCCGAGCGGTTCGACGTCGTCCGCAACCACCTACGCTTCTACGGTGCCGCCACCCCGAAACAGGTCGCGGAGTTCCTCGATGCGCCCGTTCGGGACGTCGAGGCCCACTGGCCTTCTGACGTCACAGACGTATCGGTGGACGGTCAGACGAGGTCTGCGCTGACCGATGGCCTCGAGGTGCTGATCGATCCCCCGGAGCCCACGGGCCTCCGTCTGGTCGGTCCGTACGACCCTTTGCTGCAGACCCGCGACCGCGAGTTGCTGGTACCGGACGCGACACTCCGCAAGGCCACCTGGCCCGCCCTCGGTCGCCCTGGCGTGATCTTCTCAGCAGCCGAACCGATTGGCACCTGGCGGCCGGCGAAAGCAGGCAAGAAACTCAACATCACCGTGGAACTGTGGTCCAAGACCACCGCAAAAACCACCGCCGCCATCGACGAGCAGGCAGCGCAACTGGCTCAGTTCCGGGGCCTCGGCCCCGGAACCGTGAAAACGAAGTGACGTTCAGGCGCGCCGACGCTGTAGCCAGCGGAACATGCCGCTGACCGCGTCGAGGTCCTGCTGGACGGGATCGGCCTGCGGGACCGACTCCACCGACGCCTCCGGCGCGGTCGCTGCCGGCTTCTCGGCCTCGATCGCCGACTTCACGGACTGTTCGCCGTACAGACCCATCATGATCTCGATGCCCCAGCCCGGAAACTGCGACAACGGCGCTTCTTTGCGTCCCCATCGTGTTACGTACATATTTCACACTCTGGCACGCATCGGCAGTTTTGTCCTCCTTTTGCTGCGTAGAGGGCATAAAGGCGACACGAAGAAGAACTTCGCCCGGAATCGACCAGTGATCTGGACCACACCGAGAGACGTCTTGAAGGGCCGTCCATCGTCACGTCCGATTTCCGCTAGTGAAGTCCCGTGAACCCTGCCAGAGTGGTGGCATGAGCCCAGGTCCCGCAGCGAGCGCACGTCAGCTCGACTTCGACAGCTGCTACCGAGCCGTCCAGTCCCGGGATGCGCGATTCGACGGTCAGTTCTTCGTCGCAGTCCGCACGACGGGCATCTACTGCCGCCCGTCGTGCCCCGCCATCACCCCCAAGCCACACAACGTGTCGTTCGTGCTGACTGCCGCCGTCGCCCAGCAGGAGGGATACCGTGCGTGCCGCCGGTGCCTGCCCGACGCGGTGCCGGGATCTCCGCGCTGGAACGTCAACTCCGATCTGGCCTCCCGGGCGATGCGTCTGATCGAAGACGGGCTGGTGGATCGCACCGGCGTGAGCGGACTGGCCGGACAACTCGGATATTCGCCCCGCCAGCTCAATCGGGTCCTCGGAGATCAGATCGGGGCAGGACCGCTGGCCTTGGCGCGCGCCTACCGCGCGACCACGGCGCGCATGCTCATCCAGTGCACGGACATGTCCATGTCTGACATCGCGTTTGCCGCCGGCTTCGCCAGCATCCGGCAGTTCAACGACACGGTGCGCGAGGTGTTCGCGCAGACGCCGACAGAACTCCGCGCCAAGGGCGCGCCGCGCGGTCCCGGGGTGGCCGGAGCCGCCGTCACACTCAAACTCGCCGTCCGGCAACCATTCTCGCCGCCCTGGCTGCACTGGTTCCTGTCCGCGCACGCGGTGACCGGGATCGAGAGCTGGGACGGACAGACCTACCGCCGCTCACTCGATCTGCCGCACGGACCGGCCATCGTCGGCCTGCAGATCGACACCGACCATGTTCGCGCCGAACTTCGGCTGCAAGACATGCGCGACCTCGGCGTCGCGGTGCACCGGGTCCGCAAACTGCTCGATCTCGACGCCGATGTCGCCGCCGCCAACGACGTCTTGCAGCGGGTCCCGGCCCTGTCTCCGCTGGTCGACGCGATGCCCGGAATCCGGGCACCGGGCAGTATCGATCCGACCGAACTACTCCTGCGAACGATGATCGGCCAGCAGATCTCGCTGCCCGCCGCCCGCACGCATGCGGCCAAACTCGTCGCAGCACTGGGTGTTCCGCTCGGCAACCCAGACGGCGGGATCACCCACCTGTTCCCGACGGCCGCGGCCATCGCCGAACGCGGCCATGAGGTGCTCACCGGGCCGGCGGCCCGGACCACGGCGATCGTGGACGTCAGCCGGGCCATCGCCGAGGACCGCTTGACAATGCACCCGGGCCTGCCGGCTGCCGAACTGCGGACGCAGCTGATCGCCCAACGCGGCATCGGGGCATGGACCGCCGACTACGTCATCATGCGACTGCTGGGTGACCCGGACATCCTGTTGAACACCGATCTGGTCCTGCGCAAGTCCGCGGCCGACCTCGATATCGACCTCACCGACACGAGTCGCTGGTCACCGTGGCGGTCCTACGCCTCGATGCATTTGTGGCGCAGCGCAGTTGCTCGCGTCGAACCCACCCTTGCCGTCGCACCGGCGCCTCCGATCACCACCCGTAGCCGAAAGAAGGTCTCATGAGTACCGCCGCCTGGACCACGATCACCACCCCGACCGGTCCGTTCACCATGGTTGTCGACAGCGACGGTCAGGTACTGGCTTCCGGATGGTCTGCCGACGCCGACTACCTCAATGCTTTGGTGCACAAATCGATTCGACCGGACGTTCTCGTCAACAAGCCGGATCTGGGAACGGTGAGCGCCGCCGCGGAGGCCTATCACCGCGGCGACGTCACGGCCATCGACGACATCGCGGTGAAGCAACGGTCGGGTGCCTTTCTCGAACACGCCTGGGACGTATTACGCCAGGTGCCCGCGGGCGACCCGGTCAGTTACACCGAATACGCCCGCCTCAGCGGCAGGCCCGCAGCCATCCGGGGCGCCGCCAGCGCGTGCGCACGCAATGCGGCGGCCCTGTTCGTCCCATGCCATCGGGTCCTGCGTTCAGACCGGACGCTCGGGGGCTTCCGCTACGGACTGGACGTCAAGTCCTGGCTGCTCGCGCATGAGAACTCAGAGGAAACGCTGTTCACCTCCGCCTGACTGTCAGACCTCTCGTGCACCATCACTCTCATGAGTATCACCGCGGTCGTGCTGCTGATAGTCGGTCTGGCCATCGGATTCGCGCTCGGCTGGCTGGTCCACGCCGGTCGGACCGGCACCGAACTGGCCGTGGCGCGCGCCGAGGCCGATGCGGCCCACGCCAATCACGACCTGCTCGTCCGGTCGCTGTCGGCCGCGAGTGAGGACGCCGCCCGTCGACAGTCCGGCGCCATCGGCCAGCAGGTCTCCCACATCGTCACCCCACTCCGGGAAACGCTGGACACCCTCGCCGGGGAGCTGCGCCGCACCGAGCGCAACCGCATCGCGGCCTACGCCGGCCTGACCGAACAGGTGTCAGGGATGCGCGAGACCTCCGCTCACCTGGGGTCGCAGGCCGAGCAGCTGGCAGGCGCCCTGCGGTCGCCGCAGGCCCGGGGCAGGTGGGGTGAACTGCACCTCGAGCGCGTCATCGAAGCGGCCGGCCTGCAACGGCACTGCGATTTCACCAGCCAGGTCAGCGGGATCACGAACGACTCGTCCAAGGTTCGCCCCGACCTCGTGGTCCATCTGGCAGGTGGCCGCGACGTGGTGATCGACGCGAAGGTGCCCCTGTCTGCCTACCTCGAAGCCTCCGACAGCACTGACCCCACCATCCGCGCACAGGCGTATCGGGCCCATGCCCGGGCGCTGCGCGGCCACGTGCTGCAGTTGTCCTCCAAGGCCTACTGGGAAGCATTGCGACAGTCACCGGAGTTCGTCGTCCTGTTCGTCCCGGGTGAGGCGATCCTGGAGATGGCGTGCCGGGCCGACCCCGATCTCATCGAATACGGCTTCACCCACAATGTGGTGATCGCGACACCGACCAATCTGGTCGCGTTGCTGCGCACGATTGCACTCGGGTGGCGGCACGAAGCACTCACCAGAGACGCTCAGCAGATCCACCAGCTCGGAAAAGAGCTCTACCAGCGGATCGGTCTGGTCACCCGCCACCTCGACAAGCTGGGCGAATCGCTGGGCAAGGCGGTCGAGTCGTACAACTCGGCGATCGGCACCATCGACTCGAGGGTCACCGTCACCGCCCGCAAGCTCTCCGAGCTGGACGCGTTCTCCGACTTGGACGATCTGGACCCGCCGGTGGCCATCGACGTCGCCCCCAGGCGTGCGGAATCGCGCGTCAACTGACGCACATTGTGCGGATCCAGTCGCGTTCGGGTACCTGAGCCAAGCAACTTGGAAGCATTGGCGGTGAGGTTCCATGCGAACTTCAAGCCCATTCCAAGCGGTACACGACAACCTGATTCCAGTCGCCCTTCACCCCTGGAGTCAGTCACATGTCTGTCAGCCGCTCAACCGCCACCGCCACCGCCCGCATCAGCCCGTCCGGATGCGTCGTCGGAGGCTGGCTCCTCACCACGGCGGCGGTCGGCGGATTCGCCTTCGTCGCAGGTGACAACATCCAGAGCACCATCGACACCCCGACCCCCATGCCAGCGGTCGCGTCCATCGAGGCACCGGCCCTTTCTCAAGGGTCCGCCGTCGCCGTGTATCTGCCCACCCGCGCCGGAGCGCTCTCAGACGGCCGCGTCACCGTGGCCGTCACCACACCCGCGCAGGTGCAGTCCCTCCCCGCGGACATCGCCTGCGGCCTGAACCAGCGAGCCGGCCTCTCCATCTCCCGGGTCCACGCCCCTGATCGGGCGGCACACTCCTCGAACAGTCGCGGACCGGCCAGTGTGGCCCGGGTCAGCGCCACGGCATGCAGACTTGCCGCCACGCAGGCGACTCCCGCCAAACCCGCGATCAAGGCCGCCTCCGCAGCCTCCGGCCACTGATTGCGCAGAGCGACGAAACGCTGACCCGCGGATCTTCCATCGACGCGACCGCCGCGCGTTCCGATGCGTCTGGCGTCCCCACTGCGTTCGTTACCCGGATTCTCAGCATTTACCGGTACGGTCAACATGTGATTTCTGGCCCGCGCTCACGCTCGGGGGTACCCCTCGACGAGCAATCCGCACTTCCCACCGCACCTGGCGTGCCCTGGTGGGGTGCGGTTCTGATCGCCGTAGGTCTGACCACTGTCGGTGCGGTCATCGCTGTGTCCGGCGATGAGACCAACCTCGGGTTCTCGTTCAAGGCCCTGTACTTCGTGGGTTGCATCGCCGCGGTCCTCGCCGTTCGCCGCCGAGCACTCTTCACCGCCGTCGCCCAGCCGCCGCTGGTGCTGTTCGGAGTCGCGGTCATCGCGCTGTACTTCCTGGTGTCGGACTCCGGCGCGGGCCTGAAGAAGCTCGTCTTCGATGTGGCCCTACCGGTGGCGAAGCTGTTTCCGCTGATGGGATGGACCTTCGTGGCTGTGTTCGCCATCGGGGCGGCCCGCTTCTGGTTCACACATCCGAAGAACGCCGGCAAGCCGTCCCCGAGCCGCCGATCGGCGGCGAAGAAGACGACAGCGGCAAAGTCCGAGTCCACCGCTCGGCCGAGACGCACGAGTTCACCCAAGCCGTCGATGGTCAAAGAGGACGCCTCGAGCACCGCGATCCCGCCGCGTTCCCGGGCAGGCCAGACCCCGCGTACTCCGCGTCCCCCCGAGCCCCGACTGCGGAACCCTGAACTCGGTGACGAGGTACCCCGTCGCCGTCGAGCGGCCCCGGAAGCTCCGGAACCGCGCCGCCGGCACGCAGGGTCGTTCGACAATCCACCTCAGCCCGGTGCACGCGCCTACCGCAGCCCGGACGGTTACGAGCCGGCACCACGCCTGCGCCATCGCGACCCGCACTGACCTGACGACAGCCGTCCAGGTCATGCCGCGACGTTGCGCTCCAACCACTCCCCGATCAACCTGGCCGCCGCATCCACGCGGGCGGGCCAATCCATGGCACCCTCGTCTGCGTCGTCGCTGACGACCTTGACGAGCCGGCATGCGACACCGAAATGACTGCACGCCTGGGCGATGGCAAAGCCTTCCATGTCGACCAGCCCTGCCCTCGCGGCGAGCACATCGCGTTGCACCGGATCAGCGACGAAAGTGTCCCCGGTAGCCACTTCGCTGCCGTCCCCACCCGGCAGGTCATACCGGTCGACCACCGGGTAGCCCATGGAGCTCAGCGGCGCGCTGCTGATGTCGTGCTGATGGACCACCGACGGGACGTACAGGCCAGCGGTCGCGGGACGCAACGCACCGGCGGTGCCGACGTTGAGCACCGTGAGACGGGACGTATCCGCGTGGTGCGCCAAGGTCTGGGTCACCGCGATGGCCGCCGAGACCTTCCCGATGCCGCAGATCAGCAGCGGCAGCCGGGTGGGCACGTAGGCAGCCTCGGAGCTGGTGGCCGAGACGACGAGCACCTCGTTCACGCGGCGAGCTCCAGGGTGCGCCGGGCCGCCCTGCCCAATTCGGTGCCGTAACCGGGACCATGCCCGGCGGCGTGGACGGCCAGTGGATGCAACTGATGCAGTGGGATGCGGTCCTGCCATCCCGCCCGCAGCCGATGGGCTCTCTGATACCCGTCGATCACTGCCTCGAACTCAGGACAGCCGAAGAGCGCCAGCATCGCGAGGTCGGTCTCTCGGTGTCCGCCGTGCGCGGCCGGATCGATCATCACCACCCCTTCCGGTGACCACATCACGTTTCCGCTCCACAGGTCACCATGGATCCGCGCCGCCGGCTCATCGTCGTCGAAGTGCCCAGACGCGATGAGCTCGCAGGCGTCCCGGGTGGCCTCGGCGTCGGAGTGCGTGAGATTGCCCGCAGAGACGGCAACGTCGACGAAGGCCAGCACTCGCTGCGCGGCGTAGAACTCGCCCCAGGTAGGCCTCGGGTCTGACGGCATCGCCCTGCTCCCGATGAACAGCTGGCCGTCGAAACCGGCTGGTGGACTGCCGAACTCAGAGGCACCGGCATCATGCATCCGCGCCAGCGCAGCACCGAAGTCCGCAGCGGCGACCGGCGTCGGCGCAGCGGAGCCCACCCGCTCCAGCGTGATGTGCTCAGCCGAGACCTCGAGCACCTGCACCACCGGCGCCCCGGCGTCGCCGAGCCAGCGCAATCCGGCCGCTTCAGCGGCGAAGAAGTCGGGGTGGGCGCCAGGGCGGCGTTTGACGAATTCTGCGGTGGTCACCCCTCCAGCGTGCCGGATCACCGTCGGTCGCACTACCATCGGCTCATGGCCAGCCTGCAGAAGAGCATCATCGCCGAACTCGAGGTGTCCGCGACCATCGACCCCCGGTCGGAGGTGGACCGACGCGTCGGCTTTCTCAAGGGGTACCTGACGTCGACCGGGATGAAGGGGTTCATTCTCGGTATCAGTGGCGGACAGGACTCGGCCCTGGCCGGACGTCTGTGCCAGCTGGCGGTCGAGGCCGTGCGCGCCGACGGTGGCGAGGCGACCTTCCTCGCTGTCCGCCTCCCCTACGGTGAGCAGGCCGACGAAGACGACGCCCAGATCGCTCTGCAGTTCATCAAGCCCGACCGCAGCGCGGTCTACAACGTCAAACCGGGCTCCGACTCCACCGCGGAAGAGGTGGTGCAGACGTTGGGTGAGCCGCTGCTCGATCTGGTCCGCGGCAACATCAAGGCCCGTGAACGCATGGTGCTGCAGTACGCGGTCGCCGGCCAGGAGAACCTCCTGGTGGTCGGTACCGACCACGCCGCAGAAGCGGTCACAGGGTTCTTCACCAAGTTCGGGGACGGCGGAGTCGACGTCACACCTCTGACCGGTCTGACCAAAAGGCAAGGCGCACAGATACTCTGGCATCTGGACGCACCGAAGTCGGTGACGTCCAAGGTGCCCACCGCCGACCTCGAGGACGACCGCCCGGCGCTGCCTGACGAAGAAGTGCTCGGGGTCACCTACAGCCAGATCGACGACTACCTCGAAGGCGACCAGGTCGACGACGCCGTCGCCGAACGGATCGAATCACTGTTCGTTCGGACCAGGCACAAGCGGACCGTGCCGGTCACCCCTTTTGACGAGTGGTGGAAGAGCTAGAGCTCGAATCAGACGGCGCCGCAAGGTCTTCGAGATTGCGGCCACTGATACGGGCCAAGTGGTCGAAACGGTTGTTCGCGATCCGCATGACGATCTCGTAGGGCAGCGCGAACTTGCGTGCCACGAAGTAGCCGAACCGGATGTCGAACGACGTGTACACCATGAACTGGTTCTTGCGGATCCCCGTCAGGATCGCCTCGGCCGCCTTCTCCGGGGAGACCGCGACCTTGTGGAAGTGCCCGATCTCACGCTGGATGACCGGATTCTCGCGGTCGAGACCCGCGATGTCGACGGTGCCGACAAGAGGGGTGTCGACGCCACCAGGGCAGACCAGCGACACCCCGATCTTGTGGCGGCGCAAGTCCATGCGAAGGACCTCCGATACGCCCCGGATTCCGAACTTGCTCGCGCTGTAGGCAGCGTGCCACGGCAATGCCAGCAGCCCGGCCGCCGACGAGACGTTCACCAGATGACCGCCGCGGCCCCGTCGCACGATCTGCGGGACGAAGCATTCGATGATGTGGATCGGCCCCATCAGATTGACGTCGACCATCTTCTTCCAGTGCCGATGCTCGAGGTTTTCTACTGTGCCCCAAGCTGATACACCGGCGATGTTCATGACGACGTCCATCACGCCCACCTCGGCGTCGACCTGCTGGGCGAACCGGCGGACCCACTCGTAGTCGGACACATCGCCCGCGCGATGGAACAGGATCTTCCCGTCGGCCCGCTTGACCTCGGCGACGGTTTCGTCGAGATTCTCCGCCGCGATGTCGGTCAGCACGAGGGCCGCGCCATCACGCGCCGCCGCCATCGCAGTCGCCTTGCCGATCCCGCTCCCCGCGCCGGTGATCAGGACCCGTTTGCCTTGAAGGTTCTTCACGGGCACGCTCATCACCAGGAGATCTTTGATGCTCATGACTCAACCCTACGGGTAACGTCAGCCCTCAGATGGGTAGTTTGCCGCCAAACATCTGATAGATCACCGAGAGCATCGCCTTGAGAACCTGCGACGAGGCGTCGTTGCCCTCACTCGACAGAAGCCCCTCGATCACCTTGGGATCCTTGGTGTCCGAGAGCTCACTCAGCAGCGGCAGGATCGACTGCAACCCGGTGAGGTCGAGTCCCGACTCACCCGTGGCACCCGGCGTCGCAGGGTCCTGACCTTCGATCGGCAGGCTCGGCAGCCCCAGTCCGGGAACGACCGGCGTGGTCGTGGTGGTCTTGGTGGACGGGGTCGTTGTCGTTCGACCGGACGTCGACGGTGCCGAGGGTGCGGTGGTGCGCGGTGCCGTGGTCGGGGGTGTCGTGGTCGACGGCGCGGTCGCGGCAGGCGCAGTGGTGGTCGCCGGCGCAGGGGTGGTGGCGGGCGCAGTGGTCGCCGGCGGTGCGGTGGTCGTGGCCGAGGCCGCCGGGGTCGATCCCGTCAGCAGAAAGCGCAGGATGCCATCGACAAGTCCGACGGCGTACTTGAGCTGCCCGTCCTTGCTGGACAGCGTTGCGGCGTCGGTGGGATTGGACAGATTGCCGAGCTCGGCGAACACGTCAGGAACCTTGGTCAGGTTCACCGCGGCAACGTCGGCGCGGGTTTGCAGACCGTCTTGGGCGCCGGCGTAGTTCGCGGGCACGAGGCCGGCTGCCTTGAACGCATCGCGCATCTGCTCTGCGGCTTTGCGGCCCGGACCCGACTGGACCTCGTTGACGGTGGCGTCCGGGATCGGCAATTCAGGAACGATGATGTGGAAACCGCTCTTCGCCGCGTCCGTGCCCGGCGAGGTCGAGTCGGCGTGAATGTTGACGGCGATGTCGGCCTTGGAGGCGTTGGCCGCGTTGGCGCGCTCGTCGATGCATCCGCCCCACCCGGTGTCGTCTTGGCGACTGAGGACCACCTTCGCGCCCTGGCTCTCCAAACCGGCCTTGACCAGCTGGGTGATGTCCCAGTTGACCGTGTGCTCGGCGATTCCGTCCGGGCTGGTTGCCCCTGTGGTCTGGCACGGCTTGGTGCTGCCACGACCGTCGGGTACCGGCTTGTTCAGGTCATTGCCTGCTGCCGACCCCTGGTGCCCGGGGTCGAGGAAGACGGTCTTTCCTGCCAGCGAATTACCCTGTGCAGGAGCGGGATCGGCCGAGGCCGTGGTGGGCATCGCGATCAGCGAGGCCGCGAGAGCCAGGCAGGTGAGCCCGGCAACGCGGAGGTCCTTCTTGGTCACGGTGTTCCTTTCGGGTGCGTCAACAGACGCAACATCAGTCAAAATATTCACTTCAGTAACAGTGAAGCAGTAGTTGAGACTTTTGGGAAATGCTGGACCTGCGGTCTGCAAACCGTTGTGGGGTCGTGATCGGGACGATGCACAATCGTGCGGCGCACAACGATGACGGACCGCATTGACGTCGGTACTCTTCAGGATTTTTGGCACGCTCGACGGCATCTTTGGCACGCTCGGCGGAGATATTGGCACGCTCGACGGTTGCCGACCAGGGGCGGTGAGCAGAGCGAACTCGCCCCGCCCGGCGTGCGGCCGCGTTGTCTGGACAGACGAGGAGCGAGCGAAGCGATGCGAGGAGGAAGGAAGACGACGCGATAGCGGCCGCACGCCCCGCGTAGCGAAGCGGAGCGAAAAAACACAGCGGTGAGACGACCTGGGAACGTAACGAACACCGAGCCCAAGACCCACCTAACGCACGTACCTCGTGATACTCAGCATCGATTGGGCGTCCACGACATCGTCGGCGCGAGCTTTCTCGAGGGCGGCTCTCGCTTCCTCTTCGTCGATCCCGGCGCCGATGACGACCAGTTCGGTGCGGCGGGGTTCCTCGGGGTCCCAGGGCTGAGCGTGCACGCTGACGTAGCTCCCGACGGTGTGCACCACATACTTGCGACGGTGCCGCGCCACGTCGAAGTGGACGAACCCCTTGACCCGGAACACGCCGGTCGGCGGCTGCTCGAGGAACGCTGCCAGCGCCCGGGGGTTCATCGACGCGGGATCGACGAAGCTGACGGATTGATAGTCGTGGTGCAGGTGGCCACGGTGGTCATCGTCGTCGTCACCGTCGTCGGCGAGCAGCTCGTCGAGGCCGAGCTGTCGCGGCGCGGAATCGTCGTCGCGCGGCGCGGACTCCAGGTCGGCGAGCAGCGCGAGGTCGACCACCGCATCCTGTGTGGCGATGATCGGCGCGCCGGCATTCGCATCCCGGATCAGCACTCGAGCCCGCTCCACCTCGTCAGCGCCGGTGAGGTCGGTCTTGTTCAGGACGACGAGGTCGGCGAGTGCGAGGTGCTGATCGATCCGCGGATGCTGCTGCCTCGTCTCTGCGTAGTTACGAGCGTCGACCAGGTACAGCAACCCTCCGTACTCGATCCTCGGATTGTCGCTGCCGGCGACCATGCGGATCAGATTGCGGGGTTCGGCGAGACCGCTGGCCTCGACGACGATGAGATCGAGACCGGCGCGTGGTGTGACGAGTGAGGCGAAGGTGGCGTCGAGGCCGTCGTCGTCGACGGTGCAGCACATGCATCCGTTGCCCAGCGACACGGCGCCATCCACCTGGCCGGCGACCAGCATGGCATCGATGTTGACCGCTCCGAAGTCGTTGACCACTACCCCGATCCGCAGACCAGACCGTGTTCGCAACAGATGGTTGAGCATCGTTGTCTTACCGGCACCGAGGAAGCCGGCCACGATCACAACGGGTATTCGTTTCACGACGCCTGACCAGCGAGACAATCGGGGCAGACCACCACCAATTCGCGACCGCCTGCGTCCGGGTAGTTCGCCACGTTCTTCGTCGGGGCCCCGCACTGGGTGCAGGTGCCGACTACCTTGGCGTGATCGGTGAAGTCGACGCTCATCCGCTTGTCGAAGACGTAGAGCGAGCCGTCCCACAGTCCGTCGTCGCCGTACCGCTCGCCGTAACGAACGATGCCGCCGTCGAGTTGGTAGACCTCGTTGAAACCGCGATTGCGCATCAGTACCGAGAGCACCTCGCACCGCACTCCACCGGTGCAGTAGGTGACCACGGGCTTGTCCTTGAGGTGGTCGTAGTCGCCGCGCTCGATCAGCTCGACAAAGTCGCGCGTGGTCTCGGTCGGTGGCACGACGGCGTCGCGGAACCGCCCGATCTGCGCCTCGATGGCGTTGCGCCCGTCGAAGAAGACGACGTCGTCGCCGCGGTCGGCCACCAGTTCGTGCAGCGACTCCGGGCTCAGGTGAGTTCCACCCCCGACCACACCGCCGGAATCCACGTGCAATTCGTCGGGCGCCCCGAATGTGACGATCTCAGATCGCACCTTGACGCTCAGGCGTGGGAAGTCATCACCGACGCCGTCGGACCACTTGATGTCGGCGCCGGAGAACGCGGCATACGCGCGTGTCCCCCGCACATACCGTTTGACGGCCTTGATGTCGCCGCCGACGGTGCTGTTGATTCCGTGCTCGGAGATGATGATCCGACCCGTGACCCCGGCCGCTTCGCATAATGTTTGCTGCCATAGCCGGATTGCTTCGGGGTCGGCCAGCGGCGTGAAGACATAGAAAAGCACAATCTTGGGTGTCGACACAGGGGTAAGGGTACTGAACATGTGGACAAGAACGATCGGCATGGTGGCTGCGGCGGGGGCGGCCGCAGCGGTGCTCGCGGGCTGCTTCCCTGAGGACGGCCCGAGCACCAAAGACATCCCTCCCATCGACGAGTTGTCGACCGAGACATCGGTGACCACCACGACCACCACGCGGAGCACGACGGCGAACCGATCAACCGGACTGACTCTCGCGACCGCGATCAGTACGGCCGCTCGGGTCAACAACAGCGACTTCCACGAGGCCGCACTCGAGGGCGGCCGCCTCGAGGACACCTCTGAGTTCCACTTCTCCACCCCGGACGCTGCCGTGAACTGTTCGACGGTGCAGCGCGACGTCCCGACGCTGGCGTGCGACGTGACGGACACGCCCGCGCAGACCCGGGACTACTGCAAGTGGGAGGCCGGCTACATCGTGCTGACCGACACGGCTTCCCAGGGAACCTGCGCGGACACCCCGTGGGTGTGGACCCGCGGATCAGTGTTGCCGTTCGGGTCGACCATCTCGGTGGGCACGTTCCAGTGCCTGAGCGACTTCTCCGGTCTCTATTGCCTCAACACCCGTTCGGACAACGGTTTTGCGCTGCGGGACGGCACATATCGAACGGTCTCGGGTGCTGACCCCGCTCCCGCCGCACTCGTCGACGGCGCAGAGCCGACGATCACCACGTCGGGTCGGTAGGGCCGATAGACTGCTCGGCAGACGAGCCGGTCGCAGGGCACATTTTCGTATCACCTGTCCGGTATCTGCACTCTCGAAAGGTGATGGCCGTGACTTATCCTCCGCCGTACGATCCACCGTCAAACGACCCGCTACGCAAGCGCGATCCGAGCGGCGACGACCAGAGTGCGTCGGGGCCACCACCGGCCGACCCCGGGTTCACCCCGCAACCCGACTTCCAGCCGACGAACTTCGACTACGGCCAGCAATACGGCCAGCAGCAGTACGGCCAGCAACCGGGTTACCAGCAGCCAGGCTTTCCCGGGGTCTACGGAGCGCCGGTGTCGGAGACCAACTCGAACGCGATCATCGCGCTGGTGTGCGGAATCGGCGCGTTCGTGATCTGCGGACTCGGCGCGATTCCCGCGATCATCTTCGGCAACAGAGCGATCGCCGAGATCGACGCATCCGGTGGCAGGCAGGACGGCCGCGGGATGGCCCAGGCAGGCAAGATCATCGGCTGGGTCGCTGTTGCGATGTGGGTCATCGGAATCGTTCTGTTCGCCCTCATCTTCATTGCAGCAGCCGCCTCGTCCTCGACCTGATCGGTGGGTCGGGGGCCCTCACAACGTTTCGCCACGTCTCTAATCGCTCGGCAATCCCGAGAACTCGATGACGGCTATCAAGTCGTCGAGAGCCTGCGACAGTGCGTCGATCCGGGCAGGGGTGCCCGGGGCAGAGAGGATCTTCTGTCGGTCGGCGGGCCCTAGACCCAGTCGAACCGCGGTGCCGTACACCTTCGCGTCCAGCGGTTCCTCGGCTTCCAGGGGTTCGGTGAGCCGATCGCCGACTTCGATGCCGCGCACCCGGTCCAGTGTCGCGGCGAGTTGTCCGAGCCGCGCGATCACCGGGTTGAGCGCACCGGGCACAGCAATCGGATCGGTGCTGGGCCACAGCTCGATCTCGGCCTGGGGATACGGATCGTCGGGTAGCCAGGAGCGGACGCGGAATCTGTCGGTGCCCACGCAGGAGAGGTGAAATCGACCGTCCGGGCGTGGACTGCATTCTTCGATCTGTGCCAGCGTCCCGACGTCGACCCGCTCCTCGCCGCCACCCGTTTCCCGGCCGCGGGAGATCAGCACGACTCCGAAGGAGTTGTGACCGGTGTCAGCGGTGCAGTCCGCAACCATTTGCACATACCTGGGCTCGAAGATCTGCAGGCTCAGCGGTTCGCCGGGAAGCAACGTCATCCCGAGCGGAAACATCGGATGTGCGCTCATGGCTCCAGCATGCCCGTCCGGGTCGGAACCCAACCACCCGCCCGGGTCAGGTCGGGAGGCGACCGAGCACCACTCCGGCGCCGGCCGCACGGATCGCCGCCACGCGCTGCAATATTCGTGCGTACCGGGGCATCAGTTCCTCGGGGCGGTGGTGGACCGCGTGGGTGATCCAACTCGCGGCCTGCTCGGCGGTGAGCGCAGGCAGCGTGTCGTACTCGGCGGTCGGCGCGATCATGGGGGTTCGGATCAGCGGGAAGTAGATGGTACTCACCGCGATCCCCGCGGCTCCGAGTTCGAGACCGATGCTGCGACCGACGATGCTCAGCGCAGCCTTCGACCCCGCGTAGGCCGAGAATTTGGGCATGGTGCCTGCAGGTACACCCCAGGTGGAGACGTTGACGATGTGGCCGCTGCCGCGCAGCTTCATCCCCGGCAAGAACCCGAGCATGAGTCCCACGGGCCCGAAGTAATTCACGGCCATCGTGCGACGGTAGTCGTGCAATCTGTCGACAGAATCGATCGCCGATCGCCGGATCGAACGGCCCGCGTTGTTGATGAGCACATCCGGCGTCCCGCGGGTCTCCGACACCGTCGCCACCAGACGTTCGACGTCATCCTCGTCGGCCAGGTCTGCGGTAAACGCGGTCGCCGCGCCTCCCTGGGCGACGATGATGTCGCGGACGCGCGTCAGTTCCTCGGCACCTCGTGCGACAAGAATCAGCTCTGCTCCCTGCGCGGCGAGCGCCACTGCCGCGGCCTCTCCGACGCCGGACGACGCACCGGTCAGCAGAATCTTCTTGGCGTCGAGCCTTGCGGGTGACGAAGCGAAGGGTCGATCGTTCAGCGAGATCGGCCGATCGAGGCCGATCTGCGCAATGCGTGCTGCGAGGCGGCGAGCGGTGGTCATGAGTGACCACCCTGGCATATCGGTCTGTCCGACCGTGATGACCTACCTAGAAAACAGCCGGCTACCTGTCGGCTGCGAAGTGCGTGACCAGGGTCGAGCAGAAAGCCGGTAGATCCCCTGGGTTGCGGCTCGTGATCAGTGTGTTGGGGCCGGCGGCACAAACAACCACCTCGTGATCGGTCCACGTGCCTCCGGCGTTGGTGATGTCGGTGCGCACACTCGGGTATGACGTCAGCGTGCGACCTGACACCACGTCGGCCTCGACGAGTGTCCACGGAGCGTGGCAGATCGCCGCCACAGGTTTGCCCTCGGTGAAGAAGTCAGCGATGAACTTCACCGCCGCCTGATCGGTGCGCAGGTTGTCCGGGTTCGCCACGCCACCCGGAAGAACAAGTGCGTCGAAGCTCGCGGCAGGCACGTCGGCGACCACCGCATCGACCGGGAATGTGTCGGCCTTGTCGAGGTGATCGAACGCCTGTATCTCACCGGTCTCGGTGGACACCAGCGTTGGGGTACCCCCTGCCTTTTCGATCGCTGCCCACGGATCGGTGAGCTCGATCTGCTCGACGCCTTCGGTCGCGACGAGAAACGCAATCCGCTGCCCCTGAAGTTCGTTTGCCATGCCGGGCAAATACCCGCGCCCGATGAGGACCAAACGCCTCGCGGGGTGGAGCCGACCCACCTGACACGATTCGGCGTCACCCGAACAAGCCCCCTGGACGTGACCTGGGTCACAGTCCTATCGTGGGTCATGGCTACCAAGACATACAGCAAGCACGTCATTCACCACTGCGAGGACTGCGGCCGATCCATGGAGGTCGAAGTCAAGGAGTTCCGCACCTTCGGCGGGGAAATCCACAAGACGAAGTCTGAACCCCACTGCGTCAATCCCCAGTGCAGAAGTTACCAAAACTAAGCAACATTTATATAAGTAAAGTTATGTTCCGTAACTCTCGTCGAGGTGTAACAAATCCCAGACGGCTCCCTATAATGGAGTATGACCGCGGAGTCGGACCCTGACCGGGACACGCCAGTCGACTTCGCAAATTTGCTTGCGCGAGTAGCGGATAAAGATGCCCAGGCGTTCCGCGAACTGCATGATGCGACACGACCACGGCTATTCGCGTTGATATACAAGGTCGTTCGCGACGTCGGCTACGCGGAGGAAACTCTTCAAGAGGTTTATCTCGAAATCTGGATGAAGGCCGATACGTATCGGCCCGAATTGGGCAAGCCCCTGTCCTGGCTGATGATGCTCTGCCATCGTCGTGCGGTGGACCGCGTCCGGTCCGAGGAAAGACTGCGCCGCAAGACCGCGCTGCTGGCAATGATCTCGTGCGACGTCGACGCCGCGAGTGCCGACGAACCGGTTCTCCTGCGCGACGAGTATCAGCGACTCATGCGGCATCTCAGCGCACTCACCAACCTGCAGCGCCAGAGCATCAACCTCGTCTATTTCGCCGATCTCACCCAGCGCGAGGCCGCCAAGCATCTGAACATTCTCGTGCCGGCCCTCAAGACACGGCTGCGCGACGGGGTCCTGCGGTTACGGACGCAGATGCGCTCCGAGGTCTGACGACCCCGGCCCGCTGATCAGAACCGAGACTTGGGCGCAGCAGCACGGGTGATCTTGACCCCGGACATCGCCGAGATGGACCCGCTCACGTTGATCACCGACCCGCCCGGACGGAGCGGTGGACCACCCTTGTCCTTGATGCTCGACCATCCCGACTTGTCGAGTTCGGTGTAACGGATCTCTTGATCGGCGCCAACCCGCAACTTGACCGTGCTCGTCGACACCTGCAGCTGCACGTTGACCACGGGTCCAGGCAAGGTCGTGTTGGTGAAGTCGAGGTCGATGGTGCCCATTGACCCTGTGATCAGGATGTTGGGCGGTACGGACCAGACACCTTTGCGGCGGACCGTCTCCCACTCGGCGTCGAACTGCACCGGCCCTGCGGGTGCGACGGGCGCCTGGGTGGGTGAAACCGCCGCGAGGACAGGCGCGTCGTCACGTCCCAGACGGCCGACAAAAGCACACCGTTCAGTCATTTGCACACGTTGCATAGGCTGTTGCCTAATCCCGCGGGCGTGTTTGATCGTGGGGGTTCGTGGCCCGGTCGGGGATTGGGCCGGGGCCGTGGCCCCGGGGTCAGATGGTGGCGAGGTTGTTGACTTTCACGTAGCGCAGGAAGTTGGTGGCTGCGGCGGCGAGGATGAGTTCAGATTGTGCAGCTGCGAGGCCGCGTCGGGCGAATCGTCGTAGGGTTCGTCGGTCTTTGAGGTGGGCGTTGACGGGTTCGATGATCCCTGCGCGTTGGCGGTAGTGGGCGGTTCCTTCGTCGGTGCCGATGCGTTCTTGCATCTCTTCGATGGCGGTCCGGTCGTATTTCCCGGGCTGGGTGACTGCCGTTTTCTTCGATGTTGCAACATCTTTGGCTTTGCCGGGCGCGATGAGTCTGTTGGGTCCGGCGGCGGCGAGGTTCTCTCGTGAGAAGTAGCCGGCGTCGGCAAGGACGGTCCCGATGACCCGATCGTGACCGGCGGCGGCGAGCTCGCTCAACGTTTGCTCGACGGCGGCGACCGTCGGTATGTACTCGCCAATATCGATGCCGCGGTCGGTGACATACGCGGCGAGGATGAGGTGATCTTCGGAGACGGCCAGCTGGGCGTTATAGGCCTGCCGGAACCCGAATCGGGTCTTCATGAGCCGGGACTGCGGGTCGGTAAGGTTGCGTTTTCGGACTGGTTTGGAAGCGTTCCGGCGCTCGAGCGCGGCCCGCGCATTGATCAGGTTCTGCCGGGCTTTGAGCACGTTGACATTGCGATCGGGATGCACCGCCCGGCGTCCGGCCGGGCGCCGTCCTTGCGCGAGTACCTGCTGCTGAGCGGTGTAGATGGCGGTCGACTCTTCGGTGAGACGGCGTTCTTTGGCCTCAGCACGCTCGACCCTACGTATCGTCATCTTTGCTGCACTGCTGGGTCGTTCGCGGCGATCTTTCTCGATCGAGGCCAGCGCTTCAGCGATCGCAGCTTGGCGAGTGGCCCTCGACTGCAACCGCGGCGGAGTCTGATCGCCTGGGTCGTCGAGATCTTCTTGATCATCGACAGCAGCCGCTTCGGCGACGATCTCGCTCGCCATCTCTCGCAGTCTGGCTTCGGTTTTGTTCGCATCGATACTGGCGTTGGCTTCGATCTTGGTGCCATCGACGGCGATGGTCCCGACCTTGACCATCCCTGCCGCCGCACACAGCTGCAGGACCTGGGTAACAGGCTGGTGAAGTGGGTTTCCTGGTCTTTGCGGAACCGGGCGATGACGGTGTGATCAGGGGCGTGTTGGGCGCACGCGACCCGGAACGCGACGTCGGTGTGGCAGCGTCGTTCGATCATCCGGGAGGACCGCTCCCCGACGCAGTAGGCATAGAACAGCAGCACCAACATCATGTCCGGGTCGTAACCGCGCCGTCCGGCGTTTGAATCGGCCGTGGCCCGACGCTTACGCCGGCCATGAAACGCCGAGGTATCCAGCGCCTGAACAATATCGGCGATCAGCCACACCAGATGACCGGGCGGCAACCACTCCCGCATATCCGGCGGCAACAGAAACTGCTGATCACGATCAGCATGGATGTACGACTTGGCCACACCAGAATTCTTGCACCAAACACGCCGAATCGCGGGCGTTACCGCCCGCGATTCGGCAACAGCCTCTGCAAC
>NZ_MJEI01000044.1 GCF_002095395.1 Williamsia sp. 1135
AGTGGTCTGAGCCGTTAGTTCGTCGGGGGTATTTGCCAGGCTGTCGGGTCGCCGAGGTAGAGCCCGCATGCGGTGTCGAGTGCGTCTTCAGGGCTGCCGGTGAAGTCGCCTGTAGGCAGCAGCGAATCTTCGTACTTGCCCTTGGACGCGAGGTGGATCGCGAAGCCCCATCTGCTAGCGGAGCCGTTGTATCGCAGCCGCATCAACACCAGGACCGACTCGTCCGGTAGTACACCGTCGACGTAGGCGAACGCGCCACGAAATCGGACGTTGACTCGCGCGAGTTGCGGCCACCTCGTTCGGGCGTGGCCGCTGAGCTTGAGGCGCAGTGAGCTTTTCGTCGATTCCGGTGGTGTCGGCACGCATCCGATCGTGCCCGATCCGTGTGGTCCACCCAACATTTCGCGGATCATCGGCGTGCCGCGGCCCGAGACAGGTGTGACTCAGGTGTCCTTTTGAGGCATGAGTGACAAAACCGCTCGACCCTCGGCCTGCGTGATCGTCCTGTCCACCAGCGACCGTCAGGTTCTCGAAACATGGGTGAGGTGTGGGTCGACACCGCAGAAGACAGTGCTGCGGTCTCTGATCGTGCTGCTCGCCGCGGACGGCTGCACCAACGCAAGTATCGCCATCGAACTCGACGTTCATCCCGACACGGTCCGTAAGTGGCGCAGCCGGTTCCACCATCACGGTATCGATGCCCTCGCCGACGCACCACGGTCGGGCCGGCCACCGATCTACACCCCCGCTGACATCGCTGCAGTGAAAGCGTGGGCGTGTCAGATCCCGGCCGATCACGATATTCCGATCGCACGGTGGTCCACCCCGGAACTCGCCGCCCAACTCGCACGCGACGGCATGACCGTCTCGGTGTCGACGGTGCGCCGGTGGCTGGACGAGGATGCGCTCAAACCGTGGCAGCATCGCTCCTGGATCGCCGCCCGCGACCCGAACTTCGAGATGAGAGCATCTGTCGTTCTCGACCTGTACGCACGCCGCTACGCAGGCAAACCGTTGGGCAGCAACGAGTTTGTGATCTCGGCCGATGAAAAGCCGTCGATCCAAGCCCGCGACCGCTGCCACCGCACCACCGCCGCCGCACCAGGTCGCCCGATGCGCGTCAGCCACGACTACCGCCGCCGCGGCGCGCTCACCTACCTCGCTGCCTACGACGTCCACACCGCACGGGTCTTCGGCCGCTGCGAGCAAAGCACCGGCATCACCGAGTTCACCGCCCTCGTCGATCAGGTCATGACGAGCGAACCGTACGCGTCCGCCGACCGGGTGTTTTGGGTCGTCGACAACGGCTCCTCGCACCGCGGACAAGCATCGATCGACCGCCTCACCGCCCGATACCCGAACGCGGTCATGGTGCACACCCCGGTGCACGCATCATGGCTCAACCAAGTCGAGATCTACTTTTCCATCGTCCAACGCAAAGTCCTCACGCCCAATGACTTTCCCGACCTCACCTCAGTCGAGAACCGGTTGCACACCTTCGCCGAACGCTACAACCGCACCGCCGAACCCTTCGCCTGGAAATACACCCGCCGGGACCTCCACCGCCAACTCAAACTGATCGATCAAAGCAGCGAGGCGGCATGACCCCCCGACGAACTAACGGCTCAGACCACTTAGTTCCCGTGACTGTTGTTGGAGGATCGGCCGACTGCCTACGCGCCCGCAGCGTCGCTGCCCGATACTTTTATGCATTGGCGACGTCCCAAGGGCACGTAGGCGGCTACCTCGTCGTCGATGAATGGACGTGCGACTCAGCGATCAACCGCAGCCCCTCACCCGGCACGCCATTCTGGACCGGTACCGCGCCAGGAAAGTCCTTCACCATCGGCCCACCCCGTTCGTAGAACCCGACCATGCCGGTACTGGCCGATACCACCAAGATGTAGCTGCGCAGTGGGGTAACGCTGTTTTGTGACGGGCATTGACCCAGGCGGCGGTTAGCTGTGACCGGCCGTTGATGTCGTGCTGAATGATCGTGAGTGTCTTACAGCCGTGGTCGATCTGCGTGTCGACCCTCAAACGCGGGTTCCCGGGGGTCGGGCAGGCGAGGTTGACCTCGTCGACGGAGGCGGCAACGGGTGTTGCTGCAACTGCGGCGGCCGCGATCGACGCGGGAGCACCGGCGACGACGAGCGCGGACGCATGCCACGCCATGGACGCCCTCGAGCACTCTCTCATCGACCACGCAGACACGATGGCGGCATATTTGATTTAGTCAAACTATACTGAAATCGTCCGTGACGGCCTCTCGTGGTTTACGGTTGCAGAACTTGGAAAAAAGCTCTCCTCGACATGCGATTGGGTCCACACTTCATGAGCAACACACGTAGCGTCATCGAACAACACATCAGCGCGTTCAACAGCCGCGACACCGAGTCCGACCCATGGTCGGCGGACGCTGAGATGATCGCCCCGGCCGGAACATTCAGCGGTCGCGAGGGCGTCTTGGGATTCCTCGGGGTGTTCCAAGCAGCGTTCTCAGACGGTGCGCTGACTGTGAACGCCTGGGTGGTAGACGGTGATCGGGCCGCGGTCGAAGGCGTTTTCGCGGGAACGCACGATGGCGTGCTCCAGAGTCCGAACGGAGAGGTGCCGCCCACGGGCAAGTCGATCTCTTTCCGGTGGAGCGCGTCCTATCAGGTGCGCGGGGACAACCTGCTCTATGAGCACCTCTACTTCGATCAGCTGGACTTTCTGGGTCAGCTGGGACTGTTACCTGCGTGAATCGCAGCGTGGCACATGGATTGGCCCTCGTATCACTTGTGTTGCAACGCCTTTGCCATGACTAGCGAGTCACTCGCTGCCGAGGTGCTGGGCGATGGAACGTCGTAACCACGCCGTGAATCGAGGTTGTGTCCATCCTCGTTCGACGGTGAAGTATCGGTAGGTGTCCGAAGCTGTGAGGTAGCTCAGGATGTCGGCGAACTCGTCGACGCGACTGTCGTCGAGCAGTTCCCGCTGGACGAACCAGTAGCTACCGGTGTGGACGTCGTCGAGGCGGCGTAGTTCGCTGCGTTCGAGTTGCTCACCGATAGCGGGTTCGGAGTCGGCCGCGAGGGTGGCAGCATGCCAGAGATCGGCGATTCGGCTGTTCGCGGTCACGACGAAGTCGACGTAGCGGTCGAGGGCGCGTTCAGTGTCTGTGTCGGACATGATCGCCAGGAACTCTGGACGTTCGAGCAGCGAGGTGAATTGTTCATCGCCGGTGAATCCCCGCTCGAGCACCGCCATCATCAACGATGCCTTGCTACCTGCCAAGTACACCGACTGAACCGAGACGCCTGCGGCGGTGGCCACTTCTTGCAGGGTGGTGCGCGAGTAACCGTTCTCGACGAACAGCTTCTGCGCTGCGTCGAGTATGTTCGCTCTTGTCTGAGCGGCAGTGATCGCGCGCTTGCGTGATACGTAGCGACGAGTTGTCACCGTCGATCACCACCTCTGCTACTTCGGCCGGGTCGGTGCGTCTGTGTCCTCCCGCAGGCCATGATAGCGCTTCGCATCTTGCATTCGATTAGAGTTAAACACTAGTAAAAGTACAGGGAGCTGAAAGGCGTGAACTCGTATGGCTCAGTATCTGTTGTGCAGTCCGCCGCTGCGGGGGCATGTGGGGCCGATCATGGCAATCGGTCGCGACATGGTCGCGCGGGGGCATCAGGTCGTCATGCTGACCGGTGCGGGCTTCGCCGACTCGGTGGTGGAGGCTGGTCTGGAGTTCGAGCCATTGTGTGCCGACGCAGATTTCGACGAGCGTGACCCTCAGACCTTCACCCCCGACTTGGACCACCATCGGGGACTTGCATTGTCGCGTTATCAGGTGCAGCAGACTTTTGTCCGTCCCATCACCGGACAGGCCCGATCGGTGGAGTCGTTGCTGGGTAAGCGCGAGTTCGCGGCGGTCTTGGCCGATGGCACGTTCGCCGGTGTGTTGCCACTGCTGGCGCGGCCGCGATCGCGGCGGCCCGCAGTGATCGGGCTCGGGACGATGCCGTTGGCTCAGACGAGTGCGGATGTCCCACCGTTCAACAGTGGCCTGCCTCCCGGGCGTGGACCCGTCATGCGAGTCCGGAACCGGGTCGCGAACCTCGCTGCCCGCCACGTCATCTTCCGGTCTACCCAGAGGATGGCGCGCGATCTGGTAGTCGCGGAGGGTGGTGCATTGGACGGTTTCATCCTTGATCTGTCCGCGGCGTTCGATCGTTTCCTGCAACTCGGGCCGGCGGAGTTCGAGTATCCGCGAAGCGATCTCAACCCGAATACCACCTTCGCAGGGCCCGTCGTCGCGCATCACGGGCAATCGCAAGTCCACCCGGCGTGGTGGCGTGATATCGAGAACGACGATAGACCGGTCATCCATCTGACCCAGGGAACGCTGGACAACCATGACTTCTCACAAGTGGTGACACCGGCACTCGAAGCGCTGGCCACGGCTGCCGTACGGGTGATCGTCAGCACCGGCGGCGCGCCGGTCTCCCGGTTGGGGGCGTTGCCGGACAATGCGATCGCGGTTGAGTTCATCGACCATGACCTGCTCATGCCGCGTACCGCTGTGATGGTCACCAACGGTGGGTACGGGGGCGTGATGACCGCGCTGCGTCACGGGGTCCCGGTCGTCGTGGCACCGGGCGGGGAAGATAAGCCCGAAGTAGCCGCTCGCGTGGCGCATTTCGGAGTAGGCGTCAATCTGAAGACTCGTCGCCCGAGTGTGGAACTGCTGGCCGATGCGGTCCGCGTCGCTTCCGCCGACCCGGCCATCGGGCGCGCTACGCGCGCCATGGCCACGGCCATATCGGCATATAGGCCACTCGACACCATCGCGGACATGCTGACGCACTGACTTCTGCCGCCTCCCGACTCTCGAGCACGTACTCGAAGTACGAACTACCTCGACGCTGCCGCGTCCGGGATGCAACTAGCCCCAACGTTCCACGAATCCAGAACGCTGGGGCTCGCTGTCCGATACACGTCGGGCGTCCCGATCTACCCGACACACACAGTCACGCCAGCCCGGCTCCGGTGTGTCGCGTTTCGAGTTCTGTCTAGGCGGGAAAATCAGTTGTGCGTGAGAGGGTTTCGTTTGCTCGGATATTCGCCAACGCCGCCTCTAGTGTGTCGGTCACGGCGTCAAAACCGCCGTTGCCCAGGACCAGTCGTCGGGGTGGCGGGTTCTGGGCCATGGCCGCGATCACTGCACGGGCACCGCGTTGGGGGTCTCCGGGCTGGACACCGTCCATGTCCACGAACGTTGCGCGGACCTGATTGAGCATCTCGTGGTACTCGGGAATCGGCTCTGACACTGGTTCGTGGGCGAAACCGGTGTAGGCGTTGGTGCGGGTCGCTCCCGGTTCGACTGCCAGTACGGAGATGCCCTGTGCGGCGACCTCGTCACGTAGCGTCTCGGTGACGGCTTCGACGGCGAACTTCGTCGCGCTGTAGTAGCCGAATCCGGGTGCCGCCACCAGCCCCGCGACCGAGGACACGTTGACGATCCATCCGTCGCCGCGGGCGCGCATCCCAGGTAGTACCGCGCGTGTCACCGACAAGACGGCGAAGAAGTTCAGCTCGAACATTGCCCGCATCGAGGTCTCGTTCATGCCCTCGATCGATCCGAACCAGCCGCGGCCGGCGCTGTTGACCAGCACATCGATACCTCCGAAGTGCTCCTCGGCCGCACGCACCGCGCGCTGCACCTGCTCGGTGTCGGTGACATCGAGGCGCACGACCAGAACGCGGTCACCGAACTGCTCGGCCCACGCCGTCAACTCGTGGGGACGCCGGGACGAGAGCACCACGCGGTCCCCCGTCTCCAGCGCCGCCTCGGCGAACGCGACACCGAAGCCACCGGGCGTGCCTCCTGTGATGAACCACCGCCGCGTCACGGCTCGATCACCAACTGGCTGATCAGCGCGCCGTCCAGCGTGAAGCGGTAGTGCAGGTCGGCGACGCCGCCGGGGAAATTGCCCTCCAGGTGTTGCGCGACGTCGACGGTGGTGGCGGTCGTGGTGGCGCCCGTGAACTCGGCTGTATAGGTGTATTCACTGCCGCTGACAGAGGCCGCCAGCCAGGCTCCGATCTCATCGCGGCCCGTGTAGTCGCGGCCGTCGTCGGTCACGAAAGCATCGGCGGTGAAAGTGGCCAGCGCTCGGTCGTCCTCTCGGTCGTTGAGGGCCGTCATAAACGTCTTTACTGTGTTCGGGAGTTCATCCCATGCTGTTGTCATGACCCCACGGTGGAACTTCCCCTAAGGGGAAAGTCAACCCAGGGTGGCGATCTCGGTTCCGCCCTGGCTCCGGCCGGGTCCGTTTCCACTGCTTCGCCGATGTTTCGGTAGTGAACCGGGTCCGGAACGCGAGCTGTCGGACTCGCACTGCACGTTGACCTTGCCCTAGGGGAAGACTGCAGAATGCCCTTACAGCCCGCCAGCGCGCAGAGGAGGACGCCATGAGCGCACAGGTCTCGATCGGTGACTTCGCAGTGATGACCAGCTTGAGCAGGAAAGCGCTCCGGCACTACCACGACATCGGCATTCTCGAACCGGCCCACATCGATTCCCACACGGGCTACCGCTACTACGCTGAACACACTGCGGGACGCAGTTGCCGCGGCAACAGGCGCACCGTCCGAGATAGTGCCCGGCGGCCTCTACGACCGAGCACTCTTCCTCGAATCACGCGGGGAAGCAACGCTGTTCGTTCCCTCGCCGCACTCCACCGAACCCCCGCAGGGCATCCGCGCCGAGGTCTTACCCCAGGCCGAGTTCGCGGTACTTACCCACTCCGGCGGACACGAAGGCATCGACCGCAGTTACGCGGCCCTGGGCACATACGCCAACGAGCATCTGATCAGCCACCAGGGGCCAATACGCGAACACTACTTCGGTGGCACGCCCTCAGCTCCAACAACGTTCACCGCCACAGAAATCTGCTGGCCGATCTTCAGCACCACCCCACCGCCCGCCTAGGCAGTCCTCAGCGCGTCACTTCCGCCAGAACAGGTGATGGAAGCGGTCGGTCAGCTCGTTCGGGGACTCCCATAGCCGGGCACCGGAGCCGAGTGTGATCGATGGGGCCATCACCACGTGCATGGTG
Source organism: Williamsia sp. 1135 (assembly GCF_002095395.1). Taxonomy (GTDB): domain Bacteria; phylum Actinomycetota; class Actinomycetes; order Mycobacteriales; family Mycobacteriaceae; genus Williamsia. The sequence goes on from NZ_MJEI01000044.1 coordinate 7,107, forward strand.
TCCACCAGGTCGGCCTCCAGGAAAGTGCGGATGGTCCTGGCCCCACCACCGACGCGGACGTCCTTGCCCTGGGCCGCCTCCTTCGCCTTCTCGAGAGCCTTGGCGGGGTCTTCATCGATGAAATGGAAGGTCGTGTCCGACAGGGTGAAGGACGGGCGGGTGTGGTGGGTCATGACGAAGACAGGGGTGTGGAAGGGTGGCTCATCGCCCCACCATCCCTGCCACGCCTCGTTTTCCCAGGGGCCACGTTGTGGGCCGAATTTGTTGCGACCCATGATCTCGGCGCCGATGCCGTGGTCGTAGTCGCGGATGAAATAGTCATCCAGTCCACGGCTGCCGCCCGGCTTCGTCCGCATCTTCCAGCTGGCCGTGGTTCCGGCCCAGCTCATCAAGCTCATCGGATCGGCGTGGCCGAATGGCCGCTCGAGGCTCTGACGCTCTCCCGCGCCGAATCCGTCGCTCGAGACGGTGAAGTTCTGGACTCGCAGCAACTGCGTCATGGTGCTTCCCTGCTTCCCGTTCAGTGACTCTTGCTCATCGATGTCGGAAGGGTAGACCCACGGGGCCGGAAAAAGTCATCGTAGCCGTTGACCAGTGAAGCACGCCTACTGTGCATGGTATGGACCGCGATGGTGGACGACGACTCTGGCCGAGGCCGCCACTTCTGCCGCGGCCGATTCTGATGGACCAACGCTGGGAACGGCTCGTGTTCTTACATTGGCGCGTCCCAAGTCACCTTGTTGCACCGCTTCTACCGAGCGGCTGTGTCCCTGACGAGTTCGACGGCTCGTCGTGGGTAGGACTGATCGGGTTTCACATGAGGGGTGCGGGCTTCGGGTATCGGCGTCCTGTCCCCTACCTAGGCACATTTCCCGAGATCAATGTTCGACTGTATTCGGTGGACGCAGATGGCCGACGTGGGATCGTGTTTCGATCTCTCGAAGCGAACCGTCTCGCGGTGGTTGCGGGCACCAATATTGTTGGCGTTCCATACCGCTGGGCCTCCATGGCAATCGCCGATGACCGATCGACGATCACCTACCGAAGTAGGCGGTTGGCGCCGCCGCGCCGAGGCAGCACAACAGATTTCGGGGTGGTGCGCGGATCGCGTGACATGTCCGACGACGCACTCGCTCAATTCCTCACGGCGCGTTGGGGTCTACACACGACATTCGCAGGACGACTTCTCTACGTGCCGAATGTACATCGGCGCTGGCAACTGTTGGACGGCACGGTCACCCACTGCGACGACCAGCTCGTTGGCGCGGCAGGTCTTCCGAACATCTCCAGCCGGCCGCCTGACTCGGTGCTGTACGCACCCGGCGTCTCCACTCAATTCGGCCGGCCGTACACCGTACGCACCAACGAACCGGTCTGATTCGACGCAACGCCTCTGCTGACCAGTACAGACGCAGGCGGGAGTGGCGACTCAACCGCCCACCCGAACTAGCACCGCAAGAAAGTCCACGAGATGCGGGGAAGGTCACGGCCATTGACTTCGGGCGTTCGTCTTGGATGCGTTGCGTCAATCGATCAGGTCGACGCAAATCGTGAGCAGGCTGGTCCCGAACGTGCGAACCGCGAAACTGTTGGCTCGCGGTAACTGGCGCAACCGGGTGCGGGGGTCATCGTCGGGCATGAGGTGAGCAGTACCGTTGTGCCATCTCCCTCGGAGTCGCACCCTGACAGTGGGGTTCGCTTTGATGTTCTTGACGTACTGCGACTTTTCGCCGAATTCAGATACGAACCAGAATTGGTCGCCGACGCGGCTGCCATCCAAGGGTGTGCGGCGGGGTTCACCCGACGTGCGCCCGATCGTCTCCAGCAGTGTGTGGCTGGGCAACCGGGTAGCCAGGGGGTTTACAAGGCGTCGTTGAACGAACTTGGTGACGCGGTCACGTACGTCGGTGGTGGCCATCTGTCCTCTTCATGTTGAGAATGGATACGCCACAAATATACGTGTTCTACTGGGACGCAGTCTATTTCGCATTGGTAACGACGTCCCGGCTCTTCGCGGTCACCCCCAAAAAGCCCGCGTCATCCCGTGTGGCAATTCCTTCTCACCGCACGAGCGAGACGCATACTGATCGAGTGGAGCAGGATGAGCCGATTGCAACGAATCAGATACGGCGCGGTGCCCTGGTGGTACCGGGGGCAGGACGACGACCGCGACATTCTCAATAAGGCGGCGCGACCTGCTCTGTTATTCCATGGGCATCCAGGGCGAATCACCGACGCGACGCTGCAACACATCCGTGTGGATTGGGTGGGGCTCGAGGATGAGCCAGCGAGCTTTGCCGTCGGATTCTGCCCGACCACCATCGACGGTGGTCGGGCCGGCCCTATTGTGCCGGGGTTGGCAGAGATTTCGGAGGACGAGTTCACGGTGCGGAAGCAACGAATCGAGAGCGGCCAGCGCCCCTTGCCGTGATTCTCTCCGGCCCGGCCGTCAGTCAGGGATCGCTCAGCTGCCCGTTCGTTGGATACGCCGCGACCAACGCCGCTCCCGCAGTCGCCGGTCGTCCCGTCAACTAGTAGTGGCACGGAGTTGCGGTCACGGCGTCCTTGTGGCAAACATCGTTTCTTCCAGCCGCCAAGTGTGTCCTGCGTCCACAGAAGCTTCACCGGTCCAGGTGAACGAGCGGGCAGTGATCTCGGAGAATCGCCACCGCAGCACCGGATCTTCATCACGGCTGATGAGTTCAATGCCGCCGCGATCATCGTTGTACCCAATGAACTTTCGCACTCGTGAGTTGATTGGCTCGACCCAGGTTGATCGCCATCCATCGATCGCCGGGTCATAGAACCGGATCGTAGAACCGTGGAATGCGCCAACTCTCCCAGCTACTGTCGCCCCGGTTTCAGGCACGATCCAAACATCCTGGATCGCTCGACCGCCCAGCACCCAGCCGAAATGCAACTCCCCGTCGAGAGTGTCCAACTCACTCGCCGCCGAGACCCACCGCAGGTGCCATGAGCCGTTGAACTGTCCGAAGGCTTGTAACTTGTCGGCGAGTTCTTGGTCGGCCGCGGGCGCATGTAGCTGCGTTCGGAAAGATTTTGCATTTGTCAGCATAGTGACAGGATGTCATCAAGGAGACGAAGTGTCACCCAATTGACAAATGTTGGGTACCATCGTCTGGTGGAACGAGCCGAGATGTACCGACTTTTGCTCGCCGACGTCTATGAATTGGCGGGCACTTCTCGTCGCACCAGCGAGTCGATTGCGCGCGCGGCGAACCAGACAGTTGCCAGATGGCATGTCTTGAGCGTGCTGTCCGAACCGGCCACCGCAGCCGGTGCGGCCCGGCGTCTCGGGCTGTCTCGGCAGAGCGTGCACCGAGTGTGCGGCGAGCTGATCCGTGATGGCCTCGTGGAGGCCATGGACAACCCCGATCATCAGACTTCGCCACTGCTTCGACTGACTCCCGAGGGGTGTCGGGTGCTTGATCAATTGGTCGAACGGGCAGATGCTGATCGGGCGCGTCTCCTTGACCGCGCAGCTATCACATCCGAGCAACTGACCAGTGCACGAGTCGTGATCCAGGCCGCGATCTCGGCGCTCGACGAGCATTCCGGCCCAGTTGTGCCTTGACGAAGCAGTTCGGTCGAAGGTGACGAGTCCACGCGATGATTCGCCCAAGCCAGCTGATCACGGCCGTGATCATCTCCGACATGACCCAGCTGTCACAGCGGACCGACGGGGCGCTCCCCACCGGTGTCTGCTTGGTCTTACCGGCGCGACATTGGGCCTGAGTGACCGGCGCGCACACGTCACTTGACTTCAAGTCCAGTTCCAGTTTCAGAATGATGATGCGACGCCGAAGCGTTGCGCAGGCCACACTACTGAGGAGGAGCGAAAAGCCAATGGGTGAGTACTTAGCGGTGTTTCGGAGCCACGCGGACACCTTCGACACATTGTCGAACGATAGTATCCAGCAGTTCAACCGGAAGTGGGAAGAGTTCTGGGCCGAGGGACGTCGCGACGGGTGGTTACTCGATGCCAGTGGAGCTTTGCAGACCGACGGCCGGGTGATCCACGCGGACGGCCGCGTCACCAACGGCCCACTGGTGGACCGTGAAGATGTCGCTCGCGGTTACGTCAAGATCAAAGCCGTGTCTTTGGATGCCGCGGTCGAGCACGCCAGGGGATGTCCTGTGTTACTGCACGATGGCCGCGTAGAGGTTCGCCCGTTCTTCGACGGACATCCGGGAGAGTAAGTCGGCGTCGCAGATTGCTTAGATCTGCGGGCCTAGGCTCACACTGCACACAAAGGGCCTGGCCACAGAGTGGCCAGGCCCTCCTCTCACTTTTTCCAAAACCTGCTCGCCGGCGAGCTCGGCGACGGCCACTGATCGTCACCGTGGAGCGGATCGTCGACCTCGGTGGCCCGCGATGTTTGCAAGGAAGATCAGGCCTGGGATTCCGGCTAGCGTCCATGGAACGATGACCAGCGCCGTTGGTACCGCGACCATCACGCCGAGCCCGCAGTAGTCCTCAGGTGTGCTGTCGGCGCACATAAACTGCGAGTACGGGTAGCCAGCGACGGCGATTGTCGCCGCGATCGTCGCCGGGAGCACCATGAGTACCGCTAGTACCGCTCCTACGACGTTGAGATCGCGGGTTATTGGCCACCACCCCCACGCCAAAATCACAAGCAAACCCGTGATCGCCGCGATCAAACCAAGATCCCATTGATAGGGATCGTCCGGGACGGTCGCCCATACCGCGCCGCCGGCGGCGACACCAGTTCCCATCAAACCACGACAGGCCGCACCCATTTCTCCAACCGATGCCTAGCGCTCCATTCCACGGCAGAACCATGGCGCGTTACCGCCAACCCAACCATCAGCGGCCCCCGTCTGCGTCGTGGCGCTTCACGGCACTGGTGTGCTTGCTCGCGTCTGCCTTTCGTAAACGAGCGTAACTCTCATTACCTGCTCCGGCCCGAACCAGTTCGGCGTAACGGGCAATATCGGGCAACGGCATTCCGGAGGCGCGCAGGCGTTGACAGATACCGATCCAGGCGAGGTCGTCGGCAGAGAATCCGCGTCGGCCGCCCGCACTCCGTTGGGGAGGTGGGAAGAGCCCCTCGCTCATAGAAGCGAAGTGTGTCCACACTCAGGCCCGTGCGCGCACTGACCTCCCCGATGGACAGAAGAGGGACTATCTCGTTAACGGTGTTTCGACCGTTTTCCATTAGTAGGTTTCTGATCCGGGCCAACGGTCCGCGAACGTGATCGCGAAGGCGTTGAGAGCGGGTTTCCACCGTGTGATCCATCGTGCCTGACCTTTGCCGGTCGGGTCCAGCGAACGGGTCACCAGGTACAAACATTTGAGCGCGGCTTGCTCGCTGGGGAAATGGCCGCGGGCTTTCACGGCCCGCCGGTAGCGCGCGTTGAGCGACTCAATTGCATTGGTAGAGCATATGACTCGACGTATCTCCGTGTCGTAGTCAAGGAAGGGGATGAACTCCTCCCAAGCGTTGTCCCACAGCCGGATGATCGCCGGGTACCGTTTGCCCCAGTGTTCGGCCAGTTCGTCGAAAGCAGCTCTGGCCGCAGGCTCGCTCGGCGCGGTGTAGATCGGTTTGACATCGCGCTTGAGTGCGTCCCAGTGCTGTCGAGCCGAGAGCCGAAAAGTGTTGCGGATCAGATGCACGACACAGGTTTGGACGGTGGTGGCCGGCCACACATGCTCGACAACCTCCGGCAGGCCCTTGAGACCGTCGCAGACGAGGAAGAACACGTCCCTGGTGCCACGATTGCGGATGTCAGTGAGCACGCTCATCCAGAACTTGGCACCCTCACCGCCCGTGCCGGCCCACAAACCGAGCACGTCGCGGCGCCCGTCCAGGCTCACCCCGATGGCGGCATAGATCGGCCTGTTCGCGACCTGCCCGTCGCGGATCTTGACCACGATGGCATCGATGAAGATCGCCGCGTACACCTCATCGAGCGGACGTGCCGACCAGTCCTGCATCTCCTCGATCACCTTGTCAGTGATCCGGGAAATCGTCTCCTTCGAGACCGAGGCACCGTAGATTTCAGCGAAGTGGGCGCTGATCTCGCCGGTCGTTAACCCCTTGGCGTACAACGATAGAACGATCTCATCCACGCCGTTGAGCCGGCGTTGCCGCTTCTTGACGATCTGCGGTTCAAACGTCCCTTCCCGATCTCTAGGGACTTCGATCGGGACCTGCCCAGTCGACTCGGTCAGCACCGTCTTCGCCCGAGTGCCATTGCGGATATTGGTTGATTCCCGATCCGGCTTGGCCTGGTTCTTGTCGTGCCCGAGATGCTCGGTCATCTCCTCGTTCAGCGCCGTTTCCAGGACCGTCTTGGTGAACTGCTTGAGCAGCCCATCCGGGCCCGTCAGCGACAGGCCCTGCTCTTTCGCCAAGCGCACGAGCTCCGCTGCCGCCGCCTCCTCGGCCGACGGTGGTGTCGACTTCTTGTTCGTCACATCATCCAGTGTCGTCATGACGGCACCCTTCTCGCCGGGCATTCACCCAGCGTGTCGGGCCGAAACACCGATTAAGAAGCACTCCCACAGAAGATCTCGAACCGCAGCCATAACACAGAGCTTACGGACCATGTTGGGTGGCGAGTGCGGCTGTCAGGCTGGTGCCCTGGCATGGAAGTCCAGTGAGCTACGGATTTGAACGCCGACGCAGCTGCAGGGTCTGAAGCTGGTCGTTCCAGTCCCCCGGCACCCGTGCCCGGGGGCCGGGAACTCCCTGCGCGGGTGGGTGGGCTGTGGGCGCGGCAAGAGTCAGGCCGGTAAACATCTCGCCGTTGGCGAAGTCGTAGAACCAGTCTTCGCCGGGCTCGTAGCTTTGAATGATGGTGTGGCCGGTAGCGGCAGCGTGGCTGCTGGCGTGGCGGTTCAGTGAGTCGTCACAGCACCCGATGTGGCCGCATTCGACACAGCGGCGTAGATGCAGCCACCACGACCCTGTGGCCTCGCAGTCGACGCAGCCAGGACCGCTCGGCGGGATTGTCGTATCGATTTGTTGGTCTTTCATGTGCAAACCTGTTCTCTCGCAACAGTAGATCGCGGTTAAGCGGCGTCAGGCAGCCGCGGCTTCGGAGGCACGGGCCTTCGCGAAATTGGCGATGCTCTGCGCGTAGTGGGGGGTCTCGAGTTCGCAATGTGCGCCGGAGGCCTGCTGGCGAGCGGCGGCGGCCTCTTCGAACGTCTGGCCGCTGGCGGTGATGAACTCCAAGAACTCCTCGGTCGGGTGCGAAGTCACCGTGTTGATGTAGCGGAGGTTGTCGCCAACGAGCTGCTCGATGCCGAGCTCCCAGATGACCTGCGTCGTAGTCCACCCCGCAGCGCTGAACACATCGGAGATCGAGACCATCTTGCAGTAGTGCTTGCTGGCGACCTCGAAACGGTACTGCTGGATGACAAGACCAGTACCGATCATCTCGACGTTGATCGACATCGGGGTGCCATCATCGTCAACGGTGTAGCCGGCGGCCTTGTGATCGCCTGGCGCACAACGCTGGTACTCGTGCGTCGGCAGGGTCTTGAGCCACTGTTCGATATCGACGTACTCTAACGGGGCTGTCACATCGGAGGTGACCACTGCGTGCGAAAGCTGCAGATCGGGGCGAGGAGTTGCAGTCATAGGGATGTCCTTTACTCTCAGCGCCCCGACTGTCGGAGCGGAATTTGTTCGACAAGAAGAAGTTTCGCTCAATCGGAGCCTGACTGTCATTGACGGTTCCCGTACTTGCCTCCTACCGGCTAGCGGGTACTTGATCCCCGGGCGTGAGAAGGTCGCACGTTGTTTCATGCAAGCTCGTGGTCGCGGGCGATCGCGCCCGATACAGTCCTCGTGTCAACGGTCATCGGGAACTGCCCATGTGCGGACTTGAAAACTGCCCGTAGGTGGCCAATAAGAACTGCCCGGTGGCGGACATGAATCTGCCCATGCGGCGGTGCCCGCCACCGGTTCCGAGGGTGGTCAGTTCAAGGCTTTGACCCCCTGTCCGTGCAGGGCTTGTGCGAGGCGGACTGAGTCTCCGCTGGTCTGGCAGAGGTGTGCGTGGTGGAGCAGTCGGTCCACGGTGGCGGTCGCCAACGTTTTGGGCATCAACTCATCGAACCCGCTGGGATGCAGGTTCGACGAGACCGCGACCGATCGGCGTTCGTAGGCTGCTTCCACGATCCGGTAGAGCCCCTCGGCAGCGTCGGCGCCGACCGGGAGGAGCCCGACGTCATCGACAATGATGAGCTCGGCGCGGACGATCTTGGCGACGGCTTTGCCCAAAGAATCATCAGCACGATGGGCACGTACGAGTACCCCGAGCTGTTCGAGGGTGAACCAAGCCACCGGCATACCTGCTTCAATAACATTGTGTCCCAATGCTTCGAGGAAAAATGTCTTCCCCGTCCCAGCTGGCCCGCACACGACCAGGTTCTCCCGCCGCCCCACCCATTCCAGGGTGCGCAGCGCGTGCTGGGTGGGCAGTGGGATCGAGGAGGCATTCTCGTCCCACACATCGAAGGTTTTGCCGGTCGGAAACCGTGCGGCTTTGCGGCGGGTGGTGAGCATCGACCGGGCTCGACCAGCGGCTTCTTCAGTCAGCAACGCTTTGATGACCTCGGCCGGATCCCAGCGTTGTGAGCGGGCGGTGGCCAACACGTCGCCGGCGACCGCCCGTGCGTGGGGAAGCCGCAGTTGGCGCATCAACTGCTCCACCTCGGCCGGCAGCGTCGGGGTACTCATGCGATGTCCTCGTCGTTTACGTGAGAATTGTTGAGGCCGAACGAGTTCCATCCGGTTGTTCCTTGAGCCAAGGAGGTGTCTTCGGAGGCTTGGTGGCGAGTCGGGTCCATTCCTTTGCTGGCGAGGATCGAGTCGAGGTCGCCGGTGGCGAACCGGCCGTGCACCGCGGCGTGACCCAATGCCCAATCCACATCCGGGCGGCTACTCAGGGTCGAAAGGTCCACGGCGTGGGTCATCTTCTGAAAGATCCGTTCGGTCCCGACGGCGGCGGCTTCTTTGAGCCACACCACCGCGCCCTCTCCGATCGCCAGGAAAGCGTGCTCAGCAGCGCTACGAGCGCGGATCCGGTAGTCACCGGGGATCTTGCCGGGCTGATCCGGGAAGTGGGCGTCATCGATTGCGGGGGTGCCGCGGGTGGTGCGGCGGTGCCGGGCCACTTCGACCGGGCCACCGCCGTCGAGGGCGCAGATGATGACCTCATCGGTACCCGGGTGGTGGCGCACCCACACACTGTGTCCCAATAATGTTGACGGGATGGAATATTGGCCGTGCTCGAAAGTGATCATCGGAGTGTTGTCCGGTACTTTGCGGGTCACCCCCAGGCCCGCGGTGTGCGGCAGATCGGGCACCGCATGGAGCTGGGTGCGTTCGATCTCGAGCATCTCGGCCGGTACCCGGCCGGTGGCCCTGTGGACCCGGTTGTTGACAAGCGTCATGAACTCGCCGCACGCGGTCTCGACGTCGACGAAACTCGCGTACTCGCCTAGCAGGTTCGTCTCGGTCGGCACGATGTCGGCTTTAGCGAGTTTGACGGCGTTCTCCACCCCGCCTTTGGAGGCCGGGTCGGCCGGCTCACACGTCAGGACGGAGATGCCGTAGTAGCGGCCGAAGGTCACCGCATGACGGTTGCGGACCGGAACCCCCGCCACGTGCCCGGTCGTGACCGTTTTCTCGTTGTCGGTCAGCAGGTACGTCGGAGCGCCGCCGACGATGCGAAATACACGGTCGAGGCCGGCGAACACGCTCGGCCCGGTCCGGTCGTGCAGGGCGATGACGATCCGAAAGCGGCACCACGCCAACCACGCGACCAGCAGCACCACCTTTCGGCCGTTCACGATCGGGCCGTCACCGAAGTCGTACTGCAGCCACAATCCGGGTTCGGTGACCCACGGTCGGTGCACTCGCGTATTGCCCAGGCGCCATTGAGCTTTGATCTCCGCCAGTGCCCGGCGGGTGGTGCGTTCGTTGCCGGTGTACCCCAACGCGGCCAAGCGTTCGTGGGCTTTGTCGCCGCGGATCTTGCCGTGCGAATCCTGCACCCACTTCTCCAGGTTCGGGGTGAAGTCGTCGATCAGTCGGGCCCGGCGAACCTGCGGCGGCAGGCCGGCATCGCGGTCCTCGACCGCCTTCTTGACCGTGTGATGCGAGCACCCGCAAAGTTCGGCTGCCGCGCGATACGACCCAGTCAGATCGTAGGCATTGAGTATTTCCATGAGTTCTCCGTCAGACTTCAATGTGGTCTCTCCCGGGTGATTCGAATCGACTAGGCATCGACATCGAACCTCGGGAGAGGCCCCCACGGCGCAGACGCGCCGCACTGGGATCAACAGGACTGGGCAGATTCATGGCCGGCAACGGGCACATTCGTGCCCGCCAGTGAGCAGTTCTTATTGGCCGTCAGTGGGCACTTTCATGTCCGCCTACGGGCAGTTTTTCATGTCCGCCGACA
>NZ_MJEI01000103.1 GCF_002095395.1 Williamsia sp. 1135
AGTGGTCTGAGCCGTTAGTTCGTCGGGGGTATTTGCCAGGCTGTCGGGTCGCCGAGGTAGAGCCCGCATGCGGTGTCGAGTGCGTCTTCAGGGCTGCCGGTGAAGTCGCCTGTAGGCAGCAGCGAATCTTCGTACTTGCCCTTGGACGCGAGGTGGATCGCGAAGCCCCATCTGCTAGCGGAGCCGTTGTATCGCAGCCGCATCAACACCAGGACCGACTCGTCCGGTAGTACACCGTCGACGTAGGCGAACGCGCCACGAAATCGGACGTTGACTCGCGCGAGTTGCGGCCACCTCGTTCGGGCGTGGCCGCTGAGCTTGAGGCGCAGTGAGCTTTTCGTCGATTCCGGTGGTGTCGGCACGCATCCGATCGTGCCCGATCCGTGTGGTCCACCCAACATTTCGCGGATCATCGGCGTGCCGCGGCCCGAGACAGGTGTGACTCAGGTGTCCTTTTGAGGCATGAGTGACAAAACCGCTCGACCCTCGGCCTGCGTGATCGTCCTGTCCACCAGCGACCGTCAGGTTCTCGAAACATGGGTGAGGTGTGGGTCGACACCGCAGAAGACAGTGCTGCGGTCTCTGATCGTGCTGCTCGCCGCGGACGGCTGCACCAACGCAAGTATCGCCATCGAACTCGACGTTCATCCCGACACGGTCCGTAAGTGGCGCAGCCGGTTCCACCATCACGGTATCGATGCCCTCGCCGACGCACCACGGTCGGGCCGGCCACCGATCTACACCCCCGCTGACATCGCTGCAGTGAAAGCGTGGGCGTGTCAGATCCCGGCCGATCACGATATTCCGATCGCACGGTGGTCCACCCCGGAACTCGCCGCCCAACTCGCACGCGACGGCATGACCGTCTCGGTGTCGACGGTGCGCCGGTGGCTGGACGAGGATGCGCTCAAACCGTGGCAGCATCGCTCCTGGATCGCCGCCCGCGACCCGAACTTCGAGATGAGAGCATCTGTCGTTCTCGACCTGTACGCACGCCGCTACGCAGGCAAACCGTTGGGCAGCAACGAGTTTGTGATCTCGGCCGATGAAAAGCCGTCGATCCAAGCCCGCGACCGCTGCCACCGCACCACCGCCGCCGCACCAGGTCGCCCGATGCGCGTCAGCCACGACTACCGCCGCCGCGGCGCGCTCACCTACCTCGCTGCCTACGACGTCCACACCGCACGGGTCTTCGGCCGCTGCGAGCAAAGCACCGGCATCACCGAGTTCACCGCCCTCGTCGATCAGGTCATGACGAGCGAACCGTACGCGTCCGCCGACCGGGTGTTTTGGGTCGTCGACAACGGCTCCTCGCACCGCGGACAAGCATCGATCGACCGCCTCACCGCCCGATACCCGAACGCGGTCATGGTGCACACCCCGGTGCACGCATCATGGCTCAACCAAGTCGAGATCTACTTTTCCATCGTCCAACGCAAAGTCCTCACGCCCAATGACTTTCCCGACCTCACCTCAGTCGAGAACCGGTTGCACACCTTCGCCGAACGCTACAACCGCACCGCCGAACCCTTCGCCTGGAAATACACCCGCCGGGACCTCCACCGCCAACTCAAACTGATCGATCAAAGCAGCGAGGCGGCATGACCCCCCGACGAACTAACGGCTCAGACCACTTAGCCCGAAGCGTGGGACGGCACGGGTCGGCGGGATAGACTCCTGCGCCATGACCACGAGCAAGTGGGGCCAGGACTCGAATGAGGCGCAGGCGCTGTACTTTGCCGCGCAACTCGAAGAGTGGGCTACGCAGATCGAAGAAGAAATCACGACCTTCGCGGCACCCGCAGAAACACATGCCACGAAGCGAGTTGAGCTGTATGAGGTTCGCAGGCAGATCGATGCGCTGCGCCGGCGGTTTCCCGCCGCCTTCTGAACGTCGCGTCCGCGGTTCCGGGGCCCACCGCGCCACCTGCCGGCCACTACCGTGCACGTGGGGGGGGGAATGTCCATTTCAAATCCTCACGGAAGGCCCCATGAGCAACAAATCACTTCCCGCAATCGTTGATGTCGCCTGGTTGCAGTCCCATCTCGACGACGCTGATCTGGTGGTCGTGGACGCCACCACCCACCTTCCGATCCCGAAGGACGGGCCGTATGTCCCCGAGTCCGGGCAGGCGACCTATCAGGCCGAACACATCCCGGGCGCGCTCTTCGCGGAGCTGTTGACCGACTTCGCCGATCCCGACAGCGAGCAGGCCTGGACGGTGCCGAGCTCGGAGCGATTCGCCGCGGCGGCGGGTGCCCTGGGGATCGGCTCGGGAGCGAAAGTGGTCGTCTACGACCAGTCGGCGGGCTTCTGGGCAACCCGCTTCTGGTGGCACCTGCGGCTGGAGGGTTTCGACGACGTTGCTGTTCTCGACGGTGGCATCGCCGCGTGGAAGACCGCGGGGCTCCCGGTCACCGACGAGTCGTCGACCGCGACACCCCGAGAGTTCGTTCTCGCACGCCGACCAGAACTTCTGCGCTCGACCGAAGAGATCTTTGCCGCCCTTGATGACGAGTCGACCATTCTGGTCAACGTCCTGGACGAGCCCACCTACCGCGGCGAAACCACCACCTACGCACGCAACGGCCACATCCCGGGCAGCATCAACGTGCCGGTCGCGGGGGTGCTCGACGCTGAAAAAGGCGGATTCAAACCCGTTGAGGAGCTGCGCAAAGCATTCAAGGCTGCGGGTCTACTGGACACCGACAAGACCATTGTCACCTACTGTGGTGGTGGGATCGCTGCAACCGGTGTCGCGCAAGCCCTTTCGCTGGTGGGTCGCGACGATGTCGCGATCTACGATGGCTCGATGACCGCTTGGGTTGCCGATCCGGATCGGCCGTTGGTCACAGGCGATTCGCCGCGCTGATCTGAGATATTCGTACGTTCACTGTCCGTCGGTGGTGCCTTCGGAGCCACCGACGGCGTGATCACGCTCGCCGCCTGCACCTTCCTGGGCGGCCTCGTAGACGTCCTTCTCCTCGTCTTTTTCAGCAGTCTCGCCAACGGGCTCTTCGTTCTCGTGCGGAAAGGTCATGGGTGCAGCGTGCCCCAACCCGTCCAGCACCAAACAGCGCCCCGACCATGAGGTCGGGGCGCTGCTTTGTCTGTCGAATCAGCCGATGCTCACACCGCGGTTGTTCAGCCACACCTGTGGGTCGATCTTGGCGCCGCTCTGGTCCCAGACCTCGTAGTGCAGGTGCGGTCCGGTCGACTGCCCCTCATTGCCGACCGTGGCGATCTGCTCGCCGGCCTTGACCTGTTGTCCGGCCGTCACGAAGCTCTGGTCGACATGACCGAAGACGCCGATGGTGCCGTCGTCTTGCTGGACCCGAACCCACTGTCCGAAGCCGCTCGCGGGTCCGGACTCCAGGACGGTGCCGTCGGTGACCGCGTAGACCGGGGTGCCGATCTCGTTGGCGATGTCCAGTCCGTAGTGGGTGGTGCCCCATCGCGCGCCGTAGCCCGAGGTCATGGTGCCCGTGGTCGGAGAAACCGCAGTCCGGCCGTCAGGTAGGGCCGACTGCGGAGGAAGCAGGTCCTGCACCAGGTCGTCGAGCGGCGCAGGCAGCGTCAGGTCCGACGGGAGGGTCAGTTCCGGGGGCAGGGCAGGCAAGGGGGGAAGAGCCGGCAGTTCTGGCAGCGCCGGGAACCCGGCGTTGACCGGTGCGGCTGGGGTATCTGCGGATGCCTGAGCGGCCCCACCCACCGACAAGCCGATCACTCCGGCGACGGCGGCGAATGCGCCGGCTTTGGCCGTGGTCGGGACCACACCGGTCCGTGGGGCGCGATGCTGTGGTCCACGGCTTGCGGACGGCGCCTGCACCAGTACTCTGCGTTGAGCATCGCTCGGTTCCGCGATGGACTGCGTCAGACAGATGCCACGCTCCCACGGAGCCATCTGAGCACGCGTAACACCGGGTCTGACCTGGAGGCTCGGTGAGACAGGGGCCACGGCGGGCGCCTGAAGGTACGGGGCGGGTGCAGTCAGGCGGTGTCGAGCCACAAATAGGTCCTTTATCTCAGAAGCAACGTTTTGGTATCAGCGAGGACACGGAAAGGTTACTACGTGCCCTGCCGGCGCCGCAGGCGGGCATGACAGAAACGGGCAAACCGGTCGGCCATCCGTAAACTGGTGAGCGTTGGTAATCGCGAACGTCTTGATAGTCGTGAAAGAGGAGCGTGCCCGGTGTCCGAACGCCATCGGAATTCAGATGGTCATATCAGTCGGCGGGGGCTACTCATCACAGGCGGTGGTGCGCTTGCTGCAGCGCTTGCCGCCTGCGCGAGCGGAGGCACGACGACGCAGAAGTCCTCGGCGCCGCCGCCGATACCTGAGGCGCAGGTGACCTTCGAGCCACCGGCAGCAACCGCGGGCTTCGATCCGGTGGGCACGGTGCTGGTCAGTGTCGCCGAGGGCACGCTGGTCGACGTGGTCATGACCAACGACGAGGGTCGGGTGATCCCCGGGGTCATGACACCCGACAGACTGGCCTGGAAGCCGGACACGGCCCTGGGTTACTCCAAGACCTACCAGCTCGATGCGACCACCCGAGACGCGGCAGGCCGCACCCGTTCGACGACCAGCTCCTTCCGCACCGTCGAACCGAACAACCTGACCATGCCCTCGTTTGTCACCACCGGCGGGGGAGCGCTGAGGGACGGCGCCACCTACGGCGTCGGGATCGTCACCGTGGTGCACTTCGACGAACCCATCACCGACCGTGCCGCCGCGCAGAAAGCGTTGTCCGTTCAGACGGAGCCCGCCGTAGAGGGGCAGTGGAATTGGGTCGACAGCCAGAACGTGCACTGGCGGCCCAAGGAGTACTTCCGGCCCGGCACCAAGGTGACCGCTCGTGCGATGGTCTACGCCATCGACCTCGGGAACGGGCTGTACGGCCAGGACGACGCGGCGTGCTCGTTCACGATCGGCGACTCGCATATCTCCATCGCCGACGACACCACGAAGCAGGTGAGTGTCTACGTCAACGACGAATTGGTACGCACGATGCCGACCTCGATGGGCCGGGGCGGCACCGAGACGGTCAACGGGAAGACCATCCACTTCTGGACGCAATCGGGCACCTACACCGTGCTCGACAAAGCCAACCCGGTGATCATGGATTCCTCTACCTACGGTCTGCCGGTGAACTCACGCCTGGGATACCGCGAGACCATCAACTGGGCCACCCGGATCAGCAATGACGGCATCTACCTGCATCAGCTGGAAGACACCATCCCCCAGCAGGGCAATACGAACATGTCGTCCGGCTGCCTCAATCTGAACCCGGACAACGCCAGATGGTTCTACGACTTCGCTGTCACCGGCGACGTCGTCGAAGTCCGCAACACGGGCGGTCCCGCGCTCGAGTTGTGGCAGAACGGCGACTGGGGCGTGCCCTGGGAGACCTGGACGGCCGGCAGCGCACTCTGACGGACCAGTCCAGGACGACAACGGTGCCCCGGCCACATTGGCCGGGGCACCGTTGTCTGCGCGCGGGGTGGAGCTATTCCGCCATCACGTCCGAGTCGTCGTGCTCCACAGACTCTTTGCCCCCGGGGAGGAAGTAATAGCCCAGGCACACGATGCCGAAGAACAGGTAGCCCAGTGCCACCTCGGGTGCCGCGTTCCAGGCGACCTCAGGGGCGTGGATGAGGCCGATGAACGAGAGCACCGCACCGACGGCCGAGGCGATGGCCGCGTAGAGGAACTTCTTGTCGATGATGAAGGTGACCATCGTGCCCAGGACGAGTCCGACCAAGACCGCACCCTCGCCGAACACCTTGAGGCCCTCATAGACGACGCCCGCGCCGTTGAGCGACTCCATGCCGACATCGTTCGCCGTCGTACCGGCTGCCGCGAGAGCGTTGTCGATGAGTCCGTGGGCCCACTGCGCGAGGTTCGGCAAGATCGCCGCGACCACCGCGATGGCGTGGATCCGCGGTACTGCCTGGAACGCCTGCGCGCCGATCAGGAGACCGATGTACAGCAGGATCGGGACGATCGCCGGTACCGGCAGTATCGAATCGAGCACCCCGAAAAGTCCTAGGAAACAGAGCAATCCGATCGCGACGCCGCTGGCGAGTGAGTAACTCGCGCGACCGCCGGCGTCTTTCCAGCCGGGATGTCCGATGTACACAGCAGGCGGGAAAGGGGAACCGAAACCGGCACCGATGATCGCGCCGGCACCGTCGGCCAGCAGCACGCTGCGCAGGTTGTAGTTGTCGCCGGCGGCTGCCGCGCTCTCGACGTTGCTCATCGCTTCGGTGAAGTTGTAGACGCCGAGGGGGATCGCGGTGCCGAGCAGTGGTGCGAGGTCTTTCAATCCGTCGAACAGCATGTCGAAGCGCTGATCGGGGACGCCGACCGCGATGTCGCCGATTGCGTCGCCCACGGCAGGCGCGTCCATGAATCCACCTGCCCAGCCGATGGCGGTACCGACGAGCAAGGCGGCCAGACCGACCGGAATGTTGCCCGGTAGGCGCACATTGGTGAAGAAGCCGATCAGGATGATGGCGAGCACCGGTAGACCGATCCACGCGGCTTCGTACATCTGGGCTGCGGGCCGCATCGAGATGAAGGTGATCGAGATTCCGGCGAGGGTGCCGAGCATCGCTGCGCGCGGGGTGATCTTGCGAATATAGGGACCGACGAACGCCCCGATCATCACGATCACGCCGATCATGAACGCCCACGCGAGACCGGCTTGCCAGGCCGCGATCGCGTCGTCGGTGTTGAGGTAGACCGGCAGCATGACCACGAAGACGACGATGAACATGTGCGGGACGCTGGGGCCGTACGGCAGCGCGGTGACGTCGGTGCGATTCTCCTTCTGCCCCAGGCGTCGTGCCAGCCAGGTGTAGTAGAGGTTGCCCAAGATCAATGCGACCCCGAGCGCGGGCAGCACCGTTCCCAGCACATCGCCGGGGGAGACGCTGATGACGCCGATCATCAGCCCGGTGAGGGTCAGGACGTTCACCAGGATGTTGAATCCCAGGCCGAAGAAGGCGTTGGTGTCGCCGCGAGTCCACCAGGGGATCTTCACGGGTTCGGGGCTGGGTAGTGGGACTTTTTCGTTGACTTCAGTACTCATGGACGGTTCCTGTCAGCTCTGGGAGGCGGGGGCGGAGACTGGTGTGACGGATAGAGCGGCAATGGCGGGGATGACCGCCGCGGAATCGGCGACCCAGCCGAAGATTCCACCTTGCGCACTGATCATTTCCAGACCGATGCGCTGGAACTCCGGGAAATACGATCCGACGCAATCGGATACGACGAGGCACTCGTATCCGCGGTCGTTCGCCTCCCGGGTGGTGGTGTGCACGCACACCTCCGTCGTGACCCCGGTGACGAGCAGTTGCGTGATGCCCGCCCCGGTGAGGATCTCCTGCAGTTCGGTGGCGTAGAACGCCCCTTTGCCCGGTTTGTCGATGACGATCTCTCCCTCGAGCGGCGCGAGTTCGTCGACGATGTCGTGGCCGTACTCGCCGCGGATCAGGATGCGGCCGTATTCACCGGGGTCGCCGATGCGCTTGGACGGTGCGCCGCGCTTGAGTTTCGCTGGGGGACAATCAGATAGATCGGGCACGTGGCCTTCCCGGGTGTGGACCACCAGCATTCCGGCGGCCCGCGCGGCGGCGATGAGGTCGGCGAGAGGCGGGACCACCTTCAGGAGCATGTTCACGTCGTTGCCGAGGCTCTCCCCGAAACCTCCGGGCAGGATGAAGTCGCGCTGCATGTCGATGACGATGAGCGCCGTTTTACCCGCGATCAGCGGGTACGGTTCGGGTACCGCATCGACAGATGTTGACGCGGTGGGTGATTCGGTCATGAATGCTCCTCGATGACTGATGTTGGTGCCGAAAGGTTTTGCTGCGCATCGGCGGGCAGCGCGGAGGTGGTGCGGGGTTCGTCGAGAAATCTTGCGGCGAGAGTCAGGACGGTGTCGTCGGAGAGCGCCGGCCCGAGGATCATCGCGCTCAGTGGTCGGCCGTCGGCGGTATGGCCGACAGGAATGGCGACCCCGGTGAGGTCGAGAAGATTTCCGAAGTGTGTGTAGTGGCCCAGCATCGTGTTGCAGTCGATGGGACGCGCAAGCACCTCGTCGACCGTGAAGGTGGTACCGATGGTGGGGATCACCAGGACGTCCATGTCTTTCCAGAGGCGCGCCACCTCGGCTTTGAGGTCCTGTAGTTTCTGTTGCGCGGCAAAGGCATCGACAGCGGTGTACTTCTCGCCGCTGCGGAGGATGTCGCGGACGACGGGAAAGATCGACTCAGGTTGTGCAGCGAGGAAATCGGCGAACTCGACGAGGCGTTCGGCGACCCATGGTCCCGAGTAGAGCAGGGCGCCTGCGGCGAGAAACGGAGCCAATGGTGCATCGACGATGTCTTCTGTGCGGGAGATTCGGTGGCGGAACGCCAAGTGCGCGGCCTGCATCTCGTCATCACCGAAGAAGTCGAGTTCATCAGGGGCAGGCAAGCCCACCCGAATGGATCGGCCGTCGTGGCGGGGCCCGCGGTCGCGAGACCAGGAGTCGCGGTCGTCGCGACCGATCACCACGTCGAGGACCCGGTCGGTGTCGTCGATCGATCCGGCCATCACCGTGATGCAGTCGAGCGACTTACAGGCCGGGACGAGTCCGACGGTGCTGATCAGACCTCGGGACGGCTTGAAACCCACAACCCCGTTGAGTGCGGCCGGGACCCGGCCCGACCCGGCGGTGTCGGTGGCGACGGCGAAGGGCACCTGTCCCAGGGCCACGGTCAACGCCGACCCGGAACTCGAACCACCGGAGATCATTTCGTTGCCGTACACACTCCGCGGCACCGTGTACGGGGTGCGTGTCCCGTTGAGACCTGTCGCGAACTGGTCGAGGTTGGTCTTGCCCACATACAGAGCGCCGGCGTCGAGGAGTCGCTGCACGACCGGTGCGGTGACCTCGGGGACGTAGGCGTAGTCGGGGCACGACAGCGTGGTGGGGACGCCTGCGACGTCTATGCTGTCCTTGACTCCGAAGGGGACTCCGTAGAGCGGGAGCGTGCGCGCCCCGGGTCGTTGTTCGATGGCTTCGGCTGCGGCGAGAAGTTTGTCGCGAGGCACCGTCGACAGCCAGGTGCCGTCGTCGCCCCGGGCGGCGATCGCGTCGGCCACGCGAGCCGCTGTCTTGGTAGGAGATCCGCTGCCGCTCGCGTGGGACTGCAGGATCTCCGCCACCGATGGACCGATTGTGGGCCCGGTTGCCGTTGCATCGAAAGTCATAATGTCGATTGTCGACAGAATCGTGCCAACGGCGAAACGGCTGTGTGTCGTTTGTGTTAGCTGTTGCTCTCCAGGCCCAGATAGGCCAATTGGCCGTGGTTTTTGGCCGCTGCGACCGCAATTCGCGAATCGTTGGTTTCCAACGCTTCGAGGATGCGCTGGTGTCGCCGGATTCCGTCGCTCGGGTCGTGAACGCGGGCTTCATTACGAAGATTGATCGCCATCGGCAGCTGCAGCTTGAGCAGGACGGGTTCCATCGCGATGTCGAGCTGGCGGTTTCCGGCGAGTCCGACGACCGCCGCGTGGAAGCGCCGGTGGGCGTCGTCCTTCTCGAGGTCGTCATCGCGCTCACTCGCGGTGCGCATGTCATCGAGGGCCTCGCGGACCGGATCGAGCGCGGTCTCGACGTCGGCAAGGGGCAGGGCCGATTCGATCGCATGCCGCTCGAGGATGTGCCGCAGCTCGAACAGTTGCAGGATGTCCTGGGGTGACCACTCGGTGACGCGTGACCCCCTCCGCGGGAGATGTTCGACGAGGCCCTGCTGGCTAAGCAGGCGCAGTGCCTCACGCAGCGGCGCCCGGCTGATGCCGAGACTTGCGCACAGTTGTTCCTCGACGATTTTCTCGCCGGGCTTCAGTGTTCCCGACAGGATGGCATCGCGAACACGACGGCCCGCGACGTCAACCAGGCTGACGGGAAGGCCTTGCTCGTCGAGCGCTCCTCTTGGCACGGCCACAAGCCAGCCTCGTCCTTTCGTTCAGCGAACTGGGTGATTTTGTCGACAATCCTAGACGGCCGCGCGTCGGCAGTGCATCTCCACAACTCTTACCTGCGAGTTTCCTGCTGTCGACTGAACGCCTCCGGTGACGCTCGGCCCGCGGCGTTTGGGTGCCCCACGTCGCTTCGTGGCGTCGTCGCGGTTCTCCCGCACCAGATTCGGATCCCGCCGAAAAATGGTCGCATCGACCATGTCGCGCAACCGGTTCTTCGACCACGACCCGGGCCGCCGCAACGCCTCCGCGATATCGCGGTCGATGTCGGCCATGAACTCTGACCCCTCGATCAGATCCGTCCGCGAGATGATCGCCGCAATGTGATGCGCAGCGATCAACCCCTCCTTCAACAACTGATTGACCATCGGTATTCGGTCTCGCAACGCGAGTGCTCGCGTCAAATGATGCTCGGCGCCTTGTTGGGTCATCTGCTGCGCCGCAGCCAACTGCGCCGCGCAGACACTGAATGGATCGACCGCCCGCATCGCCACCGGAGTGTCCGCGAGCGATTCGACGAGGAGTCGATGCAACTGTGCCGCAGCGGTATAGCGTTCCCACTCCAGCCGGCTCTGACCCGTGACCGCACGCTCAGCATGACGCAGCAGCTCATCAGGCAGCGCCGACTCCGCAGGCCCGATATCGGCCACCTCATCCGCCCCCACGGCGATCCCCTCGAACATGTGTACGACTTTGCCAGAGGGGTCTGACAAGCCCCGGATGATGCAGATTCTTACCTCGGACGTCATCGCCCAGTGACACCCATGAGCGGCACGATTGTCATCACACACAACAGCAAGGAGCAGGCAATGACCGGAACCATCCAGGACACATCGCATCTCGACACCGTGGGTGCGCTCGTCGATCAGTACCTCGCCGCGTGGAACGAGACGGACCCGCAGGCCCGTCGCGAGGCGATCGCTGCACTGTGGGCAGCCGACGGCGTCTACACCGACCCGCTCGCGTCGGTCAGCGGCGTCGACGGTATCGACCAGGTCATCGCCGGCGCGCAGGAGCAGTTCGCCGGCCTGACGTTCGTTCGCGGCGACGTGCTCGACGCTCACCACAACATCGCCAGGTTCACCTGGGAGTTGGTGGCAGAGGTGGGCGCCGAGCCGTTGGTGGTCGGATTCGACGTCGCGGCCGTGAACGACGATGAGAAGATCACCGCCGTCTACGGGTTCATCGACAAGATGCCCGGCTGAGGTGGGCGGGAGCGATCTCGTCTGGTGGAGCTAGGTGATGCTGACGCCTCCGTCGACGACGATGGTCTGGCCGGTGACATATCCGGAGGCCGGCGACGCCAACCAGATCGCCGTGGCGGCCAGTTCTTCCGGGTCGCCGGTCCTGCTCAGCACCAGCCGCGGACCCATGGCCTGCAGGTAACCGTCGGGATAGGTGTCGGTCATCTCGGACTTGAAGAAGCCGGGGGCAATCGCGTTGACGCGGATACCTTTCCGGCTGCCCCACTGCTGAGCCAGATCGCGGGTGAGTCCGGAGATGGCAGCCTTGCTCGCCGAGTAGGCGGCTTGGGGGAGGCCCGCGGTGGTGATGCCGAGGATGCTCGAGATGTTGATGATCGAGCTCCCCGGTTGCATCACCCGGCCGACGGCCTGGGCGGCCCAGTACGAGCCGTTCAGATTGATGTCGACCACCGCGCGGAACTCGTCCGGGGTCTCTCGGGTCGCCGGCACCGCGGTGCCGACGCCGGCGTTGTTGATCAGCACATCGACCTGGCCGAACTCAGCCATCGCGGCGTCGACGAGTGCGGTGGCCTGGTCTGGCTGGGAGATGTCGGTGACGACGGACAATGCCGTCCCGCCGACGGATTCGACCAACTTCGCGGTCTGCTCGAGCCGGTCGGCGCGGCGGGCGGCCAGGACGACCCGGGCGCCGGCTTCGGCGAATCCCTTGGCGAAGGCGACGCCCAGTCCTGACGATGCGCCGGTGACGATCACCACCTTGTCGTCGATGCGAAAGCGGTCGAGCACAGTCATGTCCTGCTCCTCAGCGTTGAAGGTCCGCCGCTGATCATAAGGTGAAATGGGAGGGACCAGGGCGATGGGTGCGGGATCGAGCTCACCCGAGTATCCACAACAGAACAACAGGCGGGGAGACCGAGAATGCCAGAGGAAAAGCGGTACCTGTTCGGTGATCTGCTGCGTGAATGGCGAACCATCCGCAAGGTCCCGCAGCTGGAGTTGGCGTCGGTGGCGGACGTATCGGCTCGGCACCTGAGCTTTCTGGAGACCGGTCGATCGGCGCCGAGCCGGGCGATGGTGCTCACCTTGGCCGAGCACCTGGAGGTGCCGCTGCGGGAACGCAACCAACTCCTGCTCGCTGCAGGCTTCGCGCCCTCATACAGCGAGTCCGCGCTCGACGGCGAGCGAATGTCCATGGTGCGCAGCGCGATACGTCAAGTCTTGGCGGCGACTCAGCCGTACCCCGCGCTAGCGGTCGATCGGCACTGGAATCTGGTGGACGCGAACGCAGCTGTCGCGGCGTTCACCCAGGACGCGCCCGAGGATCTGCTTGCGGCGCCGTTCAATGTTCTCAAGTTCAGTCTCGACCCACGGGGACTCGGGGGCCGGATCGTCAACCTCGGGCAGTGGCGAACCCACCTGTTCGAGCGATTGGAGCGCCAGATCAGGGTGACGGGCGATCCGAAGCTGAAGACACTGCTCGCCGAACTGCGGGCCTATCCCGCAGCCGAAGACGATGACGTCGACGACCCGACGATGGCCGGAGACGTGGCCGTCTACCTGCGTCTGCGCACCGGCGACCAGGAGTTGTCGTTCTTCAGCACGGTCACCACCTTCGGAACGCCACTGGATGTGACGGTGGACGAACTCAGCGTCGAGAGCTTCTACCCCGCTGACGACAAGACCGCTGAGTACTTGCGCCGACTGCTGCCGTGAGATCGGGGGAATCAGCGCGGCCGGTGGGTGGTTATGTCAGTGACACGAGAGGTGGATCACATGGCAAAGACCCGATTGATACCCGACGAGACGCATCCGATCACCGTTGAGGCAAGCACAGGTCAGGTTCGGGTGCGGGCCGGCGAAACCGTCGTCGCCGATACCGCGAAGTCGCTCACGCTGCAGGAATCCACGTATCCACCCGTGGCGTACGTGCCGCTGTCGGCCATCGATCCATCGCTGCTCAGACCCAGCGACAGCGAGACCTACTGTCCCTACAAGGGCGATGCCACGTACTTCGACCTGGTGACGCCTGACGGGGTGATCGCCGACGCGGCGTGGACCTACGCCGAACCCTATGACGCCGTCGCGGACATCGCCGGGCACCTCGCGTTCTATCCGAACAAAGTGGTCATCACGGTCTCCTGACCGCCGGGCCCGGAGACGATCAGAAGCCGCCGGCCACCTTTACGACCGCGCGACCGGAGAACTTGCCTGCCCGGACCTTGTCGACGACCTGGGCGACGTCCTTCACATCGACTTCCGTCGCGACATCAGCAAGATGCTGCGGGACGAGCGAGGTGCCGAGCTTCTCCCAGAGCGCTCGCCGCGGTTCGATGGGCATCTGCACCGAGTCCATCCCCAGGAGCGCGACCCCGCGCAGGATGAAGGGCAGGACGGTCGTCGAAAGGCCTGGTCCTCCGGTGAGGCCACTGGCCGCGACTGCGCCGCCGTACTTGACCGAGCTCAGGACGTCCGCCAGTGTCGCGCCGCCCACGCAGTCGACGGCTCCGGCCCAGCGAGTCTTGCCCAGGGGGCGGGGTTTGGCATCCGGGTCCTCCGGTAGCCGCCCGATCACGTCGGCGGCACCGAGGGCGCGGAGTCGTTCGACTGCCTCGGTCTTTCCGCTGGAGGCGACGACCTCGTAGCCCGCACCCGCCAGTAGGTCGATGGCGACAGAACCGACTCCGCCTGTCGCTCCGGTGACCAGGACCGGCCCGTCCCCGGGGGTCAGGCCGCGCTCGATCAGGGCTTGGACGCTCATCGCGGCGGTGAACCCGGCGGTCCCGATGGCCGCCCCGTCGTGCGGGGAGATCGGACCGAGTGCGACGACCCATCCGGCCGGAACCCGCGCGTATTCGGCGTACCCGCCGTGACGTCCCGTGCCGATCTCGTAGCCGTGGGCCAGGACCAGGTCGCCGACCGCGAAGTCCGGTGACTGCGACTCCACCACCTCGCCGGTCAGGTCGATGCCGGGGACGATCGGATAGTCGCGCACCACCCCGCCCTTCGGCGTCAGTGCCAGCGCGTCCTTGAAGTTGACGCTCGAATACAGCACCCGGATCGTCACGTCGCCGTCAGGGAGTTGCGCTGCGTCGAGACTCTCGACCGCTGTCACGATCTGATCGTCATCCTGCCGGGCCACCAAGGCTGAGAAGTTGTCCATGTCTCGAAGCTAATCGCAGCCGCGCGTCTCAGTGGACTCGGGGAGGGGCGTCGAAGCAACAAGGCCGCGACCCGAATTGCTTCGGGCCGCGGCCTTGAGTGTTGCTTGTGGTTTCTCAGACCCCCAGAGCGGGAGCCAGGGTGCCGTACCAGGATTCCTTCAGGCGGTCCTGCCAGAACGACCACCAATGCACGCCTTCAGGCGTGATGTGGGTCTGCGGGTTGATGCCGGCCGCCTGGAGGCTGGCGACGTAGAGCTGACTGCTGATGCCTGCGGCAGCTTCCAGCGGAACCATCTGTGAGAACTTGATCGGATCGAACGACGCGCTGGCCGGGTTGAAGGCCGGGTTGGTACTCGGTGATCCGGCGCCGGACGAGACGTAGACGCGCTTGCCACGCAGGTTCGCGGTGTGCAGCGACGGGTCGTTCTCGAGCCAGGCACCTGCGGGCCAGATGCCCCACATGTTGATGGGGTTACCGCCCATCTCCAGGACAGATGCGGCGATGCCCTGGGCGAATCCGGGGGAACTGACGGTCGGGTAGCCGCTGTACGACGCGACACCCTGGTAGAAGTTCGGGTGCTTCGAGGCCAGGTTGAGCGCGGAGGTGCCGCTCATCGACAGGCCTGCGATCGCGTTGCGGCGGTTGTCACTGCCGAAGTTGGCCTGCATGAAGGCGGGCAACTCCCGGGTCAGGAAGGTTTCCCACTTCTGCCGGCCCAGGGTGGGGTCGTCCCGCTGCCAGTCGGTGTAAAAACTGCCGCCGCCACCGAATGGAATCGCCACGTTGACGTTCTTGCCGGCGAAGAAGCGCTGCACATCGGTCTCGAGCAACCAGCCGCTGTTGTTGTTCGGGGCGCGCAGGCCGTCGAGCAGGTACAGGGTGGCGTTGTTCGAGCCACCGCCTGCGGCGGGGAGCACCTTCACCGGAATGCTCTTGCCCATCGAGGCCGAGTAGACGCGGACGGTCTGAGGTTCGGCGGAGGCGGTGGCAGGAACGGCAGCGACCGACAAGGTCACACCCGCAACCACGGCAGCGGCGCCGGCGACCAATTTCCGCCAGGCAAACTTTGCGCGCATCAGTTTCCTTCGTATGCAGTGTTCAGATGGCCCGAAACGAGCCGGGAAAGTCCTCGGGGCCACCTGCGACCCCGAGAGAAGATAACAGCAAAATAGCAGCAGAGCCGCCCACGCGCATCCCCGGTCCGGAGCTCAGGCCGATGCAAGGCCTTTTACCAGCAGGTTCAGCGAGATTTTGCGTTCGCTGATTCGTATCCTTGATTGGATCGGATCCAGCTCGCTGGAACGATTCTGCACATTCGGAAGAGTCATCGAGTGCCCCTCCGCAGCGGTCTCCGTGAGAGCGCGTCCGAATACGAACGCGCCGAGCACCGGCTCCGCGGCAGCTCCGGTGTTCGCCTGACGGTTCGCCACCGCACATCGTCGCTGAACGCGGAACATGTTGTCCGAAAATAGGTCCGCCACCTGGGTTAGGCGAGTTCAAAGAAGAGGATCTTGGCGTGTTTACGTCGATTGACATCCCCGACACCGCGCTGGGAGGATCTGTGAGGTAAGTCACTTCGAAGGCGGAACTCCTCAGAGCGCGAGTCCGAGAGTTCTGGATTTGTAGCAGCAGATGACGCCGGAGTTGGGAGCACCATGTGAACGGCGTATTCGATCTCGGAGGGACTGATGGTCTCGGTCCGGTCTATCTTCCGGACAGTGAACCGGTCTTCAGCGCCGAGTGGGAGAAGGCCGTGTTCGCGATGTACCCGGCCTGCGTTGGCGCCGGGTACTTCGGTATTGACCAGTTCCGGCACGGCGTCGAGAAGATGGACCCGGCGACTTACCTCAGCTCGCCGTATTACCAGCATTGGCTCCACTCCATCGAGGCCCACGTCATCGCGGCAGGCGTTGTCGAGCCGGATGAACTCGCCCGCCGCGCCCGTCACTATCTCGAGAACCCCGACGCCCCACTCCCTGATCACCCCTAACGCCAAGAGCTGCTCGATTTCGTTGATGCCGCGGTCTCGGCGGGCGCTTCCGCCGCTCGAAAAACCAGTAAGCAGCCGCGATTCACCGTCGGCGACAGGGTGCGCACTGCGCACAACAGCCCGTTCGGACACACCCGGTTGGCCCGGTACATCCGAGGCAAACAGGCTGTGGTCGTCGCTCACCGCGGGTCTTTCATCTACCCCGATTCTGCGGGGAACGGGCTCGGCGACGCGCCGGAGCACGTCTACACCATAAAGTTCACCAGCGAAGAGTTGTGGGGCAAGGGTTTTGGTGATCCGAACGCGTCGGTTTGTTTCGACGTATGGGACCCCTACGTCGAATTGGTCGATGAACGGAACGGAGCGCATGAGTGCAGGCGCCTCAGGTCAGGAAGAAACGGCCGCCCGCGTCAAGGCGCTGGAGTCGATGCTCATCGAAAAGGGGGTGGTGACGAGCTCGATGGTCGACCGCATCGTCGACATCTATGAGAATCAGGTCGGACCGCAGCTGGGAGCGAAAGTGGTCGCGAAAGTATGGATTGACAACGACTTTCGGCACCGTCTCCTCGACAACGCCGCCGAAGCCTGCAGAGAACTGGGTATCGGTGGACTGCAAGGCGAAGACATGGTGGTCCTCGAGGACACCGACGAGGTGCACCACGCCATCGTGTGCACGTTGTGCTCGTGCTACCCGTGGCCGGTTCTCGGGTTGCCTCCTAATTGGTACAAAGACCCGCAGTATCGAGCCCGAATCGTGCGTGAGCCGCGCAAGGTCCTGGCCGACGACTTCGGGTTCAACGTCGCCGACTCCGTCGAGATCCGCATCTGGGACTCGAGTTCGGAGATGCGTTATTGGGTACTGCCGCAGCGACCCGCCGGCACCGACGGCTGGAGCGAAGAGCAACTCGCTGCACTGGTCACGCGGGATTCGATGATCGGCGTCGGCCCAGTCAAGGCCGCATCATGAACGGCGTGCCTGCCACTGTTCCAGATGCGGACCGCCGAACGGTGGATGATCTGGTCCGCAACCTACCCGGCGGGCGGCCCGACGAAATGTCATTCGATCATCCCTGGGAGATCAGAGCGTTCGCGCTGGCGGTGGCGGCGCACACCGCAGGCGAGTTTGACTGGCAACTGTTCCAGGGCACGCTCGTCGACTCCATCAAGGACTGGGAGTCAACCCGCTACCCCACCGCTGATGAGTCATGGTCGTACTACCGACACTGGGTGAGCGCGCTGGAAGCAGTCATGGCCAGGAATGGAGCCGTCGATCGTGCTGCTCTGAAGAATCGGACAGCAGAGGTCCTGGCCGCACCGCCGAATCGCAACCACCACAGAGCAATACTCGAACCAGTGGCAATTGATGCTGCGACCATTGCAGGGCCAACCTGACTGTGCCCGCAGGACGGCGGCCCTGTTTGCCCAGACTCACAGACTTGCGTTGCGGACCTGGTGGATCGGGAACGCGGTGCGATGGTCGGAAAGGTCATCGTCGAGGCAGGCTGAGGTCAGGGCACCTCGAACACCAGGATTGAGGTGGAGGCGGTTGCGACTGTCTTGCCGAGCGAGTCGGTGATCTCCGCTTCGGCGAAAGCCACTCGCCGGCCTGCCTTCTTCACCCAGCCCCGGGCGATCAGTTCGCCGGAGTCGAGTGTGGTCCCACGCATGAAGTTGACCTTGATCTCGACGGATGTGTAGCCGAACCCCTGAGGAAGAGTTGTGTGGACCGCGCAACCGGCAGCGGAATCGAGCAACGTGCAAATGACGCCGCCGTGGACGGCGCCGATCGGATTGAAGTGGGATTCGTTCGGCGTCAGCGTGAACTCGGCTGCTCCCGGTGTCACCGAGGTCAGGCGTGCGTCGATCAGTCCGACGATCGGTGGCGCCGGGATCCGGCCGTCGGCGAGCGCGTGCATGTAGTCGATCCCGGACAGCTTGGTGGCAACCTGGGCGGGTATGGCGGGGTCGTGCCAGGTCACGTTGCGGTTCCGGGCTTCACCCCAGTCGATGCCTGCGATGGCGGCGTCCACGGCATCGCCCGAAATAGGTTGCGCTTCATCGATACTCATTGTTGATCCTTCAGTGTGCGGGTCGACTTCGGACAAATAGTGCGGTGGGAACGGCCACGACGGTGAACACGATGGCTGCGACGACGGCGCAGATGTGAAAGGCCGACTCGAAGGCGTCGGCGGGCGAATCGGTCAACGCTGCGGCCGCCACCTGCGACGTCAGGATGGATCCGAGGACACTCGTTCCGAGGACTCCGCCGAGCTGCCGGAACATGTTGACGGTGCCACTTGCCATGCCGGCTCGGGCGGGCTCGACGCTGCTCATCGCGGCGGCTGTGGCGGGGGCGATCAACGAACCGAATCCGACGCCCAGGACCACGAGCGCGACTGTCATGTTCGTCCATCCCTCGCCCGGGTGGACCCGCAGCAGGAGCAGGGCGCCGGCGGCTGTGATCAGTAACCCGGACGTCAACATCACCTTGAAGCCGGTCCGGGGCAACAGTCGTGGTGCGACGCCGCTGACGACGACGTAGGTGCCCATCAGTGCCAGCAGGTGCAGGCCGGTCGTCCAGGCGTCGAGTCGGCCGACTCTCTCGAAGAAGAGCACGGAGATGAACGCCAGGCCCGTGAACCCGAACAGCACTGTGGCGCTGACCAGCATGACCGTGGAAAACGAGGGCGATTTGAACAGGCGCGGGTCGAGCATCGGGGCGTCGACGGCGCGCTCGAACGCGATGAAGACGGCGAGTGCGCCGACGAATAGGACAATCGCGATGATCGCTCGGGCAGAGCCGAATCCGCTGTGCGAGCCGTCGATGACCCAGAACGTGAGTGCAGCGATCGCGGTCGTTGCGCTGAGCAGGCCCGGTAGGTCCAACCTGGCGCCGGGCACCTTGCTGGCCGGGACGACGAACGGGGCGATGAGGGTGACGGCGAGCGCTGCGATCGCGTTCACCCCGAAGACGGCGTTCCAGGAGAACGCTCCGAGCACCGCTCCGGCGGACAGTGGTCCGATCGCCAGGCCCAGGCCCGAACATGCCGCCCAGATGCTGATCGCCTCGGTACGTTCCTTCGGGTCGGTGAAGCTGTTGCTGATGATGGACAGGCTGTTCGGAAGTACGAGCGCTGCGCCCACGCCTGTGACGGCCTGAGCGGCCAACAGCCACCCGCTGGTGTGGGACAGGATTGAGGTGAGGCTGCCTACCGACATGATCGCGGAGCCGATGACAAAGGCCGTCCGTCGGCCGATCACGTCACCCAGCGTTCCGGCAGAGAGTACGAGGCTGGCCACCACCAGGGCGAAGACGCTCGGGATCCAGACCATCGTTGCGCTGTCTGCGGCGAGGTCGGACTGGATCGCCGGGACCGAGGAGATGGTGGCGGTGATGTTCAAAAACGTGAGCATCATCCCGAAACAGACCGCGGCAAGCGCGACCCATCGCGATCTGTCGGCGTGCACGGTCGGGGCAGGCGGCTGACTTGCAGTGAGCATAGTCAGAACAGTAAAGCCTGACTAGTGGTAATACAAGGCAGGGGGAGGCGGAGCTCGACCAGATATCTGCAGGTGTACTGCGTAGGCTGCCAAGATGCCGTTCGCCGACGAACTCCTGGGTGCCCCTGCGGTGAAAGCTCTGGCCGGTTGCCTGACCGTTGCCGGGCAGCGCAGCACCGCAACCAAGAGGTCTGCGAAGATCTTCGACGGGATGGCCCTCAAAGAGCGGTCTGACCTGGTGCGCGACGCCCTGCTCGAGGACCTTCCGGACGACTACGGCGACTTCGTCGCGGCGGTCAATGCTCTGGTGGCGCAACCGGAATGCTCGGGCTGGATGGTGTGGCCGATCACCGAGGCCGTTGCTTCCCGGGCGTCCGCCGCAGGATCGGCCAAGGCGTTCGACACCGGGCTCGGACTTCTCAAGAAGCTGACCCCCAGGCTCACGGCAGAGTTCGCGTTGCGGACGATGCTCATCGCCGACCTCGATCGCACCCTCGCCGCTGCCGGGCGGTGGACCACCGCAAGGGACGAACACGTGCGGCGACTCGCGAGTGAGGGAACGAGGCACTACCTGCCCTGGGCCAGGCGGGTCCCCGAATTGCTCACCCGGCCCGACGCCACCCTGCCGATCATCGACGCCCTCTACCGCGACCCCAGCGACTACGTCCGGCGGTCGGTTGCCAACCATCTCAACGACCTGAGCCGGCAACATCCCGGCCTGGTGGTCGACACCGCGACCCGCTGGCTGGCGGAGCCGGACGCCAACACCGACCGGCTGGTGCGGCACGCGTTGCGGACGCTGATCAAACGGGGCGACGCGAATGCGTTGGCACTGCTGGGGTTCGCCGCACCGACCGGCGTGAGCCTCGTCGGGTTGAGTGTGGATCCGACCGTCTCCGTCGGCGGCAAACTGGGCATCTCGGCCGTGCTGGTCAACTCCGGTGACAAGCCGGTCAAAGTGATCGTCGACTACAGCGTGGGGTTCCGTAAGGCGACCGGCACCGTCGCCCACAAGGTCTTCAAACTGGCCGCCAAGACGGTCGGCCCGGGCGAGCGCGTCGACATTGCCAAGACGCATTCCTTCGCGCCGATCACGACGCGCCGATATTACCCCGGAGGTCACGAACTCTCGGTGCAGGTCAACGGTCTGCGGATGGGTCTGGTGGAGTTCGTCTTGCTGGAGTAGTCGCCCGCGATCACAGCGGCCGTCGACCGTGCCCTACCGACCGTTGACCGTGCCCTACCGACCGTCGACCGTGCTGAAGTTACGCAACTTCGTCACGCTCGACGGCGTTATCGGCACGCTCGACGGAATGCAGGGATGGTCTGGCCGCTGCAGCAGGTCGCTCTATCTGCCGGTTGCGGCGTAGTGCATGGGGACGGGTGACTGCTGCAGGGATTGCTCCTGCTCTGCCGCAATGGCGAGCTGCACCGGGTCTAGGTCGGGGTTTGCGTACCCGGAAGCTCCTGGAAACACCACCCGGGTGATCGCCGAGCGCTGGTCGGTGTACTCGATGTAGCTGAAGTCCATGGTGATCGACGACATGTCCGGCCATCGAGAGGTGAACATCTCCCACACCGCGAGTTCCTCTGGGACGGGGCGGGTGCCGTTGAGCGAGAGCGACAGACTCGGTTGCGGCCTGGCGGGATCGGCGCCATCAGACGGCGACGTCCCGACGGCGACGGAGCCCGTCTTGCTTTCGAAAACCGTGGCATACCGATCCGCCACGTAGTTCATCGTCCTCGCGATGGCGACGCCATCGGACTCGGCGGGGACGGAGATTGCCCAGTCGACTGCTAGAGCGCCGACTTTTACGAAGGCGGGGTCGGTCAGCATCGTGAACCAGGTTTTGATACTCGCAGGCTCGGCGGGGACGTACGAGTAGACATTGGATCGGAGCGTGACCGCCAGAGTCGTCTGGTAGCCCTCGAAATCCTGGTGGTCGGTTTCATCGTGAAACAGCGAGACCGCGTGCTCGACCTCGTCCAACCGGGCGTCGTCGCGGAAGATCAGGTCGACCAGGAAATCGTTGCCGTGGGTGAAGGAGTGCTTGTAGCTGTAGTCCACCGTGGCAACTCCAGGGAGCTCGCGCAACGCCTGGGCGATCGATGCCGACTCGTCTGACTGATCTGCGCCGGGCGCTGCGAAGATCGTACGGACAAAGAGCACGAGGGCGAGAACTCCGATGACGAACAATCCGACAAGGAGATAGAACAGTTTCAGCAATGGGTGCCTGCCCTCTGCCATCTCGCTCCCTTCGTCCGCGGCAATCGACCATTGGACGCACCGCCGCGACGATCGGTTCAGTGTCGGACGGTCCGATCTGTTGGCCGACCGGCAAAGCGCGCATAGGATGACCGTGTTCTGGCACGTCGACAGCAGGCCGACCACCACTGGGGGCACAACAATGAGCAGCAGAGTCGCACTCGTCACCGGTGCCTCATCGGGCATCGGCGAATCGACCGCCGTCAGGCTGGCGGCAGCTGGTTTCGTCGTCTACGCCGCCGCGCGGCGGGTCGAGAAGATGGAACCGTTGAAGACCAAGGGTATTCGGGTCATCGGTATGGACGTCACCGACGAGGACTCGATGGCGCACGGTGTCGAAGAGATTCTTGCGGAAGCGGGCCGGATCGACGTGCTGGTCAACAACGCCGGCTACGGCAGTTACGGATCGATCGAGGACGTTCCTCTGGACGAGGCCCGGGGTCAGTTCGACGTCAATGTGTTCGGTGCCGCGCGATTGATCCAGTTGGTGCTGCCGGGCATGCGCGAACGCCGGTCGGGCACGATCATCAACATCACCTCGATGGGCGGCATCATCACGGCACCCTTCGGTGGCTGGTACCACAGCACGAAGTTCGCACTCGAGGGTCTCAGCGACTGCCTGCGTCTCGAGTTGCGGCCCTTCGGTATCGACGTCGTCGTGGTGGAACCGGGCATGATCAAGACCGAGTGGGGCACGATCTCAGCGGACAACCTGGTGAAAACAGCGGGCGAGGGACCATACGCGCACGACGCATCAGCTGTCGCCGACGTGCTCCGTAGCCAGAGCGCATCGCGGTTGCCGTCGTCGCCGGAGGCGGTGGCGAAGTCGATCGTCAAAGCAGCGCAGGCGAGTCGGCCACGGACGCGTTATACGGTCGGGACCGGAGCCAAACCGATGATCTTCCTGAAGCGAGTCCTGCCGGACCGGGCCTGGGACCTCGTGATCACCAAGGGCATGCGCGCGATGTGATCACGGCAAGACCTCGGTGGTCGATTCCAACGGCTCGTCGTGCTCCACCGTTGTCGCCAGGGGCTTTCGATCACGAAGCACAGCAGGATCGCGCCGAGAAGGGCGAGCGGGCTGACGAACAAGAAGACCGGCATGAGTGCGTCGTTGTACGACTCGATGATCGGGTCTTTCACCGAGTCAGGGAACCCGCGCACCAGTTCTGGAGTCAATGATTTCGCGCCGTCCGCAGAGCCTGCGCTGTCGCCGGGGACCTTGCCGACGAGCAGGTCGGCGAGACGAGACGCGAGGAGGCTGCCGACCGCCGCGGCACCCAGCGAGGCGCCGATCTGGCGGAAGTAGTTGTTCGCCGCCGTCGCCGTGCCCACCAGACTGTACGGAAACGTGTTCTGCACGATCAGGATCAAGATCTGGATGGAGATGCCCAGCCCCGCACCGAGAATCCCGAGGTAGACGCAGATCAGCCAGGTCATAGTGGTGAGTGAGATCG
This sequence comes from Williamsia sp. 1135, assembly GCF_002095395.1. Taxonomy (GTDB): domain Bacteria; phylum Actinomycetota; class Actinomycetes; order Mycobacteriales; family Mycobacteriaceae; genus Williamsia. Next base: position 23,619 of record NZ_MJEI01000103.1, read on the forward strand.
TCGACAGCAGGAACAGGCTCAGGGCGAGCAGGAGCGACCCGACGATCGGCATCGCTTTGTAGTGTCCGGTCCTGGATACGAGTCGTCCCACGGTGATGGAGCAGACGAGCATCGTGCCCATCATCGGCACCATCAGGAGGCCGACGTGGCTGGATGTGACGCCCAGGGCCATCTGCAGGTAGGTGGGCATGTAGGAGATCGCACCGAACATGCCGACACTCGCGAACAACCCACCCGCGGTGGTGAGGTTGAAGTTGCGCTGCCGAAATAGTGACATGGGCATCACGGGTTCGGCTGCGCGGCGTTCGACCATTATGAAGACCAGCCAGGCGACGACGGTACCCATCACGATCCCGATGATGGTGGGTGAGGTCCACGCGTATTGCGAACCACCCCAACTGGCCACGAGGACGATCCCGGTGGTGGCGATTCCGAGCACGGTCATGCCCAGGATGTCGATCTTGTGCCGGACACGGATCTTCTTGGGCGGGTGCAGGAATGCGACGGCGGCCACGACCGCCAGCACCCCGAGAGGCAGATTCATCCAGAACACCCAGCGCCACCCGGGTCCCTCGGTCAGCCAACCGCCGAGCAGCGGACCGGCGACCGAGGAGACAGCGACGACGGCGCCCATGATGCCGGCGTACCGGCCGCGTTCTCTGGCCGGGACGACGTCGGCGATAGTGGCCTGCGAGAGGATGATCAGGCCGCCTGCACCCAGTCCCTGCAGGACCCGGGCGATGATGAGGCACAACATGTTCGGTGACAGAGCACCGAGTACCGACCCGACGGTGAAGATGCAGATCGCAATGATCAGCAGGCTCTTCCGGCCGAAGAGGTCGCCGAGCTTTCCATAGATCGGCATCCCGATCGTAGAGGCGAGAATGTACGACGTGATGACCCAGTACATCTGGTCGTTGCCGTCGAGTTCACCGACGATCGTCGGTAGCGCCGCACTCATCACGGTCATGTTCAGCGAGGCCAGCAGCATGGCGACCAGCAGGCCGGCGAACAGGAGCAGGACACCGCGACCCGATGGGGTGGCCGGTGCCTCGACCGCGCGGGTATCGGTTGCCAATTCAGGCCTCTTCCAGAACGGTGGTGAACGACTGTGCGGCCCGATGCACCAGCTCGTCGAGTGGTCGGCCGTCCTCGGGCTCGGCGAGCATCCAGTCGACGGCGATGCGGACGACCGATTGTCCTGCGGCGACGAGGATCTGAGCCGTCGCGCGGATGTCGACGGTGTGGGTGCGGTCCCGCCATCGATCGGTCTCGGTGAGGCTGGCCTCGATCAGTGCCCGGGCGAGGTGATGGAGCTTCTCGGTGTGGGCCAAGCGGATCCGCGCCAGTTCGGGATGGCGGTGCATCAGCGTCATCCGGAGTTCGCGTGACCCGGGCCCGCCTGCGGTCTTGTCGAAGACCTCGAACAGGAGCAACGCAACCTTCTCGATCAGATTGTCGTCGCCTCGGATCGCGAAACCCGAGGCGGTGTCGTCATCGATGGACGGTTGTCGGAGGCCGAGTATCGCGTCCTCTTTCGAGGGGAAGTAGTTGAAGAAGGTGCGCGGCGAGATGTCGGCTGTCTCCGCGATGTCTTCGATCGTGACCTTCGACAGGTCATCGTGATCGAGCGCCGCGGCGGCCGCGGCTTCATGGATTGCCGTCCACGTGGCGGCGCGCTTGCGCTCACGCAGGGATGGCTTCGCAGAGGTCGGGGACACCCACCCACCGTATCAAAACTTGCAGTCCTGCAAAATTGCAACCCTGCATACTCCCGAAGTGGTGGGTTCTGGCGAGCGCGACCTGCGGTTATGCTCGCCAGAACCCACCAAGATCGGTCAGCCGAGTTGCGACTTCAGGGCGTCGAGAACGGCAACATCTTCGATGGTGGACGGCACGGTGTAATCCTCGCGGTCGGCGATCTGCCGCATCGTCTTACGCAGGATCTTGCCGGAGCGGGTCTTGGGCAGGCCGTTGACGACGGTGACGTCGCGGAAGGTGGCGACCGCACCGATCTCGTCGCGCACCATGGCCACGAGTTCGGATCGTAAGACATCCGGGTCGATGTCGACGCCCTCCTTCAGCACCACGTATCCACTCGGCCGTTGTCCTTTGAGCTCGTCGTGGATCCCGATCACGGCACATTCGGCAACGGCGGGGTGAGCGGCGACCACGGCCTCGATGCTGCCGGTCGAAAGTCGATGTCCGGCAACGTTGATCACGTCGTCAGAGCGGCCGAGCACGAAGACGTAGCCGTCGGAGTCGAGGTAACCGGAGTCGCCGGTCAGGTAGTAGCCGGGGAATGCCTTGAGGTACGAACTGTGAAAGCGCTCTTCGTCATTCCACAAGCCGGTCAGCGTGCCGGGCGGCAACGGCAGTTTGATGACGATGTTGCCCTCGTCGCCTGCCGCGACCTGCTCGCCAGCGGCATCGACGATCTGAACCTGGAAGCCGGGCACCGGAACCGTCGCAGAACCGGGCTTGAGCGGCATCGGTTCGAGGCCGAGGAGATTGGCGGCGATCGCCCAGCCGGTCTCGGTCTGCCACCAGTGGTCGACAACGGGGACGCCGAGGACCTTCGTCGCCCACGCGTAGGTGTCGGGGTCGAGTCGCTCACCGGCGGCGAACAGGGTGTGCAGTGACGAGATGTCGTGGTCGGCGAGAAGCTTGGCGTCGGGGTCCTTCTTGCGGATCGCCCGAATCGCGGTGGGCGCGGTGAACAGAGCCCGAACCCCGTGTTCGGCGATCACCCGCCAGAACGCTCCGGCATCCGGTGTACCCACCGGCTTTCCTTCGTAGAGTACGGACGTGGCGCCGGCGAGCAGCGGACCGTAGACGATGTAGGAGTGCCCTACCACCCATCCGACATCGGATGCGGTCCACCAGACGTCGCCCGCGGAGATGTTGTACAGGTTGCGCATCGACCACGTGAGTGCGACCGCGTGGCCGCCGTTGTCGCGGACGACGCCCTTCGGCTTGCCGGTGGTCCCGGAGGTGTACAGGATGTAGAGCGGGTCCGTGGCGGCGACCGGAACCGGATCTGCCGCAACGACATCGGTGGAGAGTTCGTCCCAGTCGAACCAGCCTTCGTGATCGGCGGCACTGCCCTCGACCTCGTCGCGGTTCTTCACGATGATCGTTGCCGGCGGGTGGGCGGAGAGTTCCAGCGCCTTCGCGACCATCGGCAGGTACTCGACGGTGCGGCCGGGTTCCAGGCCGCCCGACGCCGTCACGAGAGCGACGGGCTGTGCGTCGTCGATTCGGGTGGCCAGTTCACGACCGGCGAATCCGCCGAAGACCACCGAGTGCACGGCACCGATCCGGGCACAGGCCAACATCGCGATCGCTGCCTCCGGGATCATCGGCATATAGACGATGACCCGATCCCCGGCCGCGACCCCGCGATCGCGCAGCACGCCGGCGAAGCGGGCGACCTCGCCGAGCAGCTCGGCGTAGGTGTAGGTCCGGGTGGTTCCCACCATCGCCGAATCCCAGATCAGCGCGGGGCGATCGCCATGGCCGGCCTCGACATGCCGGTCGAGAGCGTTGTGGCTGGTGTTGAGCTCGGCCCCGGGAAACCACTGATAGCCACCGTCTCCGATACCCAGCGCGATCGTGGGTGGCACGTACCAGTCGACGGCGCCTGCCGCCTCTATCCAGAATGCGTCCGGATCCTCGACGCTGTGGTTGAAAGCTTCCGTGTACGACACCATCGTCTGTCACCTCTCGCTGCGTCAGGGCGCAGCGAGGGCCGTGGAGCGTCGTCGCTGTGCCCGGTTGACCGCTTTGATCAACACACCCTGGCGCGGCGCGAACAAGTAGATGACCGCGAAGGCCAGGCCCTGGGCGAGCACCACCATCGCACCGGGCGCAACGTCCAGGTAGTACGCATAGTAGATGCCCAGGACAGCGCAGGAACAGGCCAGGATCGGCGCGATGACGAGCATCCTGTTGAATCGGTCGGTGAGCAGGTACGCCGATGCGCCCGGAATGATCAGCATCGCGACAACGAGCACGACGCCGACAATTTGAAGTGCCACAACACAAGTCAGGGCCAGCAGGCCGAGTAGAAGCGCGCCGAGCCGGCGCGGCGACAGCCCGATCGCATGGGCGTGCGTGGGGTCGAAGGCAAAAAGCGTGAGGTCGCGGCGTTTGAGGGTCAGGACGACAACTGCCACCACGGCCAGGATGATGATCTGCCACAGATCGGCCATGGACACCCCGAGGACGTTGCCGAACAGGATGTGGTTGAGGTCCGTCTGACTGGGGGTGATCGAGATCAGCACCAGTCCGAAGGCGAACAACGTGCTGAACACGATCCCGATCGCGGCATCCTCTTTCACGCGGCTGGTGTCTCGGACCACTCCGATCAGCAACACCGCACCGAGGCCGAAGATCAACGCTCCCACCGCGAACGGGGCTCCGAAGATGTAGGCGAGGACAACGCCCGGCAGCACCGCGTGCGAGACCGCATCACCCATGAGTGACCATCCGATCAGCACGATCCAGCAACTGATCATCGCGCAGATGGCTGCCGCGATGGTCGTCGCGAGGAGCATGTTGACCATGAAGTCCTCGGCGAGGGGGTCCAGCCACCAGTCGAGAATCACGGGACCACCTGCCCGTCGAGGACATCCATTCCGAAAGCCCGGGCAAGGACTCGGGGCCGCAGGACCTCCCCGGGGACGTTGTGCATGAGAACCGTTCGCATCAGCAGGACCGCCTCGTCGCAGAAGGTCCCGAGGGAACCGAGGTCGTGGGTGGAGATCAAGATGGTCTTGCCTTCTGCTGCGAGTGACACCAGCAACCGGATGATGGTCGCCTCTGACTTCTTGTCCACCCCGGCGAACGGTTCGTCGAGCAGCAGCACGTCCGCGTTCTGCGCGATACCTCGAGCAACGAAGGCCCGTTTGCGCTGACCGCCCGAGAGCCTGCCGATCTGTCGGTCCGCGAGATCGGTCAGCTCGACCTGTTCGAGAGCGTGTGCGACCGCTTCCTTGTCCGCCTTGCGGGGTCGGCGCATGAAGTTCTGGTGGCCGTACCGGCCCGTCATCGCGACCTCACGGACGGAGATCGGGAAGGTCCAGTCGACGTCCTCGGACTGGGGAACATACGAGATGAGGCCGTGGTTCCGGGCCTGCGCGGGGGTGCCGCCCGAGATGGACACCGACCCGGCGTCGGGCTTGACCAGCCCCATGATGGATTTGAACAGCGTCGACTTGCCGGAGCCGTTCATCCCGATGAGGCCGCAGATCCGGCCGGGCGCGATGTCGAGGTCGACATGTTCGAGGGCGTGTACATCGCCGTAGAAGACGCTCACGTCTTTGACGGAGATGGCAGGTGGGGCAGGCGACGACGAGGCATCGGAAAGGGGAGTCATCGGTTACCGCCTTCGGTGAGCGCATTGACGATCGTGTCGGAGTCGTACCGGATGAGGTCGAGATAGGTCGGAACGGGGCCGCCCGCCTCGGACAGCGAATCGACGTACAGCGTGCCGCCGAAGATGGCGTCGGTAGCACGCTCGACCTGTCGCATCACGGCGTCGCTGACGGTCGATTCGCAGAACACTGCCCGAATATTGTTCTCGCGCACGAAATCAAGGGTCGATTGCAGTTGCTTCGAGGTGCCCTGCTGTTCAGCGTTCACCGGCCAGACGAACTTTTCGCGCATGCCGGTGTCGCGGGTGAGGTAGGAGAACGCACCCTCACAGCTGACCAGCGCTCGGCGCTGCTCGGGGATCGCTGCGAGCTCGGCGACCATCCGGTCGTGCACCTGCTGGAGTTCGGCTTTGTAGGCGTCGGCGTTCTCGCGGTACTCCCGGGCATGTTCGGGATCGAGGTCGCTCAACGCTCTCGTGATGTTGTCGACGTAGATCTGCACGTTCAGCGGCGACATCCAGGCGTGAGGATTCGGCTTGCCTGCGCCCGCGTCGCCCGTGATCGGGATCGGGACGACGCCGTCGCTGGCGACGATGTGTTCGGCGTCGAGACGATCGACGAATTGCTTGAACCAGGCCTCGAGGTTGAGCCCGTTGTCGATGATGAGGTCGGCGTCGGCAGCTCGCCGTAGATCGCCCGGGGTGGGTTCGTACCCGTGGATCTCTGCGCCGGCCTTGGTCACGGACTCGACCCGGACCTTGTCACCTGCGACGTTGGCGACGATGTCCTGCAAGACCGTGAAGGTGGTCAGGACCGTCAGCCGGGAGTCGTCGCGACCACGCTTACCGACACAGGCGCTCAGCGCCAGTACGCAGGCAGCGACCAGGAGGATCGCGCCGCTGCGTACAGCTGCTTTTCGCATCCGCTCATCTTAGAGTTCGGGTGGCCGAACTTTCAAGTTCTGCCGATGCGATCACGTGCGCAGGAACGCGGCGACGACCTTGGGCCAGCAACGCACTTGTCCAGGTGTGTCGGCTGTCACCAGTCGGGCGCTCGGAATGATCGCTGCCAGGTAGCGGGCGGTCGACAACGGATGGCCGTCGTCGCCCGACCAGGCGAGCACCAACACCGGCACGTCGATGGCAGCGAGGGCAGCGGCAGGAGGCAGGTCCGACAGGGCTGCGCCCCGCAACACCGACGGCAGCAGTGACCGGGGGACCGACGGAGGGGAAGGGGTCTGGACGATTCCGGTCAACACCGGGGGCAGCGGTCCGGCGGCGGCCTCGAAGGCGGCCATTCCCTCGCGTTCGATGAGTGCAGCTCCGTCCCGATATCCGGCGACGTGCCGGGCGCGGGTCTGTCCTGCCGTCGGCGGCGTCGTGAGAACCAGACGGCGGAACCGGCCCGGTTGGGCGACCGCGGCGTAGAGCAGGGTCGCGGTGCCCATGGAGGCGCCGATGCCCGAGGCCGGCTCCGTGCCGGCGGCGCGGTTGAGCAGGTCGAGCAGGTCGAGGGCGAGATTGGGCCACGTGTATTGCTCGGGTATGGCGTCTCCGGTCGAGTTGCCATGTGCCCGAGCGTCGTAGCGGATCAGGCGATGCTCGCCCTCGAGTGGGGACCAGTCGAACGGTCCGGGAGGCTGCGCTCCGGTCGCGCTCGCGGTCAGGCCGTGCGCCCAGAGCGCAGGCGGGCCCGACCCGGACTCGGTCCACGCAAGCCGTGCTCCGCGAACCGTGGAGTGGTGGGGCGCTCCGGTCATCGCCGCGGTCCGGCCTGGGTGGCGAGCTCCACCAGATCTCGTGCAGGGCCGCGTAACCCGCCGCTGCGGTTCCACACCGCACGCAGCGTGCGGGGCATCCGGACGCCGGTCACCGAGATCCGCACGAGTCTGCCGTCCGTCAATTCCGGGGTCACGGACAGGCTCGAGAGAACCGCGGGTGCGTCGGAACTCAACACTGCGGCCTTGACCGCAGCAACCGAGGTCAGCTCGAGCAGGGGGTCGGCGACCTCTCCGAACGCAGCCTCGAACGTGACGCGGGTACCGGACCCCGGTTCCCGTTGCACCAGTGGTGTTCGCGCCAGTTCCTCGGCGGTGATCACGCGTTCGGCCCTGGCCCAGGGATGTTCAGGTCGGGTGACCACCACCAGCTCGTCGTGGCCGACAGTTAGGTTGTCGAGTCGCGACTCCACGTCGGGGCCCTCGACGAATCCGAGGTCGACGTTGCCACCCAGCACCTCGCGCGTCACATCTGCGGAGTTCATGGGCCGTACGTTGATGCGGGCCTCGGGATAGAGCCTGCGCAGACTCAGCGCCCATGAGGGGACGAGGTATTCGGCGATCGTCATCGATGCCGCGACGGTCAGCGAAGCCCGTTTGCTGCCGAGCAGCGATTCGATACCCGCAGAGAACTTTTCGGCTGCGTCGAGCAGGCCCGCCGCCCATTCCAGTACGGCGACACCCTCGGTGGTCAGTTCGGTACCCGACGGCGAGCGGCGGAAGAGCATGACGCCGAGTTCGCGCTCCACCGCGTGAACGCGGGAGCTGATCGCCTGCTGGCTCAGATTCTGTTCTCGAGCGGCGGCGCTCATGCTTCCGCTCCGGGCCACCGATACCACCACGTCCAGCGCGGACAGGTCGGGAACGCGTGCGGGCAACACCATCAGCGCAGGGTACAAGCTGAACTTGTGACATGACAAGGACAAGCCGTCTACCGGCGAGAACGTCTGAGCTGCACGATCGATGCATGACGCCGAACTGGTTTGCCGCAATCATGGGTACGGGAATCGTGGCCACCTCAGGGGTGGCCCTGCACTCGGACTTGCCGGGTCTGAACACATCGGCCACCGGCTTCTGGCTGCTCGCGTCGGTGGGGCTGGTGATCGCGACCATCCTGTTCCTGCGCGGAGGCCCGGCCGAGCACGCCGACGACCCGATGATGGCCCACTTCTACGGAGCGCCCGCCATGGCGCTGCTGACCGTCGGCGCCGGCACCATCGAGCTCGGTCCGCAGTTCCTCGGCAACCATGTCGCGGTGTGGGTCGGCGGACTGCTCTGGCTGGCCGGCACCACGGCCGGACTCTTCACCGCCGTGTGGATCCCGTTCCGGATGATCACTGGGGCGCAGAGCGCGCGGTCGGGTGCGATGCCGAGCTGGCTCATGCCGGTGGTCCCGCCGATGGTCTCGGCTGCCACCGGATCGCTGCTGATCCAGCACGTCTCGGCGGGCCAACTGCGGCTCGGCCTCCTGGCGACCTGCTACGCCATGTTCGGCCTGAGTCTCGTCGTCGGCTTCCTGACCATCGCAATGGTGTACTCGCGCCTCGTCCATCGGGGTCTGCCATCGGTCGCCGTGGCCCCGACTGTTTGGATAATGCTCGGGATGATCGGCCAATCCATCACCGCAGCAGTTCTTTTGGGTAACAACTCGGCACTGGTATTCCAGGGGGAGAAAGCGCCGATCGCAGCCGGACTACACGTCCTCGGGATCGGCTACGGACTGGTGATGGCCGGGTTCGCCGTCTTTGTCTTCGTACTGGCAGTGTCCATCACGGTGCACAACGTGCGCCGCGGGATGAGCTTCACCCCTGCCTGGTGGAGCTTCACCTTCCCGATCGGCACCTGCGTCACCGGATCCGCAGCTCTCGCGTTCGCCACCGACTCCGGGTTGCTGCAGATCATCTCGGTGGCGCTGTATGTGCTGCTGCTCCTCGCCTGGGTGGTCGTCGCCTCCCGGAGTCTGACGTTGGTTGCCGGACAGGTGCTGAGGACGAAGGCGCCGGTTTTTCAGATGCGCACCGGCACCGCAACACCGGCGTTCGAACGGAAGACCGGCACCGAGGTGCAGGCAGTTTCGGTCTAGGTCCCCGGCTCATCCGTGCGGTGATGGCAACCGCGAGATCGCTTGCGTGCCAACGCCGCATTCACCACGAGCATCGCTGTGACGGTGAGTGCGGCGTCCTCGTGGTCGGCGGCGGTGACCGGTGTACGTCGGGGCGCCGACTGTAGTTGCTCGGCCAAGGTGCTGAGCCCGGTGTGGTCGCGGCTGAGCGCGGCGCGATCGGACATCTGATTCTGCAGTTCACCACGCGGTGCGATAGGACGTTCGGTGGCTGCCGTGAGTCCATCGGGCCGTGCCACCGGCCCGCCGGTCCGGCCGATCGCGGCGTCGGCCACGCGTCGTCCCATGACCAGACCTTCGAGTAAGCTGTTGGACGCCAACCGGTTTGCGCCGTGCAGGCCGGTGCGGGCCACCTCGCCCGCGGCGTACAGCCCCGGAATCGACGTCGCTCCTGAGGTGTCGGTGACGATTCCACCACACAGGTAATGGGCGCCGGGGACCACCGGAATGAGGTCGGTGGCCGGATCGATGCCGATCACCTCAACCCCTGCGGTCACGGTGGGGAATCGGCGGGCGAAGTCGCTGATGTGCCGCGCATCGAGGTAGACATGCTCGGCACCCGTCTTTGCCATCGCAGCGGTCACCGCGTTCGCGACCACATCCCGCGGTGCGAGGTCACCGAGAGGATGGACGCCTTCGGTGACCGAATTGCCGTCGATGTCGACGAGGATCGCCCCTTCGCCGCGAAGCGCCTCGGTGATCAGGGTGCGACGCCCTCGAACTCCCGGGCGATAGAGCATCGTGGGGTGGAACTGGATGAACTCCATATCGGCCACTGCTGCCCCGGCCGCGTGTGCCAGGGCGGTACCGTCACCGGTCGAACCGAGAGGATTGGTGGTGGCGCGGTACATGTGGCCGGCGCCGCCGGTCGCGAGAACGACGGTGGGAGCAAACACTTCGGCGGTGTGACCGTCGCCCGACCCGATGCGCAGGCCCACTGCGTCACCGCCCGTGGACAGCACCACCTGCTGGGCGTGCGATTCGTCGATGACCCGGATCTGCGAATGGGAGAGGGTGCGGGTGGCGAGTGAGCGCTGCACTTGCGCGCCGGTGGCATCTCCTCCTGCGTGGATGACGCGCCGGACGCTGTGTCCGCCTTCCCTGGTACGCAGGAACCGACCGTCGGAGCCCCGGTCGAACTGTGCCCCCCAGTCGACGAGGGTCGAGACCGCTGCGTACCCGTCACCGAGGATCGATGCGGTGGCGACCTCGTCGGTCAGTCCGGCACCGGCAACCACGGTGTCGCGGGTGTGCAGCGCCACCGAGTCCTCGTCGTTGTCGGGCTCGACGACTGCGATACCGCCTTGGGCGAAATACGTCGCTGTTCCGGGGTCGAGGTCGTCGGGGCGCCAGCCGCGCCCTTTGTTGAGAACGATCACGGTCAGACCCGCTTCGGCTGCCCGGACCGCGGCGGTGAGACCGGCGACGCCGGCACCGACCACCACGAGATCAGCACGCAACGCAGCGTCGGCAACCATGGGTGGAAAGTCTATCGGTCAGCGCTTGACCAGTGATATCCGTAGCTCGTCGAGCGGCACCTCGACGCCGTCCGCGGTGGACACCGTCACCTGCACCGGCGCGCCGGTCTTGTCGGAGACCATCTCGAGTGGCGCGCCCTTGGGCTGGCAGTACTTGTCGCCCCACTGCATCAGCCCGAACAGGACCGGCACGAGGTCGGCGCCCTTCTCGGTGAGTCGGTACTCGAAACGGGTCCGCTGGCCGGGCTCCTGGTAGGGCGACTTCTCCAGTAGGCCTTCGGCGACGAGGGCCTTGAGCCGCGCGGCGGCGACGGCGTCGCTGACCCCCACTCGCCGTGCGAAGCCGTCGAAGCGGGTGGTGCCGTACATCGACTCGCGCATGATCAGCATCGCGGTCTTGGTGCCGACGACATCGAGGGCGCGCACGATAGAGCACCGATTCCCGGGAACCCAGCGGTCGAGATCAGCCAGCTTGTCGTCGAGTACTACAGCCATGCGGTCCATCGTACCCGGCCTGACTAGGGTGTACAGCAGTCAGGAGATCGAGTCAGCTCAGCACGAGGCAGAACGGGTGGCCGACCGGATCGCGATAGACGCGGAAGCCCTCGTGCTCCTGCCCGTCGACCTTGGTCGCACCGAGCTCGAGAACCTGGGGTTCGGCGGTCTCGAAGTCGGAGACCTGGACATCGAGATGGAACTGCTGGCTACCGTTCGGGTCGGGAAACTCCGGCGGCACATAACTGGTGGAGGGTTGGAATGTCAGTTTCGCCTTGCCCAGACCGCAGTCGAGTTCGACCCACTCAGGATCGCTGGTGTCCAGTTCTCCCCCGAGCAGGTGCTGGTAGAACCGGGCCAACTCCACCGGATTCGGACCGTCAAGTGCAATTGCATTCACGAAACCGATCATCAGTACTCCCAACTCGTGTGTCGACTCGCCACCGGAGCCACTTGAGGACAAGATGTACCCGTGGTGGGCGAGTTCGATGCGTGTTGGTCAACGGTAATTGCTGCCGCCGACACTCACGCGGCGTTCGGTGACGCCCCAGACAACGGGTGGGTCCAGCGATGCCGGCTGGAATCAGGTCACCCAGGGCTCCACGGTAGTGATGCCGGCGCCAAGCCGGTGACCGGTCGCAGACAGTGGCTGCAGTGGGTTGACGAGGTCTCGGGCCACCGGTTGATCGAGCTGTCGCCGTGTCCCGGTACGGACGGCGCCGATTCCGCATGTGCCCTCTTCGCCGATCACGGCGGACCCCACAGGTTCGTTCCCACGTCGTCGACCCTCAAGTTCGGGACTCATTACGAACCGGAGACCACCGTCAGCCGCAACGGCTCGAGCCGGGGCGGTTCAGTTGTGACCGCTCGCGAGTCCGCAGCGCCCGTCTCGCCCCAGCGACACGCCACCGAGCAACCTCGGGTGTCCGTTCCCGAGTCTGCTGGAGAACAGGTGGGTACCGGTCGTCGGTCGAGGCATCTCGACGACACGCAACAGGTCTCCGAAGATCAGACCCCGCAGATCCCCACGCCGAGTGCGCCTGGGACGGCGCGCCCGCGTCGGGCTGCCGACAGGACTGCTGAGGCTGTACCCACCGTCGACGAGGCACTGCTTGCCGTCGCGGAAGCTCTGGCCGAGTTGGCCAGGGCGATCCGCCGCCGCGACGACACCGGCTAGCCCGGATCGCCGCCGGAATCATCCCCGTGAACGTCCGTCGAGGGCATTGAATTGTGCCCTCGGCGGGTCCTGTCGGGTCCGGATGTGGCGTATGTCGACGCTGGTGGCGAGAAATACCCTAGGGGGGTATTGTGGCCGACGGGCGCCGAACTAGGAGTGATCATGGCCGACGAACATCAGGAACACGAGCAGCACCATCACGGTTACATCCACCGCAAGGACGACTATCTCAAGCGGTTACGCCGGATCGAGGGACAGGCCCGTGGGCTCCAGAAGATGGTCGAAGAAGAGAAATACTGCATCGACATCCTGACCCAGGTGTCCGCGATGACCAAGGCGCTGCAGGCGGTGAGTCTTGGGCTCCTCGAAGAGCACATGTCTCACTGCGTGATCGACGCCGCCCGCCAGAGTGACGAGGCCGGTCAGGAGAAGGTCAAAGAGGCCACCGAGGCAATAGCCCGGCTGGTCCGTTCATAGGAAGGGGAGGTCGCGACATGAGTGCAGACACCTACACGGTGGTGGGGATGACCTGCAGGCATTGCGTCGCCTCGGTCACCGAAGAGGTCGGCGAGGTGTCGGGAGTCGATCGGGTCGAAGTCGACCTGGAATCGGGTGGCCTGATCGTCCACGTCTCAGAACCCGTTGCACGCGAAAAGGTCGAGGCCGCGGTCATCGAGGCCGGCTATCGGTTGGCCTGAGGTCGTGGTCACTGCTGCGCCACAGGCGCATATAGACCTCGAGATCGGTGGCATGACCTGCGCGTCCTGCGCCAATCGAATCGAACGCAAACTGAACAAACTCGACGGTGTCGAGGCGACGGTCAACTATGCGACCGAGAAGGCCAGCGTCCGTTACGCCGACCCGATCGACACCGCCGCCCTCATCGCCGCGGTCGAGGCCGCCGGCTATTCCGCCGCTCCTCCGGCGAGAGCCACTGACGAAGATACGCCCGGTGAGCCCGCGAAAGACGCTGAATTGCGGGCCCTTCGACACCGCACACTCGTCAGTGCGGCTCTGTCGGCACCGGTCATCGCGATGGCGATGATCCCGGCGCTGCAATTCGACAACTGGCAATGGCTGTCGCTGACCCTTGCCGCGCCGGTGGTGGTGTGGGGCGGCTGGCAGTTCCATCGAGCTGCCTTCATCAATGCCCGGCACGGGGCCGCGACGATGGACACCCTGGTGTCGCTCGGCACCTTCGCCGCGCTCGGCTGGTCGCTCTACGCCCTCTTCTTCGGATCTGCCGGCGATCCTCAGACCGCCCATGGCGCAATGGATATGGGCGGCACCGATGGAACCGGGAACATCTACCTCGAAGCGGCCGCGGGTGTCACCACGTTCATTCTCGCCGGCCGCTACTTCGAGATGCGTTCCAAGCGGCGGGCCGGTGCAGCGCTTCGTTCGCTGCTCGGTCTCGGCGCCAAGGATGTGACGCTCCTCGTGGACGGTGCCGAAAGGTTGGTTCCCATCGAGCAACTCGCGGTCGGGGATCTGTTTGTCGTGCGGCCGGGCGAGCGCATCGCCACCGACGGGGTGATCGAAAGCGGAAGCTCGGCGGTAGACGCCTCGATGTTGACCGGCGAAGCGGTCCCGGTCGAGGTCAACCCGGGCGACACCGTGGTCGGGGCGACGGTCAATGCCGGCGGCCGCGTTGTAGTGCGGGCGAGTCGAATCGGTGCCGATACCCAGCTTGCTCAGATGGCCCGATTGGTGGAGCAGGCGCAAACAGGTAAGGCACGAGTACAGCGCCTCGCCGACCGGATCTCGGGCGTGTTCGTGCCGATCGTCATCGCGCTGGCCCTCGGCACCCTGGCGGTGTGGCTCCTGCTTGGATATGGGGCAACCGACGCCTTCACCGCCGCGGTTGCCGTGCTGATCATCGCCTGCCCCTGTGCGCTGGGCCTGGCCACCCCGACCGCGCTGATGGTCGGCACCGGCCGAGGCGCGACGATGGGTGTGCTGATCAAGGGGCCTGAGGTGCTCGAGTCGACCCGGCAGGTGGACACCGTCGTGCTCGACAAGACCGGAACGGTGACCACCGGCCAGATGGTCTTGACGGACGTGAGGGTGGCCGACGGCGAGGAACACGACCATGTCGTCGCGATGGCCGGCGCTGTCGAGGATGCGTCTGAGCATCCCATCGCGCGGGCCGTCGCCGACGGGGCTCGTCGGCGCGTCGGCGCTCTGCACCCGGTCACCGAGTTCTCGAATACCGCGGGTCTCGGGGTGCGTGCCACGATCAGCGGGCTCGAGGTGTTGGTCGGTCGGCCGAAGCTGCTGACGGACAGCGGTTTCGAGCTTCCGGTCGAGCTCGATGTCGCACTCGATCAGGCCGGTGCGGCGGGATACACGGCGGTGGTCGTCGGTTGGGACAAGCGGATTCGCGGGGTCCTGGTGGTGGCCGATGAAATGAAGTCGACATCGAAGCAGGCGGTGGCCGAGCTCAAGGGACTCGGCCTGATGCCGGTACTCCTGACCGGCGATCACGAGACGGTGGCGACAACCGTTGCGGCGCAGGTCGGTATCGAGACAGTGGTCGCGGGGGTACTGCCCGCGGACAAGGTCGACGTGATCAAACGACTGCAGGCCGAGGGGAGAACGGTCGCGATGGTCGGCGACGGCGTCAATGACGCTGCGGCACTGGCCCAAGCCGACCTCGGACTCGCGATGGGCACCGGGACCGATGCCGCCATCGAGGCGAGTGACATCACCCTGGTCCGCGGGGACCTGCGCGCGGCGGGCGATGCCATCCGGCTGTCCCGGGCCACGCTACGCACCATCAAGGGCAATCTGTTCTGGGCCTTCGGCTACAACGTGGCGGCCATTCCGCTGGCGGCGGCCGGACTGCTCAGTCCCATGGTCGCCGGAGCGGCGATGGCACTGTCGTCGGTGTTCGTCGTCGGAAACAGTCTGCGGCTGCGCCGCTTTCGGTGACCGCTTGTGGGGGGCTTGCCGGTTTACGTCGGAACCGGCGGATTCGGGATCTGGTCGAGCTCGGGCTCGCCGGCGCCTTTGGCGAACACCAGGGGATAGAGGATGCCGGCGATCACCGCACCGAGGATCGGCGCCAGCCAGAACAACCACAGCTGACCCGGCGCCCCGTTCCCGTTGAAGAACGCGACGGCAGTCGATCGGGCCGGGTTCACCGACGTGTTCGTGATCGGAATGCTGATGAGGTGGATCAGGGTCAGTGTCAGACCGATCGCGATGCCCGCGATGCCCGCGGGGGCGCGGGTGTCGGTGGCGCCGAGGATCACCACGACGAAGATCGCCGTGAGGACGACTTCGGCTATCAGAGCGGCCAAGAGTGTGTAACCGGACGGAGAATGGTCACCGAACCCGTTCGCGGCCATGTTGCCCTCGGCTTCGAAACCGTCTTTGCCTTTGGCGATGACCAGAATGACAACACCGGCGATCAGACCGCCGATCACCTGCACCACGATGTATCCCGGTACGTCTTTCCATTCGAATCGTTTCGCCAGGGCGGCCCCCACGGTGACTGCGGGATTGAAATGACCGCCCGATATGTGGCCGAGTGCGTAGACGCCGGTCAGAACGGTGAGACCGAACGCAATCGACACACCGAGGAACCCGACGCCCACCTGGAAACTCGTTCCGGTGTCATCGTCTTGGGCAATGGACTTGGCGGCGAATACGGCAGTACCGCAACCGCCCAGAACCAGCCAGAATGTGCCCAGTGCTTCCGCAGCGAGCTTCTGGACAGTGGTCGGAGAGGACATGTGGGTTATACCTCCATCAATGGGACGTGCCGGGTATCGCCGAATAGACTGATGGCAGCAGTGGTGCGCCCATGATGAACACCGGTGAATCCGCCGTTGCCATGCCGAAAGTATTACCACCGTGACCGCTGATTCGTTCGTCCGATTGCAAATTGAAATGTCACGGATCGAGAAAGGTGGCCGATCGTGCCGATGATTGCGGTGTCATACCTATGAGCAATGTTGTGAATGGTCCTGAAATCGATTGTCTGCCTGTTCCCGGCGATCCGGACCGGGTGCAGATCCTGACGTCGCGAGACGTTCCGCTGGGTGGTCCGCGGGCGATGGTGGTCCACCGCACTCTGCCCCAGCGGGCCCGTTCCCTGATCGGGGCGTGGTGCTTCGCCGACCACTACGGACCGGCAGATGTCAGCGAAACCGGTGGAATGGACGTACCCCCGCACCCGCATACCGGCCTGCAAACAGTCAGTTGGCTTTTCGAGGGTGAGATCGAGCATCGAGACAGCCTCGGCGAACACGCGATGGTGCGGCCCGGTGAGGTCAATCTGATGACCGCAGGTCACGGCATCTGCCATTCCGAGGTGTCGACGCCCGACACCTCGATTCTGCACGGCGTGCAGCTTTGGGTGGCGATGCCGGATGATGCACGTGACTCGGAGCGACGATTCGAGCATTTCGTACCGGAACCCTTCTGGGTCGAAGGCGGGCGCGTGAGTGTGTTCATCGGGGAGTTGCTCGGCAGAACGTCGCCGGTCTCGACGTTCACCCCTCTGGTGGGTGCGCAGATCGACCTCGATGTCGGGTCGTCGCTGACCATCCCGGCGCAGACCGATTTCGAATACGGAATCCTCGTCGATCAGGGAACGGTCAGCGTCGAGGGTTCCGAGGTCGCCCGAACGGAGATGGGATACGTGGGTGTGGGCCACAGTCAGATCACCGTGCAGAGTTCAGACGACAGTCCTGCGCGACTGATTCTGCTGGGCGGTAAACCTTTTGAAGAAGAACTGGTGATGTGGTGGAACTTTGTCGGACGCTCTCACGAGGAGATCGTGGCGTACCGGCAACAATGGCAGGCTCATTCGGAACGTTTTGGTGAGGTGGCCGGATACACGGGTCACGTCGATCGTCTGCCCGCACCGACTCTGCCGAATACGAGGATCAAGCCGCGCTCCGGACCTGGGGCATGAGCCTGGAATAGTGGAAACAAAAGGCGGTTGAGCAGGCATGACGCAAAACAGTGAGGCATTGACGGACAAGACAGGTGCCGCGGTCATCGTGGCGCCGGATCCGGCGGAGCGCCGGTACACGGTCTCGGTGGAGGGTCAGGTCGCCGGGTTCACCCAGTACGCGGATCGGACCGCAGCAGGGTCAGATCAGCGCGTTTTCTATCACACAGAGGTCGACGAAGCCTTCGGTGGCCGCGGGCTGGCGACCATCCTGGTGAAGGAGGCTCTCGATGATGTTCGTGCGCAGGGTAAACGGATCGTAGGGGTGTGCCCGCTGGTGGCGGCATACCTCAAGAAGCATCCCGAATACTCCGATATCACCGACCCGGTCACGAAAGATGTTCTCACCTGGCTAGGGGTCTGAGACCCGTAACGTCTCAGGGCATGCCGGCCAGTCGCAGCAACGCAGCGGTGCCGGCTGCGGCCAGCACCACGACGACGAACGGTACTTTCCGCCACGCGAGGACACCGCCGACGGTGACGCCGAGAATCCTCGCCGGGGTTGCGATGTCGCCGCCGTCGGTGAACGTCGCGGTGGCGACCAGCGCGGCGAGGAGGACGACGGTGCCGGCGGAGGTGAGCTGTTGCAGGCGGTCCGGCAGTGTCCACCGCGCGGCGAGCACCGGTCCGGCGAACCGGAATGCATATGTGCCGACGGCCAGTGCGGCAATGCCCGCGAGCAGGACCGGGACCGACGTGGTCATGAGTGGATCACCCGTCTCGGACGCCGGAGGGGCATGGTCAGCACCAGTGCCGACAACGCCAGCAGGATCGGGACGCCGGCGGGCAGCAACGGCGAGACCCCGACCGCGATCACGGCTCCGACGCCCGCTGCGCGACGGGTCACGCGCTCTTTGAGCGACGGCAGGATCAGGGCGAGCAGTACCGCCGGGAATGCGGCATCGAGCCCGAACGCGTCGGTATCGCTGACCAGTGTCCCGCCGAGCGCGCCGACCAGCACGCCCAGGTTCCATGAGACGAAAAGACCGCCCCCGCAGAGCCAGTAGACCGAACGACGTTCGTGCGACGAGCTTTTGGACAGGGTGAACGCGACGGATTCATCGACCATCAGATGTGATCCGACGAGCCTGCTCGCGAGTGAGGTACCGAGGACGTCGCCGAGCGAGAACCCGAACAGGATGTGCCGAGCATTCGCGAGTAGTCCGGCCGACACGGCAGCGACGATGCCTCCACCGGCGGCGATGATGGCGACGAACGCGAACTGTGATGCCCCCGCGAAAACAACGACCGACATCAGCAGCGGCATCCACAAGGGGAGACCACTGCTGACGGCGATCGCGCCGAAGGAGAGGCCGACAACCGAGATCGCCGCGCACACCAGAGCGATGTCGCGGGTGAGCTGGGGATCGAGTGTTCGCCATATCGAACGCATGACCAAAATAATGGACCACGTCGTGCGCGTTCGTCAAGCCGAACGAACGGTAGTCTGTGTCGAACGCAACGATCGAGGGGTTCGACGACATGAGTGGCGCACCATTGCAGGCGATCGCGACAGCACTGCAACGAGAACGAAAACGCACCGGGCTGTCGCTCGCCGAGGTCGCGCGGCGAGCCGGGGTCGCCAAATCCACTCTGTCGAGCCTCGAGGCGGGCAACGGTAACCCGAGTGTGGAGACGCTGTGGGCGCTCAGTACGGCACTGAATGTTCCCTTCGCGCACCTGGTACAGCCGCCGATGCCGCGCGTGCAGGTGATCCGCGCAGGTGAGGGTCCCGGAGTCTTCTCGGAACGGTCGAATTACCTGGCCACCTTGCTGGCCACGTGCCCGCCGAACGCCCGTCGCGACATCTACCTCATCACGGCGCAGCCCGGTGAGCCGCGCGAAGCCGATCCGCATGCGACCGGTGTGGTGGAGCACGTGGTGCTCAGCGCCGGGCGGGCTCTGGTCGGTTTGACCGATGAGCCGGTCGAACTCGAGCCCGGTGACTACGTCAGCTACCCCGGGGACCTTCCGCACATCTTCAAGGCGTTGGTCCCGGACTGCAGTGCGGTGTTGATCTCCGAACACATCTGAGCCCTACCCGGCGATGAGTTGTCACCTGCGCCCTGGTCCATAGGGGTGAACGTGAACCACATGGACCGGTAGGAGGTACCTCGATGGCGGCACCTCGCCGCGGTGTCGGTCTGCCGACATTTGGCCCGCTGGCCGGTCCCGAGTCGGTGTCTGTCATCGCCCGCACCGCCGATGACCTGGGCCTCGATGGCGTGTCTGCCACCGATCGGCTGCTGCTGCCCGCCGACCCGGGCCCCGTCGGAAGGCCCTGTCAGCTGCCGATGCCCGTCTGGGATCCGATCGAGGTGCTCACCTGGGCGGCGGCGCATACGACTCGCGTCCGGCTGGCGACGACGGTGGTCCACTCGCTGTTCCAGCCCCCCGTGGCGCTTGCTCGCCGGCTGGGGACCCTCGACCGGCTCAGCGGGGGCAGGTTACTGGTCGGCATCGGCCAGGGATGGACGCCGCACGAGCACGAGGCCGCAGGGGTGGCGATGTCCTCGCGAGGAAGGCAATTCGCGGAGCACTTGGAGCTGATGCGCGAGTGCTGGCGGAAGGGGCCGGTGTCTCATGCCGGGGACTTCTACGATCTGAGATCGAGTTGGGTCGAACCCAAGCCCCTTCAAGATCCGCTCCCGGTGTTCATCGCCGCGGTGACCCCGGACGGGATTGCGCAGGCCGCTGCGATCGCAGACGGCTTCATGTTCCCGGTGACCTGCTGGGATGCCGCCCGCGATGCCGTCCGGGGATACCGTGAGGCGGGAGGGGGTGGCCCGATCGCGCTGCGACTCAATCCGATTCGGGACCGGCGCGATCATGCTCTCGAGAGGTTCGCCGAGACGCTGTCCGCTGACTTTGGCCGGGCCCTGGCTCTCGGTGCCGACGAGGTGCACTGGGAGTTCAACCAGTCGACGATGACTTTGGCCGATCAGTGCAAGGCCATGGCACTCATCGCTGATATGGCCTAAATTAGAACGAGTTCTAGTTTGGGTCGCGTCAGTGAGGAAATGTGATGAAGGCAGAGTTGCCCGAGGTAGTGCCCGTGTCGGACGTCGACGCGTGGACCGATGAGGTCGACGTCCTGGTGGTCGGATGCGGTGTCTCCGGTGGCAGCGCCGCGGTGGCGGCTGCCTCCGACGGGGCCCGGGTGCTCGTCCTCGAACGCGCTGCCGTCGCCGGTGGCACCTCGTCGATGGCGGGCGGTCACTTCTACCTCGGTGGCGGGACCGCCGTGCAGAAGGCGACCGGCCATGACGATTCGCCCGAGGAGATGGAAAAGTATCTGCTCGCCGTCTCGCGCGACCCCGAACCCGAGAAGATCCACGCGTACAGCCACGGCAGCGTCGAGCACTTCGACTGGCTCGAGTCGCTGGGGTTCGAGTTCGAGCGCAGCTACTACCCCGAGAAGGCCGTCATCCAGCCCGAGACACAGGGCCTGATGTACACCGGGAACGAGAAGGTCTGGCCGTTCTGTGAACAAGCCGTTCCCGCTCCCCGTGGGCACAAGGTCCCTGTGAAGGGCGACCTCGGCGGTGCCGGCCTGGTGGTCGATCTGCTCGTCAAACGCCTCGCGGAGTTGGGTACCGAGATCCGGTACGAGACAGGTGCCCGCAACCTGGTCGTCGATGAGTCCGGTGCCGTGGTCGGGGTGAAGTGGAAGCGACTGCAAGACACCGGCTTCATCAAGGCGAAGTCCGTGATCATCGCGGCGGGCGGCTTCGTGATGAACGAATCGATGGTCGCCGAGTTCGTTCCGCAGATGTCCGAGAAGCCGTACACGCTGGGCAGTACGTACGACGACGGGCTCGGTATCCGCCTCGGCGCATCCGTTGGCGCCGCACTCAAACACATGGACCAGCCCTTCGTCACGGCCCCCATCTATCCTCCGTCGATCCTGCTGACCGGCATTGCCGTCAACAAGGACGGGAACAGATTCGTCAACGAGGATTCGTATCATTCACGGACCTCGGCGTTCGTCATGGAGCAACCAGACGCCATCGCCTATCTGATCGTCGACGAGGAGCACCTGGAGCGACCGGAGTTCCCTCTCGCACCGCTCATCGACGGCTGGGAGACAGTCGCAGAGATGGAGTCGGCACTGGGGATTCCGACGGGGAACCTGGCGAAGTCGCTCGACCGCTACAACGACAACGCCGCCCGGGGCGAGGATCCCGACTTCAACAAGCGGCCGGAATGGCTTGCGCCGCAGAACAGCGGCCCGTGGGGTGCGTTCGACCTCTCGCTGGGCAAGGCCATGTACGCGGGTTTCACGATGGGCGGCGTGGCGACGTCGGTCGACGGTGAGGTCCTCACGGAGGCAAGAGACGTGGTGCCGGGTCTCTACGCGGCGGGTGCCGGGGCTGCGAACATCGCCCAGGACGGTAAGGGTTACGCGAGCGGCACCCAGCTGGGTGAGGGGTCGTTCTTCGGTCGGCGGGCGGGACGCCACGCGGCGGCACGCTGAGCCACGCTATCGGGAGACCGACACTTCTTCCTGGGCGAGCTGGCGTCGTCGGGCGCGAACGAACACATGACGGAAGGTCAGAAACCTGACTGCGGTGGCGATCAGGTTGACCGTCATCAGCACTACCAGCTCGAGGCGGCTCGAGGGGTGCTCAGAGATCTGGTGCAACGCCATCAATGACAGTGCGCTGAGTGCTGCGCCGAAGCCGAACACCAAGATGCCTTGCACGTGATGCACCAGCAGTCGATGACTACCGCGCAGCGCAAAGGTGAACGCGCGGTTGGCCGCGGTGTTGAGAATGGCTGCGATGAGCATCGACACGAAGTTCGCTGCCTGAGCGCCCATCAGTGGATGAAGCGACAGGTACATCAATGCGTACGCCGTCGTGCAGAGGATGCCTACAGCACAAAAACGCAAGACCTGGGTCGACAAGGGCTTACGAAGTAGTTCGACGAGAAATTGCCGCCGGGCAGGATCTTGAGCCGCCTCAGCGGTCTCGATCGCGTCTCCGGGGACCGGGCCTACCGTCACACCCACCACGATATGGCAGGACCCCCCAAAATGTGTTGTCGCCCCGGCCGGTGGCCGGGGCGACAACTTCTATCTTTGCTGTATCAAAGGAGCGACTCGAGCCGGGACGGTCGGTCGGGGGGGTGTACCGCCCCGACCCGAGTCTTGATCTACCCCAGATGCTGATTCTCGCAGTCGCGGATTACGCGGCCGGAGGCGTCAGCACCGTGTCGATGAGGTAGACGGTTGCGTTGGCGGTTTTCACACCGCCACAGACGACAGACGCGTCCTGGACCTTGAGGGTGTCGACCGGGCCGGCGACGGTCACGGTGCCACCTTCGACGGTCGCGTGGTCTCCGATGACCTGCTCAGGGGTGAGCTGGCCCGGGACAACGTGGTAGGTCAGGATCTTGGTCAGGGTCGCGCTGTCGGTCTTGAGGGACTCGACGGTCGCCGGGGGGAGCTTGGCGAAGGCATCGTCGGTCGGGGCGAAGACCGTGAACTCGCCGCCGTTCAGGGTGTCCACCAGGTTGACGTCAGGGTTGAGTCCGCCCGACACCGCTGCGGTCAGGGTCTTGAGCATCGGGTTGTTGCTCGCGGCGGTGGCAACCGGATCGGCAGCCATTCCGTCAACCGATCCTGCGCCGGTCGGGTTTGCCTCGGCGTATGCCGCACAACCGGGTCCGACCAGGGTGGCGGGCTCCATCGAAGTGCTTGAATCCGAGGACATCTCGGAAGAAGTCATGGGTGCCGACGTCGCGGCACTGGACGAAGAGGAGTCGGAGCTGTCGTCCGAACAACCTGCCACGAGGCCGATTGCCAAGCCAACGCTTGCCACTGTTACCGCGATGCGCTGAATACGTTTGAGAGCCATGTTCGCTGTCCTATCGATTGCTGTCGGTCTTCTGCACGGTGTGGGCGACGGTGCCGTTGCTCTGACTCGAGCTCCGGTTTCTGCCGATCACTTGGTCGATCACTGCAGGTTCGGAGCTGTCCGCCGAGCGGATGGGTATGGATCGAAAAGAATTTTGCCGAGTTCACCGAACCATCCGGAATGCCGACGACTCCGAATCCCCTTCGTTATCAACACTTGCCAGTGCGTTACCCAATCGAGATCTTTGAAGGGCTGAGGAAATGCGAACAGCAGCGACGGCACGCAACGGGCTCGCGGGCCTGATTGCCGTGGGTGCCGGGCTTGCTGCCGGTGAGGTGACGGCAGCCGCCGTCTCATCCTATGCCTCCCCGTTCTATGCAGTGGGTTCTTTCCTGGTGGATCGGGCGCCGGCCCCGGTGCGCGAGTTCGCCATCGACACGTTCGGTACCAACGACAAACCGGTTCTGTTGTGGGGCATAGCGATTGCCGTAGTGGTGCTCGCGATCATCGCGGGTATCGCCGAACGCCGCACCGTACCGGTCGGGTCTGCGCTGATCGTGGCTTTCGGGGCCTTTGGAGTCCTGGCCGCGCTTCATCGACCGACGTCTGACATGTGGTATGCCGCACCGTCATTGGTTGCTGCGGTGGTGGGAATTCTGGTCCTTCGCGGTCTGCGTGGTTTCTTGTGGAGCGGTTCTTCGTCGGGTGGACGGGTGAGGGGTTCGGCTACCCGGCAAGAGACCGATCCGAACGGCGACGCGTCGACAGAGAAGCCGCAGTCCGATGGGAACCGCGATCTGTCGAGAAGGCAGTTCGGTGTCGCTGCGGGTGTGATCGCGGCCGTCTCGGTGGCCGGAGCATTCATCGGGAGGCAGGTGTCGACGATGGGCGATGTCGTCGCCGACCGGAAGCGAGTCCGGCTGCCGCGGCCGAGCCGGGCCGCAGCACCGATCCCAGCGGGTACCGAGGTCGAGATCGAGGGCATCACGCCCTTCATGACGAACAACGCCGACTTCTATCGCATCGACACCGCGCTCCAGGTTCCGAAGCTGACGACCGGCGAGTGGAAACTCCGGATCCACGGAATGGTCGACAACGAGATCACCCTCGATTGGGACGACCTGATGGACATGCAGGCCGAGGAGAAGATCATCACCCTCACCTGTGTCTCGAATGAGGTTGGCGGCAATCTGGCGGGCACCGCCCGCTGGATCGGCTACCCGATGAAGACGATCCTCGAGCGCGCCGGCGTGCAGGATGACGCCGACATGCTCTTCTCCACCAGCGTCGACGGCTGGACCTCAGGCACTCCGCTCGACGACATCACCGATGGCCGTGACGCGATGCTCGTCATCGGGATGAACGGTGAGCCGCTACCACTCGAGCACGGGTATCCCGTGAGGCAAGTGGTCCCGGGCCTGTACGGATACGTCTCGGCCTGCAAGTGGGTGGTCGACTGGGAGATCACCAGGTTCGACAAGGCCGAGGCCTACTGGACGAAACGGAACTGGGGCGTGAAGGGGCCGATCAAGACAGCATCGCGGATCGACAGGCCCGAGGGACTCTCCAGGCATCCTGTCGGGGATGTGGTCATCGCGGGCACCGCGTGGGCGCAGCACCGCGGGATCGCCAAGGTCGAGGTGCGGGTGGACAAGGGGCCGTGGAACGTCGCGACCCTGGCTCCCGAGTACACGAATGACACCTGGCGGCAATGGTTCTGGACCTGGCCCGCAACCGCAGGACAACACACTGTCTATTGTCGCGCCACCGATGTGACCGGGGCGGTGCAACCCGAGGAGAGGGTTGCTCCCATTCCCGATGGAGCGACCGGCTGGCACAACCGAGTGTTCCGGATTGAGTAGGTGTTCTGATGACTATCGCTAGTGTTATGGATGTGACCGACCGAATCCCCGAAGCACAGGTGGATCTGACCGATCTGCTGATCAGGACGGCCGGCCATGATCGACAGGCCTTTGCTGAGTTGTATGACGCGACGGGCGCCCGAGTTTTCGGGCTCATCCTTCGCGTACTACGCGATCGTGGTTACGCCGAAGAGACGCTGCAAGAGGTATATCTGCAGATCTGGCAGAAGGCGGGCGGGTTCGACCCGTCGGCCGGGTCAGCGCTGAGCTGGATGCTGACCATCGCCCATCGCCGTGCCGTGGACCGGGTACGGAGTGAAGAGGCCGCGGGCAAGCGCTCGAACGACTACTCGGTATCCAACTTCGAGGCGCCGGGCGACACTGTCGCCGACTCGGTGATCGCCGAAGAGGAACGCTCGGACGTGATGTTCTGCCTGGGCAGCCTCACCGCCACCCAGCGACAGAGCATCGAATTGTCTTACTATGGTGGCCTGACCTACCGGCAGGTCGCGGAGCGTTTGGACGCCGCCCTACCCACGATCAAGTCCCGTATCCGCGACGGCCTCCGCCGCCTCAAGACTTGCTTGGAGGCGAACCCCAATGGCTGAACACAGCTGGCTCGATGAGCACATCGAGCTCTACGCGGTGGGTGCGCTCGACGACACCGAGATCGACCGGATCGAGGTCGAGATCGCCCGCGAGACGGTAGCCGAGCAGCGCAGGTACCGGCACGAGGTGTCCCGTACCCGTGAGGCGCTGGCGAAGATGACCGTCCAGGTCGCGACCCCGCCACCCCCGCAGATCCGGGAGCAGTTGCTTGCCAGCCTGTCGTCGCAGCCGCTGGAGCCGCCGGGTTTTGACCGGTCCACCGATGGCGTGGACCCCGACAAGGCCGTCAGCCCGTCGAACAACGTCATCGACCTCGCTGCCCGTCGTCGTCCCATCAGCCTCGCCGTCGGCTCGGTGGCTGCTGCCCTCATGCTCATCATCGGTGGCGTGCTCGTCGGCAGGGTGACCGCTCCGGACACGGGTGCTCCTGTCGCCAGCGAGCTCGAGCAGGACACGAGCAAGGTGCTCAGCGCACCCGATATGCAACTTCGGCAGGATGCTGTTGGCGGCGGAAACGTCACCGTCGCGGCGTCCCGCGAGGCGAACACCGCGGTGGTGTTCGCCGACGGTCTGCCGCCGACCCCGACCGGTCAGACGTACCAGATGTGGCTGCTCGGGGATTCGCACGATCCGACGTCTGTGGGCCTGATGCAGGGCGACCCCGGGCGTCAGGTGATCGCACTCGACGACCTGACGGGCTCCGACAAGCTGGGCATCACCATCGAACCCGATGGCGGATCTCCTCAGCCGACCGGCGAAGTGATCACGGCAGTCCAGTTCTAGTCTGAGATCAGCCGTTTGTACTGCGCAAACGTACGTGGCCATCTGCTCCGGTGCGGGTGTCTGTAACTGCTGAGTGTGTCGAGTTCAACACCATGACCACCCTGCTACGCATGCTATGTTCCAACGCAGTGATGTGGCGCACGCGTGTCGTGCGCCACATCAGGCTATTTAGGGGTGGGCACCAGAGCGCACGCTCGGTTGCCCACCCATACCCATGACGAGGGAGCTTGTATGAGTGTGGGTGTCGTGCGTGAAACGACAGCTGGGGAGAACCGGGTGGCGTTGGTGCCGAAGGTGGTCGCGACGCTGGTGAACAAGGGCGTACCGGTTGTTGTGGAGTCGGGCGCGGGTGAGGCTGCGTTGATCCCTGATCAGTTGTATGTCGATGCTGGTGCGTCGATTGGTGATGCGTGGTCGGCTGATGTGGTGGTGAAGGTCGATGCACCCACCGATGCCGAGATCGGGAAGCTGTCGTCGGGTTCGTCGTTGATCGGGTTCTTGGCGCCGCGTAATCAGGAGAATCAGATCGGCGCTTTGAAGGCGGCCGGGGTGCAGGCGTTCGCGGTGGAGGCGATCCCGCGTATTTCTCGTGCGCAGTCGATGGATGCGTTGTCCTCGCAGGGCAACGTCTCGGGCTACAAGGCCGTGATCTTGGCGGCGGAGAAGTCGACCCGCTTTTTCCCGATGCTCACCACGGCCGCCGGAACGGTCAAGCCGGCGACGGTGCTGGTCCTCGGAGTCGGCGTCGCGGGTTTGCAGGCGTTGGCCACAGCCAAGCGTCTGGGTGCGCGCACCACTGGTTATGACGTGCGGCCGGAGGTGGCCGAGCAGGTCAAGTCGGTGGGCGGCCAGTGGCTCGATCTCGGTATCGACGCGGCCGGTGAAGGTGGCTATGCCCGCGAGTTGACCGAGGAAGAGCGGGCGAAGCAGCAGCAGGCTCTCGAGGACGCGATCAAGAGCTTTGATGTGGTGATCACGACGGCGTTGGTGCCCGGTCGTCCGGCGCCGCGGCTGGTGACCGCCGCCGCGGTCGACGGTATGAAGCCCGGCAGTGTCGTGGTGGATCTGGCCGGTGAGACCGGCGGCAACTGTGAGCTGACCGAGCCCGGTGAGAATGTGATCAAGCATGACGTGCTGATCTGCAGCCCGCTCAATCTGCCCGCGGGGATGCCTGAGCATGCCAGCGAGTTGTACGCGAAGAACATTTTGGCGTTGATCGAACTCGCGCTCGATGACGACGGCAATTTCGCGCCGGACTTTTCTGACGAGGTATTGGCCGCGGCGTGTGTGACGCGCGAAACCGAGAGGGCAGGTGCCTAAAGATGTATACGGGTTTACTCGCGAATATCGCGATTTTGGTGTTGGCGGGTTTTGTCGGCTTCGCGGTCATTTCCAAGGTGCCCAACACCTTGCATACGCCGTTGATGTCGGGGACGAACGCCATCCACGGCATCGTGGTGCTGGGTGCGCTGTTGGTGCTGGGCCGGTTGCCTGATGATGCGCCGTGGGGTGTGCGGATCATCGCGTTCGTGGCGTTGATCTTCGGAACCCTGAATGTGGTGGGTGGGTTCTTGGTCACCGACCGGATGTTGGGCATGTTCAAGAGCAAGAAGGCCCCTGTGGCTGCTGCTGATTCCGCTGACCCGAAAGCGCAGGCCGGCAAGTGAACAACTTGGTCAATATTCTTTATATTGTTGCGTTTTCGATGTTCATCCTCGGTTTGTCGGGGTTGACCGGACCGAAGACCGCGGTGCGCGGTAACTGGATCGCCGCGACCGGTATGGGTATCGCGGTGATCGCGACGTTGATCGAGATCCGCGACACCTACGCCATCAACTGGATCCTGATCGTCGCTGGTTTGGCGATCGGTGTGATCTTGGGTGTGCCGCCGGCCAAGCGGACGAAGATGACGGCGATGCCGCAGTTGGTGGCGTTGTTCAATGGTGTCGGCGGCGGCACGGTGGCGTTGATCGCGTGGTCGGAGTTCATCGAGACCGCAGGTTTCTCGGAGTTCAAGCACGGTGAATCCCCGACCGTTCACATCGTGATCGGGTCGCTGTTCGCGGCGATCATCGGTTCGGTGTCGTTCTGGGGGTCGCTGATCGCGTTCCTGAAGCTGCAGGAGTTGCTGAACAAGAACGTCGAGAAGGCGTTCGTGAAGAACGCGAAGATCTTCCAGGTCGCCAACATCGTGCTGCTGATCATCGCGCTCGCGGCGTGTGTGTTCATCGGCATCAACGCCACCCCGGGCGAGGGGTCGTCGCAGTGGTGGATCGTGCTGGTGCTCGTCGCTGCCGCGATCATGGGGTTGTTCGTGGTGCTGCCGATCGGCGGCGCCGACATGCCGGTGGTCATCTCGCTGCTGAACGCGTTGACCGGTTTGTCGGCTGCGGCTGCGGGTTTGGCGCTCAACAACACCGCGATGATCGTGGCCGGCATGATCGTCGGTGCGTCGGGCAGCATTCTGACCAACCTGATGGCCACAGCGATGAACCGGTCCATCCCGGCGATCGTGTTCGGGTCGTTCGGTGGCGGCGGTGGGGCTGCTGCGGCCGGTCCGGCCGGCGAGCAGGGCACCGTCAAGGCCACCAGCGCTGCCGATGCGGCGATCCAGATGGCGTACGCCTCCCAGGTCATCGTGGTTCCCGGGTATGGGCTCGCGGTGGCGCAGGCTCAGCACGCGGTGAAGGACATGGCGAGCATTCTGGAGGAGAAGGGCGTGGAGGTGAAGTACGCCATTCACCCCGTTGCCGGCCGGATGCCCGGACACATGAATGTGCTTCTCGCCGAAGCTGATGTCGAGTACGACGCGATGAAGGAGATGGATGACATCAACGGGGAGTTCTCCCGCACCGATGTCACCCTGGTCATCGGGGCCAACGACGTCACCAACCCCGCCGCCCGCAACGATCCCAGCAGCCCGATTCATGGGATGCCGATCTTGAACGTCGACCAGTCCCGCTCGGTCATCGTCCTCAAACGCGGTA
Organism: Williamsia sp. 1135; assembly: GCF_002095395.1. Taxonomy (GTDB): domain Bacteria; phylum Actinomycetota; class Actinomycetes; order Mycobacteriales; family Mycobacteriaceae; genus Williamsia. Next base: position 53,114 of record NZ_MJEI01000103.1, read on the forward strand.
TGGCCTCGGGCTACGCCGGCATCGACAACCCGCTGTTCACCGCTCCGGGCACCTCGATGCTCTTCGGCGACGCCAAGAAATCCGTCGGCCTGGTCATCGAAGAACTCAAAGCGCTGTAACAAGCGTGCTCTACGCAGAGGATCTCGTCGAAGGTCACACGTACGAACTCGGTTCGTATCTCGTGACCCGAGACGAGATCCTCTCGTTTGCGCAGCAATGGGATCCGCAAGGCTTCCATACCGATACCGCCGTCGCAGAGGCCGGATACTTCGGTGAGGTCATCGCCAGCGGCATCCACACCCTTGCTGTCTTCCAGCGCCTCTCGGTGCTCGGTGCCTACAACCACTGGGCCGTCATCGCCGGGCGGACGTTGCGAGATGTGCAGTTCCGCAGCCCCGTCCGCTCGGGCCAAGAACTGACCGGCTCGTTGCAGGTCACGAAAGTCGACCTCGACAAGCCGGGTCGGGCCCTCGTGGTCACCGAAGGTGTACTCGCCACCGGAGACACCACCGTGCTGACGGCCGATCTCGACATGTACGTCCGTACGCGACCCGTCGCCTGACGACTTCACCACCCAAAGTTCGCGCCACCTGCTGCGATACGCGCCGGGTACAACAGGAGCGAATCGCGGCAGGTGGCGCGAATTCTGGGGTCGGGAACCAGTCGGATCAGAGCCAGGCGGCCGGCGTGTCGAGGGTGGTTCGATCCAGGTTCGCCAGCAGGTCGAACTGCGGACCGGTCTTCGGCAACTCGTACCGATAGAAGTACTGCGCCGCTGCGCGTTTGCCGTCATAGAAGTCGCCGGTGCTCTCGCCGGCCGCCAGCAGCTGCTCCAGCCAGATCCAGGCGATCACCACGTGTCCTGTGGCTTCGAGATACACCGTCGAGTTCGCCAGGCTGACTGCGGGATCGCCTGCAGACCAGAGGGTTCCGGTGACCTCGACGAGGCGGTCGACGGCGGCGCGGAGCGTGCCGGCGTACTCAGGTTCGGCCGACTCGGCACGGTCGATCGTGGCGGAGATCGTCTCGACGAGAAGCTGCAGTCCGGCGCCGCCTTGCATGACGACCTTGCGACCGAGCAGGTCGAGACCATGAATCCCATGGGCGCCTTCGTGAATCGGGTTGAGGCGGTTGTCCCGGTAGAGCTGTTCGACGTCGAACTCTTTGGTGTAGCCGTATCCACCGAGGACCTGTATCGCGAGATTGTTGGCCTCGAGGCACCACTGCGACGGCCAGCTCTTCGCGATCGGGGTCAGCACGTCGAGCAGCAGGAGACGCTGTGCGGCGACGGCCGGGTCGGTGGCGGTCTGCTGTTCGTCGACGAGCCGTGAACAGTAGAGCCCCAGCGCCAAAGCGCCTTCTACATAGGACTTCTGGGCTAGGAGCATCCGCTTCACATCAGGGTGGGAGATGATCGCGACGGGTGCGGAGTTCGGGTCCTTGTTCGTCACCGGACGGCCCTGGGTTCGGGTCTTCGCATAGTCGAGCGATTGCAGGTATCCCGCGTAACCCAGTGAGGTGGCGAGGAATCCGACACCGATGCGGGCCTCGTTCATCATCTTGAACATGTAGCTCAGGCCGCGATGTTCATCGCCGACGAGGTAGCCGACAGCGCCGGACTCCGCCACCGGATGGTGTGTCCCGTCGCCGAAGTTCAGCAGGGTGTTGGTGGTGCCGCGGTTGCCCATCTTGTGATTGAGCCCGACGAGTGCCACATCGTTGCGAGTGCCGTCGGCAAGGAACTTCGGCACCACGAACAAGGAGATCCCCTTGACGCCCGGACCGCCTCCCGGCGCTTTGGCGAGTACGAGATGCACGATGTTCTCGGACAATTCGTGATCCCCGCCGGAAATCCACATCTTGGTTCCGGTGATCCGGTAGGAACCGTCGGCAGCGGGCTCCGCCTTGGTGGTGATGTCGGCGAGCGACGACCCGGCCTGCGGCTCGGAGAGGCACATGGTCCCGAAGAACCGGCCCTCGAGCATCGGCTTCACCCAGGTGTCGACCTGCTCTGGAGTGCCGTACTCGACAAGGAGGTTGGCGTTCGCCATCGTGAGGAACGGGTACGACGCGGTCGCGGCGTTGGCCGCCTGGAACCAGGCCATGGCCGCACGGGCCACGACGGTGGGCAGTTGCATGCCACCCAGAGACTCGTCGAACTGGGCTGCGACGATTCCGGCCTTGCCGAACTCGTCCAGGGCGGCGCCCACCTCGTCGATGATCACGACCTTGCCGTCGCCACCCATCCGCGGCTCGTTCTGGTCGGACTTCTTGTTATGAGGGGCAAATCGTTTGATCGCGATGTCGGCGCACAGGTCGAGGATTCCGTCGAACGTCTCTTTCGAGTGTTCGGTGTAGCGCTCGAAGGAGGTCAGTGAAGTGACGTCGAGCCACTCGTACAGCAGGAAGTCGAGGTCACGACGGGACAGCGGTGAGACGGCCATGGGTGTCCTTGCGGTTGAGCGGGCTCGAGCGGAGAACTTAGCGCTCGCTTATATATGAGCGCTCGCTTAGGATGCACTCTGCACCGATCTTCGTCAAGATTCCTGAATGCGGAAGGAGGCCACATGGTCCAGCAGGTGTCGGACTCCGCGGCGGCAGAGCGGATCCGGCGCGCAGCCGTCGAGGCCTTCGCGGAGTCGGGGTACGGCGGCACCTCGACGCGGGAGATCACCAAACGTCTGGGCATGAGCGCGACGGCGATGTATCCGCATTATCGGTCGAAGGAAGAGCTGCTGTTCGCGATCAGTCTCCAGGGTCATCGGGCCGCTCTGCAGGTACTCCAAGGGGCCGACGATCCGGCCGCTGACCATCTCGCGCGACTACGTGCGGTCGTCGCCGCCTTCGCCGGTTGGCAGGCCGAACAACGCCACGTGGCACGGGTCGTCCAGTACGAACTGCACGCGCTGACGCCCGAGCACTATCGGACCATCGTCGCGATCCGACGACAGACGACGGAGGTCATCGCCGGGATCGTGGATGGCGGCAAGAAGTCAGGGGAGTTCGAGATCGACGATCCCGACGACGTGGTGCTGGCGCTCTCATCGCTGTGCGTGGATGTCTGCCGCTGGTTTCCGTCGACCCGACATTGCGACCCTGAGCGACTCGCGAAGACGTATGCCGATCTCGCGGAGCGGATGGTGGTGGGAGCTCGGTAGACCGCCGGTGTCGTAGGAAGTGGCTACTGATCAGGGCTTTGGACCGCTGACGTCAGTCGTGTGAGAGCTCGTCGATGCAGACGGTGATGGCCAGGATGAACGCCTGATCTTCGTTTGCGTTGATCTCGACGCCGTAGGTGTCGCGGAGTCGGAACCACTTCTTGGAGACCGTCGCCACGGTGTGGCCGTCGCGCTCGATGTCGTATTCGTGGTCGACGAAGTTTCCCTTCGCCTTCAGGTCCGGTCCCGAGTCGGGGTTGATCGTGTACCGGTCCCGGATCCCGATGAGAGCCTTGTGCACCGTGGCCTCGGAGCTGCCGCGCTGGATGTGCATCTTGTCGCGGACGCTGAGTTTGCGCTCCTGGATCTTGGCGAGTTCAGCGCCTCTGCTGTCTTCGAGGATGAACGTCTCGCGGAATCGAACAGCTTTGCCGTTGACCTTGAACACTTTCTGGCCGGCACTGTTCTCGATCCAGTAGTCGTCCCCGATGGAGAGAAGCTTCTCGCGCATCTGGTACTTGATCGGCGCGGGGACGTCGTTGCGTGATCGGTTGAAGAGGCCCATGGATGTGATGCTGCCCGCGGCGGCCTCGACGCGCATCACCTCGGACGAATGAGTGCCCGCTGGGTGAGTGTGGAGGTGGGGGAGGGTCTTGGGGATCGGCCGACGCACCCGTAACCGGTGTTATCGAGCTGAGACCTCTTCAGTGCGGACCTGTAGCTCCAGTCGGATACTGTTACGCCAGTGACTCAAGTTGCGCGTGTGACGCGTGTGAATAGGACGCTCGTGGCTGCGGCGGCGGCCATCGGGATGTCGACTGGTGCCGTGGCATTGATCCCGACGGTGATGAACCCGGCGTCGTCGGCCGTGGCGCCGACGGTCTCCGAGGCCGACCTCACGAGCATGTTCAATGCCGCCCAGGGCGAGTTCGGTCGCGGCAACGCAACGGCCGGCCTGAGCAAACTGCGCACCCTCCTCGCCGCCAATCCTCGCGACACCGACGCACTTGCCCTGCAGGCATTGTGGTCCGACTACTGCGCCGACAGGAAAGCGACGCAGGCGGCGCTGGCGTCACTCGACAACCTTGACCGAACGCTGGCCCAGCGGGTCAGGAACTCGATCTCCGCCATCGACGCAGGCGTGCGGATCGGCCCCGACCCCGTGCCGCGGTACTACCCGCAGACCACCGGCATCGTGGTCCTCGGTGCAGGACTCCGGCCCGACGGAGCGCCCACCGACGAGACGGCGAGCCGGCTGTTCGCCGCCTGGACGCAGGCGATCGTGGCCTACCAATCCCCGATCATCATCTCGGCGGGCGGCTCGCACCAAGGCCGAACCGAGGCCACCGTGATGCGCGACTGGCTGGTTGCGCATGCGCTTCCGGCCACGCGGATACACCTCGAAACGCGCGCCCAGAGCCTGCCGCAGCATGCCTCGCTGACGGCGGAAACAGTACGCGGATTACGCGTGCGGGAGGTCGTCCTGGTGACCTCGCCCGACGAGATACGGCGGGCGGCCAGCGACTTCTTGATCGCAGGAGTCCCGGTGGTCGGTGCGACCACCTCGACCCGCAATCTGGTGACCAACGCTGCACCGCCGTCGAAGGTGAACCAGAAGTCGTTCTACCTGGACGCTACCCAGGTCGTGGGCATACCAGCCCAGCGCGGCGGGGTTGCGCCACGGGCCTTCATCGCGCCGGCTGCCTGATCGGCGCAGCCGTCTCAGACGGCGGGCACCGACCGGAAGTGACTGATGATGCGGCCCTCCGCGTAAACGTGGAATGCAAGCCCGGGAGGCTGGGTTTCGTTGACGACATCGGAACCCTCGAACGGCAGATTGAGCGTCGATGACACCCCGGGGGCCAGGCACAGCGGCCGCCCTGCGAATGCGGTGACCGCGCCGGTGTGGGCATGTCCGCACAGGAACGCGACGATGTTCGGGTGCTTGTCGACCAGCGCGATGAGCCGTTCTTCACCCGACTGCCGGATGGTGTCCATGAACGGCATCTGCACCGTGACCGGTGGATGGTGGAACGCCACGAACACCGGAATGTGCGACCCTGCCCCCGCGATCTGCGCATCCATCCAGGTGAGGGTGTCGTCATCGAGACGGCCCTCGTTCTGGCCGGGGATCGAGCTGTCACACATCAGGAACAGCGCGCCCGCGATCATCTGTGAATGGTTGAGCGGACCGGTCTCGGTGGTCCCGCGCAGGAGCGCGTGCCCGAACTCGCCGCGGACGTCGTGGTTGCCGGGCAGTACCAGCATCGGCAGCGGGGTGATCAGGGTCGCCGCGGCTTCCTCGTACTCGCTCTGGCGGCCGTCGTCGGCGATGTCGCCAGTGACGACCAGCGCGTCGATGCCGTCGGCCCGGCGGTTGATGTAGTCCAGGACCGAGGTGACCCGATCGCGTCCGCCGGCGGTGCCGTTGAAATGCAGATCGCTGATGTGCGCGACGACGAGCACGTGCTCTCCTCCAAGTCTTGTGGTCCAGCTTGAACGTGTGCTCCTGGGCCTGCTCCGGCTCCGCCTTCGTTCGGCTCGAGTCCGGCTCCGGCCACGCCATCGTGTCGGCTGGGCAACGCTCTGACTGCTACCTGTCTACGACCGTAACGTTTGGTCCCGCGCAGGTCACATTCTCCCGGCGATACTCACAGGTCACCGGGCAGCTTGTCCCGGCGGATACCCCGCCACGACGGGTGACGCAGATGACCTGCTGTGGTCCAGTCCATGAATCTCACATCGGCGACCAACTTCGGCAGCACCCAGACCGCGTCGGCCGAGACCTTGCGGTCGAGGGTGTCCAGGAAGGGGGAGGTCTTACGACGCAGGGGCTCCAGTTCGGTCATCAGGGCATCGAGCTGGCTGTCGCTGAAACCCGTCCCGACGCGCCCCACGTAGCGAAGCCCGGTCTCCTCGGGCAGCCCCATCAGCAACGACCCGATGCGGGCGCCGCGGCCCCCTTTGCCCGGACGCCACCCGCCGATCACGACCTCGATGTCGCTCCAGTTCTTCTGCTTGAGCCACGTCTTCGATCGCCTGCCCTGCTGGTAGGTGGAATCGCGGCGCTTGGCGATCACGCCCTCCCAGCCGCGATCGCGGCTCGTGGCGATGGCAACCGACCCCGGCCCGTCGAGCAGGGGTGGGAGTTGGACGAGATCGGAACGAAAGGCCTTGGCGATCTCTTCCAGCAGTCCCCGCCGGTCCTCCCACGTGAGCTTCAGCAGTGACGACCCGTTGAGGTAGAGAATGTCGAAGAGCAGCAGTTTGACGTCCACATCCCCGATCTCGCTGCGGCCGGCGAGACGGGTGAAATTGGTCCGGCCCTGGTCGTCGAAGGCCACGACCTCGCCGTCCAGCACCACATCGAGCAGGCCCAGGTCGTCGCCGATGGTGCGCAGTGACGGGAAGTCCTTGGTCATGTCGATGCCGGACCGAGACGTCAGCCGGAGCTTGCCGTCGATGTAGCGCAACAGGATTCGATATCCGTCCCACTTGCCTTCGAATGCCCATGTGTCGCCGGTCAGTTTCTCGATCGACTCGTCGGTGGCCAGCATCGGTCGCGGGTCCCGCAGGCTGTCGGGCACGATCGGGCGCGGCTCGTCGGACATCAGGTGCGCCAGCCAGTTCTTGTCGCCGGTCTTGATCAGGGCATACCGGCCCTGGATACGCTCCCCGTGCAACCGCACGATGATCTCTTTGTCGCGCCACTTCTCGGTCTCGTAGGTGCCCCGGTCCCAGATCTCGACATGGCCACCGCCGTACTCCCCGGCGGGGATGTCACCCTCGAAGTCGCCGTAGTCGATCGGGTGGTCTTCGGTCTGGACGGCGAGGCGGTTCTTGTCCCCTTCGAGCGGCAGGTTCTTGGGTACCGCCCACGACACCAGCACCCCGTTGCGTTCGAGCCGGAAGTCGTAGTGCAGCCGGCGCGCGTGGTGTTCCTGGATCACGAACATCGGGCCTTCGGCGCGATCGTCGTCGGACCTGCTGTCCGCTTTTCTCGTGTTACCGAACGGCTCCGGGGTCTTGCTCTCGTCCCGCTTGCGGCGGTACTCGCCGAGGTCGACAACGTCGGTGTCTGCGGCTGTCGTGGGCTGGGGGATCGGGGCCGAGCCGGTGGCGGACACATCCTCCAGTCCGATGAGCAGATCGCCGAACTCGTCGAGTCTGGCCGCCATCTCGTCGAACATGATGTGCCGGATCTGTTTGTCTTCCAATTCTTCCCACGCGCGGGGCGCAGCGACCCGGGGCTCGTCGCGGCCACGCATCGAATACGGGGCGAGCGTTGTCTTCGACGCGCTGTTCTGGCTCCAGTCGACGAAGACGCGGCCACCGCGCACCGACTTCGTCATCTGCGCGGTCACCAGGTCAGGGCTTTCCGACTGCAGCTGGTTCGCGATCTGCTTGGCGACCTTGCGTGCCGAGTCGGCGGAGATCGGGGCGTCGAGCCGGAAGTAGACGTGAATGCCTTTGGAGCCGCTCGTCACCGGGAAGCTGCGCAACCCGATCCCGTCGAGCATCTCCCTGATGCGCAATGCGACACTCGCGCACTGGGACAGGGTGACGTCGGGTCCGGGGTCGAGATCGAGGACGACGCGGTCGGTCATCCGATCCTGTTTGTACGACACGCCTGCAGCGTCCGAGCCGAGCGTCCACTGCGGGACGTGTAGTTCGAGCGCAGCCTGCTGGGCCAGCCAGACGAGCTCGGCGCGCGACGAGAGAACCGGGTAGACGACGCTTCGGTCGCTGTGTTCGAGCTGCACCCGGCCCACCCATTCCGGGGCGTGGCCCGGCAGGTTCTTTTCGAAGAACGGGGTGCCCTCGACCCCGTCGGGCCAGCGTTTACGGGTCACCGGCCGGTCACGGATATGCGGCAACATCACGTCGGAGATCTCGCTGTAGTACTCGATGACCTGTGCCTTGATGGTCCCCGTTGCGGGGTAAAGCACCTTGTCGAGGTGGGTCACCGAGATGGTGTGCCCGTCGACGTCGAGGCTGTTGCGGCTGGGCATGACCCGACTTTTCCCGCGCCAGGGGGCTGCGTCAAATGGCCGATACCTGCACAATGACGATATGCGTTCGATTTGGAAGGGCGATCTGAGCTTTGGCCTGGTCAATGTGCCGGTCAAGGTGTACTCGGCGACCGAGAGTCATGACCGGAAGTCGCATCAGGTCGATTCGAAGGACGGTACCCGGATCCGGTACCGCAAGGTCCGTGAGGGAACGGACGACGAGGTCGAGTTCTCATCCATCGCCAACGCCTACGAGAGCGAGACCGGCGAGACCGTGGTCCTGACCAAGGACGACCTCTCCGAGTTGCCCGTGCAACGCAGCCCCGAGATCTCGATCACCGACTTCGTGCCGGTCGATCAAGTCGATCCCATCTTCTTCGACAAGCCGTACTACCTCGAGCCCGCGAGCAAATCGCCCAAGGCGTATGCGCTGATGCGAGAGGCGCTGCAGGAGACCGACCGACTGGCCATCGCCACGTTCACACTCCGCAACCGCACCCGACTGGCTGCTCTGCGGGTCGTCGGCAACGTCCTGACCCTGCAGACCCTGCTGTGGCCCGACGAGGTGCGGGAGGCGGCCTTCCCCTCGCTCGACGAGTCCCCGGACCTCAAGCCCCAGGAACTGAAGATGGCTGCCTCGCTCATCGAATCGATGTCGGGCGACTTCGACCCCCAGCAGTACGAGGACACCTACCAATTGGAGCTGAGCAAGCTCATCGAGGCGAAGGCCGAGGGCACCGAGGCGTTCAGCGCACCGGAGAAAGCCGACGATGACGATGACGACTCGGAGGTCGCGGACCTGCTGGCCGCGTTGCGTGCTTCGGTGAAAGACCGGGGAGGATCTGCGTCCGCAGACTCCGAGGAGGACGAGGACGAGGACGCGCCGAAGAAGGCGCCCGCGAAGAAGGCGGCCGCCAAGAAGGCCCCCGCCAAGAAGGCGGCAGCCAAGAAAGCACCTGCCAAGAAGGCCCCTGCCAAACGCAAGGCCGGCTGAACGCCCTCCATTTCCGACGGTCTGCGCTGCCCGACATCGGCGCGCTCTGGCAATCTGGACACATCACACGCAAAGCAGTAGGACCAGACCTCGGCGACGTCGCAGCGGCGCCGGTAGACGCCCGTACCCGCAGACGGGTCACCGCCGTCGAGATCGCCGAGGCCGCGGCCCTGGCCGATGTCGCCGCAGCCATCTGCGTCCTGAGCCGGGTCCTGCCGATCGGAGGAGCGGCGTCGTTGGTCGCCTCGGTGCCGTACGCGATCCTCGCGGGCAGGCGGCGGTTCCGCGTCAGCCTCTTGGCGGCGTTCACCGGCTGGGTCGTCGCGTTCCTCTTCGGTGGGGTGACCGCGGCGAATCTCGTTGGCAGCGCCGCAGTTTTCGGAACACTGGTCGGTATCGCCTTTCGCCGCAGCTGGAAAGCGCCACGAGTCACGCTCTCCGCCTTCCTGTTCCTGGCGATTCCGTCGTCGGCGATCGCGACCGGTTTGATCGCACTCCTCGCCGACTATCGCGAGTTCATGATCACCCAGATCCGCAACGGCTGGCAGGGCACCGAGCGGGTGATGAACAACGCGGGGCTCGAATCGCTCACCGCGATCATCGACCCGGCGGTCAGGTGGTGCCTCGAGTACTGGTGGATCGCGATCCCGGCAGCTGGTGTCGTGGGCGTGACCCTGTCGGCCCTGGCCGTCTACGTGGTACTCAAAGGTCCGGTGCCCGGGATGATCGCTCGTCTGGGAGCCCCGCACACTGACGACAGGATCGACGAACACGGGCCGGTGGCGCCGTTGCCGCTGCACTTGCGTGCCGTGGGCGTGCAGTACCCGGGTGCGCCGGTACCGGCGATCCACGACGTGTCGATGAGTCTCGGTGCCGGAGAGGTCGTCGCGGTGACCGGGCCGAACGGAGTCGGGAAATCCACTCTCGCAAGGGTCGTCGCGGGTCGGGCCCCGACCGCGGGCACCGTCGAGCGACCCGGAGCTGTCGGGTTGGGCAAGCGCGGTGGCACCGCGGTGATCAGCCAACGGCCGGAAACGCAGGTACTGGGCATGGTCGTCGCCGACGATCTTGCCTGGGGCAATCCCCAGCTCACCGAAGACCAGATGAACGTCCTGCTCGACCGCGTCGGTCTGTCGGGGATGCTGACGAGGGAGACGACCACGCTGTCCGGCGGTCAGCTCCAGCGACTTGCGATCGCCGCCGCACTGTCGCGGGAACCGGCGGTCCTCATCAGCGACGAGTCGACGGCGATGGTCGACCAGGAAGGTCGCCGGGCGGTGATCGGTGTCTTCCGGGAGCTCGCCGACAGCGGCGACACCGCGGTCCTGCAGATCACCCACGACGTGGGCGAGGCCGCGCTCGCAGACCGTGAGGTGGTGCTCGACTCGAGCCACCGCGACGCCGGGGCCGAACTGCTCAGCCCCAGCCGGGGGATCGGGCACATCCAAGGTGCGCATGTCGGTCTGTACGACGTCGGCTATGCCCACGACGCCGGAACCCCTTGGCACCACCAGATCTTCAGCGGACTCAACCTGCAGATCGCGGCCGGTTCTGCCGTCCTGATCACCGGACCGAACGGTGCCGGGAAGTCGACGCTGGCGAGGGTTCTCACCGGACTGCAACCGCCCACCAGCGGGTCGGTGATGGTCGACGGGGCGCAGGTCCGTAACGGGCGTAAACATGCGCTACTGGGGTTCCAGTACTCCCGATTGCAGCTGGTCCGGTCGAAGGTGCGGTCCGACATCCGAGATGCCGCGGGCGTCGATGACACCGCGGTGAACGTCGCCCTCATCGAACTCGGCCTCAATCCCGCGGTGCTGGGCGACGCGCTCGTCGACCAACTCTCCGTAGGTCAGCAGCGCCGCGTTGCCCTCGCCGGGCTGCTGGCCTGCCGGCCGCGTCTGCTGGTGCTCGACGAACCGCTCGCAGGGCTCGACACCCCGGCCCGCGCGGCGATGGTGCGGGCACTGGCCAGGGTCAAGGCCTCCGGCACCACGCTCATCGTGATCTCGCACGACGTCGGCGAGCTCGCCGAACTCGTGGACCGGACCATCGTCGTGGACAAGGGGACCATCGACGGACAGCCGGTGGCCCCGGCCCCGGATCCCTCGACACTGAAGTCGACCGCGAATCTGGCGAGCGTCGTGCGAACGCTCCCGCACCCCTCGCCGGCCCGAGGATGGTGGGTGGGCACCAAGTTGTTGGTGCTGGCGTCGATAGCGGTCATGTTCGCCCTGGAGCCGACCTGGCTCAGCGTGGCGGTGGCGGCAGGGATCGTGACCGGGTGGACCCTGCTCGGCAGGGTGCCGCGCGCCGCGCTCCCGAGGCTGCCGTTGTGGCTCATCTGGATCACCCTGTTCGGCGGTCTGATCACCGCGCTCGGAGGGGCCGATCCATACGTCACGGTGGCGGGGGTCGAATTGGGTCTGGGCGGGGCGTCCTACTGGGGGATCCTGATCTCGATGACGGTGCTTTCGCTGTACAGCGCGCTGCTGTTCTGTTGGACCACGCCCATGGTCGAGATCCCCTCGTTCGCCCAACGACTGGTGGGCTGGGCCGAGCGGGTGGGGATCCCGGCCCAGTCGGCTGCGGTGTCGGTCGCGCTCGCGTTGCGGCTGTGCCCCTTCCTGATCAGTGACTTCCGTACGTTGCTGCAGACCATCGCGCAGCGCAAACCCGAACACAAGCAGTGTGTGGCCGAGCGGATCAACGGTTGGGCGGCCTGCCTGCCGGTCGTCTGCTCGCTGGCGGTGCAGAACGGCCGTGAGCTCGCGGCGGCCATCGAGGCCAGGGGCGGGATCGGATCGGTGGCACGCATCGACCGGAGTCCGAGATTTATCGACCTCATCGTGCTTATCGTGGTGCTCGGGTCGGTCGGCGCGGTGATCACCCTGGGCTGAGAGTGTGGTCCGGTGTCGCCGTGCCCCGGCCGATGCCGACCACCTGGGAGATCTTCGATGACCGCAGAATCAGTACCTGACCATTCGGCCCCCGGCAGTGCTCGACCGGCCGCCGAGAACGTGGATGCGCTCGTCACGGATGTCCTGATCATCGGGGCGGGTATCTCCGGGATCGGCGCTGCCTACCGGATCAAACAGCAGAACCCGGGGCTGAGCTACACGATCCTCGAGCGACGCAGCCGTATCGGAGGCACCTGGGATCTGTTCCGCTATCCGGGCATCCGGTCGGACAGCGACATCTTCACGCTGAGCTTCCCGTTCGAACCGTGGACGCGGCCGGAGTCGGTCGCGGACGGCGGAGACATCAGGGAGTATCTGACCGATACCGCGCGTAAACACGGGATCGACCGGCACATCGACTTCGGCACCCGGGTGCATTCCGCCGACTGGGATTCGAGCACCGGCACCTGGACCGTACGTGCGGAGCAGGACGGCGTGGCGCTGACCTACAGTTGCCGGTTCCTGTTCTTCGGCACCGGCTACTACAACTACGACGAGGGCTATACCCCCGACATCGCCGGTATGGATCAATTCGAGGGTCAGATCGTCAGCCCACAGTTCTGGCCCGAGGATCTCGACTACGCCGACAAGGACGTCGTGGTCATCGGTAGCGGGGCGACTGCGATCACCCTGATTCCGTCGCTGGCGGGCGATGCAGCCAAGGTGACGATGCTGCAGCGGTCGCCTGCGTACATCGGTTCCATCAGAAGACAGACCCCGACGGTTGACTTCATTCGGAAAGTGTTGCCGCGCAGAGTTTCTCATGCCGTCATCCGATGGCGGAACATCGCGATCATCGTGCTCTCCTACGCGGCGGCACGCAAGCTACCTGGGGCGATAAAGAAGTACCTCCGCAAGATCGCGGTCGCCAATCTGCCGGCCGGATATGACGTCGACACCCACTTCAAGCCCTCCTACCAACCCTGGGATCAACGGGTGTGCGCCGTACCCGACGCAGACATCTACAAGGCGATCGCCCGGGGCCGAGCAGCGGTGGTCACCGACCGCATCACCGGTTTCGACGAGGCCGGCATCCTGCTCGAATCGGGAGGGCGACTCGATGCCGACATCGTGGTGATGGCCACGGGCTTGCAACTGCAGTCGCTCGGTGGGGTGTCGGTGAGCGTCGACGGTGCCGACGTCAAACCCAGTGATCGATTCGTCTACAAAGCGCACCTCCTCGAGGACGTTCCCAATCTGGCCTGGTGTGTCGGTTACACCAACGCCTCGTGGACGATGCGATCGGACATGACGGCGCAGGCGGTCGCAAAACTGTTGGCGTACATGGGGGAGAAGGGCTATACACACTGCTATCCACATCTCCGTGATCAGGGCATGGCAGAGAAGCCGGCGTTCGATCTACAAGCGGGTTACGTACAGCGCAACCCGCATGCGCTACCGAAGTCGGGCACCAGGCGGCCGTGGAACGTCCGTCACAACTTCGTCCTCGATTACCTCGATCACCGTTTCGATCGGATCGAGGAGTCGATGGTGTTCGGCACCGTCGGGAGCCCGGATGAGTTCGGCGCGGTGGCGAAAAGCGGCGCTTCGCAGCAGTAGAGCTGCCTCATCGGCCACGTCGATCACGTGCGTCACTTGCGTGCGATCACGCCTGTGATCTCGGTCTCCGGTGCGTTTGTCGCTGAAGTGGTCGGGTACGCCTTGTGTCGAACGCTCAATATCGCCCCCATCCAACCGAAGGAGAATGATATGAGCATTTCGACAAGCACTTTGCGCAACCAGCTGCGCACCCTGTTGACCTTGACGAATACCGAGGTCCAGGTCGCGGAGACCCGAATTGCCCAGGCTCGCACCGAAGCGGTGCGTAAGGAACTGTCCGAGAATGCGGCCAATGGTCGGATCCGCGCCGTGGCCATCGAGAAGGCCATCCGGGATCTCGGCGGACTGCCCGATGTACTGCGTCCGGTTCTCGGACGACTCGCGGCCACGGTGAAGGCGCTCGCCGAGCAGGCGCAGCCCTTCGACGAAGCGCTGCTGGGTGACCTCGCACTCGAGCACCAGTTGCTGGATCGGTCGATCTACGTCAAGGCGCTGGCCACGGCTGAGAGCGAGCCCGAGGTCGTCGCGTTGGCAGAACGCTTGATCACCGCGCATCAAGCGACCGTCGACTGGCTGACCATCGTCCTCGCCGAGGAAGCGATCGGCGGCCCGGTCGCGCTCCGGCGCGGACCACTGCAGGCCGCCAGCGGCGCGGCACTGCGCGTCGCAGGCATTCCGGCGACACTGACCGCACGTGGCGTCGACCGTGCAGTCGACGTATTGCGAAGTGCCCCGGCACGACTCGGCGGTTTCGTCGACAAGACCGAAGAGGCAGGCGGAGCCGCGGTCGCGCTCGCGACCGATGCCCGCGACAAGGCAGTCAAGCGTGTCACCGCCGCCGGCGAGACCGTCGTCGAGCGCGCATCGGACGCAGGTAAGGCAGCGAGCAAGACTGCCAAGGCAACTAGCGATGCGGCACTCGACGCCGCTGAGGACACCGCCCGCGCCCAAGGCGCGACCGGCGCAGCCGACGCGATCCACGCCGTGCGCGACGCCACCGGTCTCGTCGACCCCGAAGATCTCCCGATCGTCGACTACGACTCGCTCAACGTGAACTCGGTGGTCTCGGCGGTCAAGCAACTCGATGAGCCGTCCGAGATCCGTACCGTCATCGCGTACGAAGAGGCGCACAAGGGACGCCACGGTGTCATCTCGGCAGCCCAGACCCGCCTTGCCGCCATCGCGGAAGAAATCGTCGGTGTGAAGTGACCTGATCGGTCTTTTGCACTGAGCTCCGCTCGCCGTCACCGCAACCCGGTGGCGGCGAGTTTGCGTTCCGATAGTGGTGGGTTTTGGCGACCATTTCCCCAGGTCGACCTCGCCGAAAGCCACCAAGATCGGGATAATCGCTGGCCTCTCATCGAGCGGATGGGGCACAGTTGATCGGTGACCGCACCCTCCACTCTGCCCCGGGCGCTGAAGCCGTTTCGGCATCAGCAGTACCGGTTGCTCTGCATGGGCTTGGTGCTTGCGATGTTCGCAGACGGTATCTGGACCGGCGGTGTGGTCTGGCAGGTCATCGGGATGGGCGGCGGGCCCGGTCAGCTGTCGCTGGTGACGGCGGTGGCCGCGGTCGGCATGGTTGCCTCGACCCTGCTCGGAGGGGTGCTCGCGGACCGGATGTCGCAACGGACGATCCTCATCGCACTGGAGGCGACCAAGCTGGTCGCGATCGGCGGGGTAGGGCTGCTGGCGCTGACGGATTCCGTCGTCCTGTGGCACCTCGTCCTGGTGTCGCTCATCGGCGGCATCACCACCGGTATCTATTATCCGACGTACTCGGCTCTGCTCCCGACGCTCGTGCCACGCGACGAGCTGATGGCCGCCAACGGCATCGAAGGTACGTTGCGGCCCACGATCTTTCAGGCTGCCGGTCCCGCGGTGGCCGGAGGGCTGATCGCGATGTCGTCGCCGGCGGTGGCGATCATCGGGTCGGCGGTGGCCTCCGCACTCTCGGGCGTCCTGTACCTGCTGATGCGGCCGACGCCGTCGCGCAGCGAGTCCCGCCCCAACGCCGAACTCGTGCGCGGAACGATCACCGACATCGCCGAGGGCTTCGTCTACATGTGGCGGACCCCGTGGCTGCTGGCGACCCTGCTGTTCGCGATGGTGCTCGTGCTCTTGGTGATGGGCCCGTTGGAGGTACTCATCCCGTTCGCTCTCAAGAACAGGGCTGACGGTGATGCCGGCTCCCACGCGATGGTGTTGGCGGCCTTCGGGATCGGGGGTGCGATCGGCTCTCTCGTACTCGCGTCGATGCAGATGCCCCGGCGCTATCTCACGGTCATGTTCGTGATCTGGGGACTGTCGTCGTTGCCCCTGGTGGTGATGGGTCTGACCGACCAGGTGTGGGTGTTCGTCCTCGCGGGCCTGGTGTTGGGATTCGCGTTCGACGGGCCGATGGTCATCTGGGGAACCCTGTTGCAGCGCCGGGTACCACTCCACATGCTCGGGCGGGTGTCGAGTCTTGACTTCTTCGTGTCGGTCGCACTGATGCCGGTGTCCATGGCGATTGCCGCACCGGTCAGCGAATGGATCGGGCTGACAGCGACCTTCGTCATCGCTGGGATCGCTCCTGTGCCGATCGCCGCGATCGCCTATTTCTGGGCCAAGTTGAACATCGACGAGATCGCCCATCCGTTGCGGGACGACGTCGAAGTGGTCTCCCCGGTCGCCGGCACGACCTAGAACGTCCCTGGTTCGTCAGTACGGGGCGTCGGCTGAAGTCGTCTATCGCTTGTTGACACCGTGCCAAATAGCCCTTCATACTTATTTGGCGCGGCGCCAACAGTGTCGTGTACCCCGTCTCCCGACACAGTTCGGGCACACCCGGGGTCTGCCGATCGAGGAGCCCGTCATGTCCCGGAGTCTGTGTGCCCATTTCCAGCGGCGAGTCGCCGAACTCGGTCCAGAGGTGGCGATTCGCAGAGCCGACGGCACGGTCGAATACACCTGGGCCGAATACGGCGTGCG
This sequence comes from Williamsia sp. 1135, assembly GCF_002095395.1. Lineage (GTDB taxonomy): Bacteria > Actinomycetota > Actinomycetes > Mycobacteriales > Mycobacteriaceae > Williamsia. The sequence continues at coordinate 69,771 of NZ_MJEI01000103.1, forward strand.
GGTGCGGAAGATCGCTGCCGGCCTGGCGTCGGCGGGGGTGAGGCGCGGGGACACGGTCGGGCTGATGCTGACCAACCGGCCTGAATTCCACCTCGTCGACGCAGCGGTCATGCACCTCGGCGCCGTCGCGTTCTCGGTCTACAACACCAACACGCCCGCGCAGATCGCGTATCTGTTCACCAACGCCGAGCCGGCGATCGTCATCACCGAATCCCAGTTCTTGCCTCGAGTGCAGGAGGCCCTGATCGGTATCGGCGACACGCAGCTGGTGTGCATCGACATTGTCGCCGACGGCACCATCACACTCGACGAACTGGTGAACCTCGGTGCCTCCGACTTCGACTTCGTGGCCGCCTGGCAGGCGGTCGAGGCCGACGACGTGCTGACCCTGATCTACACCAGCGGCACCACGGGCAATCCGAAAGGTGTCGAACTGACGCACGGGAACCTGCTCTATCAGCTCGAGGTCATCACCGAGGTCATCGGGGATCTCAGTCGTGGCCGGGTGATCTCGTATCTGCCCGATGCGCACCTGATCAACCGGTGGATCTGCCAGTACGCCCCAATGTATTTCGGGATCACCGTCACCGATGTCGACAATCCCAAGACCCTGATCGAGGTACTCGGCAGGGTGCGCCCGACCTTTTTCGTGGCCGTGCCGATGCTCTGGTACAAGATCAAGGGCAGTGTCGAGGCCGGTGTCGCGGGCGAGACGGGTGTGAAAGGCGCCCTCGCGCGGTGGGCACTGGAGGCAGGCAAGAAGAAAGCGGCCGCCACGGTCGAGGGCACGCAGCTGAGCCGCGTCGATCAGGTTGCCGCAACGTTGGCCGATGCGCTGGTGCTGTCAAAACTACGCGCAAAACTCGGCATGGACGACCTTGTCTCGGCGGTGTCCGGCGCGGCGCCGATCGACGTCGCAGCCCTGGAATTCATGCTGGCGCTGGGTGTTCCGGTGATGGAGGCCTGGGGTATGTCGGAGACCTCTGCGGTCACCACCGTCAATCCGATCAGCAGGCCCGAGTACGGCACGGTGGGCAGGGCGATCCCGGGAACCGAGGTGCGGCTGGCCGCGGATGGTGAGGTGCTGGTCCGTGGCGGGGGCGTGATGGTGGGTTACCGCAACGACGCTGTCCGGACGGCGCAGACCCTGGATGAGCAGGGGTGGATCCACACCGGCGACATCGGCACCCTGGATCCGCGAGGCTATCTGACGATCATCGACCGCAAGAAGGAGATGATCATCAACTCGGGCGGAAAGAACATGTCACCCAGCAACATCGAGGGTGCACTGAAGGCTGCGAGCGCACTGATCGGCGCGGTGGCGGCCATCGGCGACAACCGCCCCCACATCGCTGCGCTCATCACGTTGGACCCGGAAGCCGCTGCAGTGTTCGCGCAACAGGCCGGGGTTCTGGACCCCACTCCGGCATCGCTCGCTGCACATCCGGCCATCCAGGCGGCGATGACCGATGCGGTCGCGGCTGCCAACAAGCGACTTTCGCGTGTCGAACACATCAGGAGCTGGGAACTGCTGCCGGAGTACTGGATTCCTGGCGGCGTCGAGTTGACTCCGACGATGAAACTCAAGCGGGTGCCGATCGCGAAGAAGTACGCCGACCACATCGACGCGCTCTATGAGCCCTGAGACGAAGGATACGACCATGACCGAGGACCTGGCGACGGAGCTCGATGATCTGACCACGCTCGCGCGTGATTTCTTCACCAAGGAAGTGGCTCCGCGGTACGAGGAATTCGCCGCCGCAGGCCAACCCGACCGCGCACTCTATCGGCGTGCCGGCGAACTCGGGCTGCTCGGGATGTCGATCCCCGAGGAATACGGCGGCGGGGGAGGTACTTTCGCGCACGAGTCGGTACTGTTCCGTGAGCAGGCCCGCTCTGCTGACTTGTCGATGCAACTCGGGGTCCATTCGGGAATCGTGCCGCATTACCTGCTCGCCTACGCCTCGGAGGACCAGAAGAAGCGCTGGTTACCGAAACTGATCAGTGGTGAGTGGATCGGTGCGATCGCCATGACAGAACCCGGTACGGGTTCTGACCTACAGGCCATCACCACCAGAGCGGTGCTCGAGGGCGGCGACTATGTGATCTCGGGTGCCAAGACCTTCATCTCGAACGGCGCCACCTGCGATCTGATCATCATCGCGGTGACCACCGATCCGGCACTGCGAGGCGCGGGCGTCTCGCTGCTCGTGGCTGAGGTGGGCGACGACCCAGCAGGATTCGAGCGTGGACGCACACTGAAGAAGATCGGCCAGAAGGGTCAGGACACCACCGAGTTGTTCTTCGACGGTCTGCGCGTGCCTTCGGCGAACCTGCTCGGAGGCACCCCCGGGCGCGGCTTCGTCCAGCTGATGCAACAGCTCCCGCAGGAACGGCTGATCGTCGGGGTGGCGGCGCTCGGTGTGGTCGAGGCGGCGTACGAGCTGACCCTCGCCTACGTCCGTGAGCGAGAGGCATTCGGCAAACCTCTTTTCGCACTGCAGAACACACGTTTCGAACTCGCTGAGATAGCAACCATCGTCGAGGTCATGCGCGCGTTTGTCCGCAGCGCTGTCGACCGGCATCTGCGCGGCGAGCTCGATGTCAAAGGTGCGGCGATGATCAAACTGTGGTGTTCCGAACAGCAGACCCAGGTTGTCGACCGCTGTTTGCAACTGCACGGTGGGTACGGCTACATGGAGGAGTATCCGATCGCCCGGATGTTCGTCGACGGCCGCATCTCCCGCATCTATGCCGGAGCCAATGAGGTCATGAAAGATCTCATCGCCCGGCACCTCTGACCCACCAGAACAACGGAGCCCCCAATGCCCGATGCATACGTCTACGAGGCCATCCGCACACCGCGAGGTCGCGGTAAGAAGACCGGTGCCCTGCACGGCGTGAAACCGATCGACCTGGCCGTCGGCCTGGTCAGCGAGCTCAGATCCCGCCACCCGCAGCTGGATCCGGCGGCAATCGACGACATCATCCTCGGCGTCGTCTCTCCGATCGGTGATCAGGGCGCCGACATTGCCAAGACCGTGGCTCTGCGTGCCGGATTGGCCGATACCGTTGGAGGTCTGCAGCTGAACAGATTCTGCGGTTCCGGCCTGGAGGCGGTCAACGTGGCGGCCCAGAAGGTGGCCTCCGGCTGGGATGATCTGGTTCTCGCGGGCGGTGTCGAGTCGATGTCGCGCATCCCTCTTGGTTCCGATGGCGGTGCCTGGCCGCTCGATCCGGCGACGAACTACGCGACGTACTTCATTCCGCAGGGTGTCTCGGCTGACCTGATCGCCACGGTTCACGGCTTCACCCGCGACGATGTGGACGCCTACGCGGTGCGCTCCCAGCAGCGAGCAGCGGCGGCGATCGCGCGTGGTTTCTTCTCGAAGTCCATTGTGCCGGTCCGTGACATCAACGGATCGGTGCTGCTCGACACTGACGAGTTGGTCCGCGGGGACACCACGGTGGACGCGCTCGGTGGTTTGAGACCATCCTTTGCCGACCTCGGTGAACTCGGTGGATTCGACGCCGTCGCCCTGCAGAAGTATCACTGGGTGGAAGAGATCGACCACGTGCATCACGCCGGGAACTCCTCGGGTATCGCCGACGGATCCGCGCTGGTACTGGTCGGTGGCGAAGCTGCCGGGCGCGCCGCCGGACTGGTGCCGCGGGCCCGCATCGTCGGAACCGCCACGAGCGGAGCCGATTCGACGATCATGCTGACCGGTCCGGTGCCGGCCACCGAGAAGGTGCTCGCCAAGACCGGCCTGACCCTCGACGACATCGACCTGTTCGAACTCAACGAGGCCTTCGCCTCTGTTGTCCTGAACTACCAGCGACACTTCGCGATTCCTGACGAGATCATCAATGTCAACGGTGGCGCCATCGCGATGGGGCACCCAGTCGGCGCGACCGGGGCGATGCTGGTCGGCACGATGGTCGACGAACTGGAACGCCGCGGCCTGCGGCGGGCGCTGATCACCCTGTGTATCGGCGGCGGTATGGGCGTGGCCACCATCATCGAGAGAGTCTGAGGAAGTGACCATGAACCCCGTACTCACCACCGAGACCGACGCCATCATCGGTTGGCACCGCGACGGCGAGGGCATCGTCACGCTGACGATGGACGATCCCGGCCAGGCGACCAACACGATGACGGACGCGATGGCCGATGCTCTGCTGTCGACCGTCGAGCGTCTCGAGGCCGAAAAGGACTCCATCGCAGGCGTCATCATCACCTCTGGCAAGGAGACCTTCTTCGCAGGCGGTGACCTCAACAGGCTGATGAATGCCGGTCCGGCAGATGTCGCGGACATCTCCGCCGGGCTCGATCATTTCAAGATGTGCTTCCGTCGCATCGAAACCTTGGGGCGTCCGGTGGTCGCAGCCATCAACGGGACCGCGCTCGGCGGCGGGTTCGAGGTCGCTCTCGCCGCCCACCATCGCATCGCGCTGAACAAGAAAGGCAGTGTCCTGGGCCTTCCGGAGGTGACCCTCGGAGTGCTGCCAGGCGCCGGCGGCGTCACCCGGGTGGTGCGACTGCTCGGCATCACAGATGCGGTTCTCGGCGTCGTCGGCGAGGGTCGGCGGATGGTGCCGGCGAAGGCCCTCGATGTGGGGATCATCGATGAGGTGGTCTCCACCCAGGAGGAACTGATCGATCGGGCGAGGGCATGGATCGCAGACAACCCGAAGGCTTCTCAACCGTTGGATCGCAAGGGCTACCGGATCCCGGGGGGTACCCCTGCGACCCCGGCGCTCGCCGCACAATTACCCGCCTACCCGGCGAATCTGCGCAAGCAGCTCAAGGGCAGCCCGATGCCCGCGCCCATCGCGGTACTCGCGGTCGCCGTCGAGGGTGCGCAGGTCGACCTCGACACCGCCTTCGCGATCGAGACGCGATACTGCGCACAGCTGATCTGCGGTCAGATCTCGACCAACATGATCAAGGCGTTGTTCTTCGACCTGAACGCGGTCAACAACGGCGCCTCCAGACCGCAGGACCGACCGGTGCGAAAGGCCGAGAAGGTGGCGGTCCTCGGCGCCGGGATGATGGGTGCGGCAATCGCTTACGTCTCGGCGCAGTCAGGGATCGAGGTCGTGCTCCGCGACGTGACGATCGAGGCGGCCGAACGCGGCAAGGACTATTCGCGGCGACTCCTCGACGGCGCGGTGGCGAAGGGCCGGATCAGTGCGGACGCACGCGAGTCCGTGCTGGCCCGAATCATCGCCACCGACAACATTTCTGATGTCGCCGGAGCCGACCTCGTCGTCGAGGCCGTGTTCGAGGACATCGAATTGAAGAGGCGAGTGCTGGCCGAGGTGGCCGACCATGTCGGGCCGGGGGCCTTGCTCGCCTCCAACACCTCGGCGCTGCCGATCGCAGAGATGGCGGCGGCAGTCGATCGTCCCGCCGACGTCATCGGGCTGCACTTCTTCTCGCCGGTGGACAAGATGCCGCTGGTGGAGATCGTGGTCGGTGAGAACACCTCTGACGATGCCCTCGCCCGCGGCCTGGACTTCGTGCGGCAGATCCGTAAGACCCCGATCGTGGTCAAGGATGCCTACGGCTGCTACGCCAACCGGGTCATCGCGAAGTTCGTCGACGAGGCCTTGTCCCTGGTTGCCGAGGGCATGCATCCAGCCAGCGCTGAGCAGGCCGCGCTACAGGCAGGCTTTCCCGCCGGTGCGCTCACGCTGTTCGACGAGATCAACATGAAGACGATCGCCAAGATCCGTGCCGGCTTCATCGCCGATGCCAACGCGCGAGACGTCGATTTCGTGACCAGTGCGTCCTATCCGCTCGTCGATCGGATGCTCGGCGAGTTCGATCGTCCCGGCCGACTCGAGGGCCGCGGGTTCTACGAGTACGACGGGCCCGGTGGCGCCCGCGGTCGGTTGTGGCCGCAGCTGGCCGAGCAGTACCACCGTCCCGACGTGCTGATCCCGTTCGAGGATGCCAAGGAGCGGATGCTGGTCGCCGCTGCGCTCGAGGCCGTGCGGTGTCTCGACGAGGGTGTGGTGAGCACCGTGGCCGAGGCGAACATCGGCTCCATCATGGGCATCGGCTACCCGGTGTGGACCGGAGGCACCCTGCAGTACATCAACCAATATGCCGGTGGGCCCGCCGGATTCGTGGTCCGCGCCGACGAACTCCGTGGGCGCTACGGCGATCGCTTCGTAGTACCGGAATCATTGCGTGGCCGAGCGGGTCGGGACGAGCGCTACCTGTGACAGCATTGGTTCCCATGTCGACCCCACTCGAACCGAGGTGGCGACGGCTCGGGCCGGATGAGCGTCGCTCGGAAATACTCGCCGCCGCGATCAAGGCGTTCGGCGAGCAGCCTTACGCGGCAGTGCAGATGGCTGCGGTGGCTCGTGACGCGGGAGTGGCGCGCGGGCTGCTGCACCACTATTTCGGCACCAAACGCGACCTCTACCTCGAGGTGGTCCGGACGATGATGCTGGTGCCGGTCGCCGACGAGGTCACCCTGCCCACCGGAACACTCCGCAACCGGGTCGAGGCATCGGTCAACTGGCTCATGACCGTGCTGGCCGCCCATGGCCGTACATGGCTGGCGGTCGGCGTCGACGGTGTCGGCGGCGACCCCGAGGTCAGGGCGATCCTCGAGGAGGCTGACGACCAGGCTGCCCAGCGAGTGCTCGACGCAATAGGTTTCGTCAGCACCCCCGACACCCATCGCGTGGCGCTCGCCGCCGTCCGGGCCTACGGGGGGATGGTCAAATCCGCGGTCCGGGAATGGTTGGACCGGGACACCCTCACGCAGGAGCAGGTGAGTCGGATGCTCACCGAGACCCTCGTGGCCCTGATCGAGACGGTCCTCGACGAGATCGGCTGATTGCGCGCGGGGGTGTACGTGGACTCAGCAGGCGGTGATCGCCGGCAGCAGGGTGCGGTGCGCAAACTGCAGGAGATCGTCGTAGGTCTGTAGGGGCACATCCACGGCCGGTGTCAACAGAATCGAATGGGCGAGTCGCACAAGCATTTCAGCGGCATGCGGCACGACTGGGACGAGGCCTGGCAGCTGCTCGGACTCCGCTTGCGCGATGAGCGCAGTGGTCACTGCCAGCGCTCCTTCGAGCATGCCGGCGGCGCCGGTGGTCAGTTGTCCGAGGACGGTGGGATCGGCCGAGGCGAACATGGCCTGCAGGACCGGTTTGTCGCGTACCGAGGTGACCGTGCTCGCGAAGCCATGGGCGATGCGGTCGGTAAACGTCTGCTGCGCGGCAGCCGCCGCGTGGACGGCCTGGAAGAGGCGGGTCGCCTCCCGACTCATGACGGCCTGCACCAGTTCGTCCTTGGACCCGATCCGGCGATAGACGGTGACCCTGTTCACGCCCGCCTTGCGGGCGATGTCCCCGATCGTCGTGCGGGCGATCCCGAGGTCGCCGAACAGCTCGAGTGCGGCGTCGAGCAGGGGGCCATCGGCGTCGACATCGATCTGCATGGCCTCAGCCTAGATCGAATCGGACCGTGCAACATTGCAACATATTATGTTGCAATGTTGCAATGTTGCTAATCGCTGGAAGAGGCCTGCACGTTGGGCAACGAAGGAGTCTGTTTCGATGAAGTCCACAGCCGCGAGCGCACGACCCGGCCGGGTTGAGACGACCGGATACTCGGACGAGTCCTACGCGATCACCGCGCGAGCCGTCCAATTCGACTGGACCGACGTGCCGCTGGAATACATCCCGGGCGAGGCCTACGCGACCCACTTCTGGAACGTCATGCACCTCGTACTGCCCGAGGGGGAACGCGCGATGGCGGACGTGTTCGCGCGAGCCCTGCCGCTCATCGACGATCGCCGTCTCCACGAGGAGGTGGTCGGGTTCGTCGGTCAGGAGACCACCCATGCGTCCTCGCACGAGGGGTTTCGCGACTACCTGATCGCGGGTGGGGTCGATGTCGACCCCATCATGCGACGTATCCGATACGCGGTCGGAGTGGTCTTCGGCGATCACGGGCTCACCGGCAGGGCCGGGCGAGCCTGGCTGAACGAGCGGCTCGGTATCTATGCCGCTGCCGAGCACTTCACGGCAGTGGTCGGCGAGTGGTTGCTCGACAACTCCGAGTTCGACCGGCGCGGTGTCGATCCCACCATGCTCGATCTGCTGCGCTGGCACGGCGCCGAAGAACTCGAGCACCGTAATGTCGCGTTCGACGCCTTCCAATATGTCGACGGCGGGGGCTTTCGTCGCGCCCGCACCGCGGTCATCGCGAGTTTCGGTCTGGCGGTGCTGTGGTTCACCACGGCTGCGCACCTCTACCGGGGCGACCCCGGCAGGCGTCGATTCCGGGTGCCGTGGCCACTGGCCTTCGCGCGGGCCTCGCGCAGGCACCTCATTCCCGGTCTCTCCTTCTTGTTCGTTCAGCTCGGCCTCTACATCCGTCCGGGATTCCATCCGTCGTCGATGGGCGACATCGACAAGGCCGTCCGGTACCTGGCCACCTCGCCCGCGGCGCTGGCGGCGCAACCGTGAGCGCGGCAACGGCACGCCTGACACCGCGGGCGGTCGCCGAACCCGTGGACGATGCGGGACCGGGATTGCGGGCCATCGGCGCGTTGTCGCGCCTGTACTCCAAGCTAGTTGCCGAAACGCCGGCGGTGACAGCTCTGTCGCCGGCGCGACCACGGCGGCGGGGCGGTTTCGAGTTCGAAGCCGTCGTCGATCGCATCGAACGGGAGGCAGACGATGTGCGGTCGTTCCTGCTGCGCCGGCCCGATGGCGCGGCTCTACCCGCATGGCGGCCCGGCGCCCACATCGATGTGACGACAACGTCCGGAGTGCTCCGGCAGTACTCGCTGAGCGGCAACCCCGTGGCTGCGGATTGCTACCGCATCGCGGTTCGCCGCGTCGTCGATGGCACTGCGTCGTCCGAGATGCACCGGCTACGCGAAGGTGAGCGCCTGCGGATTCGTGGTCCCCGCAACGCTTTCCCGATGGCCCGTGCGCCGCACTATCTTTTCGTGGCGGGTGGTATCGGGATCACGCCGATCCTGTCGATGGTGTACGCGGCGTGTCACCAGGGTCTGCCGTGGGTGCTGTACTACCACGGCCGTTCTCGGTCGAGCATGCCGTTTCTCGGCGAACTCGAAGGACTGGCCGAGCGCGGCGGTGGCACGTTGATCGTGGCCGACGACGACGTGGATGGGCCCCCGGGCATCGACGCGATTCTCACTCACGCGAAGCCCGGTGGGGCCCTGTACGCGTGTGGTCCGGCGGGACTGTCGGCGGCGGTTCGCGCACGAAGCCGGGTGATCGCTCCGAACACCACGTTTCACACCGAGTATTTCTCTCCGCCACCGATCGTCGATGGCGAGCCGTTCGAGATCGCGATGCAGAGCACCGGTGAGCGTATTGCGGTCGGGGCCCACGAATCAGCGCTCGACGCGGTCCGGCGGCTGCGTCCTGATCAGGCCTATTCGTGCAGGCAGGGTTTCTGCGGGGCCTGTGTCGTCGGTGTCGTCGACGGACAACCCGACCATCGCGACCGGGTGCTCGGCGACATCGAGCGCGGATCCGCGATGACGTTGTGCGTCTCGCGTGCCGCACTCGACGAGACACTCACCCTCGACCTATGACGGAAGGCAGAAAGCCATGAGCGAGAGAACATCCGAACACGTCGACATCGCGATCATCGGAACCGGTTTCGGTGGGCTGGGGGCGGCCATTCGGCTCAAACAAGAAGGCATCGAGGACTTTGTCGTCTTCGAGCGTGCCGATGCGGTCGGTGGTACGTGGCACGTGAACACCTATCCCGGTGCCCAGTGCGACATCCCGTCTGCGCTGTATTCATTCTCGTTCGCGCCCAACCCGGACTGGACCAGGCTCTACCCGCTGCAGCCCGAGATCGAGGCGTACCTCAACGACTGCACCGACAGGCTCGGCGTGCGCAGGCACATTCGTTTCGGACATGATGTCCAGGACGCATCGTGGGATGACGATGCGCGGTTGTGGTCCGTCACCACCTCGAACGGACACTGGACCGCACGGGTGCTGATCGGTGCGCTCGGCCCGTTCAGCGAGGCGGCGACTCCTGATATCGCGGGACTGGAGACGTTCGCCGGCAACGTCTTCCACTCCGCGGACTGGGACCACGAGGCAGAGCTGGCGGGTCGGATCGCCGTGATCGGCACGGGTGCCTCAGCGGTCCAGTTCATCCCGCAGATCGCGCCGGAGGCCGAACATCTGACCTTGTTCCAGCGCACGCCCACCTGGATCATGCCGCACCCGGACCGGCCGGTACACGCCCGCGTCCGCAACCTCTTCCGTCGCGTTCCGCGTACTCAGCGGGCCCTGCGTAAGCAGTTCGACCTCGTTCAGGACGCGTTCGTGCCGGGGTTGGTGCGGTGGAATCGCCTTCTGGCGCCGGCAGCAGCACTGGGCCGGGTGCACCTTCGTCGACAGGTCGGCGATCCCGAACTGCGCAAAAAGCTCACGCCGGATTACGCGTTCGGCTGCAAACGGCCGACGTTCTCCAACAAGTACTACCCGGCACTGACCCGCCCCAACGTCACCGTCGAAACCGCTGCGATCAACTCGGTCCGACCGGAAGGCATCGAGACCGCCGACGGAGTGGTCCACGAGGTCGACACCATCGTGCTCGGAACCGGATTCACGGTGTCACGCCACTCGGGCTTCCGCCGGATCCGGGGACGCGGAGGGGTCAGCCTCGCCGAGACGTGGCCGAACGGTGAGATGGCGTCGTACCGGGGGACGACCGTGCACGGGTTCCCGAACTTTTTCATGATCCTGGGGCCGAACTCGGTGGTTTACACGTCGCAGGTGGTCACCATCGAGGCGCAGGTGGAACACATCCTGGCTGCCCTGCGGGTGCTGTCGACGCGGAAGGACTCCGCGATCGAGGTGAAGGCGTCCGCGCAGCAGGAGTTCTGCTCCATGGTCGACCGCAAGCTCGCCGGCTCGGTGTGGAACTCGGGTGGCTGCAGCAGCTACTACCTCAGCCCATCCGGACGCAACGTGACGTTCTGGCCGGGGTCGGTCCGTAGCTTCACACGTGCCATGTCGCGAGTCGAGCTCTCCGACTACATCTTTTATCCGGCTGTCGCCCCGGCGACAACCACAGGACCCGCACTGGAAGAGGTTGTCACGCAATGAGCGCCGCGCAACGGATCGACCTCTCGTCGGCGACAGTGCTGATCACCGGCGGCGCCCGGGGCATCGGGGCGGCCACCGTGAACAAGCTGATCACCCTCGGCGCCCGGGTCGCGGTGTTCGATCGCGACGTCGCAGGCCACGAACTCCGTTCCTACGACCGATTGCTGATCTTGGCCGGTGACGTCTGCGATCGCGAGGCTGTAGAGATCGCCGTCGCCCGGGTCGTCGAGCATTTCGGTTCTCTCGACGTGGTGATCGCCAACGCCGGCATCACCCCGGCGCCGGGGACCATTCGCCGCACCGACCCAGAGCAGTTCGACCGGGTGATCGCAGTCAACTTCGGGGGTGTCCTCAATGTGGTCCGCGCGAGCGCCGACGAACTGGTCCGCAGCGGCGGTCATGTCCTGCTCGTATCCTCCTGTGCCGCATTTACTCCGGGTATGGGTGGGGCCGCCTATATGGTGAGCAAGGCTGCCGTCGAGCAACTGGGGCGAGCGTTGCGCATCGAACTCGCAGCGGTGGGGACGTCGGCCGGGGTCGCCTACTTCGGGGTCGTCGACACGGAGTTGGCGCGGGCGACCCTCGACAACGATCCGATAGGGGAGCGCATCGGTGCTCAACTGCCCTGGCCGCTGAACCGGAGACTGGCTGCGGACGCTGCTGCCGACGTGCTGATCACCGCCGTGCGTCGACGTTCGGCGCGGGTGATCGCGCCGCGGTCGTGGCTACCGTATTTCTGGCTGCGGGGGGTACTCAATCCCCTCTTGGAAGCCCGGCTGGTGAAGGACGCCACCGTCCACGAGATCATTCGCGATCTGGAACGGGCCTGAGGTCTTCACACCAGGAATCCTCCCGCGGCCTCGCGAACCAGAACGGTGAGGTCGTTGATGATCGGCGACTCCAATTTCCAGTATTGCCAGAACAACTGGACGTCCACATGACGACTGCCGAGCGTCTTCACCGTGCCGGCAGCCAGCGCAGGCTGGATCTGAGCGGCGGGTACCGCACCCCAGCCTGCGCCGAGTTCGACCGCGCGACGGTATTCGACCGAGGCCGGAACGTAGGTGATCGGTGGGTCGACGTGGCGCCGGGTCAGGCGCCCGAGGAGATCGAACTGGATGGTGTCCTTCCGGTCGAACGCCACCATCGGGGCCCGTCCGAGGTCGGCTGCCCGCAGTCCGTTGGGAAGCCATGTCTCGATGAAATCGACACTCGCCACCGGTAGATAGCGCATCGCGCCAAGCGGCAGCACGGTGCACCCGCGCACCGGCCGCGGATCGGAGGTGACCGCGCCGACCGCCTGACCCGCGCGGAGAAATCTGGTGGAGTGGCTCTCATCGTCCCGGAGAACCTCCACCGCAACCGGATGACGGCGCTGGATCTCGGCGACCACCGGTAGGAGCCAGATGGAGATCGAGTCGGCGTTCGCGGCGATCGGCAGATGCATCCGGGGAGTGTCCCGCGGATCCTCATGTCCCACTTCGGGTTCACCGGCGAGATCGGCTGCGGCTTCGAGGCGGAGTAGGTCCCACTGCGCCGCCAGTCGGAGCAGGACCTCACCGTCGGGAGTGGCCCTGGCGGGTTTTGTGCGTTGCACGAGGACCCGTCCGACCGTCGCCTCCAAGGCCTTCATACGCTGACTGACCGCAGACGGAGTCAGATGCAGCGACTCGGCTGCGGCGTCGAAGGTACCTTCACGCACCACCGCCGCCAGTGTCTGCAGGCCCTCGCTGCTGATGTCCATCATGAACCATTCTAATGGTTCGTGAAAAACATTCGCTGGATTGACAGCCGCGACGGCCTTAGCGTTTGTCGGGTGACCTACTTCGTACCCGCCTTCGCCGGCCTCCTCACCGGGGCCGGGCTCATCATCGCCATCGGTGCCCAGAACATTTTCGTTCTCCGTCAGGGCATCCGACGTGAACACGTGCTGGCGGTGGTCGCGGTGTGCTCGGCCTCGGACGTCGTGCTGATCCTCGGGGGAGTAGCTGGTCTCGGTGCCCTGGTGACCGCCTACCCCGAGATCGTCGACATCGCGACCGTGGTCGGTGGGGCCTATCTGCTGGTCTTGGCGGCCATGGCTGCCCGCCGGGTCGTCCGCCCGGCATCGCTGGATGCGACGGGCGGCGTGGCTTCGGCCGGCCGCTGGGCGGCCATCGGGACTGCCGTCGCCCTGACCTGGCTGAATCCGCACGTCTACCTCGACACCCTGATAACGCTCGGAGCCATTGCCAACAGTCATGGGCCGCAGGACAAATGGGTCTTTGCTGCTGGTGCATGTATGGCATCGTTCGTGTGGTTCGCCGCTCTCGGCTTCGGTTCGGCCCGCCTCGCGCCCCTGTTCGCCAAGCCGCGTGCGTGGCAGGTGCTCGATACCCTCGTTGCGGTCGTCATGGGTGTGCTGGGTGCGGTGCTGATCGGAAGCGCTGTGTTCTGACGAACGTCTTGGATGCCGGGGGATTTCTGACTACTGTTGTTCTCAGAGTTCCCCCGGCAGTGAGGCAGAGATGAACAACGACAAGGCCGTCGCAAAGTTTTTCGAATTGAAGGAAAGTCAGGCGATCAGTGAGCCCGCCGACCTCGACGACTTGTGGGCAGGCCTCGAACCGATCGGCCGCGACTTCATGCTCGGGGCCTGGTCGGGCGGTGAACTACCCAGCGGCCACGCCATGGACGGCCAGTTGGAGCAGGTCAACTGGCACGGCAAGACGTTCGACGCGTATCACGATGTGAAGCCGCTGGTCTGCCGCGACGACGAGGGCAACCTCTACTCGAACAAGGAACTGGGCAAGGGCGAGGCCAGCCTGTGGGCGGTCGAGTTCCGCGGCGAGACCACCGCGGCCATGGTCTACGACGGTCAGCCCGTCATCGATCACTTCAAGAAGGTCGACGACACGCACGTCATGGGCATCATGAACGGCAAGACCTCACTGGTGCGCGACAAGCACTTCTACTTTTACCTCGAACGCGAGTGACGCCCACTTCCATAGCGGCGCGGGCGGCGGTGCTCAGCGAGGTGGGAGCGCCGCCGGCGTTGCGCGACGTGCAGGTCCGCGAACCGGTCGGTGATGAAATCCTGGTGCGAGTGCAGGCGGTCGGCATCTGTCACACCGACATCTCGTTGGCCGCCCGGTGGCCCGGCAAGCGGATGCCGATGGTCTTCGGTCATGAGGGAGCCGGGATTGTCGAGGCGGTCGGCCGCACAGCCACCGTCCGGGTCGGTACGCGAGTAGTCCTGACGTTCAACAGCTGCGGACAGTGCAACCATTGCAAGGCAGGCGAGTCCGCATACTGCCGGCAGTCGACCGCTCTGAACATGCGTGGAGACAGAGGCGAGGTGTCGGGTTCAGTGCGTGGCGAGCACGGCCCTATCAATGGTGACTTCTTCGGTCAGTCCAGTTTCGCGACGTATGCCCTCGCGCATCAGCGCAATACGGTGCCGATAGGCGACGAGATCGAGATGTCGGTGGCTGCCCCGCTCGGATGCAGCGTGCAGACCGGTGTCGGCTCGATTCTCAACGCGTTGCGGCCCGTGCTCGGGCAGAGTGTGGTGATCTTCGGCGCCGGCGCGGTGGGTCTTTCCGCAGTCATGGGTGCCCGGATAGCGGGCGCTCGCGTCATCATTGCCGTCGATCCCATCGCCGAGCGACGAGCGCTGGCGGTCGAGCTCGGCGCTACTGCAACGGTGGATCCTGCTGCGGGCGATGTGGTGTCGACTTTGGCGGAATTCACCGGAGGCGGTGCCGATCATGTCCTGGACACCACGGCCATCCCCGCTGTCCTTACCGAGGCGGTCACCGCCTTGCGGTCTCGCGGACAGCTGGGCATCGTCGGCCTCGGAGCCCCGATCGCCGAGCTTCCGGTCGGGCTGATCATGGGTAGAGGTCTACGGATTCGCGGCATCGTCGAAGGCGACAGCGTGCCCAGCACATTCATCCCCGAACTGATAGATCTCCACAAGCGTGGTGATCTCCCGCTCGAGAAGCTGATCACGACCTACGACTTCGCTGATTTCGACAATGCCTGGGCCGCAGCACAATCCGGAGCAGCGATCAAACCGGTGCTCACCTTCTGACCTGCCCACCGCCGACCGGGCCGAAACTGCCGCCGACCGGGCCGAAACAGCCGCCGATCGGTTAGCCGGTCGATCCGAGATCAGGAATCGGGAACGGTAGGGGCGAGTCACGACGCGGGCATGGAGCGTTCGGCTCGTCCTTGCACGTGATGGTGATCGACAGGTCGTTGTTCTGGTGGCAGTCGAGGTGGTAGTAGCTTCCGCTGAGGCAAGTCAGTTCGAACGGGGACTGCGCCGGTTTCCCGTCCTCGTCCTCGGCGAAACTGATCTCGAAATTCCCTCGATAGGGGCTGTCGACGTAGACGTTGAACCAGGCGAAGCTCTTCGACTGGAAGCATGGTGGCAACACCGACATGCTCACGTCCATCCACAGATCGTGGACCTGCGGAATCGCGTTCGTGGTTTGGTAGGGGAACTCGCCGGTGGCGTTGACGCACTTGTAGAGGTCGGGGTCGCGTTGGACACCGCCGGAAACGCCGGGGCCGAGGTCGAGGATGACGGCGCTGTGGACGCGGTACTCACCCAAGCCTGGGACGTAGCCGAACTTGTCAGTGCCGCCGAACGCATTCGGGTTGGCGTGCGCATTGTCCGGCGGTTCGATCGCGGAGGCAGCCATCGGCAACGACGTCATCAGTCCGACGACCATTGCCATCGAGATCAACGAGCGGAGCACCACGCGGACCGTTTTCGGCATGGACTGAGAATAGGACCGATCGCGAGTGCACATCGGAGATCTGGAAACTCGACTCCTTTGCCGGCCTACCGATCTCGGAACTCTGGTGCCTTGCCCGACCGGCACGATCGGCGGCTGTTTCGGCACGGTCGACGGTCGGATTGGCACGGTGGGCGGTTCACGCAGAGTCGATGGTGCCCACCGCGTAGCGCCCCGGCGTATGGCCGTACTCGCGTGAGAAGGCCGTGGCGGTTCACGCAGAGTCGATGGTGCCCACCGCGTAGCGCCCCGGCGTATGGCCGTACTCGCGTGAGAAGGCCGTCACGAACGCGGGCACACTGGAGTATCCGACGCGGTGCGCGACCTCGGTCACTGATTTCGTCTCGAGTAGGACAACGGCTGCATCGAGCCGAGTCTTGGTGCGCCACTGCGAATACGACACCCCGAACTCGCGGACGAAGTCGCGCTGCAGGGTCTTGGTGCTGGTGTGCAGTCGGGTCGCCCACTCGTCGAGTCGCGTCGGGTCGGCGGGGTCGTGCAGGAGGGTTCGGGCGATCGTCTGCGCGAAACCCGTGGTGCGCGACGAGGACGGTATCCCGATGGGGTCACGGCCGACGAAATCGCGGTGGGTGGCACCCAGGCCCGCCATGATCGTGGCCCGCGCCGCCAGCGCCGTCGCCTCGTCTTGACCCGGTCGAGCGATCTGCTCGATGAGCCTGCGCGACTGCTGGTCCGCCGACACCGCCGCCACTCGCAACGTACGCAGGCGCTGCGGTACTTCGCGGAGACAGATGCGGTAGATGATCTGTTTCCGCGAGGTGAAGACCTCATGGGTGACGCCGCGTCGCACCCACAGTGCCTCGGTGGCGCCGATGAACTCGGTTCTGTTGGCGTGACGCACCGACAGCATGCCGTCGGGGGTCCAGTACAGCTGGTGCACGAAGTCGCTGCGGGATTCGGGAATCTCGAGGGCACCGCCCGACCCGTACTTGAGGATCAGAATTCCGGTCGGTGGACCGATGCCGTATCCGTACTCCTCGACCCAGAGCGGGTCGGCGCCTGCCCCGAAGGGGCCGACAGGTCCGGACCGGTCGAAGTGTCCTCCGAGCGTCACAGAGTGTCCTCCCGACGAAGCCGCTGCAGTCTTTAGTAAGGCTAGCCTCAGCTAGAAAGCTCGACGCGTCGGGGGCCTGGCGTCGCGGGTCCGCATATTTGGAGAAAGAAGTACATCTTGTCTGCTCGTCATCTCGGGTTTCGTCTGGCTGCCGCTGCGGCCACGCTCGGCCTTGCTCTGTCCGCCGTGGCCTGCGGCAGTGATTCCGACAACGATTCGGCCGCCGAATCGACGACCAGTGAGACTCGGGTTTTCGCCGCCGACAACGGTGACATCGAGATCCCGGTGGCGCCGCAGCGGATCGTGGCGACCGGCTACGCGGTACCGCCCCTGATCGAAGCGGACGCACCGCTGGTCGGTATCTCCGAATGGAAGCGCGGGATCCCGTTGATGACGCCCGAGGACCTGGCCGACTACGAGTCGCTCGAGAAGATCGCCGGCGACATGTCGGCTGCGGACACCAACTACGAGGCCATCGCCAGTGTCAACCCGGACCTCATCGTGATCGGAGTGCCACAACCGGCGATGGTGGACCTCGATCTGGGCGCTCTGGAGGCGATCGCACCCGTCGTCGCCATCGGGCCGACCAACCCCGCAGCTTGGCGGGAATTGACCAAGCGACAACTCGATGCCGCGGGCAAGCTCGACGCCTACGAGTCGACCAAGAAGACCTATGACGACAAAGCTGCCGGTCTTAAGGAGAAGTACGCGGGGGTGCTCGGACCTTTGAAGTTCGGACACCTGGGTGCGTACGGCGAATCGGCGGCAGGCAACTTCCAGCGAGAGTTCGGCGGCTCCTGGGGCACCAACATCGCGCAGGACGTCGGAGTGAACTACTACGGCGAGGTCAAGGAGAAACTCGGCGGATCACAGGACAGTTCGGAGTACCCGTCCATCGAAAGCATCCCGGAGAGTTTCGCAGACGCCGACGTGATCACGTACACCGTCGAAGCCGATGGATCGGTCGGACCCGAGGTCCGATATGTCCTGGACTCGCCGTTGTTCAAGACCCTGCCCGCAGTCCAGGCAGGCAAGGTCTACGGCCTCAGGTACACCGAAGCCGCGACCTACACCTCCGCGCTGCAGACCCTCGACGCGATCGATGAGGCGCTGGCTCCGTTGCTGACCGAAGCAGCCGGACCGAGCAGCTCGGCGCCCGCATCCTCGACTCCCAGCGGGTCGTGACTACATCCCGATCTTGGTGGGTTTTGGTGAGCCCGACCTGCGGTTTTACTCGCCAGAACCCACCAAATTCGGGCTAGTCGGCGACCTTCACCACGGCTTTGCCGAAGTTGCGGCCGGCGAGGAGGCCGCGGAAGGCGTCGAGGACGTTGTCGAGGCCGTCGGTGATGTCTTCGCGGTACTTCAGCGATCCATCCGCGACCCAGCCTGATGCCTCGTCGAGGAACTGAGGCATCTGCTCGCCTGCGAATTCGGTCTGGATGAAACCGCGGATGGTCAGGCTCTTGACCAACACCGCGTTCATGAGCTGGCCGGTGCGGTCAGGTCCTTCCGGAAGCGACGTCAGGTTGTAGTTGGCCACCAGGCCGCACACGGGGATGCGGCCGTAGAGGTTCATCCGGCGGATGACCTGATCGAAGACGTTGCCGCCGACGTTCTCGAAGTAGACATCGATTCCGTCCGGTGTCGCCGCCTTGAGCTGCTCGGCGAAGTCGTCGGCACGATGGTCGACCGCGGCGTCGAAGCCGAGTTCGTCGATGAGGTATTTGACTTTGTCGGGGCCACCCGCGATGCCGACAGCTCTGGCCCCCTTGATCTTCGCGATCTGTCCGACGGCCGATCCCACAGGGCCGGCTGCGGCGGCGACCACGACGGTCTCGCCGGGCTGCGGGTTGCCGATGGTGAGCAGTCCGGCGTAGGCGGTGAATCCCGGCATCCCCAGCACACCGAGTGCTGTCGACGGCGGATTGATCTCGGGGTCGAGCTTGCGTAGATATTTGGCCTTCTCGACCGAGTGCGTCTGCCAGCCGCCGTAGCCGAGGACGATGTCGCCTTCGGAGAAGTCGTCGACCGTGGACTGCAGGACCCGCGAGACCGTGGCGCCGACCATCGTGTCGCCGATCTCCACGGGAGGGGCATACGACTTGGCGGCGCTCATCCGGCCTCGCATGTACGGATCGAGGGAGAGGTAGAGCGTCTGCAACACCACCTCGCCGGGTGTGGGCTCGGGTAATGCCACGTCCTCGAATCGGAAGTCCGAATCCTTCGGCTCTCCATGTGGTCGGGATGCGAGCACTACGCGGGTGGTGTTTGTCATTGTTCTCCTCATCGAGACATCGATTACCCCAGCTGCAACGGTCCCGGCCCGGGCCGATGTTCCTCACCGTAGGCGAATGTGAGGTACCTCAAGTCGTTGTTCGGCGAACCGGTGGTCGATAGTGTGGGCCGATGAGCAGCGACGCCACCGAACACCTGCCGTCTCCCGGTCGTGCCCGTCAGAATGAGATCTATACCGCCGGGGTGTTCGGCCGAAAACCAAAGGTACCGACAAACTTCGAGGCGTTGGAACGTGCTGCGCGACGCAGGATGTCTGCCAAGGCGTGGGCCTATGTTGCCGGTGGTGCGGGCGACGGTGGGACGATGCGGGCAAACCGGACGGCGCTCGAGCGGTGGGCGATCGTTCCGCGGATGCTCCGAGATGTGTCCGAGCGCACCCTGGCCACAGAACTGTTCGGCCAGCATCTGCCCGCGCCTGTTCTGTTCTCCCCGGTGGGGGCGGGCGCGCTCGCCTTTCCGGACGCAGACGTCCACATCGGCAGGGCCGCAGCACAACTCGGGATTCCCTATATCTTCTCGAGTCAGGGCAGTGCGCCGATGGAACGCACGGCCGCTGCGATGGACGAGATCACCCCGGGGGCGCCGCGCTGGTATCAGCTGTATTGGTCGACGGACGAAGACCTCGTCGACAGCTTCCTTCAGCGTGCCGAAAAGTCCGGCGCTGCTGCAATAGTGGTCACGCTCGACACCACCATGCTCGGGTGGCGACCGCAGGATCTGAATCTGGGGTCGTTGCCGTTCGCGCAGGGGCTGGGAATCGATCAGTACACCTCGGACGACCGGTTCGTCTCGATCGTTCGGGATCGGATCGCGGCAGCGCTGCCGCGGGAGAAGCCGGCGATCACGGTGGGCGCGATCAAATCGCTGATCTCGATGGCGCGGAACATTCCGGGAGGCGCTGTGCGCAATCTTGTTTCGCCGGTGCCGCGGGAATCGGTGCAGACGTTCCTGGAGATCTATTCCCGGCCGTCGCTGAACTGGACGGACATCGCCGGACTGCGCGAACGGACGTCGCTGCCGATCGTGCTCAAAGGAATCCTGCATCCCGACGACGCGTTGCAGGCGGTGGACCACGGTGTCGACGGCATCCTCGTCTCCAACCACGGAGGCAGGCAGGTCGACGGCGCGATCAGTTCCATCGACGCCCTCGTCGACGTCGCCAAGGCCGTCGACGGTCGATCGAAGGTGTTGTTGGACTCCGGTATTCGTGGTGGCGCCGACGTCTTCAAGGCGCTTGCGCTCGGTGCTGACGCGGTGTGCATCGGACGGCCGCACATGTACGGATTGGCGCTCGACGGTGCGGATGGTGCGCGCGATGTCGTCGCCAACATCATTGCCGAACTCGACCTCACCCTCGGGCTGTCCGGGCACACCAGTACTGCCGATCTCACGGCTGCGGCGCTGAAGAAGACCCTCTGACTACTGTAAACCAAAGTCAGCAGGTACCGTGGAGTCCACGCCCGGGGTCGACCCATCCCGGCTGCGGCTCGATGGGAGAAACACAATGGTTACGCTGAACAACGCCACCGTCCTGGTCACCGGCGCCAACGGTGGGCTCGGTACAGAGTTCGTCACGCAGGCGCTCGCTCGCGGCGCCACCAAGGTCTACGCGGCGGCTCGCAACCCCCGGGAGTGGGATGACGATCGGATCGTGCCGATCCGCCTGGACGTCACGGACGCCGCGTCGATCGAGGCCGCGGCATCATCCGCCGCCGACGTCGACATCGTGATCAACAATGCAGGTCAGACGACTTCCGGCCGACTACTCGATCAGCCGGTCGGCGAACTGAAAGCGCTGATGGACATCAACCTCTACGGGCCGATCGCGGTGACCAAGGCGTTTGCCCCGATTCTCGCAACACGCGGCGGGGGCGCTGTCATCAACGTCCACTCGGTGCTGAGCTGGATCGGTATCGGCAGCTCGTACAGCGTGTCCAAGGCTGCGTTGTGGATGGCGACCAATGTGCTGCGTCTGGAGCTGGCGCCGCAGGAGACCCAGGTCCTGGGCCTGCATCTCGGCTACACCGACACCCCGATGACCGCGGGCGTCACGGCCGAGAAGAACGACCCGGCGGACGTCATCCGGGACGCCTACGATGGCCTCGAAGCCGGCCGGCTGGAAGTCCTCGCCGACGACGTGAGCATCCAGGTCAAAGCCGGTCTGGCCGCGCCCGTTGAAGCCCTGTACCCGCAGTTCGCGCCGTCCCGATGATGGGCTGTTCTGGCGGACCCGACCTGGCGTTTTGTTCGCCAGAACGACCCATTTTCGGAACTCAGGTGAGAGGCTTGCCGGCCTTGATGCGCCGTCTGGTGTCCCAGAGGTAGGCGTTGAAGGGGAACGCGCGCAACGGTTTCGGCAACCGTTCGACCAGGTTGCGGGCGATCCGGTTGTGCAGGTCGAAGAGGCGCTGTTGACGTGGGGTCCACGTCAGATCCATCTTCTCGCGGAACTCCGGGGGCAAGAAACCCGTGGTGAGAAACAGGCCGAAGTCGCCGATCAGCAACGACACCGGCTTCGGCAGGAACTCGAACCTCGCGATGCTGACGAGCAGGTCGCGGATGGTGTCGTCGATCTCCAGTGCGGACACGGTCGAATCCCAGTACTGCTGGAAGTCGTCGCGCGTCGCGGGCCACATGTCTCGGGGCATCTGCAGGGTGGTGCCCATCAGCGCGCCCTGCTGGTAAGCCTCTTCGGTGACCGCGGCCGGATCGCCGAAGAGAACCTGCAAGTCCTCCCACCCCTTGTAGAGGCACGCTGCGACCCAGAGCTGCAGGGTGGGATCGAAGGCGCTGTACTTGACCGGACTCGACTCCGTCGACCGGACCCGTGCGTGCGAGTGGCCGACAGCGCGGCGGTAGGCCTTGCGGTCCTCGGGGGAGCCGTTGACGGCCACCGCCAGGTAAGCAAGCGTCGTGCGGCCGCGTTTGAGGGGGTGCTTGAACAGATTTCCACTGTCGACCTTGCTCTCGGCGACGCCGTAGCCGACGGCGGGGAGGGCGAGTTGCATGATCACGTTGGCGGCGCCGGCAAGGGCGGAGATGCCCGGCATCTCCAGGAGATCGCCACTCGCGCTGTCCGCCTGTTCGCGGGTCCACACCGGTCCTCGGGGGGATGGGCGGGAAAGGGGCGAAGCCTCGGAGAGAGCGCTGCTGCCTTCAACGGTCCCAGACGTCATTGTCTGCCTTCCTACCAAGAATATTGTGAGAACACCTGTTGTCGCTTTCAATTGAAGTCGCGTTCGCAGTGATTGTCAATTGCGGACAACCGAAGGTGGAATGATGGGTGTCATGCCTGACCCAATGCGCCCGTACGGCGGCGAAAACGGAGCTGACCGGGTGAAACGTCGCCGGGCGGCCCTGGTGGACGCTGCGCTGGACATCATGGGGTCACCTGACGGCGGTGCGATCAGCGTCCGTGGGGTGTGCCGGCAGGCCGGCCTCACCGCGCGCTACTTCTACGAGAGTTTCACCGACGTCGACGACCTGGTCGGCACCACGTACGACGTCGTGGTCCTCGATATCGCCGAGTCGGCGCAGGCGGCGGTCGCCGCAGGTGGCAGTTCACCCAAGGATCAGATCCGCTCGGCCGTCGGCGCCATCGTGCGCCGAATCGACTCCGATCGGCGCCGCGGCAGGATCTTGTTCTCGCAGACCCTGCTCAGTGGACGGCTCGCGTCCAAGCGCATGGATGCGGCGATGATGTTCGCCGCACTGACCGTGCAGACCTCGGGCACCCACTTCGAGGGAGCAGCGGTGCAAGGCGCCGCCCATTTCTACGTCGGTGGTCTCGGGCAGGTTCTCAGCGCCTGGATCGACGGCCGAATCGATTGCAGCGACGATGAACTCGTCGATCTGTGTGTGACGATGATGTACGGCGCGGTCGTCGAACTGCTCCCGCAGAATGTCACCGGGGTCGAGTGACGCGGCTGTTCCAGCGATCGATGCCGGCCCACAGCAGCAAGCCTGTCACGGCCGAACCGGTCCCTATGAGGCACAACAGATTCCATCCACCTGCGTCGTAGGCGTACCCGGAGGTGACCGACCCCGCCACGGCACCTGCGAAGTAGGTGACCATGTAGGCGGTGGTCACGCGACTGCGCGCATCCGGCGAGAGTGAGTAGATCGCCGATTGGTTCGACAGTTGCGAGGCCTGCACTCCGAAATCGAAGACGACCAGGCCGACGAGCAGTGCCGCGAGCGGCGTACCGGGCCAGGCCAGCAACAACCATCCGGCAATCGTGATCACCCACGCGCCCGTGGTCGCCCCCCGTAGATGTCCGCGGTCGGCCAGCTTTCCGAACATCGGCGCGGCGAGCGCACCTGCGACACCGGCGAGGGCGAAAGCCCCGATCATCGCCTCGGAATACGAGAAGCGTTCACCTCTGCTCCCCGAGAGGAGAAACGCGATCGATGTCCACATCGCGCTGAAGCCGAACATCGTCAGGAAGCCGAGCGCCATCCGTTGCCGCAGCATCGCTTCGGCGGCGATCATCCGTCCGATCGAGGCGAGCAGTGCCCCATACGCCTGGGGAGGGCGAGCCCGGTCCGCAGGCACGAGGAGGTGGACGACCACTGCCAGGACGGCCATGAGGGCCGCGCCGACGAACAGCACCGCCCGCCAGCCACCGACTTCCGCGATCGCCCCGCTGACGACCCGTGCCAGCAGGATGCCGAGCAGCAGACCGCTCATCACCACTCCGACCACACGTCCGCGGTCCGAGGGCAGAGCCAGTGACGATGACCACGGTATGACGATCTGCGCGGTGGCCGCGGAGACGCCGACAAGCAGCGAGGCCACGAACAGGGCGCCGAACCCCGGGGCGAGTCCGGACAGCAGCAGCGCGACAGCTGAGGCAGCCATCATACTGGGCGCCAACACTTTTCGGTTCCACAGGTCGCCCAGTGGGACCAGTAGTAGAAGGCCCATCGCGTACCCGAATTGCGCGGCGGTCACCACCAGGGCCGCGGTGGAGGTGGAGATGGAGAAGTCGGTGCGGATCTCCTCGAGAACGGGTTGCAGGACGTACAGCGACGACACCGAGACGCCACAGGTGAGAGCGAACAGCAGTACCAGTCGCCTGCTGATGCCGGTCGCGGCGGACGGGGGAGGCGACCCGTCGGGACCGGGTGGGTCAAAGGGCACGGTTTCAGCCTGCCGGATCTGCGCGGCTCGATCGAATCGGACAACTCGTCGATCGGGGGCGGGTGGTATTGCCCAGTGCGCCCGCGGCGGCACAGTAGGTTTACGGGTATGGATACCGGAGCTCGGCCAGCGCCGCGTGAGTACGGCGAGGGACTCTGGCGTCAGTATGGGGAAGAAGATCTGCCGGTACCGTTGGCCGCCGCGCTCTCTGCGTTCGCCGAGCACGGCTATCACGGCACCTCGGTCCGGGACATCGCCGCGCGGGCGGGGCTGAGCGTCCCGGGGCTCTACCACCACTACCCGTCGAAACAGTCGCTGTTGCAGGGGCTGCTCGAGCTGACGATGAGCGACCTGCTCGGACGTTCCCGAGCGGCCCTCGAGCAGGCGGGCAGTTCGCCCGTGGAGCGGTTCGACGCGGTGGTCGAATCGCTGCTGCGGTTCCACATGTACCGGAGGGCGCAGGCGTTCGTCGGGTCGACCGAGATCCGCAGTCTCGAGCCCGTGTTCAGGGTGGAATACATCGCCACCCGGGATGAGCAGCAGCGCATGGTCGACGCCATAGTGCAGGCGGGCGTCGACTCCGGCGATTTCCGCACCCCGCACCCCGTGGATGCGGGCCGTGCGGTGACGACGATGTGCGTCGGGGTCTCCACCTGGTATCGACCCTCCGGCAGGCTGGGCCCGGACGAACTGGTGTCGCGATACCTGCTCATCGCGCGGCAGATGGTCGGATACTTCTCCGCTTCGTCCTAGTCCTGCCGGGGTTGACTGCCCAGGGGCGGCCGTGACAGTCTGTTACCCGAAACCGAACGATCGCTCGGTCGGGGCAGCCGACCTGCCGGGCGGCGCACACGAGGAGGTGCCCCATGGCGATTGACCTTTCCTACGATCCAGTTGTCCAGGACGTGATCGACAAGACCAGCGACTTCGTTCGCAGTCACGTTCTGCCGATCGAAGAGAAGTTCGCGGGCGACATCGCCGCAGCGGGCGGTGAAGAGCTGCGCCTCGAGCTTCGTGATCGCGCCCGCGACCTGGGAATCCTGGCGCCGCACGCGCCCGTCGAATACGGCGGCCTCGGCCTCAACATGTCCGACCGGGCGCCGGTGTTCGAAGCGGCCGGATACTCCGTCTTCGGTCCCATCGCCCTGCACATCGGCGCTCCTGACGAGGGCAACGTGCACATGCTCGCCCACGTCGCCAGTGCGGACCAGAAAGAGAAGTACCTGGCGCCGCTGGCGCGCGGCGACGTGCGCTCCGCGTTCGCGATGACCGAACCAGCACCCGGTGCCGGCTCCGATCCTGCGGCGCTGCGTACCGCGGCCGTCAAGGTCGACGGTGGCTGGAAGATCAACGGTGACAAATGGTTCATCACCGGTGCCGACGGCGCGGGGTTCTTCATCATCATGGCCCGCACCACCGGCGAGCCCGGTGATCGTGGCGGAGCGACGATGTTCCTCGCCCCGGCCGACACCCCGGGCATCACCGTCGGGCGGCACATCAACACCATCGATCGCGCGATGATCGGCGGGCACTGTGAGGTCGCGTTCCGCGATGTCTTCGTTCCCGATGAGGATGTCCTCGGCGAGGTCGACGAGGGTTACCGCTACGCACAGGTGCGACTCGGACCCGCCCGGATGACCCACGTGATGCGATGGATGGGCAGTGCCAATCGAGCACGCGACATCGCGCTCGACTATGTCGCCAGGCGAGAGGCCTTCGGTGGCAGGCTCGGTGACCTCGGCATGATCCAGCAGATGGTGGCCGACAACGAGATCGATTTGGCCGCGGCGCGCTCGCTGCTGGTCAAGGCGTGCTGGGAACTCGACCAGGGTGCCCACGGTGGAGACGAGACCTCGATCGCGAAGACCTTTGCCGCAGAGGCGTTCTCGCGGGTGGTGGATCGGTCGATCCAGATGTGCGGCGGAATGGGTGTTTCCGACGACCTGCCGTTGGCGCGGCTGCAGCGCGAGCTGCGTCCCTTCCAGATCTACGATGGCCCTTCCGAGGTCCATCGCTGGGCCCTCGCCAAGCGCGCAGTCGGCAAGGCCAGGAAAGCCGCGGCTGCCGGTGGTAAGCCATGAGTGAACTGCCCGGTATGGACACCGCGAAACTGCGTCGGTTCCTCGTCGACAGTGGTGTCGCCGTCACCGGCGAACTCGTTGTGGAGCTGATCAGTGGCGGCCGTTCCAACCTGACTTTCGCTGCACACGATGACAACTCACGATGGGTGGTCCGGCGTCCGCCGACAGGTGGTCTGACTCCGTCGGCGCATGACATGAACCGAGAGTGGACGGTCACGAACGCGCTGCAGGGTACCGACGTGCCCGTCGCGGGCACCGTGGCCTTCGACAAGGAGGGCGAGATCCTCGGCGCCCCTTTCACTGTCGTGGAGTTCGTGGACGGACTCGTGGTGCGCAGCGCCGACGAACTGAAGGCGCTGAGCGACACCGACGTCGACCGCAATCTCGACGGGTTGGTGCAGGCGCTGGCGAATCTGCACGCGGTCGACTACCAGGCAGTGGGCCTCGGTGAGTTCGGCCGGCCGGACGGATTCGTGGCCCGGCAGGTCAAGCTCTGGGCTCGGCAGTGGGAGCACGTGAAGACCCAGGAGCTCGAGGATGTGGCCACATTGCATGCGGCAC
This sequence comes from Williamsia sp. 1135, assembly GCF_002095395.1. Taxonomy (GTDB): domain Bacteria; phylum Actinomycetota; class Actinomycetes; order Mycobacteriales; family Mycobacteriaceae; genus Williamsia. The sequence continues at coordinate 96,861 of NZ_MJEI01000103.1, forward strand.
TGAGCGAATCCATCCCGGCGCGGTCGGAGAACTCGATCGTGCACGGCGACTTTCGCGTGGACAACACCATTCTCGCCGTCGACGATCCCGGCGTCGTGAAGGCTGTCGTCGACTGGGAGATGTCCACACTCGGCGATCCACTGACCGATGTCGCACTGATGTGTACGTATCGCTCGCCGATCTTCGACGAGATCCTGGGGATCCCGGCGGCGTGGACCAGCGATCGCTACCCGGCCGCGGGCGAGATCGCACAACGGTACGCCACCGCGTCGGGTCGCGAATTGACCGACTGGAACTTCTATCTCGCGTTGGCCAACTTCAAACTCGGGGTGATCGGCGAGGGCATCACGCACAGGGCGCGGAGTGGGTCATCGGCGGGCGCGGGTGCGGACCAGGCCGCCGCGGTGACCGGAGAATTCATGGCGGCCGGTCTGCGCGCCATCAAGGGAAAGAACGGCTGAGCAATGGGGGATACCGCAGTGGAGGACAGTGTGGTCGGCGAGCGCAAAGCTGCACTGGTGACGGGCGCGTCCCGGGGAATCGGGGCTGAGGTCGCGACCCGATTCGCCGAGGCGGGTTGGGATCTGACGATCAGTGCCCGCAGCCGGGAGCCCCTGGAGCAGCTCGCCCAGCTGCTCGGTGAGAAGTTCGGGGTGCGGGTCACGGTCGCCGTCGCGGACATGGCCGATGCGGAGCAGCTGGAAGCCCTGGCCGCGGCTCATAACGAAGCGTTCGGTCGACTGGACCTGTTGGTGCTCAACGCCGGCATGGGCCAGAAGGGGCCGATCGCGGAACTGCCCGTGCGCCGATTCGACAAGCTCTATCAAGTGAACGTGCGATCGGCGTACGTGCTCCTGCAGGCGTTGTTGCCGACCCTGCGCCGCACCGCTGAGCTGGCGGGTGCCGCGAAAGTCGTTGCCATCGCATCGATCACCGGAGTCCACCCCGAACCCGAGCTGGCCGCATACGGCGCGACCAAGGCCGCGCTGATCTCGCTGTGCGAGACGTTCAATCTCGAGGAGTCGGACAACGGCGTCTCGGCGACGACGATCTCACCGGGCTACGTGAACACCGACATGTCGGACTGGCTCAAGGACAAGATCTCCCCAGACGAGATGATCACCGTCGGCGACGTAGCGACGATGGTCGAAGCGGTGAGCCGACTCTCCAGGTACGCGGTGCTGCCTGGCGTGGTGCTCACCCGGCCGGGGACGAACTTGGGCCGCGCCTGATCAGTCGCTCGACGCGCTTATCGGCACGATGGACGGGCGGGGTCAGGTCAGCGAAGGGACTCGGCGGTCGCGACGATGTTCTTGGTCATGGCCGCGAACACGGTCTTGTGGGCAGGCAGATTGGCGAACCAGTACAACCGGCCCACGATGCCACGCGGGTAGAACACCGTCCGCTGGTCGAGTCGACTGCCGTTCTCGGTGGCACTGACCGAGAACTCGAGCCAAGCGGTGCCGGGCGTGAGCATCTCGGACCTCAGGCGCAGCAGCTGTCCGGACTCGACGGTCTCCACCCGCCACCAGTCGAGCGCGTCGCCGGGCTGCAGATGCCGAGGGTCTCGCCGACCCCGCGACGCCCCCGGACCGCCGAGCAGTCCGTCGGCCCACGACCGGAGCTTCCACGCAGACGAGTATCCGTACCAACCGTTCTTGCCACCGATGCTCTCGATGACCTTCCAGAGCGTGGCCGGATCCACTGAGGCTTCGGCGCTCGCAGAATCGGTGTAGGTCTCCTCGCCGGCCCACTGCGGATCGGATGGGATGGGTTCCGACGGCGCATATCCCGGTGATGCATTCGACCACGCGGTCTCCACCTCGCCCCGTTCGATGCGGGCGAGTGCCAACTCGACGGACGTGCGGTATCCGGTGAGTCCGTCTGGTGGCGGCTTGATGACGGAGTTGATGTCGTTTTCGGAAGCGATGGCGTCGTGTTCGAGGGATTCGACCAGCGGCCTGGCCAGCCCGCCCGGAATGGGGGTGACGCTACCCACCCAGAGGCTGGCGAGAGTAGGTGTGAGCAAAGGCAATACGAGGATGCGACGTCTGCTGAGGCCGGCTACCTCGGCGTAGATCTGCATCATGTCGCCGTACTCGAGGACGTCGGGTCCGCCGATGTCCCAGGTCCGGGATTCGGGGACCGGAGCCGTCGCGGCCTCGATCAGATAGTGCAGCACGTCGCGCACCGAGATGGGCTGGATCTTGTTGTGCACCCACTTGGGGGTGGTCATCACGGGAAGTCGTTCCGTGAGGTGCCGGATCATCTCGAATGATGCCGATCCGGAACCGATCACGACACCGGCCTGCAGGACGATCGTCTCGATGCCCGACGACATCAGGATCTCGCCGACCTCGGTCCGCGAACTCAAATGCTGTGACAGCTTCACATCGGAGGGGTGCAGGCCGCTGAGGTAGACGATCCGGGAGACGCCGGCCTTGCGTGCGGCGTTGACGACGTTGAGCGCCGACCGCCGTTCCTCGGCGCCGAAGTCTTTGTTGGTGCCCATCGAATGCACCAGGTGGTAGACCACGTCGACGACCGTGAAGGCGTCTTCGAGAGACCCCAGGTCTCCGAGGTCGCCTTTGATCACCTTCGCGTCGTCGGCCCACGGCGCGCCTGCGAGTTTGTCGGGGGTCCGGGCCAGGACCCGGACATCGTGGCCGCGTTCGATCAACCGCGGAGCAAGCCGGCCGCCGATGTATCCGGTGGCGCCGGTGACCAGTGCGCTGGGGGTCGGCGACGTGGGGGACTGCATGAGCGCTCCGATTGTTGAGGGCGTTGATTCGAGGCTACGTGCCTGACATCCCTGTACCCGAGAGCAGTGCTCTGCTAAACCGTGATTCGACGCCCGTTGCATGCGGAGGATCTCGAGGCCGCTTGGACCTCAACGCCGCTTGGACCTCAACGCCGCTTGGACCTCAACGCCGCTTGGACCTCATCGCATCGTCATCATCAGACGCCGGCCGTCTTCGTCGTCGACGTCGGCGTGCGCGTGATCGTTCACCGACATCACATTGATCCCGGACTTGCCGACGATGAGTTTGGTGATGGAGGCGTTGACCATGGTCCGCGAGACGCTGGGCCAGTTCTCCGGGCTGATGCCCCACAGGTGCGCGACGACCGCTCCGATGGTGCCGGCCGAGGAGGCCGCGATGGCCACCTGCCCGGGGCCGGCGTGCTCGGCGATCTCTGCCAACGCCTGCAGCATCGAATCCCGATAGTCGACGTACGAGCCGGGCCCGGTCGTCTGCTCGTCAGCGGCCCAAGTCAGCAACGAGGCGTCGAGTCTGCGCTGAAAACTCCGCTGCGCCTGGGCCGCCTCCTCCGATGTCCCGGTCGGCGGCACGTCCGTGTGCGCGAGCCTGGTCAGGTCGTACTCGTTCCAGCCGGCGTTGACCACCGGCGCCGGGGCGCTCGACCCTGGAAATTGCCCGACGATCTCCTCGATCGTCTCCAGTTGGCGCGCAAGGTTTCCCGACACGGTGAAGTCCACCTTCGGGATTCGCGCGGCCAATTTCTGCCCGACGTTCCTGGCCTGCTGTCTGCCGAGATCGGTGAGACTTCCGTAGCCGTTCTCGTCGGTTCCGGCCTGGCCGTGGCGAACCAGATAGATGACACCCATGCGCCCATCTTGCCGGTCGCGTCATCGAGGTTTGCCCCGGCCCCGCATGGTCGCCTCGATGTCGCCTGGTGTTCAGTCCGTCTGGGTACAACTGAGGACAACACAAACAGTCGGGAGGTGGTTCGCATGGACACACACGCAGGATCGAAGCTGGACGAGATGCTCGACTTCGAGTCGAAGTGGTACCGCCTGGGCGGCGGACCCTCCGACGAGATCCACGACAGGTTCGGGATGTCTGATCGCACCTTCTTCACGGAGCTGAACGACCTGATGTCCGACGGTGCCCGGTTCGACGAGATCGCACCCGATGATCTGGCCGTCATGCGCGCGGTCATCCGCAGACGGTTGTGGCTCGCGCGCTGACCGAAGAACCTCCGGACCCACGATTAGGCTGACCCTCATGGAGGCAAGGCGGGACTTCCGATTCGGGGTCAATCTGTTGGGTCGCGGCAGCGCGGGCGAGTTCTTGGACCAGGTCAGGCACGCAGAGCGCTGCGGAGTGGACGTCGTCCTGCTCCCCGATCATCTGGAACTGGGTGCGCCTTTCCCGATGCTGGCAGCGGCAGCAGCGGCGGCGCCGACCGTCCGGGTCGGCAACTTTGTCCTCAATGCCGGGTTCTACCGTCCGGTCTTGCTGGCGCGCGACATCGCGAGCGTCGATCAGCTCACCGGAGGGCGGTTCGAGATCGGGCTCGGCGCGGGGTATGTGGAGGCGGAGTTCGAGGCCGTGGGCCTGCCCTTCGAAAGCCCCGGGCGACGGGTCGACCACCTGCGGGACACCGTGCTGCAGCTCAAGGCGCTGCTGTCGGACCCCGGGTTCGTGCCGCCGACAATTCAGTCGCCGCCACCGATCATGATCGCGGGCACCGGGAACAAGGTGCTGACCTTGGCAGCACAGCACGCCGACATCGTCGCTCTCGCGGTCCTCGCCGACGACGAGGCGCTGGCCGAACGCGTCGACTTCCTCCGGACGCAGGCGGGCGCGCGGTTCGATGAGCTGGAGATCAACCTGATCATCGCCGACCTCGCGATCGATCGGGAACCGGACCTGCAGACCCTGCGCAGTCACCGGCCCGACGCTTCGGACCCTGAACTGCTGCGTCTGCCCAATGCCCTGCACGGCACCCACGATGAGGTGGTGGCGCGTATCCGGGAGCTCCGTGACACCTTCGGGGTCACCTACCTCACGCCGATCGAGCCGTCGGCCGCCGACCTCGATGCCTATGGCCGGGTGATCGGCGAACTGCGAAGCGGGACCTGAGCGCGGCGTTCGCCAGACCCGGGCAACGGGCATCACTACGATGGGTCCAGGCGCCTGCCCGAGACCAGATCGACAACCGACCGGATTGGAAAAAGCCCTGATCACCGACGTGACGGAACCCAACGCCCAGATCGTCCGCCGAGGCCGCACGACCCTCGAGGACGTTCACCAGATGTTGCGGGACGGATCCTGCTCGGTGCTCTCGCTGGACATCTTCGACACCATCTTGTGGCGGCGGGTCCCGCGGCCGACCGATCTGTTCGTGTTGCTCGGTAAGCGGCTCCGGCGCGAGGGCGCGTTACCCGACTGGGTCGAACCCCACGCGTTCCGGACGATGCGGATCACCGCCGAGACCGAGTCGCGGGAGCGTCGCGGCAAGCTCGGTCCGGAGGTGTCGATCTACGACATCTGGCGCGAGATGCCCGCGGAGATCCTGCTCCGCGACGACATCGAGTTCTATGTCGAGGCCGAGGTCGCCGAAGAGCGCCGGGTCCTCGTCCCGGACTTCGACATCGCCGAGTTGGTGAACACTGCGCACGCCCACTCGGTGCCGATCGTGGTGGTGTCCGACACGTATTTCCTGCAGGAACATCTCGACCGTTTTCTCGACCGGCCGCATCTCGAGCCGCTCAAATCAGCGCGGTTCTTCCGTTCCCATGAGCACGGCGTCGACAAGGCGCACGGATTGTGGAAGGTCGTGATCAAGGGTCTCGGAGTGCGGCCCGGCCAGATCGTCCACATCGGCGACAACAAGCGGCCGGATGTCACCGCGCCTAACAAGCTGGGCGTGCGCACCGTGCACTTCACGCGGATCACCGACGACTACGAAGCGATCTTGCGTCGCGAGGGTGCGCCGCTGGAGCCCTTCGGGGTGAGCGCGCCACACCTCGACGTTACCGAGGGTGACTTCGGGATCACCAGTTTGCGAGCGAAGCTGATCGAGAACGCGAACCTCGACGCCGTCGCGCCCGACGTGGCGTGCTCCTGGAGGTACGGCGCCGCTGTTCTCGGCCCGGTACTGACCGGGTTCGCCGATTGGGCGGCTCATCGCGCGGCGGAACGTGGCACGAAGGTGCTGTGGTGTCCGATGCGCGAAGGGGAGATGCTGGCAGACCTCATCAACAACGCTGCCCGCAGCGCAGGCCTGGATGTGGTTGCGAAACCGATCTGGCTCTCCCGGCACCTGACCTCTGTCGCCGCGTTGGGCGTTCTGGACCAGGACAGCATCCACACGTTCATGCGCCGCCGACACGGTATGACCATCGGCGGCTTGCTGGCGATCCTGCAGCTGCGCCCAGGAGACGTCCCGGCGCTGGCCGACCGGCTAGGGGTGGTTCTCGACAACGGCATCATCGCCGACGACGTCGCGACGGCGTTGGTGGAGACACCGCATCTGCGTAACCGGATCGCGACGACCGCGACCGCGACGCGCGAACGTCTGCTCGCGCACCTGCGTACCGCCGGCGCCCTGGACAGCGACGACCTGACCATCGTCGACCTCGGGTGGGGCGCGACCATTCAGAGTCAGCTTTCGACCGCACTCGGCCTCGCCGGGGTGCCGATCAAGCCCGCGGGTCTGTACCTGGCCACGGACAAGCGCAGCACGAAGGTGATGTTGCGGGGTCTGCGCGTCGAGGGTTACCTCGGCTCGGCAGGCGAACCCGTCGCAGTCGTCGGGGCCGTCACCCGGAGCCCGGAGATCTTGGAGCAGGGCGTGAGCAGCCTGTGTGGATCGCTGCTCGACTTCACCCCCGAAGGAGATCCGATCCTGGGGCCGATCGCGGGTTCCGCCGAACAGAACCACGCACGGCGAGCGCTGCACCAGGGTGTGCACGCATTCCAGGACGAGTGGCTCCGCTATGCGGGCGACTCCGACCTGTGGCCGGCGTTCAACGGTGGCGAGGTGCCGCTGCTGGGCAACATCGTCGCCTCGTCCATCACGGCTCCGACCCCTGACGAGGCCGCCGTGTTCGGCGCCTGGGAGCACGAGGACAACTTCGGCTCCGACCTCGTCAGTCATGTGATCCCGGTCGAATTGCTACCCGCGGTTCGCTACATGTCGCCCGGCGACCTCGACGACCTCGGGATGCGCGACGCCTTCTGGCCCCAGGTGCTGGCCGCAGCCGACCCGCGGCTCGCTTCGGCCGCCGACGCTGTGCGCACGGGTGCCGTACCGGCATCGGTGTTCGAACCCGATGAGCCGCAGAGCGAAACGGTCCTGCGCTTCCGGACCGGCGACGGGAAATGGCACGATGGTCCCAAGGTGCCCCTGCGGATCAACCGGAACGGGTTGTCGTTCGCGCGCTTGAACTTCGAGGCATTCGACGCGACGGACATCTCGCTCGCCATCCCCGGTCGGCCCGCGCTGGTACGACTCGACTGGATCGAGGCCACGGTGACCGCCGGCGGACACCGGCATCCGACTCCGCTGCGCTGGGAGCACCCCCAGGACTTCGCGGGACTCGTTTACGCCGAATCAGCCTGGCTCGGTGGTAATCTCGTCGAATTCCATGCGCCCCATTCGGCGTTGTGGCTGTCGCTCGTCGATCGTGCCGGCGCTCCGGTGAGCTCGGCTCAGATCACCATCGCGTTCGCGGTGCTGCCCCAGTCGCTGTCGGGACTCTCACATCGGGCGCCCGCGGCACCTAGACTCACGAGACTGACTGCGCGGGCCAAGGCCGAGTATCGGTCGGGTGGCCCACTGGCCCTGGCGGCCGGTGTGGCGCGCATCGTCGGACGGGCCGGTGCACCGGTCACTCCTCCGGACGACGATGAGAAGAAAGACAAAGATGAAGACTGAGTTCGGGGACCGGAACGACCCGCATGTGCAAGCGCGGGCGGCACGGCAGGCGCCGTTGCTCCTGCATTCTCTGACGTTGTTCTCCGAGGTGATCGGACGGATCTTCACCGCGGCCGGGCCGCGGACCGTTGTCGAGGTCGGGGTCGAGTCGGGTGGTGCGAGTTCGATCTACCTCGATCACGGAGCCGATGCGGTTTACTGCGTCGAGCCGGTTCCGACCGAAGAGATGCGTAGGACATTGGGTGACAACCCCGATTTGCATCTGATCGAGGGGTTCTCACCGGCTGTTCTGGCCGAGATCCCGCTCGGCGACGTCTATGTCGTGGACGGCGACCACAATTACGCCACCGTGCGCGGCGAGCTCGATTGGATCTTGGCCAACGCCCCCGATGCTGTGGTGATCCTGCACGACCTGCTGTGGCCGTGGGGGCGGCGGGACCTGTACTACAACGCCGCAGGACTCGACCCAGCAGATGTACATGACCACGGTGCCGAGGGCCCGACCGTCTGGCACGATGACGTCACCGCTGCCGGATTCGTCGGCCTCGGACAGTTCACCGCCGCCGTGGACGCCGGTGGGGAACGCAACGGGGTGCTGACCGCCATCGAGGACGCGCTCGCCGCGGACCCGGTGGGCAGGCACGAATTGGCGCTGGTGCCAGCCGTTTTCGGCCTCGGCGTGATCTATCCGACCGGCGATGCCGAGAAGGCCGCCAAGCTACGCTCGGCGCTCGAGCCGTACAACGGATCGCCATTGCTGGCGGCCATGGAGAACAATCGGATCGCGCTGTACACGCGGGTGCTCGCCATGCAGTACGAGATGGCCGCGGGCGCCATCGATCGCGATGATCTGGCGTATCGGGTCGGGCAGTTGAGCGCCGAGCTGCAGCAGCAACGTGACGAGACCGACCGGCTCACCCGAGCCCACCAGCACGAACTCGAAGCCCTACGGGCGAATCCGCCGATCTCGATCCGGAACGTGGGTGGCCGGGCCGTGCGCAAGGCCGCTCGTGAGGTGCGGGGTCTGCGCAGCAAGGTCCGTCGGTAGGTCTCACTCCGTAGTGAACAGACGCTGCCAGTTTGCCGGGCTGGTCAGCGTAGGCAGCGCCGCCTGAAAGGCCTTTCGCACGTTTGCGGCGTCCGCCCGGAAGGCCCATCGCACCTTGAGGTTTCGTGCCCCGAGGGTGCGGGCAAGGCCGGTGTCTCGGGTGCGCAGCCGGACGCCGTTGCCGGATGCGTCCGCCACCACGGCCTGATCGAACAGGGACACGTGCCACCAGTGGGCATCCGTCGGGGGAATGGCCACACACCCTCGCACCACCCGTCCGGCAAGTTGGGTTGCTGCGCGTTTGGCGAGCACCACGTCGAAGCGATCCTTGGCAGGTTCGAAGCCGGCGGGATGGACGGGCAACTCACGGTAGTTCACCCCGGGGACGTCGGACTCGCGATGCATCACCGTCTCACCGAACGCGGCGCGTTCGCGGCGGATGTCCACCAGCGCCGTCCGGCCACCGTCGGCAAGGATGTCAGGTCCGGTGAGGAAATCCTCGATACCCCGAATCATCGTGTACGCCAACCCGTATTGCATCGCCACGATGTGCTGCGAGATCTCACGGAACATGCGTGTACTCAACGACTTGACATCGAGATCGCTGTGCAGCGCCGCGGTGATCAGCGAGTTCCGGATGCTGAAGTACATCGTCCAGTCGTCGTTGTCTTTACGGGAGAAGTCCATGTGCCACACCGCAGCTCCCGGCAAGGTGACGGTCTGGACGCCGGCGGTCCCGGCGGCCCGGATGCCGTATTCGATGTCGTCCCACTGGAAGAACATCGGCAGGGGCAGCCCGAGTGCCGTGATGACCTCCGCCGGCAGCAGGCACGTCCACCACCCGTTGTAGCCCGCGTCGGCAGGCCGGTCCTGGCGCCGGGTCAGCATGTCCGCGTCGTGCAGCGCGTTTTTCGCCCACCGGCCGGCCCTGAGCGTATGCAGGTCCGCGTACTCCGCGCCGACGTGCAGCCGCGTCGGATTCATCAGGTAGAGCATCTGGGCGCCCACGATTGTCGGATCGGGGGTGACACTTGCGAAAGCGGCCAGGCGCAACGGGGTCTCGGGTTCGCAGCGGATGTCGTCGTCCATCAGGATGAGATCGAGATCCTCCTCGTGCGCGACGGCCTCGGATATCCCGCGGGTGAAACCGCCCGCACCACCGAGATTGGGCTGGCGGATGTATGTGAGGCGCTCGCCGAGAGCGGCGGAAGTCTGATCGAAGCCGGGCTCGTCGCAGACCGCGTCGGTGCCCTGATCGACGACGTACACCGCGGTCAGCCGCTCGCGCGTCAGCTGATCCGACGCCAGCGCCGTCAGGGTTGCCACACAGTCGGCGGGCCGGTTGAAGGTACAGATCGCCACCGCCGCGGCCCGGATCCGATGCGGGGCGGTCGTCGACCACACCGCGTCACTGATGGTGAGGTCACCGTCGTCGGCGATGAAACCCACCCATAGCGAACCACCGTCGGAGTACCTGTCGAGGGGCACCGTGGAGGTCACCGCGCCGGCGCCCTCCAACTCCAGTCGCGCCACAACGTGGACCTGTCCGTCGCTGTCGCAGCCGCGCACCACCGCATGGGCCCGGCCTGTGGTCTCGAAGTCGAAGGTCAGATCGACGCTCGTCACCGTCGTCCACCGCTCGAAGTAGGGAGCGGGCACCCGCCCGAAGTAGGTGTCCGTGTCGATGGTGGCCCCGTGGCGGGCATGCACCGAGGTCCGGGTGCGATCGCCGCCCCCGGCGATGGTGGCGTAGAGGTCGGCGTCGGTGTCCGGCGTCGGTCCGGCGAAGAGCACACGCTGCAACACCAGGGGTGTGTCAGCCGATGCGAGCTGCGCAGCGGTCTCGGCGCGTTCGTTCATACCGCCATCCTGCTACAGGTGGACGAGCGCCGACGCCGGGTGGGTGCGGAGGCGTCAGCGCTCGAGCCAGTGCGTCACGCTCAGTGGCCGGGCGGCGGCAACGGCTTCGTGATCGCACGCGAACCCGACCGTCCATCGACCGCCCTCGAGTTCGACGGCACCGAGGGTCATCGGGGTCGGCAGCGCGGTGAGGAAATCCCCGAGCGCGGCGGGTGACAGTGTCCACAGCTCACCCCGGATCGAGGTGCCGGCAGCGGTGTCGCGGACCAGCCCCGGTTTCGCGGGTTCGGTGTCGAGTGCGACCAGCCGATAGGCCGCAGCGGTGGCGGCGTCCCCGTCCCACCGAGCGCCGCGATCGGTCAGCTGGTGCATCAGCGGTTGTCCCCGCAAGTGCGCGCCGACGACGAACACCTCGGTGGTCGCGGCCCCGGCGAGTTCGGGCCAGGAGGGTCCTTCGGCAGCCGCCACGGTGCCGATCCGGCCGGCTATGTCGAGCGCGATGGCGTCGTCGTGATCGCGGCAGACCACGGTCACCCCGAATTGGGCCTGACTGCCGTCGGTGTCGTCGACGATCCCGGCCGGAACAGCCACCGCGCACAGGTCGAAGAGGTTGCAGAAGTTGGTGTACGTCCCCATCGCCGCGTTGACGCCGATCGGGTCGGCGGCGACCTGATCGAGGGTCGGGTGCATCGGTGCAGTGGGGACGAGCAGGGCGTCGGCGTCACCGAGTGCAGCCAAGGCCCGGATTCGGAGTTGCTCCACCCGCCGACGGTCGGCGAGCAGTTCGACCGCGCTGAAGCGATCGGCCGCACCGATGATTGCTGCGACCGTCGGGTCGAGTTCGGTGGATTCGGTTGCACCCGAGATGAACTCGCCGACCGCCTCGTACCGTTCGGCGACGAGTGCGCCCTCGTAGAGCAGCTTGGCCGCGGCCAGGAAGTCCGAGATGTCGATCCGTTTGATCCGGACGCCTGCGGATTCAGCCTGCTCGATGGCGGCCTCGAACGCGTCCTGCCACCGCTCGTCCAGGGCCGGCAGTTGGGCGGGGACGGCGACCACCGGACTGTCCGGAGCGGCGAACTTCACCGCGGTACCCCAGTTCTCGGCGCCGGCCATCGATCCCATCGCGCGGTTGGCGAGGTCGAGATCGCGAGCGAGGACGATGACGCAGTCGTAGCTCGCGCATGCCGGGACCACGCCGGCCGTACTGACCACACCCAGTGTGGGTTTGATGCCGACGATGCCCTGCAGACCCGCGGGTACCCGCCCGGACCCGGCGGTGTCGGTGCCGATGGCGATGTCGGCGAATCCCAGTGCGACAGCAACCGCAGAACCCGAACTCGACCCGCCGGAGATGCGCTCGGGCCGTCGCGAATCACGTACCGCGCCGTAGGGGCTGCGGGTGCCGACGAGGCCGGTCGCGAACTGATCGAGGTTGGTCTTGCCGATGACCACCGCTCCTGCCGAACGCAGTGCGGCAACTGCTGCTGCGTCTCGCTCCGGCACGTATTCGAAGCCGGGGCACGCAGCCGTCGTGGGCAGCCCCGCGACGTCGACGTTGTCCTTGACCGCCAGGACGACACCGGCCAGCGCGCCGCCTGCGGCCACCGAGGCCGCGTAGTCCCGCTCGACGTCTGTCCGCCCGCGCAGGGTGATGAACACCTCGGGTCGATCGGCCGCGTCGATGAGGTCGTAGATGTCAGCGATCCGGCTCATGCCACTTTTCCTGTCTTGGTGGCGAACTCGCCACCATCGGACCAACGTTGCCGTTCGATTGCCCTGGCGGCCTCCATCGCGGAGCGATCTGCGGTGATGCCGCCCGCATTGTCGTCGAGGAACCGCTGGTGTTCGGCGAGCGAGAACGTGCCGTCGCTGATCTCCACTGTGCCACGCCCGGCGGCCATGTCGGCCCGTAGGTCGAGGAGTTCATCGGCGCTGACCGGGTACCAGCTGATCTTGTCGAAGAAGCGGAGCAGCCAGGGATGCTCGGGTTCGAACCCGGCGGCCCGCAGCGGATGCCGGTGGTTCCAGACCTGGGTGGTGCGTCCGACGAACTGGTAACCGCCCGGACCCTCCATCCCATAGATGCACATGTACGCGCCTCCGATGCCGACCGCGTTCTCCGGTGTCCAGGTACGGGCGGGGTTGTATTTCGTGGTGATCAGGCGGTGGCGTGGGTCGAGCGGGACGGCGACGGGCGCACCGAGATACACGTCGCCGAGTCCGAGCACCAGGTATTCGGCGTCGTAGACGATCCGGTGCACGTCGTCGACCGAGTCGAGGCCGTTCATCCGGCGGATGAACTCGATGTTCCAGGGACACCAGGGGGCATCCGAGCGGACGCCGAGCATGTATCGCTCGATCGCCTCGCGGGTGGCCGGATCGTCCCAGGACAGCGGTAGATGCACCGTTCGGCTCGGTACGACCAGTTCCGAGGCCGACGGCAGCTGGGCTTCGCATTCGGTCAGCCACTCGAGCAGCGTCGACTGCCGCATCACTGTGGGGTCGACCTTGATCTGCAGTGACCGGATGCCGGGGGTGAGGGTGATCAGGCCGGGCGGGCGTTCGGCGTCTATGCGTTCGGCGAGCGCGTGAACCCGGGCGCGAAGCGCGAGATCCAAGCTCATGTCGCCGTACTCGACGAGGATGTTGTCGTCGCCGCTGCGACGGTAGGTCACCTTGGTGGTGCCGTCGGCCGTCGTCGATCCACCGAGTACCCCGTCGTCGAGGTCGGTGCCGGCGGAGATGACGGTGCTGAACCCGGCACGCCGGTGCACGCCGAAGCTTGCGACGCTGGCAACCTCGGCCGCGCGGACCGGGACGAACTGCACCGTGTCGCCGGGCTTGAGCTGCCCGAGTTTCCAACGCTCCGCAGTGGTGACGGTCACCGGGCACACGAACCCTCCGAGACTCGGACCGTCGGGCCCGAGCAGTATGGGAGTGTCGCCGGTGAAGTCCAGTGCACCAACCGAATACGCGGTGTCGTGGATGTTCGACGGGTGCAGGCCCGCCTCGCCGCCGTCGTTGCGTGCCCATCGCGGTTGCGGCCCCACGAGTCGAACTCCGGTGCGGTCGGAGTTGAAATGCACCTCGTAGGGGGTGTTGTAGAGATCGTCGATGTCCTCGGGCGTGAAGAACTCGGGGGCACTGTGCGGGCCGACGGTCACGGCGAGATGCCAATTGTTGGTCAGCGCGGGCTTCTCGTCGCCGAGGATGCGGCGGGCGACCCCGGCGGGGGCAGTCGGGGTCGTCGCAAGGGTGTCACCGTCGGTCAGGGCGCGGCCGTCTTTGCCTCCGAACTTGCCGAGGGTGAACGTCGATCGGCTCTCGAGATACAACTCGGCGTCGATGCCCCCTGCGACAGCGACGTAGACGCGCATCCCGACGACGCCGACCGCACCGATGTCGAGGATCTCGCCGGCTTCGAGGGTGATCGGAACCCATTGCGGCACAGACCTACCAGAGACTGTCAGTGAGACGGGCGCGCCGGTGACCGCGACAACGGTGTCGGCGTCGAACTGCAGTTGCGGACCCACCAGGGTGCACTCCAGACCGGGCGCACCTTCGGCGTTGCCGACCGCGATGTTCGCCAACCGGAACGACAGGTCATCCATCGGCCCTGACGGTGGGACACCGACGTGCCAGTAACGGATACGGCCGGGCCAATCCTGGATGGTGGTCTGCGGGCCTGCCCGCAGGATCGAGATGGTGGACATTGTGATCAGACCTCGCTGACGCCGGGCCGGGTCACGATGACACGTACCGGGGTGGGGTCGAAACCGTTGCAGGGGTTGTTGATCTGCGGGCAGTTGGAGATGAGGACCAGTGTGTCCACCTCAGCTCGCAGCGCCAGGCGTTTGCCGGGCGCGGACAGTCCGTCGACGATGCCGAGGGAACCGTCAGGGTCGACGGGCACGTTCATGAAGAAGTTGACGTTCCCGACCATGTCGGCCTTGCCCAGGCCGTGCGGGGCGCCGCCGATGAGGAAGTTCTCCACACACGCGTGCTGGTGTTTGGTGTGGTGGCCGTATCGCAGCGTGTTCGACTCCTGTGAGCACGCACCGCCGAGGGTGTCGTGGTTGCCGACTTCGTCGGCCACGATCGTCATCAGCGGGGCCGAATCCTGATCTCGGATCACCGATCCGGTGGTCAGGAAGATGTTTCCCTGGGCGGCGATGGTCGCCTGTGCGGAATAACGGATGGAGTGATCGCGGCCGCCGAAGAACAGGGTGTCGACGGCCTGGTTGCCGTACAGATCGACGATCGTGAGGACGTCCCCGGCTTCGACCACACCAGACCATGGCGCGCGGGCGCCGATCTCGTGGTCTCCGATCACCTCACCGGCAACCAGGGCCAGTTCTGCGGCCGAGGCCGTTGTCGCCGTGCTCATCACGCGTTCCTCTCGAAGTGTGCTGCGGCCCAGACATCCTCGGAGTTGAGAGCCGCACGCTGGTATTCCGGGTCGGTGTCGGGTAGATCGTCGAGCAGGGTCTCGAGATCGCCGGGTGCCCGCCACGCGAGGACCTCCACCGGACCCACATCGAACCCGGGGGAGGGGTCGAGGGGGTGTGCGGTGTTCACGATCGCGACCGTGCACGGCAGATGGAGAAGCAGGTCCACGTGCTTGTCCAACCCCGCCGATCCCTTCGAGGTCAGGGATCCGTCGGACTCGACCACGATGCCGTGGAAGAACGACAGGGACGGAGCGACATCGGTGGCGCGCAGGCCGTGTTTCGCGGCGGCGAGCAGGAACAGCTCCCGGCCGGCAGGTGTCTGCGAGTAGACCTCACCGGCACCATATTTCGCGGTGTTGCCTGCCAGCGTGCTGGTTCCGCAGAGCGCGTCGTGATGGCCGGAGTCATCGGCGACGATGGTGGCCAGGACCCGACCCTGATCGCTGAGCAGGGGATGGCCGGCGCCGAGGTACGCCTGCCAGGGGACCTTCACGGTGTCCGCGACGTTGAGCCGTTCCCACGGGGCGTCAGCGCGCCAGAGCAGCACGTTGGCGCACCCGTTCCCGGCGATATCGCGAAGCCGGAGCCTGGTGCCACGGGCGAGCACTTTGCTGGTGTAACGCCCACCGGGCACCGTCTCGGCCCACGTCATGTCCTGCGCGACAACATCGTCGGGCAGATCCGGCCAGGCCGACGCCGGTACGACGGGCATCGTGTCGGTGATGGCGGCGGCTTGGGCTCGAGCGTGCTCACGGGCTCCTGCGGTGGTTCCGGTGGACGTCATCGTCATGGCCGGGTTGTCCTTTCGAAATCGGGGAGTGACTATTTGTCGGCTGCTGCCGGCGTGAACACCTTCACGGGCATCGGGTGCTTCTTGCCGTGGGGGAAGCAGGCGATGCCGATGAGGATCGACGCCACGATGCAGATCGGGCCTGCCCACTTGAGGATGGGCATCTCGCCGGCGGGGTCGAAGATCTCCGCGCGTGGCCAGGCCAGGTTGACCACCATCAGCAGTCCGTATACAACCGCCAGGATGTTGAGCGGAATCCCGAAGCGGCCCAACGTGAACAGCTTCTTTCCTTCGGCGTCGACAGCGCTGGTGGTGTTGCCAGGCCAGCCCTTGAGCCGGCGCCAGAGCATCGGGCCGGTGACCGAGAGATACGCGAGGTAGATCAGGATGATGCAGACGCTGGCGAGGGTCGCGAAGATCGCCGAGTTGCCGATGTTGACGACGAGGACGCCGATGCACAGGACACCGATCAGCACCGACGGTGCGATGGGGGTTCCGGTCCGCGCGTTCACGTGGCTCAGGAGTTTCGACGCGGGCAGCCGGTTGTCGCGGGCCATCGAGAACATCAATCGTGAGCACGCGGTCTGTATTGCCAAGGTGCAGATGAAGATCGCCACTACGACGTCACAGAGCAGGACCTTGCCCCAGAAGGATCCGAGCACGGAGTCGAGGACGTACGGAAGTCCGCCGACGGCCAGTTCTTCACCGAGACTCGGTGCGGCCATGAGTGCGCCGAGCAGCATCAAACCGCCGCCGATTGCCGATGCGGTCAGGGCCAGGCGGATGGTGCGCGGTGCGACGCGGCGAGGGTTCTTTGTCTCCTCGGCGAGTTCGCCGGCGGAGCCGAAGCCGACCATCACGTATGCGGCCATCAGACCGGAGACGATGAAAGCCCAGATGTAGCCGGGTTGTTGGCCGGGAAGTCCGGTGTCGAAGACGACGTCGGGACCGCGCTCGGCGTGGGTGAACAGCGCCAGGATGACCGCGGTCACGCCGACGATCTCGCAGGTGACGCCGATGTTGTTGATCCGGCTCATCCAGTTGACGCCGATGCAGTTGATGAAGGTCGTGATGACCAGCAGGATTGACCCGAGGAGGACCGCGTTGGCGGCGCCGCTGGTGCTGGTCAGTGCAGCGTCGTCGCCGATGATCTGGAATCCGTCCCAGATCGAGGGCATGACCACCTGGAGTGCGATGGCCGCCGCGGATGCGGTGACGATCTGGGCGAGCATCATGAACCAGCCACCGAACCAGCCGATGACCTCACCGCCCATGCGCCGCGACCACTGGTAGATCGCACCGGAGATCGGATAGCGTGCTGCGATCTCGGCGAAGCAGAGGGCGACCAGGAACTGGCCGACATAGACGATCGGCCAGGTCCAGAAGAACGCCGGACCGCCGAACGAAAAGCCGAGACCGAACAGCTGGAAGATCGTGGTCAGGATGGAGACGAACGAGAAACCCGCCGCAAACGACGCGAAGGTTCCCAGCGAGCGATGGAGCTGCTGGGTGTAGCCGAACTCGGAGAGGTCGTCGGCGTCCGGCGTTGGTCCGGCACCGCCGCTCACTGGTGCGGTGGGGGGTTGCGCGGTTGCGGTCATGGGAGATCTTCCTGCTAAGGGGCCCATGAGCCCTGGTATCTGTCAGGTGATAGATAACCGCGTAGCTATTTCTGTCGAGTGACAGGTTTGTTTCCGGCTCGCAAACGCGTGAAACAAGTGTGTTTCCGAGAACGCACTCAGTGCAGGTCAGGGGCTCGCTGACCGGCGCGGACGCCATCAATGGTGCGTCGATGACAGTAAGGTCAGTATTTGTGACTCATGTTGCGGCAGGCCCAGGACGCCCTCGATTGGTGGAGCAACGACGTCGTGGTGCCACTGCTCGCGAGGAGATCAGGGACGCCGCTGCGGAGCTGTTCACCACGCGTGGCTACGCGGGTACGTCCACCAGGATGATCGCCGAGGCCGTGGGGATCCGGCAGGCGTCGCTCTATCACCACTTCAAGACGAAAGACGACATCCTCGAGTCCCTGCTCAAGGACACCGTCGTGGTGCCGCTCGAGAAGGCGCGCGAGGTTGCGGCAGCCGACGGTCCGACGCTGGCCCGGCTCCAGGAGCTGGCGGGTTTCGACGCCGGGCAGCTCGCAGCGTCGCGCTGGAATCTCGGCGCGCTCTATCTACTTCCCGAACTGCGCACGCAGCGATTCGCCGAGTTCCGACAGGCGCGCACCGACCTGGCGCGCGTCTATGCGCAACTGGCCGGTGAGGTCCTCGGTGATCAGTCCGACCCGCGTAGGCACGTTCCGTTCCGGCTCGTGGAATCGGTCATCAGCATGCGCTCCGACGAGATGGTGGGCGCGCTCGGCGCCGATTCCGTCGACGACCTGGTCGGGGTACTCGTCGAGAGCATCGCGCTCGTCCTCACCTAGAGATGACAAACCCACCCGTTCCGGTCAGACCCACGGGTCTGCGACCCCTGGATGTGACCGGAACGGGTGGGTTTGCGTACGAAAGGTAGGTCAGGCCTTCCACTCCGCGGTGCGTTCCGGGGTGGCCTCGGCCAGCGCCTCTGTGAGCTTGGCCGCAGTGAAATCTTTGCCGTACGAGGGAGTTCCGGGCTGCTGGCGCCACGACTCGGCGATGGTGCCGGCATCGACGGGGTCGAAACCGAGTTCGTCGACGATGGCCGAGACGATCTTCTTGCCGTCCTCGTCGTCGCCGGCGACGGGCAGCGCGATTCGGCCCTCGGTCCCGGCCTCGGTGCCCTTCTCCAGCAGGTGCTTCCAGTAGATCCCGTTGAAGACCTTGTAGACGGGAGCGTCGAGAAGTTCTGAAACCCAGGCGCTTTCGGGTGTTCCGTCCTCGATGGCGGCAATCTTGCCGTCGCGCTGCTGCGGGTAGTAATTGTTGGTCTCGATCACCGGTGCACCGGGCTTGCGCGCCGAGAGGATCCCCTTGGCCAGGTCCGGGGTGTTCTTCTGCGGAATGCTGACGATGACCAGGTCGGCATCGTCCGCGGCGTCTTTCGCCCAGACGGCCTGCGCGCCGGTCTCGGTGGCCAGCTCTGCGAGCGTCTGGGGATCGCGCGAATTGGACACCCGCACTTCATGCCCCAATTGTGTCAGTCGACGCGTCAGCGTTCCGCCGATGAATCCTGCGCCGATGATTCCGATCTTCACTCTGGTGACCCCTTACGTCGTGGAAAACACACTCCTCCGGCCAACTCGTGCGGTCGGGAGTTCATTCCCCGGCCTCTGATGATCGAGGTCAGGGCACCTCTCCGGGCCGGGCGTCGTGGACCAGCAGAGCGATCTGGACCCGGTTGTTGAACCCGAGCTTGTCGAGGATGTGGGAGATGTGGCTCTTGACCGTTGCCACCGAGACGAACAGATCCTCGGCGATGGCGGAGTTGGAGTTGCCCTGGGCGACGGCGACCGCCACGCGCTGCTCGCCCGGGGTGAGCTGATCGAACTGGGTGTCTGCCTTCGACTTTCGTTCACCGGGTTCGGTGAAGCGGACGATGAGTTTGCGCGTGATGGCCGGAGACAGAATCGGTTCGCCCGCCACCACCTTGCGCAACGCCGCGATCAGGTCGGCAGGCGGGGTGTCCTTGAGCAGGAAGCCGCTGGCCCCGGCCTGCAGCGAACGCAACACCAGATCGTCTGTGTCGAAGGTGGTGAGCATGACCACATGCGGGGGATCGGGCAGGGCGCGGAGCGCCTCGGTGGCCACAAGGCCGTTGACCTTCGGCATCCTGATGTCCATGAGGACCAGGTTGGCCCCGGTCTCGGCGACCTTCTCGCGCACCGCCGAGCCGTCGGACGCCTCACCCACGATGTCGATGTCGGGCTGGCCGGTCAGCATCGTGCGCAGGCCCGCGCGCACCAGCCACTCGTCGTCGACCAACAGCAGTCGGATCTCTGTGGTCACCTCGGACATTCGGTCTCCCAGGGCAGTCGCGCCGTCAACACGAAGTTTCGCTCCTTCACACCATGTTCCATCTCGCCACCGGCGAGGGTGACGCGTTCTCGCAAACCGACCAGTCCCGAACCGGTGCCCGGTATGGAGTTGTGCATGGCTGCAACAGGGTTGAGTGGCTGACGGATGCAGATGGTCAATCCTTGTCCCGGGGCGCCGCTGATGATCACGGTGATGGTCACCTCGCCCGCGTGCTTACGCGCGTTGGTCAGCCCCTCCTGCACGATGCGGTACGCGGCGCGGCTGATGACCCCGGGCACCTCGTCGAGGTCGTCGACCTCGATGGTGGCCCTGATGGGGCTGCCCGCGAGCTCGGTCTCGGCGAACAATTCGTCGACGAACGCCAGTGTTCGCATCGGGGAGGCGAGGTCATCGGTCTCCTCCCGCAGCATGCCGATGACATCGCGCAGGTCGACCAGCATTTGGTGTACCCCCGCCCGGATCACCCCGGCGGCCCGGCGGACCTCTTCCTGGGAGGCATCCTCGCGGAATTCGAGAGCGCCGGCGTGCACGGACAACAGACTCATGCGATGGGCCAGCACGTCATGCATCTCACGGGCCAGCCGCTCCCGCTCGGTGGCCCTGGCGGCAGCGATCCGCTCGCGCTGCTCCGATTCCACGTTGCGCGCCAATTCGGCGAGCGAGATCAACAACTGGCGACGATTGCGGACCATCGTTCCCCATCCGACGGCCACCGCCGTGACGAGGATCGAGTACAACAACACCGCGTACCAGACGTCGGTCTGGGCGTCGGGGTAGAGGAAGAAGTTCGACATCGACGCGCAGATACCGAGCGCACCGATCGACATCGAGTAACGCAGCGGCTTGTGCACGGCCAGCGAGAACAAGGCCAGCAGTGCGGCACCGCCGATGAAAGACGCGACGCCCGAGAGGAGGGTCAGGATCAGGGCGATCGCCAGCGGCCAGCGGCGCCGCCAGATCAGGGCCCCGCAGCCCAGGACCCCCACGACGATGTCGGCTGCGAGCAGGGGACCCCAGTTGCCGAAGCGCCCCCAGATGGCGACGATGCCGATCGTCAGTGACAGGGCGACCATCAGTACATCGATCGTGACGTCGCGCTTGGTGCGCTTGCCGGTCAGCGGGTGCGGGTCGGCCTCGAGGGTCTCGCGTACGGCACCGGGCATCCAGGCGCGGCGCGCGGTCAGAGACTCCCAGTCCGAGGTCTGACCCGGCACACCTGCGGAACTCATACCGCGATGATCCGTGACGTGGAGGCTTCCGGCATCGGGCGAAAGTGTGAACTTCGATGTCCGATTACTTTCGGTGGCCACCCCGGTCTGAAAGGGTGACAACACAAACAGCACCACGAAATGGAGTTACTGCCATGTCCCGCATGATGTTCCTGAACACCACTGCCTCTGACATCCCCGCTACCCGGACGTTCTTCACCGAGCTGGGCTTCGAGTTCAACGAGACGTTCAGCGACGAGAACACGCTGTGCCTCATCATCAACGACCAGACCTTCGCGATGTTGATGACACCGGCGCGCTTTCAGGACTTCATCACCGGCGGCATCACCGACACGAGCAAGGAGCGCGAGGTGCTGATCGCGGTCTCGGCGGAGTCCCGCGAGGAAGTCGACAAGATCGCTGACAAGGCCCTCGAGATCGGTGGGTCGGCCTGGCAAGACGCTCAGGACCACGGCTTCATGTACGGCCGGAGCTTCCGCGACCTCGACGGTCACGTCTGGGAGGTCACCTGGATGGATCAGTCGGCCATCGCCGGCTGAACCGGTTCGCCGGTTGCAGGCAGGGTCGCGGTCGCCGGCAACCCGAACCGGGCGAAATCCTCGACCATGGTGTCGGAGAAGAAGGCCACAACATGGGCCACGCCGTCTCCGGTGACGTCGAGAACCTGCAGCTGGAACGGCCGGTGCACCCCGTCGGGCTCACGCATGTACAGACCGAACGCCGGCTGGCCGTTTGCAGTGGCGGGCAACAGCAACATGTCGTCCGCCTTTTCCGCCGGGCAATTGCCGCGGATGAGGCGTCCGATGGCCTCGGCGCCCTGGTACCAACCGGTGAACGGCGGCATCTCCCAGATCGCCTTGTCGGTGAAGAGCTGCACGATTGCGTCGATGTCGTACGACTGAAACGCCTCGACCCACTTTTGCAGCAACTCTTTCTGGGCAGCGTCTTGCGGTTCGGACACCGAATCGCGCTCGGGAGCAATTTCTTTGAGCTGCGCCCGCGCGCGCTGCAGCAGGCTGTTGACGGTGGCGGTGGTCAGGCCGAGGGTGTCGGCGACCTCGTTTGCTCGCCATTGCAACACATCTCGGAGGATGATCACGGCGCGCTGGCGTTCGGGCAGATGTTGCAGGGCGGCGATGAACGCGAGACGGATGGATTCACGGGACCCGACGATCGTGGCCGGGTCGGACGTCTCAGCAAGTGACTCATCGGAGTCTGCGAACGGCTCGAGCCAAGGGACCTCGTGGTCTTGCAGAAGCGGCGCCTCGGGATCGTAGGAATCGCCGCCGAGGCCGGATGGCAACGGGCGACGCTGCTTGGACCCCAGTGCCGTCAGACAGGTGTTGGTCGCGATCTTGTACAGCCAGGTCCGGACCGAGGCGCGGCCGTCGAACCGTGCGTATCCGCGCCACGCCCGGATGTAGGTCTCCTGCAGGAGGTCTTCGGCATCGTGATGAGAGCCCATCATCCGGTAACAGTGGGCGAGCAGTTCTCGGCGGTACGGTTCGGTCACTTCCAGGAAGTCAGGATCGGCCGTTGCCTCGACAGTCATGGGGGACAGATTACGCCGGGGGGCGGACAACAGCGAGAGAAAGTGTGGATGGGGGACTCAGCTCGTCCAGAATCCCTCGTGCACGGCTGCGGCCTCGGGAAGATGAATCGGCCCACGCACGATCGTGGGCCGCTGGCCTGCAGCGAAGACGTCCCGGCACGGCAACGTCATCGTCGGATTCTCTTCGTCCGCACCCGTCAACTCTGCCAGCGCTGACTCGGCGAGGGCATAGACGACGGTGCCGATCCCAGACCAGTAGACGGCGCCCGAGCACATCGCACAGGGTTCGGTGGAGGTGTACAGGGTCATATCGGCGAGTTCGCCACGTCTGAACGTCGACGAGGCCAGGCGCACGAGGTTGGTCTCGGCGTGGCCGGTGGCATCGGATCCGGTGACGACGGTGTTCTGGGCCTCGAGGGCCACGTACCCGTCGGCCGTGACGAGCAGCGCGCCGAAGGGGTGATTGCCCGCGTTCCTCGACGACCAGGCGAGGGCGACGGCGCGACGCAGCAACAGGGCGTCATCGAGTTCGGTCATCGCCCCATTCTGTCGTGGTGTACAGGTTGAGGTGTGATCCGAGTCGGCACCTCAGGGTGGGTGTACCCGCCGTGGCGCAAGACCTTCTATCCGGAGGGTCTCGCGCAGCGGCGCGAACTGGAGTACCTCTCGCGGCACCTCAATTCAGTGGAGCTCAACGGGTCGTTCTATGCGTTGCAGAAACCGGCGAGCTACCTCAAATGGGCCGAGCAGACCCCCGACGACTTCGTGTTCTCGGTGAAGGGGCCACGGTTCATCACCCACATGAAGCGGTTGGTCGCCGTCGCGGAGCCTCTCGCCACGTTCCTCGCCTCCGGTGTTCTCGCCCTCGGTCCGAAACTCGGCCCGATCCTCTGGCAGCTCCCGCCGAACCTGCCGTTCGACGCTGCCGCGCTGGCAGACTTCGCGGAGCTGCTACCCCGGACGACTGCTGCAGCGGCGACCATGTCCGAGGGTCACAGCGACCACATTGCGGGGCGGGCCTGGACGACCACCGATGCAGACCGCCCGGTGCGGCATGCGCTCGAGGTCCGCCACCCGAGCTTCATGGACCCGCAACTGCCAGAGTTGTTGCGAGAGCGCGATATTGCTCTGGTGCTCGCTGACTCGGCGGGTAAGTTCCCGGTCATCGACGAGATGACCGCAGACTTCTCCTATGCGCGGCTGCACGGCGACCAGGAGCTCTACACCAGCGGCTACACAGACGAGGCGCTCGACGCCTGGGCGGTCAGGTTCCGTGAACGCTCGGCCGGAGGCGACGTGTACGTCTATTTCGACAACGACGCGAAGGTCCGAGCGCCCTATGATGCGCAAGGGCTGCTCGATCGGCTCGATCCCGGCGGGCTCGGGTAGCGTTATCGCCCAGCGCTCAACCAGTGACGGCGCCCACCGGACGACTGGGGTGCCATCGATGATCGAGCGTTTGGACAAGCTGCAGCGCAAGCACCCTGTCCTCGGATTCGGTATCGCCGTGATCTACAAGTACGCCGACGATCAGGGCGGCTATCTCGCGGTCCTGATGACCTACTACGCATTCCTTGCGCTGTTCCCATTGCTGCTCTTGCTGACCACCGGCGTCGGCATCGTGCTGGACGGCAATCCGGGACTTCAGGAACGGGTGCTGAACTCGACGCTGAGTCAGTTCCCGGTCATCGGAGACCAACTCGGTCAACCGCAGGAGCTGAGCGGCGGGATCTGGGGTGTGGTCATCGGACTCCTCGGCGCTCTGTATGGTGCCTCCGGCGCAGGTCAGGCCGCGCAGAACGCGATGAACACGGTCTGGGCGGTGCCGCGAAACAAGCGCCCCAATCCGATCTTCTCCCGGCTGCGCAGTCTGCTCCTGCTGACGGTCCTCGCCCTCACCCTCGTCGGGACGACCGTGTTGTCGACGTACGGCGGCCTCTGGGGACTCTTGGGACCCTGGGACACCTGGGCCATCGGGATCACGGCGGTGGTCGTCAACTCTGCGGTCTTCATGGTCGCCTACAAACTCAGCACCACCAACACGGTGAGCTACCGCGACGTCCTGCCCGGGGCCATCGTGATGGCGATCTTGTGGCAGTTGCTGCAGACCTTCGGAACTTTTTACGTGACCCAGGTCGTCAAGAACGCCAGCACCACCAACAGCGTTTTCGCGGTGGTTCTCGGTCTGCTCGCGTACTTCTACCTCGCGGCGGCCGCGGTGGTCCTCACCGCTGAGATCAATGCAGTCCGGGTGCACAGACTCTATCCACGCGCGCTGCTGACGCCGTTCACCGACGAGGTCGAACTGACGCAGGGCGACCGCACGGCCTACACCCGGCAGGCGAAGGCTCAGCGGGCCAAGGGCTTCGAGCAGGTCACGGTGACTTTTGAAAAGGCGAAGAAACCCGACGAGCCGAGCTAGCGCGAGCAAACCCGCGCTCTCTCCACGGTGGCGGCAATGGCAACCACACTCGCGGTCGGACTGGCGGTCGCCGGTCCGGCGAATGCCTTTGACCTGCCTATCGACTACACCGCAAACACCACGACGGTGCTGAAGAAGCTGAACCAGAAGGTCACTTTCCCGGCCACCGGTCTCACCAGTGTGCTCAGTACCGAAGATTTCTCGACGGGAACGCTGACGGGTGAACTGAACCTTCCCACGACCACGACCGATCTGAAGCTGGGCTCTCTCAACCTGGCCACCGTCACGCTCTCGATAGTGGATCCATCACCGGTGACGGGGACGGTGAAGTTCGCCGAAGACTTCACGACCGTGGCGCTCAAGGCTCAGCAGAGCTTCAAGGTGAAGATCAACAGCATTCAGCCGCTCGGTCTCGACACCGGATCGGCGAACTTGAACCTGCTGCCCGCCGGCGCACACTGCGAGACGTCGGTGACGACGGCTGATCTCGCGGGCACGATCGACCTGAGCGGCACCTCGCTGGACACCACGCTGAGCGGCACCTATCCGATCCCGGCCTTCACCGGGTGCGGAAATCTGGTCGGCCCGGTGCTGAACTCGCTGGTTTCAGGCCCCGGTAACACGCTGACCGTCGCTTTGAAGACCGTCGCCCCGGAGACCACCAAGGCTCAGCTCAGGCAGGCCGCCGCGCGCTGACCCGCGTCATTCGTCAAGAACGGCCACCCGTGTCTGCGGGTGGCCGTTCTCGGTGTGTGGATCTTCCTCAGATGACGCCGTGCGTGGGCGGCGCCGACTTGTGAAGCAGAGCGCGACCGATGTGCTGGTACTTCCACCGCACCGGATCGTGCAGGGTGTGGGTGCGCGCGTTTCGCCAGAAATGATCGAGCCCGAGATCTGCTCCCGCGCTTCGGGTTCCCGACACCTCGAACAGTGCCGAGGAGACATCGTTGGCTGCGCGATCGGCGACGATCTTGGCGGTGGCCACGGCGATCGACGCTGCGGCTGCCGCTTGTGCCGCACCGCGTGCCGGGGTGTTGAACGTGGCATCAACCGCAGTTCCCGCAGCGGTCAGGGTTGCTTCGGCGGTGGTCACCTCGACCGCGAGTTCCCCGAAGCGCTGGATCAGCAGCGGGTCGTCGATGGCCTTGTCGACGCCTGCCTCGAACCATGCGCGGCTCTTGGTGCGCGCGAACTCCACTGCGGCAGAAAGGGCTCCGCGAGCAATACCTGCATCGATGGCGACGTGCAGCAGCTGTGCGAAGGCGCCGTACCCGCTCGGTGCACCCACGGCTTTGGCTCTGGCAACCAGTTGATCGCCGCGGACCGACACACCCTCGAACGTGATCGTGCCACTGCCGGTGGTGCGCTGCCCGATGCCATTCCAGTCGTCGACGATGCGGACACCGGCTGCATCCGCGGGAATGAACGCGACGTATTCACCGTCGGGCAGGCCGGTTTTGCCCTCCGGATCGTCCAGTCGCGTCAACACTGCAAGCGTGTGTGCGTACAGCGAACCCGTGCAGTAGAACTTCGAACCGTCCAGTCGCAGGCCGCCGCTGTGGGGGCGGATCGTGGTCGCGATCTCGGCAACGGTTTTGCCGCCTCGTTCAGACTGCGCATTGGCAATTCGGCTGCCGCCCAGCACGTCTTCGAAGAGTTCGCGCTGTTGGGTTGGCTCGGCCGCCAGCCGGAGCAGATTCAGGTACACGAAATGGCTGTGCGGGATCTGCGCGATGTTGGGGTCGGCGGTGGCCAGGATCCGGACGACCTCGGCGACCACACTCGGAGCGAGATCGGCACCGCCGAACCGGGCAGGCACCGTGATCGCCAGCAGGCCGCTGGCCGAGAGGTGGTCGATCTCCTTGTAGGGGAGCTTGCGATCGCGATCGCGTGCCGCGGCCCCGGTGGCGAAGTGCTGCGCGAGGTCACGGGCGACCGAGAGCGCCTGCCCCGCGGAGTCGATATGTGCTGCGATCGCAGTGCTCACGGTGCCCTGACGCCGGCTGCGGTATCGGCCGCCTCCAGTTCGCGAACGAGCGGCAGAACTTTGGCACCGAAGTACTCGATCTCTTCCTGGAAGTGCAGGAATCCGCCGAGGATGAGGTCGACGCCGAGGCGTTTGTAGGCGACTATGCGCTCGGCGATCTGCTCAGGGGTACCGATCAGCTGGGTCTTGAAGCCGTCGTTGTACTGGACGAGATCTTCGAACTTCGAGTCTGCCCACATGCCCTTGCCATCGGACGTGGATGCGCCGGCCTGCTGGACGGAGTCCCTGAAGCCCTCCACCGCCGGGCGGTTAGCCTTCTCGATGATCTCCCGGAGGGTGTCGCGGGCCTCGGCCTCGGTGTCGCGCGCGATGATGAAACCGTTCAGGCCGAACTTGACCTCGCGATTGTGTGCCCGAGCCACCGCCCGCAGGTCGTCGACCTGTTCGGTGACCCCGTCGAAGTCCTTGCCGTTGGAGAAGTACCAGTCCGAGAACCGGCCACCGTTGTTGCGAGCGGCCGTCGAGTTGCCACCCTGGAAGATCTCCGGATTGGGGCGTTCGGGGGTGTTCAGCGGCTTGGGCTTGAGGGTGAAGTCGCGGATCCGATAGAAGTCGCCGGCGAATTCGACGTTGTCCTCGGTCCAGATCTTCCGGATCACGTCGATGAACTCCGCACTCCGACGGTATCTTTCGTCGTGTTCGAGCCACGGCTCTCCGAGTGCCCTGAATTCGCCGGAGAACCAGCCCGACACCACATTGATCGCGAACCGTCCGTTCGAGAGATGGTCTGCCGTGGCGCCGAACTTGGCGAGTACCGCCGGATGCCAGAGTCCCGGATGGATCGCGGCGATGACCTTCAGCTTCTCGGTCGCACCGAGCAGGGCCAGGCTGAACGACGTCGACTCGTGCTGGAACTCTGCGCCGTACGACGCTATGTAGCGCACCTGGGAGAGTGCGTACTCGAAGCCGACCTTCTCCGCGGTCTGGGCCAGCTTCTTGTTGTACTCGAAGTCCCAGCTGGTCCGCTGCTCGATCTCGCTGGTCACCAGCCCGCCGCTGACGTTGGGTACCCAGTAGGCGAACTTGATCTCGTCTGAGACCTTTTCAGTGGTCATGGTTGTGCTCCAGAGTGTTTGGCGCTGATCAGGAAGCGCTGGCGGGTTTGAGTGAAGGCAGGAAGGCGCCGCGGACGGGCTCGGCTGCCCGGTCGTCGGCGTCGAGGAGTCCACGCTGGATCAGTCTTGGCCGCACTCCCTCCCCGAAGTGATAGGCCTCCTCGACGTGTGGGTAACCGGACAGGATGAAGTGGTCGAGTCCGAGCTCGGCGTACTCCGCGATCCGATCGGCGACCTCATCGTGCGATCCGACGAGTGCAGTCCCTGCGCCACCGCGGACCAATCCGACACCCGTCCACAGGTTCGGATAGATCTCGAGTGACCGGGCATCGGTGTCGGCGCTGAAAGCGCTCCCGCCGCCGTGCAACTCGCGCATCCGCCGTTGTCCCTCGGACTCCGACTTGGCCAGGTTCTGCTGCGCATTTGCCACCAACTGCGGGTCCAGGGCCCCGATGAGCCTGTCTGCTTCGGCCCAGGCCTGCTCGGCAGTGTCGCGCGAGATGACGTGCAGCCGGATGCCGTACGTCAGGTCACGTCCCTCTGCGGCTGCCAGACCACGGATCCAGTTCAGCTTCTCGGCGACGGCGTCGGGCTTTTCGCCCCACGTCAGATAGGTGTCGGCGTACTTCGAAGCAACGGTGCCGGCTGCGGGCGATGAGCCACCGAAGAACACGGGAGGCAGCGGATCCGGCTTACGAGCCAGTTGGGCACCCTCCACACGTAGATGGCGGCCGACGAAGTCGACGGGATCCTCCCGGGTCCAGAGCTGCCGGATGATGTCGAGGAACTCGCCACAGCGCTCGTATCGCGCTTCCTTGGACAAGAAGTCGCCGAAGGCTCGTTGCTCGGAGGACTCGCCCCCGGTGACCACGTTGAGGAGCAGACGGCCTTTCGACTGCCACTGATACGTCGACGCCATCTGCGCCGCGAGCGTCGGGCTGGTCAGTCCTGGACGCAGCGCCACCAAGAACTTCAGGGTGTCGGTTGTCTCGAGAAGCATCGCGGTCGAGAGCCAGGCGTCTTCGCACCAGAGCCCGGTGGGTGTGAGGACGGCCTCGAAGCCGTTCACCTCGGCGGCCCCGGCCAGCTGGTTCAGATATCGCAGGTCAGCGGGGCGATCACCGGACATGTTCGATCCGTGACCACCAGCCATCAGATTCCGTGAGTCGCCGTACGTCGGCAGGAACCAGTGGAAATGCAGTGACACAGGCGAGCCTTTCGGTTGAATGCAGAGTCGGACCCAGTGTGGGTGGCTCCCGCGCCGGGTTCCCAGGGTTCAGATCGCTGTGATTCCAAGTCGGCGGGGAGATCGGCGTGGCGACTATTCTCGCCGGTGAACGCCTCTGTGACGTGCGTTCAGTCTTCTCGGTCCGATCGATGTCCGCGTTGCACGGAATCTGCAAGCGCTGCTACCTTGACGTTCATGACGAGCACAGGCCACTACATCCCGGAGGTCACCTACATGACCACCGCTCTGGGGTGTCGTCTGCCGTTCGCTCGCGTTCTCTGTTGTCGAATGTCCTGATCCGAATCCGCCGCGCTCGCGGCATTCCGTTCTGACATCTCTCGCTCGGCCACTGGTGTGGTCCTGGGCGCGACAACTCCACGAGGACCCTCGATGACTGCCACACTTGATCACCGCATAGCTACGACCACCACCCGCCCGTCTGTGACCCGCCCGACCGGCTCCCGCGTCGCCGCGCCTGCTCGTCCTGCTCGTCCGCTGGGAGTGCCCAGCCCGAAAAAGGCAGCGGTGAAATTGGGCAGCGCCCGCGCTGGGATTCACATCGCCACCCCGCAACTGCATCTGTCGACCAAGCCGGCGGCAGTGGTGTTGCGGGCTGCACGCCTGCACGGCCCGGTGTTCCGCGACGCTGCGTCCGGTGCCTCGGGCTTGAGCATCTCGACTGTGAACCGCCAGGTCAGTGCCCTCCTGAAGGTCGGCTTGCTGCGTGAGCGCGCCGACCTCGCGCCTGCCGGTGCCATCGGTCGCCCGCGACTGCCTTTCGAGCTGAACACGGCCGAGTTCTTGACGGTCGGCATCCACATCGGCCTCAAGGTCACCTCCATCACCACCCATGACCTCTTTCACCGCGTTGTCGGTGCCATCCAGATCCCGACCCCGATCGCCGACAGCCCCGAGCAGACACTGACGGCCATCGGGCTGAGCGCAAAGCGTTTCCTGTCGCGGTGGCAGAACAAGAAGGTGCTGTGGGCTGGGGTGGCACTGGCCGGACGGGTCGACAAGGCCGGACGCGTCACCCACTCGCGCCTCGGGTGGCAGTCCGCACCTGTCGGTGAGATTCTCGCCTCGGTCGTCGGATTGCCGATCTCCGTGGCCTCTCACGTCGAGGCGATGGCCGCTGCGGAACTCCTGCTGAACCCGCAGGCCGAATTGTTGGTGGATCCGGGTCAAGAGGGTGGTAGCTTCGTCTACTTCTACGCACGCGAGACAGTTGGCATCGCCTTCACCGTCGGCGGCAGCGTGTACACCCCCACCGCCGGACCGCCGGAGATCGGGCACTTCCCGGTCGGGCGCACCGAACTTCTCGACCCGCACGGCACCGGCCGGCTCGAACCGACCGTCAGCGACACCGGCATCGTCGACGCCGCCATCGCCGCGGGTCTGAAGATCGAGTCGGTGGAAGACGTGCACCAGCTGGCTGCGGAGGGCAACGAGATCTCCCGCGCCATCCTCGACGAGCGCGCACGGCTGCTCGGCAAGGCAGTCGGCCTGATTGCCGACATCTTCAACCCGGACCACGTGGTCCTCGGTGGGCAGGCGTTCACCGACGCCCCCTCGACCCTGCCGATCGTCGCGCAGGCTGTCCGCGAGACCTCGGTCGCCGAGCGCCGGGACGTCCGGGTGTCACGCTCGGGTGCCACGGTCCAGCAACAAGCCGCAGGTGCGGTTTCCCTCGATGCGATCTACAGCGATCCGGTGGAAGCCCTCTCCCGCACCGCATAAAAATTCGCGCCACCTGCACGCATACGAGCCGCTTGCAACCGGCTCATATGTGCGTAGGTGGCGCGAATTCCCAATCTAATCAGTGGTGCGCTTGTGGTACGCGCGCAATGCAAATGGCGCGAAGATCAAGGTCAACGCTATCGACCAGAGCACCGTCGAGAGCTCAGGATTCTGCAGCGGCCAGGGGGCTCCCGGAGGCGCCGCCGGACCGTTGCCCCACAGTTCACGCATCGACTGGACGAGCGACGAGATCGGATTACACTCCGCGATCGTGCGCAGCCAACTCGGCATCGGTTCTGTCGGGACGAAAGCGTTGGACAGGAACGTGACCGGGAACAGCAGGGTGAACATGACACCGTTCACGGCTTCCGGTGAGCGCATCACCGATCCGATGAGAATGCCGAACCAGATCATGGCGAAACCGAACAGCAGCACCAGAGCGAAGGCGAGAACTGCTTTCGCGAATCCTTCGTGGATGCGCCAGCCGATCAGCAGACCGGTGAGCGCCATCACGACGATGCCGATAGAGGAGTGGATCAGCGCCGCCACGGATCGTCCGACGAGGACTGACGACCGTGCCATCGGCAGTGACCGGAAGCGGTCGATGATGCCCTTGTCCAGATCGTTGGTCAGTCCGAGCGCGACGATGAACGCCGAGAACGCGATGGTCTGACCCATGATTCCGGGGAGCAGCCACTCTTTGTAGTCGAACCCGTCGCCGGGGCTGATCGACGCACCGAAGACGTACGCGAACAGCAGCACGAACATGATCGGCTGCACCGTCACGTCCGAGAGCATCTCGGGTTGGCGTTTGGTGTGGATGAGGTTGCGCCGCACCATGACCAGTGACTCTCGCACTATGTCTGGTTTGCCTATCGCCGATCGCGGCGTTGCTTTCGTCGTTCCGGCGTTGCTGGTCGTGGTGGTCATCACTTGTTCTCCTCGGCGTCGGCGTCGGCGTCTTCAGCTCGGTGCCCGGTGAGGGAGAGGAAGACGTCGTCAAGGCTTGGGCGGGTGAGTCCGATGTCGTCGACCGCGATCTCGCTGCGTTCGAAGATCCCGGCGATCTTGGTGAGGTCGCCGATTCCGTCGGCACTTGCGGTCAATTGCCGCTGCGACTCGTCGACGAAGACCTCCCCGCTGTTCTCCCGCAGGAGTCGGGTCGCCTCGGGCAGGTCGTCGGCATCGGAGACCGTCAGCACCAGGCTGGCCTTGCCCGCCTGTTCCTTGAGCTGCAACGGGGTACCGGCCGCGATGATCTTGCCCTTGTCGATGACAACGATGTCGTCGGCGAGTTGGTCGGCCTCTTCGAGATACTGGGTTGTCAGCAGCAGGGTGGTGCCATGGTTGACGAGTGACTTCAGCACATCCCAGAGTTCCTGCCGGCTTCTCGGATCGAGACCTGTCGTCGGTTCGTCGAGAAACAGCACCGGTGGTGAGGCCAGCAGGCTGACGGCGAGATCGAGCCGGCGACGCATTCCGCCCGAGTAGGTCTTGACCACTCGGTCAGCGGCGTCGGTGAGCGAGAACTGCTCGAGCAGTCGGTCACCTGCGGCGCGGACCTCCTTGCGGGGCAACCCGTAGAGGCTGCCGATCATCCAGAGATTCTCACGCCCGGTCAGCAACTCGTCGACGGTGGCAGCCTGTCCGGTCAGGCCCATGCTGCTGCGGACCAGGTCCGGATTCTCTGTCACGTCGTACCCCGCGATACGGGCCGTACCCGAGGTGGGCAGGCTCAGCGTGGTCATCATCCGGACGATGGTGGTCTTTCCCGCGCCGTTCGGTCCGAGCAGTCCCAGTACCGAGCCGGGCGGGACGTGGAAACTCACTCCGTCGACGGCACGGACGCCGTCGAACTCTTTGACCAGGTCGATGGCCTCGATGGCGTGTTCGGTGGTGACTGCTGTGGAAGTCATGGGGCTCACCGTAGCGACCGAGTCGGACATCGGGCCAGCAGTTTTCTTGCTGAGCGTTGACACGTTGTTCTCCTAGTTGCAGGTCGAGTCAGATCGCAACGGATCCGTCGTGGAAATATCGTCGGCTGTTCATCTCGAGATCGGTTCTGTCATCCTCCGAGTTGAAGCGAACTTGAAGTCAAGAGCTGGAGCGGGTCCACTCGGTGTTCATCGTCCCGGGCATCGAAAATCCGACGGGACGGATTCGGGATCAGGGCACCTGTTGCAGTTTGATCTGTGCGCCCCACGGATCACTGATGGTCGCGAGTCGCCCATACGGGGTGTCCATCGGGGCGGCGACGACGGTGCCGCCGAGTTCCCCGACTCGTGCGGCCGTGGCATCGGCGTCGGCGACGCCGATGTAGATGGACCAGTGCGAGGGCACCTCAGCAGGTAAGAAGCCGCGACCGTCCATGATCCCGGCGTACCCCTCGCCCGGCTTGGTGTCGGGCAGACTCAACTGGGCGTAACGGAACTCGTCGGTGTCGCTGAGGGTGATGGTCTGTCGCCCGGTGACCGCCGGGTAGAACTCGACCGCCTTCGCGAAGTCGGTGCTCAGAAGCTCGAAGTAGCAGGGTGCATTGGCCTCCATGTAGAGCTGAAAGCCTTTGTGCTCAAGAGGTTCCCAGAAGCCGAAGACAGCGCCGTGGCCGTTGCGGCCACCATTGGATCCCGGATCGCTGCCCGGATCCATCACGATCGCCATCGTCCCCTGCCCGGGGATCTCCATCGGTTCGACGAAGACGCTGCCACCTGAGGTCGAGACCTGCTTGACGGTCGCCTCGATGTCCGGTGTCTGGAAGTACGTGCACCAGAAGTCGGGCATGTCCGGGCTTTGCTTCGGCCCGAGGCCGGCGATGAGTTTGCCCTGGTAGGTGAACTGCGAGTAGCCGCCCATCTGCTGGTCCGGCTCGGTCCGGTCCCACCCGAACAGGTCGCCGTAGAACGAGGCGGCGCGATCCGGCTCGGTGCTGGACAGATCGATCCAGACGGCGACACCGTCCGGATGTGAGTCGATGGCTGGCATGGCGGGCTCCTTGTGAGGTTCGAAGGTCGTCACAGGCATAGACCGGGGTCGGTGCCGGAACTCATCGCGACGAACCCGTCGCGTCGCCAGCTCCGCATCTGCGGACGTTTCGGCTTGACATAGTCGCAGTAGCGGTCGAACCTCAACAGGTGAGTGAAGTGCGAATTCGGCAGGCGGCCGAACTCCTGGGGATCAGCGACGACACCGTTCGCCGGTTGATCGCCGGGGATCAGCTGCGTTCATACACCGACGACAGCGGCAGACAGGTCGTCGACGGGGCAGATCTGGCGCGACTGGCCAGTGAACGCGCGCCTGCGCTCTCGAGCGCCGACGCGCCGGTCGTGCGGTCGGCCCGCAACCGTTTCGTCGGACTTGTCACGGAGGTGAAGTCGGATCCGGTGATGAGCCAGGTGACCCTGCAATGCGGACCGTTCGAAGTGACATCGCTGATGAGTACCGACGCCGTCCGCGAACTCGATCTCAAACCCGGCTCGGTGGCGACGGCGGTCATCAAGGCAACCAACGTGATCGTAGAAACGAGGCCCGTCGAGTGAAGTCAAGAAGTCTCGTCGCACTCGTCCTCGTCGTGGCGGTGGTCCTGTTATCGGCGGGGTGTTCGTCGAGCGCGCCGGATTCGAACACGGAGAAGGTCACGCTGACGGTGTCTGCCGCGGCCTCTCTGAAGAAGAGCTTCACGGCACTCGCCGAGCAGTTCTCGGCCGACAACCCCGACATCGAGATCAAGTTCAACTTCGACGGTTCGCAGGCGCTGGTCACGCAGATCGACCAGGGCGCGAACGTCGATGTGCTGGCCACCGCCGACCAGAAGAACATGGAAAAGCTCGGGGACAAGATCACCGATCCGCAGATCTTCGCGACCAACGTCTTGACGATCGTCACCCAGCCGGGCAACCCCGAGAACATCCAGGGTCTCGCCGATCTCGCGAAGTCCGATGTGACCACGGTGATCTGCGCGGTCGACGTGCCGTGTGGCAGCGCGACTGCCGAGGTCGAGGAGAACACCGGCGTCGACATCAAGCCGGTCAGTGAAGAAACGGCGGTGACCGGTGTGCTCACCAAGGTGCAGACCAAACAGGCCGACGCCGGCCTCGTCTACGTCACCGATGCCGCCGGTGCCGGCGACACCGTCACCTCCGTGTCCGATCCCGCCTTTGCTGCGGTCGTCAACAAGTATCCGATCGGCGTCGTCGCGGCGACCAGGAACAAAGAAGCCGCACAACAGTTCGTCGACATGGTGCTCGGCACGAAGGGCAGTGCGCTGCTCGAGTCGCAGGGCTTCGGACCCGCGACTTGAGCAACTCCGGATCCGCACTGAAGGCGGTACCGGCCTGGCTCTACCTGCCGGCCGCAATCGGTGTGGCGCTCGTGATGCTGCCGCCGATCGCGCTGGCGGTGAACACCCCGTGGGATGACTTCTGGGGCAACATCACCTCGCAATCATCGCTGGATGCACTGAAGCTGAGCTTGCGGACCGCGGCGGTCAGCACGGTGCTGTGCATCGTGCTCGGGGTGCCGATGGCGATTGTGTTCGCCCGACGAACCGGTATGTCGATCCGGGTGCTGCGGTCAGTGGTGCTCCTGCCGTTGGTCCTTCCGCCGGTGGTAGGCGGAATCGGGCTGCTCTATGCCTTCGGCAAATTCGGTCTGGTCGGCGAGCCGCTGTCATCGATCGGGATCGACATCGCCTTCTCGACGACCGCGGTGATCCTGGCCCAGACGTTTGTGGCACTGCCGTTTCTGGTGATCAGCCTCGAAGGTGCGCTCCGCAGTGTCGGTAGCCGCTATGAACAGGTGGCTGCGACCCTCGGTGCGTCCCCGACGCGAACTCTGTGGAAAGTGACCATGCCACTGGTGTTTCCCGCCTTGCTGTCCGGCATGGTGTTGGCCTTCGCACGAGCCCTCGGTGAGTTCGGGGCGACGATCACCTTTGCCGGTAACCTGCAAGGCGTCACCCAGACCGCACCTCTCGCGATCTACGTGGAGTCGATCAGCGAGCCCGAACAGGCTCTGCCGCTGTCGATCGTGTTGGTCGTCGTGGCGTTGCTGGTGGTGATCGCGGTGCACGTGCGCGACTCCAAGCGGGCGGTGGTCCTGTGACAGGGGACCTGGTCGCCGAACTGGCCGGCGAAGTGCCATTCCTCGACTTGAGCATTCGGATCCCTGCCGGACAGACCGTTGCGATCCTCGGTCCGAACGGTGCAGGCAAGAGCACGCTGATGAACATGCTGGCCGGACTGCTACGGCCCGACTCCGGCTCGGTGACGGTCGGGGTGCGCGAACTCGTCGGACCGAAAACGTTTGTGCCGCCTCATGAACGCGGGGTCGCATTGCTCTCGCAGCAGGGCATGCTGTTCCCGCATCTGACCGTGGCGCAGAACGTGGCCTTCGCCCCGGCCGCCGCGCACCTACCCCGCTCCGAGGTGCGCTCCCGAACGAAACGATGGCTGGACGCGGTCGACGCTACCGATCTGGCCGACCGCAAACCCGCACAGCTGTCCGGCGGGCAATCGCAGCGGGTCGCCTTGGCCCGGGCACTGGCCGCAGACCCCGATCTGCTGCTTCTCGACGAACCCTTCAGCGCGCTGGATGTCGATGTGGTGCACAGGATCCGGTCGATGCTCCGGGGCATCCTGCAGGATCGCGCCCGCACCACCTTGCTGGTGACCCACGACATCGCCGATGCGGTGACCCTCGCCGATTCGGCGATCATCCTCGGCGACGGAAGAATCGTGGCGCAGGGGCCGGTGCGGGAATTGCTCGCCAGTCCCGTCAATCAATTCGCCGCGCAACTGGCCGGCCTCAACCTGATCAGTGGTCATTGGTCGGGCGCGGTCGTGGAGACCGGCAGGTTCGCCATCGCCGGGATGGTCGATGAGACGCCGGCCGCGGGTGCATCCTCGATGGCCGCATTCTCGCCACGCGCGGTGGCCGTGTACCGGAGGCCACCTTCGGGGAGTCCGCGTAACGTCGTGAAAGCCGTTGTGGCGCAAATAGTGCCGCAGGGAGATCTGGCGCGGGTCGACTGCTTGGTCGACGATGCTGTGATCACCGCGGCGATCACCTGGGCTGCCGTGAGCGAACTCGGACTGGTCGCCGATGACGAGGTGGCTCTGGTGGTCAAGGCGACAGAGGTCACGGTGTACCCGGCGCGGTAGCGCTGACTTGACCCGCCCCGCAAACCCAGTCGTTCCAGGCAAACCCACATGTTGCAACGACTGGGTTTGCCTGGGACGACTGGGTTTGTGGGTGGGCTCAGGCTTTCTTGTTCGGCTCGAGCACACTCGCGCGGAGCCGTTTGTAGCCCCGGACGTGCAGGCTCCCGATCGATTTGAGGAAGAAGCGATCGTCGCCGTCGATCGCGTTTCCGAGTTCGGTGTCGGCGAGGATCGTTCCGGAGCGGGCGGAACTGGTCAGCCGGGCCGCGATGTTGACCGGTTCTCCGAAGACGTCGCCGAGCCGGGTCAGTACGGTGCCGAAGGCGATACCGACGCGCAGCGGTGGCAGGCCGTGTTCGTCGGTGAGCTGTTGTAGGGCGAGGGCCATGTCCGCCGCCGCGGCCGGATCTTCGACCTCGAACATCACGGCGTCGCCGAGGGTCTTCACCACCCGCCCGCCGCGTGAGTTGATGACGTCGTAAGCGTTTGTCTCGAACGTTTCGAGGAGACCGTCGAGCTCATCCATCCCGATCTTGCGTGACAAGCTCGTGTATCCGACTATGTCGACGAAACCGACTGCAAGAGTTCGGTTCACACCGTCGGTGGTCGCCAGCGCGTTCTGCAACGCGGACGCGAGATGGCGTCGCCAGACCAGCGTCTGAACCCGCTGCACAGCGCCGAGCATCGTCTCGAGATCTGGACTGTCGCCACTGCGGATGCGATCGGCCATGTTGCTGGCCTCCCAGTCCGCGAGCCGCGACATCGTCTGGCCGAGTGCTCTGGCCATGGCGATCTCGAACTCCGGGGGCTGGCCCTCGTCGAGGCCCCGGACGAGTTGCAGCGCCTGCACGTCGTCGGCGGTGAACAGTTTGTCGTCGCCCTGCATCGTGAAGCCGAACGCCGACCACACCCGCCGGGCGTGGTCCTCTGAGATGTTCAGGGCCGCGGTCATGTCTTCGAGGGTGAAGAGCCGCTCGCCGCCGAGCAGCTGCGTCTCGATCGTCTCGGCGCTGATGTCGGGCGGGCTGATGTCGGGTGGGCTGACGTCGGGCTGATCGATCACGGCAGTACGGTTCCTGCCTGACCAACGGGTCCGCCCTCGGGTAGTCCGAGCACGCCCTTCATCAGGTACGCCAGCAGAGCCGGCATGTCTGGCCTGC
Source organism: Williamsia sp. 1135 (assembly GCF_002095395.1). Taxonomy (GTDB): domain Bacteria; phylum Actinomycetota; class Actinomycetes; order Mycobacteriales; family Mycobacteriaceae; genus Williamsia. The sequence continues at coordinate 135,252 of NZ_MJEI01000103.1, forward strand.
TCCAGTTGCGGCGCAAGCGCATGGCGTCGTTGGCGATTGTCAGTGCTGCGTGCACGGTCACCGCGGCCTCCGGGGTCGGTAGGTCGGTCTCGATCTGCTCGACCAGGTTCACCCAGCGTCCCACGTACCGGCGCTGATAGGTGATGAGATCGCCGTTGTCGAACCGTTCGAGCACACTACGACTGTTGAACGACACCGACAGGTCTGGCGTCGATGTCAGTACTTGGACATAGGAGTCCACGAGTACCGCGAGCAGCGATTGCGGATCGGAGGCGATCGAATACGCCGCGATGGCGCTGGCCTCCAGCCGGTTCGCGCTCCGCTGGCTGATGCCGATGAGAATCGCCTGCTTGCTCGGAAAGTGTTTGTAGACACTGGGTCCGGTGATTCCAACCGCCTCGCCGATCTCATCGACGCCGACGGTCGCGAACCCGCGCTGCTGGAACAGGGCTGCGGCCGCGTCGAGGATCTCGTCCCGGCGGCCGGACGGTTCTGCCATGGCCCGGGGCATCGGTGGAATGGGGGTGGCGCGGTCAGGGGTCAGCTCGACTACCCGGTCGACGAGTTTCACCAGCTGGGCCACCGCCCTCGCGGTGGAGATGCGCGTGCGGTGGACGGACACGCTGCCGTTGACGCTCAGAATCGACCAGGCCAGCTGGTCGATGTCGCGGGCGGACAGGTCGGTGCGATGGGCGAACACCGCACCCGACCATCGCTGCAGCACCTTGCGGGTGCGCCGGGCGACCTCGTCGTTCTGGTCCGGGGTCAGATGCGCGGTGGACCAGCGCCACAGGGCAGCTGACCGGGGGTTGGTCACCCCGAGGGCGCACAGCTTCTCGATGGCCTTGTCGATCGGGATCTGCCCGTCGGCCGCGGGGGCTAGTGCGGTATCTGTGCACTTCTCTATGTCCTCGACACCTGACATCACCGCCGCATAGAGGATCGCCTGTTTGTCGACGAAGTGCCGATAGATCGACGGTCCGGTCACCCCTGCAGCCTTCGCGATGTCCGCCACCGAGACATGGTCGTAGCCGCGCGCCAGGAAGAGTTCGGCAGCACGGTCGGTGAGCTGGTCTTTGCGGTCGGCCGGCCGACGATGACGCTGTGCTCGCGGGCCGTCCGCGACCTCGGGGTTCGTGGACATTGTGAATCAACCCTAGCGCATGATCGGACGATTGATTGCTGCTCTGTACTCGGGGTATGGTCAAATAAGTTACAGCGCGTTAGCCTAGTGTTAGATCGAAGGCGAGCGCTGGCGAACAGCGCAGTTCATCTGAAAGGAAACCCCAGCGTGACTGATGCATACATCTTCGAGGCCATTCGTACGCCTCGCGGCAAGCAACGTAAGGGCTCGTTGCACAGCGTCAAGCCCGTCGACCTCGTGGTCGGGCTCATCAACGAACTCAAGGTTCGCTTCCCCGATCTCGATCCGGCCGACATCAACGACGTCGTGCTGGGCATCGTGTCGCCGGTCGGCGAGCAGGGTGCGGTTCTCCCGCGGACGGCTGCCCTCGTGGCAGGTCTGCCCGACACCGTTCCCGGAACCCAGATCAACCGCTTCTGCGCCTCCGGCCTCGAGGCCACCAACCTCGCCGCCCAGAAGGTTGCCTCCGGCTGGGACCAGCTGGTCATCGCCGGTGGTGTGGAGTCGATGTCGCGCGTGCCGATGGGCAGCGACGGCGGCGCCATGTTCACCGACCCGACCACCGCATTCGATCTCTACATCGCTCCGCAGGGCATCGGTGCCGACCTGATCGCCACCATCGAGGGCTTCTCTCGCGAAGACGTCGATGCTTACGCCGCCGAGTCGCAGGCCCGCGCCGAGGCCGCCTGGTCGGCCGGATACTTCGCCAAGTCGGTCGTCCCGGTCAAGGACATCAACGGCGTCACCCTGCTCGATTACGACGAGCACCGTCGCCCGGGCAGCACCGTCGAGAGCCTCGGCAAGTTGAAGCCGGCCTTCGAGGGCCTGGCCGCGATGGGCGGATTCGACGATGTCGCCCGTCAGAAGTACGTCAACGTCGAGAAGATCAATCACGTTCACACCGGCGGTAACTCGTCCGGCATCGTCGACGGTTCCGCGCTGGTCCTGGTCGGTAGTGAGGCCGCAGGCAAGAAGGCCGGGCTGACCGCACGTGCACGCGTCGTCGCCACCGCTCAGACCGGTAGCGATCCCACGATCATGCTCACAGGCCCGACGCCGGCGACCGAAGCCGTTCTCGCCAAGGCCGGACTGACCATCGACGACATCGATGTCTTCGAGCTCAACGAGGCCTTCGCCTCGGTGGTCATGAAGTGGATGAAGGATCTCAACATCCCGCACGAGAAGACCAACGTCAACGGCGGCGCGATCGCCATGGGCCACCCGCTCGGCGCGACCGGCGCGATGCTGGTCGGCACCGTACTCGACGAACTCGAGCGCACCGGCGGCCGCTACGGCCTGATCACCCTGTGCATCGGCGGCGGCATGGGTGTCGCCACGATCATCGAGCGTGTCTGACCCTCTCCGGCCCTTCCCCACTTCACGAAAGAGTTGCGAATACCTATGACCGACAACATGATCAACTGGGAACAGGACAGCGACGGCGTCGTCCTGCTCACCATGGACGACCCGAATCAGGGCGCCAACACGATGAACGGGCTGTACACCACCTCGATGGCCGCGACGGTCGATCGTCTCGAGGCCGAGAAGGACAACATCACCGGTGTCATCCTGACGTCGGCCAAGAAGACCTTCTTCGCCGGTGGCGACCTCAAGGACATGACCGCTGATCGCAAGGGCGTCGACAAGGTCGAGCTGGCCACCCAGATCACGAACACCACCAACGGTATGAAGGCCGTGCTCCGTCGGCTCGAGACCCTGGGCAAGCCGGTCGTGGCGGCCATCAACGGCGCCGCACTCGGTGGCGGACTCGAGATCGCGCTGCACACCCACCACCGCATCGCGGCTGACGTCAAGGGCAGCCAGATCGGCCTCCCCGAGGTCACGCTGGGCCTGCTGCCCGGCGGCGGTGGCGTCGTGCGTACCGTGCGTCTGCTCGGTATCCAGAACGCACTGATGGGTGTTCTGCTGCAGGGCAACCGGTTCAAGCCGACCCAGGCCAAGGAGACCGGCCTCGTCGACGAGCTCGTCGGTTCGATCGACGAACTCGTCCCGGTCGCCAAGGCGTGGATCGCTGCCAATCCCGAGGCTGCTCAGCCGTGGGACAAGAAGGGCTACAAGATGCCCGGCGGCTCGCCCACCAGCCCGTCGCTCGCACAGATGCTCCCGGCGATCCCGTCGCTGCTGCGTCAGCAGCTCAAGGGTGCCCCGATGCCGGCGCCGCGCGCGATCATGGCCGCCGCCATCGAAGGCGCGTACGTCGACGTCGACACCGCCGATCAGGTCGAGACCCGCTACTTCGTGTCGCTGGTGACCGGTCAGGTCGCGCAGAACATGATCAAGGCGTTCTTCTTCGACCTGCAGGCCATCAACGGCGGCGCGTCGCGTCCCGACGGTTTCGAGAAGTTCACCGCCAAGAAGGTCGGCGTCATCGGTGCCGGAATGATGGGCGCTGCAATCGCTTACGTCTCTGCCAAGTCGGGCATCGAGGTCGTCCTCAAGGACATCAACATCGAAGCCGCCGAAAAGGGCAAGGGCTATGCGATCAAGCTCGAAGAGAAGGCTCTCTCGCGTGGCAAGACCACGAAGGAGAAGTCGGACGAGCTGCTGGCCCGCATCACCCCGACCGTCGACGCCGCGGACTTCAAGGGCGTCGACCTCGTGATCGAGGCCGCGTTCGAGTCGGTCGAGGTCAAACACAAGGTATTCCAGGAGATCGAGGACATCGTCGAACCCGACGCCATCCTGGGCTCCAACACCTCGACCCTGCCGATCACCAGCCTGGCCGAGGGTGTCAAGCGGTCCGAGGACTTCATCGGAATCCACTTCTTCTCGCCCGTCGACAAGATGCCGCTGGTGGAGATCATCAAGGGCGCCAAGACCTCTGACGCGGTCCTGGCCAAGGTCATCGACTACACCCTGCAGATCCGCAAGACCCCGATCGTCGTCAACGACAGCCGTGGCTTCTTCACCTCGCGGGTCATCGGCACCTTCGTCAACGAGGCCATCGCGGCCGTCGGCGAAGGTGTGGAGCCGGCGTTCATCGAGCAGGCAGGCGCGCAGGCCGGTTACCCGGCTCCGCCGCTGCAGCTCATGGACGAGCTGACGCTGACGCTGCCGCAGAAGATCCGCAAGGAGACCGAGAAGGCCCTCGCCAACGAGGGCAAAGAGGTCCCCGACCACGGTTCTTCCGCTGTCGTGGACAAGATGGTCGACGAGTTCGGCCGCCCGGGACGCTCGGGTGGCAAGGGCTTCTACGACTACGACGAGAACGGCAAGCGCGTCGGCATCTGGCCCGGTCTGCGTGAATCGTTCAACTCGGGCTCGAAGACGATCCCGTTCGAGGACATGCAAGAGCGCATGCTCTTCGCCGAGGCCCTCGAAACCGTCAAGTGTTTCGACGAGGGTGTGCTCGAGACCGTCGCCGACGCCAACATCGGCTCGATCTTCGGCATCGGCTTCCCGGCGTGGACCGGCGGTGTCATCCAGTACATCAACCAGTACGAGGGTGGTCTGCAGGGCTTCGTCGATCGCGCCCGCGATCTCGCGAGCAAGTACGGCAGCAACTTCGAGCCGCCGCAGTCGCTCGTCGACAAGGCAGCCAAGGGCGAGAAGTACTGAAGTCCTTCTGACGGGGAGGTGTTCCCGCGCGTCTATGTGAGAGGCGCGCAGTAAGAAGTCACCTCTTAGCCCCTGCGCTCATCACGGCCCGGTTCCTGCAATGGAACCGGGCCGTGATGCGTCTCCGGCACCACCGGCGTCAGTTCTGGGCGTTTGGGTTCTCTGCCGTCTCCGAGGGAGACCCCGCGGATGCGCCGAATCATCCACGGAATGAAAAACGTCCTGGCCCACTGTGTTTCACGAGCGATGGTCTGCGCGATCGTCAGCGGAGGGCGCGGCGGCAATGCCTCGCCCCATTGCGGGTCGCTGCCGGGGAGGCCGAGGGCGTGGGCGGCGCCGGCAGCGAATCTCTGATGTCCGAAGGGGGATGCGTGCAAGCGATCGGGCGACCACGATCGGGGGTCGGTGAGAACCGATGCGGCATGCAGGTCGACGAGGACGAATCCGTACGTCATGGCGAACTCCCGCATCATCTCGTTGACCGCCAGTAGCCGCGCTTCGATGCGTTTTGCGATCGGTACGGTGCGAGCGAGGTTCGGAAACGTCGAGATCAGCACCGTCGCGTCCGACTTTCGCAGTTCGCTGTAGATGAAGTCGAGGTCCCTGTGGACCTGCGATATCGCTGTGCTGGCAAGTACGTCGTTCATGCCCAGGGGAGCGGCCACCAGATCCGGCTGCAGCGCGACGGCCGGAGCGAGCTGTACGTCGCGGATCTGTCGGGTGGTCCGGCCCCGGACCGCGAGATTGGCGTAGCGCAGGCGCGGGTTGTGCTCGGCCAGCATCTCGGCCAGTCGGTCGGCCCAGCCTCGGTAGCCGGCGTCATCGTCGCCGTCACACATGCCTTCGGTCTGACTGTCTCCTATTGCGACGAAACGTGAGTAGCTCACCCCGCAGAGTCTAGAGCCGTGAGGCGACAAGGGGAGTCAGGGCGCACTGCCGCGTTCACGGGGCGGGATTTAGTGCGCAATGCGAACGATATTTCCGACCACTATTTATACGCCTCAAATCGGACAATACGGACGGTTTCGAGAAGTCCATCGCTGCCGATTTCGTCCAGAATTTTACTTATGGATTCACCTTGACGCGGCTGTAAGGCAGGGGCTATTTTTCGAGTGGCCCAGATCACACCCGGATTGGGCACTCCGAATTGCAAGCACGCCATTCGGTTGCAAACCCCGTGTAACTCGGAGGGCCTGGCCGGGCTTATTCGTGCTGTTCAAACCCCAAGTCATCGCCTCGGCGAACCGATCTTGTCGCACCTATTCGTCTGAAGTCAGAAGCCGCCGGGAAAGGCATTGAAATGCGTAAGAGAACCGGCCGGATTGCGGCAGTATTTGTCGCGGCGGCGTGTGTCTTTTCCGTCGTCTCCTGTAGCGACGACAGCGGGTCCGATGACGGCGGTAGCACCGCCGCCGCGCCATCGGAGAGTGGCACCAAGGCCACCGGTACGCCGATCAAGGTCGGCTTCCTCAACCCTTCGAACGGACCGATCACCCAGCCCGGTGTCGAGGTCGGGCAACAGGCTGCGGTCAAGTACATCAACGACTCGCTCGGCGGTATCGACGGACACCCCATCGAGGTGACCAGTTGCGCCGTCGATGTGTCGGCGCCGGAATCGACCATCGGTTGCGCCAATCAGCTGGTGCAGGCCGGTGTAACTGCGGTCATCGATGGTTACGACGCCGCGTCGAGTGCGGCCCTGCCGATCCTCAAGTCCGCCAACATCCCGCTCGTCGGGCAGATTCCTTTCGATTCCGTGACGGGCTCGTCGGCCGACAATCGGGTCTACTTCGGACCGCCTCAGGCTTCCTTCCTGGTCGGCGTGATGCAGTCCCTCAAAGCGCAGGGCAAGAACTCTCTGACGCTGGCAAACGTCGACGTTGCGGCCGCACGCCAGACGTTCGAGCGCATTCTGCTGCCGCTGGGCCAGCAGCTCGGTCTCGACGTCAAGAGTGTCTACTACTCACCGACGAACCCGAACTACACCGCGTTGGCGTCGACCATCAACTCCGGTAACCCCGATGCCGGCGGCCTGATGACCTCGCAGACAGACGCGAACTGCACCAAGCTCGCCCAGTCGTTGCAGAGCGTGGGCTTCAAGAACACCATGTTCCTCGCGGCCTGCACCGAGTTCCTCGAGGCACTTGGTCCCAAGGCCGTTGGTGCCCAGACGTATTCACCTATCTGGCTCGACCCGGCCAAGGATTCTGCCCCGGCGGACATGCAAGCCAACCTCGACATCACCAAGAAGTACGTCGATGAGGCCGGCGAGTCCGGTGGCTTCTACGCCTACGGCACCTTCGCGACGTTCGTCGACTTCGCTCGGACCCTCGGTGCAGCGAAGCCTGCGGAGTACACCGGCGCCACCGTTCTGGCATCCCTCAAGGCCGTGACGGACTACCAGAGCTGGCTCGGACCGAAGCTCAACTGCGGCAAGCCGACCACGCCGAACTGCACCACGGAGATGTTCGTCTTCGAGGTGGTCGCCGATCAGAAGACAGAACCCGTCGGTGGCGGACTGACTCAGCCGAATCCGGCTGCGCTCGCGGCCATCCCGGGTGCCAGCTAGTAGATAGCGCTCTACCGTCAGACAGATCTACTGGGGGGTGGATCGCTCGAAGCCTCGAGCGATCCACCCCCCAGGCATCAACGCCTTGATACCGCGCACTCTCGTACCGGTTTCGCGCAGATCCACACAGTGAGGTGGGCAACGACCCATGAGTCAATTCGTCCAATTCGTGTTCCTCGGCCTGGCGGTCGGCGCCGTCTACTCGGTGTTCGCCACCTCATTGGTCGGCATCTACGCTGCCACCGGGGTCATCAACTTCGCTCAGGGTTCGATTGCGCTCTGGGCGGTGTATGTTGTTGCCGCACTGCGCACCGACGGTACCCTCGTGCTTCCTATCGGGAGCCTGAGCATCGGCAGTGAGGACAACCCGACACCGATGGTGCTCGCCATCGTGATCGGCGTCGTTTCTGCTGCGCTGTGGGCGCTGCTTGCGCACTATCTGATCTTCCGGCCGCTGCGCCACGCTCCGGTGCTGGCACAGGTGGTCGCCTCGGTCGGCCTGATGCTGTTCATAACGGCTCTGGTACATCTACGTTTCAGCACCGACTCCCTGATGGCACTACCGATTTTGCCGCAGAATACCTTCGAGATCGCCGGCGCGGTCGTCAACGTGAGCGACATCCTCATGGCCGTCGTCGCGATACTGATCGCCTTGTTGCTGTGGGCGTATTTCTCGCTGACGACTCTCGGTGTCGCGACACGGGCGGGTTCTGAGGACGAGCTGGCCGCGCGACTTGCCGGCTTCTCGCCAGATCGGCTCGCCGCAATCGTGTGGGTGATCACCGGTGCCGCCTCCGGCCTCATCGTCGTCCTCGGTGCTTACACAATCGGTCTGGATGCCACGAGTTACACGTTCTACATCATCCCTGCGCTGGCGGTTGCGCTGGTCGGACGACTCACCTCGTTCGGGGTCGCCTGTGCGGCCGGGTTGATCTTGGGTGCATTCCAGGCCGTGATCCTGTGGGCGAGCACCCTGGAGTGGTGGCCCAGCTGGGCGCAGACCGGGGTCGGCGACGCTGTTCCGTTCGTTGTCGTGGTGATCGCGCTGTTCCTGCTGGGCGGCAAGATCCCGTCGCGCGGCTCGCTCGGCGAGGCGAAGATGCCTGCGGTGTTCATTCCCAGAATTCGTCCGATACCGGTCGTCCTGATGGTCGCCGCTGTGGTGGTCGCTGTTCTGTTGACCTCCGGCAGTTGGCGTTTCGGAATCCTGACGTCGATGATCTTGTCACTGATCGCATTGTCTCTCGTGCTGCTGACCGGTTATCTCGGTCAGATCTCCCTGGCGAGTATGGCGTTCGCTGGTGCGGCGGGATTCGCACTGTCGAAGGTCACGACGAACTGGGGCGTCCCCTTCCCGCTGAGCATCCTGCTGTCGGCGTTGATCGCCACCGTGCTCGGTGTGATCGTCGGCGTTCCCGCCCTCCGTATCCGCGGCGCACAATTGGCTGTCGTGACACTGGCTGCGGCGCTGGCCATTCAGAGCTTCGTCTTCAACAATCCATCGTTGACGCCGTTCGAGGGCAACCTCATCGAGGACCCCACGTTGTTCGGCTGGGACCTGTCGGTGCGGCAGGGCAGCGAACTGACGACCATCGAGTTCTCGATGATGGTGTTGGTGGTGGTGACAGTGTTGACACTCATAGTGATGCGGTTCATGGCGGGCGCCACGGGTCGCGCGTTCCTCGCGGTGCGTTCGAACGAGCGAGCAGCGGCGTCGGTGGGAATCAACGTTGCGGCAACGAAGATCTTGGGCTTCGCGTTGTCTGCATTTCTTGCCGGGGTCGGCGGTTGTCTCATCGGGTACAGCCGCGGGCAGCTGTCCGCGGGATCGTTCACCGTGATCATCGGCCTGACGTTGCTCGCGATGACCTACGTCGGCGGCATCACGTCGGTGTCGGGTGCGTTCGTTGCGGGCATCATCGGTCCGCTGGGAGTGGGGTACGTATTCCTCACTCAGACCCTGGATTTCGGTAAGTACTACGAGCTGATCGCGGCCGGCAGCCTGTTGCTGATGGCTGTGCTCAACCCGGTGGGTGTCGCCGGTGCGGTACGCGAAGCGGTAGACCACATCAAAGCGAGGATCGGTAAGGGTCCAGATTCCGGTAAGACCGCTGCGCCTGCTGTGCCGGCGTCGTCAGGAACATCCGAAGCGAAAGCGAGTTCTCATGTCGGCTGAAGCGCAGGGAGCAGCACTGCTGCAGGCTCGAGGCCTGTCGGTCCGGTACGGCGGTGTGGTCGCCAATGACGACATCACTCTCGAGGTCGGAGCCGGCGAGATCGTCGGCCTCATCGGTCCCAACGGGGCGGGTAAGACCACGTTCGTCGATGCCGTCACCGGCTTCACCAAGTCAACCGGTGAGGTGACGATGGGCGGGGTCCGGATCGACGGGTACAGCCCGCACCGCAGACGAGGCACGGGCATGGCTCGAACCTGGCAGGCAGGCGAGCTGTTCGCGGACCTGACGGTGGCCGAGAATCTAGCGGTCGCGGTGCAGAAACCGGGCCTCAAAGCTCTGGTCGCGGATATCTTCACCGGGTCGAAGCCGCCCGCGAAAACCATCGGCGAGGCGCTCGCGATGGTGGGCCTGACCGATTCCGCGGACCGGCATCCGAGTGAGCTGGCCCTGGGCCAGCAGAAACTGGTGGGTGTGGCGCGGGCCCTCGTGGGCGGCACCAGGATGGTGCTGCTCGACGAACCGGCAGCAGGCCTGGACACCCACGAGAGCCGCGACTTCGGAGACGAGCTGCGTCGTATCGCCGCGACCGGCATCGGAGTGTTGTTGATCGACCACGACATGTCGCTCGTTCTCGACGTGTGCCATCGGCTCTACGTCCTGGACTTCGGAAAAGTCATTGCCGCGGGCCCTCCGCAGGAGATTCGAGACGACCCGCGGGTCGTGTCCGCCTACCTGGGCAGTGCCGAGGTGGAGGCGGAAGTCGACATCGACGCCGCCGGCGGGCCCGAGGCATCGCCGCTACTGCAGAAAGGGTCGGCGCAATGACAACCACAACCGCCGTGGCCAGCGAATCGGTGCTGACGATCGAGGGACTCAATGTCGGCTACGGCGGAGTCCCGGCCGTCCGCGACTTCAATGCGAGTGTGCGGGCAGGGGAGATCCTGGCGTTGCTCGGACCCAATGGAGCCGGCAAGACGACCACCCTGCTCGCCACGGTCGGTGCACTGCCGCTCATGTCGGGGGCGGTGACCGTCCTCGGGGCACCGCTCGACAAGCGGGTCGAACGTAACGCCCGGCGAGGTCTTACCTTGGTCCCCGACAACCGCGGTGTGTTCCACAAACTCACCGTGTCCGACAACCTGAGGCTGGCCAAACGCAAGGGCGGCGCCGAACTGAGCGACGTCTTCGAGTACTTCCCCAAGTTGAAGACGCTCAAAGGTCGGCGGTGCGGCAACCTCTCGGGCGGTGAGCAACAGATGCTGGCGCTCGCGAAGGCGCTGCTGGCGAAGCCCAAGGTCCTGCTGATCGACGAGCTCAGCCTCGGCCTGTCGCCGATCGCGGTGAAGGACTTGCTGCCGCGCCTGCGCACCATCGCCGACGAGCAGCAGATGGCAGTGGTGCTCGTGGAGCAACACATCGACCTCGCCCTTGCGATTGCCGACTCCGCGATCGTCCTGCACCATGGCCGAGTGGCTTTGGCGGGGTCGGCGCAGGATCTCCGGGGCCAACGCGAGAAGGTTGAGGCCGCGTACTTCGGACTGGCCGGAGACGAAGCGAAGCGGAGCTCGACCGGTGAGACCCGTGAGACCGGTGCGGCGGCAACGGTTGTCGAATAGCGCCTGAACTCGAGGCAGGCGTGTGGAAGCGGTCCGTCGTGGGGCATCCGGGACGGTGCGCGGCCGCTCGCTGGAGGAGGGAAAGTGCCGAAGACGACCAGCTCGGGCGAGGTCTCAGCGAAGAGTACTCGTAGTACCCGTAACCGGCCGACCGACGACGAACTGCTCGATGCTGCTCTGTCGGTGATCGCTGATGTCGGCGCGCAGCGGGCCACGATGGACATGATCGCCGAACGTGGTGGTACGTCTCGGGTCACGTTGTACGCGCACTTCGGCTCGCGCGATTCTCTTGTCGAGGCCGTCATCGATCGTGAGCTCTCTGCGCTCACCGAGTGGATGTTCGCCGCGTACGACAAGGGCGACGACATGACCTACGGCGACCGGGCGAGGTACTCCGTCGAGGCGTTGTTCGAGTTCGCTCGCCGCCAGCCCAGAGGGTTCCGGGTGCTGCTGACGAACCGCGATGAGGATCACGATCCCGGTCGCCGGCTGTTCGCGGCGCTCGAACCCCGCATCGCGGAGCGGCTGCGGGGAAACTATGCCGAGCAGGGCGACACGGTCGGGGCCAGCGCCGACACCCTGGCGTCGATGCTGCTCGGTATGAGTCTCGATGTCGCCAACCGAGCGGTGATCGTCTCGGGTGCGGGTATCGACGCCGCGTGCGATCTCGCGGTGACCGCGTCGCTGGCGGTGCTGCGATCGGTGGAGGTCCGTCAGCTCCATGCGATCGACGAATCCCTCGAGTCGTAGCTGCCGGCGCGTGTCCGCCAGGTCTGCGGCTCGCCACGGCGACCCATTCGGCCCACAGAAATGGAACACGTTCTAATCTGAGGGGGTGAACGTGACCTTCGAGGAATCCAGACGAGAACTGCAGACCGACAGCGGAGTGCTGCGCTATCACGAGGCGGGTTCCGGTCCGCCGCTGATCTTGTTGCACGGTTCCGGTCCCGGCGTCACCGGCTGGCGCAACTACCGGGGAAACATCGGGGTGTTCGCCGAGAACTTCCACTGCTACGTGCTGGAGTTCCCAGGGTTCGGCGTGAGTGATCCCGTCAAAGGCCATCCCGTACTGACCGCCGGGTCGTCGGTGATCAGATTCATGGACGCGCTCGGCATCGAGTCCGCGCCGGTCATCGGCAATTCGATGGGTGGTGTGGTCGGCGTCAACCTGGCCATCAAGAAGCCGGACCGGGTGAGCAAGCTCGTGACCATCGGTGGTGTCGGGCCGAACGTCTTCAGTCCCAGCCCGAGCGAGGGCCTGCGGTTGCTGCAGGAGTTCACTGATGCACCTGATCGGGACAAGCTGATCCGCTGGCTGACGGCCATGGTGTTCGACCGAGCCCTGGTGACAGATGAGCTGATCGAGGAGCGCTGGGAGGCCGCCATCAATCCGGACGCCCAAGCGACGGCTCAGATGATGTACGGCTCGGCGGCGTTCGCGATGCAGCAGGAGTTCATGGCCGCATCCGACAACCCTCCGTACTGGTCGATGATGCACAAGGTCAGCTGCCCGACGCTGCTCACCTGGGGTCGTGACGACAGGGTCAGCCCACCCGACATGGCGATGATCCCGATGCGGTTGATACCTCAGGCCGAGTTACATGTCTTCCCGAACTGCGGGCACTGGGTGATGATCGAGGCCAAGGGTGCGTTCGAGAGTGCAGTCGGTGAGTTCCTCAGCCGCTGAACCCTGATCGGGGTCCGGGCGCCTAGCGTTCGTCCGGGCCTGCGGTGACCACCTGCAGCGCAATCTCGGCCAGTTTGACGTTCGAGTCCTGGGACAGTCGTGCGAGGAGCCGGAAGGCTTCGTCCGGGTCGAGTTTGTAGCGTTCCATGATCATGCCTTTGGCCTGGCCGATGATGTCGCGGTTGGTGAGCGCTGCCCGAATCTGGTCTTTCTCCCTGACCGCCGCGAAGGCGATCGCGGCATGCGCGGCGAACAGCGAACCGATGGAGACCGATTCGTCGTCGAAGGCGCCTGCCGACGAGCTGTGCAGATTGAGCGCGCCCAAAGTGTCGTCCTCTATGTACAGGCAGAAGCAGATCATCGACTTGATGCCCAGACTCTCGGCGCCTGCGGCGAAACGCGGCCACCGGGTGTCTGAGCCCATGTCGTCGATCTGGATGGTCTCGGAGTTGAGCGCCGACCGGATGCATGGGCCTTCGCCGAACTCCTGCTGCAATTCGTCGCATTTGCCTGCCAGGTCGCCCACCATGACCGGCGTCTCGACCTTGGAGTTGCCCGTCACCAGGGTGACACTGGCGTACTCGCCACCGGGAACGTTCTCGACCGCGGACTTCGAAATCGCGCGCAGAACGGTGTCGCTGTCCTTGCTCTCAGACCGCAGCAGCCGCGCGACTGCGGCCATCCGATCGGGTAAATCGGTGTTCGGTTGTTTCATGTTCCCAGTTCCTGCCATGGCCTGTCCTGCTAGACAATTCTGAAAGTCTACTTATAGATGTCAATTCGCCGTGGTCGGACGGCGACATCCGAAGAGCTCTCCGTCCGCTCCACGCGTGGTCATACGCAGTTTGTGTCTCCGGAGCACTTGCGATGCGGAGTTCGACGATTCGGTGGTGGAGAATCTCGGGACACTCACGTATCTTGGGCATCCTGGCGCTCGGGGGAAAACCAAAAAGGGGACACTGCATGCAGCTCGGCAGGATCAGGCATGGTCGCCGTCGCCGGCTCGTGACTGTTGTCGCAGGGGTCGCACTGCTTCTCGGAACGTCCACCATCACAGCGACAGCCGATCCCGTCTGGCCGGGCGGCCCGGAGGTCCCCGGTATCTCCGCTCCTGATCTGCCCAAGCCCGGCCCCGCGAGCCCGGCGCCGACGACGTCATCCGAGCAACCGCTGGGCCGCGCCAACTTCTCGACTCCGACACTCGATCCCGCCGACGGCGAGACGGTCGGGGTCGCGCAGCCGGTGGTCATCTCGTTCCAGGCGGCGATCGACGACAAAGAGGCCGCAGAGAAAGCCATCAGGGTCACCGCGACGCCGGCGGTTGCCGGCAATCTGTACTGGGTGGGCAACAAGGAACTCCGGTGGAAGCCGACAGAGTTCTGGCCGGCGAACACGCAGGTCTCTGTGCAGGCCGGCAGCGCCACCTCGAACTTCACGATCGGCGAGTCCTGGATCGCGACGGCCGACGACAACACCCACACCATCACCGTCGCGGTCGACGGAAAGGTGGTCCGGACTATGCCCACGTCGATGGGCGCCAACGATCACCCCACACCCAACGGCATCTACACCGTCGGTGAGCGGTTCGCTGACATGTACATGGACTCGTCCACCTACGGGGTGCCCGTGGACTCACCCGACGGCTACCGCACGTATGTCGAATACGCGACCCGCATCTCGAACAGCGGCATCTTCGTCCACGCCGCGCCGTGGTCGGTCGGACAACAGGGCAACACCAACGTCTCGCACGGTTGCCTCAACGTCAGCACCGAGGACGGACGGTGGTTCTTCGAGAATGCCCCCAAGGGTGCGCCGGTCGTCGTGGTGAACACCATCGGCGGTACCGCAGATCCGGCTGATGGACTGACCGACTTCACCACCCCGTAACTTCCGATTTTGGTGGGTTTTGGCGAGCAAACCCGCAGGTCGGCTTCGCCAAAACCCACCAAAATCGGGGGTTGGGGGTTACCAGATGTGTACGCGGTCCGCGTCGTCGAGGTAGAGGCCGTCGCCCTCTTTCACCCCGAACGCGTCGTAGAACGCGTTGATGTTGCTGATGACGCCGTTGCAGCGGAACTCAGGCGGTGAATGCGGATCGATCGACAGCCGCCGGATCGCCTCGGCGTCGCGGGTCTTGGTGCGCCACACCTGCGCCCAGCCATAGAACACCCGCTGCAGTCCGGTGAGGCCGTCGATGTCCGGCGGGGTCTGCCCGTCCAGGGCGATCTGGTAGGCGACAAGTGAGATCGACAGACCGCCGAGATCGCCGATGTTCTCACCGATCGTGAAGTCGCCGTTGACCTTGTACTTCTCGTCGAGGCCCTTCGGGGTGAAGGTGCCGTACTGATCGATGAGTTTGCGTGTGCGGGTGCTGAACTCGGTACGATCGTTGTCGGTCCACCAGTCCACGAGATTGCCGTCACCGTCGTACTTCGCACCCTGGTCATCGAAGCCGTGGCCGATTTCATGGCCGATCACCGCACCGATGCCGCCATAGTTGGCGGCGTCGTCGGCCTCGGGGTCGAAGAACGGAGGCTGCAGGATCGCTGCGGGGAACACGATCTCGTTCATCCCCGGGTTGTAGTAGGCGTTGACCGTCTGGGGGGTCATGAACCACTCGTCGTGGTCGACCGGCGAACCGATCTTCCCGAACTCGCGATCCTCCTCGTAAGCGCTTGCGCGAGCGATGTTCCCGAAGAGGTCGTCTCGCTCGATGCGCAGAGACGAATAGTCGCGCCAGGTCGCCGGGTATCCGATCTTCGGCGTGAACTTCTCGAGCTTGACCAGGGCCTTCTCGCGGGTATCCGGGCTCATCCAATCCAGATCGGTGATGTTACGCCGGTACGCCTTCACGAGATTCCCGATCAGTACGTCCATGCGGGCCTTGGCCTCGGGCGGAAAGTGCTTTGCCACATACAGTTTACCGACGGCAAATCCGAGGCCTTGCTCGACGAGGCCGACCCCGCGCTTCCAGCGGTCGCGAATGACCTCCGAACCGGTGAGGGTCTTGCCGTAGAAGTCGAAGTTCTCGTCGACGAACTCATCGGAGAGGTACGGGGCGGCCGAATGCAGCAGCCGCCACTGTGCCCACACCTTCCACTCGTCGAGGTCGCGCTCGCCCCACAATGCCGCGACGCCCCCGACGAAGGACGGCTGGCCGACGACGACCTCGCCGAAGGTCTCGGAACCCGTTGTCCGTAGCCCGGAGATCCAGGAGTCCACATCGAATCCGGTTGCTTCTGTTGTGAACTCGGACAGAGTGCGGAGGTTGTACGTGAGGTCGGCGTCGCGGCGGCGCACCACATCCCAGTGCTGGGACGCGATGGCGGTCTCGAGATCGACGACGGTGTCGGCACGGGCGGCGGAATCGTCGAATCCGGCCAGTGCGAACATCTTCTCGACGTGAGCCCGGTACGCGGTGCGCGTCTCGGCGTGATTGTCCTCGCGGTAGTACGACTCGTCGGGCAGTCCGATCCCGGACTGCGTGATGTGCATCAGATAGCGATCAGACGCCTTGGCATCGGTGTCCACGTAGTAGCCGAAGAGGCCACCGATTCCGCGGCGCTGCGCCGCCCCGACGAGCCCGGCGAGCTCGGTGCGTGTGGTCGCGTCGCCGAGCGCCGCGAGGTCCGCAGTGATCGGGGAGATACCGAGTGCATTGATGTGCTCGGTGTTCATGAAGCTGGCGAAGAGGTCGCCGATCTTCTGGGCGTCGCTGCCGGGGGCAGGCGAGGACTCGGCGCACTCGGTGATCAAGTCGCGGACGTTCTCTTCTGCACGGTCGCGCAACACATGGAAGGCGCCATCGACCGCGCGGTCCTCGGGGATGACGTGGTCGCGCAACCAGGTGCCGTTCACATGCTCGAAGAGGTCGTCTTGCGGCCGCACCGACTCGTCGACCCAGCTCAGATCGATGCCGGACCGTGCGGCGGTGGAATTGGCGGTGTCTGCGGTAGAAGTCACCAGACCATCCTGGCACCGAACCGCGATTTCGTCAGCCGCCGCCGGAGCTACCCGAGTTCTGCGCAGCTGCGTCATCCGGGCTCTGATGCGCGGTCAGCAGCAGATGATCGAACATCTGCCTGCTCTCGTCGTCGAACGGTACGTTGCCGTTGACCGAGGCGACGATGTTCTGTGCCAACGTCCTGAGCTTCGTGTTGGTCTGCTGCGAACGCCAGGTCAGGACGTCGAATGCGCGGTCGGCGTTGATGCCGTACACGAGCATCAACATGCCCTTTGCCTGTTCGATGACAGCCCGGGACACCGCGAAGTCCTTGACCGCGGCGTCCATCGTCTCTTTCAGTTCACCCTCGTGCACGTCTGTCAGGTCCACATAGAATCCTTCGGTGCCGATGAGGGATCCGGATGGGTCGGTCAGTCGATCCCCGACGACGAGCACGTGATGGACCTGCCCGCGGCGATCGACGATGCGGTGCCTGCTGCTGAACGACTTCCCCTCCCGTAGGAGGTCGTCGATCGCCCGCTCGACCCGCTCCCGGTCATCAGGGTGCTTGTGTGCGAGCAGCAGTTCGGTGGTGGGTGAGACCTCGCCGGCCCCGTAACCGTGGATCGCGGCGACCTCATCGGACCAGTGCCACTGGTCCTGCGCGATCAGATAGCGAAAACTGCCCACCTTCTGGACAGCGCTGCCGCCGAGCACCTCCTGCACCGACTGGGTGTCGGTCCTGCTGTTCTCCAAGAAACTGCTCCCTGTTCACACCTGTATGGAAGTCAGCCGAGCGTCCATCGGGCAGGGTCGCCACCGGGCTGTCGGCAAAGACACAGCCCTCGATTCGAGCCAGTGATTTTCTAGCATGCCGAAGTGGTTCATGGACACAAAGGGTGTACCTAGCAGAACGGGCCGTCGAAGAGAACACTTTGGGTTCAGCTGACTTCAAATCCGCGTGAGTGGAAGTCGCCGGGCTACTGTGACGCGGTGCTCAAGACGATGCTGGTGCGGCGACTCGCGGTGGACCTCTGCCGCCTTGGTGCCCAGAACTGTTGCCTGTGAACATCTTCACGTTGTAGTCCGCTCACCCTAGAGCGACCACAACACCTCCGCTGCCGCTCTTCGATGAGGTTCGCCTCGACGCGCGCGGCACCTCCTTCTCCTATCGATGGTGATCATCGGTGCCAGAGCTAGCTCATCAGGGGTTGTCCTCATGTCAGTTGTACCGGCCATAGCTGCGCCGACCGAGACGGTCGACCCGAACGTGACCACGCGGCGCCGGGAATCCGGGCGTACGTCGAAACTGTTGTCGCGGGTCGGTTTACCGATTCTGTCGCTCGTCGTCTTCATCGCGTTGTGGCAGTTGGTCGTGAGCCTGAAGATCTGGAACGAGACGCTGATCCCCGCGCCGAGTGCGGTGTGGGACGCCTTCGTCGAGACGAATACGACGACCGACGGTGTGCGCGGCTACGCGGGTAAGTACCTGTGGGAGCACCTGCTCATCAGCCTGCAGCGCATCGGTTACGGCATCGCCATCGGCATCGTCGTCGGTATCGCGTTCGGGCTGTTCATGGGGACCTTCGGCAAGGTCCGGGCTCTGTTCGAACCCTGGATCACCTTCCTGCGCACGTTGCCGCCGCTGGCGTACTTCTCGCTGCTGATCATCTGGCTCGGCATCAACGAGGAGCCGAAGATCACCCTGCTGGCCATCGCGGCGTTCCCGCCGGTCGCCGTCGCGACCACCTCGGCAGTGCTGGCCGCCCCGCAGAGCTCGACCGAAGCGGCGAAGGCGCTGGGAGCCAGCAGGTTCGAGGTGATCAAGGACGTCGTGATCCCGTCCGCGTTGCCCGAGACCTTCACCGGCATCCGGTTGGCAGTCGGGGTCGCCTACTCCTCGCTGGTTGCCGCCGAACTGGTCAACGGCCTGCCCGGCATCGGCGGCATGGTCAGAGACGCATCCAACTACAACAACACCCCGGTCGTGCTCGTCGGCATCATCGCGATCGGAACCTCCGGGTTGATCATCGACGGACTGCTGCAGCTCATCGAGCGCAAGACCGTGCCCTGGCGGGGACGCGTTTAGAACGCCCGCGCCCGCCTCCTCTGTGTCCCACAAGAAGAAAGAACGAACAACATGAGCCAAACACGCCGCTCTGCCCGATTGCGCCGACGATGGGTGGTGCTCGTCGCTGCGCTGTCCGCACTCACGCTGACCCTCGGTCTCGCCTCCTGCTCCGGTGACGACAGCGACGGCAAGACCATCACCGTCGGCTACCAGGCCTTTCCCAGTGGCGACCTGATCGTCAAGAATCAGAAGTGGCTCGAAGAAGCGCTGCCCGACTACACGATCAAGTGGACCAAGTTCGAGTCCGGCGCCACGATCAATCAGGCCTTCATCGGCAACTCGATCGACATCGGGGCCATCGGCTCGAGCCCCGTCGCCCGTGGCCTGTCCGGCAACTCGCCGATCGGCTACAAGGTCGCATTCGTTCTCGACGTCGCAGGCGACAACGAGGCGCTGGTCGCCCGCGACGGCACCAACATCAACAGTGTCGCCGAGCTCAAGGGCAAGACCATCGGCACCGCACTGGCCTCGACCGCGCACTACAGCTTGCTGGTCGCACTCGAGCAGGCCGGACTGTCGGCGAACGACGTCAAGATCGTCGACCTGCAGCCGCAGGCCATCATCGCCGCGTGGGAACGCGGCGACATCGACGCCGCCTACACCTGGCTGCCGACCCTCGACGAGCTCCGCAAGACCGGCAAAGACCTCGTCACCAGCCGGGCGATCGGTCAGTCCAACCCCACCCTGGACCTCGGCGTCGTCTCGAACAAACTGATTTCCGACGATCCGGCCGCCGTCGACGCCTGGCGCAAAGTGCAGGCCCGCGCGCTCGACCTGATCAACACCGATCCGGCCGCCGCTGCCGGCTTAGTCGGCCAAGAACTCGGCATCAGCGCAGAAGAGGCGCAGGGGCAGCTGAAGCAGGGCATCTACCTCACGCCTGCCCAGGTCGCATCGCCGCAGTGGCTCGGTACCCCGGGAGCGGTCGGCAACATCGCGAACAACCTGCTCGACGCCGCCGAGTTCCTGGTCGCACAGAAGCAGATCGACTCCGCGCCCACCCTGGAGCAGTTGCAGGAGGCCATCTACGTCGAAGGTCTGCCCGGTGCCTTCGACCAGTGACAGTCGAGCCATCCACCTCGACAACGTGTCACATCGCTACGGCAAGGGCGGCGACACCGTCACAGCGGTGGGTCCGGTCTCCCTCGACGTCCCGGCCGGCGAGTTCCTCGTCCTGGTCGGGGCGTCGGGGTGCGGCAAGAGCACGCTGCTGCGCCTGATCGCCGGCTTCGAACAGCCCACCGACGGTCAGGTCGACGTGCTCGGCAAGCCCCCGACGACACCCGGTGAGTCCGCCGGAGTCGTGTTCCAGCAACCGCGGTTGTTCCCGTGGCGGACCGTCGGCGGCAACGTGGAGGTCGCCCTGAAGTACGCCGGGATCGCGAAGCCGGACCGCAAGGCCCGTCGCGATCAGCTACTCGAGCGGGTCGGACTCGAAGGCACGGCCGACCGACGGATCTGGGAGATCTCCGGTGGACAGCAGCAGCGTGTCGCCATCGCGCGGGCCCTGGCCGCCGAGAACCCGCTCTTCCTGCTGGACGAACCTTTCGCGGCGCTCGACGCGCTCACCAGGGAACGGCTACAGGAAGACGTCCGCGGAGTGAGCAGCGAGACCGGCCGGACGTCGGTGTTCGTGACCCACAGCGCAGACGAAGCAGTGTTCCTCGGGTCGCGGATCGTGGTGCTCTCCAAGCGTCCGGGGCAGGTAGCCCTCGACCTCGAGGTGGATCTGCCTCGCGGGAGGATCGACTTCGACGAACTACGGAACTCCCGGGAGTACAACTCGATCAGGTCCGAGGTGAGTCACGCGGTGAAGGCGGCCGCCGCTTGAGTTAGCGACCGAGTTTCTTGTGCATCTCCCAGATGAGGATCTCTGCATCGGTGGTGGCGGTGAGTTTCTCACCGCCACCACCGGTGATCCTGACGGCGTCGCCTGTCTGGAGCTCATCGCCGGTACCCTCGAGCCACGCCGATCCCGAGGCGACGAAGACGTGACCCCACGGCAGGTCGGGTAGCGGCACCGACTGGCCGACCGACAGTCGCGCGACATGAAATGCGGCGTTCTTGTTGGCGATGCGAATCGCCGAGTCGTACGCCGGCATCCCCGAGGCGACCGTGACGAGTCCGCCGCCGGTCAGTTGCTCGGAGATGTCCAGTTGGTCGTAGCCCGGCTCGATGCCCGACTCGTCCGGCAAGACCCACATCTGAACGAAGTGGACGGGCTCGATGCCGGTCGTCGCATCGGCTCGCCAGGTGTCGTTGCGCTCTGAATGCCGGATGCCGGTCCCTGCGCTCATTCGCTGCGCGAGCCCCGGAAAGATCACCCCACTGTGATCCATCGAATCCTGGTGGACCAACGAGCCCGACAGCACCCAGGTGATGATCTCCATGTCCCGGTGGGGATGGCTGTCGAACCCCTGTTGGGGTGAAACGGTCTCGTCATTGTGGACCATCAACACCCCGTGGTGGGTGTTGGCAGGGTCGTAGTTGTCGCCGAACGAGAAGCTGTGCCGCGACTCGAGCCACTCGGTTCGGGTGTCCGGCCGGTCGTCGGCCCGATGGAGTTCATGGCGATCATTCACCCCGACCATCATCCTCCGCTGCTGGAAACGGGCCCAAATCAGGGCAGATTAAGAGTAGTTACTCGATTGTGACGACCTCGTAAGCAAGTTGGGAACCACATTGGTGGCATTTGTCCTGTTACAGGAGTGAAAATTGTGACTATGCGTCGTTCCCCCGGCCGCCTCGCGGCCACTGCTGTTCTCGCGCTCGTCTGCGCGCTCGGTGTTGCCTCGTGCGGCGCGTTCAGCAAACCTCTGGATACGGGTGCGGCGGCACTGCTCGGCTCGTTCGCCACAGCGATGGAAGACCAGGACGCACTCGCCGCCGCAGCACTCACCTCGGCACCGGGACAGGCCGAGGGATCGCTTGCCGCCTCGTTCACAGGCATGGGTGCGCAGAAGGTGAATGTCGACGTCGAACGAGCCGAGGAATACACCGACGGCACCGCCACGTTCGAGCTGACCACGACGTGGGTTCTCGGCGATGATCGCGAACTCAAGACGGAGACCTCGGGCTCGGCGCGACGCCTCTCGCTCGGCTGGCGGATCCAATGGCAGCCGGAAGTGCTCGCCGACAATATGCCCGCCGGCGGCAGCTTGCGCAACCTTCGAACCGACGCGCGTCCCGCACCCGTGGTGCAGGACCGGTTCGGGAAGAACATGCTCACCCTGCAGACGATCAACGAGATCGTCCTCGACCCCGCGGGCACCCCGAACGTGGACTCGTCGATCGGATCGCTCGCGACCATCATCGAGCCTCTCGCGCAACTGGTCACGCCAACCGTCATCCGCGATCAGCTCGCGGCCGCCCAGAACAAGCCGGTGACAGTGGTGTCGGTGCGAGAGTCAGACATGGTCGCCCTCGCCGGTGATCCGAAGTCGGTGCCGGGCGTCTCGGTCAAGCCCGTGCCGCAACTCGTGCTGCTCGACCGTCGGCTTGACTCACCCGTGTTGGACGGGGTCCACGATTACTGGCAGGCAATCCGGGATGCCACCTCCGGATGGTCGGCGCAGATGGTCGCCCCTGGCGTTCGGCCAGTGCAACTCGCCGGCGAGCAGGGGCCCGCGGGACCGAACGTCGGCACCACCATCGACCAGGTCACCCAACTCGACGCGCTCGACGCCGTGGTCGAGGTGGCCCAACCCGCGAGCATCCTGGTCCTCGACGCCAAGACCGGTGCGATCCGCGCATCCATGCGTAACGACGCAGCGGCCGAACAGGACATCACGATCGACAAGGACTACACCCCGGGTAGCACGCTGGAACCGGTTGCCAGAGTCATCAATCAGCTGGCCGGATCCGACGACGCCCGCGCCGCGCAACTGCTGGCGCAACTGGGCCTCGACGTCGACTACACGATCCCGGGCGTCCGTCCGTCCGGCCCTCACAGCGGTCCGGTCGCCGAGCCGGTTACGTTCCGGCCCGAGGACCTCAAGGTGTCCGCTCTGAACATGGGCGCGCTGGGCGTTGCGATCGCGCGCACGAATTCGATTGCGCCGTCCATGATCTCAGGGCAGGCCGGACGGGTCGAGGGCGGTGAGCTGGGTCCGATCGACCAGAAGGTGCTGACGACGGTCAATAGTGCGATGAAGGAGGCGGCGACCACGGGTGACGCCAGCGACCTCACGAACGCACCGGGGCTGCGCGCGCTGGTCGGGACCAACGGGCCGCAGGGCCCCGGCTGGTTCGTCGGCATCGCGGGTGGTCGCGTCGTCGTCGTCTACACCGAGGGTGAGCGATCCGGATCCGCGGCTCTGGCTGTGGCGCAACGCTTCTTCACCCCCCGCGCCCATCCGCAATGAAGTCAGGTCCGCCGCGCGAGCCTGCTTTCACCACCGCGGCAATCCGTGACAGCGACGATCCGACCGCCCGGGTGATCCTCAGTGCAGCCGTTCAGATGATCGCCGCCCGCGGGTACCACGGGACCTCCGTGCGCGACATCGCTGGTTTCGCAGGCATCAGCGCCGGTTCCATCTACAACCACTTCGGATCCAAGCACGAACTTCTGGTGACGATCTTGGCTCGTGGTGGGGAGGCGCTGGTGGAAGCCACCGAGCAGGCATTGCTCGCTGCGCCCGCCGACCCCGTGCACCGACTGGACGCCATCGTCCGTACACACGTCGGCGTGCACGCCGAGAACCCGCTGGAAAGCTACATCGGCAACTCCGAACTCCGCAGCCTCGACCCAGTGGCGCTGGAGCGTGTTATCGCCAATCGTGATGCGCAGCAGCGAATTTTCGATCGTGTGGTCGCAGACGGTGTCCGGCGGGGAGAGTTTCGCACGGACAATCCGGTCGAGGCCTCCCGGTTCGTGGTCACCGCCTGTACCGCTGTCGCCATGTGGTTCCGGCCGGGCGGGCAGGCCACCGAGGAACAGGTGATCGCGCGCTATCAGGCGGTGGCCCGTGATGCGGTGGGCCACCGAGCCGGGTGATCTGGCGTCAGCTGACGGCGGGGTACTTGTCTGCCAGGTACTGCTTGAAGGTCTGGTTCCCGAAACCCGGCCCCTCGATGAGGTTCTCGCCGGCTGCGAACGCCTTGAACAGCTTTCCCGGAATGCTCGGGCGGTGTCGTCCCGTTGCCTGCTTCCAGGCGTCGAGCAGATCGCTCGCGGTGCGCTGCTCGGGACCGCCGATGTCATCGACCCGGCCCGCGGGGTCGCCCGCCGCCAGTTCCACGAGTCGCGCCGCGACTTCAGCGGTGCCGATGGGCTGGAAGCGGATCGACGGACTCACGAACACCGGTGAGAACCTCTGTGCGGTGAACATCTGTTCCACGAACGGGTGGAACTGCGTGGCCCGCTGCAGGGTCACCGGCACGTGGGAGTTCGTCGCGATCTCCTCGATCTGGACGCGGTGCTTGTAGAACCCCATCGGGATGGTGTCGATGCCGACGATCGAAAGCAGCACCACGTGCGCGACGCCTGCCTCGGCAGCCGCCCGAAAGAGGTTCTCGGCGACCTGTATGTCCTTCGCGCCGTTGGTCGTCGCGAGGTGGATGATGGTGTCGACGTCGTCGAGGACGGCGCTGTCGACGCCGGTGAGCAGATCTCCGGTGACCAGCCCCGGACCGCTGCGCCTGCTCAGCGCACGCACGTCGTGCCCGGCGTTCCGCAACTGCGCGGTGGTCGGGACGCCGATCCGCCCGGTGGCTCCGGTGACCAAGAATGTCGTCATGAGTGCTGCCTTTCGTCGTCTCGGCCGGCGTGTGTTTGCCTGGCAAAACCCCAGACCGACGAGGCGTTGCGAATGTGACAAGCTCATCGAAATGGCTGACACACGGTCGGATCCGGCGGCCGAGACCTGGCGAAAGGGTATGTGATGTCGCAGGCGACAGCTCTAAACGAGTTCGAACGACTCCGGCCACGCCTGTTCGGAATCGCCTACCGCATGACCGGCGCGGCCGGTGAAGCCGAAGACCTGGTGCAGGATGCCTGGCTCCGCTGGCAGGGGACCGATCACGACGTGGTCCGCAATGCGGAGGCGTTCCTCGTCACCACCGTCACCCGACTGTCCATCAATGCGGTGACATCCGCACGAGCGACACGGGAGACCTACATCGGACCCTGGCTGCCGGAGCCGGTGTCGACCGTCGATGATCCCGCGCTCGGGGCCGTTCGCGCCGAAGCACTGGAGATGGCGGTGGTCCTGCTACTCGAACGCCTCGATCCGCGCGAGCGCGCGGCATACATCCTGCGCGAAGCCTTCGACTACCCCTACCGCGAGATCGCTCGGCTGCTCGAGACCAATGAGGCCAATGCCCGGCAGCTGGCCCGCAGGGCGCGCGAACACGTCGGACGTGAACGCCACACGTCGGTGGACCCCGACGAGCGGGCGCGGGTCATGACCGCGTTCGTCGCGGCCGCGCAGGCGGGCGATCTCGCCGCGCTCGAAGCTGCGCTCACCGCGGACGTGGTCTCGATCAGCGACGGCGGCGGCATCGTCAGCGCCGCCCGCGTCCCGATCTTCGGTCGCGACAAGGTCGCCCGGTTCGTCCTCGGTGCCGTCACGAAGTTCGCAGTCGGGTCGTACCCGCTGCTCGTCGAGTGCAACGGTGGGCCCGCGGTGTTGACGGTGCGAGATGGGAAGCCTGACACGCTGCTCTCGTTCGAGTTCTCGGCCCCGGGGACGCAGCGGAGCGGAGCTCGAGAGGGATCGGCGGGAATCAGCCGACTGATGTTCGTGCGGAATCCTGGCAAACTCACGCAACTGGAGGCGCTGATCCCGCCCGTCGATCCGACGTCAGACGGTGATGACTGAACGCCGCACCAGCAGCACCCGGACCGCACGCCAGCCCAGCAGGAACGCGCCGAGCACGATGGTCGCGACGATGACGAAGCTGAATGCGACGCCCTGATGGAAGAGGTGGCGCAGGGTCATCCCGATGGCGACCGCGCCGATCCACATCAGCGCACCGTCGGGGATGAGTCGTTCGGGCCGGAAGTCGTAGTCGAACCCGTGGTCGGCGAGCATGTGCGCGAAGAGATACGCCAGGGCCCAGCCGATCGCCGCGCCGATCGCGAAGGGCCAGGTGGTGCTGAACACGCCTTCGATCGACAGACCCTCGGCGTGGTTCATGCGGCCGATGAAAGCGAAGACGAGCACCGCGAGTAGATCACTGAGGGCGGTGAGCGTTCGGCGCATACGAGCCACCGTAGCGGGCACCGCGCGCGCTCAGCGAACCGAATCGGGCGAATCCGGCCGTTCGTCGGACGGTCGGATGACCGGGGGGTCGGGATCGGTGGACACGCTCTTCGAGCGGTCTTCCACGACGTCGTCGAGCTCTTCCTCTACTTCTTCCTCGATCGTGTCCCCGCTCTCGGCCTCGGCCCGGTAGGTACCCCGGAACATGACGAGGATCACAATCCAGCCCACGAGAGCCACCAACAGGTAGCTGATCATGCGGTACACCAGAACCGCGGTGACCGATTCCGCTGCGCCCATCCCGGCGGACGTCAACGCGGGCACCAGCACGCCGTCGACGACCCCGAGTCCTCCCGGGAGCAGTGGTATCGCGGTGCCCACGGCCTTCGATGCGGCGTACGCCACCATCAATCCGGCGATGCTGGGTTGCCCGCCGACCGCGTAGCAGGCGAAGGCCAGACAGGCGACGTCCGCGACCCAGTTGAACAGTGACCACCCGAACGCTTGCGAGGCTTCCTTCGGTTTGAGCTGAACTGCCTGCAGTTGCCGCAAGATCTCGTGCCACCGCTGGACGCCGTGATCCGCGGCTTTGTCGCGGAGGTGATTGATCCACCGCAGCAACGTGACGCCGATGCCCTCGATCGATTCCGGGTGCCGGGCGATGTACTGGGCGACCAGGGCGAACGCGATGAAGCCGCTGATCGAGAAGATGACCGAGAACGGACTTGTCTTGGCTCCCGCCAGGAGGGCGCCTCCCAGGCCGAGGACGGCGAGACCGACACCCATCAAGAGTCCGGACATGACGACCTGCCACGACGCGATGACGGGTGTCGCTCCCCACTTGCGGGTTTCGCGGTAGGTGAATGCGGGCGCGAGCACCTGCCCACCGGGCATCGTCTGGCTCAGCGAGTTCGCCGCGAGTACCACTGACAGGGACTGCCACTGCTTCACCCTGACACCGGCCGATCGGAGAAGCGTCCGCTGCACCTGCGCGAAGCTGTCCATCGAGAGCACGGCTGCCAAGATGCAGAGGGCAACCCACTCCCACTCGATCTCGTCGAGGTGGAACCAGGTCTCCCTGAGCTTCGGCCAGACCAGATAGGCCTCGACCGAGAGAATCACCACGACCAACGCGAGTGCCACCCAGCGCACCCACCAGAAGCGGCGGCGGGTCGATTGCGTCGCCGTCATGCTAGGCACCCTATCGGGCGGCAGTGTCCGAGTTACAGCCGAGACTCGGCGAAACCGTACGCGAGTATTCGCCCCTGCGCCGGGTTCAGCGCGTGACGCAAGGGTGGGGTCTAATGTTGCCCAGGTGAGCCAGGGGAAACTCGAGGACGTCAGCACCACAGACCGAACCGCAGATCGATTGAAGGTGCATCCGGTCGTCCGGGCCGCCGCAGAGTGGTCGTGGCGCCTGGTGGTGATCGCGGTCGCGCTGTATGTCGCGTCCCAGGTGATCGCGAGATACGAAGAAGTCTTCGTCCCGATCGGGCTGGCGGTGCTGGGCACGGCGTTCCTGGTGCCGGTGGTCGACTGGCTCAATCGTCGTGGGGTGCCGCGCGCGCTGGCCGTCGTCGCGTCGCTGGTGGTTGCGATCGGCGCGATCGCCGGGATCATGACCTTCGTCGTGCAGCAGTTCATCGACGGTGTCCCGGATCTGACGGATCAGGTCACCAAGACCATCGACGACAGCCGGGGCTGGCTCGTCGATGGCCCGCTGAACATCCGTCAGGAGCAGATCGATCATCTCGGCGACGACTCCATCAAGTTCCTGCAGGACAACCAGGACAAGGTGACATCCGGCGCGTTGGCGACCTTCACCACGGTCAGCGAGATCGTCACCGGTGGCCTTCTGATGCTGTTCCTGATGATCTTCTTTCTCTATGGCGGCGGCCAGATCTGGCGGTTCCTGACGCTGGCCATTCCGGAGGGGTCCCGCGAAAAGGTGTGGGAAGCAGGGCAGAACGGGTTCGGATCCCTGGTCGGATATGTGCGCGCGACTGTGGTGGTCGCGGCTGTCGACGCGATCGGTATCGGCGCGGGTCTGGCGATTCTGCAGGTGCCGCTGGCTCTTCCGCTGGCATCCCTGGTGTTCATCGGTGCGTTCATCCCCATCGTCGGTGCACTGATCACAGGCAGCCTCGCAGTCCTCGTGGCCCTGGTGACCCAGGGCTGGATCGCCGCAGTCATCGCACTGGCCGTGGTGGTGGGAGTGATGCAGCTCGAAAGCCATGTGCTGCAACCATTCCTGTTGGGGCGTTCGGTCCGTCTGCACCCGGTGGCGGTGGTGCTCGCGATCGCGGCCGGCCTGGTCACCGCGGGTATCGTCGGTGGTCTGCTGGCGGTACCGATCATCGCCTTCCTCAACACCGCGATCCGGACGCTGGTGGACAAGTCGAAGTCGATCGATGACGACAGTGAGCTGGCCAAGGTGGCCGCGGCCACAGGTAAAGAACACGAACGAATGTACGAGGCCGAACCCGACCGGCCGAAGTGGGATGATCTCGACGCGCACGGCGCCCGGGGGCCGAAGACCGAGAAACCCGACGACGACGCGGCACCGGACGACAAGCGGGGCAGCTCAGACGATTCCAGCTGACGCATGAGTTCCCGCGCAGCGCTCTCCTCGTTACTCGACGATGATCCGGTGGGTCCGCTCTGGCGGGCCGCCCAGGTGTTCCGGTTGCTCAGTTTCGTCTACGCGCTGGGGTTTCAGCTGGCGGTGCACAATGACTACGAACGGGTGGCGTGGAGCTGGTTCCTCTTCGCGGTCCTGACCGTGTGGACCGGGATCAGCACGATCGGCTACCTCAAGGGCACCGGACGTCGCTGGTCGTGGGTCATCGCCGAGTTGGTGATCGTGTGCGTGCTGGTGATCTCCACCCGGTTCGTCGCCTCGGCCGACTGGGCGGCGTCGAACCAGTCGTTCCCCACGACCCTGTGGGCGACGAATGTCGTTGTGTCGGCCGCGATCCTGGGCGGTCCGCTGGTGGGCGCCGGCTTCGGACTCGTGGTGCGGGCCGCCAGCGCGGTCGCCAAGGGTGGTTACGACCTCAATGTGGGACGCGACGCCACGGTGGTGGTGCTGCTGGCGGTGGGGGTCGGGGTCGGTCTGGCCTCGGTGACGGCCCGCCGGAATCACGATCGGGTTGCCAGGGCGATGCGGGTCGCCGCCGCGGCCGAGGAGCGCGATCGGCTGAGCAGGCAGGTGCACGACGGGGTGTTGCAGGTGCTGGCGTTGATCAGCCGGCGTGGTGCGGAAATCGGCGGCGAGACAGCGCAGTTGGCGCAGTTGGCGGGTGAACAGGAACGGTCGTTGCGGCGGTTGATCGCCGATATCGAACCGGCGGCCCTTTCCGGTGGGCCGGCCGACATCGACCTTCGGCTGCTGCTCCGCCCCCACGCCGGTGACCGGGTGTCCCTCAGTGAACCGGGTGAGCCCGTCACCCTCGATCACCGGATGGCTCTGGAAGTCGAGGCCGCGGTGGTCAACGCTCTCGACAACGTCAGATTCCACGCGGGCCCCATAGCGAAGGCCTTCGTGCTGGTCGAGGATCTCGGGGACGAGGTGGTCGTCAGCGTGCGCGACGACGGCGTCGGCATCGACGAGGGCCGGCTGGTGGAAGCAGTCGCCGAGGGACGGATGGGGGTGTCCCGGTCCATTGTCGAGCGGATGGAAGCTCTCGGTGGATCGGCCCGGTTGGACACGGGGCCGGGCGAGGGCACCGAGTGGGAGCTGACAGTGCCCAGAATGAGCGGTCGTCAAGCGAGCGGCCCGGAGACGGATACGAAGGGTGAAGCAGATGCCTCCTGAGGACTTGCGGGTCATGGTCGTCGACGATCACCCGATGTGGAGAGACGGGGTCGCCCGAGATCTCACCGATGCCGGGTTCGACGTCGTGGCCACCGCGGACAGCGTCGAGGCGGCGGCGCGTCGAGGGGGCGCGGTGCAGCCGGACGTGGTGCTGATGGACATGCACCTGCCCGACGGCAACGGGGCCGAGGCGACCGTGCGGATCTTGGAGGTGTCGCCGCGCAGCCGGGTTCTGGTGCTGTCGGCGTCGGACGAGCGTGAGGACGTGCTCGAGGCCGTGAAGGCCGGCGCGAGCGGATACCTGGTGAAGAGTGCCTCGAAGGAAGAATTGCTGGCCGCGGTGCGGGCGACAGCGAACGGTCAGGCGGTCTTCACGCCCGGCCTCGCCGGTCTGGTGCTGGGGGAGTATCGCCGTATCGCGCGGGACCCCGACCGCCCGGTAGATGCTCCGGCACTCACCGACCGGGAGACGGAGGTGCTGCGGTACGTGGCGAAGGGGCTGAGCGCCAAGCAGATCGCGACGAAGCTGTCTCTGAGTCATCGAACCGTCGAGAACCACGTGCAGGCCACGCTGCGAAAGTTGCAGCTGGGCAACCGGGTGGAGCTGACCAGGTATGCGATCGAGCACGGTTTGGACGAAGAACCCGGCGGCTGATGGTCTTGCCCGCGGTCTTACGACTCCGGTTCCGGCTCGGTGGGTTTGGTGAACCGCTTCATCTGCGCTAAATCTAATTAGCGCAGGTGCCTGTCCGTCGAGCTGCCATGACAGCCTCGCTGTGAGCTAGTCCAGACCATGTCTGCAGCTAACTGCGGAATGCCTCCGCGCTCCTGCAGATTCGCACAACCGCCGCGGTTACACGGTTGTCGTTAAGGCTCACGAGGCTCGACGTCACCGGTAACGGTGCGTGCCCGAGGATGGCGCAACAGAGTCTGCCGAAGACTACAGCGAGGCGCGCTCCTTCAGCCAGTCGTCACGCCACCGGTGGAACTCGGCAGCGAATGCGGAGTTCCGTTCCAGGGCTTCCTGAATATTCGCGCGCTGCTTCTTTGACGCGTGCTGGTCCACCGAACTCGGACCACACATGACGGCCAGCGCCTTCGGGTAGATCTTCCACTTGAGCACCAGTCGCTTCGAGATGAATGAGATGAGCTCTGCGGCGCCTTCACCCGCGCGGTTGGATTCGGCCACTGTGGTGGTGCGGCCAGAGTGGATGAGGCTGTTGCGGACGTCGACAACGTGACGTCGCCAATCAGCCACCGCACCCCTGCTATCTAGGTGCCAAGTTCCACCTAGTCGCGGTGCATACGTCGTCTTTACGCGGAGGGTGATCGAACTTGCGTTGACCCACATCTGAGCGGCCTCCGCCGGTGTCTTTCCCTCTTCCCACAACATCGCCGCGAGCGTGCTGTCGAGCGCCACCTCGCACGTGACCGCGCTGCTCAGCACCGAGGCGCGGTAGTCGCCAGCGACGTGCTCCGCGCGGCTCCGAGCGTCGTGATCGCGGATCAGAGCGCTGATACTGCCAAGCGTGAGTTGAGTGAATACATTGCCGACCGAAACCGCGTCGACCGGCTCCCAAGTAACCGACTGGACTGGAACGTGGTCGAGCACGATCGCCTGTTGACCTTCATCGAAGCTGATTGCCCCGGCGTCGGTCTGTTTACCGAACGCGGCGGGGATGATTGGATTTAACGCTTTGTAGTGAAGTTCCGGAAGCGGAATGCTCGACGCGATTCGTACTGAGCGAACGCTGTCTGCCACCAGCCAGTGAGCCAGGGTCAGAGGGTCTACTTTGCCGTCGTGCGGCGGTGTTAAGGCAGCAGCGCGACTCTTCACCGGAACCATCACAACTGCCACTGAGCGTTCACGTGGGGCGTCTGCGGTCTCAGGCTGCGTTTCACGGGCCGCCCGGCCAGTTACCCGGGCGAGGACCGACGATGCCAGAACGCTGCCCTCAAAAACGGGGTCCGCTCCATGCGACTCCGTCGACCATGTGAGGAGACAGGTGAACGCGTCCAGCATCCACGAGTCGTCGTGTTCGGCAGGGTCGACCCCACGTATCCGTAGATACTCGTGTCCGACGTGGATTTGCACCGGTTCTGTGCTCAGCGGCACCGCGTACGGCAGCACGAATGAGAAGGCGACGACGCCCGCGGGTTCTTGCCCCAGCGGCACCTCGCTCGGTTCCATCGGACTGCTCACGAGGTCGGCTCCCCGCCGTCTGCGATGCCGGTCCCGTTCATCCGCGACCATAGGACTGCCTGGATCACAAGCCCCTCTGTTTCAGGGTCGACCGGAACTGTGGAGCTGCGGGGTCCTCGCGTCGCGAGCAGCTCGCCGATCGGTGCGAGGTACTTCACCCACAGGGTGTCCCGCAGCGACTTCACGTGTTCGGCGAACTCAACGACGAGTGGGGATCCAAGGGGAGGCCCACCTGAGGACGACACCGCCACCCTGATGGAGTCGAGGACGGGGAGATCTGAGTCGAGGTAGTCGGCGTAGACGTCGACGGTCTCCAGTTCGCGGGACTTGCGGTGAGCGACGTGGTCGTGGCGCCAGACCATCAAAGTCTGGTGGAACTCAACGCCACGGTCGCCGCGGGCGGCCCGGATCAGTTCCTCGTAGTCGACGTTGCGCCGCTTGTCGCTGACAGCCATGCGCCCATAGCTGACCACTGCCGCCTCCCACAGCGCGCGCCGAACGAAGACGTTGGAAGCGGTATCGGGCAGACCTGCCCTCTCAGCGAGAGCCATGTCGGCGTGGACCAGGTCCCCCCAGAGCGAGGCCCACTTGGCGAGGCGATTCGCGTCGGACTCGTCGAGGTTTACCCGCCGCACGTGGTAGTTCTCATCCGTCATGGGTAGATGATGGCTGGAGACCGGCAAGTCGCTGGACCATGCCCCCTCAGAATGCGACCCGGTGAGGCTGAGCGTGCTGATGGCGTTATCTCGGCGGTGAGATGAACAGCGGTCGGTTCAGGCCATTTGGATGATCGAACCGCTCCCATCCAAGTGAGGTCCAGAACCTATCGGCCTCCTCGCTGTAGGCAAACAGTCGGCGGTCAGCGTGACGTTCCTGCAGCGCGCGCACCACTCGGCTGCCGATGCCACGGCGGTGGGCGGTGTTTGCCACCTCGATGAACTGGATCTCCAGTCGCTCGGGGCCGAGGTCAGGCACGTCCGTGTACTCGGGGTTGACGTCTCCTGGGTTGTCCATCTCCACGCGCGCCACCTCCATGCCTCCCGCCACCACCTGGATGTACCAGGGATCGCCGAGGGGGTAGGGCACTGTGTCCCACCACTGCTCATGTTCGTAGGCGGCCTCGACATCGAAGGGCGGGCGCCAGGCGTACTTGTTCGCTGTAGCGGGCCGGTGGAGATCGACGAGTGCCAGCTCCGACGACTCCGCAGATCGGGTGGGCATCATGTGAGGTTATCGTCTACTTGCGAAGCGCTCGATCGTCCACTCGGGTGACTGCACCAGGGCGGCCAGGTTCAGGAGTAGCTGGTGCCGGCCGCGAACTATTCGCTGAACGTTCCAGCTAAGTCGACGCACAGACGATTCCCGTGGTGGTAGGGCAGAAACCGCTTGCGGTGCATCTGATGGACGGCTACGCCGGGAGCTATCCCCACCGCCTTTGCGGCCCGCGCGATGGCATCGTCGCTTGTCACGTCACGGAAGGGTTCCATCCCCGACTCGCCGAACAGAAGGTCCATCGCGAAGGCGTTCGCGGCCTTCTCAGCGACACTGTTGCGTATCTTCTCCGTGGAGTACTCAAGATGCATTTCGCCCCGAGGGTCGTTGAGGACATGACCCAATTCGTGGAACAGCGTCCAGATCACGAAGCCGTCTCGGCCCCACCGCCCGGTTTGCTGGATGACTGGCACACGCTTATCGATCCAGCGTGTCATCCCCAAGAGCGGGAACTTCTTCGGCGGCGGAACCACCATGAGCACGACACTGACGTCTGCGAGCATCCCTGCGAGGTCCCGGAGCATCGAGTCATTGGGAGTAGCGGCGCGCTCTCGCAGGCGCGGGAGCGCCTCGCGCAACTCGTGCGCGGTGAAGGAGTAGTTCCGCCCGCGCTCGTACCGCTCGGTGAGTTCACCAGCGCGCAACCAGGTCGATAACAGAGTCGGGTCGAGCTCGGCTCCGGACTCTTTCAATGCGGCGAGCGCGTAGTCGCCTTGCGATGCAGTCTTGTGGAGATGTACGTACGCATCCCACGTTCCGCAGCGGTGGAAGGCGAGGAAGTCGGAGACCAGTTCTCCCGGCTTGGCGCGGGTGGCGTTGGTGGCCCCGATGCTGCGGAGGTACGCGGAAGCGCTGCTATCGATCTCCCCGACGTACTGGGCAAGTTCCTGTTCGCCAGCAATGCGCGCGCGGTCCGCGCGATACGCCGCCTCGTAGCGGAGCCACGAGGCGGCGGGGATGCCGACGACACGTTCCAGACGCAGCGCCATGTCCTGGGTGATGGCGGCGTGCCCGTTGACGATTTCGTTGACGTGCTTCCGGCTCACCCCGAGTCGGTCAGCGACATGCTGCTGGGACAAGCCCTGGTCTTCGATCCACTCCTCCAGGTACTCCCCAGGGGCAACCGCGTAGTTGGTCGTAGTCATGGCTTCTCCTTTCAGTGATAGTCGTCGATCTCGATCACGGTTACCGTCACGGCATCCCACTGTTCACAGTCGCCTTCGGGACGAATCACGAGGCGGTAGTTCTGGCTCAGATCGCCGCCCCACTCACCGGCTCGGTCTCCAGTGAGCTGGTGCCATCTGCCCAACGGGTCATGGGTCCGCAACTCACCAACGCTGTTGGCGGTTTCGAGTGCCTTGATCCGCCGTCGGAGTTTGGCGGCGATGTCACCCCGCTTCTTTTGCATCTCTCGCTCGTCCGTGCAGAGATCCTCTAACTTCTTGTTGTCGTAGAGAACCTTCACCTGGTGTCACCGATATCGTTACATTCTAACCCCGATAGCTGGAGCACTATGCCGCTGTGAGAAGACCGACTCACAGTCGGGGGTGTATCACGCGCCGCCTTGTTCATCCGCTTCTCCATCCACGCCTTCGGCGCCAAGCCGCAGTCCTACCCACGACGCGAGGGGTGGACCCGAGCCGCAGCGATCTGCTCAAGTTCGTCTACCGCCAGGAAGTAGTCGTCGCGACGGCCTCCTCGATCTCGGCTATCCGTGATGCGGCGGTGCTCGGCCAGCATTCGTAGGTAGGTGTCGAGCACGCGGTGGTGCGAGTTTCCGTCGTCGTTGCGCTCCAGCTGTGGCCGCAACTCCGCCCACCGTCCGTCGCTCATCAGGTACTTGACGTAGCTGGCCATGTGGCTTTCGAGCCCGTCGTTGTGGTCAAAGCCTTGGAACTCCAGGCTGTAAGCGAGGTCCTCGTCGATATCATTCCCTTGATCCTTCAGTCTCTTGCGGCTGAAGGTAATCACGCGGAACATGTCGAGAATGTCGAGCACGCGGCCGCAGTCGCGCCGAGACAACTCGGTTCTGAACCCCGCGACCTCCCGCCAGTACTCGCCGGTGAAGCCTGCTTCGATCACCCTCGCTCGATCCAGCTGGTAGTCCCTGCCTCCGTCGACATCGTTGGCGTCCTCGGGTAGCACACGAGCGAGGATGCGGTGAAGTAGCGAGAGGGCCTGACGGTCGGCAAGCCTCATGGTTTCCGGCGCCGGCTCGTCACCGTGGTCCACCGGGCGTTCATACACGGGGACGATCGCGGCCATGATCAGGTCGCGAACGTATTCGCTGACGGTGACCCCCTCGGCGTCAGCAAGTTCCTTGAGCTGATCGCGGATGCGATCCTCGATGCGGACGTTCAAAACGGCCATGGCAACTCCTTTGTAGTGCTGTGTGACGATAACCATAACACCGTCATACGCCATTGCGGGTCTCTGAGTGATGTGGATTCACGGCCAGCACGCCCCCACCATCGGGATCCTGTTGTGCGCCGGCCGCAACGACAACACCGTCCGTTACTCGCTTGCCGGAGCACCCGCACCGCTGGCGGTGGCGGTGGCGAACTACACCTACGACACCCTGACCGACCAACTCCGCGAGGTCGTACCCACGGACAACGAACTGGCCTCCGCGCTCAACGCCACCCTCACTGAACTGCACGTTCGGCATCCCGTTAACGACGGGGATCGCTGACAAAGTCACCGGCTCGCATCAATCCGCCATAGGTGTGCAGTAGCTCGGGTCGTCTCTCTCTCATTCGTTCGTTGCCGAGACTTATCCCACACGTCACGACGCCATTGCCCTGAATTCGAGCGGACCCACGCAACCTGCAGTCCGTGCTGAGCTCGTTCGACGCGAAGCCCGAACGCACGCGTTCCAGGGACACTGGATCGCGGCCGGCGGTCATGAACTCCCAGTCCAGCGGACGAGCATGTCGACCTCTACACTCCGCGGCGGATCGAAGACGTGTGCGGCGGGAGTGGGCCCTGGAAGTCGAACATAGTTTCGATAATGTCTCAGAGGCGCTGGTCGATGCTATGTGAAAAATCCGGAAGCATCGGCCTGCGCCGACCTTGTTCATCCGCGAGGTGGGTCGGGTCGGTGTAGCCGACTATGAGTCCCCGGGATGCTCGTCAGGATCTCGTCGAGATTCAGAAGGCATACCAGCCCGGTAGTCATAAGCCATAGCCACGGTGAGCGTGGCGGACGATCTGACCGGGTTAGCTCCCTTAGCAAGAACGAGTGGCACAGT
The DNA here is from genome assembly GCF_002095395.1 of Williamsia sp. 1135. GTDB lineage: Bacteria > Actinomycetota > Actinomycetes > Mycobacteriales > Mycobacteriaceae > Williamsia. The sequence continues at coordinate 171,846 of NZ_MJEI01000103.1, forward strand.
CACGCGGAAACCGCCGCGGGCGATATCTGCCGCGTCCGAGTCGCGGTTCCGTTTCTTCGTCATGCCGCAAAGAACGGACGCGGTCTACGACGAGCAAACCCAACGGTGGATCTCCCGTGCAGAAGTCGCGGAAATCCCATTCACGGCATTCACCTCCAAGAAGGCTGCCGCCTACATCAGTGGCCGCCTTGTAGTGCGCCGCATCCCCGATCTGAAACCCAAAGACAGCGAACCTCAAGCTGCCACCCTGTTCGACACGTGGAGGTTCCACGCGTACTTCACCACCACCGACCCCAAACAGACGGACACCGTCGCCGCAGACAAAACTCACCGCCAACACGCGATCGTCGAGCAAGTCCACGCGGACCTGAAGAACTCGGCCCTCGCTCACCTGCCTTCCGGGCGATTCACGGCCAACGGCGCATGGCTCGTCCTCGCGGCCATGGCTTTCAACCTGACGCGAGCAGCAGCCAGTATCGCAGGGAGCGGGCTTGCCAAAGCGACAACTGCCACCGTTCGACGAACCCTGATCAACGTCCCCCGCACGCATCGCCTCATCCGGACGGCGGCTCACCCTGCATCTGCCGCAAGGCTGGCCATGGCAGGCCGGCTGGACGACGCTGTTCGCCAGAATCTGCGGCCCACCCAGTTCGACGACAACCTGAACACCAGTCGATACCCGACGCAACCCAAGAATTCTAGTGGAACACCTCCCGATTTTAAGGTCGGGCGATCACCCGCATCCTTATCCTCCGGCAGTAGAACCTTTCCGGGACATGGCTTCCTTCCCCGAGTCGGTGGATCGAGGATTACCCCGACCGGCAACTAGCAGATGCCACGGTCGGATCCACCTTTAAACTAACGGTCCCCGTCCCGGCTCCGCCGAGACGGCGGTGAAGATCGTGTCCCGTGAGTAGGACCTCGCAAGGGGCCCAGGATCGAACACTGCCTGCCAGCTACACCCATCGCGAACCACTGTATTTAGTGGTCTATGGCTACACCATCCCAACATAGCCGTGTCTTCCGGTCTATTGAAGCCTGTATCTCCAACACTGAATGGACGAAGGTCGTGCATTGCGGAAGTGTGATCATGACCACAGGCTTGTCATCGGGGCGAGCCGGTATTCTATAGCTTCTGATCCCGAGCTGAATCGCTGCCAGGCATCCTTCCGCCAGGCTGCATCGCAGATGCGATGGATTGTACGGAGGCGCGGTTTTGTTCGTACGAACGTGTAACGCGCGTGTCACCGTGGACTTACCCGATGGCTCGTCTGTCCTGCTTCCGGGCCAGCCCGCGCTCCTACTGCGGCTGCTATTGCTGTGGGAGGACGGGCCAGTCTTGCAGGACCTCGCTTGCCACGTACTCGGTGCGAAACCATCGACAATAGGCCGTTACGTAAGTCAGTTGAGGCAGGCTCTTGGTGACGTAGAAGCTAGGGCCATAATTCAAGTGAACGAAGGGGATTCACGCGCACGCCCACCCATACCGACGACCTACGAGTGTGCCCTTGCCGCGGACCACCTTGAGATTGGCGACCTTATGGATCGGGCGGCGCAGTTCGCGAAGGAATCGCAATGGCTGAGCCATAGTGACTTGACGCCGGACGTTGTGAGCAATGTAGCGCCCCTGCTGAACAAAGCGCTTACGAGGTGGACTAGTTCCCCAGCCCGGGGGTTTGACGTAGCAGCCGATAGGAAACCGGATTCGCGAAGGCTAAAGGACGCTGAGGGCATCAATCTGCGGTTGTATATGCTCGATGAGATCTACTACCGGTGGCAAGAGCGCCATACTACGGCTGAGCTCCTGCATGCGGACTGCATGCTTGCGACGGATGACACTGAAGAGACCGCAAGAGCTGTGTTGAAGCGATTGGCTGACGTGACTCGTCGCCCAGACCCGGACGCTCGGGTCTGGCAGCGAATGTTGCTGGCGGTAAGCCGTACGAACGACCAGCGACGGCACACGCGGATCTGGAATGACACAAGTAAATACTTTGAAGCGAGAGACGAGGATTTGCCCAAAGAGGTGCGGTCCTTGGAGCCCAAGGCTGCATCGCCGCGTGCGGGTAGATCGCGGCGGAGCGGCGCACAAATCGACGACGGAACCTTGCCGAGTCCGATAACCGATGAGACTAGTCAGCTGGCACGCATTATTGAGCAGTTCGGTATCGCAGCTCCGTCAGCTCTCGAACTCGGCGGCGTTGGGCTTCGTCCGATTGACTGCACCAAACGCGCTGACTCTTCCCTGGATTTCGCCGGCGTGCTTGCCGGAAAGTGGGTCAATAATCGTGAGACGTTTCAAAGTCTGCTTGCTATGTTGAAGCGCTTCCAGGAGAGGTCGCCGAATGGGCGCGCCAGATTTCTCGTCATTGACCCGGATTCCGATGCGTACCAACGTCTGGTCCAAATACGCGCGGGTGAGGTTTCGCCGAACTCGGTGAATAAGTTGCGTGAGCTGCAACTAAAATTCCCGTGCCTGGAGGTTCGCGGGATCGATCACTTGCCTGCCTTCCGAGTGCTTGTGATCGATGACGACATAGTGACAGTCGCGCCATATGACCTTGAAAACCAAAGCGCCCAGGCGAGTCGCCTTGGGTGGGAAGCGCCCCATATGCTGCTAGATCCCCTAGCGACCTTCCCCCTGGCCCCTGCCTTCCGCATCTACTTCGATGGCGAGTGGAATAGAGCCCACCAGCTTTACCCGAAACCGAGGACATTTTGAGGATACGACACCCAGCAAGGAGTCCGCTGCATCGTCCGAGCCCCTACCTTCACTCGACCTTCAACGCTTCTGGCTACGCTTTCTCGACATGAAGGTCGAGATGAGGGGACGTCAATGTGGCCTTGTCCTAGGCCGTTTCCAGCCGTTTCACCTGGGTCACCTTGAGTACGTTGAGGCGGCCCGGTCGCGGTGCCAGCGACTGTTCGTTGGTATCACGAACCCGGATCCGGAATCGCGAGTTGCCACCAGCGCTGATCCAGCTCGGTCCACCGCAGAGAACAACCCGTTCACGTTCGCCCAGCGACGCGCGATGATCGAGGCAAGCCTGTGGGACCTCGGGTGGACCGACCGTGACTTTGCAATCGTTCCCGCTCCAATCCTCCAGGTGGACAGACTTCTCCACTACCTACCCCCTCCGTCGGAAACGACGGCCTTCCTGACCGTCTACGACGAGTGGGGCGAGCAGAAGGTCCAGTTGATGAGGAGTCTCGGATACGCAGTCGATGTGATGTGGCGACGAGACCACGCTTCCCGTGTCGCTTCCGGTACCCAAATCAGAACAATGCTTGCTGATGGGACCGACTGGCACCCGCTTGTTCCCGACGCTGTGGCGCGTCAACTAGCAGATCGAGATCATCTTGCCTCGTGAACTTGCTTCCGCTGTCGAGCCAGAGCTTTATGGTTGGAAGGCACATTATCTCGGACTCCTCGCCGAACGCGGCTATCGGACGCCGAGGGGGGTCGCCTTTCGGACCGATGAGGTCGTATCATCAACTCCCTACCTAAGCGGAGCCGAATTCTTCGCCGTGCGTAGTTCTGCGCCATCGGAAGACACGATCACTTCGTCCAATGCAGGCGCGTACCTAACCGAACTCGGTGTCCGAGCCGACACCATCGAAAAGTCCGCAGCGAGCGTGCGTGCGAGCGCCCGCGGGCAGGAGATGGGGATTGTAGTCCAGGAGTTCGTGCCCGCGGTGGTGTCTGGCGTCGCCTTCTCTATCGAGCCCACAAATTATTCGCTCGATTCCTGGGTGGTGTCTTGGGTGACAGGGACCGGTGATGGGCTCGTGTCTGGCCGCCGGCAAGCCAACGATGTGCTCGTTGACACTTCGACGGGCAACCCACTCCGAGGAACCTGGTTCGGAAGTGCCGATCTGCTTGCTCAGATTGGGTCCACGCTGACTGATCTTGCAACCGCCCTTGCTGGGCCGGTCGACATCGAATGGTGTGTTGATCAGGCAGGTAACTTGCTCGTCCTGCAGGTACGCCCTATCGTCTTGCCAGCTGCAGGTGTCTGGGATCTCGACTCGGCTGAAGCATTTTCAGGTCTGCCCGCCGTTGTCGCCGGCCACCCAAAAATTGCGCTCAGAAGGCAGGCTGCTGAGGCGGGCGTGTTGATGACACCGAGTCAAGTGATCGTCGCCACTTCGCGGGCACATCTGCCACAGATTCCTGTACGGCACAGTTCCGTAATCGCTGGTAGCAGCGTGGTTCTACTGCATCCCTTCACGGTCGACAAACGTGTTATTCGTGAATTCGCCCAAGTTGACCAAACGGACGTTGACTTCTTCACGGCAGAGTGTCGCCGCTATTCAATTCGTGACTACCCGACCTTCGACAGCATTACGGAAACGGAGATCCGAGTGGCGAAGGCTGGACTCGCCAGCGCAGCTGTTTCGGTCGTACTCGAGCAGGATATTTGGGATGCTGAGATCACGGGAATTATTAGGAGTGTAAATAATAGCTTCCTGGTCGAGGTTGGAATGGGGCACTTTATTCCGAAGGGATACGTCGAAACCTCGGCCTACGTCGTCAGCGCTATGGGCGCCGTTCTGTCGCGAAAAGAGACTAGCCAATCGGTTGTGTTCCACTTCATGAATGGACACGTTGTTCGGGAGATAGATCCTCCCAGTTCTTCATCGCTCTCGGATAGCGAAATTAACGAGGTGGTCAGATCTTTGAGACCACTCCTGCGGGCCGAACCGCATCTCGCGCTTGAATTTGGGATAACTCGCCGCGGAGAGTCGGGGGTCACCTACTTGATCGATGCGGCGGAATCGGACGACCCGGCGGTCGGTTTCGAAGTCGACAGCCTCGAGAGGGGTGTGGTCTCGAGAGGACGCGCATCGGGTCCAGTTGTCGACCTTCGAGGTCGAGAAGGTACCGAGGACCTCCACGCTCATCTGTATCAGAGCATCATTGGGGAAGGTCCAAAAGATGCGACTGTGTTCATCGCCTCAAGCGCATCCGTTGATCTACTCCCACTCCTCAAGGCGTGTCCACCTGGATGCGGCTTCGTCTTCGAAAACGCGAGTTTGCTCGCGCACTTCGCCGTTGTCCTGCGTGAGCGGGGCGTTCCAGGTGTTGTTCTTAAGCGCACTGAACTCGATCGGCTGGGCAAAGTTGTCGTCCTTGACACCGAAGCCTTGCCGATTGTGCAAGAAAGTTGCGGAAACTGATATGCCGGTTGCTTTCGGTAGGCTTCGAGTATTTCTGACCGAGCAGTGCAATCTTGCCTGCTTCTATTGCCATAATGAGGGACAACCAAAGGGGGGCGGGTACCTGTCGGATCGTCTCTATGACGCCGTGGCCACGATGTCGCGTCAACCAGAGGTCGACAAGGTCATCCTCAGCGGCGGGGAACCCCTGCTCCATCCGCGTGTGCTCGACATGGTCGACGCCGTCGCTCCCCACGTAGCACGCGTTTCCGTCATCACCAATGGGTTGCTCTTGACCAGACCGCTTGCCCGTGACTTGGCTGCGGCGGGTCTCAGCAAGGTTCGTCTGGGGGTGGACTCTTTCCGGAGCGACAAGCCACGGCCGTCGGCGGGCTACCTTGACGCGCCGTTCTCGATTGACGCGGTAGTAGCGGCGGTCCGGGATGCCGGATTGCGAATCGAGGTGAATGTCGTGCTGACCCGCTTCAACCAGCGGGAGGTCCCACGATTTCTTGAGTGGGCCGTCGCCAACGAGTTGGACATCAAGTTCTTTGAGCACCTTGAGGTTCGGCCCGCGAGGCCGGGTGAATTCGTCAATATTATGCGCCCCAGGCCGCAGGTGAGCGAGGCATGGTTCATGCAAACTCTTGCTCAAACACTGGGGCACTTGCCGGACTTTGTTGAGACGGACGCGTTTGCTCCAGCGACCAGCGCGGCTCGAGTCGGTGCCACTGAAATTAGGTACTGCCGGTACCTGTGCACATATCATCGTTGCGCAGCGCCTGGTACCAGGTTCGACGTCGCAGGATTTGTCTACACGTGCATGTCCAACCGTGGACTCGACCGAGTGGATGACCTTGGGGTTCAGTCGCTCCGAGAAGTCTTTGCCCGAGCGAGTGGTCGTACCTGCTCGGCCGGTGACGGCATTGAAGTTCCGATGAAGTTGGGGTAACTGCGCGCCAACTTCCACTCGTTGTTCATCCGAGACTCAGTGCAATTGTCGCGTGACTTAAGGCACGACTTGGCACTATCGCCCCATCGAATCAGGACGATGGGGAGTGATCGGAATGAGTTCAATAGATTTGATGAACTTCAGGAAGAAGGTGCTGGTCGTCGGCAACGGCATTGCCGGCTACTTCATCGCTCTTCGGCTCGCCGAGCACCGCATTCCCACGGTGCTGCTTGACGCGACTGCGTCAGGCAAGTGTGCGACGCTGCGGAACGAGGGTTGGCTTCACCATGGCACGTACCACGCCGTTTCCCAGTTCACCGACGTAGAGGCACTCAAGGTCGCGAGGCGGACACGTCTCGGCGCGGGGAAGATTCTTGCGGAGTTCCCCGAAGTTGTAGAGAGGACCGCGGACTTCTCGATCGCGATCGTGTCCGAGGGTCTCAACCTCGACCACGTTCGCGACCGCTGGGAGCTCGCTGGTGTCCGGGCGTCCGAGGTCGACCTCTCGCGCGCGCCCGAGTTTCTCCCCGGTATCTCAGTGAGCTCAGCGAAGGCACTGTTCGTGGTGGATGACCAGCCGATCCACACGGGCCGACTTTTGCTGATGCTGCGCCAGAGGTTCGTCCAACTCGGCGGCAAGATCGTTGAGGGTGTTGCGACGTCCGCGAATGGACACGATATCGAAGTCCACCTCCCCGAGGGGAGCACCCGTACCGTCACCCCGCGGATGACTGTGTGGAGCGCCGGATACGCCGGTGTCGGCTGCGTGCGGGATCTCCTCGCAGAGCAGGGAATCAGGTCCAGACTATGGCGTTCACACCTGCTCGTCGCGCCACCACGCGATGAGGGTTCGTGGTTTGAACTTCACGACGGCGGCCTCGGCCTTATGCACCACAAGGATCACGTTGTGATCGGCGTGAATAACGATGTGGAGAACCTCGAACGCTTCCAGGGGATTCACGCGCAGGACGTCGTGGACACGATCCTCCGCGTGCAGGCGCGGCAGCGGTTCGACGATGGTCTGGAGCGTCTTGGCCTTCCCAAGGTCGACCAGATGAAGGGCGCGCACGTGACGAGCTGCACGAAGGTCGACTTGGTCGCCGACGAAGCAGCAGGACGGAATCTCAAGCTATCTACGCTGTTCGTTAGCCCACAGATGATGGTGGCATTCCCGGGCAAGATGACAGAGGCGCCTGTCTTGGCCGACGAGGTCGTCACGCAGATTCTCGACGCCTTCGAGGCGGCGAACTACCCAATGCGTGTAGGTGACTGGTGGCGGTTCGGACAGGTGGTGTTGGCGGGACCGTCTCCTGAGAAGGCATCGGCGACACTGACGCGCGACACCGTCGAAAAAACGCATATGACCGCCGAACGGGCGAAGTTCGAGGCGTGGGTGAACAGCGACCTGCAGCAGACGGGATTGCTGATCCCGCCGGTCGAAGCGGTCACACCTTCGCGAGGCGGAGCAACTGTTACCTACACCAGGATTCGTGGCGAAGACGCCGGTGGCGGGGCGCCGGGACTTCGGGAGCAGGTGTCGAACCTTTCGGAATTCCACTACCGGTTCCGACTTGGAAGCTCGCCGTTGTCTCTCTACCGCGACGCTGCGGACTGGAACGGATTGATCGCAGGGGGCCTCCGGTGGGAGGTGGACTTCAGTTCATCGGATCACCTGAGGCACATGCTCGACGACGTCGCGCTGCTCATGGAGTCCATCGAGCAGGATGGCGCCTCGGTGCCGACTCTCTACCAAGAGTCGCTTGAAGTCTGGGCCAAGCGGGGGGCGCCGCTCAGTTCGTTTCCCGAAGGTCTGCGCTCGGCAGGCGTGACTTTCACTGCTGCGGTCGACTCGGTCTACCGCACGTACGTCCATGTCGTCGGCGCCACCACCGAGAGCGCGACGTGGAAGCGCGCCGACGCGCTCCGCGGCCTCGCGGACGTTTCCTTCCACGAACTGCGTTGGAAGGATCTCGCCTGGTTCCAGGCATTTCGAGCCGCCCGACTACGTCACTACGGGCTCGCTCCCGACCCCGTCATTTCGCACATGACGGAGGCCACCAGTTCGATCGGGCTCCCGGGAAAGGTTTCGGCATGAAGTTGATCGGCTGCACCCCAGACGGCACCCCAGACGGCAGCCTGCTTAAGGTAGGGCGCGCTCACTCCCGGCACCTGCGGCACCACTCGGTGCACGTCCTCGCAGTGGCGAAGGGCGAGGGCAGGAACTCCAGCAGCGTCTTGGTCCGACAACGGGAACATGATGCACCCCGATACCCGGGGCTGCTCACGACTACAGTCGGCGCTCACCTGCTGACGCAGACGTCGCCGCAGGACGTCATCGACACCGCATCCGAGGGCACTGGTGTCGGCCTCGGTGCGCTCTCCTATGTTGGGGCCTTTGAAGTCGCCGACGGCGTCGAGAACGAGATCTGTTCCTTGTGGACCGCAGAAGCGGACATACGGATGGCCACCAGCGTATTTCTGCGCGCGAACGTCCATGAGATCGAGCGGCAGCGAATCACGCCACACCTGGCCGAGAGCTTGAAACTGTGGGTGACCAAACAATGATGCTCAATCTCCCGGGCGCGGGCGAGCGCGTCGCTGGTCTGATCGCCGCGGACCTAGTTGTCGCCTCCCCTCGGCCAGACCGCGAACGGACCTACGCCGTCGATACCCGCGATTCCGTCTCCCCGGTTTTCCGTCTCACTGTGATCGAGGCCATCGATCGAATCCGCGACGCCGACGGCGAGCTCCGGATCGCCGCGGTGGCCAATTCCGGTTCGCTCTTGTGCGCCTTGTGGGCCGGTGCGACTGGACGACCTTTCTGGAATGTCCTTGTCGACGGGCGGCGGACCAGAGGATTCGGCCGCAACGTCGAACCGGCTGAAGGGGTCCGTGGCCGAAAGTTCGTATTGGTCGACAATCACGCCCGGACCGGCACGAGCCTCCGGACCGCGATGGGCATCATCCAGTCCCACGGCGGATTCATTGCAAGCGCCATGGTCTTCACGGCCGGGGACCGGGTTGACTTTGACCCACCGCTGTACGTGGCGCTGCCTCATAACCTCATCGTTGATCAGTTGTCCAAGGCCAGGCCGCGTGGGCCCCAGAAAGTGCGTCCCGGAGCCGATACGCTGTGAGCGCCTCTCCGTTCGCCCTCCCCGAAGACCTCGCAGGCAAGGCGACCCCTGCCCTGATCAACACCGACCAAAGGCATTTCACCGCGATCGCTGCCAACATCGAACGTGCCAGGGCCCTGGCTGAGGAGCAACTCACTTCTTTGCGACTTGCACCCGGCGGAACGGGGCAAGAAGCAATGGACCGCGACCTCGAAATTCATCGCACAGTTGCCCGCCTCCGGGCCTTGCGCCGTAACCGCCTTGACCTATGCCTCGGACGGATGGTTACGGCCATCAATCCCGATGTGCCCATCTATGTGGGCAGGTTCGGAATGCACGATGCTCGGGGGAGTCAGCTGTTGGTCGACTGGCGAGCGCCGGATGCGCGGCCGTTCTTCGCGGCCACTGCGGCACAGCCCATGGGGCTGTTCAGTCGTCGGCGGTACCGATGGTCTGAAGGTACGGTGATCGACTACTGGGACGAGGTGCTTGCGCCATCGCCGACTACCCAGGCACTCGCGCTCGACGACGACTCAGCGTTCGTGGCAAGTCTTGGCGTCAGCCGGACAAACCGTATGCGCGATGCTCTAGCGACCCTGCAGGCAGACCAAGACCTCATCATCCGGGCGAGTTCCCGTGGTCCCCTCGTGGTCGATGGCGGACCCGGCACAGGGAAAACCGTAGTCGCGCTTCACCGCGCTGCCTACCTACTACACGCCGAGAACCGGCTCCGTCAGGGCTCCGGTCGCTTACTGATCGTCGGCCCACACCATCCGTTCCTGAGTTACATCTCCGACGTCCTGCCCAGCTTCGGCGAAGAAGGCGTCCAGAGCTGCACAATCCGCGATCTTGTGCCGTGGGATTGCACGCCGCAGCAGGAGGAAGACCAAGCCGTGGCGCGACTCAAGGCAACCGTCGCTATGGTCAATGCGATTGAGCCGGCCGTGCTCCTCTACGAGGAGCCGCCGACGTACGAATTCGAGGTGGAGACGCCATGGTCGGATCTACGAATTGGCGCCGCAGAGTGGGCGGAGGCGTTCGGAGCCGCTGACCCAGCCACGCCGCACAACGAGGCGCGAGACGCGGTCCGAGACGCATTGGTAGAAATCCTCCTAGACCAACATGACCACGAAGAGACCGATCGCGACGAGCGTCTCCGCGACGAGCGTCGCCGTTACCTGCGTAACCATTCAGGCATCGAGGAAGAACTGGGAAAATCCTGGCCCCGGATCAACCCAATCGATCTTGTCGGTGACCTCTGGGAGGTGCCCGCGTATCTGCAGATGTGCGCGCCCTGGCTCACCCCGGTGGAAGTGCGCCGCCTGAAACGTTCACGTCCCCATGGATGGACTGTCTCCGACCTGCCCTTGCTCGACGCGGCGCGCCTCAGACTTGGTGATCCGGGTGCCGGCCGACGTCGACGGCAGCAGGATGCGGCTCAAGAAGCTGAGCGGGAGGAAATGAGCCGGGTCGTCGATCACCTCATCGCGTCCGACGACTCCAACATGAAGATCATGTCGATGTTGCGTGGCCAAGATCTGCGCGACGCACTCGTGACCAAGGCAGATCGACCGAACTCGAACAGCGACCTCCTCGCTGGACCGTTCGCCCACATCGTCGTCGACGAGGCACAGGAACTCACTGACGCTGAATGGCAGATGTTGGTGGTGCGATGTCCGTCCCATAGACTGGTCAGGCTGCTGGACGTCCTTGAGGCGGTCTCACCAGAACGAGTTCTCGGGCACCCCTACGATGTTGTCTTTCAAGCAATGCAGGCCGCCGTTCATAGCTCACTACTGGCAACCACCTGATGATGACGACCGTGTCTACGCTCGGCCTGATGTTCGGCCTGCACTGCTGCCGATCGCCGGAGTGCTGACCGAATCACCTCACACCCGATCCTGGGGCGACCCCATTGACCTGCAAATCAGTTCGTGGTTCGCTACCAACTTGACGATGACAAGGATCCGAACCGCAAGCCAAAGAACGATCCCATCGATCTTCACGAGTGGCGAACCAACGCGGTCGATGAAGAGGTCAGTGCCCAACGGTATCGACCGTCAGATCCTGGCGCTCACTACGGCGGAAGCTGGCGGTCGATACCGGTATTCACGGGCGCTCTGCAGACCACGACGGCTGTATCAGGGGCAACGAACGTGCGGCTCGGTTTGGTGGAGGACTGGGTGAACTGTGATCGTCTCTTGATCGGGCCCGTCTCGGTCGCTAACGGTCCTCGTGTTTTCGAGATTACCGGGCCAGCAGCGTGGGCTGAACTCGTTTCCGCCTACCCGTTGGTTACGACCGCATCTCGGCGTCACGAGTGGTATCAGGCGACTGGGGAGGCTCTCGATTGGTTCATTCCCGATTGGTCTGCGGTCGCGGCGGACTATGACGGTGTCCAGCTCACGATGTGGGGGTACCTCACCACACCAGGGATGGCCATTCCTGTCGACGCTGGCGCAACCATGCTGGCCGGCTGGAACCCGGACACTACCTTCTGGCTCCACCCCGAAACTCATAACGTACGGGGATGAACCCTCCCAGTGGCACCACGTCAACCACCGATGGCAACCGCAATGACGCGAGGCACAGCAAAGGGACTGTCTGATTATTTCGTGCCGCAACAAATTCATTCCGCCAAGGTGCAATATTGGTGAAGTAGTAGTGGTGGTGGCCCTTTCTTTGGCGAACTCGGCGGGCGATTCTTCTGAGATCTGCGTGCTGTTTGGAGCGTGAGGGTCAGGGCGCGCCAATGGTGTTGGGCAGCTGACCGATTGAGGCGAGGGTTTGATGTGTGGTCGGATCAGTCCACACAGCGTTGCCGTCGTGTGAACGCGGCGTCAGGACAGTCGTCAGAGTCTTCGAGTTCGACGCTCACCTGCACACAGCTCGGCGCCGCGCCGGGGGCGCCCGACCAGGACGGCTCGAGGACCGCTGTGTACATGTCTTGAATGACCTGGCTGCGTTGGCCACGTAATTCATCGTCGACGTTCCACCAGGGCAAAGAATCCCACCAATCGTCGGGGGAACGCCGGTCACCGCTCCGCTGTTCGAACTTTGCAGAATTCATGCAGAGTCCAAGGCCGGAATCCGGACGCCAAGCAAGCACCCAATCGTGTTGCTCGAGGCCAAGGACGAGCGCGTCGCGGATTTCGTACGGTGCACCGGACTCAGAGTTCTGCGTCGTATCCCTACGGTTTGATGTAAGAACACAGACCGCAACAACTCTCATCGAATCATCGGTGATGACGGTCCAGATTATGCTGGCTATATCGAGGTCGTCGATTCGTGACCCCTTCCTTACAGCGCTCCTAGGTGTCGGAATGGCTCACGGAGCAACTCTGGGTGACGCGTGCGCGGGAAGAGGCCAGCAAATGTGGGGCATTCGTCTGCAAGCCATGGCCATGGCTGGCGATCGAACTCGTCCAGTTCCTTGAGTGCATCGCGGACTGTGACAGTGCCGGACGCGGCGGTGCGGAACACGAGTTCGGGGTTGTCCCAGTCGATCGCTGCGGCGCGGGCGTCGAGTGGACTATGCGCAGCAATGAGTTGGGTGTCGTCGGACTCGGGAAGGGCCCCGAATTGAAGGGCACGCTGCAGATCGGCGTCAACGGCCGCGCGCACGTCGAGGGAGGCGACGAGCCAGGTGGATGGACGCTCTGACGACGCGGTCAGGACTGCGACGATGGGTGCCGGCGGTTGGTGTGCGGTCTGTTCGACGCCTCCGATCGCGACTGCGATGCCGTCGTCGACGGCCACGATCGGCACCCCGGCGAATCCCACCAGGTCCACGCTGTCCTGCGGCGTCAGCGTGAGTTCGTGGATCCCGGACAGAAGCTCTTCGAGCAGTTGACCGGTGCAGCGGCGCGCGATGGACCACCGGTCCTCGTGAGCGACAGCGTCTATGACCCGGTTGACAGTGCCCAGAACGTGTTGCCGGTCCGGGTCGGCGAGACGGTTACCCATTCCTCTGTCGATTCGGTCGTGGTGCGATGGAACGAGTGATCAGTGCGGCGACGTCGACGGGCTGTTGTTAATAGGTCGGGTGAGTGGGTAGTCGGTAGAGCTTGTCCCGGTCGTTGATCCAGACGGTGGAATGTTGCGTGGTCACGGAACGGTGTTTGTCGACTCGCCAGCTGGCTTGTTTTGTCAGCGTCGAGGTTCGAGGATCGTGAAGATCGGAATCATGGGAAGTGGGCTGGCGGGGTCTGCTGGTTCTAGCAATGGCCACCACGGTCTCAGGGGATCTGCGGTGGACCGGTAGGTCATCGTCCAAGCGTTCTCGCCGAGCGCGCCGCCGTCTACATGGCCCTTGGGTAGTCGGGTGGTCGGACCGAGGGTGAGGTCACTGTTCACGGTGGCGACCACGCCGCCATGGAACATTCGGAGCGGTGCGCCGGCGAGAAAGGGTCGCTGGCCTCTGCTGTCGGTGGGGGTGAGTAGCGGTCCGGGGTGGACCTGTCCACCGATGGTGATCCGTACCAGTTGTAGTTGCCAGTGCGGGCGTCCGGCTGTTCCGAGGGCGACCACGAAATCCCCAGTGTCCCGGTCGATACCGACACAGTCGTCCCGCCCGGTGGGAAGTACGAGCTGTTGCGGTGGCAGGTCAGGGGTGTGCAGGTCCCACGCGTGGTGGCCGTCGTGGGTCAGTAGCGTCTCGCCGCTGATTGCCGCGGTGTGCATCAAACCCGGGGCGGTTCATACCGGAGGCGCAGCTCCACCCTGCTGCTGCGCTACCCTCGGCCTTCGACCGATGGGGATCACCCCAATGCCTGCCTGGCACAGACGAACCCGGACTGTCGACTCGCGCAGTGCACGCCATCATCGACACCCACCTTTTTGGTGCTGGACGACCAACCCGCACACCGGGCGCCGCACAAGCTACGACAGCCCCAGCCCTGCAGACAGATCTAATAGTCGAGGATCGGCCACAGGTGCTGGCCGATATGTACACCGACGGCATCGCCGCCCGCCGGCAGGCGATAAAGAGCTTCGCCGACATTGATGACGAGTTCGCCGAGATCGACCACCGCACGCGCGACATCCTCGAACGGACGGAGCAGCTCCTTGCTGGTCTCGAACTCGACGACCGGGTCTAGCGTCTCAGTCAGCTGAGCGCTCGCCTCAAGCTGGAAACTCCAAGGTCGGCGGCGCTCGGAACAACCACGACCACAGGAGGGTGTATGCCGGACGCGGCGGCGTCGACATCGAAGCCCAGATTGTCGACTGCACACATCTTCTCGACCCGATGCACGGGGCCTCCTGGCAATCGGGGCAAGTTGCCGACGCTTGTTCCAGTCGCGCAGAACGGGCGCTGACCTCTTGACTTGGCCGACGGTACCCAGGCCACCACGCTCGACCGAGATCAAACAGCTCGGACCTCAATCTCGCCCCGTTCGTAACCGAGGAGGTGCTCGATCATTCCTTGCGCGGTGTCGTCAGAAAGTTTAAGATTCGAACCGTCTCCAAACGCAGAGGCATAGAGCGCCTCGGGTGTTTGAACCGGCTTAGTAACAAACCTGATTTGCACATCAGACGGGTCACCAACGGGTGTGGCGTAGACGGCCGGAAGCAGGTGCCGACGTTCCTTCGGGCCGAGCGACAAGAAGGCCACCCTCAGAGAAACTTGGTCGCGGTGACCTCGTTGGCCCGCAATCGTGAGCGATTCTGACAAGGTTCGAGCAAGCTTCATATCTCGAACGTGTGCATCGCGGATTACTCGGACAACACTGGGGGATAGCTTAATTCGTGTTTGTGGCTGTCGCGAGTTGAACTCTCGGGAGGATTCCCACATGTGGTTGAGCGCGGCAATGACGGGGTCGTCACCCAGTTGTTCAGACATTCGTCGTTGTTGGAGGACTGACCTTGTTCGTTGATCGGGCGGTAGTTTTAGGCTCTGTTCTAGCCGCACCCATTGGAACGGTGCGGGATTCGATACGATCTCTACCTGTTCTGGCTCCAACTGAGTCACGCGTCGGGTTCCTCGGAGCTCGATGATCTGCAGTTCACGATCCTGCTTTCCGACTGCGAAGCCTCGGTCCTCGTTCAGTGCGTACACGTTCCGCTCTAATTCCGATGTTGACTCGCGAAGAATATTGATTAAGTCAACCTGGCGTTGAGCGTATTCCTCGATGGATAGATTTTCGTCACTTTCCATCCACCATTTTCCGGTGTCTCGATCTCGAAAGGTGGGTAGTCCTGTCGCGTAATAAACGGCGCTGAAGAACCGATTCGATGGTACTTTTCGAGAGGGATCGACGAAGGTCCTCTGAATGCTGACTCGGCGTCCGTACCAGTTCACCCCGTGAGCGGCGTCAGCGGCCTTCTTGCCTTTGTCTCGGTCGGCGGCGTTGTTGAACGCAGCGACCACGCTGAACTTTTGATCGCCGAGCGTCATCCAGATTGCTAGTAGGGGATCCGGTCTTCCCCGGAGTCTCCGTGCGATCTTCGAAGCCGGGTAGGCGTCTGCCATCGCTAAGAGGTCCAGGGGGTCCGACACGCCGGTGTGGGAGTGCACGACATAGGACTCTAGGCGTGTCCCTTC
This sequence comes from Williamsia sp. 1135, assembly GCF_002095395.1. GTDB lineage: Bacteria > Actinomycetota > Actinomycetes > Mycobacteriales > Mycobacteriaceae > Williamsia. The sequence continues at coordinate 187,618 of NZ_MJEI01000103.1, forward strand.
CAAGAATTCGTTGACGACCAGGTCGGCGATCCTCGGTACCGCAGATCTGCCAAAGGTGATTTGTATCAGGCCTTGGGCGATGACTCGGCACTCAGCGTCGTCGGCGTCGCCGAGATCGGGAAGCGCCTCGGGGTCAGTCAGCTCATGGCCTTCTTGGCCGACGATGTCAACTTGAGAAGTTCTGTCCCTCAGCGTGATTAGATTGAGTGTCCCGAGCCGAGATAGTGCATCGAGCGTTCGGGATCTGTCGGCGCCGAACGCGGTTGCAGCGTAGATCAGTGCAGGTTCTGCGGGGGAGTTGCCTGCACCCGCCGGTTCCATTTCGATGACTGAGGCTAGAACTGCAAGCTCATCACGGGTGAGTGTTGTCAGAACCTTGATTCGTGGGTCTGAAGCCTGGCTGGCATGGGCGTATTCGGCCAGTTGCGAGATAGGCACGACGAGCCCCGAGGTGACGCCATAGCCTTCGCTGCGCATTTCAGCGAGCAAGGCTGAGTATGCCTCTTGCCCTATATCGAATCGCTCTTGTTCATTTAACAGGTTCTTCCATAAGTGATGTCGTCGTTGTTCGTGAAACCAGATCGTTCCACCGCGCGAAACCGAAAGTATGTGTTCGGCCACTAATACTACAGCCGTAGATAGGGTTCATTGTTGTTGTGACCTGCGTTGATAGTGGTGTTGTCGGGCTCGGTATTGGTGTTTTCGTCGCCAGAGTGACCAGCGGAGGGGGTCAGCGATGGCATGCAGTGGTGTGAGGACGAGGATCGTGAAGAGTTTGCGGAACTCGTTGACCGACAACCGGATCAGTCCAGGTTCTGAGGGTTGGGCCAGGCGTTCAGTGGCGGTATGCACGGCCAGGAAGGCGTGCGCAGCCATGACCAAGGTAATCCAGCGGTGCCAGGACGTCCACGTCCGCACTTGATGCTGATCCAGACCGGTCAGGCCTTTGCCGCTCTGGAACGATTCCTCGACCGTCCACCGCCGCCCGGCGACTCGGACGTACTGGTTCAGCGGCACCGGTGCCGGGCTGTAGCAGCGATAGAAGGCGAGCTCGCCGGAGCTATCGTTGCGCCGCACCAACACGTGACAGAGGCCAACATCGGGACGCTCGGTGGTCGCGATCAAGGCCCAGGAGTACCAGCGGTGTCCTTTGCTACCGGCGCCGGCAGACATCTTGTGCCAGGACCGCGGCGGTAGATTCTCAGCAAGGGCATCGACCCGGATCTTCCCGGCGGCTGTGGGGACCTGCCGATTGCATCCGACGGCCAGGACGTAGCCGATCTGTCTGTTGTGCAACGCTTTTCGTAGGTTCGGGTCTGCGCCGTACACTTCATCGCCAGCGACCCACGAGGCCGGAACGTCGGCGTCGAGGGCCGCCTCGACCAGCGTGGTTGCCAGGGCTGGTTTGGTAGCGAACTCGACCGTGTCAGGGACCCCGGCCTTGGTCCTTCGCTGCGGGTCGGTGGCCCAGGTGTGCTGCGGCAGGTACAGCGCTCGGTCGATCAGGGTGTGTCCGCGAGCGGCGGCGTAGGTCAGGTAGACCGCGACCTGACAGTTCTCCGTGCGTCCGGCGGTTCCGGTGTACTGGCGTTGTACCCCAACGGTGTTGGTGCCCTTCTTCAAGTCGCCGGTCTCATCAACGACAAGCACCGCATCAGGGTCGGCCAGGTGGTCGATGACATAGCTGCGAACGTCATCGCGGACCAGATCAGCGTCCCATTTAGCGCGGGACAGCAAGTGCTGCAGTCGGTCAGGGGTGCCATGGCCCGATAGTTCGGCGATAGTCCAGCAGTTCTTGGAACCTATATCGGCCAGCAAACCCAGCACCAGCGCACCGGCGTTGCGTCGTGCTTCGACCCGCGCGAACCGCGACGAGAACGACTCCAACAACCCATCCAGGCCCGCATGCCACCGCTCATGGTCTACCCTCAGTGCTGCGGTTGCCGCAGCTGATCTGGATGTCTTCACAAACTCGAGATCATGCCGCGGCAACCGCGCCTACCAGCGCAAACACGCCGAAACTACCTATCTACGGCTGTAGTA
>NZ_MJEI01000028.1 GCF_002095395.1 Williamsia sp. 1135
AGTGGTCTGAGCCGTTAGTTCGTCGGGGGTATTTGCCAGGCTGTCGGGTCGCCGAGGTAGAGCCCGCATGCGGTGTCGAGTGCGTCTTCAGGGCTGCCGGTGAAGTCGCCTGTAGGCAGCAGCGAATCTTCGTACTTGCCCTTGGACGCGAGGTGGATCGCGAAGCCCCATCTGCTAGCGGAGCCGTTGTATCGCAGCCGCATCAACACCAGGACCGACTCGTCCGGTAGTACACCGTCGACGTAGGCGAACGCGCCACGAAATCGGACGTTGACTCGCGCGAGTTGCGGCCACCTCGTTCGGGCGTGGCCGCTGAGCTTGAGGCGCAGTGAGCTTTTCGTCGATTCCGGTGGTGTCGGCACGCATCCGATCGTGCCCGATCCGTGTGGTCCACCCAACATTTCGCGGATCATCGGCGTGCCGCGGCCCGAGACAGGTGTGACTCAGGTGTCCTTTTGAGGCATGAGTGACAAAACCGCTCGACCCTCGGCCTGCGTGATCGTCCTGTCCACCAGCGACCGTCAGGTTCTCGAAACATGGGTGAGGTGTGGGTCGACACCGCAGAAGACAGTGCTGCGGTCTCTGATCGTGCTGCTCGCCGCGGACGGCTGCACCAACGCAAGTATCGCCATCGAACTCGACGTTCATCCCGACACGGTCCGTAAGTGGCGCAGCCGGTTCCACCATCACGGTATCGATGCCCTCGCCGACGCACCACGGTCGGGCCGGCCACCGATCTACACCCCCGCTGACATCGCTGCAGTGAAAGCGTGGGCGTGTCAGATCCCGGCCGATCACGATATTCCGATCGCACGGTGGTCCACCCCGGAACTCGCCGCCCAACTCGCACGCGACGGCATGACCGTCTCGGTGTCGACGGTGCGCCGGTGGCTGGACGAGGATGCGCTCAAACCGTGGCAGCATCGCTCCTGGATCGCCGCCCGCGACCCGAACTTCGAGATGAGAGCATCTGTCGTTCTCGACCTGTACGCACGCCGCTACGCAGGCAAACCGTTGGGCAGCAACGAGTTTGTGATCTCGGCCGATGAAAAGCCGTCGATCCAAGCCCGCGACCGCTGCCACCGCACCACCGCCGCCGCACCAGGTCGCCCGATGCGCGTCAGCCACGACTACCGCCGCCGCGGCGCGCTCACCTACCTCGCTGCCTACGACGTCCACACCGCACGGGTCTTCGGCCGCTGCGAGCAAAGCACCGGCATCACCGAGTTCACCGCCCTCGTCGATCAGGTCATGACGAGCGAACCGTACGCGTCCGCCGACCGGGTGTTTTGGGTCGTCGACAACGGCTCCTCGCACCGCGGACAAGCATCGATCGACCGCCTCACCGCCCGATACCCGAACGCGGTCATGGTGCACACCCCGGTGCACGCATCATGGCTCAACCAAGTCGAGATCTACTTTTCCATCGTCCAACGCAAAGTCCTCACGCCCAATGACTTTCCCGACCTCACCTCAGTCGAGAACCGGTTGCACACCTTCGCCGAACGCTACAACCGCACCGCCGAACCCTTCGCCTGGAAATACACCCGCCGGGACCTCCACCGCCAACTCAAACTGATCGATCAAAGCAGCGAGGCGGCATGACCCCCCGACGAACTAACGGCTCAGACCACTAAGCAAGAGTCGCTGATCTCGGTGAAGCAGAACACCGCACTCGTGAATGGCATCGACGCCGAGATCAATGACCTCTTGCGACGCACCACGTCCCTTCGCAAGCTACTGTTGCAGAGTTACAGCCAGTCGCTGGGCTGCTTCGGGACCGGTTTCCTTGCGCTGTCGGCGTCCCAGCAGTCACTGCTTGTGGCTCTGGTGAACAACACCAAGTCATGCGCGGCCCTACTCGACACGCGGATCAGCCAGGCCGCCAACAATGAATGACACAGTAGCCCTTGGAAAGAGCAACCAAGAACAGGCAGTCGCCGCCTGGGTGAACTACCTCAACCAACTCCGGCTCGACACACTGCTGAGCACACTGCGCCGGCAAGATGTGAACCTGGCGGACGCACTCACTAGCGTCGACAATGCGATCGGCAAGATCGACCTGGAGGTAGTCGCCGCCAACCGTGGCGGAGTGAAAGGCATGCACGGTTTCATTGCCGAGGTCGCAGAGGTGGGCGTCGGGAATGCTCGGAGCCAAATCCATGGCGGAGACACTGTCTACCGATGGGTGAACGACAACGGCCCTGTGGACCTGATGCATGGCGGAGTCGAGATCCAGCAAAAATTTGTTGCGTCCGGCGGCCGCTTCGGTCTCGGCGCAATCGCCGACCACCTGCAGAAGTATCCCGACTTCGTCAAGCGCGGCGGGAAGTACCAGATTCCCCGCGATCAATTCGAAGTGATCCAGAAGCTACACGCGATGCCACGCGAAGAAGCGGGCAAGGCCCTGACGCTCGGCGGGGACGGCCCATCTTTCAAGGACTGGACACGAGTGCAAACGTTCTTCGACGAGGGATCCGTCAGCATTGAATCGCTCGAGCCCTCACACCTTGACTACTCCGCGGTCCAAAAGGGCACCTATAGCGCAACTCTGGAGACGGAGAAACAATCCCTCCGGTCCACCGACAAGGCCCTCCGCAACGATGCTCACCAAAGAAATCGGCCTACCCTGCAGGAAGGCGCGAAGGCTACGGCCGCTGCCGCTGCCATCGAAGGCGGGACCGCCTTCGTACTGGCCGTAGTCGAGAAACGCCGCGCCGGCACACATCTCAAAGATTTCACTGGCGAGGATTGGTCCGACATCGTCGGCACAACCGGTTTTGCCGTCGCAAAGGGCGGTGTCCGAGGTTGCAGCATCTACTGGCTCACGAACTTCACCGCCACACCCGCAGCCGTCGCCAGCTCGACGGTTACCGCAGCCTTCTGCGTCGCGGAGCAGGCGAACAAGCTCCGTCGCGGCGAGATCGATGAGCTGACGTTTATCGAGAACGCTGAGCTCATCTGCCTGGAGACCGCCATCAGCGCGCTGTCGTCCTTCGCCGGGCAGGCTCTCATCCCGGTACCCGTCCTCGGTGCCGTGATCGGCAACACCGTCGGCACCATCATGTACAAGGCCATCTCGTCCTCGCTCTCCCAGCGGGAGGCTTCGCTGATCGAGCACTACCTCAGCGAGCAACGCGAACTCGATGAGCAACTCGCCGATGACTACCAGGAGCTCATCGAGAAGCTCGACGCGAGCATGTCCACTTATGTCGGGTTACTCGAACGGGCCTTCTCCCCTGACGTGGAAGTCGCTCTCCTGGGATCTGTCGACCTCGCAATGGAACTCGGGGTGGCTTCGGAAGACATCTTGGATTCAGACGAGAAAGTCTTCGCCTACTTCCTCGACTAGCAAGCAGATCCTCAACACCTCGACTATCCGCTTGAGTCGCCTGGCCAACGGTGCTGGCCGCCCGATAAGGCGCCCTTATGTCAAGCGCATCGGTCCCTCGACAAACGTGCGCGTTCCGATAGCAACAGGTACTTACGGGCTGGAGGCCGCCATACTGCCACGCCAATATGGACCAGCACCTGGCTCCTCCAAAACGCGCTCGCAGTTGCAACGCCCGCTCACGATCGTGAGCTGCGTCGGCGTTGACGCCGCGCCCGACGACGAAACTGCCACGAAGGCCGTCGAACCGATCGGCGAATCCTCAAAAAGAGACCACAGCGATGGCAGAATTGGCCGATGAGGACAGACCTGTCGCGACTTCTGCTGACCACCGCTCCTATCGTGCTTCTCACTGGCGACTCCGGAACGGGAAAGACCTCAATTCTCCAGGCCTGCCAGACTGAGCTGCGGAGGGATCACTTGGCCGCCCCGGCTCCGGTGACCTGCAAGTTCGACAGCGGCGCACTCCAGCTAGCGATATTGAACGCTCTATCTGTCGCACTTGCCGAGGGGTCAGCAGACAAAGCGACGTGGCGGAGATTAAGACACCGCCTGGGCGAGGCAACGCGTAAGACGGCGGTCGACATCGGAAAGAACTTGGGCAAAGCCGTTACGCAAGAATTGATGTCACTTGTTAAGTCGAGAATCGGAGAACACGCAGGAGAAGGCATCGGCGCCTTCATTAAGAACCTTCGGACAGATTCAGAGGAGGCATTGCGCCGCGACCTGCGCGCCCGCTCTGATGAGAACGTTGTTCGTCTACTCATAGCTCTAGCCGACTCCACGGCGGCCGTACTAGGCAGCGGACTGGTCCTCGCGCTTGACGAGTGCCAGCGTCTCACCGATGAAGACCACCGCATTCTCGCATCAATGGTTCTCGACCCTCCCAAACGTGCGAGACTCATCATCGCCTGGTCCACAGCAGACGACGAATCCCGCCGCGGGCTGACACGTCTCAGAGAGCAGGCGTGTACAGAGATCACCGTATCGGGCATGACCGATACTGAAGTCCAGCAGTGGGTGCGCGACGCGCACCTCGACGAAGCCGCGGCCAGCAGGATCTTTGCCCTTAGCAACGGGTACCCGCTTGTAGTTGAGGGATTAATTCGCCAGCTCAGAAGCGGTCAGTCGCTCGACGGTTACACCGCGCCCACCGCTTTTACCTCGGCCCTCGCCGACGCATTGATCCGACTCCAGCCTTCCGCGCACGCAGCGGCTCGCCGACTTTCGGCGTTCGTTGACCCGCCTTCTGAAACAAGACTGCTCGACTACCTAGGTTATACTTCCGTGGAGTGGGGAGTCGTCCGTGCTGCGTTAGTACTACAGCCGTAGATAGGTAGTTTCGGCGTGTTTGCGCTGGTAGGCGCGGTTGCCGCGGCATGATCTCGAGTTTGTGAAGACATCCAGATCAGCTGCGGCAACCGCAGCACTGAGGGTAGACCATGAGCGGTGGCATGCGGGCCTGGATGGGTTGTTGGAGTCGTTCTCGTCGCGGTTCGCGCGGGTCGAAGCACGACGCAACGCCGGTGCGCTGGTGCTGGGTTTGCTGGCCGATATAGGTTCCAAGAACTGCTGGACTATCGCCGAACTATCGGGCCATGGCACCCCTGACCGACTGCAGCACTTGCTGTCCCGCGCTAAATGGGACGCTGATCTGGTCCGCGATGACGTTCGCAGCTATGTCATCGACCACCTGGCCGACCCTGATGCGGTGCTTGTCGTTGATGAGACCGGCGACTTGAAGAAGGGCACCAACACCGTTGGGGTACAACGCCAGTACACCGGAACCGCCGGACGCACGGAGAACTGTCAGGTCGCGGTCTACCTGACCTACGCCGCCGCTCGCGGACACACCCTGATCGACCGAGCGCTGTACCTGCCGCAGCACACCTGGGCCACCGACCCGCAGCGAAGGACCAAGGCCGGGGTCCCTGACACGGTCGAGTTCGCTACCAAACCAGCCCTGGCAACCACGCTGGTCGAGGCGGCCCTCGACGCCGACGTTCCGGCCTCGTGGGTCGCTGGCGATGAAGTGTACGGCGCAGACCCGAACCTACGAAAAGCGTTGCACAACAGACAGATCGGCTACGTCCTGGCCGTCGGATGCAATCGGCAGGTCCCCACAGCCGCCGGGAAGATCCGGGTCGATGCCCTTGCTGAGAATCTACCGCCGCGGTCCTGGCACAAGATGTCTGCCGGCGCCGGTAGCAAAGGACACCGCTGGTACTCCTGGGCCTTGATCGCGACCACCGAGCGTCCCGATGTTGGCCTCTGTCACGTGTTGGTGCGGCGCAACGATAGCTCCGGCGAGCTCGCCTTCTATCGCTGCTACAGCCCGGCACCGGTGCCGCTGAACCAGTACGTCCGAGTCGCCGGGCGGCGGTGGACGGTCGAGGAATCGTTCCAGAGCGGCAAAGGCCTGACCGGTCTGGATCAGCATCAAGTGCGGACGTGGACGTCCTGGCACCGCTGGATTACCTTGGTCATGGCTGCGCACGCCTTCCTGGCCGTGCATACCGCCACTGAACGCCTGGCCCAACCCTCAGAACCTGGACTGATCCGGTTGTCGGTCAACGAGTTCCGCAAACTCTTCACGATCCTCGTCCTCACACCACTGCATGCCATCGCTGACCCCCTCCGCTGGTCACTCTGGCGACGAAAACACCAATACCGAGCCCGACAACACCACTATCAACGCAGGTCACAACAACAATGAACCC
>NZ_MJEI01000077.1 GCF_002095395.1 Williamsia sp. 1135
TGACATCTCGTAGTCGATGGGACTGAGCATCCCGATCGTTGAGTGCCTCCGTCGAGTGTTGTAGTAGTCGAACCAATTGTCAACCGCAGCAACCAGTTCGCTCTTGTAGACGTAGCTGTGGCGGTAGTAGTGCTCGTGCTTGAACGTCGACCACAGGCTCTCGGCACCGGCGTTGTCCCAGCACACCCCGGTCCGACCCATCGACCGAAGCAGACCGTACTTCCCGCAGGCATTCGTCATCAAGGACGATGTGTACTGAGATCCCCTGTCCGAGTGCATGATGATGCCCTTGGTTCGACCGCGACGGGTACGAGCAGCCATATCGACCGCATCGGTCACCAAGTCAGCGCGCATGTGATCGGCCACAGCCCACCCCAACGCCCGCTTCGAATGCTCATCCTTGATCACGCACAGATACATGTCTTCGCCACCGCAAGTCAGATATGTGATGTCCGACGTCCACACGGCGTCGGTGCGGCCCTGATCGAAGACGCGGTCGACCAGATCCGGCGGGAACGTCGCGAACGGATCGACGATCGTCGTCGGCGGCGAGAAGGTGCGCGGACTGATACCAGCTAGGCCCCGCTCGGCCATGATTTTGGCGACGGTCTTCTCGGTGACGAACTCGCCCCGCGCGCGTAGCTCAGCGGTGATCCGCGGCGATCCGTAGACACCGTGGGAGTCTTCGTGGATCGAAGCGATTCGCACAGCCAACTCTTCCCGACGCTGCCTCTGTATCCCTAATTCTGTTGCCCTGGTTGACTTTAGATGCCGATAGTAACCCGAGGCTGACACACCCAGCAGGGTGGCCATTCGACTGATTGCTGTGGTGGCGCACTCCGTGGCCATCAACGCGTACTTCTCTACCGTTGATGGTTCGCCGCGAAGTACGCCGACGCTTTTTTCAAGAATGCGATGTCCTTCTCCTGATCGGCGACCTGCCGGCGTAGCCGGGCAAGCTCGTCGCGCTCGACTGCGGTCAGTGGCTCATCGCCCTCTCGCCGCGCTGCGTCCAGGCGCCGGCGCTCATCAGCGACCCACCGCCCCAGCAGGCCTTCGTTGAGGCCGAGGTCTCGTGCGACCTCGGCGATGGATCGACCAGAATCGATCACTCGATGCGCAGCATCGACCTTGTACTCGGTCGTGAACGACCGACGCTTCCGCGACATGTGAACATCCTCCCAGCGGAACCGCTGATCCCGCTAGCTCGGTGTCCACTACCTGGGGGGAACCTCAGATCAAGGTTGACCGATGAGACGAAAGTCGACTGTGTGAGCGCTCCACGGAATAGTCGGGTGCCGAACCGCCGCGTCGCGGAAACCATTGCCGCCGACCTGCGTAGCTTGATCTTGGCAGCCGAGAGCTATCAACTTCCCACCCAAGATGAACTAGTCCGCGATTTCGGGGTCAGCTACCCCTCAGTCCGCGAAGCATTGCGCATTCTGGAGACTGAGGGCCTGGTCACTGTTCGACAAGGAAGTGTTGGTGGCGCCGATATCCATCGGCCCGACGGGTTTCGGCGGCTTATCACATTGGGCTCGCCCTGCAAGCCGCAGGTGCCACACTCCGCGATCTTGCACAAGGACTTTTGAAATTAGAGCCCACGATGGCGGCAAGATGCGGGACTCGACCATGTGACCGAACGTCAGGACCTCATTACGCATGCTCCGGACGTCAACACGAAGCATCACGTGGGGCATCTGCGCCGAAATACGCGTACCGCTCAAAAGTATAACGCCCAGCCCCACCTGAAACGCCTCAGACTCACGCACATCTGCTTAACGCAGCGCTCCTGGCTTGGTGACGATCTTTGCCGCCCGGGGGCCGATGGTTGAATCGGGCGGCCACCCTGGCCAGTTCTCTTCGAGTTCGACGGTGTGGCCGGTAACGTGCCCCAGCCCGTGCAGCTGCACGATTCCGGGCAGATAGGGAAGCAGGGTTTCGTACGTCACCACCACGATCTCGTCTTCGGCTGTGCTGACTACTCGCACGTCGTGGCTGGCGTTGATCTGAATGATCACGGCGCTGCTTCGATGGGGTCGTCATCGATCACCCGCCGACGCATTCTCTGAATCAGTGCACCGTCCCTCTCGGCATCGGCGAATGCTTCTTGCCAGTCGGGATCTGACAGCATCTGGGTCCATTTGCTTTCCAGCTCTGCGAGATCGGCGAAGCGAAGGGTGTAGACCAATTCGCCAAATGAGTTCTCGCCGATCAGTGTGCGGCCGGCGCTGACCAACTCCATGTCGTATCGGATGAACGTGGGGGCAGTGTGATTGTTGAACAGGTCGATGATTGCCGGTAGACGACCGGGTACGGCGACATACTCTCGGACTTCGAAGATCATGGTGTTCCTTCGCTGCTGGCGGCTACGACTGCGGGGTGGACAGTTCGTGAAATCGACTGGCATAGAATATGAGTGGGTCCTGTTCCTCCTCGGTGCGGTGCCCGAGGATACGCAGCAGGACGAACTCATGGTCGCCGGTGGTGGTCTCCACTTCGATTTCGCACTCGAGCCAGGCGGTGGCACCGTGCAGAAACAACGCCCCGCTGGGCCCTGTCTCCCAGCTCAAGCCGGCAAACCGGTCGACATTGCGGGCGGCGAGTTGTCGGCACGCTGCCTTCTGGTTGGCCCCCAACACTGACAGCCCGATGCGTGGACGCGAACGCAGCTCTGGCCACGTGGTCGACGATTTCTGAACGAAGACGCCCACCAGTGGCGGCTCCAACGACACGTTGACGAAAGCGCTGACGGCCATGCCGATCGGTTGTTCAGATGAACCGGTGGCACACAGCGCGGTCACCCCGCTCGGGAACCGGCTGAATGTGGCTCGCAGTTCAACGGTGCCCACAATGCCGGCGGCGTCCTGCACGCTTCGGAGATGAGTGGATTCCACAACGTGCCCTCTGACTTCCTTCTGCGTTTCAGAACACATGATTTTTCCCGCCGAATACTTCGCTGACCGAGTTGTCGGTGAAGATGCGGCCGATGGTGTCGGCCAACATCGGCGCGCAGGAAACCACATCGATGGTCGACGGGGCACCGGGGCGCAGCGGGATCGTGTCGGTGACAACGATGCGCTCGAACGGCGAATCGGAGAGGTTCTCGTACGCTCGTCCGCTGAATACCGCATGCGTGGCTGCGGCAAAGACCCGGCGACTTCCGGCCTGCTGCACCGCTTCCCCTGCCGCGCGTAGCGTGCCCGCGGTGTCGATGATGTCGTCGACGATGATCGCCGTCTTTCCCCGCACATCGCCGATCACATTGGTGATCTCAGCCACCTGCTGCTGGGGGCGTTCCTTGTCCATGATCGCCAGGCCGGCGCCGATCCGGGTGGCGAACTGTTTGTTGAGCTTCACCCGTCCGGCATCAGGTGCGACCACCACCAGATCATCATCAAGATCGGCAAAATGGTCGGCGAGCATCATCAGCGCAGTCATGTGGTCAACCGGGATACTGAAGAAGCCCTGGAGCTGACCAGCATGCAGGTCCATGGTGAGCACTCGGTCAACGCCGGTTGCCTCCAAGATGCGTGCAACCATTCGCGCCGAAATCGGCTCTCGCGGAGCAGATTTCTTGTCCTGGCGGGAATACCCGAACCACGGTGTCACGGCCACCACGCGGTGGGCACTCGCACCGACGGCAGCATCGATCATGACCAGCAGCTCGACAAGTGCATCGTTGGCATTGAGGCCCTCTTCAGGATTTGCGCACATCGGCTGAATCAGAAACACGTCTGCCCCACGAACAGACTCGTCGAACCGGCAGTACACCTCGCCGCTCGAGAAGGTCTTGAGGGTGATCATTCCGAGGTCGACCTGGAGGTGCGAGGCAATCGACGCGGCCAGGGCCGGGTTGGCTCTGCCCGAGAACATCATCAACTTCTTCTGAAAACCGAAGGGGAGAGAGGTCGTCATGGTGGTCTTTCCGAGTAGTTGTCACGGGTGTCATAGGTTGTCACTGGGCGGCTGTGGCCGTTCCGATGTTCAGCCTGTAGAAGGGCACGATCACAGACGAGCCGCGTCGACCTCCTCTGCCGAAGGCATGCCACTCCGGGCGCCACTGTGGCGCACGGATAGAGATGCTGCTGCCACGGCTCGGGTACTGGCTGCGGTAAGAGTCATTCCTACCGAAAGGCCTGCTGCGAGAACGCCATTGAACGTATCTCCGGCGCCGGTGGTATCGCGGACGTCTGGCACCGCCACAGCTGGGATCGGTCCGGTTGTACCGTCCGGGGAGGCGACAAGCGCTCCGCCGGCACCCAGAGTGACGGCCAGGCGGGCACCGGTGGCCTGCGCGACCCTTACTGCGGCATCGGCGATGTCGCTGTACGGGACTGCAAGCACGTTGCACAGGTCGCGCAGCTCGGAGGCATTGGGGGTCAGGATCGACGCGGTGTGCGCGGCCGCGACGAGGTCGGTGCGCATGGGTGCAGGATTGAGCACGCAGAGCAGTCGTAGATCACGGGCCGTGGTGACCGCCGCTTCGACCGCCGCCGAGGAGATTTCTGTACTGACCAGCACGCAACTGGCCCAGCCTGCGGCACGGATGACGCCGGACCGAACGAGCGCCGGGTCGACGACGGCGTTGGCTCCCGCAGCTACTGCGATCTGGTTTTCTCCCGCACTGTCGACGACGATCAGGGCGGTGCCGGTCGCAACGTCCTCGAGTACTGCGACGTCGACGACGTCGATGTTCGCGCTGCGCAGGTCGGCCAGCGCCTCGCGCCCCAGATCGTCGGATCCGACAGCGCCGCAATAGCGAACCGGTGCGTTCATGCGAGCAGCGGCGATTGCGGCATTGGCGCCCTTGCCGCCTCCGAACTTGTCGAGACGAGGACCGACCACGGTCTCGCCCGGGCCAGGCAACCGATCCGCGACAACCACGAGGTCGACGTTGAGTGCGCCGATCACCAGGACCCCGTCGTTCATTGCCACTCCCCGGGACTTGTCGCCACAACCGCCACTTGGCTAGGACCGTCCACTGGCCCACGACAGAATCGAGTTCCACAAAATCGGGTAGCCAGTCCACTCGACGAACTCTGGCGGCGCCCAGTGTGGGGCGAGGTCCGAGGTGAAAGCGACCGCGCGACCCGCGCCGAATCCACCGGTGACCAGGATGGGATCATCCCCACTACGGGCGATGACTTCGGCAGTGTCGTCGGCGATCACTCGGTTGTATCCCAAGAGCGGCGGCCAATCTCCAGGTGTTGCGCCGAGTACGGCGTGTTCAGGCGCACAAACCTCGACCTTGCAGCCCTCGGGGACCTCGATCCGGTCGTCATACGGCAGCATGGTCACCGGCAGAACGTTGGCGAGTGGGGTCATACCGAATCGAGCCTTGCCGTCGATCCCGGTGAAGGAAAGATAGCCCCCGATCATGACCAGTCCGCCGCCTCGGCCCACGTAGTCTGCCACCACGCCGAGCCGGTTGGGTGAAGTTTGCGAGCGCAGGAAGGTCTCATCGGGAAGCTGAAACGAGTTCGAGCCGATATCGGAGATGACCACCACGTCGTACTCGTCGATCTCGTGCGCGGATGTAGGAAATCGCGACGAAATCTCGTGTCCGCGCACGTAGTTGACGGTGTGGCCGTCTGAGGCGAGATTGTCGAGGAAGGTGGTGGCGCCTTCCTCGTACTCAGTCGAGTGAAACTGGTCGAAACCTTTCATATGGATCGTGTGTTTGATCCACGATTCACCGGCGAAGAGGATGTTGAGTGGTTCCATGGTGTTCTCCTGTGTGGCGTCAGGGTTCGGGCAGAAGTCCCGGAGGTAGGTCGAGGTATTTGGGTCGCGCATCGTCAACCCGACTTCGAGTTTGTGGGGAACTCGACTGGGGCTCAGGAGAACTCGGGAAGAACTTCTCTGGCCATGAATTCCATGTTCTTGATGACGGCCCCGATGGGCTGGCCGACGGCGACCAGACACGCCATGTGGTCGACACCGAGTGCCTCGTAAGATTTGAACCTCTCGATCATTCGATCGGGCGTGGTGAGGATCGGGTCAGCATACTTTTCGAAAAGCCCATCCTTGGAGACCGACTCCTGTGCGGGTACCATTGCGCCGGCCCTGACCACAGAGTCGTCCTTTTCGCCGTCGGCGCGTGCTGCCAGTCGTTCTTCCTTGGTCTTGTTGCTGTTGCTGCCGGCATGCACCAAGGTGAGGTAGTAGTTGTATTCACTGAGCACATCATCGAAATACTCGGTGGCTTCTTCTTCTGTGCTTCCGAGCCACGTGTGACGCAGGGCCATGACCTGCTGGCGGGCCAGGCCGGTCTTGTCGATTTCGTCGTTGTAGGCCTCCAGCAGCGCTTCAAGATCGCCGTAGGGCTCGAAATTGCCATAGTTCGGTGCCGTGATCAGATTGGTGCCTTGATGCGCGACGCGGCGTACTCCGTCGATACTTTGCGAGGCGGTCCACAACTCGGGGTGGGGATCTGAGGCCGGCTTGGGAACGAGCGTGGTCGGCGGGAACGAGAAGTACTTGCCTTCGTATGACACGTCGTCCTCCATCCACACCCGTTTGATTATCTCCAGGGACTCCTCGTAGATTTCGCGCGAGTCCTTCGGGTCGATGCCGATGCGATCGAGAGGGTAACGACTGCCTCCGCGAGCCACCCCGATGCCGATGCGACCAGGTGCCATCTGGTCGAGGAAGCTCATCTCCGATGCGATGAGCAGTGGGTTGTAGTACGGAAGCACCACGATGCCGGGCATGATCCGCAAACGCTTGGTACGCGCTGCAGCCAAAGCGCTGAACATCATCGACGAAGGATTGCTCACGTAATTCTGAAAGTGGTTCTCGTTGACCGTGACGCCCTCGAAACCGAGATTCTCCGCCGCGTCGACGATGCTGAGCATGTCGTTGAGGAGCTCTGACCACGGACGGTTCATGTCGCGGTAAAAGAACGGTGTTGTGAACCAGATCTTCATGAAATGTAATCCCCTCTATACCGGTGGAATGTCTTGTTCAGGTGGGGCCCGATCTTCAGGCCCCAGCCCTGCGCCGCCGAGGCCGTCGATATCTTGAAGCCTCGTGATAAAGACCCAAACCTCAGGCGGTCAACGCCAATAGAAACGATTCTATCATGGCGGGTCCTCCGCTGTACATATCGATGCGCAGATAGGCTCGGATCACACCCGCACCCCAGGTCCCTACCGAGGACCTACTCGACGACTCCGTAACCCCCGCAGATGATTTGGACGACACCGGCCCGGCCGGCCTCAAGTCACGGCGGTGTTCTCGTGATAGATAAAGCACACGACGAACAACGCAGCCGGCAGAAGCCCCGGTCCGAGTGGTCATCCACCACCCGCAGAATAATCGATTCTTCGGGTGCTCGCCACACGAGAGGAGAACGACCTTCGAGGCCGCCGGCCCCAGCCGATGCGGTGCCACAACAGGCACCTCAGTCTGACGCTGCGGCGCACGTCACGGGCTGGTATCTTCACAACCACGAAAACGGACGCGACGGCCCCCTCTCAGCTCACGAACCCACGTTGAGGGGCGGCGCCGATCCCACCTACGGAATCGCAACGAGTTCTGCTACCTGCGGTTGCCAGGGAATACGTTTGGGTGTAGAAACGATTCTAGCCTGTGGTCGTGAAGGCGAGTCGGCCTTTGGCCCCCGCCGCTGCGTAGGTATGAGGATGACCCTTGCGTTGCCTGAGCTGACGTGACATCGCCACCTAGATGAATAGGAAACGAGAATGAGAACACTTCCGAAGGTACCGCTCTCCTTCACCGAGAGCCTGTACATCGGCGGTCAGTGGGTTCAACCGCACTCGACTACATCGATCGACGTCGTCGACTCGAGCAGTGAACTGGTGTACTACTCGGTGCCCAATGCCGATGTCGAGGACATCGGTCGCGCTATCACCGCCGCTCGCACAGCATTTGACGATGGACCGTGGCCGCGGTTGACACATGCAGAGCGGGCCCGGGTCCTACTCGACATCGCAGATGCAGTGGAAGCACGCATCGATGACGTGGTCGAGATCTGGCCGCGCGAAACCGGGATACTGGCGTCGTCGGTCGACGTGGTCATGAGAGAAGTGATCGACGCCTACCGGTACTACGCGGGCCTGGCAACAAGCTTCACATTCGAGGAGGAAGTCACGCCCACCAACGGCGCCGACTTCGGAATGATCGTGAAAGAGCCCGTCGGCGTCGTGGGCGCCATCATCCCGTGGAATTCGCCGATGGCGCTCATGGCCTACAAAATTGCGCCGGCCTTGCTCGCCGGATGCACGGTCATCGTGAAATCTTCCCCGGAGGCGCCCGGTGCGGGCTATCTCATGGCTGAGATCGCTGAGCAGCTCGGACTTCCGGCGGGGGTGCTGAACGTGGTCACCGCGGATCGCGCCGCGTCCGAGGCGCTGGTGACCGACCCCCGTGTCGACAAGATCGCCTTCACCGGGTCGACGGAAGCGGGTAAACGAATCGGCGGCATCCTCGGCAGTCGTATTGCCCGGTCGTCGCTCGAGCTCGGCGGGAAGTCGCCGGCCATCGTTCTCGACGATTTCGATATCGCAGAGGCAGCACACACGATTGCCTCGGCCGAGTGTTTTCTATCCGGACAGATCTGCGCGTCCCTGACCAGGGTGATCGTTTCCGAAAGTCGTCACGACGAGATGGTTGATGCATTGGCGGCCGAGTTCAGTCGCGTGAGCATCGGCGACCCCTACGACCCGGATGTCGCTGTTGGACCGGTGGCCACCGAGCGACAGAGGGCACGCATCGAGAACTACATCGAGATCGGACAGCAAGAAGGGGCCACCCTGGCGTACGGCGGTGGTCGTCCCCCTCACCTCGATCGCGGTTTCTTCGTCGAGCCAACGGTATTCGGAAATGTCGGGGTGACATCTCGGCTCGCTCAGGAAGAGATATTCGGTCCGGTGCTGGCGGTGTTGTCTGCCCGTGATGTAGATGACGCCGTACGAATTGCCAACGCGACCGAGTTCGGCCTCAATGCCTCTGTTTTCACCCATGAGTCGCGGCGAGTCCTCGAGATCGCGCGGTCGCTGCACTCCGGCACTGTCGGACAGAATGGCAACCGCGCAGACTTCGGCATCGGATTCGGCGGTTTCAAAAGGTCCGGGATCGGCCGCGAAGGTGGCGTCGCGGGCCTGCAGGCATACTTGGAGAACAAAACAGTTGTCCTCGACGCACGTCCCGAGTAGTGCTCGGCATTGCAGGAGTGTGGCCGAAGCCGCAGTCACCGACGGCGATTCGTACTGAACAGTTAGTAGGTAGGTAGTGAATGACATCGCCATCGAGAACGGCCTGTTGTGGCTGGGTTCTGGAGAGTGCCACAAGGCGGGCCTCCTCTACATCAAGGACGGCAGGGTCAGCTATGCCGGCGACCACCGCGCGGACGTCGTTCCCCCGGGTACAGAGTGCATCGATGCAACAGGGTGTGCGGTGTTGCCAGGTCTGATTGATTGTCATGTGCATCTGACGACGAACTCAGACAGCCGCCGGGTCGTTGCCAGCGATGTCTTCCGTGGCCAGCGGACCGGTCCCGAGAAGCTGTTACACGGCTATCGAAACTCACTGCGGGCGCTCAGCGCGGGATTCACGACGCTGCGCTGCATGGGCCACCGGGGAGTCGGCGAGACCGAGTTGCGAGACATGATCGCTGACGGTCTGATGATCGGGCCGAATCTCGTTGTCGCCCCGTGGTGGATCACCATGACGAACGGTCACGGCGACCTGTTCTACCCCCCATACACATCCCGACGCAAGTGGGATACCGCCGACGGCGTCGACGCCTGTCGGGAAATGGTCCGCTTGCAAGCCCGCAGCGGAGCAGACTTCATCAAGGTGATGGCCAGTGGCGGAATGTCGAAGGGAGAGAAGCCTCATTGGCCCAACTACACCGTTGCCGAGCTCTCTGCAGTTGTCGAGGAGGCTCATGACATGGATCTACGTGTCGCCGCGCACGCTCTATCGCTCGAGGGCATTCGTCGCAGCATCGAGGCCGGCGTCGACAGTATCGAACACGGCTCCTACCTCGACGAGGACTGCGCCGGCGAGATGGTGCGTCGAGGAATCTATCTGGTTCCCACCATGGCATTCAACGACTGGTGTCAACGCGAAGGCACCGAACGCGGCCTGACTTCGTCGGGTGTCGAGGGTCTGCGTGATGCACATGACCGAACGCTGGAGGCCTTCGGTCTCGCGCGTTCGGCAGGAGTCAAGATTGCGATGGGCACGGACTCGTCGGGAACGCTCTGCCCATTTGGGGCACATTATCGAGAACTCGAACTCTATGTTGAGCACGGCATGTCAACGATGGAAGCTCTGGCAACCGCGACCGGAACGGCGTCAGATCTGCTGGACAGGCCAGATGTCGGCTCTCTTCGAAGCGGCTCCATCGGCGACGTATTGATCGTCGACCAGGGGGTTCTCGATGACATATCTCTCCTGCGCGGGGGTATCAAATCCGTGTTGCGGTCCGGACGCGATATCAGCACCTACTTGGCAGCGTCATCAGAGGCACTCGAGCTGGAGGTGTCGACGAATTGATGTGGAGAGCGCCTGCCCTTCACGAGCGATCCCTTGTCACAGGTATCTCGATGGTTGAACAACAGGAAGAAGGGCACAAGAAATGCCATACATAGAAGCAAGCTTTTTCGAGGATCGGTTCGCTGACAACCAATTCGCCTCGGACATGGTTGCAGAACTGACCAAGGCGGTATCGGCTGTGCTCGGAGAGGACATTGCCGCGGATACGACGGTCGTGATACACGGCATACCGCGCGAACGGTGGGGCCACGGTGGCAAGATGATGGGATGATCGCGCCCGGTGTGCGTCGCGGGCCCGCCAACGATCGACACGTGTCCCACGTCCGGGTTGCAGGCGCGGGTGGCGGTAGATTGATGCCTCTATGAACAAGGGTCGGCCACCAACGATGAAGGACGTCGCTCGCCACGCGGGCGTCTCCGTCAGCACTGTGAGCTACGTTCTCAACGACAGCGGCCCGGTTGCTCCGGCACGCAAAGCCCGGGTGCTCGATGCGGTACGTGTCCTCGACTACGCCCCGAACGAAGCCGCCCGCGGCCTCAAGAGGAGATCGGCCCCAACCATCGGCCTGGTTGTACCCGAACTCTCAAATCAGTTCTTCGCGTTGCTGGTCGAGGGCGTCGAGCAGACGGTCTCTGCCAGTGGCGGATTGGTGGTCCTGTGCGCCCCGGAGGCCACGGGCGCGGCAGAATCGGTGAACGGTCGACTACTGCGCAGCCAGCGGATCAACGGCATCGTCTACCTTTCGGGTGCCATGACGTCGCCGCGGTCCCTGCTCGAGCTCACCCGACTGGGACCGGTGGTCCTCGTCGACGAGCAAGTGCCCGGTTTTGATCTGCCCGCGATCGTCTCTGACAACCGCCGTGGAGCGCGTGAGGTCGCTGCGCATGTCATCGGTTTCGGCCATCGCAGGTTAGCAATCATCGCCGGACCGAAGAACCTGTGGTCGACACAGCAACGCCTGTCGGGATACCGAGAAGCGATCGCGTCCATCGGGATCGAGCCCGATTCGGTCCCCATCCATTGGGGCGACTATCACCAACAGTCCGGATGGGACGGCGCCGACAAGTTCCTCTCCGGCCCACCCGCTGATCGACCCACCGCCCTCCTCTGCGCGAACGATCTGATGGCCGTCGGTGCCCTCGAATACTGCCGTTCACGAAACATCACCGTCCCCACCGATCTGAGTGTGGTCGGTTTCGACGATCTCCCGTTCGTCTCGCTGCTGACGCCACGACTCACCACTGTCCGCCAGCCGGCTCGCGACATGGGCCAGCAGGCGGCATCGCTGCTCTCGGACCTCATCGAGGACACCGCCGGCCCGGAATCGCCCGACCCGCTGCCGACCACACTGCAGGTCAGGGACTCGGTTGTTACGCCGAGCGACTAACCCTCGTCCCCACACCACTCCCCCGGTGTCGATGGTGCAGGACGCATCGACGCCATGATCGTCATGGCCATGGACATCACCGGTGATCCAACTCGCCACGTAGCAAGAACCTGATGCAGTAGCGGCCGCAGTAGACCTCCCTACCGAATCACTTTTGCGCTGAGCGCAATCCGGCACGAGCCGCTCATCGCCTCGCCTCGCCGCGTTCTCTTGTCAGCATCGGCAGCTCGGGTGTGCCGTTTAACTCATGCACAACCTGATGAATCCCTCCGGACACATTCAACCCGTCTGCGCGCCTGGCCCTACGGTAGAACGCATTCTAGCGATCACCCGATGAGGACCGTCGAGATGTGAACCCAACAATAAGATCTGCTCACAGCGGCCAGACCAGACGAACGAAACTAGGCCTTGAACTGGCCTTTAGTCTGGACTTCCTGAAGAGCTTCCACCGTCCGGCGGCCTGTCAGACGCCCCAGGGATTACTACGTGCCCTTGCACCTCTTGCATTCACAAGTAGAAACGATAATAGTGGTGTGTGTTACACCACATTGTCGAGGTGCATCACCTCGGCCACCTGGGCAAACAACTCCGACTCGGAGGTCCTCCGACATCGAAACATCGTGTTAACCAACGCCTTACCGTCGTCGGGGCAAGATGAACAGTGCCGTCCCACAGGGACTCGTCGACGCGCACCGGCCCGACCCTCAGACGATCTGCGAAACACCACCGGGCGAGAACGACCAGTAGAAACGAATCCACCCGCAATCGACAGGAACCAGAAATGCCGCTCAGCAGCAGCTACGACAACATCATCATCAACACCGATAACTACAAGCACTGCCATTACCCGCTCTACCCACCGGGCACCGAGTACGTGAATAGCTACATCGAATCCCGTGGCGGCGAGTTCCCAGTGACGATGTTCGTCGGTCTGCAGGCCTTCCTCCGTGACTACCTCATGCATCCCATCACGCTCGAGGACATCGATCAGGCCGAGTACTACATGCGCGAGCAAGGCATGCATTTCAACCGTGAGAACTGGATGGGGATCCTCAACGACCACGGTGGATTCCTACCCGTCGAGATCGAGGCGGTCCCAGAGGGTTTGGTGATGCCGACCAAGAACGTGCTGGTCCAGATCATCAACACCGACCCAAAGTATTTCTGGGCCACCAGCTTCTTCGAGACCGCTCTGCTGCGCGCAGTGTGGTACCCGACCACGGTCGGCACCATCAGCTGGCTTGCCAAGGCCGTCATCCGCGAGGCCCTGGACCGCACCTCCGACAATCCCGGTGTACTTCGGCACATGCTGCACGACTACGGCGCCCGCGGCGTCAGCTCGCAGCAGTCGGCCGCTCTCGGTGGACTCGCGCATCTCGTCAACTTCTCCCAAAGCGACACCGTGCCCGGCATCATCGCCGCGAAAGAGATCTACAACGCGGTGGCGCCGTCCAATTCCGGCCCCAACTCCGAGCACGCCGGGTTCTCGGCCTGGGGTCGTGACAATGAGGCCGCGGCAATGCGGAACATGCTCGAGGTCCACGCTCCGTCCGGATGCGCACTGCTGCTCACGGACACGTACGACCATGAGAACGCTGTCAAGAACATCATCGGCAAGGAACTCGCCGAAGAGGTCCGCAACTTCCCCGGACTCGTCGGTGTCCGCCCAGATTCCGGCGATGTCGTCCAGGTGACCGCGGACACGACCGAATGGTTGATGGATGCATTCGGCTATGAAGTCAACAGCAAGGGCTTCAAGGTGCTGCCGCCGTTCGTCCGCACGGTGCAGGGCGATGGCGTCAACCGGGACAGCCTACCGTTGGTGTTCGCCGAGATGGAGCGGCGCGGAATGTCTGCCGAGAACGCCGTCTTCGGTATGGGTGGCGGGCTGTTGCAGCACTGCAACCGAGACACGATGAACTTCGGGCAGAAGGCCAGCGCGGTCATGGTCAACGGTGAGTGGCGTGCTATCGGCAAGTCCCCCACCGGTGACCTGATGAAGACGTCGAAGAAGGGGCGTCTCGCCCTGACCTTCGAGGACGGCGAGTACAAGACCGTGCAGCGCGACTCGGTGAGCCCCGAGCAGAATCTGCTCAAGCCGGTCTTCCGCAACGGCAAGCTCCTCAAGAAGTGGGACTTCAGTGAGTTGATCGAACTCAGCGAAAAGGACGTACCGGAGGCGTACTACGCGGCGGCCATCGCGCCCCTACGCAACGCCGTCAGCGGTCAGGACGCCGCAGTCGCCTGAGCCCTCCTCTCTTCGACCCGGTGGTCAGGGCAATGCCCGACCACCGGGTCGATATCGTCACAAGTGCCGACAAACCTCGAAGGGATCAATGACCCTGTGACCAAGCTGCACATTTTCGACATGGACGGCACGCTTCTGCGATCGACCGCGTCAATCGAGATATCGAAGGTCAGCGGCAACATGGCGATCGCTGAAGAAATCGAAGAGAACTGGTTGCTCGGGCGGATCACCGACATCCAGTTCTGGCAGCAATGTCTGCCCATCTGGGCTGACATGACCGAGGCCGACATCGATCACGCCTTTCTGAACGCACCGTGGATCGATGCGGTCCAGGACGTCTTCGCCGACATCGCCCGCCGCGGCGAGCGCAGCGTTGTCATCTCGCAGTCGCCCGAGTTCTTCGTCAGGCGCTTCACATCGTGGGGCGCGCACGGTGCGTTCGGGACCGGGATCGAGATCGGCATCGAACCGCACGAAGACATGCTGTTGTCCGCCGACGACAAGGTCACCATCGTTCAGGACCTGTTGCTACAGTACGGACTCGGCGCGAATGACTGCGTCGCCTACGGTGATTCGACCTCCGATGTCCCCTTGTTTCGCTGGCTTCCCAACACCGTGGCCATGAACGCGAGCCCACAGGTCCGTGAACTGGCCTCCGTGGAATACGACGGGCTCGATCTGCGCGAAGCCTACGAAATCGGCCTGTCCCTGATATCTGGGCGCGCCGTGTCATGATCCCGGTCGGTGGCCCGCTTTATCTGGACTGTGACACCGGCATCGACGATGCGTTGGCGCTGGCCTTTCTGCTCGGTGCCGGCCACCCACCTGATCTGGTCGGCACCGTCAGCGGGAATGTCAGCGCCACCGTCGCAGCCGACAATACGCGCCGGATCCTGGCCCTCTTCGGGCATTCGGACATCCCAGTTGCGGTCGGTTGCGACTACCCACCCCTGCTCGGTCATCCTCGCGGCGCACCGCAATTTCATGGCGCCAACGGAATCGGCGGAGTGACCCTTGCACCCGCGCGTACGCCGCCACCGCCCACAGCCGGAGCAGTCGAGGAGATGATCACGTTGGCTCAGCGGCATCGGGGTGCGCTTCACATCATCGCTACCGGGCCGCTGACAAACATCGCCGAAGCGCTGCGCCGCGAGCCCGATCTGCCCGATGCGATCGCGTCCATCACGGTGATGGGAGGCGCTGCACACGTACCCGGCAATGTAACTCCGTACGCCGAGGCCAACATTCTCGGTGACCCCGAGGCCGCAGCAGCGACGTTCACGGCACGTTGGCACCAGCTCCTGCTGGTGCCAATCGACATCACCAACAAGCATTTGCTTAGCGTTGCTGACAAACAGCGACTCCTCCATTCCCCCAGCGCTGCAATACGTTCCGTGGGGATGATGCTGGATTGGTACTTCGACTCCTACGGGCCGGTCCATGCTGGCTTGTGGTGCCCTACCCACGACCCGTTGGCCGCGGCGCTCGCCGTCGGCGCCGTGGAGCTGACAGACGCTCCTACGGTGACCATTACCGTGGACACCAGCATGGGTCCGCAGCGGGGACGGATGACCGTGCGCGCAGTCGCAAGATCTGACATCGCGCCGTTCGTGCGTGTCGCGCTCGGGACGAGGCAGCAGTCGGCAGATACCATCATCGACGCAGTCTGCGGCCTCGCCGGGACTGGTTGACCATCTGGGAGGATTGCGGTCAGGACGTTTGATCGATAGACCGCAGAACCTCGTTTCGACGGGGGGCCGTGGATGCCCCTGGTCGTGTCACCGCAATCGCAGCTGCGTGATTGGCAAGCTTCACCGCCGCGCGGAGGCTCTCGCCTCGTGCCAGTTCCGCCAACAGCACCCCTGTGTGCGTATCTCCGGCGCCAGTGGTATCCACGGCCGTCACTGCGGGCGCAGCGATGTTCACGACCTCATCGATCAAGTGCGGTGCGGATACCAGACACCCCGCCGCGCCTTGCCTCACCAACAATATCGAGACGTTGAAGCCAGGGACGTTGCGTACCGCACCGACCAGGTTCTCGCCGCAAAGACCCGGGGCTCCGGCCACCAACTGCGCCTCGCGCTCATTGAGCGACACGATGTCCGTCTGCTCCAGCACCGGGCGCAGCCGATCCTGGGGGATCTCCAGCACCAAAGGGCCAGGATCCAGCGCAATCAGCTGAGCTCCGACGCCGGAGGCCAACCATGGCGTCAGAGCCGCGCCGCTGATCGGATACAACAGGTCGTAACCGGACACTGCCAGCAGATCCGTCTCTCGGATATCAAGGTTCTCGAGTTCATCAAGTGAAGTCCGGGCCTCCACTCCAGGCACAGTCACAAAAGTCCGCTCCGCGTCCGGTTCAACCATGACAACACAAAAGCCGCTGTCACCATCGCTGCGAGCCGTACCCATTGCACTGATGCCCTCTGCGTCGAGCGCCGCTCTGACGATCGAGCCGTAGTGACCGACGCCATAGGTCCCGGCGTACACACACGAGATCCCCTGCCGGGCCGCGGCTGCGGCGAGATTAAAACCTCCTCCTACGCGAGTCCGCGTCCCAGTGGCGACGACATCACTGCTGCGTTCAGGCAGCGAGGGAACCTCAACCATGACATCGACCAGGATGCTGCCTGTCGATACCACCCGAGCTGACGATGTCACGGATTCACCACCGGCTCTGAGGTAATCGCCTCAGTATCTGCAGTCTGCGTGACGACGGCCGGCGCACGAAAAACGGATTCTTCACCGGCGATCCGGCGCAGTACCAAGAACAGCAGCGCCGCGGACAGGCCGCTGACAAACCATCCAAGTGAGTTCTGGCCCACCCAGGTATCCGACAACGGGCCGGCAAACCACACCGTGTCACCGGACTGGGTATGGGTGAACAACAGTCCCAACACAATCGCCGCCGCCCACGCGATCAGCGCGGTCCAGCGCACCCCGCCCCGATACCAATACGGACCGGGTCCGGAAGTGTTCATCAACCCTGGCTCGTCATAGTGGTGCCGGCCGGCCAGATCCACCAGGAAAACTGCGGCCCAAGCAGTCAGCGGAACCGCGAGCAGGGTCAGGAATGTCGTGAAGGGACCGTAGAAGTCGTCGGCGATCACCGTAATGTACAGGCCGCCCACCGTAATCAGGAGGGCATCGACCGCCACCGCCGTAGTGCGTTTGACCTTGATGCCGCCGGTGATCAGATTCAAGCCCGAGCTGTACATGGACAGATCCGCTCCGGCGATCAGCCCAAAGACCGCCGTCAGCAGGTAGGGCACCAACATCCAGCTGGGTAGGGCGTTCCCGACCGCGGCGACGGGATCGTTGGACGAAGCGAGGTCCGCGTCGCCGACCGCCATCAGTGCACCCATCGTCACCAGCGCGACAAGCGGCACGGCGGCGCCGAACACAGTGGACCCGACGATGCGCCGGGATTGCACCTGACGAGGGAGATAGCGTGCGTAGTCCGCACCTGCGGCCAACCAGCCCAAACCCGTTCCGGCAGCGATGAACCCAACTCCCGCAACGACTGAGCTCATCGGACCTCCGGTCTGGTCAAACGCTGCGGCCCAGTCCACCGTGACAGCGAGGAAGACCACCACGACAACGGTCAACCCACCGAAGACCCACGTCAACCACTTCTGCACCCACATGATCGTTGCGTGTCCAAACAGTCCGATTACCGCTGCAAGCACCACCGTGACCAGGACGCAGACCACCGTCAGTGGCACCGACGCTGCAACCCCAGCCAAATCCAACAGCGCCAGCAACGCGAACGCCGCCGTGGTACACATGACGGTTTCCCATCCGACGAAACCCAGCCACGCGACGAGAGTCGGTGCCCAGTTGCCACGGACACCAAACACAGCCCGAGACAGTGTCAAACCTGGTGCGCCTCCACGTTTACCGGCAATGCTGAGCAACCCGACGAGGAGAAAGGAACCCACTGATCCGATCACCGCAACCAAGATCGCCTGAGCCACGTTAAGTCCCTGAAAAGTGATGAGCGCGGCGCCCAGGGTGATACCGAGCACACCCATGTTGGCGCCGAACCACATCCAGAACAGGCCGATCGGCTTACCGTGTCGTTCACTATCTGGAATCGGTTCGATACCCCGTGTTTCGATGACGCCAACGCGGTCGCGAGTCTGTTCGGTCATTTGATGGTCCTTGATGGAGGGGGTTTACGTGAGGTGAAAGTCTTAGCGCTTGGCCGGATTGGCCCGGAGCTCGAGCAGCGAGAGCGCTAGACCGCGCAGACGGAGATCAGGGTTCGCGACAGCGAGCTGCTCGCGCACAGGGAGAGGGATCGACGACGCGCCGACGTGCGCACCCACAATGGCGCCTGCGATCGCGGCAATCGTGTCGCAGTCGCCGCCCAGACTCGCCGCGTGACGGGTCACCGCCCATAGATCGGTTGGAAACAAAGATGCGATCGCAAGGGCGGCAGGAACCGCCTCCTGTGTGGCCACCCCGACACCGATGAGCTTGATGACGCGGTCAAGTGCCTCCTCGGGCTCGAGGTCACGAACGACGCCTAAGGCCCAATCGATTCGCGCGGCAACGTCCGGGCCCGCGATGTAGTAGCCTCTGCGACTGCCGATTTCGGCCGCTGCGATGGCAATCTCGATCGATTCGTGTAGCGGCCTGCCGTCGAGGCCAGAGCTGATTGCCGCGGCCACCGCAGCCGCGCCGGCAATCGCGATCCCGGTGTTGTGGGTGACACGACACGCATCTTCCACAGCGTCCACGAGATTCTCGAGTGGCTCGCTGAGGTGGGCGATGCCGACGGGTGCAATTCGCATCGACGCCCCATTTGTATCCCCCCAACGCCCGGTGAGATCGGGCGAGACCCCCTGCGATACAAGGGCCAATGCCTTCACGGTCGAGGGGCCCAGCAAGTCCAGCGATCCGGTAGCACGCATCTCCTCTTCCCAGACCAAGAGCGCCTTGGCGAACGCAGTGGGGTCGAGTGCACCCCCTCCCTCAACGAGCAGGTTTCCCAAAATGATCGCCTGATCAGTGTCGTCAGTGACGTGCCCGGCCGGCACACCACGACTGATGTCGTTGTCTTCGGGGCCGGGATAAAATCCGTCGAGCAACCCATACCGGGCCCTGACCACGTCCGGGGCCAAGTATTGGGTGGGCATACCCAATGCATCACCCACCGCGAGCCCGAGCAGCGCGCCTTCTGCACGATCGATTGTGGCGTCGTTCATCGGTGTCCTCCAAAGGAATGGTGAAGCCGAAAATGCTGTGGATGCAGAAGGCTTCGCACGAACTCGACAACCTGACCATGCATGTCGTAGTTCGTCTGTTCGGTTTCCAGAAAGGCATCGCCCGCCGGCCGACCAAGCATCTCGGCATCGTGTGAGCCGAGGATCGCAACACCGATAGATTCTTCACCAGCGGTAGCCAACATCCCGTGCTGTGCCAAGGTCTCTTTGATCGAACCATCTACCAGCCCTGTAGCTATCACCGTTTCGAGGGACGAACGCCATGGAATATAGCTGCGCTCCAGCGTGATGGGTTGATCGTCGCTGGTCTTTCGTACTCGCTCGACAAGTAGGAAATGATCTTTCGTCAATGACAACCTGCGGGCCACAACGGGCAGCTCGACTCGACCGAGGGCCATTAGGTCCAGAGACGTGTAGATTCCCTTGCGTCTGAGAGCTTTGGTCCAACCAAAGCCATCATCGATCTCTTCTCCGTCGTAGGTCACGAATGAACCGGCCCCAGTCCAAGTTTCGATCAGACCCTCTCGTTGCAGGGTGGTCAGGGCCTGACGAACCGTTCCTCTGCTGACCGCGAACTCGTCGGCGAGCACCATCTCACCGGGCAACCGCTCCCGATTGCCGAACTCACCTCGCCGGATTCGCCCGGCCAGTTCATTCGCGATCAGTCGATGCTTCACAACCATCAGTCACCTACTTATGTATGAACCTGTACATACAGGTTTCGAGTAGTTTCACTGAGAGCAACGAACTTGTCAAGAGAGGACGGGCAGAAGATCACCGTCGGCGGTACCGAGCTCGTGGTGATCAACACACCTGGTCACCCGCGGCTCCTGCTCGATCTACGCACCCGAACTCGGTGTCCTGTTCAGCGGTGACACCTTGTTCTCCGGCGGGCCCGGCGCCACCGGACGGTCGTTCTCGGACTTCCCGACCATCATCGAATCGATCCAGACCAAGATCTTCACCCTGCCCGCCGAGACGAAAGTCTACACCGGACAAGAAGATTCGACAGCCGTCGGCCAAGAGTCCCCGCACCTGGAAGAATGGATCATGCCCTCGTGATGAAGTCAGAATCAGCTTCATCACTGCGACGGTGAATCTTGTGGTGGTGTGCCACGTTGAGGGTCCATCGCTCGATGAGCATTCGCACCGACAGCACCCCGCCCACAGTCAGATCGCTTCGGAGCAGGCGGGCTGAGTACGTGAAGTGGTCAAGGCCCCACCGCATCGAAGAGACCCAGTCGACCGAGAGGATAATGTCTTTCGCGGGAGGCCATGGAGCACCCATTCGACTCAACAAGTGGTCCGCCAGCGGCACCTTCGCGAGCTCGTACCACGCGCGCATAGGTAATAGTGTTTGGTCTTCAGCAACCCGCTCGCGGCGCCGACTAAAACTACTCATAAGTATCGGACCAACGAGGTCCGGTCGCTTGCGTGACGCGACGACGAGGGCTTCGATCGAGGGGTCGATCATACGAGCTTGCGCAGCACGCCGATTGTGGCGGGCAGCCCGCTTGGTGGCGCGGTGGCGCGAGTCGCCTGCCTTGGCACGCGGTCGACGCTTCCTCTGTCGTCCTCCCACAAGATGTTGTTGCAGATATTTGAGGTTCGAGCTTGTTCCCTTGAGCTCGACTGCCCGATCGGCCATACGATATGGGGGCTTCTCCCCTGCCTCAGGCCCGCGGTGTCGGCTCCTGGGTTTAACCAAACCTTCAGCGCGCCCTGAACGCGAGCTTTCGCGGCTGCCCGCTGGAAGTAGCCCCACTGCGACGCGTTTATGCAGTTAGGCGGCCGCCCTCCTGCGCTAATTGGATTTAGCGCAGGATTCTTCGCGTTTTCGCGATGTGACTGTGCCAGGTCCCTAACTTCTCGCGGTCCCTCCCTTGAACGAGCCGATTGTGCTCCTTTTCGAGCTACAAGAGCACTGCCACTCGCCGGGGCATCGATGATTGCTCGTGGATGGCGGCCATGGTGACCTGCGGAAACCAGATTGCGCTGACCAAGGCCGCAGTCTTCGTGCGCAGACGTGTTGTCGAGCCATGTTCACTAAGCCTGCTAACGAACTATGCCGGCACAGATCTGCCAGTCGGTTGTCAGCTACTGGCGGTATGACTGCAGGACGCCGGAACGCGACGGTCGTTTCCACCGCCGGCTGCGGACCAACAATCCGACTCTTATGGTCGCAGAGCGGTTGCTGGGCCGCGGCGCGTGGAGCACAGCGAGGCCGTTGGCCGAAGTGCAGCGCGCATTGCGGTCCAGCGCGCGGCCTCCAAGCTCATCTTCCTCCGATGCCGTCGGGCCGATGACCCGACTGTCCGTGCCTGTAGCTCGTCGGTCGTGTATCGCAGGCCGTTCGGGCGCCAACTCTTCCGGGGTCCGCGCGGAGCCCCGTGCGCTCTCCAACCGCGGTTTTCCAGAGGCCACTCCCCCGGTGCTGCTGAAAACTACATTATTTCGTCACAGTACGATTCGGCTGGCGGGCCTCTAGAACCGACCGATCCGTGGGCTCGTTCAAGTGGTCGGCGCATTCGGGCGACCAGGCACCGACGGGCTCGCTACAAGGCTTCCCAGCCGCTCGTTTTAGTGACCGGTCACGGCGATCTCAGCTCCGGTCACAATCCGGCACAGTTCATTGGACCACCACCAGCGACCAGGAGCCAACGCTCTTTGCGCAGGCCCGTTTGACGTATGCGGGCCGGCGGACCTTCGCGGCGGGGCCCGAGGATCTCCGTCTGGCTCAATATCCGCGACTGCGCGCCCCTCGGATACCGCAGGGTCGGGGTGGATCGTCAGTTGTCTGGGGGGGGCGAGCCGGTTCACGTCGCCGAAGTTGGTCGCCCAGCGGGTCCACTGGCCGATCGCGGCTCTGGGTATTCACTTCGTCGGCGCGACTTGGTCCCACTGAACGCCGGATAAACCCCGGAAGCTTCCTAGATCATCGGACGAACTACTCGCACGGGCGAGTGATTACCGGAGTTTGCCTGGCTCCGATGCCCTCGCCCAATCGGCGACCGACGCCGGCGGCGGACTCGACGCACGGGCCGGTCTGATCCGCGTTGTTAACTGAACTGGACGCCAACACTGGAAGTTCTAGTGCATGCATTAATGCAAGGCTTAATGCAAGGCTTAAGGTGCGCTTCACTGCATATCGTAGTGCGCCCGTTGGCACTGGAGTGGAGCCTGAGTTCGTCCGCGAGTTCTATTGTGGCCCACGATCTGGCTCCCGATGGGAACCTTCGAACAACAACAGTGCATCGGCCCCGACAGGGCGGCAAGCTACGCGCCATCCGAGAACCGAGGTTGCTGTGCCGCCCCCTCGTCGGCGCGACCAACAACCGCATCGTCGTCTCCAGCGGCGGGCCGCCTCAACTGTGCCTCCTCACCACTAGACTTCGGTCTGTCGGAGGACCGCGACATCATGCAATCCACTGGGCGGCGCGGCCGGGAGATGCCTGCACATTTCACTCCGCCTGAGCCCGTTGGTCAACCAAATCGCACGTCAGTTAGCTGGCCCAGATCATGCCCCCCGGACGTTGCAGGACACCATCTACCAACCACCCCAACGTGCCTTAAGCGCAACCTTCCAAACAACGATCGTTTCGAATATCAGCAGTTCAAGGGCAGTTAACTCATGTCTTAATGCATGCATTAGTGCACGTCCTAAAAAATTGCCTACCGTCACCCCGACTGTTGGCACTAGATGTTCATGTACGTCTCGCAATTCGCTATGCCGTACCCCTCGCCTTATTGGGTCAACTAGCGGCAGGTGCGCGCCACGCCGTGAGGCCCAACTTGCAGTACACATCACGTAGTGCATTCAGATACGACCTACTGCCTCAACTGTCCTCCACCACACACAGCACTGCACGATGCATCTTGCATCGGGATTTAGATCCAGACACAGCGCATCAACTAGGTAAATCACTGCGTGTCGCTCTACCGGATGCCACGTGGTGGGCCGTACGCTGCATCACATACCTCGCATCGCACTGTGCCCTATGCCTCGCCGTAGACCAGCCAATATTCCGAGACTGAAAGCGGGAAGTCATGCATGAACTAACCCACGAGCTACAGCGTGTAGTAGCGTTCGCCAACGGAAAAGGGGGCGCAGGCAAGACGTCCACATCGGTGAACTGCGCTGGCCTTGCAGCCGCAGCTGGATGGCGCACTCTGCTCATCGATCTAGACCCACAGGGCAACGCAGGGGAGGACCTCGGCTACAACCAACAAGGTCTTACGGACAACGGTCAGCACTTACTCGATGCGATAGGTACTGGCCAAAAACTTCAGCCAGTAATTCGCGACGTTCGTCCGAATCTCGACGTCATCCCCGGCGGCGATGCGCTTGATGACCTCGAGTCCATACTCGTCGGCCGCGCGCAGCGTGCGAAGAAGGTTCACGCGACGCTGGCCGAAGCGTTGGCTCCGATCGCCGGCGACTACGATCTCATCGTCTTGGACACGCCCCCCACGCGACCGAGCTTGCTTCAGGTTGCACTAGGCGCAACGCGGTGGATCGTTGTGCCCACGAAGCCCGACCGGGCGAGCATCCTTGGACTAGGCGCCCTCGCGACGCAACTGAATCACGTTCGCGAGTTTCATCCCGATATCGACGTTCTCGGCGCAGTCCTGTTTGACGTCTCTACGTCAGCTAAGGCCGTGCGCCGCAACGCGGTTGCGGACATCACAAATGCGCTCGGCGGTGCAGCTCCTCTTTTCGGGTCAGTCATACGCCACACCGAGACTTGCGCGGTACAGTCTCGCGAGGAGGGAAAGCTGATTCACGAGCTCGCGGAGCAAGTGGAAGACGCCGAGCCTTATTGGAAGGCCCTCAAAGAGGGTCGCAAGCCCACTCGTGTGCCCGGGAGCGCACCGGCACTCGCAGAAGACTACGTGCTTCTCTGCCAGGAGATCCTGCAGCGAATCGCGCAGCTTGAGTCCACCGGCGTAGGAGAGGAAGCAGTGTGACGGACCGGACACCGTTAACCGCAGTCCCGGGGCTCGCACGGACTAGTTCACTGCCTCCGCCGCCGCCGCGCCGTTCACGGCCTGAAGCGAGCGAGTCGCGGACGACCCCCTCGACTGACGCCCACACTGAGGCCCCAGTGGCTGCCAGAATCCAGCGACAGCCATCTAAGCCTGAGCGGCAGCCCAGGCGAGCTGAGGACCGGGCAGCGAATGTGACAGTGCCGGTCACGCTTTCGCTGCCAGTCACGTTGGTGCAGCGCCTCAAGAAGTACGCCAAGGCCAACGAGGCTTCGTACGCGAGCATTGTTATGGATGCGATCGTGTCCAGCCGTGATGAGCTGGCCCTCCTTGTCTCCCGACTCCGGCCGGACGAAGAGTCGGATGGGATTTTTGTGAGGACAACGCCGCGTAAAGCTGAGGACCGGACTGCGATATCGTTCCGCACGCGGAAGGCGAATGTTACTGCGATCGATGATTTGGCCGCGAGCGATGAGATTTCGGCGGAGAACCGGTCTCAGCTTTGCCACGCTGCTTTGGATGCATTTCTCCCATAGGAATATCAGGTAGATCACGCCACCACCCGGTACCTTTCATGCAGTTCCACGTGGGCGTATGCATCGGCATACGCCATTCGACCACCGGTTGTGGTCGGAAAGCGGCCGTAGCGCATTCGCGCCGGCACCGCGATTGGTAGCGATGTGATGCCCGGGGTCGTATCTGCTGCGCGTGGACCGCGCCTGCGCCGCTTTCCTCGCAATCTCCGCCAGGCCAGCTCTTGGTCCCACCACTCACGAACTAGTCGCTCACGACGATGCCGGTGGACCCTATTCAGAGTGGTCCCGCCCACTCCAAGCGTGCTGGCGGCGTTTTTCCATGCTGGTTGCGCGCAAAGCATTCCGAGTGCATGCAGTCGCCGTAGCCATCTATCTACGGTTGCTAAACCGTATCCGGTGTCTACGGCAATCTGACCCGCGTCTGTAGAACCATTCTCCCAGCTCAGGTGAATTACCTCAGCGCACCCACCGAGTCCTCCGCCCCAGACCCAGACGTCGTGTTGCGCGTGGTTCAGGCGCGTTTGGAGCACCTGCAGAGGGGGGCGTGATTCCACTTGTGTTGCAGCTGTGTCTAATGGTGGAGCGTTTAGCCGCCAGGTCGCGGCCGACGTGCCTACTGCCTTATCCACACAGGTGATCCACGCTTCTCCCTCTAAGCGGTGGAGGGCGCGTGAGGCCGTGGCGGCGTGGACGTTCGCGTTCTCTGCAAGGCGTCGGACGTCTATGTTGATCATTTCAGTGTGAGCCGCGATACAGATGCTGAGGAAAGCGGTCAGTACACGTTGGGCGCTTGTGTAGCCAGGGCGGGCCCAGTGGCGCGGATTTGTGAACATCGCTTGTGCCGCGCCTGCGATCAGATCAGTAGTTGGGTCCTCATCCACTCGATCTAGTGCGGCTCTCGGCCACGCCGTCCGTGCAGCCGTAGTTAGCGCCTTATGCCACTGGTTGATTGCTCGGGCTTCGCACTGTCGATGATCCAGTCGCATTCGTGTGAGCCCAGGTTGATTCAGCTCCTTAGCAACATCTTTCCAGGACCAGCCGCTTGCCGCCATGCCGAGAATGATGGTCCATGCGACCGCGGAACGGTCTGCCGAGGACGGTATGGGCGCCTGGAGGAGCTTAGTTGTGCGGGGTGACAACGCTGTCTTGGCTCGATTCAGTCGTTGGTTGGACCCGGCCCCAACTAACTCGATCTCTGTCGGACCCGACCCCGCCAGGTTCAAATCGTGTCGGGGTTGCGTTGGGAAGCGAGCGTGAAGCCAATCGATGAGCTCTGGGGGAGCAGGGTTTTGGTCCATTGCCTGGAGAGCACGATTTAGGTCCGTGCCGGTGAGCAGGGGAGTGGCGCTGCCGTTCAGTCGATGAGACGAGCCTGGGATTCGCACGGCACCTGATTGAGGGTTGCTCAGTGGAGTGATGTCGAGCGTTGGTAGGTGCGCACGAATTGCGCGCCCTACGCCTGCGACTAGCGGCGCTTCGACGCCTTTGTCGCAAAGCCGCACCCAGATATGGACTCCACCGGCTGGACCCGACCGCACAACTAGGTGCGGTACGTCGAGATCATCGAGCACTTTCGCCAGGATCGACCAGTCAACATCGACGGCGTCGCATCCGTAGCGCCCGACATCGAAGTCAAACGCCAGCAGGCGATAGTTGCCCGCGCGATCAGCCAGGTACGTGGCGATCGGAAACTCGGGAAGACTTTTCGGCCAGGTCGTCGACCGGTAGGAGTGGGTGCGATCGGAGTCTATCCGGGCAGTCGTTCTCGGCGACCAGCGCCGCCACCACGTCAGCATCGTTT
Source organism: Williamsia sp. 1135 (assembly GCF_002095395.1). GTDB lineage: Bacteria > Actinomycetota > Actinomycetes > Mycobacteriales > Mycobacteriaceae > Williamsia. The sequence continues at coordinate 26,721 of NZ_MJEI01000077.1, forward strand.
CGCAGTGCGGGGGAGGTGATCGTGATCGGCGCGCGACACGCGGTGTTTAAGGATTGCGAGCTCATCTGCGCAAGCAGTATCCTGAGATCTGTCAGGCAAGACAGTCCCTCCGGGGATGGCGTGAGCCAAGAGATCGAGCTGGTAACTCGATCTGCCAAACGTCAGATTAAGAGCCCTCCGGCTGGTACCCGGGGGGTTCTTCTTGTTTAGTGCTCACGCTGGCTATTGAAATGTGCGATCAGGTCCTGCTGGAGGACGTAGGTTCCCACCTCTCGTTGGTAGTGGTTGGCCTTGACCTCATCGATGGCGGGCGACGACGTCGAGGGTTCGTGCAGGGGAGCGTTGGTACCCACTCCCCGGGATGTGAATCACATCGATGTAAGTATATTGGCGCGTTTTTCGCGCAGTTTTAATGGCTCGTCTACAGGCGCGTCAGGCCAACGACTGACCTGCTTACCCCCATTCAGCCAGCTCAGCGGCTTCCAACTACCAGATTTTCGCGCGATTTATGAGACAATAAAGTAGTGGAGCGCAAACCTGGGACCCGGCGGGTAGCCGAGGCAGTGCCGTCCGCGCCCACCGTCGAGAACAGCTCCAAGCGCGCAGCAGTGGTTACTGCGTACTGCGCACGGCCCCAGTGCCGCAGCGAGTTCCGCCGCACCATGGGCCGAGGGCGCCCGCGCAACTACTGTTCCGACAACTGCCGACGCGAAGCTGAGAGCGATGCGCGTCGCCTGGCCGCGCAACTCGAACATCATCGATCTATGGCAGAAATGCTGACTCGTGACCTGGCCACGTACGACATTGAGACGCCGGCGGCGAATCCGAGCTCTGCGGGGCCCCCGAACATTGAGATAGCTGCTGCGCGCGCGGAAGGCGTTCTCATCGGGCTCGACGACGGAAGTCCTTTGGCGACCGAGTTCCGAAAGCTCCTCGATGCGGTTCGGAGCAGCACCTCTGTGGACCAAGAGCACAAAGCGTCCTGACCGCTGCGGGCTAGAACAGCACAACCGGCTTCCTTCCTGCCAAACCGACGGCTCTCGCGACTGCAGTCACGGCCGGCGGCCGCGGTATCTACTGATGGTCGCATCGTTGAGCCGGCTCGCTATACGGCAACACCCAGCCGTGCTCGTCACACTTTGCGCACGTCAAGCCCGTGTCGCGCCATGACTCGTACTCCAGCTGTCTTGCATCATCAGCGGCGGCTGGGCGGTCATCTAGATTTTCGTGACGGTTGAGGATCCCGGCCAACAGAAGGATCGGGCGGCTCGGGCTATTTGCAATCCATCGTCCCAACCCGATTTCATCGACAAGTAGCTGGTTCAAGTCCCGGTCTGTCCATCCATGCGCCGCCGGACCTGCGAGGACGTGAGACCAGGCTGATGATGAGTATCTGTGCGCCCACCGGGGCGTGCGAGGGTTCCTACGCCACCTCGTTGCTAGCAACAGACCATGTTTGTCAGGTGCCTTGTATCGCCGCCGTGCTGTGGTCGTTGCGCGCGGAGCGCTCTGTTTTTGCTCTCCGGCTTTGCCGGTGGGGGTTAGTGAGTTGTTCGATACGAGAGGTGAGCGCCCTAAAGGGCGCCCTTCGGGGTGGGGTGCCGCAACACTGTTACCAGCGTACTTATCCACAACCTGGGGATTGTGAAGCGCGTACACCGAAGTCCACCCGCGGCCCCTATCTCCGACTCGGTACGAGGCGAGGCGTTCGTCGAGGGTCCGTTGGCGGCCGCGGACTATCTCAGTAGCCAAGCCCAGCAGTCGTAGCACCTGGCGCGCACGCTGGATGGTCCGTTCGGAATACCCGGAGATCGCTGCCACGCGCTCAATACTCGGCCGGCAGTTACGGCCGGTCCTAAAGTCAGCATGCACTGCGTGAGCGGCTGCGATCTGCATCAGCACACGGAGTGAAATTCCGTTCTTTGGTCCGCCGAGAATGGGAACAATGTCGGCATAGCGGTGCGCGTACGCGATCGGGATGGCCCAGGTAAGCCAATGGTCGTCGCGATTCCAGCAGGCCACACCCGCGTGTGCGAAGTCGCCAGGCTCCAGGGCGATCGCCTGGAGGCCGAAGCAACCCAGTTTGCGCAAACGGGCCGAAGCGGTCGTAGACCGTCCGCGCCGCGGGCGTAGGGGTGTTGATCCGCAATATTCACGCAGAATTAGTGATGCGCCGGATTTTGTTTCCGACACGCGATGTGCAGGGATTGCAGCCGCGCAAGGGTCGGCTGTACCCTGGGCTCTGTCCGACAAGACAGTCCCTTCGGGGAATGGGGCGGCCGCAAACCGTCCTGGCTCTCAGTTAGCGCTGAGAGTTCGAAACCTTACGAAACCCTCTGGCCCGCCAGCCAGGGGGTTTCGTGTATTCCAGGAGTCGACGAAACCGCGTGTGAAGTTGTGATCGGACTTCCGGGTCTTATCCCGTCAGCGGCAGTTGCTCCTCCTTCGAAAGATCAGGGCCAACCATTAGTTCGGGTTTGCCGCCTAGGTCACAAAGCAGGTCAGCGACGTATCTGCTGACTGTGCTGTAGCCCGCGCGCGCCGCAAGTTCCGGAACGTCAATGGGAGCTGGAACCCGCACCATGTGCTCTCTGCGCTTACCGAGATTGGGTTGAGCCATCAGTGAACTTCCTTCCTTGCGGCCGTCCAACGCGAACCTGTCTATCGTGGCGCATGCCTGTTACAGGTACAGGTAGCGACACGCCTGAAACAGGTACAGATAACTGGCAACTCAGCGCAGATTCCAAGAACAGACGCCGACGACCTTCTTGGGCGCTGGCGAGCTGGATGGCCCAACGCAAGCGGAAGCCGCGTCGAACGTGTCACAGCCCAAAAATCGAACGGGCTCTACGCATAAATGACCCCACGACCAAGCCGCTGCCAAGGGCGTCTGGATAGGGCCTAAGAGTCAGGTCAATCGGTTCATATACGTTGTCGACGTTGAGGATTCGTATGCTGATCGACTGGCTGTGCTCGGCCGAGTCGAAACTATCGGAGTCGACGAAGTCTGCCAGCTTTGGTAGATCGTCTGGATGAAAGATGCTGACGCCCGCTTGACGGTAGTTGTACTGGACCCAGTCTGGGGGCGGAGTAAGAAACATTGCCAAAGTTCCCTGTTGGGGAGCAATAACCGCAACATTCAGCCCCAAGCTTTGCGCGCTGTCTAGCCCGATTTGGTGCAAGGTAGGGGGCTCCACCGGCCTGACGTCGGTGACGTCTTCCCAGATCGTGAACACGCCCGGCGGATGTGCGATGACGTTGACCTGCCAGCGCATCAGACGCCCCTCGGCGTGTGGAACAGTCACAAGGGACTGCGATCTGTGTCCCGGCTCCGGCGCAAACAATTGCTGCAATACCGGCGCGTACTCGTCGTAACGGTCACCCAGACTCAAAATTCGTGCCAGAGACACTTCCTCGGTATAGACCGATTCTCGCCCCGACATGACATTGCTTTCATAGGGCTGGACGCAAATCTGTCTGTCGAAGTCCCAGATGCATCCGGCGATGGATCGAGGAGGCGGGGGAGTAGCGCCGCTTGGCCCACACCAGAACTGCACGCCGTGGCACAGACCTCGAGGTGTAGGTACGGGTATCACCACAACACGTGCGCTGCGGCCCCCGTCGCCGGGAACATCGACGTCGATAGCCTGCCTACGAGCGGCAACCTCACGAATCAGCCTCTTAATCGGGACAAACGCGGGTGCCCTGCGCTCGACTGATTGCCACTCTGCTTGCCTGCCGGCCACACTGACGACCGTCATTCCACCTTCGGTGATGGTCTCCACGACCACCCACCCGTCTTGCGGATACCCATCTTTTACGCGCGCCACAAACAGCCCCCTTCCCCGACCCCGACCGTCCGCCTCTAGGCGACCGGCTGCGCCCGCACGGCGAAACCCTCAGGCTTGAGGGTTAACATTTCGTGCACGCGGAGCTCAGATGAGCCCTCAATGTTCAAAGTGAATCTACGAGAAAGCTCGGCTACCGCCAAGGTGGCCTCGTGAAGAGCAAACATCCGACCGATGCACGCCCGTGGCCCAGTGCCGAAAGGTTTGTAGACACGATTCGGGTGTGACGCCGGTTTCGAGTTCTCCCAGCGCGCCGGGTCAAATGCGTCCGCGTCATCTCCCCACGTTCCTTTGTCGCGGTGAACTCCGAGGGTGAGGACGAAGACCACGGTCCCGCGCGGTATTAGCCTGCCCGCAAGTTCCTGGTCGGCCGTGGCCTTTCGGAAGTACCCGGGAGCGACAGGCCACAAGCGCAGTGTTTCGTCAATGAGCCGGCGCGTGAGCTTGAGTCGAGCGACATCCTCGAACTCGACCGGCCCTTGACCACATAGATCCTCGACCTCCGCTCGCACTGCTGCGAAGTACTCGGGCTGCTGCGACATGTAGTAGAAGCAGAAGCTGAGCAATCCAGCGGTAGTGTCGTTGCCGGCGGCCAAAAAGGTCAGTACCTGGTCGGCGATGTTCTCATCCGGCAGCGCGTCGAGGTCGTCACTGCCGTGGAGCATCATGTCGAGTAGGTCGTTGCTTCGCTCACCCGTCGCGTGTCGTTGTTCAATCACCCGTTGCGCGTACGCCCGTAGCTCGGTCGTGTCTCGGCGAAACTGCGACAGACGACTCCGAAAGATCCACTGAGAGAAAGGCAAATCGTTCGCTGAGCGGCTCACGTTGGTAAGTGCTCGAGTCAACGAATCAGTAAACCCGAAGTCGTAGTCGGGCCGCAGGGCCCCGATCTCGGTGCCAAACCCGGCCTGGCCTATCACCTCGAGGGTTAGTCGACTCATATCGCGCGAGACATCGATTGATTCGGTTTGGTTGGCCCACAGTTTAGAGAGGCCGTTAACGCACTCGCTCATTGCTCCGTGGTAGCGCCGCATGGCCTGGGGTACGAAGCCGGGGCGCAGAACTTGGTTCGCGTGACTCCACAGGGGGTCGGAGTTCGCTGCCGTGAGCAAGCCAGACCCCGTGAGGTTCTTGCGCATCGAAAGAAAAGGACCTGCAACAAGTTTGGACCAGGTCTGCTCGTTATTGACTTGTTTGGCCAACTCGCCGGAAGTTACAACCAGGAACCTCTGCGTGCCGAACTTCAGCTCGTAGACCGGTCCTAGATCCCTAGAGAGCTCAAACTCGGACTGGGTCGGACTCGCCGTTGACACGGCAAGAATGTCGCCCAGGCCGGGAAGTCGTCGTCGGGGATGTGGGAAAGTTGAGGCTGCACGCTGAGTGTGGACAGACATGCGCACTAGTGTGCACGGCGCCAGCGTTCATGCAACCCAACGGGTCCACTCGAGCGCCAGCACCGTAGATGAATACTTGCGATATTTAGCTGCCACCTCGGCGCGCCGAGCGCCGAGCAGCGCGCTGGCGTTCGCGATCGGCTACCGTCCGCTCCCACGCCTCGACAATGGACTCCTCGTCCACCGAATAGAGGTTGACCATTGAGGCCACCACGTTCGGATCGGGTTGGCGACGCCCCCGCTCGATCTCGCTGAGTGCACTTTGTGCGATGCCCAATCGCTCAGCCGTAGCGGTCTGAGTCAACCCCGCGCGGACCCGCAGGTCACTGACGTAGAGATTGGCACTGACACCAGGGGTCAAGTCAGCTGGCGTTAGCTCTAGAGTCCGGGCGGCCCGGGTCAGTGAGGTAGGCGAAGGCGTGGTGACGCCGGTCAACCAGGACGACACAGCTTGCCTTGAGATTCCGATTTCGTCCGCGAAGTCTTCGATCGTCAGATTGTGTCGATCTAGGGCGTTCCTCAACGCAGCCGGAGAGAATCCGGCAGTACCGCCACGTGGCACGCGTTCCGCCTCTCCACTTCCCCTGTCTAGCCTTCCATTTTGACTAAAAACGCGCACCGGATTAGCCGCGCGAAATGAATACTTGCGCTCAACTCTTGCGCCGACGGCTCTACTCGCTCTACGCTCAACCCATGCCGGACACAAAACGCCACGCTGAGTCCAGCGCTTGCACTTCTATGTCATGCCTGCCTATGCTCACTGGGCACTCCGCATGGAGTGCTTTCCCGCAGGCTGACTACTCGCCAGTGGACGATTCGAGGCGTTGCTTCTGCACGCCTAGTCGAACGTTCCTAGGGGGAATCTGTGATGAGCAATAGACCTGTCGATTTGTCTCGCATTGCGCGGATCGCGCTGCGGCAGAAGACCGCAACTCGACGCAGGTTGTCTGTCCTGTTGCGGCGGTCAATAACACCGTCACGTACAGGCGCCGCGACCGGACCAGTGCCCACGTCAGGCCGCTCGACCATGTCCAAGTCAGCGTTAGTCCGCTTCGGCGACACACCCACCTGTCATGAGACGGAACAGCGAAACGTGTTGATTAACAAACGTTCCACCCGGTTCGGCACTCTTACATCGATGGTGTCTAGGACCGAGTCCACTGCGCCGGCGACGGGGACATCCACGACTCCGGCATCGAAGGCTGGCTGATTCGGCGATGCCTGCCTACGAGGATGAGGGGGTGGTGACAGTGGCGGCTGCTGCCACCCCCTCTGAACAGAGCAATTCGGCGCGGAATGCCAAATCATGGACCGTCGATCGCCTCGTCCCAGAAATTACCCGGTGGCAGGCAGGCGTCGCATGCGACAAGTCGGCTTCTGGCGGTGAAGGGGAGCTTAGGACGTCGAGTCGCTGTCGCGCCATCAAGTCCTCACGACCTCGCGCAAACAACACGTCGGCGCAGCCACCTTAGAAATAGGTCGACCCCGAACCCATCTTCGAAAGATTGGCGTCCAGGAAGGGCGGGTTCGGGGTCGTGTCAGGCATCCACGCCGTTAAGTGCGGACTGCTGACCCCTCCAGGGTAGGCGGTTGCGCCGCTATGTGAAGGACCTTGGGGGTCAAAGTGTCTATGTCACCGCCGTTTGTGCAGGTCATCTCGCGGTGCAGTTGTCATTCTCTGTTGGTTGGGTGGCCAACCAACAGCGTGGTCCGCCCATGAAGAGCGTTGATGACTGCCAGCAGATCGAATCCACCGCAGCTGACAATCGCGTGGTCGAACGCCTCATTGAGGCTGAAGAGCATCTACCTCTCTTGTCGGAGATTCGCTCTGCACCTGGCCGGCAGTCCAAAGCCCGGCTCGTGCCGGTGTCGCGCTGGCGTGAACGTGGACTTCTGACCGCAGCGGTGGTGGGCATCGCTGTCGTCACCATGTCTGCAGTAGGACTTGCGTGGTGGGGGGTTGAAACTCTCTCGACGTCTACGTCGGCCCCAGCAGCTACAGCCGATCCCATCCTCGAGCTGTCTCCGGAGCCTCAGAGCACGATCCCTGCACAGATGGCGACCACGACCCAGTCGAGCCCGGATGTTGCAGCAGTCGTCGACGGGCAGTGCCGTGAGCTACGAGACGGGGCGATCTCGGTCAGTTCCGGGCGGGGCGGCGTCAGCGGGGGAGCTGCGGTCATTGAACGGTTCTTGTTCAACGTCTACGTATTGCGCTCCGCCTCGGCCGCACGATTAGTGGTCGACGTTCACGGTGCCGTAGCAACGACTTCTGCGCTCCAACAATGGATCAATAGCCGACCTCAGGGCACGCGGCACTGCGTCAAAGTGACCGACCGGGCAAACGGCGTCTGGGCCGTTGAAACGACGGAGATACGCCCCACAACCTCTGAAACACACCGTTTTTACCAAATTGTGCGTACCCATGACGATCCTTCGAGCCGTACGTGGATCACGTCGATTTCAGCTGATCCGAAGAAAGGGAAGTGATTATGGCGAGGTCTCGAGCTGCAGTTTCGGCTGCATTGGCAGGCACGATAGCGCTATCGATCGGCGTTGTATGGGGGAACGGGGTGGCGTGGGCTGATTCGCCGTCGTCCACCCCTGTTACCGCGACAGCAACGGGCGAACAGTGTGCGGTGATCCATGTCATCGCCGATCAGGGCACCAACGAGTCCGGCGATAAGCAGGACCCGAAGGCCGATGCCGGGATGCTCTCGAAGGTGGTTGTGCCGGTCGCGGCGAAGTTCGGAAACGATCCGAGCAAAATTGACCGTACCTACGTGCCGTATCCGGCGGACTTCGGCTGGCGCGGAAAGTCGTACGCAGAGTCAGTCACGACCGGTGTGACCAACACTGAGAAAGTCATCGGTGACGAGGCCAAGCGCTGCCCGGGAACGAAGTTCGCGGTCTTGGGTTACTCCCAAGGCGGTCAGGTCGCCGACACGGTGCTCCGCAAGATCGGCAACGGCCAGGGTCCGATCGATTCGGACCGCGTCGCGTTGGGGATGCTCTTCAGTTCGCCAGACCGGCCAGATGGCGCGGGTCTTTTTCCGGGTGCCGACGACCAGGCCGCTCCCGCTCCCGTACCGGGCACGCAGGGAGCATCAGTGACCCAAGTCCAGGCAGCCGATCAGCAAGCGGGCGAGGGCGGCGGGATCGCACCCCCTATCGAAGGGGTCGCCTCCGGCTTTGGCGACTTGACGGGACGCGTTGCGTCGGCGTGTATCCCAGGTGATCTCGCCTGCGACGTACCTGCTGATGCCCCGGTGGCCAAGCTGGTCGCCAACGTTGCCGGCCAATTGAACCTCAATCAGGACGACCCGGTGGGGATTCTGCTGTCGGTGGCCAACGTTGTTGGTACAACCACCATTAAGACGGCGGCAGATGTGGTCAACGAGGACATTTCCACTACCGACGGCACCACTGCTGGCCTGCAATACCAGCCGCAGGAAACCGTATTGTCCCGGGTGACAACTGCATCTGACCCGCAGTACCAGCCCGATATCTTTGCGGCCGTCGGCAAAGTCCTTGGTATCGCCATGAACACGGCCATCACGGTGGCCAAGAAGGTGCTGACACCGGCCAACATTGCTGAGGTCGCCACGGTCGGACTGGCCAATCCAGCAGCAGGCCTTGCGGTGTTCGGCGCCAAGCTCGGATCGGCGGCCCTGGAGATGCTGCCGGTCAACCTCGTCGATAAGGCAGCGCCATTGATTGTCAATGAGATCAAGCAAGACATCACCGACAATCAGGGCCTGGTTCGTATGGCCGCTGACGTGTCGTACTGGAATGTTGCCAAGCACAACATGTACGACACAACGCCGCTGGCGGCGACCGGTGCTTCTGCGGTCGAGTTCGGAACCAACTGGATCATCGCTGCGATCACCGATCTGCTGAGCAGCGCGATCGCCGACTCCACACCTGATGCGTCCGCCTTCACCCCTACGGTCCCGGTCAACGGAGAGGGCTCTTACAACGGTCTGCCGGGTCTGCAACTCCCAGCAGTGCCAGCACAACCGGCCACCGATCCGTCGTACCAGCCCTGGCAGCTCGACGGTGACGACAGCGCCGACACCACTGCCACGCCCAGCAGCAGTACGTCAACGACCTCGACGAGCACCTCGAGCACCACCTCGACGTCCACCCCGATCACATCATCAGATGCGCCAGCGGCCGATCTTGATCTCGGTCCAGGCGAAGTAGCACCGAAGTCCACCTCTGCTGTTTCGACTGCGCCATCTGCGCCGTCGTAAGAACCGCGACCTCACCACCCACTCAACGACACCAAACACGAAGGGATACACCTCTCATGCAACAACATCGAGCACAGCACAACTTTTCCACGTCTCCGCGGATGGTTACAGCCACTTTGCTGGCAACGATCGCAGTCAGCACAGCATTCGCCGGCCAGGCCCTGGGCGCACCCGAGGACGGTCAACCGGGCGTCACCCCACCCTCGACGACCGAACCCGGTCAGCCCGGGGTCACACCAACACCCGAACCGGCACCAGCTCCTCCCGCGCCTGAGCCCACTCCCCAGCCCGCGCCAGAGACCGAACCAGGCTTCTTTCCCTCACCTCCCCAGGAAGCGGAGCCGATCCTTTGGACAGCCCCGGAAGAGCAAGGCCCACCGTCGGCCCCGACACCACCACCTCAGCTGCATGCCCCGACACCAGAAGCACCGGTAGCGCCGAAGATCGTGACCGATCCGGGCGACAACATTCGCCTGGGCGACTTTGTCGCGGAAGTACCTACCGAACTGAACATTCCAAAGTCGGTCGTCATCTCCGGCAACGAGTACAGCGCCTACACCGAAGCGAAGCTGGCCCAGTTCTTCCGCTCCATCGGTTACTCCGACAAAGAGGCCGACCGGCAAGCAGCAACCGCCGTAGTCGCCGGCTTCGTCGGCGGCGTCGCAGCAGCCGTCGCAGTCGGGGTCCCGACATTCCTAGCCGTCGCGCTGTTCACCGTGCCCTCCGGCGCGCTGATCGGTCTGGGTATCGGTTCAGCGATCCCACCGAACGGCCTGAACACCCTTCCCGGTGCCGCGATCGGTGCCGGCGCAGGCCTTGGTGTCGCCGCAGCAACAGCACTGGCGGCGGCCGCGGCCGCAGGCACGCTGGGTGCGGTCGCGGGCGCCGCGCTGGGATGGGCGCTCGGCGGGGGCAACGCCGACAGCAACCCGAGAGCTCCCTGGGAACACGACCCCGAGCACGCACCAATCAATCCTGATGCCAACCAGTTCGAGCTAGTCCTCGATGCCCCCTCGGCGTCAGATGCGGGGCTCCCGGCCGTGGACTACACCGTGAGCACAGCCGGCGACGTCAACTTCTCGGCGAACATCGCAGGCCTTCCACCCATTTCGGGTGGGTGGACCGCCGAACAAGCAGCCGCACCCTATGAGGTCCTCGGCCCACTGGCCGAACCCGCGAAGAACCTGGCGGCAAACGTAACCAAGCAGATCGGCGACGGACTCACGCAGGCCGTCGACGGCCTCAACATCACCTACCCGCAGACCGTTCCGGGCGCAGCGGCCTAACAGGCAACCGAAATACACAGAGTTAGGAGCCGATCTCATGACCACTTTCACCACGGCCTCGCGGACAGCACGCATCTGCGTAACAGGCGCAACTGCTGTTGCCGCAATCATCTGCGGGATCGGAGTCAGCGGGGGCGCACAGGTCATGGGATCGGCTCCCACTCGAACTATCCAGCTCAGCGAAACCACCACGGTCAAGGCAGTCTCAGTGCCATCAGCTGAGCTGCTCGGACTCATCGCCCACACACGCACCGGCAATCCCGCTGACGCCACGCAGGTCTCGCCAGTGATGTTCGGGACTGATCAGTGATGCCTACTAATTACCCGAACTCTGCGCCCGCACGTAAACCGTGGGAGCGGCCTGCCTCGGCCGCGTTTGCGCCGCCGAATCCTGGCGCACCAGCACGCGAGGCAGCCACCACCGGCACGGCCTCAACAACAGCGGGCGAACCTGCTTCGTCTGCCACCTCTACCTCTGCCACCTCGCGGTCGGCAGCGGCCACCCAGAACGCAGAACGGGCTGCTGCGCCGACACCCGGGCCGCAGCGACCGCAACAAGCACCCGCCGACGTCATCGCACCGCCGTCTGAGTCGGTGTCGCCGTTGCTTGCCCCGCGCCGCCGCCCCCGCCGCCGCACTCGAGGCCTGCTGATCGCGATTACCGCTTTCGTGCTCGTGGTCGCCGGGTCCGTGGCTGCGGGAGCGTGGGCGATCGGTTCGATGTCCTCAACGACGGCCACGTCGAGCCGGCCGAACACACCCGCGGCCACGCACACCGGCGAGCACGCTCCGACGGCCGCCGCACCGACTGCCGACCCCACAGATCCGTGTCCCGACACCACCAACGGGAAGGTCACGACCGGTGACGATGAGGGCGATGTGGTCGGTGGCGCCGAGGTGATCAAACGGTTCAACTTCGCCTATTACACGTGGAGGTCCGGTATCAGGGCCCACGAGGTTGTCGCCCCGGACGCCCAGGTGGGATCGGTCGCTGACCTCGAGGCGGGAATCAAGACCATCCCCGCCGGTACCACGTTCTGCTTGTCCGTCACCGATCGAGGCGAGGGCCTGTGGGCGGTGGAGCTGGCGCACAACACCCCTAACCCCGCGGACCGCAGGGTCTGGTTCCAGCTCGTGCAGACCGTCGACAACGACGGCCGAACGTGGATCGTCTCGATCGACACAGACAAACGAAAAGGACTGTCATCGCCGTGAGCGACAACACCTTCCATCCCAAATCAGTTAGGAGCGCATGATGTCACAAGACTGGATGGCCAACCTGGGTGTCGACGGCACCGAGGAGCCGGACGACATGGGGGACCCGCACGCGCAAACCGCACCCCTGCCATACAGCCAGCGCTCACCCCGTGCCCCACATCTGACGGCCGCGCCAACGGCGGACCGCGAGCTCTCAGCTGCCTCTGTCCAGATCGACCCCCCTCGCCGTTGGCCGCGCTCGGAAGGCTCGCTCGATGGCCAACCCGTCCCGGTGGGCGTCCAGGTCGGAACGACGTTGTCCCCGGAACTGCTCGGTCGTCGAGTCAAGCCCATCCCACGGTCGGGGTGGCGGCGAGTGGTGCACCGCTGCACCTTCGGAGCGATCAACCCCGGAGAGAACCCAGCCGACGTCCGTGAACGGGCCATCACCTACCGCTTGAACGCACCGGTGGCCAGCGATCATCGAATTACGGTGTTCACCACCAAAGGCGGCGCCGGCAAGTCGACCACCACGTTGGGTCTGGGATCTGCGTTCGCGGACGCACGCACCGACCGGGTGTTGGCAATCGACGCCAACCCCGACAAAGGCATACTCGGACAGCGCCTTAACACGATTGTCCCTACCGATCAGGCATCGACGATCTACGACCTACTCGCTGCCGGTCAGTACGCGCGGTATTCCGATGTCCGGGCTCACACCCTCGAGGCCGATACCGGCCTGCAGGTCGTCGCCTCCCACGCTGACCCTGCACGCTCGGAGGCGCTGACTGGCGAGCAATACCAGCAAGCAGCACAGATGATCGCCGCACACTTCCAGGTCATCTTGAGCGACTGCGGCACCGGCATCACCCATGACGCAATGCGCGGTGTGTACGCCGATACCGATTCGTTGATCGTGCCGACCCTGATCAGCGATGACTCGTTGAGCAACGCGGTGTTTGTCCTCGATTGGCTGGATGCCCACTCGATGCGCAATCTGTCCGCGCGGGCCATCGTGGTCATCAACCAGGCCAGCGGGCGCCGCAAACCGACCCCGGATGAACAACGAATCATCACCTACTTCCAAAGCCGGGTCCGGGCCGTCGTCACCGTTCCCTTCGACCCCCACCTGGCCGAGGGCGGACTGTTCTACTGGGACCGGCTCCGACCGAAAACCGTTGACGCATACCGCAACCTCGCATCGCTGGTCGCCGACGACTTTCACACCAAAAGAGAAGGCGCACTATGAGCGCCCTCGCACGCGACGACGACTACGCGCCGCCCACCCGGCCGCAACCTCGCCAACACGTCGTAGCGCCCCCTGCCGCGCACAGCTTCATCGACGTATGGCCCGAACCGGTATGGCTGCCGGCCGGAGCCAGCGCGCCCTCGTTCTGGCTCGTCGCCGCACACGGGGGAGCTGGCGCAAGCTCCCTGGCCCGGCTCTGGCCGCTGGCCGGCGATGCACAAGGGTGCTTTCCCGGCGGGGCAACAGAAGAGTCACCGTTCGTGGTCATCGTCGCTCGCGAATCAGAAGTAGGACTCTCTCGGGCCCACGACCTCATCAATCAGCATCTGTCCGGCCATGGCGGACAAGGCACCGTGCTCGTCGGCTTGGTCCTGGTCGCGGCCAAACCCGGCACCGTCAGCACCAAGCTCCGCCATCACACCACCGTGATCAGCGGCCTGGTCAGCGACCGGGTATGGCACATCCCGTGGATCCCGCAGTGGCTGGAAATCACACCACCCGACATCACACCCATCGCCATCGACGAACCCGTTCCCGCCAAACGACGGGACAAAGACCTCAAAGAGGCCATCGTCGCCGCCCACGAAATCCGCGACGTCATCAGAACTTTCATCCGCACACGAAACACCCATTAAACAGACGCACCCGCGTCAAAGGAGGAGAACCCAGCATGAGCACCACCTACCTCGCAGTTGAAACAATCACCGTCCTCGCTATCGACCAGCCCACACCTATCCAGCCACCGGGTGGTGAGGGCTTGCTCAAACTCGTCGGCGCATCGCTGTGGATCGTGAGCCTCGGATTCGTCGCTGGCATCATCCTTGGGTCCGGCTGGATGTGGTTCGACGCAATGAACGGCGCTGGAGCTCGCGGCGGTATAGGCGTCAAAGTCGTCATCGGAGCGCTCATCGGTGCGATCGTCTGCGCCTCCGCTGCTGCTCTGATCACATTCTTCTCCTAGCCGAGAACCCCATGGCCTTCATCGTTCTCGCTGAACCCGCACCGCCCTCGCAACCACTTCCCCCCGACGCCGACGACGCACTGAACAAGCTCCTCGGCTACGGAATGTGGCTCGGATTGCTCGGTTTACTCACCTGCTTGATCGTCGGATCGACGCTGTTCTGGGTTGCCTGGCGTCACGGTTTGGGCCGCGGCGCTAAGAAGGTCGGCTGGGTGCTGTTCTGCACCGTCATGTTCAGTGCCGCATTCTCGCTCTCCGGATTCTTCCTCACCTTCTAACCGATTGGGACACAAACGCTATGAAGCATCTACGAACGCCCCTCCTCGCTCTCCTGGCCCTGATAGCAGCGGTGACTATGGCTGCGTGCGGTTCCGACTCAGGCAGTGACGAACCGTCGGCGGCCACCGACACCACCGCACCTCCCGCGCAAGTCACCTGGGTGAGTTGGCAGGGCGCGAGGCTGCCCGTCTCCGCTACCGACGGCCCGGCCAAGGTCACCGGAGACCTGGCCACCGGCTACAGCAACACCCCGCAAGGTGCAGCGCTGGCCGCGTTCCAGGGCACCATTCGGCTATCGCTGGCGCCTGATGAGTCGTGGGCACAAGTCGCCAACAAACTCGTCGCGCCAGGAACAGGCCGCGACACCTACGCGGTGAATCGAGCACTGGTGTCGGTGAGCGGGCCGGCACCGCAAGGCACAGCCCCGATCGTGCGCGGCTACAAGTTCACCAGCTACAGCCCGCAGCGCGCCGACGTGTCGTTGGCAGTCGAACAGGACGGCACGCTCGCCGCCGCTCAGCAAACGGTGGTGTGGACAGGCGCCGATTGGCGGGTCCTGCTGCCCGAGCCCGGCCACGAACCGACCCCCACGCCGCTGGCGAACCTCGAGGGATTCGTCTCCCTGACGGAATAGCGCCACCCGCCCCCGCCGACATCGATTCCGCAGCGACGCCAGAAAAGGAACCAACTCATGGCCTCGAAGTACTCCACTCCACCGGAGCCCGCCACCGAGCGCACAGAGCGCAACCCTATCTGGACCGTCGTCGCCCTCGCGGGCGTCATCGGCGTCGTGATCTGTGTGGTCATCGCAACCGTTCTCGCGCTGCGAGGCGATGATTCGCCGGCGACCGACCGTCCCGAAGGCGCACCGCCGCCCGTATCTGCGACCACCCGAGCACCCGGGGAGCTACCGGGGCAGTCGGATCCGCAGTATGCGGGTCTGGGTACGCCCGTCACAGATCCGTTCGGTCGCCGGGTGGACGTGCCCAAGTGGAGCGGCGGGTGGGCATTGGCCCAAGACCCCTGGCGCGCTGGGCCAACCTGGTCGCCGAACACACCCGTCACCGCGCCTGCGGGCTTGATGTGGCAGAAGGTCAATGACGGTGTCATCGTCCCCTTTACGACGTCCGACGGACCACGCACCGTGTATGCGGGGCAAGCCATGGGCTTTCGGCAGAGCCCGCAAGGAGCCGCTATCGCGGTGCTCAACATCTCGCTGCGGATCGCGGGAAGCGTCAACGAAATGGCACAGATCATCTACGACGAACAGGTCGAGATGACCACCGAGCAACGCAGCCAGCTCAACTCCGACCTCACCAAACAGGGCCCGTACTACCGCGAGCTCACCGACGCGGCCATGACCTACCAAGCCCAGCCCGACGCCTTCCGCATCGTCGACTACGCAGACGACTACGCGATCGTCGAGTTCGCCGGTCGAGCACCGGATTCAGAAGCAGGCAGCACCCCTGTGCAGCAATGGATCACCTCACGATGGCAGGCGGTGTGGGACTCGTCGTCCGGTGACAACGGTGACTGGAAACTCCAACTCCCCACCAGCGACAACACCGGCACGACAACCTCACTCGAAGGGTGGACGCAATGGTGAGCAACAGCACCCGGCGGCGCACCACGGTCGCAGGAGCCCTGGCGATCGCCGCCTCGTTTCTACTGGCCCTGGTCATCGGCGGCGGCACCGCATCAGCTGCACCCGACGACGAGATGTGGAAACCTCTGTCCGAGCAAGAAGCCAAGTTCGACTTCGGGGTTCTAACCGGGTCGTACTACCTCGCCAACCCAGGCGCAGCCGACCAGGACTACCTTCCTCCCGGAACGGTCCGCGAGGACCGTCAGCGCGTGTGCCTGGCCGGTGCCACCCCCGGCTGCAAGAAGGGCACGACGGCGCCTTTGGCGGTCAACGCGGGCGATCCTGCGCCGACCGACCCCGCGCCCTCGGGCTTCCAGTACGTCACCGCACAAGACGCCGCTGACTACAAGATTCCAACCACCGCATTGGTGCTGACCGGTGACCAAAAACCGCCGGCCGGGTACTCAATGGTTCAGAAGTCGAAGTCGTGCACCACCCTCAAACCGAACTTGAGTGCCACCGGTGGACCGCCGACGCTGGTGACCGAGAAGTGCGGCGATGCCAGGCAGTTCGCCATACCCAGCGGCACTCCGGCACCCACGGAGACCGAGAAGGCCTTCGATGCGAACGTGCCGAAGTCGCCCGGCCTCGACACCTCGGGCGGTGGTGATGGCGGCGGCACCTACGGCTTCGATGCCGTGTGCGAGCGCATGTCGAAGAACAAGGGATCCTGGCTGGCACCGACACAGGCGATCACCCGGGCAATCGGCAACGTGGCCGAGCAGACCTGCAAGGTCTCCAACGTCGTCAGCCATCCCACCGACGCATTGGCGGCCATGTGGAAAACAAGCTTCGGCAAAGCCGTCAAGTCGATGATCTCCGGGGTCGCAGACGGCTGGGGCGCGGTCCTGAACTGGTGGTTCACCATTCCGACACCCAAGCTCGCCGGGACACAATATTTGACGACCCTGCAAGCATGGTTTGCCCCGTTACAAATTGCGGCACTGACGATCTCGCTGATGATCGCCTCAGTCCGCATTGCCATGGCCATGCCGGGTGGGGAAACCGCCGAATCCCTCGAGGTCGCCAAGGTTCTGATGCGATCGGTGTTCGCGATCGCGCTGTTGCCCACGATGATCACTTTGGGCACGATCGCCACCGACGCCATCGCACTGTGGCTCATCCGAGAATCCGGTGGCGACGATCTGGGCGGCAAAGTTCGGTCGATGCTGATCGACGACAACTCCACCTGGGGACCAGGATGGGTTCTCGTCATCGCGATCCTGGGTCTGGTCGGAGCAATCACCCAAGCAGTGCTCCTGGTCATCCGGCAGGCCTTCTTGATGGTCATCGTCGGGGTAATACCGCTGGCCGCCACCGCATCCGGAAGCAGTTTCGGACGCAATTCGTTTGAGACCATGCGCAACTGGGCGATCGCGTTCGTCCTGTTCAAACTCGGCGCCGCTGCGATCATGGCGTGCGCCTTCTGGGCCGCCGATCCTGCCAGCGATATCAGCAAGCTCCAGGGCCTGATCCTGTTGACCGTCGCAGCCGTCTCATTCCCCGCGTTGTTGCGGGTGATCGGGGTCAGCAACGACGGGGCGGGCGGCGGCGGTGGGTCGATGATGCCGATGCTCGCTGGTGGAGCCATGGCCCTGGCCAGCGGCGGAACTTCCGTGGCCGCTAAGGCCGGTGGAGCCGCGATCGGTGCGATGGGCGGTGCTGGCAAGTCCATGGGCGGCGGGGGAGGCGGGGGCGGCTACGCCGGGCCTGCTCCCAAGAGTGGCGCTCGGGAAATGAAGGGCGCCAACATCAGTCCGTCCAGCGGCGGTCAGTCCGGTGGGCAGAGCGGCGGGTCAGGTAGCGGCGGTAAAGGGACCGGCAGCGCACCGGCTCCGCGGGTGGAATCGGCCAAATCATCGGGGGGCGGCAGGACTGCACCTGGCTCACCCGACGGCGGATCCAAGGCACAACGCGCCAGTAGCGGTGGCGGCCAGTCTGGGCCACCGCCGGCCACCGTCGGCTCACAGATACCGCAACGCTCCCTCGGACGAAATGAGGTGCCGTCATGACCGGACCACAGACCCAGTACCGCGTGCTCTACACCGGCTGGTCCATTCCCCGGTCCTCGTTCCTGTTCGGGATGAGTACTCGCGCATCGATCTGGTTCCTGGTCATCGCGATCATGTTCATCGCCCTGATCATGTTCGGTTTCGGTGTCGCAGTGGCTGTCACGTTCGCCGCCATTGCCTACCTGGTGTGGTCACCGATGGTGCTGCGGTTCGGCGGCCGCAGCCTCTACGAGTGGTCAGGCCTGGCCCGTCAGTGGCGCACACACACCCGCAAAGGAGAAGACATGTTTTTGTCCGGACTATTTTCCCGAGTACCCAACGGCACCAATCGCCTTCCAGGCCTGCTGCACAGCAGTGAATTGCACGAAGGCTGGGATCAGCACCGATCTGGCCACAAGTACGGCGTGGTGCACTTGCCCGCCACCAAGCAGTCGACCGTCATCATCGAATGTTTCCCCCAAGGCAACGAAGCCATCGACCAAGAGTCAGTGAACGTGTCAGTCTTCAACTGGGGAACATTCTTGAACTACCTCGGCGACACCAGTGATGTCGACGGGGCCACCGTCGTCATCGAAACCGGTCCCGAAACGGGGAACCGGTTGCGCCGCGAAGTCGCCGAACTGGTCCGCCCGTCCATGCCCGGCGGGCCGCTTCCTACGGCCATGATGACCGAGTCGGCCGAGATCCTGCCGCATGGCTCAGTGCGCATGTGGGCCCGGGTCGCGATCACCTTCAAAGCAACCTCGGCAGCCCGCCGCGACGACGTGGGGGAGCAGATCGCAGAGATCTCCCGCCGCCTCGGCGGACTGCTGACGGTGCTCGATGAAGCCAATCTCAATCCCCGCATGCTCGGATCGGATGAGATCGTGGCGCTGACAAAACGGGCGTACAGCCCCAGCACTCAGAATGTGTTGGAGCTGGCCGACATCGACGAGGGCGGGCACGACCTGGGTTGGGAAGACGCCGGCCCGATGGCACACCGCGACAAACGGTCAACCTACTGGCACGACGGTTGCTTCAGCACCACCTGGGAAATGTCGGTGGCACCAAGCCAACCGGTACCAGAGACCGTGCTGCGTCCTGTGGTCGACGTCAACGGTGATCTGGTCCGCAAACGAGTGGCGATCGTCTACCGCCCCCACAGCCCCTCCGATGCCGCCAGCTTGGTCAACAAGGACTACAAGAACGCATTGTCCGGCCGCAACAGCGGCAAGGGAGTTGCCAGCGTCGAGGCCGACCTCCGCGTCGAGGCGACCGAGCAACAGCGACAGGAACAAGGCCGCGGCCACGGACTGACCCGCTTCGGCGTCATGGTCACCATCACCAACCCCGAAGACAGCGACGTCCCCCGCAACGAGGCGATCGTCCGAGATCTGACCATGCGGGCCAGCCTGCGGGTGCGCCGCATGTACCTGCAGCAATCAGCAGCATTCGCAGCAACCATCGGCATCGGCGTTCTACTCCCCGACCACGCCTCGGTATCGCGCAAACACGCTGAATAGCAGCCCCGTTCATCGAACAGAACCCTCCAGAAAGGACACCGCAGCCATGGGCACGGTGCTAGGCAAACACCACGCGGAGACCTCCCAGATCGCCAACCACGACGAGGACGCCGTCGACGAGACCGCTGCCGGTAGCCGCCGAGACAGGCGGCGCAACCAACGCAAGCCGTCGGGACCGACGCTGCTCGACCCCGAGCAGCGTCGCCACCTCGAGCACAAAAAGTGGTCCGGCAACCGCGTCGAGAGCTGGGTGGCCGACTTCAAACTCAAAGCCGATGTTCGCAAACGGAAAACCCTGGCCGCCAGCAGTAGAAGGCGACTGGTGTCCCAGAGCAGGGGAGGGGTCAAACCCTTCCCCGAATCTAAACGCGGCGGTCTCGTCGGACGGCTCAGTGGGCATGCCGGGCCGGTGGCCATGCCGGTCGAATACCGCGCCACCACCGTGCAGGCAGCAGGCATGTGGCCGTTCCCGGTCGGAGCAGGAGCCCCACTTGTAGGCATCCCATTGGGTTCGCACCTATACACCAGCGCCCCAGTCTGTTTCGACCCGCTGTCGTGGATGACCCGGGCCAAGTTCTTGCACCAGCCCTCAATGATGCTGTTGGGTCTTCCCGGCTTCGGAAAGTCGACACTGGCCCGCAAGATCATGCTCGGGTTGATCGCCACCGGAGTGACCGCGCTGGTCCTGGGCGACATGAAGCCCGATTACCGCAAGCTGGTCGAATCCATCGACGGCGGACAGATCATCGACCTGGGTAACGGGGCCGGCCAAATGAACCCCCTCGACATGGGACCGCTCTCGCAGATTTTGCCCACCCTCGACGCAGCGGTCATCGACCGTCGGCGCCTGGCCGAACAGGCCCTCGACGAGGGCCGCACGGAGGTAGCTGATCAACTCGCCCTGAGTGCTGACAAGGCCGCCACGATCGCCCGCCGGGTGCGTGCCCGCATCTCCGGTGACCGGCTGCGTCGCATCAAATCGCTCTCCGAACTCACGCGCGGCCGCCACATCGAAGACTTCGAGGAAGCAGCTCTACGTGAGGCCTTGTCCCTGTGCGACGAAGCAGGTCAACAGTCGGGAGTCCAGCCCGAGCTCAAAGATCTGATCGCGGTCCTCGACACGTGCCCGCAGCCGATCCTCGACGCCTACTGCGAGAGTGACCGCGATGCGTGCTTGCATGAGTCCAAACCGTTGCGCCGGACACTCAAGTCGCTGCTCAAGGGCGGCTTCGGCGATGTGTTCTCCGGACAGACAACCACCCCGATCAATGTCGATGCCACTGCGGTGTGCATCGATGTATCCGGCATCGAAGCTTCTGACCGCAAGCTCAAAGGCGCTGTGCTGCTGACCTGCTGGGAGCACGGCTTCGCCGCTACCGCCGCTGCTCACTTCCTGCACGACGCCGGATGCGGACCCAAACGCAACTTCCTCGCCGTCCTCGACGAGATGTGGCAGGTTCTGCGTGCTGGGGTCGGGATGGTCGAGCGGGTCGACGAGCTGACCCGCCTCAACCGTGTCTGGGGCACCGCACTGCTGATGTGCACCCACACCGTCACCGACCTGATCTCCCTGGCCAACGAGGAAGACCGGGAAATCGCTCGCGGATTCATCGAACGGGCCGCGTGCCTGGTCGTCGGAGCATTGCCACGCAAGGAGATGGGCCGACTCTCCGACATCAAACCCTTCACCGACACCGAGATCGCCGACATCACGTCCTGGTCGTCACCACCGGCACTGACCGGCGATGCCCGCACGAATACCACACCGCCAGGTCAAGGCAAGTTTTACATCAAAGTGGGGGAGCAAGGCGCACCAGGACTGCCGCTGCGCAGCATTCTCACCAACGCCGAAATCGTCTCGGGTATCCACGACACCAACCAGCGGTTCGACCTGGTCGAACAGTGGACCCAAGAATATGCCGCCGCTGATGCTGATGCTGACTGGGCAGGGGCCGCGTCGGCATGAGTGAACGAGGCCGCAAGCGCACCTACACCAGCCAGTTCCGCCTGACATGCCTGACGAAACTCAGTGAACAACTGGCGCATTCGCGCTCACGAGAAGAAGCCATCGGCGTGACCGCCACGTCGATGGGCGTTCCCATCACCACCCTGCGCCGCTGGGCGCACGAAGAACTTGGTCCAGCTAGAGCCGAATCTGCCGACGAACCCCTGCGGGTGCGCGAGCTCACCCGCGAAAACGAGGTGCTGCGTGCAGCGGTCGCCGAACTGACCCGGCTTGCCAACGGCGAAGGCGCGGTGCCGTACTCGGTCAGCTACCTCGACGGTCGCGACCTTTCGGCCGGGCGATAGGGGCGGGTGCGGCGATGAAGAACTCCGGCAAGCTGGTTTCTTACGTGGCCATAGCCGGCGTGGTGCTGGTGGTCATGATGTTCGTGATGCTCTTCAGCACCGACGAAGACGCCGACTGCGATACCTACAACGCTGCACCTAATGCCACCGGGCCGGCCACCAATCAAGACGCTCTCGCGCCCGGAACGACCGTCAAGCCGATGAAGACCGGCGACTACACCCCCACCAGCCCGTTCGGCATGCGCGAGGGTGCGATGCACCAAGGCGTTGACTTCGGTTCTGCACCAGGCAAGCCGATCTACGCCTCCGCTGACGGCACCGTCGCCGAAGCGAAAGAAGCCTCCGGGTTTGGCATGTGGATCGTGCTCGACCACAACGTCGGCGGCAAGATGTGGAGCACTGTCTACGGTCACATGTTCCCCGAGGGTGTACTGGTCAAGACCGGCGAGAAAGTGACCGCCGGCCAACACATCGCCGACGTCGGTTACAACGGCGGAGTCTCCCCGCCCGGACCCGGCGGGGCACACCTGCACTTCGAAACGTGGGAGGGCGGAAGGCTCACCGGAGGACACGCAGTAGACCCGCAGCCGTGGATCGATTCCGCCCGCGAGGTGGGGTCAGCGCCGCCAGTCAACGCAGGCAGCGGCGTCAATGCAGGCACCGCGCCGAACCAGAGCGCCCCGGCAGATCCCACCGCTGTGTCGGTTGCGGACTGGGAGAAGATCGCCGAGCACGAATCCGGTGGCAACTGGGCCATCAACACTGGAAACGGGTACTTCGGTGGCCTGCAGTTCAATCCGGGCACATGGACAGGGGCCGGCGGCGGTCAGTACGCGCCCACCGCAGACAAAGCCACCAAAGAGCAGCAAATGGAGGTGGCCAATCGCGTCCTGTCGACCCAGGGGTGGGGTGCGTGGCCACAAACCTCGGTCGCGGCCGGTGTCCGCGACAAAAAGCCCGCAGCCGCAGGAACCTTCGTCGGCGCCACCGGCACCAACGGCGGACCCACCCAACCCACACCCCTGGCCGCCGACACCCCCTCCGGCGGGGAGTTGCCTCCACTGCCCGCGAGCAAAGGCACCGAAGAGCACTGGCAGATCGACACCATCCGCCTCGCCCGGGCAGTAGCCGTCAAATTCCCGCAGGTCAAGACCATCGGCGGGTGGCGTCCCTACGACGCGTTCCCGGACCACCCCTCAGGCCGGGCCGCAGACATCATGATCCCGAACTACACCAGCGGTGAGGGCAAAGCGCTCGGTGATGCGATCGCCAACTACGTGATGGCGAACAAGAAGATCTTCAACGTCGAGTACATCATCTGGGTCCAGACGTACCGGCCCGCTGATGGACCCTCCAACGTCATGGAAGATCGCGGCGGCGACACCGCCAACCACATGGATCACGTCCACGTCACCACCGTCGGTCACGGGATGCCCGGACCCGGCCAGACCTACGGGATGGCACCGGGAGGGGCGGGCAGCGATCCGTCAATCAACACCGGCGGCGCGAACTGCACCGGAGGCACCATCAACGCTGTGGGGGAAACCGGTTCCGGGGCAGATAATCTCGCGGCCGGGAAAGTGCCCGCCGAGTTCGAACCCTGGTACCGCAAAGCCGGAAAACTCTGCCCCCAAATCGGATCGGCATTCCTTGCGGCACAGGGAAAGCAGGAGATGGGTTTCAACCCCAAGGCCACCTCGCCCGACGGCGCACAAGGTCCAGGCCAATTCATGCCTGGCACCTGGCCGAACTACGGCAAAGACGACGACGGCAACGGCAAGGTCGACCCCTACGACATCGGTGACGGAGTAATGGCCCAAGGCCGATACATGTGCGCGATCGCGGCCACCGTCGACGGTTGGGTCAGTTCCGGTGAAGTCTCCGACAACACCCCCGGCGGACGCAAAGCGCTCTACCTGGCCGCCTACAACGCCGGTGAAGGCGCGGTGCAGCGCAACCGAGGATTCCCCACCGACGGTGCCGACTACATCAACCAGACCCGCCCCTACGCCGACAAAATCCTCGCCATGGAAGCCCAATTCGCCAGTGGCGGACTGACCTAACAGGAGACCATCCAATGAACCGCACCGCTCTTGCCATCGTTTTATCGGCCATCGCTGCCATCGCTCTCGTTCTGGGCGTCATCGTGTGGCTGATGTGGCCGGACAACGACACCACCGGACCTGCAGCGCCTCCGCAGAGCACCCACAGCGATGACCACGGCTCCGACCACGATCACGAGATCGCCGATCCACTGGACCCACAGAACGCCGACATCAACGCCACTGCCGAGCAGGCGCTGCGCACCATGTTCACCTGGCAACCCGTCTCCGACTCCTCGCCCGGCGATGCGGTACTGCGAGCCCAGCCATGGCTGGGCGGCGAGCTGGCAAACGCATCGGGCCGCGACACGAGCGTTCGCCCACCGGCCGATTGGCCGGCCTGGCAACGCTCGGGCGACCTGGTCTCGGCCAGCGCCGTAGTCATCGCTTCGGTCTCAACGACCGACACCAAAGCAGTACGCACCGTCCAGGTCGACCAGAACGTCATGCGCCCCACCGGCGACACCGTCGCCTACTCGTCCTTTACTGCCCGCGCAGAGCTAACCCGCACCGACAACGGTTGGCGGGTAACTGGATACACCGTGCTCCCCACCACCAACTGACGACTGACGACTAACACAAACCAACCCAAGGAGTCACCCGATGTCCGATCACACACCCACTCTCGGTGGCGGCGAAGTATTCGAAGAAGTCACAGTCGCCGCTCGCCAGGCGCTGTCGATGGCCCGGCGCCGCTCACCCCACACCCAACGCAGCTTCTCCCGCGGCCGCGGGCGCGGGCAGCAGTTCGCGCGATACACCATCGCGCGCACCCGACGCGTCCGCAGCGACACCGACCGCACCGCCAACCACCCAGATACTCAGCGCGCGCTCGCCGAACGCCTCGACGCAGGCGACCTCTCGCGCGCGGCCATGCTAGCCCGGTGGGCCACCGCTGTCGCCGCCGCCGAAGCCGCCCACCAGATTGTCGCTGAACTCGCCGACACCGACCCCACCCTCGACGCCGCCACACTCGACGCCGCCCAAGCCCAAATCCACGCCGACGCCTGGGAAGAACGCCTTCGGACCGACGAGGGGATCGACGTCAGCGGTCTGGCCGCACAACCGGCCGCAGACCTCGATGCCGACCTCGACAAGGCAGACATCGACTCCTCACCTCTGGCCACAGCAACTGTGGCGGAGACCGCTGAACTCGCTGCCGCCGACCTCACCCCGGTTCCCGTCGACGCACACGTCGGCGATCTCCTCGAGCAGACAGGGCTCGGCGTGGAACCACCCACCTCGCAGTCGGAGGCATCTGGCTCTTCCTTCGCCGCCGACATCGACTACGCCTCGGGCGTCGACCTTGACGCCGGCCACGGCATCGACGACTAAACACCCCTGGCACCTTCGAACGCAAAGGAAAAATCATGCCCAGCAGTACAAGTCGTCGCCAAGGTGGACGCAATGATCTTACGACCACCATCGGCTTCATCGCGGTCATCGTCGTCGTCACCGTCCTGGCGCTGTTCTACGGCAGTTGGCGCTTCGGACGGTGGGTCGCCGGCATCACCGAACCGGCTCCACTTAACCCGGTCAGCGCCCTGCTGCAGGTGGCTAGCGGCGAGCTGCGGTGGCCGCTTGCGTCGACGATCACCGCCGTCGTCGTGGTTGTGCTGCTCGGGACGATCGCCACTGCCACCGGCGTCCTGTGGACCAGGCACCGGCCCGACACCCGCACCCGTGAGTTCGACCGCAACTCCCGATACCTGGCGACCCCGGCAGAAATGAAGGGCGTGGTGATGGGCCCGGACGCCAAACGAACCGCCCAACGCCTGCGCCCCGAGGCCGACATCAGCACTGCCGACGACGTTGGGCTCTCCTTCGGGGCGCTGACGCCCTCGGATCGGCGGTTGCTGCTGTCGTGGGAATGGTGCGCACTCGTCGTGGCCGGACCACGAACCGGCAAAACCCACGCACTGGCGATCCCCATGATCTGCCAAGCCCCCGGCCCGGTCTTCGCCACCACCAACAAACCAGACCTGCACGATCACACCCGCTACGTGCGCTCAGACCAGGGCGCGGTGTGGATCAGCGACCTGCAACGCATCGCAGGAAACCACGGCCAATCCCGCATGGACAGCACCGGCATCGTGCAGAACTGGTGGTGGAACCCACTGCGAGGAATCGAGGCGCTTCGCGACGCACGCACCGTCGCCGGGTACTTCAAGTCCGCGTCCACCGAAAGCGGAGCCCGCGTCGACTCTTACTTCGACGGGGGCGCACAAGAACTCCTGGCGCTGTACATGTTCGCCGCAGCAGCCGCAGACGGCGACATGCTCCACGTCTACGGCTGGCTCTCCGACGCCACCCTTGACACCCCAATCGAAGCCCTCAACAACGCCGGTCACACCAGCGCAGCCTCGCAAGTTCTCACCGCACAAAACCTGAACCCACGGCAACGCGACGGCCTCTACGACATGGCCCGGCGATTCGTGAACGTCATGAGCGACCCCGGATACGCCGCATCGGTACTGCCACCGAGGCGAAAGATCCTCGACGGCGACAACTCACTGGGCAACAGCAACATCACCCACGACGGCCGCGAGTTCATCCCCGATCAGTTCGTGCTCTCCACCGACACCGTCTACGCCATGAGCATGGAAGGCCCCGCCGCCGCCACCGCACTGACGACCGCGCTTGCCGGGTGCGTATTCGAGGCCGCAGTCAAGGCTGCCCGCGCCAACAACGGACGCCTGGGCGTTCCACTGGTCGGCATACTCGACGAAGCCGCGAATGTGTGCAAACTGCAGGAACTTCCGGGCTGGTACTCCCACTTCGGCGGGCAAGGCATCTGCCTGGTGACCATCTTGCAATCCCTGGCACAAGCTGACCGGGTCTGGTCAGCCAAGCAGCTCCAAGAACTCATCGGCGCAGCGAACCTGCACTACTACGGCGGCGGATCCAACGACATGGACTACCTACGGCAGGTATCCGATCGCATCGGCCACCGCGACGTGCGCCGCCAGTCACGATCACGCTCGGGCGGCCACACCAGCTACAGCGAGAACTTCTCCAAAGAGCCAGTACTAAGTCCTGATGCGCTCGCTCAGATGCCGTCCGAACGAGCCATAGCCATGTTCGGCAGCTATCCCGCAGCCATTGTCCGCAAACAGTTTTGGTGGGACGGACCCCTCGTCGACGCGATTGAGGCCTCCAAGGATCGGTGCCGACAAGAACGCGGAGAACACGCCGCGCCCGTCGGTGCGACAGCCTGACACCTTCTCTCACCATCGAAAGAGGCACCACCCATGACACCCGAACCGCACCCTCGAGCAGCACACCGGCTGCATCGCATACGCGGCGCAGCACGTTCCCTGGCTTTCACGACGGTCGGTGCGGTGCTGCTGACAGTCGGAGTCGGCATCGCAGCCATGTCACTGCAGGTACCGGGCCACAACCCTGACCGGCTCTGGACCCAGATCATCTCCACCACGGCCGCCATCGCCACTCCGCTGTTCATCCTGGCGATCGCGGCGTTGGTCGCCGTCCGCATCGCCACCAGCATCTTCCGCACGAACACCGCTGCCCCGAAAGGCGCTGACCTGTCATGACCCATGCAGACTTCGACGACACCGACCTAGACGAGGACCTCGACGACGACGCGGAGCCCATTCCGGACCCACAGTTCGAACGTTTCGAGGACTGGGTCGAGCAATGGCTGACGCCCACCATCGCCCGCAAGCTCACCACCGAAACCCTCTGGTGCCCGCAATGGTGGCAACACCCCGAAGTAGCCATTCGCCTGGCCGCCTTGCACCGGGGCTGGGAAGCCGCGCGGATCAGCGACGAACCGCTCGCTCAATCATCCTGGTGGGTCTACCACTTCAGCGCCCACTGGCGCGACATCAGTGCAGCTAACGGGCCCATGCACAAATGCACCAACGGCAACCACACCACCACCAAAGCGCTGCCCTCAGTGCCCGCACCCGACGGATGGTTCGACCCCACCCGCACCCCAGAACCAGTCAGCACCGTCTAAACGGAGAACACACCGAACATGCCCATCGCCTTTCTCTTCCTCACCCCGATTCTTTGTTGGCCAGTCTTCCTAGCGGGAGGGTCAAACGCTCTGGACGGGCTCAAGACCGAGGCCTGCTCGACCGGGTTGGCGGTAACCACCTTGCTCGCTGCACCCCTGGCGCTGGTTTCCAGCGTCGTCGCGATGTTCGCCGGCCAGGTCAACGCAGAGGTCTCGTGCAATCGAAACAGCGGATGCACGGGAGATCCGTTCTCGCCGGTGACGTGGACCGTGGCTGGACCGGCCCTGATCGTCACCGCAGCAGCGACCGTGATCACGACAGCAGGAGCAGCGCTCATCCATCGAAACCTATCCCGCGAAGAGTACGAAAGGAGCTGCCCGACAACCACTGCCATCACGTCCGACCACTAGCCATCCGATAGCACACCACCTAAGGAGATCCGCCATGAAGAACACACTGCGAACGAAAATCGCCTCGCTAGCTGTCGCGGGCGCTGCCACGGCGGCCGTACTGACCGGGGCAGGAGTGGCCAACGCCGATGACCCCGCCTGGCCCAATTACCGGGTCGGCCCGTACAGCTCTCAGCAGGAGTGCGAAAACGCACCGAGTCCCTTCATCCAAGTCTCACCGTGCTTCTGGGTCCCCACGCCGGTCAACGCTTGGTACTTCTGGGGCGAAACTATCTGACCGTCGGAGCCGCTGACACCCCTCGGTTGTCAGCGGCTCTGCACGCCTGCGGAGACGACCGAGCGCCACGCAACTATCGAACTCGACCCAAGGGGAGATCACACTCATGGCAACTACCCGACGAACCAAAACCGGTGCAGAGGAATGGAAGACGGCAGAGCGCGCGGTCCGTGACAACGCGGCGGCGCTGCGCTCGATGACCACCCATACTGAGCTGTACACGTGGGCCAAGGAGAACAAGCTGGCCACCAAACGTCTGTTTCCGCCGTTCAAAACCGAACTGCGCAAGCAGCTGCATATCGACTACGAACGGCTCCGGGAGCAAGCGGTCGCCGACCGCTACGCCCAGCTCACCGCAGCGGCCGTTGACGCCCCCACCATCGCCCTGTGCTGCGCCGGGGACGCCGAGGTCAGCACGTTCGCCGTCTGCGATCTGGAAGGGGGAGACCCCTGGTACGGCGACTTCCACGACGAGGATCCGATCTACAAAGAAGGCGACCAGATCACCGCCGACATCTCTGCCGCCAGCAAGGCCATCTATCTCGCCGGACAAGCGCGCGAATACGCCGAACTCGAGGCAATCAACCTGGTGATAACAACCAGCAACCACGAACTCGATGCGGACAGCCTGCGCAAAGACGCTGTCAGGCATCGCGTCCTGGTGTCGGTAGAGGTGACCGATGACAATCCGGCGCTGGCAATGTGCCGCGACCTTCCCGGGTTCCGCACGTGGCGTGAGGTTTCCTTGACTGATCTTCTCGAAGCAGCCGACCACACCGACGTCGTCGTGGCGGACGAGCAAAGCCAGAACGTGGCCTCGTGAACGTCCACGCCGGCGGTCTACTCGCAGTCATCGCGGCGGCAGCAGCACTGGCCTGTTCAGCCGGGACAGCCAACGCCGACGGGCAGATCCCGGAGCAATACCACCAGGCGTTAGCGTCCGCGCCGCTGGCGTGCGGCCATGAGGAAGTCACCGGCGAACTCGTTGCCGCGCATATGAAGGCCGACTCCCACTGGGAGCAGTTCGCCCAGTCGCCGGCCGGTGCGTTAGGACCCGCGCAACTGTTCCCCACGACGTTCGCTGTCTACGGCGCAGACGACGACCGCAACGGTATCGCCTCGCCGTTCGACATCGCCGACGCCATCAATGCCGCAGTCCGCGTGGATTGCGCGATCGTTGCCCACCTCAAAAGCATTGGCCACACGACAGATCCAGTCTCCATCATCAGCGCATACGTCGGCGGCCTCGCGATGGTGGACGATCGCGGCGTCCACGAACAAGCCACCCGCATCTGGGATCAGCGGCCAGCGCTCCCGACAACAGGCGGCGCATCGTGACCCCCTCTCTAACTCTGCGTCGACGGCCTCCGTGCCCGGCCGCACACCATGGCCACGAGCCGCAGGCGGGTCAACAGATCGAGGTTCTGCATGGACACCTCGACGAGCAGCTAGCTGTCGACCGCGTTGATCTGGAACTGATGCGCGCAACAGTGCGCGAAGCCGCACCCGCTGTGCCTGTCGCGGTCGACCTCCTGCACGTGGGCAGCGCCCGTGAGGTGATCGTCGTCATCGACTACACGACCTCGGCCGTGCCGCCGGCGACACGGTGCGCCGTCCGCGCGGCATGTCGGCGCATCGCCGCGAGCCCCGACCGCTATGGCCTGCTCGATGCAACCGTCGACACCACGGGTCGACAGTGCCATGCACTATCGCGGTGCGGGATAACTGCGGGGCAGGGGCCTCGCGATGAGTGAGCAGGTGAGCGAGTTCGCTGGGCTTGTGTTCATGGGCGGCGCTATCGTCGTGTCGGCACTGACCGCGATGGCAGGAATGGCACTCGGGGTTGCCGCGCGGCGGGTGTTCAATCTCAATCCCGTCGGTCGGCGGTATCACGGCCTAATCAGGGGTGCGGCTGTGGTTGCCCTCTTGGTGTTGAGCTATGGAGCTGCGGCGATGATCAGTGGCCCGTTCATCGCGCCCTGCCCGCCCGACATGGGTTCGTGTCGAGTGGTGCCGGGGATAAGTTCTGCGCCGTCGTGGACGCTCGCCGGCCTCTTCGCTGCCGCCGCCACAATCCCGGTCGCCGTGTGTTGTGCGTTCGTCCCTTCGATTCACGCGCCGAGTCAAAGAGCGTCTCAGGTGTCAGAGCCTGGTGGTATCGATGCTTCAGCACCACCCAGCGGCGAGGGGGTGGTGATATCTGGCCCTGCTCACGACTAGTTCAGCCCAGGGCCCTGACGGGTGGCTAGACCCGCCAGGGCTGGGCGATCAGAGAGGAACCCTCTGACCAGTGAATAACCATACGAATACTTCGTGCCACACCCCGTGCAGGGGGGTGCGCTCACTGATCTTGCAGGAGTTCCTTCATGGCCCGCGGCCGCCAGAGCACCGATTCGTCCCCCACCGAACCGAACCTTTTCGACTTCCTAGAACCAGGAGACAATGATGAGCACAATGACCGAGCAGGAAACCGTCCGGGAGATCGTGGAACGGGTGTGGCGGACCGAGATCGGGTTGGACGATCTGAACCCGGCCGAGCAGCAGAACTTTCTCAACCGGGAAGCCCAACGGATCGAGGATCTGATCGAGGATCAGATACCCGGTCAGGGGCCGTTGGTGGAACAGTATCGGCGCGAGAATCAGCAGGCACCGGACTACACGACGACCGTTCGGCTGATCAACATGGCGCGGCTGCAGGCCAGCGAACAGATTCTGGCCGAGGAACTCTTTTCGAAGGTGCCGAGTCCGGTGGTGGACTTCGAACCGGCCGGGACGCTCGAGGAACTGGCCCAGGAGCGCAACGAGCAGGATCAAGCGCTGCGAGCGGCGAACCGCCACGACCGGGATCGGTGGATGCGGGCGCTGCACCGGTCGGAACCGACACCCGACATCGAGGAGCTGGTGGCCCAACTCTGGCCGAACCGGACAGCATGGTTTCGGGTCAGCGCCCAGTACCTGATGCAGGCACGCAGCGAGGACAACGAACCGATTCCGACCGGTCTGCACGATCCGCTGTTGGCGCAGTTTACGAACCAGGTAGAGCAGGAGCTACGCGCCAAGGGCCGGGTGCGCGACGCCGACAACGTCCGGTAGATACCGCTCAGCTAGGGCTTTTCGGTCTCGACGACAACGGTGCGGCGCCGATCGATCCGGCGGTCCTCGACCCCGGTGGCACGCCCCTGCCCGAACCTCCGACTGCGGTAGCAGCACGAGTCGAGACCACCGGGGCCGGCGACAGTGGCCTAGCTGATCCACGCACGGACGATGATGTTGCTGCGGACGTGGACGCCGAGCCAGCACGGTCGGTGCCGCTGCCGTTTCGGCCGACGCAACCGGTTCTGCCGCCCTCCGGTGCCAAGTCGCGGGCGCGGGCGAACATCGCTGCCATCGAGCTGGTTCGCGAACTTACCGAGCAGAACCGGTACGCCACCGCAGACGAGCAGCAGGTTCTCGCTCAGTGGTCGGGGTGGGGAGCGGCCGCTGACGTGTTCGACCTGCGCAAAGACAACTGGGCCGCCGACCGTGACCGGTTGCGCGCCTTGCTCACTGACAGTGAGTGGGGACAAGCACGCCGGAACACACTCAATGCGCACTACACCGACCCGCAGATCGCACAGGCCGTGTGGGGCGCACTAACCGATGCAGGCTTCACCTCCGGCCGGGTCCTCGAACCCGGCTGTGGATCAGGAACATTCATCGCCTACGCCCCCGATTCAGCGCAGATGGTCGGGGTGGAGCTCGACGCGACGACCGCACAGATCGCCGCGGCGTTGCACCCGGACGCACAGATCCGCAATGAGGGATTCGAGACCACACACGTTCCACAACAGTCGTTCGCCGCGACGATCGGCAACGTCCCGTTTGGCGACTTCCGGCTCTACGATCCCGCGCACAATCAGGGTCGCCATTCCATCCACAACCACTTCATCATCAAAGCCCTCGATCTGACTGCGCCCGGTGGCTACGTCGCTGTCGTGAGTTCGCGATACACGATGGATGGCGTCGACGAGCGCGCCCGCAAGGAGATCGCGGCGGCCGCCGACCTAGTCGGCGCCGTACGTATGCCCACTGGTGCGTTCTCTCGGGTGGCCGGCACCGAGGTAGTCACCGACCTGTTGGTGCTGCGCAGGCGTGAGCCCGACCGTGAACCGTCCTTGCAGACCACCGAATTCCTGTCCGTCGGTTCAACTCCGGTGCGCGGATACAACGATGCCGCCGAATCTGCAGTGATCAACCGCTACTTCATCACCCACCCCGATCATGTCCTGGGTGACCTGCGCCATGGGCAGGGCATTCATGGTTCGACCACGTTGCAGGTGGCCGGGTCGACCGATGCCGCCGAGGTCGCCGAACAGGTCGCCGACCGCCTGACAGCGGTGGTGGACTACGCCCGCTCGGCAGACCTGATGCTCACCGCCGGGTGGCATAACACGCTGGGACCGCTGCGCGGCGAGTTCACTTACGGGTTGCAGCGACGTCAGCAACAGAGCACCACCGAGTTCGCGGTGGGGATGTTGCGGGCTGACACGTCCGGCTCCCACATCGAGCGATGGAATGGCGCGGCGTGGGAGGAAGCCAAGACGCGCGGCAAAGCCCAAACCCGGGAATGGGCCCGGCTGCTCGAGCTGCGGGATCTGGCATCGGCGTTGATTGAGTCGCAACGAGATGGTGAGCCTTCTGCGGATCGGCTCGCTCTGCGTGCCGACCTGGGGGCTCGCTATGACCAGTACGTCCGCACGTACGGTCCGATCAACCGTTTTCGCTGGGTCGAACCCAAAGAAATCACCCAGACCCAGCACGACAAGGTTTTCGAGACACTCGCTGGCAGGTGGCGTGCCGGTGAGGGCGTTCATGCCGACACCCCGTTGCCGACGGAAGTGTCTGACGAACTGTCCGCGCAGGCCTGGATCAACCCCCGTGAGCGGTTCAAGTCGTATCCGCACCTGGGCAAGTTGCTGCGCCAGGATCCGACGTTCGCGATGGTGATGGCCCTCGAACAGTTCAGCGACGACACCGGTACCGCCCGCAAAGCCGCGCTGTTCCACAACGACGTGCTCAGTCGCCGCGACCTGCCCCGCGACATCAGCACACCCCAAGACGCGATCGCCGCGGTTCTCGATGAGCGCGCTGTGCTCGATGTTCCCCGGGTGGCCGAGCTGCTCGACATCGACATCGAGCAGGTACCTGCGGTGATCGATGGTCTGGCGTTTCGCTCCCTGGACGACCCCGACGTGTGGATCCCAGCTCCGCAATACCTGTCGGGGAATGTACGTAAGAAGCTCACTGCGGCAACCGAGATGGCGATGCTCGACGACCGGTACCGCAGCAATGTCGAGGCCTTGGCGCAGGTTCTGCCGCCCCGGCTCTCCAGCGGCATCTCGGTACGACCGGGCTCACCATGGATTCCAGTCAGCGACTACGAGAGGTTCCTCCGCGACACCTTCGATGTGCCTGCCGAGACCCGAGTCAGTGTCGAGTACGCCGCCGGCGAATGGTCGGTCGAGGTCGGGCACTACCCAGGCCGCAGCGGAGCGGATCTGACCTGGGGGTTGGTGCCCAAAGCATCCGAACGCTCCAGCCGGTTCAACTTCGAGGACCGCGAAGCAGATCGTCTCGGCGTCATGTACGCCGGGATGCGCCGCAGCAAGTCTGGTGGCCACGACTACGAGTGGGTCGACATGTTCGCCGACCTGCTCAACAACAAACCTCCGCAGATCAACAAATCGAAAGAGTTCTTCGAGGCCACCGGCAGCCGTGACTGGCTCCACGACAGCGCTTCACGAGCAGCGGGCCCACGAGCGCGCCGCATCGCCCAGGAGTTTGAGCAGTGGGCGCTGTTCTCTGACCCTGACCGCGCCGAGCGGCTCATCGACCGCTACAACGAGCTGTTCAACTCCACGGTCGCACCTGCCTACGACGGCACCCACCGCCAGTTCCCAGGACTCGGCGATCAGTTCGACCCCTACCCGTATCAGCGCAATGCCGTGCAACGCATCGTCTCCGAGCCGACCGCGCTGCTCGATCACGTCGTGGGCGCCGGCAAAACCGGTACCATGCTGATGGGTGCGATGGAACTCAAACGCCTTGGCGTGGTGAACAAACCCTGGATCGTGGTGCCCAACCACATCGTGGAGCAAGTGACGCGGGAAGCCAAGCAGTGGTACCCGGCCGCCAATGTGCTCTCCGGTAGCGCTGCCACCGACGCCGAAGGACGCCGGTTGTTCATCGCCCAGTCGGCCTCGCAGGACTGGGACATGGTGATCGTGCCCTTGTCGGCGTTCACCAGGATCGGTGTCGACGCCGGCACCAAGGCCGAATACATTCGCGGCCAGCTTGAGGACATCGAGCGGTCCTACCTCGGTCCCGACGCTGCCTACGAGATCGAGAACGAGGCCAGCGTCAAAGCAATCGAGAACGCGAAGGCACGGTTGGAGTCGCAGCTCGAGGAAGCACTCGACCAGGCGGGCAAAGACGCTGGTTTGACCTTCGAGGCATCCGGGGCGGACTACCTGTTCATCGACGAGGCGCACATGTTCAAGAACCTCGCCCGCCAATCGCACGTCGCAGAGCTTGCCTGTGCCGGCTCAAATCAGGCGTCGGACCTGCAGATGAAACTCACTCATCTGCGGTCTGTGCGACGCCAGGAGGCCGCAGAAAACGGGATCGCAGCCGACGCCTACGTCGAGCGAGTTGCCACCTTCGCCACCGGCACGCCGATCGCCAACAATCTCGCCGAGCTGTGGGTCATGCAAACGTATCTGCGGCCCGACCTGCTCATCGATGCCGGGGTATCGGGACTCGACGAGTGGGGTGCGACGTTCACCGACACCGTCGAACGGGTGGAACTCAATAGCTCAGGAAGCCGCCTGCGGGCGGTGACGCGGGTGGGGGAGTTCACCAATGTTGGTGATCTGGTGGCGTTGTCGAGTGTCTTCACCGACTCGGTCGGTCGCGATCAGGTCCCCGCCAAACTGCCCACCAAGATCGGTGGCAGCAACGAAATCATCACCTTCGAGCCCTCCCAGCAGGTTCTGGACTTCATCACCGACCTGGGATACCGCGCCGACCATCTCGACCCGCGTCGGATGGACCTGGACAACGCACTCAAGATCGCCAGTGACGGCCGCAACGCCTCGCTGGTATCGCTTTCTGCCCATCTTCCTCGCGACACCCGTGATGAGAACCGGCGCGCCTGGCACGTCGGACGGCACGTGCTGTCCATCCATGAACAGACCAAAGACACCGTCTACCTCGACCAATTCGGGGAGACATCACCGCGAACCGGCGGGCTGCAGATCGTGTTCTGCGACCGCTCGACACCAAAGACCGATGGATCGTTCTCGATCTACGACGAGATCCGCGACGAACTCGTTGCCGGGGGAATGGACCCGGCCTCGATCCGCTACATCCACGACTATCCGAAAGCGTCAGAGAAAGCCCGCCTGTTCGAGCAATGCCGCAATGGCGAGGTGTCGGTCATCCTCGGCTCCACCGAAAAGATGGGCACCGGCACCAACATTCAAACCCGGGCCACAGCTCTACACCACGTCGATGCGCCCTGGCGTCCGGCCGATCTGGAACAACGAGAAGGTCGAATCATCCGGCAGGGCAACCAGAACGCGCACGTTCGGATACTCAACTATGTCGCCGAACGCACCTACGACACCGTCATGTGGCAAGTCCTGCACCGCAAAGCCCACTTCATCGAACAGTTCAAAACCGCAGATCGTTCTATGCGCCGTATGCCCGACCTCGACGCCGACTCCATCGCAGACAACGCCGCCATGACCAAGGCTCTGGCCACCGGGGACCAGCGCTATCTGCGGCAGGTCGAACTCGACAGCCAGGTCATGGACTTGCAGTCCGACGCCGACGCTCACTTCGCCGAGCAACGCAGCATCGAACGCGAACGCGACAACCTGAGCTGGCAGGTACCGGCCGCCGAAGAACGCACCGCACGGTTGCAGGAAGCACTGCCTGCTCTCACGCAATGGCGCGGGGCCGACAAGGACGACTACACGCTCACCATCGACGGCACCGTCTACCGCAAACGCACCGATGCCTCGGCCGCATTCCTCGAGGAGCTGCGCAAACAAACCGCGCTGCTCAAAGGTGCGGGCATGCGGGTGTCGCGAACGGTCGGTGAGGTCGCCGGCCAATCCGTTGAGATAGTGCGACCGATGACCACCGACAGCATCTACCTGCAGTTCGCGAATCTGCCGATCCCGCACAAAGAAATCCACCTCCGGGATCTGTACGACAGCGACTCGGTCACTGGCGGCGACCGGTCACCGACAGCCCGCGCCGCATACGCCTCCGGTTTCATGACCCGACTCGAAAGCATGGTCACTGGCGCCGAACACTCCCTCGACGTCGGGCGCTGGCAACTCGAACGTGACCGAGCCCGTCTCGACGAGCTCCAGGCCGTGAGTTCGAGCGAGTTCCCACGCGGCCGCGAACTACGAGATCTCACCGATGAACTCACAGCGCTGCAACGCGAGCTCCGCGAAGCCGAGACCAGTCCCGAAGCGATCGCAGCACGAGAACAACTGTCAGAGCGGATGAACGAACGCGGACGCGACCACGGCTGGTCACTGATGCTCAACCCCACACCCGCCCTCGTCGAACAACTCGGCTACGACAACGCCGACCAAGTCCGGCAGATGATGGCAGATCGGGAATACCAAGCCCTCACCGAAGCACGCTACCGAGAGCACGACGAGCCCACCCCCGCACCAGAACCTGACGTCAACAGAGCTGCCGAACACGACGCCGTGGCATCGCTATTGGCCATGACCACCGCCCCCGGACGCCGTCTGCGCCTGGCATCGACAGAGACGCCACAGCAACCGACCACCATCGACCGCCTGGACCGTGACCGCGGCCCCGAGTCTCACGGGACCGAACTGTGAACACCTCCGTTCGTGTAAGCCCGGCCGAGTCACTACCAGCGGATATAGCGCCAACCTGCTACTATTGCTACATGAATGAGTGGGGTGGTGATCTGCGAAAAATGGCCGATGGCCAATTCGGGTTGGTCACTGCCGCGCAGGCGCGGGCCCGGGGGGTGCAGCGGTACGAACTGGCCCGCGCGACCAACCGCGGCGTGCTGCGCCGGGTCCACCACGGGGTGTACGCCTTCGTCGACAGCGACACCTGGTGGAGCTATCAAGAGTGGGCAGCGCAATGGCTAGCACTTCGACCTGGCGCCGATGTGTCATCGCGGCGAGCTGCACCCGATGCCATCGTCAGCCACCACAGCGCTGCCGAGATTCGGAATCTGGGCACGATCGTTGCGCATGGACTGGACCTGACTGCGCCACATAGGATCAACGTTCGCGATGGCGATACCCACAGCTACCGCAAGCCGGTGGGCACGCGGGGTGTGGACTGGGATCTGGTCGACGGTTTGCCGGTGGCGACCCCGCCGCGCATCATCTCCGATCTGACCGAAGCAGTCATCGACGGCTCTCACTTGGGCACCGTCATCAACGACTGCGTACGCGAGCACCTCCTCTCCGAAGCCCGGATTGCCGAGCTGTGCTCCCCGCACGCCCACCGATGGGGACTTCCACGCGGGGAGGGTGCAGCGCTGGTGCAGGTTCTACGCAGCGCCGCAACTGAATCAGTCGGCATCTGATGCAGATGGGGCACCGTGGCGCACTACGCTTCTGAGGCGGATTTTCGTAAAGCTTTGCTCGCAAAGCTCAATCACATTGCGGCCACGTCGCAATGGAAGACCCAGGACGTCGCCCGCGCGTTCGCGCTGCAACAGTTCACGGCCCGGATCTTTCGTTCCGAGAGTGCACCGAGTTGGGTACTCAAGGGCGGAACAGCGCTGCAGTACCGCAGCACCGAGGCCCGGCCGACCGCCGATGCCGACCTCGCGCTGGCGGCTGAGGCCGCCGACATCGAAGGCATCCTGCGCCAGGCATTGAGGCCTTCCCCTGGCGAGCCGGGAACGTTCGACGTCCGACTCTCGACGAGCCGGGCCAATCCTGGCCTCTACGAGGGAAAGATCGTGTACTCCCTTGCCGGGCAGCGGTTCGCCAACGCATCGGTCGACATCAACACCACCAGGCCGATCAACTATTCACCCGAGATGCTCACGCCGCCGCCTTTAGTGGCGATCGCGGACCTCCCGGACCTGCCGCCCCTGCGGTTGTATCCGGTCCATGCCCATGTCGCAGACAAGCTGCTGGCGATGTACGAGCGGCACGGCGCCGGCGAGCACACCTTGTCGACACGGCCTCACGATCTCACCGACCTGGTGATTATCGCTCGCTCGTGCACCGTCGACGCCGGCAAATTGGCGATCGCCGTCGACGGTGAACAGCAACGACGCGGCGTCGAGCTTCCCGTGCCCCTCACCCTGCCCAACCCGCAGTGGGCCACCACCTACCCCGCGATGACAGCCCGATCCGGGTTGCCGCCACAGTTTCGAGATCCCCACACCGCACTCACCGCTGTGAACGCGTTCGTCGAGCCGGTGCTGTCCGGGCGGATCACCGCTGGTACGTGGGACCACACGTCCGAGAAGTGGACCACACCCACATCGACTGCACGGTCCACTCCGTCAGTAGCGCAACTACTTAACACCGCAGCGCCCACGACCCGCCCACGCCCCACCCATCGCGCAGAGCCACCGTCAGGACCACACCCATCCGACAATCGGATCATCAAGCAACACCAGAACCGTGGCCACGGCTACGGTCTCTGATCTCAGTGACCTGCATCAGCCAGGTTCACAGTCGGCCAACAGCCCCCACACGCATCGACAATCACCTCTGTACAGAAATGAACGTTTCTGAACACCCTAGAACGCGTAACGACCTGCGAGGATTGGCAATCGCTTGTGCGCGCAGGGATTCTCGGGACTGTCTGAATAACGGTGGATCCGGTCCTTGATTCAACACGCCGAGCTGAGCTTGGCGGG
>NZ_MJEI01000051.1 GCF_002095395.1 Williamsia sp. 1135
TGACATCTCGTAGTCGATGGGACTGAGCATCCCGATCGTTGAGTGCCTCCGTCGAGTGTTGTAGTAGTCGAACCAATTGTCAACCGCAGCAACCAGTTCGCTCTTGTAGACGTAGCTGTGGCGGTAGTAGTGCTCGTGCTTGAACGTCGACCACAGGCTCTCGGCACCGGCGTTGTCCCAGCACACCCCGGTCCGACCCATCGACCGAAGCAGACCGTACTTCCCGCAGGCATTCGTCATCAAGGACGATGTGTACTGAGATCCCCTGTCCGAGTGCATGATGATGCCCTTGGTTCGACCGCGACGGGTACGAGCAGCCATATCGACCGCATCGGTCACCAAGTCAGCGCGCATGTGATCGGCCACAGCCCACCCCAACGCCCGCTTCGAATGCTCATCCTTGATCACGCACAGATACATGTCTTCGCCACCGCAAGTCAGATATGTGATGTCCGACGTCCACACGGCGTCGGTGCGGCCCTGATCGAAGACGCGGTCGACCAGATCCGGCGGGAACGTCGCGAACGGATCGACGATCGTCGTCGGCGGCGAGAAGGTGCGCGGACTGATACCAGCTAGGCCCCGCTCGGCCATGATTTTGGCGACGGTCTTCTCGGTGACGAACTCGCCCCGCGCGCGTAGCTCAGCGGTGATCCGCGGCGATCCGTAGACACCGTGGGAGTCTTCGTGGATCGAAGCGATTCGCACAGCCAACTCTTCCCGACGCTGCCTCTGTATCCCTAATTCTGTTGCCCTGGTTGACTTTAGATGCCGATAGTAACCCGAGGCTGACACACCCAGCAGGGTGGCCATTCGACTGATTGCTGTGGTGGCGCACTCCGTGGCCATCAACGCGTACTTCTCTACCGTTGATGGTTCGCCGCGAAGTACGCCGACGCTTTTTTCAAGAATGCGATGTCCTTCTCCTGATCGGCGACCTGCCGGCGTAGCCGGGCAAGCTCGTCGCGCTCGACTGCGGTCAGTGGCTCATCGCCCTCTCGCCGCGCTGCGTCCAGGCGCCGGCGCTCATCAGCGACCCACCGCCCCAGCAGGCCTTCGTTGAGGCCGAGGTCTCGTGCGACCTCGGCGATGGATCGACCAGAATCGATCACTCGATGCGCAGCATCGACCTTGTACTCGGTCGTGAACGACCGACGCTTCCGCGACATGTGAACATCCTCCCAGCGGAACCGCTGATCCCGCTAGCTCGGTGTCCACTACCTGGGGGGAACCTCAGCGCGCGGTGTATCGCTGCGAAAAAGATCGCGGAAGGAACCGGTTACCTCATGTCTCGTCACTGCGGCTCCCAATCCTTCTATACTGCTGGCACTCCTAGGGCGGCCCAAGTGGGCCGGCGGTTTCACGCAGGCGCGATCAAGTTGTGGCGCCGCAGTGGTTATTACGAGTCTACGCACTGGTTCGTCATGTCGATTACTCGAATACCTCAAGAGGTCTATCTATCAATGGCCGGTGAAAGTCGTTATGGCATAGGGTATCTGGTTCTTGTCTTTAGGTTGTAGAGGTTGACGGCGACGGCACCGCAGGAAGTTCAGACGTCATCTGTCTTCCAAGAGATGAGCGTCTGGCCCGGGAAGCACTCTGCGATCACCAGTAGAGCCCGATACTGCGACGAATTGTCTACACGTATGGTGTCTTCGCCCTTGAGATGTTCGGAAACCTTTCCGGCTGGGCGAGACTCGCATGGGGGCCGCGGGTCGTCGCAGGAGTACCCCTCGGCAGCTGAGGGTCTCAACTGCCCTCGGAAGTAGTTCTCGACATAGTCTTGCCACTGGTTTGTTGGCAGTAGGAACGACAGATCCGTACAGTTACCCTGGGCCGAAGAGTCGGTGTAGGAAGAGATATCACTGGCAGACTGCGGCACCGACACGTTTAGTATCGCTGCGGCCTGCTCAGGGTCCTCCGTATGGCGGTTGAGCCCGGAGCCACATCCCGTTGAGACAGCTGTGAGCACGAGCGCCAGTCCGATGATTCTTGGCACGCCAATTCGACCGATTTTCTCTGAAGAGGGCTGAATTTGCATCTAAGGACCTCCCCGTTGTGGATTGACCGTTGGGCAACGAGTGTGCGTCAAAAATTTCTGATCCAAGGCCATTTGGTAGGGCGACTCCTCGAAGTGCCGAGCACTGTCGGCGCGTCGCCTCTGAACAGGATTTAGACCTTGCTGCTCTTCCAGGCGATCAGAGTCCACCCGGGTTCGCACTCGGAAATCACCAGAATCGTTCGGTCTTGGGTCGAGTCATCTACTTCGACGCGGTCTGAAGCTCCGAGCTTCTGCGTGGCCGATGTCTCTGGGCACCGAGCTCGAGGATTGTTGCACGCAAGGTAGTTGGCGAACTCTTCTGCGAGGTCGGTGGAGAAGTAGTCGGACACGTATGGCTGCCATTTGTCCGTAGGCATCAGAAACGAAAGATCGGTGCAGCTTCCTTGTGCCGACGAGTGGGTGTATGACTGAACCTTCTCTGCGCCGTCGGGTATCGAAATGCCTAGCACTTTCGCCGCGTCGGTTGGATCATCGGTGTCGAGACCGAGAACATCAGCACATCCGGTAGGTCCCATCGCCAAGACGAGACCGACGACCAAAACGTGCAGTGGTCGCCGCCGAGCTGCGGTTCGAACGGCCTTTGTTGCTGTTGGCATCTGATCCTCGCCTGGTAATGAATTGCCGCATCTACGAATCGGGTTGGGGCCATGTGGTCGTCTGCTTCGAGGACGTCCCGACAACGTCGAAGTTCTGACTCCAGCCCGCTGAATGGAGATCGTTGAGGTCGGAGGGCTGTGGGTACCAGTGTTCATCCGTCGTGTCCCAGTTGTAGTAGTCGTAGACGCTGGTTTGGTAGGAGACCTCGAACTCATATTCGTTCGAGCTGGGTACCGCAACGCCGCTCGACTCGAAGCTGTACTCGTGAAGAGCCATGTACCAGTCGGGGTTTGATCCCAGATCGGGCTGAAATCTACCGTAGTCACTCCCGTAGTTGCCTTCGAACACAATGGGTCCTTCATACTCCGCCGGCAGCATTGCTCGAGTCTGAGCCAGCGACCGGGCGGCCTGATCTTCCGCGAGCGTCTTGAATCCTGGCATGTCTGAGAACATCGAGTCGACATCGACTGTGTATGGACTTCCGCTGTTCTTCAAGAAATGGCGAAGCATCATCGATGATTCGCGCATCCCTGCCTTGCTCGCTCGATCGCTGCCGACGAACGCACCCGCCTTAAGACCCGCAAGATCTAACTGGTCCCAGAAGTTCGGATGGACGGAGTCGTAGCCTTCGGGCCCAGAACCATCCTGATCAGCATCGATCTTCGGCTCCTTCGGTTTGGGTGGCTTCGGTATAGCTTCAGTCGGATGAAATGGGCGTTCCTCGGCGGTCACTCCGAACAGCGCATTGGTGATCTTCCAATCCGCGTACTCGGCACCCATCGAGGCGTTGGCAAGCAGGAGTTTGAGTTTGCGCTGCAGTTGCGCAGCGTTGCTCTCGGCTTCCTGGACCAGGCCGATGCCGGGCCCCGTGCCCTGAGTCTCGGCGTAGAACGCCCGGAAGGCGGCTGTGACTGTCACCGAACCATCGTCGGCGACAGAGTAGACCGGTCCGACAACGGACGACTTCGCCTCTGCGTCGTCGACGAGACGCACGATCTCGGCCTTGAGAAGCCCCAGCTGTTCGGCCGCAGTCCTGAGCTCTGTGGCCGCCGCTCGCCACCGGGTCGCACGCTCGGTGAGATTGGTCGACTCGATGGCTGCTCGCACCGCGGCCCGGTCTCTGGAATCGCCGTCCCAGCTGGGGTCGACGCCCGCGAGGCCGTTGGTCACCGTGAGGGCACTGTCCTCGAATGTCTGGGCACCGGTGTCCGCGCTATCGGCGGAAGAGACCAGCGTTGCCAAGTCCCACGATTGGATCTGGGAGATGGAGACGGTCACCGATACTGCCTCGGGTCGATACCGGAGGCGTTCGCGTAGTCCGCATTCTCCAACTCGTCCGCTGTCGAACGGATCGCTTGCGAGAGTATGTCGAGGCTGTCCCG
Source organism: Williamsia sp. 1135 (assembly GCF_002095395.1). Taxonomy (GTDB): domain Bacteria; phylum Actinomycetota; class Actinomycetes; order Mycobacteriales; family Mycobacteriaceae; genus Williamsia. Next base: position 4,042 of record NZ_MJEI01000051.1, read on the forward strand.
GTACTCGGCCACCGTGATGCCTTCGGTACAGGCGTGAGTGGACAGGCCACGGACGAGCGCAGTGCCTGTGCACGCAGTAGCTGCCGCTCCGAACACTGTGTAGACGTCGACAGCGTCGATGTCATCAGAGGCCGCAGCAACAGTCTTCGACCATTCGCGCAGCAACGCAGGATCTACCCGCACATCATCCCCCCGGATCCCAGAACTCGAGGCCAAACCATACCAGGAGGGAGTCTTCGCAGGTCGGCAGCAGGGTGAGGCCCGCCCAGGGCCGATCAGCCGGGCCCGTCGGCTGTCGGCGCCGGCTGACAGTGTTCAGACGTGAAGACTCAACCGCTCGATCAGAACAGCGTCTCCGCGCTCAGAGAAGTCCGCGAGCGGTGGTCGGCCTTGATGCTGTCGACCGAACCAGGAGATCGCTCTGCGGCAGAAGACGCGGTGGCTCTGATCTACCGCGAGGGCGGTCTCGCTGAACTGGCCGAGTTCGTCTGGTGCGACTCACCACGTGCGGGCGCCGAACGGTACGAAGCTGAAAAGCGAACTCGGGGTCAAGGACTGGAGCATGGTTCACACACGTACAACAGACTGTGGATCGATCGGTGGCATGAGAATCTACGGATCGTCCGTCGTGCTCGGCCTGCCGTCGACGAGAGTGTTGTCGCCACTGAGCTGAAGCTGCGGCGAGGTACGACGTGGGCGAGCCAGTACGCGCAGTTCATTCCGGCACCGTCGTGGACGGAATCCACCTGGGAGAACGTGTTCGGGCCGATGCTGAACGATCGGATGCTCACTCCCGGACCGGTCAGTCGGGTCATCGGGCCAACACAATACGGCTGGGTAGCGTTGTGGGCGGGGATGGAGTCGGTCGGCGACGTGGATCTCGGGATCAGCGGTTATGTTCGGGCGGCGGAGAACTCGGGCTGGTGGTGGCCGTTGCCGACGGTCGCGATCATGGTCGAACGGCCGGTTCAGATTCGGCTCGACGAAACGGGGGTCCTGGTGGGCGACGGCCGGCCGGCGATCATCTACCGAGACGGGTGGGGTGTGATAGGAAGCGCACCAACACTGGTTGGTCCGCGCCGGTCTTTAGGCCTCAGGAAACCCCGCCGCGCGGCACCGCCTCAGTGAACATCCCCGGTGCCATGCGGTTGGAGAAGGACTATTAGGAGCGGTTGCTTCTGCGGTCTGGGTCGGTCGCTTCACGCCTGAGTGGGACTGTGCCAGCAGCTGAGCTTTGTCGGACCGTTGGGGTAGTTTTCCAACGCATTCGATGACCAGCCTGGTCACCAACACTGAATCTGGAGGGTTAGGTATGCCGAAAAGTTCTCTAATAGAACAGATCTGGAGTTCAGTTGATAACTTGAACAGTCGGGTCCAGGCTGTCCAGTCCGAGCTGATAGACCTGCACAAGCTTCTCGCGATTTACGATCCCGATGCGCACTGGGTAAATCCGCGCGGGGTGGCGAGGCTTTACTCGAACACGACCGCCGATGACATCCGACTAGCGGTTGAGGGTCGGGTTCGCGAAGTCGACGACAACGGCCACCTCCTCATTTCCGGACCAATTTGGAGCTCGATAAGCGATCGGCCAGCGCTCCGGCCCGATTTGTTGGCATCGGCCGATCAGGCACGCGCCGCACGTGAGCACCGCATTGTTCGGTCGACGAACGTTGCCGCACGCTATCTCGGAGTTCCAGCAAGGGAGCTGACCGCCGCAGCCTTCACCAACGCGCTTAGGGACGAGAATGACGAACCCGTCGAAATGCTCCTTGATGAGGAGGGTGGTTACCTTTGGCGTCATTGCGATCTCATGCGACTAGCCAAGATGATCGACGACGGCTCACTTGATCAACACGTGGAGGACGCCGCGGCGAGGGGAACCGAGTTCGGTATCAACGATATATAAGGCTTCAAGGATCGTTGCGACCCGTCAGGACGCTTCGAACCGAGCCTCGACCGCGGAGGTGATGACGATGCGCTCGGGCTTGAGGTCGGGCATTGATTGGGACTCTTCGCCCCCACCGCTCACACGCACGCCACCGGGCGCCGGCATGATCCCGCTGTCGGTCATAATCGGGCCATCAGATGAAATACCCAGCATTCCGGGATCGGCGATGGCAGTGGCATGGAAGCTCTCGCACCCCAAACTGGCTGTGTACCCCTTGGCCTTGGCCAGAGCGTCGAGGACGGCGAGATCGCGAACCCGGGCTGTCTTCTTGGCGGTCTTCCTCGCGGTCAACCACCAGTATAGGTAGCCAATGGTCACAGCCTCGATGTCTGTCACGGCGTCGATGAAGCCGCTGATGGCTGCGAAGTCGTGGAAGGTGACCGTGATTCTCGCCGACGAGTAGTACCGCCAGGGGAGCTGTTTGCCGTCCCGGTGGTAAGGACGGCGACGGTCGTGGTGAACCTGGTTGAGCGTCCAGCGCGAGATTGGACTGTTGTGTTGTTCACGAAGTGCAGCAAGCAGATCCGTGGCCTGGTTGATCGCGCGCACTGCCTGTTCAGACGCCGCATTGCGGGAGTCTCGATCGGTTTCGACGCGAAGGTGTACCGTGCACCGGTTCGGTGCGAATCGACGCTCTGCATGACCGCTGACAGTGATGGTGACGGGGCTCGGCTCATGGAGCGAAGTATGCCGATGGGGTCGGACATGGAGCGACCACCTGAACGCTTAGCCGATGTGGCACCAAAGGACGGGCTACATCGCCGGCGTGAGTTGACGAGAACACCCTTCCTCGTGGCGTCACACAGCGGCGATGATCCCGAACACGCACGCAGCGGACACAATGACGGCGACCACTTTGACATGTGTTGAGCGGGCAGTTGTTCGGTCATGCTCCCGACGGTCACGAACACCCGACCGTGCCGCGGCGGCGGTGAGTAGCGCGGTCACTACCGCCGTCGACACGGCCAGCCCCAAGGTGATGGGTGAGGGATGCACGAACCAACCTCGGACAGCCAAGATTGTGGCGCAGAGGCTGTTCAAGGTGGTTCTGCGCCAGGCCAGCGTTGTCCGCTCCGGTTGCAGTCCGGCATCGTGCACCTTGCCGGCGGCGCTTGTCACGTGCGAGCCGCGACGACGACGCAGATGACCGCGATGAGACACAAACTCGCAACGGTGATCCGCATGAGATTGGCCGGCCTCGGCAAGGGTTGGTCCCGGCTCATCGCATGTTGCACCCGGTCCCAGCGAACGTAGGCGTTGAGCGCCAACGTGGTCGCAGTCAAAACGCAGGTGATGGAGATGATCCGCAGTGCAATTTGATTGGTGTGTCCGTCAGCGGACCGGAGGAACTCTCCGAGCACGATGCTGGCCGCGAGCAGTGTCATGGCGGTGCGTATCCACGCGAGGAAGGTCCGCTCGTTGGCCAGGGTGAAGCGGTAATCAGGCTCGGTGGAGAGGTCGTCCGGTGCGATTGGCTTGTCTCGTCGCGTCCACAGGGCCACCACGTGTCTGGCCGGCGATCTAGGACGAGACGAACTGATTATCGAGGAAGGTGGCGTAGTCGGGGAGCTGCGCCCCGGCATCGTTATTGCCCTCTCCCTGAGCCCATTCCGCGAGTTCCTGCAGTTTGGTCGCGAGGTCGGGTGTGAGCTGCAGGGTGAAGTCGAACTCTTCCAGGATCGTCCGCACCAGGTCGGCGTCGAGCTGGGTGGCTGCGGCGACTGCCTGCACGGCCTCATCGCTCTTGTTGGTCAAGCTCGTGCCGGCTTCACCGATGGCGGTAAAGAACTTCCCGATCGTCTCGCCCTTGGCCGAGATGGCCGACTCCGTAGAGAGGTAAAGACTGTGCTGACTGTATGTGCCACCGGTCAATTCGACCGTGTCGTCACCTTACGCCTCGATGGCCTGTGCCTGGTAGGGCTGGAAGATCGACACGGCGTCGACGTTGCTTTGACTGATGGCTGTAACGATTGCCGACGGGGCGACCTGGACCAGTTCGGCATCGATGTTGTCGGTGGCCAGCGCGTTGGAGATGTAATACGCCGCGCTGGTGCCCAGCGGCGTACCGACTTTCTTGCCCGCCAGGTCCGTGATGGTGCTCACGCCAGCGTCTCGCCGGGCAACGATCTTCGATCCCTCCCACCGGGATCCGTCGCCGACGACACGCAACGCTGGGTTGCGCACCAGCGCAGCGGAGGTGGGCACGTCCGCGGCCGTGGTGATGTCGACCTGGCCGGCGGCGACAGCCTGGAGTGCCTCCACTCCGGACGAGAAGTTGATGACCTTGACGTTGATGTCCTGATCGTCGAACAGTCCGGCGTCGGCGGCCACGGGGATCTGGGCCCAGGACGGGTCGACGACAAATCCGACGGTGAGGGTGTCGACATCGGTGTCGGTGCCGGTGCATGCGGTGGCCGAGACGGCGATGGCAGTGGCCGCGACCGCGGCCAGGAGGACGCGGCGTAGGGATGTGGTCACGATGAGATGTCCTTTACAGAAGGGGGATCGAGCGGGAAAGCGTGTGTCGGGTGAATCTGTTAGTGCAGTGCGTGGTCGATGCCGAGTTGGTGGTGGAGGGTCTTGCGAAGTTCGCTGTAGCTGGGCAGATCGGCGAGGCTGTCGGCAGGACGGGGCCGGCTCAGTGGGTTGACGATGTGCTCGGCGATGCCGCCACCGCGCAGCACCTTGATGGTGTCGCCGAGCCGGATCGCCTCGTCGATGTCGTGGGTGACGAAGACGACGGTGCGGCCGAGACGTGTCCACAGATCGATCAGGAGATCCTGCATCCGCAACCGGGTGAGCGCGTCGAGGGCGGCGAACGGTTCGTCCATGAGCATCACCTCCGGTTCACCGGCAAGCACCCGCGCAATGCTCACCCGCTGACGCATTCCCCCGGACAGTTCACTGGGCCGTTGTCGGGCCACCTGGGGAGCGAGGCCGACCAGGTCGAGCAGTTCGTCGATACGCGCCCGGCGGGCCTTCGCCGGCAGTTTGCGGGCGACGAGCGCGAAATCGATGTTGTCCGCCACTGATAGCCAGGGGAACAAGACGTCCCGCTGGAAGGCGACACCGCGGCGTGGGTCGGGCGCGGTGACGACCTGACCGTTGTCGGTGACTTCGCCACTGGTGGCGGTGGTCAATCCCGCAAGACAGTGCAGCAGAGTCGATTTGCCGCTGCCCGACGCGCCGACCAGGACGGTGAACGAGCCGTCGGGGATGGTCATGGAGATGCGGTCGAGGGTGGGGTGCGGGGTACCCGGAAAGTGGACGACCAGGTCGTGGGTTTCGATGGCCATGTCAGTGTTGCTCCTTCGCCCACCGTGTGAAGGGTGCTGCGGCTTTGTTGATGGTGACGTCGCACAGCGCGCCGATCACGCCCAGGACCAGCAGGCAGAAGATCAATCGGTCGGCCTGGGAGAACAGCTGTGCCTGATAGATGCGGTAGCCGATTCCTGCTGTGGTTCCGGTCATTTCAGCGACGACGATCAGCACGAAGGCCATCGCTGCACCGACCCGTAGGCCGGAGACGATGTCGGGGGCGGCTTCGGGCAGGATGACCTTCCGCAGCGTCTGCCACCGGCCCGCACCCAGGCAGCGCGCGGCTTTGAGGTAGTCGGTCGGAGTGCTCGACAATCCGGCGTGGCTGTTGATCCAGACCGGGACGAACACACCGAGGGTGATCACCAGGACCTTGCTGTTCTCGCCCAGGCCGAACCACAGGATGGCCAGCGGGACCAGACCGATGGTGGGTATCGGTGAGAACACCCGCAGTACCGGCTGGAGCACGTTGCGACCCAGTGCGGTCGTGGCGGTGACCACGGCAACAAGCACCCCGATCACGGAGCCCAGTACGAAACCTGCTGCGGCTCTGCGCAGGCTGGCGATGATGTCGTCGCCGAGGAGGCCTTCTTCCCATAACCCCTGTCCCGCAGAGTAGATCTGCGGGACGCTCGGGAACAGCTGCTCGGGAAAGCGTCCCGTGGCCACGGCCAGCGACCACAGCGTTGCGGCGATCGCCAACCCGGCCAGAGTCCAGCCGAGTGTGCCGAGACCCGCGCCAACCTGATGTAGGGCCGCCGCAGATCGACGCTCGGCACGGGGCGGCGGTGGTTCGACGCTCGACTGCGGCGTCGACTTTTCAGCGTGTGGTGGCAGGCCGGTGGTCATCGGGTACCTCTCGAGGTGGGGTTCGCGAACGTGTGCGGTCAGGACCGTTGCCGCAGGTCGATATGTGGCAGTGCGTTTGTGGGTGGGCCGAGCGGGGTCCAGTCGAAGGGGACGGCTTGCGACCGATACACCAGCGGGGTCAGGGTGAGGCGGTCGACGCCGGGGACCCGAACGTGTTTGACCTCGGGCTCTCCGGCGACGCCGTGGCCCTCGTAGGGGCTGTGGTACTCCCACACGACGTCGCCGCCGGGTGTCACCTGGAACAGGCGTCCCTGCATGCCTTCGGTGATCAAGGTGTTGCCGCTGGGGAGTCGCTGCGCGTTGCTCACGAACGAGCTGAAGAACGCCCAGGAGGGCTGACCGGAGTCTTCAGCGGTGTACTGCCAGACGATCTCCTTGGTGGTCGGGTCGATCTCGAGGATCCGCGATCCGGCGTAGATGCCCAGCGCGGCCGGCGGATAGCCCGCGCCACCCTGATTGTCGAAGACGAGGACGTTGCCGGCGCCCGGCAGTCCCGGTGCGATCATGTGCGGGTTGTGTTGTCCCGACGTCTGATCCAGGGGGCGGGGCACCTTGTGCACGTTGATGCGTTGATGTTGGGCCCCGGCTCGCGCTGTGTAGTAAGGCCCGCACTGCCAGACCGGTGAACCGGTCGTTTTGTCGATGATTGCCACGATGTTGGCTTTGCGGAAGCTGATCACGATGTTGTCGGGGGCGAACGCGCTGGTCGGGTCGGCGGTGTGCCAGCGGTTGGGTCCCAGCGACTTGGCGCTGTTCATCTCCAGGTATCCCCAGGGATCTTCCGGGTCACGGTCGACGGTGTCGCGCAAGGCGGCCCATCCCTCGTCGGAGAAGCCGAACTCCTCCAGATGGTCGCCGGCCAGCCAGGACCAGACAATCGTGCCCTCGGGATCGACTTCGTAGAGGCCCTGGTCGCCGACCACGTGATCACCGAGGCTCGGGACCACCCGCGGGACCGTGACCAGGATCAGCCGGTTGCCGTTGGGGAGAGTTCCCAGTCGTGGTTCTGGCGTGCGGCGCCGTCCGGGGCTTCGGTACCCCATTCCCAGCGGCGCTCACCCGCCCAGTCGAGTTGTCCGATGGTGCCGTTGGCGTAGATACCGCCACGGGCGTCGCCGCTCTCGGTCAACTGCACACCGACGTCGCCGACCCGACCGGCGTTGAGCGCGGGATCGAGAATCCGCGGCGGGACACCGGCGTACGGCCACTGGCGGACGACTGTTCCGGCGAGATCGATCAAGCGGGTGACCGAATCAGCTCCGGTGAACAGCACGTAGCTGTTGTCCACGCGGTCAGGGTCCAGATATGTGACTCCAGCGAGTCTTACGAATGCCATGTCAGCTACTCCACCAATGTGTTGTTACGTCTACGAGTCCAGGTCGTGAACTATCTAATCGATTAGCGTAATGTCGGCGCCGCAGCCGATGAAGTGTCACAATCAAGGTGATTCAGACCTTGTCTGACAGGGCGTCGGGGGGTTATGTCCCTTCCTGAGGGTCATGGCCGTGGAGAAGGAGAACATCGAGTGGGTGTCAAACGTCCGACCGTCGCCGACGTGGCGCAGCGCGCGGGTACGTCGACGGCGGTGGTGAGTTACGTCCTCAACGACGGCCCACGTCCGGTGTCGAATATCTTGCGCGCCCGCGTGACTCGTGCGATCGAAGAATTGGACTACCGACCCAACCGACGCGCACAGGCGTTGCGCCGGCAGCGCCGCTGGCGGCAGATCGGCCTCTTAGTGCCTGACCTGACGTTGCCGCTGTTCGGAGAGTTCGTCGGAAGTGTCGAACGGCAGGCACGCGCTCAGGACCACCTCACGATGATCGGCAACACCGGCTACGACCCCGAACGGGAGCTGGAGTTCGTGAGCGCCTTCGCGGAGGCCGGCATCGATGGTCTCGTCGTGGTGGGTGCGTCCAATGCAGCCGAGACCGCCGCTCTGTGCGCGCAGGCGCGGATACCGCTCGTGTGGATGCACAATGTGCGCGGCGACGTCGATGCGCCGATCGTCAGAGTCGACCATGAGCGGGCCGGTGAGATTGCCACCCGGCACCTCGTCGAGACGCATCAGTGCCGCGACATCGCGTTCGTCGGCGGGTTCACCGAGGCCGACGTGCACCACGGAGACCGCGAGACCGTCGAGCAGCGCTACCGCGGCGCGACCGCCGTCGACGGCGCCGAGATCGCGCACATTCATAGCGATCTCACCGCCGACGGTGCGTACGGGGCGGTACGGGAGTTCCTGAGTTCTCGGTCGACGCCACCGGAGGGCGTGGTGGTCGGGACGTACGGACAGACCGCTGCGACGACGCGTGCTGTTGCCGACCACGGATTGCGCATCGGCGACGACGTCAAGATCGTGGCCTTCGACGGAGGCCAGGCGAAGTACGGGCAGTTCGACACCACGAGCGCCCAGCAGCCGGTGGACAGCATTGCGCGGCATGCTCTCGAGCGGTTGATGGCGACCACAGCTGCGTCGTCTGATGCTCGACGAACGAGGCCGGAGTTGTGGGAGCCGTTTCTGCATGTTGGTAATACCTGCGGGTGTTGATCGGTTCGCCCGAAATCGGACATATTCGGCGCTGAAGTTACATCGGGATGTCGCGATTTCGTTCAAATGAAAACGGTGCGTAACGCATATGGGATCCCAAAACTAGTCCAGAGTGAGTCTCCAATCGGCCATATTGGTTGTTATGCAACGCTTTTCGTCGTTTCGAATCCTCGCCGGCGTAAGCGAGCAGATTCACGTAAAACGCCCCCTGAACTGCACCAACACCACGTCCAATCGCCTTGCGACCTGCATTTTCCTTCCCGTTGACACCACCCACCCGTCCCTCTAGCTTCATTTTTGGGATCCCAAAAGGGGCCCTCCACCCACCGAAGCCGGAGCACGCATCATGACGACACGCATCGGGATGATCACGCCGTCATCCAACACCTGTGTGGAGCCCTGTACCTACGCCGTCGTGGCCGGTATCCCCGACACCACCGTGCATTTCGCCCGCACGCCAGTGACCCGGATCGCCCTCGACGACTCCGCCAACCACCAATTCGACACCGCACCCATGGTCGCCGCCGCCGAACTCCTCGCCGACGCCCACGTCGACTCCATCGTCTGGAACGGCACCTCCGGCTCCTGGCTCGGCCTCGACCACGACCGCGCCCTCTGTGCCGCCATCACCGCGCACAAAGGCATCGCGGCCACCACCTCGTCGCTCGCCATCCTCGACGCCTGCCGCGCCCTGGGCGCCACCCGCATCGGACTGGTCACGCCCTACACCAACGACGTCGTCGACGCGATCCGCACCGAATACCCCCGCCACGGCATCGACATTGTTGCCGAGACACATTCAGGCCTCACCGACAACCACGCCTTCGCAAACCTGACCCCGGACGAGGTCACCGCCATGGTTCGCAGCGTCGCCACCCACACCGACGCCGTCGTCGTCCTCTGCACCAACGTCGACGGCACCGACACCACCGCACTCGAACCCGACCTCGGCATCCCCGTCATCGACAGCATCCTCGCCTCCGCCTGGGCAGGTCTGCGCCTCGTCGACGACACCGTCCGCCTCCCCGGCCACGGCACCCTCCTCGACTCCGGCTCCCTCCGCGCCACCCTGCAACACACCATCGACGACCTGCGCCAGGCCACCGGCAGCGACCGCACCACCCTTCGCATCGACCTTCCCGCCCTTCGACTCACCGTCCAGACCGCGACCGCCGAGTCCTGCGGCGACGGCATCGCGCCCATCCGCACCGACACCTCACTGCCACAACGTCGCCTCAACACCGTCGAATGGCTCGAAGTCAACCGCAAACCGCTGATACAGAACGACTTCCGACTACCACCCGAGCCGCCGCAAGCCCTGCGCGACGTCTACGGCGTCTCCGCGCAGATGCTCAGCCCGGTAGAGATCGACGCCGACATGACCGGTTGGATCTCCGTCCACAGCGTCACCGAACGCACCTGGACACTCGACGACATCGCCGCCCTGGAGACCGCGACCCACACCGTCGCCCGCCTCCTCCGCGACGACGCGACCACCCGATCCGGAAGGCCGGCGATACAGTGACACCACACGATCACCCGACCAGGACCCTGACGATGATGACCAGCGACGAACCGAGCGGCCGCCCCCTGCGGGAGTCCATTCGCGATCGGCTGCGCGGACGCATCATCGACGGCACTTACAAGCCCGGCGACCGGATCGTCGAACGGGACGTCGCCGCCGACTTCGACGTCTCCCGCCTCCCGGTCCGCGAGGCCCTGCGCATGCTCAACAGCGAAGGCTTCGTCGAGATGCTCCCCACCCGGGGCGTCATCGTCAAACAGCTCTCCAAGAAGGACGTCACCGAGCTGTTCGACGTCCGGGAAGCGCTGGAAGGACTGTCCTTTCGACGGGCCGCGGAGAACCTGACCAAGAAGGACGCCAGCAAACTCATCGCGCTGCGCAACCGGGCCCGCAAAGCCGTCGCCGCCGACGACCACGCCGCACTCCACGACCACAACGAACACTTCCACGACCTCGTCAATGACCTCGCCCGCAACGACCTGCTGGTGAGCATCCTCGAACCCCTCGAGGGTCGGCTGCACTGGGTGCTCCGGCAGAACAAGGATCCCCAGCGACTCTGGCAAGAACACGAGGACCTCCTCGACGCCATCGCTGCCAAAGACGCCGACCGCGCAGCAGAACTGGCGATCGAGCACGTGCGGTTCAACAAGGACCGCGTCACGAAATACCTCTTTGGGGCCACCCCCAAAGATTCAGCCGCCGGCTGAGTTCACCAGTCGGCGTCGCCGACACCAGATTTCACTCTTCAAGCTCACGCAATGCTGCGTGCGTTCCCTTCCGCATGGACAAGATGCGGACCCCACCAAGAAAGCACACCCATGACGACCGAAGCAACTCCTCTCCACGACCCTAGACACCGCGACCTCGCCGCCGACCTCGGCGACGAATACGAGCACGAACCCGTACCGCCGCACGCCCGCAAGAGTCTGGCGTCGATCGCCGCGGTCTGGTTCGGATTCCCGATGAACCTCGGCAACGCCGTTTTCGGCGGCGTCATCGTCTACAACCTGGGCCTGATCAACGGCCTGATCGCGATCCTGCTCGGCAACCTCGTCCTCTTCGGATACGTTGGCGCGCTGAGCTATATCGCCGGCACGACCGGCCGCAACTTCTCCCTGCAATCGCTGATCACCTTCGGCACCACCGGACGACTCATCGCCGTCGGATTTCTCTCCACCGTCGTGATCGGCTGGTTCTCCTTCCAGATCGGCCTCACCGGCACCACGATGGAGGACGCGCTGGGGTGGATGCCGATCGTAGGTGCCGCCCTCGCAGCGGTGCTGTTCACCGGACTCACCACCGTCGGGATCCGGGCGCTGTCGTGGCTGGGCATGATTGCCACCCCGCTGTTCGTGGTGCTCGGCGGGATCGCGCTCTACTACGGCGCCACCGGCAACGGCCTGTCCTTCAATGACGTAGTCAGCTACGAAGGCACCGGCACCGCCCTGACCTTCGGCGCCGCAGTCGGTATCGTCATCGCGGGATTCGCCGACTCGGGCACCATGACCGGCGACTTCACCCGCTGGTCGACCAGTGGAAAGTCCGCTGTCGTCGCCACATTCACCGCATTCCCGGTGTCGAACTTCGTGGCGTACGCACTCGGCGGACTGGTCGTCGCCGTCGGCGGATCCAGCGACCCAGCCAACAACGGCGGCGGATTCCTCGGCCTGCTCACCGGCCACAGCGCGATCCTGACCATCATCGCGGTGTTCTTCGTGTTCGCGAACCTCGGCAGCGTCGGCACCCACTGTCTGTACAACGGTGCGGTCGGCTGGTCGGGGATCACCAAGACCACGATGCGCCCGGTGGCCGTGATCCTCGGCATCCTCGGTGCCGCAGTCGCATTGACCGGAGTGTGGTCGCACTTCGTCGACTGGCTGAACCTGCTCGGGATCTTCGTCCCGCCGATCGGGGCGATCATGATCATCGACCAGCTCGTCCTGCGCCGCAGCGCCTCCGCCATCACCAAGCTGCGGGCCAGCGCCTTCACCGCGTGGATCATCGGAGCCGGGGTGGCGACGCTCTCGCACTACTTCGTGCCCGGGTCAGTCGATGCCATCGTCGGGATTGTCGTTGCCTCCGTGGTGTTCTGGAGCTACGAGAAGTTCCTGGTCCCGAATGCGACGACGACGTCGAAGCCGGCACCGGAGGCCGTGGCGGTATGAGTAGCGACCAGTGGCCGGCTGTGTCGGCGATCGCCGATGCCGTCGGCCGCGGCGAGACCAGTGCGGTGTCGCTGGTGGAGGAGTCAATCAGACGGCTCGAGGCGCTCGACGGAGAGTTGCACGCGTTCTGCACCCCGACGCCGGAACTGGCGTTGGAGCAGGCCGCAGCCCTCGATGTGGCCATCGCCCGAGGAGAACCGGTTGGCCCGTTGGCCGGCGTTCCTTACGGTGTGAAGGACCTGATCAGTACCAAGGGTGTGCGGACCACGTCGGGGTCGGTCGCCTACCGCGACTTCGTGCCCGACGAGGACGACGTGGTCGTCGAACGCTGCAAAGCGGCCGGCGCGATCTCGCTGGGCAAGACGAACGCGAGCGAGTTCGGGTACAGCGCAACCGGGGAGAACCCGCTGTTCCCGACGACTCGCAATCCGTGGAACCTCGACCTGACGCCCGGAGGATCGTCGGCCGGGTCCGCGGCAGCGGTGGCAGCCGGGATTGTGCCATTCGCGCTGGGCAGCGACGGTGGTGGGTCGATCCGGATTCCGGCGTCGTTCACGGGTTTGGTGGGGTTCAAGCCGTCGATGGGGCGGGTGCCGGTGTATCCGGGGTGCCGGGATGAGCGGTATCCCGGGGTGTCGGGGTGGGAGAGCGTCGAGCACATCGGGCCGATCTGCCGGACGGTCGCTGATGTCGGCGCGGTGATGTCGGTGCTGGCGGGACCTGATTCACGGGATCGACACAGCATTCCGGCCGGTGATGTCGACTGGCTGGCGGCGGTGCAGCCGTCGTCGGTGAAGGGGTTGCGGGTCGCCTACAGCTCGGACTTCGGCTACCTGCCGGTGGATCCGGAGGTGCGGGAGATCGTGGGTCGGGCGGTGGCGTCGTTGCAGGATGACCTGGGGTGTCACGTGACGGAGGCGCATCCCGGATGGCCGGAGCCGGGCAATGAGTTCACGGCGCTGATCATGTCGGAGACCGATCTGGTCGGGATGCGGAAGATGCTGGGGGAGTTCGGCGATCAGATGTCGCCGCATCTGGTGCGGATGCTGGAGACCGAGTGGACGGCTGAGGACTTCACCCAGGCCAACATGTGGCGCAAGTCAGTGGTCAACCGGATGGCGCGGTTCATGACCGACTACGACGTGCTGGTGACACCGACGGCGAGTGTGGCGGCGTTTCCGGTCGGCATTCAGGGGCCGGAGGTGATCGATGGACGGCAGGTGGCCGATTCGGCGTGGCAGGGGTTCACGTATCCGGCAAATCTCACTGGGCAGCCGGCGATCAGTGTGCCGGCTGGGGTGACGGGGGATGGGAGGCCGGTGGGGATGCAGGTTGTGGGGAGGCATTTGGGGGATGGGGCGGTGTTGCGGCTGGGTTCGGGAATCCAAGTACCGGCAAAAGCTCGGCGGCTAAGAGGACCTTCGTTGTAATAATGGTGCCTCAATGTCATTGATCCGCGCTGTGAGCTCTTCAGCACGGTCGCAAACGCGACGGCACTTGGTCGTTCCTTTGCGGACTGTGTTGTCAGAGACTGCGCACCACTAACCGCCTGGAGGGTGGCCGTTCCATCGGCCTTACTTATTTAGTACTGCTAACCATACTGGGATCTGTCCTCCGCAGTAAGGACGCCATCTCCCAGAATCCGGCACGTTGCTCTGTATCGTAAGGGGCCCAGGTCGTCCAAGCCTAGAATGGTTGCAGAGGTCGACGACGCAACTTGATCTGATCGTCGGGGTTTGCGGTCGTGCACGAGGTAGCCTCGAGGCCTTGTGTCCGATCGTATTAGGGAGTGTCTTGTCCGAAAACCTGCCGATGACCCGCGCGCGGCTGTACGTGTTGTTAGACGCGTTCGAACGTGACATACGCTCTAATCTGGTTCGCTATGTTGTCTCTGAAATCGGCGAGGAACAGGCGCTGGGTGAGAGTTATTCCAGGGCAGACGAGAAGAGGTCTCGTGAAGGTGTGAATGGTAGCGGGGCATCCATCGCTGATTACCTGGATATGCGAGAGGGCTACGATCTATTAAATATTAACCGACGGTTTCTTCCATCCGAATATGCGGACGAGGTTCGCACCCAAACTCTGAGTCTCGACCGACTCGTTTCGATTCGGAATCGCGTTATGCATGCGCGCCCACTCTTGGCTGGCGACAGCGACGCCGCGGTGTCCTTGCTGCTACAGTTTCAGGCGCGTAACTGGCCTGAGCTCAAACGAATGTTGGGGCAACTCCGCGCAGACCCGTCGTGGGAACCCCTGGTAACGGCGGTGGACGACGGAGGCTTTGCGCTCCATAATCTGCCGCTGCCTGACTACGACGAGACGGGGCTAGTTGGGCGTGCCAAAGAGGTCTCGGAACTCACCGGTTTGATAAAGCGCGGTCGAGAGCCTGTCCTGACGATTACCGGCGAGGGCGGTATCGGAAAGACGGCGCTCGCTATTGCGGTCGCCTACGAAATCGTTGATGACGCGAGCCGGCCGTTCGACGCGGTCCTTTGGACTTCTTTGAAACATGAGAAGCTTACTGCCGGGGGCGTGGTGAATATTGCTGGCGCCGCCCGTGACATCACCGGTGCGGCGTTGCCCTTGGGCGCTGCGCTTGACGCTGGATTTGAGGGCTCAATCAGGGACTTGGCTTCGGCCCTTGAAGGCCTTGATGTCCTAGTCGTTGTTGACAATCTAGAGACCGTCGGAGGAGCCGAGTTCACAACACTTTATGAGCAGCTTCCTGACAGTGTCAGCTACTTAATAACAAGCCGGATTGGTGTGGGGCAGTACGAGCGTCGATTTCCGTTGGCCCCTCTATCCAAAAAAGACAGCCTCCGCCTTTTCAACGATTTTGTTCGCGCGCGTCATATTCAAGGCCTGGACAGAATATCGTCTGAGGCTAGAGTTCAAGTCGTTACCCGCCTGCGTAATAGCCCTCTTGGTATCCGATGGTTTGCGCTGGCAGTTGAGGCAGGCAATGATCCAGTGCAGCTTATTCGACATCAAGACCAATTGCTCGAGTTCTGTGTTAGGTCAGTCTACGAATCGTTGGAGGCCTCCGCGAGAGAAGTTCTCTCAGCATTGTCGATTCTAGGTCGATCGGTCCGAGTTGACGAATTTATAGTGCTTCTCGAGCGCAGCATGGACTACATCAACGTGGGACTACAAGAATTAGTAAGGGGGTCTCTGGTTCGGCGGGAAGGTTCAAGCTCAGGTGACCTAGTACTACAGCCGTAGATAGGGTTCATTGTTGTTGTGACCTGCGTTGATAGTGGTGTTGTCGGGCTCGGTATTGGTGTTTTCGTCGCCAGAGTGACCAGCGGAGGGGGTCAGCGATGGCATGCAGTGGTGTGAGGACGAGGATCGTGAAGAGTTTGCGGAACTCGTTGACCGACAACCGGATCAGTCCAGGTTCTGAGGGTTGGGCCAGGCGTTCAGTGGCGGTATGCACGGCCAGGAAGGCGTGCGCAGCCATGACCAAGGTAATCCAGCGGTGCCAGGACGTCCACGTCCGCACTTGATGCTGATCCAGACCGGTCAGGCCTTTGCCGCTCTGGAACGATTCCTCGACCGTCCACCGCCGCCCGGCGACTCGGACGTACTGGTTCAGCGGCACCGGTGCCGGGCTGTAGCAGCGATAGAAGGCGAGCTCGCCGGAGCTATCGTTGCGCCGCACCAACACGTGACAGAGGCCAACATCGGGACGCTCGGTGGTCGCGATCAAGGCCCAGGAGTACCAGCGGTGTCCTTTGCTACCGGCGCCGGCAGACATCTTGTGCCAGGACCGCGGCGGTAGATTCTCAGCAAGGGCATCGACCCGGATCTTCCCGGCGGCTGTGGGGACCTGCCGATTGCATCCGACGGCCAGGACGTAGCCGATCTGTCTGTTGTGCAACGCTTTTCGTAGGTTCGGGTCTGCGCCGTACACTTCATCGCCAGCGACCCACGAGGCCGGAACGTCGGCGTCGAGGGCCGCCTCGACCAGCGTGGTTGCCAGGGCTGGTTTGGTAGCGAACTCGACCGTGTCAGGGACCCCGGCCTTGGTCCTTCGCTGCGGGTCGGTGGCCCAGGTGTGCTGCGGCAGGTACAGCGCTCGGTCGATCAGGGTGTGTCCGCGAGCGGCGGCGTAGGTCAGGTAGACCGCGACCTGACAGTTCTCCGTGCGTCCGGCGGTTCCGGTGTACTGGCGTTGTACCCCAACGGTGTTGGTGCCCTTCTTCAAGTCGCCGGTCTCATCAACGACAAGCACCGCATCAGGGTCGGCCAGGTGGTCGATGACATAGCTGCGAACGTCATCGCGGACCAGATCAGCGTCCCATTTAGCGCGGGACAGCAAGTGCTGCAGTCGGTCAGGGGTGCCATGGCCCGATAGTTCGGCGATAGTCCAGCAGTTCTTGGAACCTATATCGGCCAGCAAACCCAGCACCAGCGCACCGGCGTTGCGTCGTGCTTCGACCCGCGCGAACCGCGACGAGAACGACTCCAACAACCCATCCAGGCCCGCATGCCACCGCTCATGGTCTACCCTCAGTGCTGCGGTTGCCGCAGCTGATCTGGATGTCTTCACAAACTCGAGATCATGCCGCGGCAACCGCGCCTACCAGCGCAAACACGCCGAAACTACCTATCTACGGCTGTAGTA
>NZ_MJEI01000065.1 GCF_002095395.1 Williamsia sp. 1135
TGACATCTCGTAGTCGATGGGACTGAGCATCCCGATCGTTGAGTGCCTCCGTCGAGTGTTGTAGTAGTCGAACCAATTGTCAACCGCAGCAACCAGTTCGCTCTTGTAGACGTAGCTGTGGCGGTAGTAGTGCTCGTGCTTGAACGTCGACCACAGGCTCTCGGCACCGGCGTTGTCCCAGCACACCCCGGTCCGACCCATCGACCGAAGCAGACCGTACTTCCCGCAGGCATTCGTCATCAAGGACGATGTGTACTGAGATCCCCTGTCCGAGTGCATGATGATGCCCTTGGTTCGACCGCGACGGGTACGAGCAGCCATATCGACCGCATCGGTCACCAAGTCAGCGCGCATGTGATCGGCCACAGCCCACCCCAACGCCCGCTTCGAATGCTCATCCTTGATCACGCACAGATACATGTCTTCGCCACCGCAAGTCAGATATGTGATGTCCGACGTCCACACGGCGTCGGTGCGGCCCTGATCGAAGACGCGGTCGACCAGATCCGGCGGGAACGTCGCGAACGGATCGACGATCGTCGTCGGCGGCGAGAAGGTGCGCGGACTGATACCAGCTAGGCCCCGCTCGGCCATGATTTTGGCGACGGTCTTCTCGGTGACGAACTCGCCCCGCGCGCGTAGCTCAGCGGTGATCCGCGGCGATCCGTAGACACCGTGGGAGTCTTCGTGGATCGAAGCGATTCGCACAGCCAACTCTTCCCGACGCTGCCTCTGTATCCCTAATTCTGTTGCCCTGGTTGACTTTAGATGCCGATAGTAACCCGAGGCTGACACACCCAGCAGGGTGGCCATTCGACTGATTGCTGTGGTGGCGCACTCCGTGGCCATCAACGCGTACTTCTCTACCGTTGATGGTTCGCCGCGAAGTACGCCGACGCTTTTTTCAAGAATGCGATGTCCTTCTCCTGATCGGCGACCTGCCGGCGTAGCCGGGCAAGCTCGTCGCGCTCGACTGCGGTCAGTGGCTCATCGCCCTCTCGCCGCGCTGCGTCCAGGCGCCGGCGCTCATCAGCGACCCACCGCCCCAGCAGGCCTTCGTTGAGGCCGAGGTCTCGTGCGACCTCGGCGATGGATCGACCAGAATCGATCACTCGATGCGCAGCATCGACCTTGTACTCGGTCGTGAACGACCGACGCTTCCGCGACATGTGAACATCCTCCCAGCGGAACCGCTGATCCCGCTAGCTCGGTGTCCACTACCTGGGGGGAACCTCACCGGTCGCGACCGCGCATGTGCCCATTGAGTAGATCGGCGCCTTTCAGGCAGAGCTCTGGCTGCTTCTTGTGCACGAGCCAGACGATCCGCGCTTTGTCGCCTTGTTGTTCAGCGCAGGTGAGCGCGTGCCGGGCCGACGGCCGTCGACGTTTCGCACCTCGCCATCGACACACGGCGACGCAGCCAGACGCCGCCCTCGTCATCGAACGGCGCGGGACCTCGGGTCTGGTGGCTCGACCCAACGTCGTCCAGGGACCTATCCGCGCGGACAGAACGCGGAAATCCCAAGTCCTTCAACCCGTTCGACGGTTACGTCCGCGTCTGAGCCGTAGATAGCCCGCAGGTGCTAGCAACCGCAACTCTGGGGACGAAGCCGAGAACGTATCTTAACTTCGGTGCTTGCGGATTCCTCGCCGGGAGAAGCCAATTGTGGGAATGCTGATCGACACGACGGATCACGACGACAATTGGCAAATCCCTGACGCACAATTGACATGAGCAAGCTGTGGGGGCTCGCCAGTCGCTTTGCAGTGGCGGCGAGTTTTGTGAGATGAGGTCTCGGTTATTGTTCGGTTGGCGAGGTTGGGTGATCGGGTAACCGATCGGCCACTGCATTAAGGCCTCTGTTAAGGACTGTTGCACTGTCTTTGATGGCCTTCACTATCGACAGCGGCGTTCCAGGAACCGTCATCGCGGCAGCTAAGTAGTCCCCGACATCTATGACGTACGTGAGTGTATCCACCGGCCCTGAGGGCCCCTGCGCATCGATCGTGACGGTGAACCGCGTCGGATTGTCCGGGTCGGCAGGGTCTAGGACGTCCGTATGGACACCCAGGTGCCACTGCATCACACGACCAGGTGGGAGTGCCTCGAACTGGGCCACTCCAGGTTTGCCAGGTGTGGTGGGGCCAACTGTCCGGCCTCGGCGCCAACCCTGCGGGAGGGGTGGATCGAACGTCATCGTGACACTATTGGCGACGGTCGGGCCCTCGTTCTTGAGTACGAGCATCAAGAACTGCCCGTGCTGCTCGTGCATCCGGATATCTGCCCACACATACGGTTGCGTGGCATCTCGTCGCAGTTGCCTCTGAAGTTCAGTTTGCTCGCTCGCAACACGCGTTTGGAGGGCGGTGAAGAACAACGCGGCGGCCGCGATCACCGCGCCCACGATAGCCACGACGGCAGATACATCCATGTCGACCTGCTTCCTCTTGCGCGGCTCCATGTCGAGGGCGCCCTGGCGGGTGCTCGCCGCAATCGAAGTGTGGCTCCTATTGTGGCCTGAAGTCTCTTCGTTGCGGACTAGGAAACTGCTTGCCATCTGGTCGTTAGCTCAAGGAGCATCGAAGCACACTGGCGGGCACCTTGCTGTGGGGTGGATATCTGCTCAGCGCGGCCGCGAGGACGCTGTCGCCGGCACCCGATTGATGCCAGTGATCCAGTTGCGGGTGGGTTCGCTGATCGACCCAATCAGATTGAAAATGTCACGGGCACGTTCAGCATTGTCCATCTCGAGCAATGACTCCATGTGCGAGACACGGTTGCGACTGAGCGACACTCAGATTCGAAAGCTCGGCACCGAATTCGTCGCGCAGCTCAAGAAGCGCCAGGCGCTCGTCTGATGAGCAAGAGTGGAAACCCCGAGAGCATCTATCGGCGCATTCTCGATGACATCGGCGGGACAGCCTGGAGCGCGTCGCAGGAGATCGTGAGCGGGGTCGAAACCGCTGTCCTCGTACGTCACGTAGAGCGATCTCTGGCGGGCTCTGCATTCGCGTTCAGTGGCGGGAAATTGGAAAGGTTTTCGGGGTATTTCAGCAGAGAACTACATTCATACGGACGCGAAGGCCTGCCGTGTCACCGATGTGGCGCGCTGATCCGGCGCGAAGCGTTCATGAACCGTAGCTCGTTCGTCTGCCGGAAGTGCCAGCGGCCGCCAAGGCAGGGGAATGGTACGTGCCGCTGAGGGCGAGTCATCGCATGCACGCCTGAGGAGGTCGGCCGAGCGCCTCGAAGCCATCTTCGACGCCGATCCGAGATCCGTTCGTGTCGTCCGCACGTGGGCTAGGGCTCTCCGCAACGCAGGACACCGGCGGCACAGCCGCCAGCCAGATCCTCCTCGATGACCCGCCGTCGAGGAGGAACGACATGTCCGACTGCAACGCCCCTTCTGTCTGGATGGGCTCGCTCGCTGCGTAACACGGAGCCCACGACGGCGTCCCGCGCCTCATCGGGAAGTTGGGTCGACGCGATCGACGCCGACGGCGTCACCGTGGCCGATCTGCACGCCGGCACTGACGCGCCCTACGACGACGATGACGAGCTCTGGTCCCTCGACACGTCCGGAATACCTTCGGGCACGGGCGAGATGAGCCCCGCCGAGGCCACGGCCTGGGGCCTGGCATGTGCTCGTCGATCGACGAGCACCTGCCCGGCCTACATCGCGTGGTGCGCCACGGTGGACCTCGACGACGGCCCGCCCGACGTCGACGAGTTCGTCGATTCCTATGCGGGAGTGGGACTCGTTCGGCGACTTGGCATCCCAGCTTGTCGAGAACCTTGGTTTGCTCGCCGAGGTGCCCGAGGAAGTGGCCCGGTACTTCGATCACGACTCGTACTGCAGGGACCTGCTGCTCTCGGGCGACTACAGCACCGTCGATGCTCCCGGCGGCGGCGGCGTCTAGGTGTTCCATTCCTACTGAGAACCATCGCACGCACGACCCTGCCGGGTGGCACCCATCCGCCGGCCTCCTTCGTCGGCAGGCCGATGGACCGATCAGCTGTGGGTCACCATACATGAAAGGAGATCACCCCCATTGATCTACGAGGACCGAATCGAACAGATCCCATTCGATCAACTCGTTCCCGGTCACGTGCTGTTCGACAGTGCCGCACCTTTACGCCGTGGTCGCCACCGGTGCGCTGCTCGTCTCGCCCGATCTGGCCGTCGTCGGCATCCGCGCATGGACGACCGCTGGCAACCTAATCACCACCCCCGACACCGCATTGACCGCGCTCGACTGCCCGAACCGCCTGTGCCGCGTCTACGTCCCCCGCCACCGGCGGCCCCTGGCGCCCGCCCCGGCCCGGGCCGGGGGAGGACCCGCAGGACCCGGATGCCCGGCTCGACGGCATCGCCGACCGACTCCGGCCGCACATCGACCCAGACCGACCTGATCGACGATGACACGAGGCCCCGCGCCGAGATCCGGTGCGGGGCCTCACGCTTACCTGCTCAGGACGAGAAGGCCTCGTCGATCCAATCGTCCCCGCGGTAGACCGCGTCGACCATCATGCCGATCGACGTGTACCCGGTCGCCGTCATCGTGGTGTCATCGCCGCCGTTAATAGCCTCGCCGTCGTCCGGGCGAGATCCCGCGTCCACCTTCAGGAACTTCATCCGGGAGATAGACCGGCAGTGCACCGCCACGGTCCCGCCGTCGGGGAAGTAGTGCTTCAGGCGTTCCACCACGACGTCGTCGGCCGGGTCGTCGTCGATGCACACCACGGTGCTGCGCACCCACGGGTACCTCTCGTCGCGGAAGTCCTGGTCGCGGTTGTTCTGCGCGAACCCGAACGTCGCGACCGTGCGCGGGTCACGCGTCTCGTGGCGGGCGTCCCATTGGTCGGCGAGCTGCTTCATGAAGAAGTTGTATCCGGAGTCGACCAGGTCTCCGTCGCCGGCGCGCAGCTCCCTGGCCACGGAGACCTCGAAGTCGTCGGGCCCCGGGCCAGTGCGCACCCGATGCACAACCGTGCCGTCCTCGACCGAGAAGGAGTCCATCACGTATCGGACCGGCCGCTCGCCGGTCGCGCGGAACGAGTCGACGTCGCCCTCGCGGGCGATCAGCTCGATCGTCCAGTCGTAGTACTTGCCGCCGCGGACCCCGTACCGCACGTGCAGCTCGGTGTTCACCGGGTTGCCGTTGCCATAGGGTCCCAGCGACCCGACGAACTCGTTGTATTCCATACCCGTGGTCGGCACCTTGTAAGGCCTCGTCTCAGTCATACCGGCGACGATAGTGCTCAGTGCAGACACCCTTTCCAAGACACGTGATCTTGGCGTGCAGTACCGCGACAGCCGTTAGCTAGGCGACACGAAACGGACGACAGCCGGCTGTGGGCTCCGACTTAGTAGAGGGAGAGCCCGGCGGCAGCCAAGGCATCGAACGGGACGTCAAATGGCGAACTGTCGTCGTCAGCCACGATTATTCGCCACCCAGGTCCCTCGGCGGTCTTTGCTTCCGGGCGGTCGAATCCTCATCTGTGAGTTGAACACCGCTAGCACGCCCGGATACTCGTCGACCAGATCGACCATGAACGCGTCGTCCGACATGATGTTGTACCCGATGACCACTATTAGTGAGTCGACCTGGCGGCGCACCAACTCGTAGTACGCAATCGAATGCTGATTGTTCAACCCGCTGGTCGCCGCCACCACAGGCTTGCGCGCACCGCCGTTGTACATCCGCCTGCGCCACTGGGGTACTCCCGCGTAACAGCCCTGCGGCTGGTCGACGCTCATGGCCGTACTCGAGATGATCCGGCCACGCGAAGCCGATGTCGCCACCGGTCGGCTGCATCAGCCGGTCACGACCTCCCACCGCGCCAGCTCCGCAGACTCCGACGGTTTGCCGTTCCACAGATGCGCCTGGAAGTCACTGTCCTTGAGCTTGATCTCACCGGTCGTGTCAGTCTCAGTGAAGCTCGCGTAGTGCGCGACGTACAGCGCGAAGACCTGCTCGCTGACCGGCGCAGCTTTGTAGGCCATGGCGAATGCCGTGGCCACCGGGCGCAACTCGTCGGTGGTCGTGATGTCGCCGCCGCACAAGTCGATAGCGATGGCGAACTCACCCGGATGGTCGCTGTCGGTCGACCGTCGGCCGGTCACCAGCGAGACGCCTCCAGGCAGCGCAACACTTTCCGCGACCGCCTGGGCCGCAGGGCCCTGGCCCTTATCCTCGCGTCCACCTTCGCTGAACGGCACCATGTCCCGGCACTCGCCTGCAGTGGCCGTGCTCGTGGCCGTGGTACCCGTGGTCTCGGCGTCGGTAGTGCTTTCGCTGCTACACCCGGCCAGCACTAGCGCCGCCGCTGCGGCCAGCGCGCCGCACATCTTCATGGTTCTCATGCGCATCAGCATCTCAGGTCAGCGCCGGGGAGTGTTGCTGCCCACGTCGATACCTGCACCGACACAACATCCTTAGTCCTGTGAACGAGTCGGCGCAGGTGAGCCGTCGCCATGAGTTCTCGCCGGTGCTGAGATACTCAGCCACCGTGAGCTATGAATCCCTGTACCCCCGAGAACTTGCTGAGCACGTTGGCTACGTCGTTCTAGAAGCCGCCGAGACCGAAGACCTGATCGGTGAACTGCTCGTGCTGCGCGGTGGTCTCGACAAACCTGATCCGAACTGGTGGGCCAGCGGCGAAGCGCTGGCCAAAGCCATCGAGAAGATCGGCGATCCGGCGCTTCAACCGATCGCCGATGAGATGAGAGAACTACTCGCCCAGCGCAATGCATTGGTGCACGGATTGTTCCTCGGCTATGGACAGCCCCGGGTGACCATGAAGCGTCATCGAGGCAACAAGGGCGACGCACCGTCCTTCCAGTTCCGGGGAGAGTGGACTGACGCAGCACTGGCAGATGTGGCCCATCGTTTCCACCTACTCGGCCGAATGGTCGATAACGCGATCAGTGACGCGATGGGTATCACCTCGCCGTCAAGTCCGTGAGTGTTCGATCAGCCGGACCAACCGACACCCCCTGATCTCGATCGGCGGTCTCCGGGGTGCATCGTGATCGACACCGTCGGCTCTCGCCCTCACTTCCATCAGGCTGTCCGCAAGCCGGCGGGTGAGCGGACACTCGGCGCCATACGCCCACCGGGGGCGAACGGTGTCCACAAGACCTGGCGGGTGGTGTCGCCCCGTCGACGCACCCTTACCGAGCCAGCAGGGGGCTGAGAAAGGTGCCGCATAAGGGATCAAACCTGCTGGTAATGGGTGCTACCGCTGGCCTTGAGGCCGCCAAATGAACCAGCGCTGCGTCAGACCAGGAGTCGCCTGTTAGGCAGTGCGATCTGCGAGTCTTAGAAACTTCAGCAAGGGTGCTGGTGGCATCCATAACAATGCCATCACACGGTTTCGGTCTCCATGTAAAAGCCGTACATCGGTCGCCGGCCAAGGCTTCGTCGAAACTGGGCTATGGGAGCGGCCTGCGAACCCAGACCACGTGAAACGTGTGCCCCGCAGCCTCCGCAAAACTCGCTGCCACGTTGACCGCTGTACGGCCCAACACGGCGGTGAACTTAACTGCAGCTCGGGAGTTCGCAACACCCCGTCAGAGTCGCGCTGGCCGGTTTCGCCTTATCGGAGTCCGGCGGCATGGCGCATTACCCAAAACCGCTGTGCGGTCTCAGTGGTCTGCGGTAGCAGCCCAAATCGATCGTCGGGGCCGAGGTTGTTGCGGATCAGATGATAGATGTCGGACACAACCGTCAGCGTCTGGAATACATACGAGTGCCCCAGAAAATCCGACTCCACCTCAGTGGCGTCTATAGTATCCACGCCATCGACCACCACAACGGAGTTTCCAGCCCGAGCCCACCCCGCGATGCTCTGAGATGCGCCCAGCGCCCGATCGTTTCGCGAAACATACAGGGTGTACCGATTAGCCTCTCGCGGAAACGATTCCGAACGGTGCGCGAACACTTCAGCATCAACATCGGGAGCAGCGAAGATCACGTGTCCCAACGTCAGAGGGACGCCAGCGGCCAGAGCTTCGGTCACCAATCGGTTGCCCATGCTGTGCGCCACAATGTGCACGGGCGTCCCCTCGGGCAGTGCATCGCCAAGAATCTGGACGAACCTCCTGAAGTAACGTTGACTCGCCTCGACGCTAGTACTGTCGACAACGTAACTGTTGAGGTTTCCAGCGGACGGCCAACTATAGACCGCAGCAATGCCTTTGAAATCGTAGGCTTCGGCCATTCGCGCTACCTGCCGGACCGCATCGGCAAACGTGACGTTGTATCCGTGGACGAAGAGTAAGACTTCCAGTCCTTGGCCTTGTTCATCGCCGTTGGGAGGCGGCAACTCCCCGGCGAGCTCAGACACTTTCTCGCGCAAGTTCTCGGTTGGCGTGAGCGTGATGACCGGCTTCCTTGATCTGCCGAATCCCAACGGCCGCCGCCGCATTCGCGGACGCTCTCGGGACTCGTGGTGATCAGGCAATCCGATCTTGGCGACCCCGAAGCGTAACGCTCGTCCTCGGTCGCCACCGAAGTCGAGGTCGTCGCCCTCGCGAATTGATCGATCGGTCGCATACAGCACCTGAAGCCAACCGAGTCGAACCGGCGTCGAC
This sequence comes from Williamsia sp. 1135, assembly GCF_002095395.1. GTDB lineage: Bacteria > Actinomycetota > Actinomycetes > Mycobacteriales > Mycobacteriaceae > Williamsia. The sequence continues at coordinate 8,601 of NZ_MJEI01000065.1, forward strand.
TGGGCGTTGCCAATTCCCCTCTCCTCGCCCAGGTGCCGCAGCATCTGCGCATCAGCCACCTTGTCCGCGAAGTCAGGAGACTCATCCAGGACCGCTAGCACGCGGTTGTGGGCAGCATCGATATCCTCGCCCTCCGCGCCAAGGAGTGCGGCATCGAGGTCACGGAGGGCATCGATGAGGTCCGCCTCGTTTCGAATCGCGGACAACCCAGAGGCTTCCCACACGTCCGCGAGCGCGGTTACCAGGGCCTCTGCACTGCTCGCATTCGATTCCATCAGTCCTCCTTTGTTGCCGGGTGAATTGGCCTTTCAGCCGCGTCCACAGGTGGTCGATCCCGCACATCGACGTGAGCCAGACCCCAGCCGAAGAATGCATACGGCGCCCACGACAGCGGGTCGAGAGCAGTCACCCGACCACGACGAAGTGAATCTACTGCTTGGTGCATCGCCCGCACGATGGCATCACCAGGACGGTGTTGGCTGGCGCGGTTCAGCGTTGAATAGATGGCATTGACAACGGGAATGGTCGACGAATCGCGAAGCGGCATCGTGGCAGCGACCACTTCTCGATAGCCTGCTTGCCGAGCAGCGCCCGCCAGGTGCAGTGCCTCGTTGGGTAGGCGAACATCTCCTGACGCCGAGTCGCACGAAAGGAGGACTGCCAACTCGCCACCCGGTACCTGGCCGTCCGCCAGTTCCCCCAATGTGAAAGTCCCGTCCCGCAAGCGAATACCCGACTCCACCGAATTCTCATCGAGATGTCCGTGTGCGGTCACATGAAGGTAGCGATGCCTGGTGATGGCCTCCCGTACAGCGTCTACCGTCACGTCTGCATCGAGCAGAGGGGTGATGGGGATCGACGGCAGTGAATCGCTCACCGCTTGATACTCCGCTGGAATGGCTTTGATGCCGCCGATCGAGTCGGTCGCGAGGTAAAGCAAGCCCTTGACAGCCGACGTCTCGTTCGATGAACGAGCGACGTCTAACGACCACACGGTCGGTAGGTAGGCCGAGATCGCGATGTCGGCGAGACACGGCCATTCCTCAGAGTTGGCTCGGGCAATCTGCCGCGACGAGCGAGGGTGACGGCCGGCCGCGTGGAGCGGAAGCAGCGCGAACTGACCGATCGGCGACCACCAAATCCTGGCAAGCTCCTGACCGTGGTGGTGGGGCAGGCAGTCAACGATGGGTCCTACGACGCAATCCCAAAGCCACTCGAAGCAATCAAACAGGGCGTGCCGGCGACGCTCGACACTCGACCATGCACCCGACCGGTCACTAGTGGAACCCAGCGCCGCCCGCAAACTAGCAACCTGCTTGTCGAGTTCGTCGATTCCGGCCTTGGGAAGATGCACTGTTTGGGTGCCGATGGCGTCGCCCACCACAAGCGCGGTCGCTCCCTCCGTGCCGGGGACGACTGACACCAAAGTCCCGGGCACGTGAAGATTCTCATAGACCCGCGGATCAATCGACGGGACCACGAGCGCCGATCCGGTAGAATGAGCTGCCGCCCTTCGCTGTTCACGCTCCGCGTTTGCGCTGTCGGGCAATACACCTGGTGCGTCACGCGAATCGCGGAGAGAAGCGAGGCCAGCCAAAGCCGAACGCTGTTCTGCACCAACGTTGTCGAGGACTGTCCGAACATGCATCGACTGCCGCCACAGTATCGATCGGATCTGATCCGCCCACGCCATCGCCACATGGTTCTGCGACTGCGAAATGGCGAACGTCACCGCCCTGATCATCGCGCCGGACATCTGTTCGAGCAACAGTTGCCGCTCAACCACATTCATGCCTATCCAGGCAACGTCGCTGGCGAGTGTCACAGCCTGCCGATGAGCCGCCATCGCTTGGTCGGCGTCTGCGTACGCCTCAGCGTCCTGCGCCCACAGGACGGACTGTGTGAACTGGTGAGCTGGCGGTATGCCGGTTAAGCTGGCGGCGCGACGCTGAACATTCAGAATGTCTTCCAACGTTGCGGCGGTCGGATGGACGCGGTGCAATAGGCGCAGAGCCCGGGCGTGATTCGCCAGGGCCGGCAGAAGGCGAGGCCCGCTATACCCCGCAGAGGTAGCCGCCGCATCAGCAGCATTGATGGCCCGCGTGATGTCGGCGGTGGCAGCAGATGTCCGCCCCGACTTCTCCCGGAGCGCGGCCCGTTGAAGGTACACGTCTGAGAGATTGGCTTGGCGAAATGCCCGGTCCCCATGATCTTCCGGGAGTATCTCGAGAGCAGTGACCAGCCATTCGATGCCCTCATCGAGCAATGACGGCGATGCCGTGTAGTGCGCCTTCGCGGCGAGAGAAAGGCCGAGGTTCGACGCGTAGCCCGACTGTTCTGTCGGTCGACCTTCGGCCAGTAACTCAGCCTGCTCAAACAACGCGATCGCGTCGGTGAGATCGGAGAGGCGTGACTTGCTTTCGAATCCTCGGCCAGCGCGTTGCCCAGGTTGCTTGCAAATCCCGGCCACAGCAAGGACTGGCGATCAGTCGCATCGACTGCTTTGTGCGACTCGGTGATCGCTTCTTCGAGATCGTCGATGTTTAGAGTCGACTCGAAGCGTGCCCGGAGAGCAAGTGCGAGGTCGTTCTGCCGCTCACAGATACGCATACCGATGGGCTCAGGCCTGGTGAGGGCCTCCCGGTACAGCTCGATTGCTCTATCGAGGTCGGCGAGTACCGCACGTTCATCGAAGTTGTCGCTGAGGATGACCGCCAGGTTCGTCTGTCGCGCAGCGTATTCCCGATGTTCCTCGGGGGTTGAGTCGAGCGACTGCGTCGTGTAGTTGAACGCGAGATCCAGATCAGCCAGCGACCTGGCTACCACGAAGCGGGACCGAAGGGCGTTAGCTGTCATCGTGAGCGCCGCCGCTCGCCTGAGTCCCGGCTTCGTCAGGATGCGTAAAGCCTTCTCGCCGGCGTCCACCGCGTCACCGAGAAGTCCTGCATCATCGAACATCTCACCGGCATCTCGTAGCGCTGCAGAAAAAGTCGACAGGCCGATACCCGCGTCCTCCGCGGTCACCTCTTGAGCGGCAGTTCCCGTTCGATACAGGTCGAGACTCCTGCGGACCAACTGTTTGTCGACCGTCTCATATCCGAGGTCGCTCGCGACCGATGCCGCCGAAATGTGGACATACGCGAAATCCGGGTGATCGTCGATCCCCGCATCCAACACCTCTTGAATGAGAGCCCACGCCCTTTCCAGATGCTGGGCGCTACCTGCTTCCCGTGATCGCTGGCGCAGCAGACCACAGAGATTGGCGGTGAGGCGCGGCCAGTCGTCGTTGTCCGCATCGAGATAGCTCAATGCGCGTTCGCTTGCCGAAATCGCTTCGACGATGAGTTCAGGCTCCGGGCGCAGATCATGCAGTCGGTCAAGTGAATTCGCAAGGCTCATCCACGCCTGCGCTAGGACCCCGCGATCCTCGACCGGCAACGAGGTCGCTCGCCGCGCGTTGTCGACGGCATCCACCAAGTCAGCGAGTGGCGAGTCATCGAGACTCAATGTCTCTGCGAGATTGGCGAGCACCTGGGCGAGTACGTCGACATCCAGGTCGTCGCATGTCGCAGCCTGCTTCCAAAGCGACGCTGCACGTTGCTCGTCGCCGTCTGCCCGCCGGCTCATGAGCCCGACCGCGAGATTGGTTTGCGTGTGCGCCCGCAAGAAGCAGTCATCATCCTCATAGATGTGAGCCAGCGCGCGTTCCCACAGGTGAATGCACTCTGCGAGCAACTCATCGCTACGCACGACCTCGAACTTCGACCACACCATCAAAGCGAAGTCAGTAAGATATTCCGGGTCATTCGGGTGATAGTCATCCACGATCAACTGCGCTCGCCGAATCGCATTCTCGAGATCGTCGTAGTCCCGGGTTTCGTTGTACCGATCGTGCAGCCGATTCGCGACCATCCAGTGCAGGTCAGGCCAGTCTTCGTCGCTACGGTCCAAGCCGTCGATGGCAACACGCATGTCGTTCAAGTTGGGCTCGAAGTTGTCATCATCGTCGCCGTTCATCCTGTGATTATGTACTTTCCGAACCGCGACTGTGCGCCGCTGACGGCGGCGCCCAGGCCAGTCCGCGGCGGCTATCACTCGCGAAAGCCGCACCAAACGCGAATTGGTGCTCGGCTAGCTCGCGACCGGGCAAACACACTGCCCTCGCGGCGCCTGACAGGCATCTTCGGTCGCATCATTGCGAATGTCATTGGATGCGCTAAGTCAGGGTACTTCAGCAGAGAGCTACATTCATACGGCCGGGAAGGGCTGCCGTGCCACCGATGCGATACGCCGATCAGGCGGGAGGCGTTCATGAACCGCAGCTCGTTCTACTGCCCGAAGTGCCAGCGACCGTCCAGGCAGGTGAGCGGCACCCGCCGCTGAGGAGGCGCCATCGCACTGGATGCATCCAGCCTGGCGTCAGTCCTTCTTCGGCATCCGCGAGTGGACATCCTTTGCTGCGTCCGTCATTCGCGTCTGCGCGTCATAACCGCACAGGTCGAGCCACCGCCACGTTCCCCACTGAAGAGTGTCGGCCGCGGCCTCCATGACCTCGGTGATGTACGACCCGTCGGGTATACGCGTCGTCCGGTAATGACCCGGCTCGTACTCGTCGCCCAGTTCGACGTCATACCCCTCCACGCCGAACCAATTCTGGCCGTGGCCGGCGCCGCTCGCGGCGTTCCACAGGTACGACCAGCGCTCGGGGTCGCCGCCGACGGTGGTGGCGGCCGCCTTAACCAACCCCTCGTACCCCGGAGGCTTGTCCTTCGGGGAGACCCCGACGCCGAGCTCCTCGGCCCGGGCGACCAGCTCGTCCATCCGCACGTCGATCTTCTCCACGGGCAAGCCGCCTGCCTTCCGGGCCTTGCGCGCGTAGCCGAAGTCCTTATGCATCACCCGCAGGAGTCGACGCACGCAGTCACGAGGGTCCTTCGGGTCCAGCAGCCAGACTGCGTGGGCTCCGGACTCGAGACCTGCCCTGCCCATCAGCAGATAGGGGAGGAAGCGCACCTGGTTGATGTGGCCCTCCACGAACTCGTACGGCGCGACCAGGTCGGCCCACAGCATCATGTGCTCGGTGCCCGACGTTAGATAGCCGCGCGACCACACGGAGGTCTTCTCCCACTTGTACGCGATGTCGGCCATTCGCATGAAGCTGCCCGGCTTGGGGTCGACTACGTCAGCGAGCGCCAGGTCGCATGCGCGTACCACGTAGGTCGCGGTTGCCCATCGGTGCTGATGGTCCGCGCTCAGGAAGCCAGCGGGAGTGGTCATCCCGCGATCATCTCACTCCGCGTCGAATCCACCGTCTGCAAGCCGGCCGTTGACCGGACGCTCGACGATCGGGGGTCCAGCGGGGCCAACTAGTGCCCGTATGGCCCGTCCGCCCAGGGAACTGCATTCACATGGTCAAGAAGGTCCGCCGTGCGACAGGTGCGGGACGCCGATTATGTGGGAAGCGTTCACGAACCGGAGTTCGTTCTTCTGCCGCGTTGCCAGCGACAACAGTGGGCCCGGTTTGTCTCTGGACAAATGGTAAGCAAGGGCAAGGGGTAGCGGGTTGCTCTAGGAGAAGGGTGTCGGAGCCGTAACTGTCGGGACTTCTGCGTAGTCTCACGCCATGCTTCGAAGTCTTGACGTCCACAGTCAGTGGCGCTCCCTTGCGCCTGGCTTCTGGCCGAAGGAGGTCCCGTTCGGCAAGCGAACTATCGTCTACGGGCACAACGGGAGCGGTAAGTCCACCATCGCGGACTTGTTGCTGGCGCTCGCCGGTGACGGTGCCCCTGTGGACACGTCCTGGCAGGCAGAGGATGGAACTTGCTATCGCGTGGCCAGTGGAGCGGCCGGCCCCGCCAGTGGTGTAGCGGTGTTCACCAAGCGGTGGGTGGAGGAGAACCTCTCAGCATTTCTTGATGGCGATTCGGCGTCGGCCATCGTGACATTGGGTAGACAGGCCATCTCGGCGAAGGAGGAGGAGGAGCGCCTCACTGAAGAAATCGCGTCTTTCGTCAAGTCCGCCCAGGAGCACACACGGACGGCCGAGGAACTCGACAAGAAGGCCGAGGCGCTGGCGCGCGAGCTCCAGAACCTCATCGTTGCGGAGCTGGAGGATGTCGACCGACGGCGGTTTACCAAGCACCGGTATCAACTGCCGACGGTGAAGGCCGATCTTGCTGGGTTCAAGGGAGAGGTGCCGAGTACGGCTGACCATGCCGCTGCGCTGATGCATCTTGGGGAGGGCACGCCGGAGAAGATTCCAGTTCCCCGCCCGATGCCGGATGCCGTCATTGCCAGCTTGCGCGACATAGACGTACTTCTGTCTGAGACTCCAACTCGGGAAGCTCTGGCGTCACTGGAGGGCCATCCCGAGGTTCAGCGATGGGTTGAGGAGGGCCGTGAACTGCACGAGACTGAGGTCGAATGTTTGTTCTGCGCTTCGCCCCTTACCGAGCAGCGCCGCGAAGCTCTTGCGAAGCACTTCGACGAAAGCTGGCTGAGTATCCGCGCCCGCGCACGCACATTGCGTGATCAGGTCAATCAAGAAGCACGAGACTTGGCAGCGTGGGCGCGTGAGTGGCCTGACTCGCCGCTGATCGCAGGCGAGCTCCGTCCTACCTATCAAGAGGCTGTCGAGGCTATCCAAGCGGCCGTAGCGACTAGGGTTGACGTCCTCGCAGCCGTCGAGGAGACCCTTGGCGTGAAGGAACTGGACCCAAGCGCAACGCCCACTTCGCCAGACCTCACCCCGTTGGGTACGCCACCCAGAACGGCGGTGGTGGATGAGCTTGTTGCAACACACAACGAGCAGGCCGACGACCACGATCGACTCCGTTCCGAGAACATCAACACAGTTCTCGATCACCTGGTTGGCTCACGCAGCGCACGGTTCGCGGAACTTAGGAAGCAGGCTGGCGAAGCATCCGAAAAGGGAGAGGCTGATTCGCGGGCGGCTTCCGTGAGCGATCGCAGGTTGAGGAGAATACGCGAGCAGAAGCTGACGACCAGCGAGACTGCTACAAGGCTCACCGAAGATCTGTCGAGGGTCTTCGGGCGGGGCCACCTCTCGGTGCGCGTCACCGACGACGGTAAGTCCTACACTTGCTGGCGCGGCGGCCTGGCTGCAACTCATCTCAGCGAAGGTGAGCGCACCACCCTTTCGCTCCTGTACTTCCTGCGTCAGTTGGAGGATGAAAGTCGCAGGATTGACCCGGGCAAGCGGATCGTGATCATCGATGACCCCTCCAGCTCCTTGGACCGGGAGTCGGTGTTCGCTACACACCAATGGCTGGTCTCTGCTCTCGAGAACGCGGGACAGTTTGTCGTCTTCACCCATGACTTCAACCTGCTCCGCCTGTTCCTGAAGTCGCAGAAGAACCAGTGGGACACTTCGTTCAGGAAAGTGAAGAACAACGATCCCAACGAAATTCGCTACCCACGTGTCGCCTTCATCGAGTGCTTCGCAAGTAACCAAGGTGGGCAGCGCCAGACGCGCATCGCACCTTTGCCCGACCTTCTCCGTAAGAGCACCTCCGAGTACGCCTACCTGTTCTCGATGGTCATGAAAGGCCTTGCCGAGCCAATCGACCACGAGCGCTTGTTCCTACTCCCCAACGCGGCACGCCGCGTGCTGGAGAGCTTCGCGAGCTATAACACGCCGGATCTGAGCCACTTCGACCAGCAACTTGAGGCAATGATCGAAGCGCCGGAACTCCAGCCATACCGTGATGTCTACGACTTCTGTAACAGGTGGTCCCATGGCGAAGGGAGTGAGGCGGTGGACGTTCTCGACGTACGGGCAGTTTACAACTCGGTCCGGCGATGCATGGAGTTCCTACGGGCGGCTGACCTCGATCACTTCACTCGCCTCTGCAAGGCCACCTCGGTTGATGCCAGTGTCCTCGATTGACCGCCATATTTTCGAGCCTGCTGCTATGCGGTTCGTCCTTTCTTGGACGAACTTCCCGGAAACCCCGGGATGGATCAGTCCCTCCTCGGGGGTGACTGAACCGAAGGTAGCGGCCGCCTCCGACAACCATTGGGGCCTGAACCTCAGGAGACTGTCCTGATAATCGTTCCGGGTACGGGAACTAGACCCGCATCAACGACAAACGGCCAGTCGGGGTACTTCGAGCGTTCGCTCAACGCCTATGGGCGAGAGGACAAGCCCTGCCGGCGTTGCGGTGCAGCGATGCGACGGGAGCAGTTCATGAATCGCAGTTCTTTCAGCGGCCCGAAGTGCCAGGTTCGCCCGCGCTTCTAGCCGCTGCGCGTCGGGCATGATCGTCGTATGACCGTGAACCTGACGCCCGACGAACTGCTGACCACCACCCGAACCGTGCGTAAGCGGCTGGACCTGACGAAACCCGTGCCCATCGAACTCGTCAAAGAGTGCCTCGAGATCGCGCTCCAGGCGCCGTCGGGATCCAATCGTCAAGGCTGGCAGTGGATTGTCGTCACCGACCCAGAGGTACGCGCGGCGATCGGGAAGATCTACGGCGAACTCGTCGACGAGTATCTCGACTCGAACCAGTCGGCAGCCAAACTGTTCGCGGACGATCCTGAGCGTGCCCCTGTGCAGCAGCGGGTCGGTGGCAGCGTCGCGTGGCTCGGCGAGCACATGGGCGAGGTCCCCGTTCTGGTGATCCCTTGTATCAAGGCCGGCGCGACGCTACCGGCCGGGAATCAGGCCGGCCTCTGGGGGTCGTTGCTGCCCGCGGCGTGGAGTTTTGCCCTCGCTGCACGTGCCCGCGGCCTCGGCACCGCGTGGACCACGCTGCATCTGCAGCGGGAGGCGGAAGTCGCGGAACTCCTCGAGATTCCCGCCGGTTTCCATCAGGCGGCGTTGATCCCGACGGCGTTCTACACGGGGGACACGTTCAAGCCTGCGCCGCGCGAACCCCTCGACAACCTGCTTCACATCGACCGTTGGTGACCCGCGTCGCGTCGTCTCTCCCCGCTGAGGTCCCGCGGAATTGCCGGGTGGGGCGGCGTGTTCAATATGGACATGAGCGCAACCGAACCAGTGGCCAGTGAGCAGCATGCGACAGAACTGTGGGTTCAGCGAACCGGCAGCAGGCGATACACCGGGCGCAGTAGCCGCGGCGCCGAGGTCCTCATCGGTTCGCAGGACGTCGAGGGAGTCTTCACGCCCGGTGAGTTGCTGAAGATCGCTCTCGCCGCCTGTACCGGGATGAGTTCGGACAAGCCGCTCTCGCGCAGGCTCGGAGATGACTATGACGCGACCGTGCGCGTGGCCGGGGACGCAGACCGGGACAACGAGGTCTATCCGGCGTTGAGCGAGGTGCTCGAGGTCGATCTGTCCGAGTTGGACCCGGAAGCCGCGAAACGGTTGCTGGTGGTGGTCGAACGGGCCGTCGACGCGGTGTGCACGGTAGGGCGCACCCTCAAGGCAGGAACCACCGTCGACCTGCGCATCGACGCGGAGTAGCACCGTGGCCGAGCATCCAGGACCTGATTCGGACCCTGTCCGGCTCACCGCTTGGGTGCACGGGCGAGTACAGGGCGTCGGATTCCGGTGGTGGACGCGTGCCCGAGCGCTCGAACTGGGGCTCGTGGGTTCCGCGACGAACCACGCCGACGGCCGCGTACTGATCGTGGCGGAAGGCCACAGGGCTGACTGCGACAACTTGCTGGACCTGCTCGATCAGGGCCGGAGTCCAGGTCACGTGGACACGGTGGTGGTGCAATGGGGACCCGCCCGCGGTGACTTGACAGGGTTTGTCGAGCGCTGATCGCCCGTCGCCTCGGCCGCCCGATCACACCGCCCGCCCACGCCGCGGACGGTAATGGGTACGCTCAAGCGCTGTGCACCTGAAAAGTCTGACCCTCAAGGGCTTCAAGTCCTTTGCGTCAGCAACCACCCTGCGGTTCGAACCGGGGATCACCTGTGTGGTGGGCCCCAACGGTTCGGGCAAATCGAACGTCGTCGACGCTCTGACCTGGGTGATGGGCGAGCAGGGCGCGAAAGCGCTGCGCGGCGGGAAGATGGAGGACGTCATCTTCGCGGGCACGTCCGGCCGCGCGCCGCTGGGACGCGCGGAAGTGACCCTGACCATCGACAACTCCGACGGCGCGCTTCCCATCGACTACTCCGAGGTGTCGGTGACGAGGCGGATGTTCCGTGACGGTGCCGGGGAGTACGAGATCAACGGCAGCTCGTGCCGGCTGATGGACGTGCAAGAACTGCTCAGCGACTCCGGCATCGGCCGGGAGATGCATGTCATCGTCGGCCAGGGACGGCTGGCGGCGATTCTGGAGTCGCGCCCGGAAGAGCGTCGGGCCTTCATCGAAGAGGCTGCCGGGGTCCTCAAACATCGCAAGCGCAAAGAGAAAGCGGTTCGCAAGCTCGACGCGATGCAGTCCAATCTGGCGCGCCTGGGCGACCTCACCGCCGAACTGCGGCGTCAACTCAAACCACTCGGTAGGCAGGCAGAGGTCGCCCGCCGGGCCCAGACCGTCCAGGCCGACCTGCGTGATGCCCGATTGCGTTTGGCTGCAGACGATCTGGTGACCCGTCGCAACGAACTGGCGGAGCAACGTACCACCGAGGCGGAACTTCGCAGGCAGCAAGACGAGCTGGCACAGCGCCTCGACGAACTCGGTGGCCAGGTCGACGAGAACGAGAAGTATCTGGCGCAGATCGTGCCGGCTGCCAACGACGCCGGACAGGCCTGGTTCGCGTTGTCGGCGCTGACCGAACGAGTCGGGGCAACCTGCCGAATCGCCGGCGAGCGCAGTCGGTACCTCGCGGAGCCGGTGCGCAACGACTCCGGGCGCGATCCCGACGAGCTCGATCGTCAAGCAGAGGTCGCAGCCGAAGAGGAGTTCATCCTCACCGAGACCGTCGAGGTGACTGCCGAAGCTCTCGACGACGCGAAGGTCGCACTGAGCGAGCGTGAGCAGGAAGCCGCGGCGGCGCAGCAGCAGCACCTGGCCGCCGTGCGCGCGGTTGCCGATCGCCGCGAGGGACTGGCGCGGCTCGAGGGCCAGGTGAACAATCTCCGGACCAAGGTCGAGTCGATCGATGCCGAGGCGACCCGTCTGGGAGCGGCGATCGACAACGCGGTCGCCAGGGCCACCGAGGCCGCCGACGAGTTCGACGCGGTCCAGGCCACTGTCGCCGACCTCGATGCCTCCGAGCTGGGGTTGGACGAGCATCACGAGCGCAGTGTCGCGGCGTTGAACCAGGCAAACGAACGGGTCGCGGAACTGCAGGCAGCCGAGCGTGCCGCGGAACAGCGGGTCACGTCGCTGGGCGCCCGGATCGACGCTCTCGCAGTCGGTCTCGAGCGTAAAGACGGTGGCGCGTGGCTGCTGGAGAACAGGGCCGGTGAACTGCTGGGGCCGATGTCCTCGCTGCTGCGGGTGCAAGACGGTTACGAGGCGGCGATCGCTGCTGCCATGGGTCCGGCAGCTGATGCAGTGGCGACGGCTGACCTACCGGCCGCCCGCTCCGCCTTGTCGTCGCTGCGCGAGAACGAGGGCGGGCGTGCTGCGGTCTTGATCGGGGGCGTCGACCCGTCCGGGCGCGGCTCTGCCGGCCTTCCGGCGGGCGCGGTCTGGGCGCTCGACGTCGTCGACGGTCCGGACACGCTGCGGGGAGCCCTGGAGCTGCTGCTCGGCTACACCGTCGTCGCGGACGATGTCTCGATCGCAGAAGCCGTACTCGACGAGGCCGCCGGAGGGGTCCCATACCTGGGCTCCCTGCGGGTCGTGACCCTCAACGGCGATCTGATCGGAGCGGGCTGGCGCAGCGGTGGAACCGGCGCGCGTCCGTCAACCATCGAGGTGCAGTCAGCAATCGATTCGGCACGTGCCGAACTCCAGCAGTCCCGGCGACGCAGTGAAGAACTGGTCGCGGCACTCGCCGGGGCCCTCGCGCAGCAGACCGATCGCAGAGAGACCGCTGAGCAGGCGCTGGCCGCACTGCACGAGTCGGACGCCGAGTTGGGTGCGGTGTACGAGCAGTTGGCCCGCCTCGGGCAGACCGCCCGTGCAGCGCAGGAAGAATCGACCCGGCTGACCAATCAGCGGGCAAAGGCAGAAGACGGCCGCACCGAGGCTCTGGCGAAACTGGCCGAGTTCGAGGAGCGACTGCGCCTGGCCCGCGACGACAGCGAAGAGGCCCCTGCGGACGGGGATCTGCCCGACAACGATCGCGATCGTACGGCCGCTGCCGTGACCGAGGCACGTTCGGTGGAGATGGAGGCACGCCTCGCCCTGCGCAGCGCCGAGGAGCGGCTGGCGTCGGTGCGGGGTAAGTCGGATTCACTCCGGCGCGCGGCCCGCGCTGAGCGAGAAGCGCGCGAGCGGGCCGAACGCCAGAACCGCGCCCGCCGGCACGCGGCGAGTGTGGCCGAAGTGGTGTTCGAGTGCGGCGGTCTGATCGCAACGAGGCTCGAAACCGCAGTGGCGGGGGCACAAGCGCATCGTGACGAACTGGAGCGGGAGCGGCGGGTCCGCACGGAGCAACTGGATGTCGCGAAAAAGGCGGCCGCCGAGGTCGGTGCGCAGCTGACGGCGCTACGTGATGCTGTGCACCGCGACGAGGTGGCCAAGGCGCAGGTGTCGCTGCGCATCGAACAACTCGAAGAACAGATCATGGGGGACTTCTCGATCAGTCCGGACGATCTGGTGGCTGAGTACGGTCCCGAGGTCACGATGCCGCCGTCCGAACTCGAGATGGCGGAATACGAGCAGGCGAAAGAACGCGGCGAGATGGTAGTCGCGCCCACCCCGATACCGTACGACCGGGCGACCCAGCAGGCCCGTGCGAAGAAGGCACAGCGCGACCTCAACACACTCGGTAAAGTCAATCCGCTTGCGCTGGAAGAGTTTGCCGCGCTCGAGGAAAGATACAACTTTCTGTCCACTCAGCTCGAGGACGTGAAGAAGGCGCGGCAGGACCTTCTCGACGTGGTGCAGGATGTCGACAGCCGGATCCTGCAGGTCTTCACCGAGGCCTACGCCGACGTCGAACGCGAGTTCGTCGAGGTGTTCAAGACCCTGTTCCCCGGCGGTGACGGCCGTCTCATCCTGACCAACCCATCCGACATGCTGACCACCGGTATCGACGTGGAGGCGCGACCGCCGGGGAAGAAGGTCAAGCGCCTCTCGCTGCTGTCCGGCGGCGAGAAGTCACTGACCGCGGTGGCGATGCTGGTGGCGATCTTCCGCGCCCGCCCGTCGCCGTTCTATGTGATGGATGAGGTCGAGGCCGCCCTCGACGACACCAACCTCCGTCGGCTCATCACGCTGTTCGAGCAACTACGCGAAAAGTCGCAGCTCATCGTCATCACACACCAGAAGCCCACGATGGAAGTCGCGGACGCGCTCTACGGCGTGAGCATGCAGGGCGACGGCATCACCACCGTCATCTCGCAGCGCATGCGCGGGCAGGACCTCCCGGCACCGACGCCGACAACCGGTTAGGCCCGCCGCCGATCGGGGTGATCAACCGAGCGAGTTCGTCTCCTGCTCGACTTCTTGCCCAACGGGGAACTTCGCGGCCATCGCCGACCTGATGGCGACGTATCGTTCGAGAAACGCGCGCTCGTCCAGCTTCTTGCGCCGCATCCAGGCGGTCACCTCGTCGTTGCATTTGCTGGCGTTGCAGGAACCGCAGGCGGGTGCGATGTTGTCCAGGGTGTACCGGCCGCCACGTGAGATCGGTAGCACGCAGTCTCGTTGCAGCGGTCGGTCGCCCGCGCCGCAGTACGCACACCCTTCCCAGGCTGCCTTGAGCTGCGACCACTGTTCGTCGCTCAGGTCGTGCTCGACGCGGGCCATCCGGCGACGGCGTTTGCGCGCGTATCTCGTCCGGTTGGCGACCACGGGGATCGAGTCTATTGCTCAGCAGACCTGACTGAGCACAACTGCGAAGTCGTCGGCGTGGTCGGTCCAGCTCTCGAGCTGCCGTAGACCGGCGGCGGCCAATTCGGCATGCAGCGATCCGAGGTCGAACTTCGTGCTGATCTCGGTGAGAATCTCAGCGCCTCTGGGTAATTCCCACGTCCGCTCGATCGCGCCGAACCGGGCGTGCACGTCGCGCCGGGCGCGTAGCCACATCTCGATCCGGTGCTCGGGCGGATTCCACCTCGCGATGTGATCGAAGTCGTCGGTGTAGAGGCCGGTCGCGTCGAGCCCTGTACGCAAGACCTCGATGACGTTCCGGTTGAAGTCGGCGGTGACCCCGGCTCGGTCGTTGTAGGCCGCGATCAACCGGCCGGTGTCCTTGATCAGATCGGCCCCGAGGAGAAAGTAGTCTCCGGGCCGCAACGCCCCCGCGATGTGGCGGTAGAAATCGGACCGTTCGGTGGGGTCGAGGTTCCCGATCGTTCCACCGAGGAAGATCGCCATGCGCGGTCCGTCGCGGTCCGCGAGATTCAGGTCGGGGTCACCGAAGTCGGCGTGCAAGGGTTGGACCGAGATCTCCGGGAACTCGGCTGCCACCTGGTCGGCCGCGTACGTGAGCATCTCGACGCTGACGTCGAGCGGCACATAGGTGAAGTCGGTCCCGCGGGCAGCGAAAGCCGACAGCAGGAGCCGGGTCTTCTCCGACGTCCCCGAACCGAGCTCGATCATGGTCCGGGCTCCCGTCGCGGCGACGATCTCTGCCGCGCTCCGTCGCAGGATCTCGGTCTCGCGTCGTGTCGGGTAATACTCGGGCAGCCGGGTGATCTCATCGAACAACTCACTGCCGCGTTTGTCATAGAGCCATTTCGCGGGCAGGACGGGCGGACTCTGCCATAGTCCGGCGACGGCGTCCGCGACGAGCAACGGGTCGACCGACGGTGGTGACATCGTCATCGGGCCAACCGGAGTCCGCTGAAGACCCACCGGGATCCGGCTGGGAAGAAGTTGCGGTAGGTGGGCCGTTCATGGCCGGCGGGAGTCAGTGCGCTCGCGCCACGCAGCACGTGCTGATCACTCATGAACTTGCCGTTGTACTCGCCGACGGCGCCGTGTGCAGGTACGAAGCCGGGGTAGGGGAGGTATGCACTCGCGGTCCATTCCCAGACGTCGCCGACCATGGTTTCACCGGCGATGCCGGGATGACATCGCCCAGGGTCGAGGAGCTGGCCGCGGGAGGCTCCGGTGCGAATCGCCGCGGTCTCCCATTCGAACTCGGTGGGCAGCCGCGCGCCGGCCCACCGGGCGTAGGAGTCCGCTTCGTAGAAAGACACGTGTACGACCGGTTCGCTCTCGACGATCGGACGCCTCCCGGACAGCGTGAACGACGTCCAGGTGCCGTCGTCGAGGCTCCAGTAGCCTGGAGCTGACCAGCCGGTCTCGCCGATCCTGTTCCATCCGTCGGACAACCAGAGTTCACTGCGGCGATATCCGTCATCGGCCATGAATTCCAGCCATTCACCATTGGTCACCTGCCGGTTGGCGAGTTGGAAGTCCGGGAGGTAGACCGAATGGCCGGGACCCTCGTTGTCGTAGCTGAAACCATTCGGATTCGCCCCGATCGTGACGAGCCCCCCGTCGAAGGATTGCCAACGCAGGGGTGCCGCCTCCTCCGTGGCATCCGGTCCCCGCTCGACGTAGACAGGCGCGAACGGGTGCGTCGAGAGGAGATGCTTGATGTCCATGAGCAACAGTTCTTGGTGCTGTTGCTCATGGTTGCAGCCCAGTTCGACGAGGGTGCGTGCGTACTCATCGAGTCGGCCCTGCTCGAGTGCCGAGATCATTGCCTGATCGACGTACTCGCGGTAACGGGTGATCTCGTCGACGCCGGGTCGGGTGACGAGGCCTCGATGTGGACGGGGGTGGCGGGCGCCCACTGCCTCGTAGTAGCTGTTGAAGAGGTACCGAAAGCTCTCGTCGTACACCGTGTATCCCGGCAGATTCCGCAGGATGAACTCTTCGAAAAACCAGGTGACGTGGGCGCGATGCCACTTCGTCGGACTGGCATCGGTCATGGACTGCGGAACCTGGTCTTCGGGTGACAGTCGCGCGGTTAGCTCATCGGTGAGCGCGCGGACGTCACGGAACCTGGTGGTGAGAGTGGACTGCTCGACTGTGATGCTCATGCTCGTCTCCTGGAAGATGACCGGCGGGACAGCAGTATGGATGAGGCGTCTGACAGTCACGGTACCCGCAGGTCGGTCGTGTCCGCCTCTGGCACTGATGGCGTAGGTGCCTCTGGCAGACTGAGGCCGTGAACACCGGTGCCGTCATCGCGATTGTCGTAGTTGTCGTCCTTCTGCTCGTCGCCCTCGTGGCGACGGGCCTGGTCCTGTCCCGTCGCAGGCGAATCTCTCTGAGCGACAGCGCAGATCGGACACCCTCCGACGGCACGAGGCAAGTCGACAAGTCCGGTGGTTACAAGGCGGGGAGCGGGTTCTCTTTCACCCAGGGTGGCGCGGGCACGGCCACCGCCGAACCGCCGGCCCGAGACGTACCCACGATCGAGCGGACCGACACCGACGGGCAGCCGGGTGTGGGTGACGATGCGGCGATCCCTCGCGACGCACCGAAACGCGGCCTGCGCAATGTTCCTCTGCCCGAACCGAAGACAGACGAGACAGAACCGAAGACAGAAGAACCGGAACCTGCTGCCCCGGCACCCGAGGCGACGACCACCGAGATCGAGGCCGCGCCCGCCGAACCTGAGGTAGTGGCGCCGGAACCGGTGATCGAGCCCGAGCCGGCGGTGGAGCCCGAACCTGTGGCCGAACCGGTCCCCTCGACCCCGGTGCTCGACGACATCGCTCCGACAGCCGGGCGGCTGGGATTGCTCCGTGGTCGCCTGTCCCGATCGCAGAATGCTCTCGGCAAGAGTGTGCTGGGGCTGTTGGGCGCCGGCGACCTCGACGAGGACGGCTGGGAAGAGATCGAGGACACCCTGCTGATGGCAGACCTCGGGACCGCGGTGACGACTGCTGTGGTCGATCGTCTGCGCACCGAACTGGCCGCCTCGCCCGTCCGGACCGCGGAGGAGGTCCGTGCGCTGTTACGCAAGGTTCTCATCGCCGAGGTGGGTCCCGATCTCGACCGCGCGATCAAGGCGCTGCCTCATGCCGGCAAACCGTCGGTGCTGTTGGTCGTCGGGGTCAACGGCACGGGAAAGACGACGACGACCGGCAAGCTGGCCCGCGTGCTCGTCGCAGACGGGCGCAGGGTGTTGCTCGGCGCTGCTGACACGTTCCGTGCGGCCGCAGCCGATCAGCTGCAGACGTGGGCCGAGCGGGTCGGTGCCGAGGTCGTCCGCGGCAAGGAAGGGGCCGATCCGGCCGCGGTGGCCTTCGACGCCGTCGCCCGAGGCATCGACGAGGGCGTCGACGTGGTCATGATCGATACAGCAGGGCGTCTGCACACCGAGACCGGCTTGATGGATGAACTCGGCAAGGTCAAGCGGGTCGTGGAGAAGAAAGCCGTAGTCGACGAGGTCCTGCTCGTACTCGACGCGACGACCGGACAGAACGGCCTCGCCCAGGCGAAGGTTTTCGCCGACGTCGTCTCGATCACCGGTGTGGTGCTGACCAAACTCGACGGCACCGCCAAAGGTGGCATCGTCTTCCACGTCCAACGAGAGCTGGGTGTACCGGTCAAATTGGTTGGTCTCGGCGAGGGCGCAGACGACCTCGCACCCTTCGAACCAGAGGCGTTCGTCGACGCGCTCCTCGGCTGATTCCACCTCGCCGTCGACAGCGTGCGAACAACAAACGGCCGCACTTCACGCCATCTGATCAACACCGCTCCTGGCGGTATACACAGATGAAACATGAACTGCCCGCTGGTTCACATGCATGAAACACCACAGCACCACGAACGAAATCCCTGCCCGCCAATCTCTTTGAAGGCGCCGAGCCGTCGGCGCACTCTAGGAGGTTTCTTACAGTGGTTTTGGCACTGCCAGACGATGCGTTCGCGCCCTACGACGTCGGGGCCACCGCCTGGGTCCTGACGAGCGCCGCACTCGTGCTCTTCATGACTCCGGGACTGGCCTTCTTCTACGGTGGCCTCTCGCGACAGAAGTCCGTCCTCAACATGTTGATGATGTCCTTCGGCTCACTCGGAGTCGTCAGCATCATCTATGTGTTGTGGGGTTACTCGATGTCGTTCTCTTCGGCTCACACCGGAGAAAGTGACATCGCGGGCATCTTCGACAACCCGTTCTCGCTGTTCGGCTTGAACCAGCTGATGGAAACGATCCCGGATCCCGAGAACCCAGACGAGGTCCTCAATGTCATCGGCGGCTTCGGTGATGTCCCGGCCATCGTGTGGGCCGGCTTCCAGCTGACGTTCGCGGTCATCACCGTGGCCCTCATCTCGGGTGCGCTCGCCGAACGCGTCAAGTACTCGACCTGGCTGGTCTTCACCGGCATCTGGGCGACCTTGGTCTACTTCCCGCTCGCCCACATGGTGTGGGGTGGCGGTCTGCTGTCGAACAACGAGACCAGCTTCGCCTCCTGGATCTTCGGCACCGAAGACGTCGACGGCACGATGGTCGCGAAGGTCGCACCGATCGACTTCGCCGGCGGCACCGTGGTCCACATCAACGCCGGTATGGCTGCGCTGGTCCTCGTGCTCATCATCGGTAAGCGCGTCGGATACGGCAGGACCGCTTATCGCCCGCACAATGTACCGTTCGTCATGCTCGGTGCCGCGATCCTGTGGTTCGGATGGTTCGGCTTCAACGTCGGTTCCGAAGGCACCGCAGACGCACTCGCCGGCCTGGTCTGGATCAACACGACTGCTGCAACCGCCGCGGGTCTGATCGGCTGGCTCGTGGTGGAGAAGATCCGCGACAAGTCCGCCACCGGTGTCGGCGCGGCCTCGGGCATCGTGGCCGGTCTGGTCGCCATCACCCCCGCCTGTGGAGCGTTGACGCCGATCGGTTCGCTGATCCTCGGCGCTGTGGCCGGCGTGATCGCCGCAATCGCTGTCGGCTTCAAGTCCAAGTTCGGCTTCGACGATTCGCTCGACGTCGTCGGTGTCCACCTGGTCGCGGGCCTCTGGGGCACGATCGGTATCGGCTTCCTGGCGTCGGAGACCGGCCTGTTCTACGGCGGCGGCGGTAAGCAGCTCGTCGTCCAGCTCGTGATCGCCCTCGTCGCAGTCGCGTTCACCGCGATCATGACCGCCATCATCGCGTTCGCTCTCAAGCCACTCGGCTGGCGGATCACCGCAGAGGATGAGGACACTGGTATTGATGAGACGGATCACCGCGAAAGCGCGTACGACCTCGTTTAAGTCCTGGAAACTCAATACTCGAACTGTGATCCTCATGGAGGGATGCAACAAATGAAGCTCATTACAGCAATCGTGAAGCCATTCACGCTTGAAGATGTGAAGGCGGGACTCGAGCAGGCCGGCGTCGTCGGTATGACCGTCAGTGAAGTTCAGGGGTACGGCCGTCAGAAGGGCCACACCGAGGTGTACCGCGGCGCGGAGTACTCGGTGGACTTCGTCCCCAAGGTCCGCGTGGAGGTTGTCGTCGACGACGCCGCAGTGGACAAGGTGGTCGACGTGATCGTCGAGGCCGCACGCACCGGCAAGATCGGTGACGGCAAGGTGTGGGTCTCGCCAGTGGAAGCGGTCATCCGGGTACGCACCGGAGAGCGCGGCGGCGACGCGCTGTAACGACAGTGCCATTCGTACGTGGCGGTCGCGGTCCTGCATCCGAGGAGCCCTCGGGAGCAGGACCGCAGCCGTCTCATCTGACACCGGCTGCCGCGACGGATCTGGTCACAGCACGCAAACAACTCCTACGCCGGACCGACGGCAACAAGCGGGTCGATGCGCCCGCGCTGCGCAGGGTTCTCGTCGACCTGCACGACTTCTGGCTCACCACCAAAGCCGCCGAGATCGGGATCAAACCCGGTAGCGGATTCGCCATCGTTGCCGTCGGCGGACTGGGCAGACAGGAATTGCTGCCCCATTCGGATCTCGATCTGATCCTGTTGCACGACGAGATGGATCCGGCGGTCGTCGCGGAGATCGCCGACCAGATCTGGTATCCGCTGTGGGACGCGCACATCAAACTCGACCACAGTGTGCGGACCGTGTCGCAGGCCCTACAGGTGGCCGCCACCGACATGACCGCGGCGCTCGGGTTGCTGGAGGCCCGCCACATCGCCGGGGACGAGGACCTGTCCAAACTGCTGATCGGTGGGATCCGTCAGCAGTGGCGTACCGACATCCGTTCGCGGTTCGGCGGACTCGTCGATCAGGCCCGCGATCGTTGGCGGCGCAGCGGCGACATCGCCCATCGCGCCGAACCCGATCTCAAGTACGGCCGGGGAGGGTTGCGCGATGTTCACATGCTCGATGCCCTCGCCGTGGCACAGCTGACCGATGGAATGGCTGCGCTCCGTCCGGATTCTCCCGGTGGTGGGCTTCGGCAGGCGTACACCCGCCTGCTCGACGTGCGCACCGAACTACACCGGATCACCGGTCGACCCCGCGAGCAACTGCGTGCGCAGGACGCCGATGAGATCGGTGCCGCGCTGCGGATCGGCGATCGATTCGACTTGGCCCGGACCATCAGTGACAGCGCGCGCACGATCAGTTACGCCGTGGAGGTTGGACTGCGTACATCGTCCAATTCGCTTCCGCGCAAGGGGCTTTCAAAGCTACGTCGCTCACCCATCCGGCGCCCTCTGGATGAAGGGGTTGTCGAGCACTTCGGTGAGGTCGTCCTCGCGCGTAACGCGCTGCCCAGCAAGGACCCAGGTCTGATCCTGCGGGTCGCTGCGGCATCGGCGCGGACCGGCCTGCCCATGGCGGCCTCCACCCTGGCCAGGCTGGCCGACTACGCGCCGGAGCTGCGGGAACCCTGGCCGATCGATGCGCTCAGTGACCTGCTGGTGCTGCTCGGCACCGGTGAACACATGATCGCGCCGATCGAGGCCCTCGACCGGACGGGCTTGTGGGGCAGGCTGATCCCCGAATGGGGTGCGATTCGAGACCTACCCCCACGCGATCCGATCCACACGTGGACAGTGGACCGCCATCTCGTGGAGACCGCGGCCAACGCGGGTTCGATGACGACCAGGGTGTCACGTCCTGACCTGCTGGTCCTGGGCGCGCTGATCCATGACCTCGGGAAGGGGCGCGGCGCCGACCACAGCGTCGTCGGTGCCGAGCTCGCCAATCAGGTGGGTAACCGCATCGGCCTGTGGCCCGAAGACGTGCAGATCCTGTCCAAGATGGTCCGCTATCACCTGCTCCTGCCCGACGTCGCGACCAGGCGCGATCTGGACGATCCGGCGACCGTGCAGGGCGTGGTCGACACCCTCGGCGGTTCCCGTGTCCTACTGGAATTGCTTGCCGCGCTTGCCGAAGCCGATTCCAAGGCGACCGGTCCCGGGGTCTGGGGCGATTGGAAGTCTTCACTGATCGGCGAACTGGTCCGCCGGTGTCTGCGGCTGATGGACGGCGGCGAGTTGGCCGATCCAGGGCCGCTGACGCCTGAACTGACCGCTCTGGCGGAAGCGGGCGGCGTCAGCGTCGACCTCGTGACGACCGACAACCCGCACACCTTCGCAGTGACCATGATCGCGCCCGAACAGCCGGGTCTGCTCTCGCAGATGGCGGGGGTGCTCTCCTTGCGGGGCCTGCGGCTGCTGAGCGCGTCGGTACAGTCCCACGCGGGGAGCGCGGTCAACACGTTCCTGGTCTCACCGCTGTTCGGTGAACCATCGGAGTCCGGCCTCCTGCGGCAGCAACTGATCCAGGCGCTGGAGGGCAACATCGACGTGATCGCCCGGCTCGACGCCCGTGAGCGGGAGTCACAGCTCCCGGTCGCACCGGGGCCGGGCGGAGAGAACTCTCAGGGGCCGGCGGTGCCGGCATTGTTCGCCCAGGCCCCACCGCGGGTCCTGTGGTTCGACGGATACGACGACGACAGGGTGATCCTGGAACTGCGCGCGGGCGACCGTGTCGGCCTGCTGGCCCGGGTCAGTGCGGTGCTCGAGCAGCATCGGGTCTTCATCACGTGGGCGAAGGTCTCCACATTGGGCGGATCGGTGGTCGATTCATTCTGCGTCAGCCTGCCCGGGGATGGTCCGCAGACGCGCGACCAGCTCGAAGAGGCGATCCTGGCGGTGGTACCACCCCCTGCGCCACCCCGGGAACCAGAGGAGGACACCGGTAAATCCGGCGTCCCGATAGGCTAGGGGAATGTTCGACTCCCTCTCAGGCCGGTTGGCCGGTGTCCTGACCGATCTGCGCGGCAAGGGCAAGCTGTCCGATGCCGATATCGACCGCACCTGCCGCGAGATCCGTCTCGCCCTACTCGAGGCCGACGTCTCGCTGACCGTCGTCCGCGGTTTCATCGCCAGGATCAAGGAACGTGCCAAGGGCGCAGAGGTGTCGGGGGCACTCAACCCCGCACAGCAGGTCGTCAAGATCGTCAACGAAGAGCTCGTCGGGATTCTCGGCGGCGAGACCCGGCGGATCCAGTTCGCGAAGACGCCGCCGACGGTCATCATGCTCGCCGGTCTGCAGGGTGCCGGTAAGACCACCCTCGCGGGCAAGCTCGCGGCCTGGCTGAAGAAGCAGGGTCATACCCCGATCCTGGTGGCATGTGACCTGCAGCGACCGGGTGCTGTCAGTCAGCTCCAGATCGTCGGTGAGCGGGCCGGCGTCCCGGTCTTCGCGCCAAACCCGGGCACGAGCGTGGGCGGCACCGGCGAGCTCGGCGTCTCGGGTTCCGAGGGCGCGGGCAGTCTGGCCGAACCCATCGAGGTCGCGAGATCCGGTGTGGCCGAGGCGAGGTCCAAGCACCACGACGTCGTGATCGTGGACACTGCCGGTCGCCTCGGTATCGACGAAGAACTCATGGCCCAGGCCAAGGGCATCCGTGACGCAGTCGAGCCCGACGAGGTGCTCTTCGTCCTCGACGCGATGATCGGTCAGGACGCCGTGGCGACGGCGGAAGCATTCGCCCAGGGTGTCGATTTCACCGGTGTGGTCCTGACCAAGCTCGACGGCGACGCACGTGGCGGTGCCGCGCTCTCGGTGCGCGAGATCACCGGCCGTCCGATCATGTTCGCGTCCACGGGCGAGAAGCTCGAGGACTTCGACGTCTTCCACCCCGACCGGATGTCGAGTCGCATCCTCGGGATGGGCGACGTACTGAGCCTGATCGAGCAAGCCGAAACGCACTGGGACGTCCAGCAGGCCGAGGCGGCCGCGAACAAGATCACCCAGGGTGAGCTGACTCTCGAGGACTTCCTCGAGCAGATGCTCATGATCCGCAAGATGGGGCCGATCGGGAACCTGCTGGGGATGTTGCCGGGCGCGGCGGGCATGAAAGACGCCTTGTCCCAGGTCGATGACAAGCAGCTCGACAAGGTCCAGGCGATCATCCGCGGTATGACCCCGGCAGAGCGTGAGAATCCGAAAATCATCAACGGGTCGCGTCGTGCTCGCATCGCCAACGGTTCAGGCGTGACGGTGAGCGACGTCAATCAGCTCGTCGACCGCTTCTTCGACGCGCGAAAGATGATGTCGCAGATGGCCGGCCGTATGGGCATGCCGGGTGGTCGCAAGAACAATCGCAAAAAGGGCGGCAAGAAGGGCAAGAAGGGTGGGCGCGGGCCTACGCCTCCGAAGGTGCGGGGCGGGTTCCCCGGGATGCCTGGTGGTATGCCCGCCGGCTTCCCCGACCTGTCGAACATGCCTGCCGGGCTTGACCAGATTCCGCCCGGCCTCGAGGGTATCGACGTGAGCCAGTTCCAGCGGCCGAAGAAGAAGTAGGGGCGGTCGCGGTCGATGAGCCTGTCGCAGCTGCACTTTCGTGGATTGGCGGTCGGGTCGGGTGAACCCGTCGAGTTCTGGGTCGATGATGGTGTCATCACCCGCGAGCCCATCACGGGCGCCGACACGGTCACCGACGGTGGCTGGATCATGCCGGGGTTGGTGGACGCGCACAACCACGTCGGCATCGCACCCGGGCTCGGCGTCACGATCGAGCAGGCCCGGGCGTTCGCCCACCAGGACCTACGAGCAGGTGCGACGCTGATCCGTGAGGTCGGGTCGCCGGTCGACACCCACCCACTCGACGACGATGCCGGAGGCCCCCGATTCATCCGGGCGGGCAAACACATCGCCCGTCCGAAGCGGTACATACGCGACTACGGCGTCGACCTGGACGAGGTCACCGACCTTCCCGCCGAGGTCGCGCGGCAGGCCCAGGCAGGCGACGGCTGGGTCAAGCTGGTGGGGGACTGGATCGACCGGGACACCGGGGATCTGTCTCCACTGTGGCCGGACAATGTTCTCCGCGAGGCCATCTCGGTGGCCCACCAGCTCGGTGTCAAGGTGACCGCGCACGTGTTCGGCACAGAGGCCCTCTACGGGCTGATCAACGCCGGGATCGATTGCATCGAGCACGGCACCGGCCTGAACGACGAACTCATCGCGATCATGGCTGCCCAGAGGATCGGGTTGGTGCCGACGTTGATCCAGGTCGAGAACTTCCCGTCGATCGCCGACGGGGCGGACCGTTTCCCCGCCTATCAGCAGCACATGCGCAAGCTGCACGCAGACGCGCCGAGCACCTTCGCCGCCGCGATCGAGGCGGGGGTGGACGTCTACGCAGGGACGGATGCAGGCGGATTCGTCGAACACGGTCGCATCGTCGACGAGATCATCGCGCTGGCGGGCATCGGGCTAGGTCCGGGGCAGGCACTGGACGCAGCGTGCAGCTCTGCTCGTGAGTGGCTGGGGGCGGGAGGCCTGAGCGACGGTGATCGCGCGGACGTGCTCGTGCTGCGCGACGACCCCGCAAAGGACCTGTCCATCTTGCGGTCCCCGGCCGCGATCGTCTGCGGCGGGCACCTCGTCTGAGATTCTTCAGGTGTTGGTGCGGACATGAGCGCGCTCGCCCTGGGTTCCGTAGAGGCAGAGAACTTCTGCCTCTCCCGGTCCGACGGCCGCAATCCAATGCGGCACATGGGTATCGAACTCGACCACCTCTCCCGGCAGCAGGGTCAGATCCTGGTCGCCGAGAAGTAGTCGGACGCGACCGGACAGCACGTACAGCCACTCATAGCCCTCGTGGACCTTCAGTTCGGGCTCGACGGGGTCCTGCGGTGGCATGATCTGCTTGAACGCCTGGATCCCACCCGGGCGCCGCGTCAGCGGGATGAAGACACGGCCGTGCCGGCGGATGGGGCGCATGTGGATGCGGGGGTCGCCGGTGGCCGGGGCGCCGACGAGTTCGTCGAGCGGGAAGCCGTAGGCCTTCGCGAGTGGCAGTAGCAACTCCAAGGTCGGTTTCCGGCCACCCGATTCGAGCCGCGACAGCGTGCTCTCGGAGATGCCTGTGCTCTCCGCCAGCTCGGCGAGGGTGATCTCCCGTTCGCGGCGCAGGGCGCGAAGCCGCGGCCCGACGGCGTTGAGGGTGTCGTGCAGCTCGTCGTCCATGGGATGCAGTGTGCCAGAATTTGCTGAATCGGCAAGTAAACTTGCCGTGCTGTGGGTTCGGGCGGCACAGTGAACTCATGACGCAGCAGCAGCAGCAAGCAACGTACGACGCAATCGTGATCGGTGGCGGGTCCGCGGGCCTGAGTGGGGCGGTGATGTTGGGCCGTTCGCGGCGGTCGGTGCTCGTCATCGACGGTGGGCAACCTCGGAATGCACCCGCCGACGGTGTGCACGGATTCCTGACCCGCGACGGGTTGCCGCCCGCCGAACTCGTCGCCATCGGGCGCGACGAGGCGAAGAGTTATGGCGCCCAGATCCTCGACGACGAGGTGGTCGGTGTCGACGGCGACGTCGGCACCGGGTTCACCGTGAGGACCGCAGGGGGTGTCACTGTCGGAGCACGACGACTGTTGGTGACCACCGGATTGGTCGATGAGTTGCCCGACATCCCGGGGTTGGCCGACCGCTGGGGCAAGGACCTGCTGCACTGCCCCTACTGCCACGGCTGGGTAGTGCGCGATCAGGCCATCGGGATCCTGGGAGTGAACGCCATGTCCCTACACCAGGCCCAGATGTTCCGGCAGCTCAGCAAGGACATCGTGCTGTTCCACAACGATGAGTTGCGGCTCACCGACGATGAACGCACGCAGCTGACCGCGCGCGGGATACGCCTCGTCGAGGGCAAGGTCGCGGCGGTGAGAACCGAGAGCGATGCCATCACCGGGGTCGTGCTCGCCGACGGCACGTTCGTCGGGCGCCAAGCGCTGACGGTCACGCCCCGATTCGTCGCCCGTGCAGCATTCCTTGCGGACCTGGGGCTGCAGCCGGTGCAGCATCCGATGGGCGTCGGCGAATACATCCCGGCCGACGAGACCGGGCTGACCGCGGTTCCTGGTGTGTGGGCAGCAGGCAACGTCAGCAACCTGATGGCCCAGGTCGGCGCAGCTGCTGCTGCCGGTGCGATGGCCGGCGCCCACATCAACGGGGATCTGATCGCAGCGGAGACCCGTATCGCAGTCGCAGAACTCTCTGCATCCGCCTCGTGATTTCTGTCGGGAGGGCACTCTCTGGCACAATGGCTCCCTGGTTCGCCGGACCCGGCCACGTGCCGACCGGCGGTCACACCACCTCAACAGCAAAACCGGGCGCTCCGACTCTTGGAACGTCGCCGAATTGCACTGTGACCATAGAAGGAAGTAACTCGTGTCTGTCAAGATCAAGCTCACCCGCCTCGGCAAGATCCGTAACCCCCAGTACCGGATCGTCGTCGCCGACGCCCGCACCCGTCGTAACGGCCGGGCAATCGAAACCATCGGTCGTTACCACCCCAAAGAAGAGCCCAGCCTGATCGAGATCGACTCCGATCGCGCGCAGTACTGGCTCGGTGTCGGCGCACAGCCGACCGAGCCCGTCGCGGCACTGCTGAAGATCACCGGTGACTGGCAGAAGCACAAGGGCCTGCCGGGCGCCGAGGGAACCCTGCGTGTCGCAGAGCCCAAGCCGTCGAAGCAGGACCTGTTCAACGCTGCGCTCGCCGCTGCCGACAACGCTCCCGCCGGCGAAGCCGTCACCCCGAAGAAGAAGGCTGCCAAGAAGGCAGAAGATGCACCGAAGGCCGACGAGCCTGCTGCCGAGGCCCCCGCAGCTGAGGTCGCCGACAAGTGAGCGTCGTCGTCGCTGACGCCGTCGAGCATCTCGTCCGCGGCATCGTCGCCAACCCCGACGACGTCCGCGTCGAGCTGGTAACCGGCCGACGGGGCCGCTTCGTCGAGGTGCATGTCAACCCGGAAGACCTCGGTAAGGTCATCGGCCGCAACGGCCGCACGGCCACTGCGCTGCGCACCCTCGTCACCGGAATCGGTGGCCGCGGGGTCCGGGTCGACATCGTCGACACCGACCGCTGATCGCACCGCAGAACAAGGCGCTCACAGGTGGATCTGGTTGTCGGCCGCGTTGCCAAATCGCACGGCGTACGTGGCGAGGTGATGGTCGACGTCCGTACGGACGAGCCAGGCGTGCGTTTTGCTGTAGGAAATGTGCTGCGCGGACGAAAGTCCACCGGTAAGAACACCTTCGTCGAGACCAGCTACACGGTGACAGCCGCCCGGAATCACTCCGGGCGGCTGTTGCTGTCTCTCGCCGAGATCAACGACCGGGATTCCGCGTCCGCGCTGCGCGGCGTGCTCTTCTTGATCGATGCCGACGACGTCAGTTCCGGGGATGACCCGGACGAGTTCTACGACCACGAGCTGCAAGGGGTCCCCGTGCGCACGGTCGATGGCGATGATGTGGGGACCGTCACCGATGTCGTCCACCTGCCTGCCGGGGATCTGCTGTCGGTGAAGATGCCCGATGGCCGGGAGGTGCTGATCCCGTTCGTCACCGCGATCGTGCCGACCGTGAGTCGAGAACTCATCGAGATCGACCCGCCCGACGGCCTACTGGATCCCGAATGAGCCAGGGGAGCGGCCCGGCCATCCGGATCGGCGTGGTCTCGATCTTTCCCGAATATCTCGAACCGATGCGAATGGCACTGCTGGGCAAGGCCATCGACCGCGGAATACTCGCGCTCGACACCTACGACCTGCGGGACTGGACGCACGACGTCCACCGTGCAGTGGACGATTCCCCGTACGGCGGTGGCCCGGGCATGGTCATGAAACCGACAGTGTGGGGGCCGTGCCTCGACGAGGTCTGCCCCGACGACGCGCTCCTGGTCGTCCCGACCCCTGCGGGCGTTCCGTTCACCCAGGCCACCGCGCAGGAGTGGAGTCGCGAGAGCCACATCGTGTTCGCGTGCGGACGGTACGAGGGCATCGACCAAAGGGTGTTCGATGATGCCGCCACACGTGTTCGGGTGCAAGAGGTTTCGCTGGGCGACTTCGTCCTGATCGGCGGCGAGGTGGCCGTGATGGCCATGGTCGAAGCCACAGTGCGCCTGATCGACGGGGTCTTGGGCAACAAGAACTCGCACCAGCAGGACTCCTTCTCCGACGGTCTGCTCGAAGGTCCGAGCTACACGCGCCCACCGACGTGGCGTGGGCTCGACGTGCCGCCGGTACTCCTGAGCGGTGACCACGCCAAACAGGATCGCTGGCGCACAGAGCAGTCGCTCGCCCGTACCCGGGAGCGGCGTCCAGATCTGCTGCCTCGCGAGTCCGGAGACTCCGCCGACTCCGCCGGTGGCGCCCCCGCGGGCTAAGATCTCCGCACGCGAGTGGGGGGTCACTATGGTCGCAGAGTCGATGAGGTCCGGTGAGATGAACCGGGCCTGGGATGCGGTGTTGGCGGAGGTGGACGAGCAACGGGAGCAGTTGCGAGCGGCCGCGCAGGAACTCAATTCCGCCACCGTGGAAGTCACGTCCACCGACCGTCTGGTCAGGGTGGTGGTCAACGCCCGAGGCATGCTGACCGATCTTCACATCGATCCGCTCGCGCTGCGGCGTCACCGAGCCGATCAGCTGGCGACGCTCATCCGCAATCTGGTCGAGCGGGCGGACGGTGAACTGACGTCTCGCCGGAACCAACTGGTGACCGCGATCGTCCAAGACCAGGGTCCACATCTTCGGGATCTGGACTGAGTCGACGGATCGGGGAGACGCGAATGCCGGCAGCACAACCGGGGTCGGAACTTCGGATCGACGGCGCCGCAGTCCTCGCGGCGGCGAGAGACCTCGAACCGGTACTCGTCGAGCTCGCGGCGATCTCGTCGGATATCGATGAACTCGCCAGGCAGATTGCGTCGACGTGTGCGGCCCATGTGAGCGGGCACGTCTTCGCCCGCGCCCACGGCCGGCTCAGCGCCGGTGCCGTTGCCGCTGTCGACGAGGCGCACGCCTCACTCGCACGCTATGCCGGTGGCCTGACCCGAGCTGTCGAGGTAGTGGTGAACGAGGACGCGGAGGCGGCCGGATCTGTCCCGGCCGCGTCGGACCACTGATGCCGACCGACTACCGCGAACCGGTCGAGTCTTTTTTGCGGGAACTGACCCCCGACATCGACGCGGCCGCGCTGTACCTCCTCGTCGAGCGTTATGAGTCTCTGATCCAGCGGCTTTCGGAGTGCATCTCCGCGGTCGATGGCGGGATCCGTTCGGTGTCCGAAGCGATCGACGGTCAGACGTCGGCGGCCGCAGACGCCGTGGGTGTGTCGCTGGTTCGCGCTCTGCACACGAGCACAGAGAAGGTCGACGGCACCGCCGAGGTCGTCCGGGCCTACGCCGATGCGGTCGAGCAGACGAGGCAGCGACTGACGGTTGTCGCGGCGATCGCAGATCGCGAGTTGCTCGCCGGGACGGTACTCGCGGCGGCCACGGGCGACACCACCACCCTGGCAGGCGCGGAACACCTCGCGGCGCGCACGTTGTCGGCTACTGCGGCAGAGTTGGACCGGCGCGCAGCCCAGATCTCGCAGGAGACGGTCGAGGAGACCGGCACCGAGCACGGTCAACAGTCCGGCGGTACGCCGATGAACCCAGGCGCGATGATGGCGCCGACGGGCGCCGCCCTCGCAGGCATCGCGGCAGGTCGATCTGCCGCCGGCGTGGGGGATACGCATCCGCCCGACGCGGACCTGGTCATGTTGCGCGCCCGGGCTGCCGTTCTCACCGCGACCCAGCCTCCCGAGGTCGCGCCGTGGATCCGGGTGGCTGTCGGTCTGGGAATCGATCAGAACGGTCGCCGCACCGTGGTCGTCGGG
Organism: Williamsia sp. 1135; assembly: GCF_002095395.1. Lineage (GTDB taxonomy): Bacteria > Actinomycetota > Actinomycetes > Mycobacteriales > Mycobacteriaceae > Williamsia. Next base: position 38,709 of record NZ_MJEI01000065.1, read on the forward strand.
ACAAGCGAGCCTGCCGGCTACCTGAGACCGGGCGTGGTCCCCGAGCCGCACGAGGTGGTCGTGGGCGACGGGCGGGCACCCGAACTTGCCATCCTCGGCTACTTCCGGGACGCCGAGCTCGTCCCCCTGGCCGTCTGTGCCATGACACCACCGCCACCAGAAGTTGCGGCGGTGGTCGACGAATCAGGCGCGCACGCGGTCGATCCCGGTGGCCATGAAGACTCACCGGATTCGGCGCCGTGAGCCCACATCGCATAGATGTCCTGGGCGCAGGAGTCGCGGGACTCGTCGACCGAGTCGATTCCAGGCAGCTGGACCGCGTCGGTCTGCTGATCGCGGTGGCCGCCCTCGATGCGGCCGGCGTCCCGACCGACGGGCCGGTCACCGGAGCGCTCAAGACCTGGCGCGCCGGGCGACCCGCGGCGGCGATCCAGCGTCTGGAGATCGCGGCGCTCCGGGGCCGTCTGGACACCATGGCTTTCGCTGCGTCCCACGCCGGCCGCGATGCCGAGTATCGGGCAGCGTTCGCTCGGGCCCGTGCGGTCGGCGCCCTCGAGTTCGGTGCCGGCCGTGGCGGCCGAGAGGGGTTGCGCGAAGTCGTGTGTGAGGCGTGCGCCGCCACCGGATCGGCGTCTTTGGTCGCAAACCTCTTGCTCGACCACCTCGGCGACTAATCTGACCCCATGAGCCACTGGTTCACCGAGAACATCATCGACAACGGTCGACTACCGCTGTTCATGGCCTACATCGGCTTCATTCTGGGATTCCTCGGGATTCGTATCAGCGTGCGGCTGATCCGAGCCGAGGTCAGCTGGTGGTTCAACAATGTAACCCCCGGCGGACTGCACATCCATCATGTCGTCTTCGGCACCGTGCTCACGATGTTGTCCGGCCTCGGCCTGATCGCTCTGGCCATCAACGGCTCCCAGACGACGCTGTCGATCTTTGCTGCGCTCTTCGGAGTCGGTGCGGCCTTGGTCCTGGACGAGTTCGCGCTGATCTTCTATCTACGCGACGTCTACTGGGCAGAAGAGGGGCGCGCCTCGCTCGATGCCGTGTTCGTGGCGATGGCGGTCACGGGCCTGATCCTGCTCGGTTACCACCCGCTCGACTGGTGGGGCGCCGACACCAACGACGTGGCTGCCACGATCGCTGCGGTGATCTACTCGGGAGTGGTACTCGCACTGGCCGGGCTCGTGCTGCTCAAAGGAAAGATCTGGACGGGCCTCATCGGTTTGTTCATCTTCCCGCTGCTCGTGGTCGCGGCCATCCGACTGGCCCGTCCCACCTCGCCCTGGGCTCGCTGGCGCTACACAAAACGGCCGAAGAAGATGAATGCGGCCGTCCGGCGGGAACGCCGAGTGCGCAGGCCGCTCATCCGGGCAAAGATCTTCCTGCAGGACCTCATGGCCGGCAAACCCGACGTCGCCCACGCCAAGTCGGGCGCCGAAGAGGAATTGAACGCCAAGGTCCACCCCGCTCCCGCCAAGGGCGAGTCCGCAGGGCTCGTGCTGACCGAGGCGATTTCACCTGGCGGGGGTGCTTCTGGCACAATTGACCAGTTGCCGTTTGACGGTCAGCAGCCCGGCACGCCCGCGGTCGCTGAGACGTCGCGGAGACCACACGAATCGGAGCACGAACCAGTCGAGCCGTAACGCGTGACCCACGAGGCCACGTCGAAAGCCGCTAGGTTCCTCTACTCACGCCAACTGCAAGATTGGAACCGACAACATGAACACTCTGGACTTCTTGGACAACAAGTCCCTGCGCGACGACATCCCCGACTTCCGTGCGGGCGACACCCTGAACGTTCACGTGAAGGTGATCGAGGGTTCGAAAGAACGCGTCCAGGTGTTCAAAGGCGTCGTGATCCGCCGTCAGGGTGGTGGCGTGCGTGAGACGTTCACGGTCCGCAAGGTGTCGTTCGGTGTGGGCGTGGAGCGTACGTTCCCGGTGCACAGCCCCAACCTCGCGAAGATCGAGGTCGTGACCCGCGGCGACGTGCGTCGCGCGAAGCTGTACTACCTTCGCGACCTGCGCGGCAAGGCTGCCAAGATCAAAGAAAAGCGCTGACGCACTAAGCTTGCGGCGTGGTAGACACCCCCCGCGGTTCCGAGAGTTCCAGCCCTTCCGGCGACGATACCTACGGAGACCCGGATTCTGAGGGCGCCCGTCCGTGGCGCAGCCTGAACGACCAGGACGAGAGCAAGCCCAAGAAGAAGGGCTCCATACTGCGCGAGACGGCGATCATCATCGTCTGCGTGCTGCTGTTGACCTGGGTCCTGCAGACCTTTGTCGGCCGCCAGTATGTGATCCCGTCCGAGTCGATGGAACCGACGTTGACCGGATGTGCCGGGTGCACCAACGATCGCATCGTCATCGACAAGCTGGTCTACCGGTTCGGCGAGCCCGAGGCCGGCGACGTGGTGGTCTTCAAGGCCCCTACGTCGTCCTGGGATCTCGGATGGCGCTCACCGCGTTCGGACAACACCGTTGTCCGCGGGGCACAGAACGCGATGTCCTGGTTCGGGTTCGCCCCACCGGACGAGAACAACCTCGTCAAGCGCGTCATCGCGACCGGTGGGCAACGCGTGGAGTGCCACAACGCCGATCGCACCGGAGTCAAGGTCGACGGTAAGCCGCTGGTGGAGCCGTACATCGACATGAAGCTCCAGGAACAGAACGCTGCGATGCGTCCCGGAGATCTGCTGGACGCGAACGGCCAACTCAACTCGTGTCTCGGTGAGGATTTTGGTCCGTTGGACGTGCCGGCGGGGCAGGTCTGGGTGATGGGTGACAACCGCGGCAACTCCGCGGACTCGCGCTACCACCAGGACGACGAGCTGCATGGCATGGTGCCCGTCGACGACATCCGCGGCAAGGTTCGGTTCGTCATCTACCCGTTCTCCCGGATGGGTTCTGTCGACTCCGTCAATCCGCAGAAGTAGCACTGTAGTGCCAACGCGGTGGCCACCGAGGGTTGCAATCAGACGCGCGGCGGGTCTGCGCACCTTCGAGGCCGCTCTGTATCGCAGCGGGCTCGGGCCTGTCGCCGGGGTCGATGAAGCCGGTCGCGGTGCCTGCGCCGGACCGCTGGTCGTCGCGGCGTGTGTTCTCAAGCCCACGCAATTGGCGTCGTTGGCCGATCTGAACGATTCCAAGAAGCTCACGGCCGCGACCCGGGAGAAACTGTACAAATCGGTGACCCGTCACGCAGCGGCGTGGAGCGCGGTGATCATCGACGCAGCCGAGGTGGATCGAATCGGTATCCACGTGGCGAACATCGAGGGAATGCGCAGGGCTGTAGCAGGTTTGGTAATCCAGCCCGGCTATGTGTTGTCCGATGGATTCCGTGTCCCAGGTCTGACCGCACCTTCCCTGCCGGTGATCGGTGGTGACGGTGCCGCCGCCTGCATCGCGGCGGCAAGCATCGTCGCGAAGGTCACCCGCGATCGGATCATGGTCGCGATGGACACCGAGCTGCCCGGATACGGGTTCGCAATCCACAAGGGTTACAGCACAGAGATGCACATGCAGTGCCTCGATGCGCTCGGACCTTCAGAGCAGCACCGAATGTCGTACCGCAACGTGCGCATGCGCGTGCGTTGAACCAGGCGGTACGCAAGTTAGGCTTAGAGGATGAGCGCCGAAGATCTCGAGAAGTACGAAACCGAGATGGAATTGTCCCTGTACCGGGAGTACAAGGACGTCGTCGGTCAATTCACCTATGTCGTCGAGACCGAGCGCCGGTTCTACCTGGCGAATGCCGTCGAGATGGTGCCCCGTAACGCAGACGGCGAGGTCTACTTCGAGGTGCGCATGAGTGATGCGTGGGTATGGGACATGTACCGGCCGGCCCGGTTCGTGAAACAGGTCCGGGTCATCACCTTCAAGGACGTGAACATCGAAGAGCTGGAGAAACAGGATCTGCGGCTTCCCGAAGACGGCGTGCTGGGGGACTAACCGGCTACGTCGGCAACCGCGGTCACCGGTTTCTTGAGCAAAAGGCTGATGCACGCGAGCACCACCGCTGCCCCGGCAATCGCCCAGAGCACCACGGCGAGTGCTCCGAGGAATGATTGGGCTGCGGCTTGACGCGCTGCCTCCTCGAGCTCTGGTGCCGCTTGGACGGCGACGGTGCTCCTGATGTCCCCCGGGGTCGGAGATGCCGATGCGGGGTCGCCCGCACACCCTGGTGGCGTCTGCTCCGGGTGCGGTGAACTCAGCTGCATTTGTGCGCAACGGGTGAACTCACCTGCCACCGCGGGCCGCAGGGCCGGCGCCACGGCCGTCGCTTCCAGCGACCGGGACAGGGTGGCGCCTGCGTTGTCGACGGCCGATTGCGATTGGGCCGCAACTTGATTGAAGAAAACGATGCTGATCAACGCCAGTCCGACGGAGCATCCGATCTGCTGGATTGTCGGGATGGAGCCCGACGCGGAGCCGACGTTCGACGACGTCGTCCCCGACAGGATCGTTGCCTGCAGGGGTGCGACGAACAGACCGGTTCCGACGCCGCCGATGAGTAGCGGCAACAGGAGGGTGAGTAGATCCAGCGACTCACTGGCCGGATCGATGGTCACCGCGAGCCAACCGAGGCACACCGCGAACGCGACCATCCCGACGGTGAGTGTGCGTGAGCCGATCCGTGCGACCAACCACGGGGACACCACCGATCCGAATGCAGCCCCGACGGCGAACGGAAAGGTGAGGACGCCGGTGCGCAGCGGGCTGTAACCCAGTCCGAACTGCGCGGCGATCGACACCGTGAAGAAGAACGCAGCGAACACGCTGAAGAACGTGACCGAGAGAACGGCACCGACCGAAAAACTCCGGTGGGAGAAGAGGTCGAGTCGTAGCAGCGGGCTACCGCCCCGGTGCTGCAGTCGGCGTTCGTAGAAGACGAAGATCACGAGGAGTAGGACTGCGGCACCGAGCATGAGCAGCAATGAGACCGGCCACCCCTTCTCCCGGCCGACGGCGAGAGGGTAGATGAGTAGGAACAAGCCGGTGCTCGAGAGCACCATGCCGATCACGTCGAATGGCTCATGGGTCTGCGACCGCACCGGCGGGAGGTGCCGGTAGGCAAGCAGGGAGGCCGCCGCGCCCAGGGGGAGGTTCACCTGAAAGATGGTCCGCCAGTCCCAACCGAATACGTCGAGCGCGATGAGTGCGCCGCCGAGCATCGGGCCGAGCATCGCGGCAACCCCGGCCGTGGCGCCGTAGATCCCGAAGACCGCACCATGCTTGGCCCGTGGGAACAACACCGAGATGATGGCGATGGTTTGCGCGGATGCGGCGGCCGCGCAGACACCTTGCACTCCACGCAACGCGATGAGCTCTGTCACACCGGAAGCGGTGCCGCACAGAACCGAGGCGACGGTGAACCCGGCAAGCGCACAGAGGAAAACTCGGCGCCTGCCATAGCGTTCTCCGAGGCGTGAACTCGTCATCAGGGTGCACGCAAATGCGAGCGTGTACACCGTTGCGACAAGAAGTTGCGCCGAGTAGGTGGCGTTCAGGTCGGTGGCGAGGCTGGGCAGGGCGATGTTGACGATGGTGGTGTCCACCATCTGCATGAACACTGCGATGAGATGTCAACGGTCATCGGGAACTGCCCATGTGCGGACTTGAAAACTGCCCGTAGGTGGCCAATAAGAACTGCCCGGTGGCGGACATGAATCTGCCCATGCGGCGGTGCCCGCCACCGGTTCCTGAGGTTCCCCCCAAACCGTAGAGGCATCGATAATGAGGAGCACGATGTCTGAGAAGCGGAAGAAGTACGACCGGGAGTTCCGTGATGGGGCGGTCCGGATCGTCGAGGAGACGGGTAAACCGATCGCCCAGGTCGCGCGCGATCTGGGGGTCAACGAGGGCACCCTGGGCAACTGGGTCAACCGTGCGCGCGCCGAGCGCGGCGGCGAGGATGAGGCGAGCGGCGATAGTGCTGCCGAGCTCAAGCGGTTGCGTGCCGAGGTGGCCGAGTTGCGGATGGAGCGCGATGTTTTAAAACGATCGGTGGTCCTGTGGGTGAAGGAGGCGACGAAGTGATGCTGGCCCGCTTCATCGCAGAGCAGAGGACCACCTATCGAGTGCCACATACGGTCACGTGCGCGCTGCTTGGCGTGAGTATGGCGTGGTTCTACAAGTGGTTCAAGCGTTCTCAAAAGCCGGGTGCAGCAACAGGATTGCATACCGCGCGTGACTATCGGCGCGACACGGTAGACCGCGCAGTCAAGGTCAAGTTCATGACATTGCGGGGCTTGCATGGTTCCCCGCGGCTGCACGTGGACCTGCGTGAGGACGGGTGGACAGTGAGCGAGAAGACGGTCGCGGATTCGATGCGCCGGCAGGGTTTGGTGGCACGCCGGATCCGTCGCCGAAACGGGCTGACCCGGCAGGACAAGACGGCACCGAAGTTCCCGGATCTGGTGCGCCGGAACTTCACCGCGACGCGTCCGAACGAGAAGTGGGTCGGCGATATCACCGAGATCCCGACTGCGGCCGGGAAGTTGTATCTGGCGACCGTGATCGACCTCTACAGCCGCCGATTGCTGGGTGCGGCCACCAGCGTGCATCCAGACGCACCGCTCGCGTGTGCAGCAATCGAGATGGCGGTGGCCACCCGAGGCGGTAAGCAGGCCATAAGGCGTGACGAGGAGTCCGAACGGGTCATCTTCCACAGTGACCGCGGGTCGACGTACACCTCCAACAAGTTCACCAAGCTGTGCCGTCGGATGGGACTCCGTCAGTCGATGGGCCGCGTCGGGTCATGCTTCGACAATGCCGCTGCCGAAGCGTTCTTCTCTTCCCTGGAGTGGGAGGTACTGTCACGCAACGATTTCGAGACTCTTGCCGGAGCCAAGGCCGGTGTGCTTGACTGGTGTTACGGCTTCTACAACCACGTCCGCCGGCACTCCACGATTGGGATGGTCAGCCCCATCGACTACGAGAACGCTGCAGTCGCGGAGCCCGAAGCCGCATAGAGGAGTCCTCCACGATTTGGGGG
>NZ_MJEI01000029.1 GCF_002095395.1 Williamsia sp. 1135
TGACATCTCGTAGTCGATGGGACTGAGCATCCCGATCGTTGAGTGCCTCCGTCGAGTGTTGTAGTAGTCGAACCAATTGTCAACCGCAGCAACCAGTTCGCTCTTGTAGACGTAGCTGTGGCGGTAGTAGTGCTCGTGCTTGAACGTCGACCACAGGCTCTCGGCACCGGCGTTGTCCCAGCACACCCCGGTCCGACCCATCGACCGAAGCAGACCGTACTTCCCGCAGGCATTCGTCATCAAGGACGATGTGTACTGAGATCCCCTGTCCGAGTGCATGATGATGCCCTTGGTTCGACCGCGACGGGTACGAGCAGCCATATCGACCGCATCGGTCACCAAGTCAGCGCGCATGTGATCGGCCACAGCCCACCCCAACGCCCGCTTCGAATGCTCATCCTTGATCACGCACAGATACATGTCTTCGCCACCGCAAGTCAGATATGTGATGTCCGACGTCCACACGGCGTCGGTGCGGCCCTGATCGAAGACGCGGTCGACCAGATCCGGCGGGAACGTCGCGAACGGATCGACGATCGTCGTCGGCGGCGAGAAGGTGCGCGGACTGATACCAGCTAGGCCCCGCTCGGCCATGATTTTGGCGACGGTCTTCTCGGTGACGAACTCGCCCCGCGCGCGTAGCTCAGCGGTGATCCGCGGCGATCCGTAGACACCGTGGGAGTCTTCGTGGATCGAAGCGATTCGCACAGCCAACTCTTCCCGACGCTGCCTCTGTATCCCTAATTCTGTTGCCCTGGTTGACTTTAGATGCCGATAGTAACCCGAGGCTGACACACCCAGCAGGGTGGCCATTCGACTGATTGCTGTGGTGGCGCACTCCGTGGCCATCAACGCGTACTTCTCTACCGTTGATGGTTCGCCGCGAAGTACGCCGACGCTTTTTTCAAGAATGCGATGTCCTTCTCCTGATCGGCGACCTGCCGGCGTAGCCGGGCAAGCTCGTCGCGCTCGACTGCGGTCAGTGGCTCATCGCCCTCTCGCCGCGCTGCGTCCAGGCGCCGGCGCTCATCAGCGACCCACCGCCCCAGCAGGCCTTCGTTGAGGCCGAGGTCTCGTGCGACCTCGGCGATGGATCGACCAGAATCGATCACTCGATGCGCAGCATCGACCTTGTACTCGGTCGTGAACGACCGACGCTTCCGCGACATGTGAACATCCTCCCAGCGGAACCGCTGATCCCGCTAGCTCGGTGTCCACTACCTGGGGGGAACCTCAACAAGGTAAGAACCCCTAGAAGCTACGTTGGCATCGGCCAAAAGGTATCAAGCATGTCGGGAAGGGCGGGGCCGGCCTACCCCAAGGCGCATCGTATCTGCCGCGCAGTAACAGTCTCTATTTCGATTGACAATAGTTCCCAATCGAATATTGCCAGTTGCAGGTAGAGGCAGGCGCAACGAGCCACTCTTTCGTCATGGTGACTCCTGCTATCAGAAATAGTGCTGTTCCGACTCGGTCATTGAGCGCACAGAACGCGCACAGAACTGGGGTGGGCAGTCGCTATCGCTCGAGTACGACAGGGCCGTAGTCGGAGTACGGAAAATCGCATTCGCCCTGCTGATCTGTGACAAAGCGGATAAAATTTGCCGACCCGACATCGAGAGGTGCGCGCATGAGTACCTTCAGGACAGGCGTCATCGACGCTACCGTGAACTCTCGCGTCACGCCGGACCTATTCATTCGGAATACACAGGCCGTCGCGAAAAGTGCGGGAGCAGACTCGATTTGGGTGGCAGACCACTTGATGTCGCTTATCCCCAGGTCGGTGTGGTCGCCCAAGTACGCAGGCGCGGCGAAGCTGGCACCCCGAGTGGACGCGTATTACGAGCCATGGATCACGCTCGGATATTTCGCCGCTCGGAATCGACTCAGCCGAATGCGACTGGGCACAGCCGTCACCGATACCGCACGACGCAACCCGGCTGTCACCGCACAGGCCGCAGCGACGTTGCATCTGTTGAGTCGCGGTCGCGCCATCCTAGGTATCGGTACCGGCGAACGCGAAGGGAACGAACCCTACGGCGTGGACTGGAGGCGGCCCGTCGCCCGGTTCGAGGAGGCAATGGCGACCATACGGGCCCTGTGGGATTCGAAAGGCCAACCTGTGAATCGTGATTCAGATTTCTTCCCGCTGCGGAACGCGATCTTCGACCTCCCGCAGCATCACGGTACTTGGCCAGAGATATGGGTGGCCGCCCACGGTCCGCGCATGTTGCGAGCGACGGGTAAATATGCAGACGCATGGTTCCCGGTCGCGACGATGCAGGCCTCCGAATACGGGACAATGCTCGATTCGGTCCGCGCCGCCGCGTCGGACGCCGGCCGCGACCCGGCGAAGATCATTCCGGCAGGCGTCTTCTTTTCTTTGACCGGTACGACACGGGCGGACGTCGATGAGTTGGTGGGCAGCATCGTCGTTCGCGCGTTTGCCCTCAACCTCCCGGCAAAGGAATGGGTACGTCACGGTGCGGTTCACCCGATGGGTGATTCGTTCACCGGGTTTCAGGACATGTTGCCGCAAACCTTCGATGAGGCAACGGTCCTCGACTATGTCGAACGGGTTCCTGAGTCACTCGTTCGCGAACACTTTTTGACGGGAACCCCGTCGGAGATCGTCGACCAAGTTGCCGTGTGGCGTGACAGCGGACTCCGATACGCAGTCGTCGGCGACCTCGGCGCATTCCACCCGCGCCTACGCAAGGGGCTCGGGACAGCTCTCCCAACGATTCGGGCGCTGAGAGGCATGCGCAAACTCTGAAATGCACGTGGCGCGCATTAAGAGCGACATTGCTCGACGATGGCCCGGCGCCCCCATGGTGGACGTGTAGTTGAACGTCTTCGCCGTATGCGACCCAGCCGACCTTGTCCGCGAATTCGGTCTGTAGACACAATCATTCACGATCGCAGAAACAAAACGGTTCTCCATTGGCGTCTCCAGGGCTGGAACTGCGTTGGTCGTCTCCGGCGGCAGTGTGCCTAGCTGTCACCCACCAGCGCCATTTGTAGGTGCCATCCGACATCGACGACACCGACGTCATTGGTTTTAGACCCGGCGCGGGTGTGATCCTTGCCAACGCGGACGAGTCGCGTGACCGTGGTTGTATGGCTAATTCAACACGTCGGTCAGGTGACTTCGACTACGAACACGTCGGGGCAATCTACGGGCGTCACCGGCGGGCAGATCCGCGGATAGCGTCGAGGATCCAGTACCAGCTGGCGCAGGCTCGCAGTGTCCTCAACGTCGGTGCCGGAACTGGATCCTATGAACCTGCCGACCGAACGGTCCTGGCGGTCGAACCCTCCCCCGCGATGCGCGCGGCGCGCCCGAGAGGGGCGGTACCCACGATCGCGGCTAGCGCCCAACGTTTACCGTTCGACGACGATTCGATCGATGCTGCAATGGCCGTGCTGACCGTGCACCAATGGGGTGATGGTCTTGCCGCCGGCCTGCGTGAAGTCCGCCGAGTCACTCGTGGCCCGATAGTTATCATGACCCTTGACGTTGATGCCCTCGCTGACTTTTGGCTCACCGACTACTTTCCCAGCAGGCCCGCAACCGAACATGCCCGGTTCCCCGACATCGCAGAACTCGCAACCATCCTCGGCGGATCGCACAGTCTGGACCCGGTGCCCATCCCCAACGATTGCACCGATGGATTTGTTGAAGCCTTTTACGCACGCCCCGAGGCCTACCTCGACCCGGAGATACGCAGTACGCAATCGACGTGGCAATTCATCACCCCGACTGACACCGAGACCGGACTCACAGCCCTCGCAGCCGACCTGCGTTCGGGCACCTGGGACGCCCGATACGGCCACCTACGAACCCAACCCGCCTACACCGGACCACTAACCCTCCTCACCGCAAACCCCTGAACAGAAACTCCGACGCCACCGCCGTAAGCTCGGACACTCCCTGCTGAGCCGGTCCCGGCCCGTTGATCGATCGAGTCTGCAAAGTTTGCGGGTTTCCGAGGATCAGCTGATCCGACCTCTTCCTATCGGCATTCTTGACGTCGATCACGTGTCCATGGCCATGAAAAAGTCCCCATTGGTGGCCAGGTCGAGGTCCCCACTGGTGGCCAGATAAAAGTCCCCACCCTGTGTTCGTCGTGTCGACCCGGAACTGAAGGCCCAGGCGATGACGGTGAAGGTGCCAACCACACCATCACCGCCTGGGAGTTCCATTGAAGTCTGCGAAGGACCGTATGGACATCATTTCTGCTTACCGCGAAGTCGGAAGCTACCGAGGAGCCGCCGAGCTGTGCGGCACCACCCACAAGACCGTCAAACGTGTCGTCGACCGGTTCGAGGCCGGCGACCAAGACCCTCCCGAGCGCGTTGAGCGCTCCCGCAACTACGACGCAGTCACCGCCCTGGTCGATGAACGCGTCAAGAGATCGCACGGCAAGATCACGGCCAAACGACTCCTGCCGGTCGCCCGGACCGCCGGTTACGACGGATCGGACCGCAACTTCCGACGTTTGGTCGCACAGTCAAAAGCGCAGTGGCGCAGAGATCATCACCGTGGACGCCGTCCCGCGGTGTGGGCGCCGGGTGACTACCTGGTCATCGATTGGGCCGTCGTCGGCGGCATCCATGTGTTCTGCGCGGTGCTCGCGTTCTCGCGGTGGCGGTTCGTTGCCTTCGCGACCAACGAAACCGCAACGACCACGTTGACGTTCATAGCCCACGCCCTCGAGGAGATTGGTGGAGTTCCCAAGCGGGTCCTGGCCGACCGGATGGGTTGCCTCAAAGGCGGTGTCGTGGCGAACGTGATGATCCCCACCCCGCAGTACGTCCGGTTCGCTGCCCACTACGGCTTCGCACCGGACTTCTGTCACGCCTCAGACCCTGAATCCAAAGGCATCGTCGAGCGCCTGTGCGACTACGTTCAGTCGGATTTGGCCATACCGCTGTGGACTGAGGCCAAGGTCGCGGCCGGCCGCGACGACGTGGTCCTGGATGTGCATCAGGCCAACACGGCCGCCCACGTGTGGTGCGTGGAGGTCAATTCCCGGCAGCACTCGGATACCTTCGCCATCCCGAACGAGCGACTCGAGGCTGAGCGGGAAGTGTTGGGGCAGTTGCCGTCTCTGCGGATGCAGGTCGGTCCGCCGCCGGTGACCCGCAAAGTCGACCGACTCTCATGTATCCGGTACGCTTCGGCCCGCTACTCGGTGCCCACCCGGCTGATCGGAACGACCGTGACCCTGGTGCAGGATGCGGGCCGGTTGCTGATCATCGAACCGAAATCCGGTGAGGTGGTCGCCGATCACCAGCTCGCTGCACCGGGTGAAGCGATTATCCTCGATGAGCACTACGGCGGCCCACGCCCGGCCCCGGACCGCGGACCCAGACCGAAAACTGCTGTGGAGAAACGGTTCTGCGCACTCGGCGAACCCGCTGAGCAGTTCCTCATCGGTGCCGCCGCGATCGGCAATACCCGCCTGAGCTCGGAGTTGGATGCACTGCTGGCGTTGGGCGCGGCCTACAGCGACACCCTGCTACTCGAAGCGCTGACCCGGGCGGTGGCGTTCAAACGGTTCCGGGCCGCTGATGTGCGTTCCATCCTGGCCACCGGCGCCGCAGCACCCACCCCACGACCACCCGGTGACGCCCTGATAGTGGACCTTCCCTCGGCGCCGACCAGATCGCTGCAGGCCTACAAACACACCCCGGCCACCGATAGCGAGGCCTCCTCATGACGACCGCCAAGACACCTAAACCAGCTGCACCACAGTCTATCCCAGAGCTGCCCGCCGATCTGGACCTTGCCCTGCGGCGGTTGAAACTGGCGGCGATCCGCCGCACCGCACCCGAAGTCCTGCTGACCGCCAAGACCCAACGCTGGACTCCTGAGGAGGTGGTGCGGACCCTGGTCGAGACGGAGATCGCTGCCCGCGATGCCTCCAACATCCGCAATCGTCTCAAGGCCGCGGCGTTTCCAGTCGCCAAGACGTTGGAGTCCTTCGACGTGGCGGCATCCTCGATCCAGCCGAAGGTGTTCGACTACCTGTCGTCGCTGGAATGGATACGAGCACAACATAACTTAGCGATCATCGGCCCCGCGGGTACAGGTAAATCTCACACCCTGATCGGGCTGGGGATCGCTGCTGTGCACTCCGGGCACAAAGTCCGGTACTTCACCGCTGCCGACCTCGTCGAAACGCTCTACCGCGGGCTGGCCGACAACACCGTCGGCAAAACCATCGAAGGACTGCTCCGCCAGGATCTGCTCATCATCGACGAAGTCGGATTCGCACCGCTCGACGACACCGGCACCCAACTGCTGTTCCGGCTCGTCGCCGGCGCCTACGAACGCCGATCCCTGGCGATCGCCTCGCACTGGCCGTTCGAAGACTGGGGCCGGTTTCTGCCCGAGCACACCACGGCCGCCAGCATCCTCGACCGGCTGCTGCACCACGCCACGATCGTCGTCACCGACGGCGACTCCTACCGCATGAAACACCGAACGGAGGGCCCCACCACAACCT
>NZ_MJEI01000042.1 GCF_002095395.1 Williamsia sp. 1135
TGAGGTTCCCCCCAGGTAGTGGACACCGAGCTAGCGGGATCAGCGGTTCCGCTGGGAGGATGTTCACATGTCGCGGAAGCGTCGGTCGTTCACGACCGAGTACAAGGTCGATGCTGCGCATCGAGTGATCGATTCTGGTCGATCCATCGCCGAGGTCGCACGAGACCTCGGCCTCAACGAAGGCCTGCTGGGGCGGTGGGTCGCTGATGAGCGCCGGCGCCTGGACGCAGCGCGGCGAGAGGGCGATGAGCCACTGACCGCAGTCGAGCGCGACGAGCTTGCCCGGCTACGCCGGCAGGTCGCCGATCAGGAGAAGGACATCGCATTCTTGAAAAAAGCGTCGGCGTACTTCGCGGCGAACCATCAACGGTAGAGAAGTACGCGTTGATGGCCACGGAGTGCGCCACCACAGCAATCAGTCGAATGGCCACCCTGCTGGGTGTGTCAGCCTCGGGTTACTATCGGCATCTAAAGTCAACCAGGGCAACAGAATTAGGGATACAGAGGCAGCGTCGGGAAGAGTTGGCTGTGCGAATCGCTTCGATCCACGAAGACTCCCACGGTGTCTACGGATCGCCGCGGATCACCGCTGAGCTACGCGCGCGGGGCGAGTTCGTCACCGAGAAGACCGTCGCCAAAATCATGGCCGAGCGGGGCCTAGCTGGTATCAGTCCGCGCACCTTCTCGCCGCCGACGACGATCGTCGATCCGTTCGCGACGTTCCCGCCGGATCTGGTCGACCGCGTCTTCGATCAGGGCCGCACCGACGCCGTGTGGACGTCGGACATCACATATCTGACTTGCGGTGGCGAAGACATGTATCTGTGCGTGATCAAGGATGAGCATTCGAAGCGGGCGTTGGGGTGGGCTGTGGCCGATCACATGCGCGCTGACTTGGTGACCGATGCGGTCGATATGGCTGCTCGTACCCGTCGCGGTCGAACCAAGGGCATCATCATGCACTCGGACAGGGGATCTCAGTACACATCGTCCTTGATGACGAATGCCTGCGGGAAGTACGGTCTGCTTCGGTCGATGGGTCGGACCGGGGTGTGCTGGGACAACGCCGGTGCCGAGAGCCTGTGGTCGACGTTCAAGCACGAGCACTACTACCGCCACAGCTACGTCTACAAGAGCGAACTGGTTGCTGCGGTTGACAATTGGTTCGACTACTACAACACTCGACGGAGGCACTCAACGATCGGGATGCTCAGTCCCATCGACTACGAGATGTCATTGACCGCGGACCTTCAGGCCGCGTAACCACCCTCCACTATCCGGGGGGAACCTCACCCCGCCAACCCGTCGCCACAGGGTGCACCCGACGCCCGGCCCACTAACCAGGATGGTCTGGCGTGATCAGAGCTACCCAAATACTTGGGTAGAAATGTTCACTCAGCCTAAAACCCTTGCCAGAGCCGCTTTTTACCCCCAACCAGCATGTTGTCAACATTACTTGACATAATATCTATTATCGGCGTAAAACCATTGCGAGTTGCATCTAATGAAAGTGGTCGCACCACAAGCTGACTGGTCGATCGACCCTGCTCAGCGCGTCGCGTGACGGTACAGACGGCCTGGATGAGTAATGCATTTGTTGTCAGTACGCCGTGGTCGTCGTATGGTTCAATCACTTAGTGATTGATTCGGTTGTTAGGTGATCCATGAGGATGTTCCGCAGGCGTCAGTTGACGGCAAGCCGCGAACCCGAGGCTGCCGATCCCGTCGCCGGCCGCGGGCTGCGCTATGTCGACGATGCGACTGGCCTTATCTGCCCCTGTACCCCTCCGCCTGGATCGCCAGCAATTCGTCACAGTGACGCATTGCGTTATGGCGCTGCGCCATTGGGGCAAGCCGAGTTCGGGCGTACACATGGCTGAGGATTTGTCGGGGTTCATTCCTCGGGTCCTTCAACGTGGCGATGTCTCACTGCTGCGGGCCGATGAGGCGGTCTTGAAGGCGATGGTGGACGGGTGGCGTGCTCAGATGCTGGCCCGAGGTCTCGCCACGAGCACCATCACGGCCAGATGCGGCCTCATCGGCCGGTTCGTCGAGTTCGCCAACGAGTATCCGTGGCGCTGGCGCCCGCTTGATCTTGATCAGTTCCTTGCCGATCTCAGATCGCGAGAAACACCGATCGAGTGGTCGACGTTGCGGTCCTACAGCAACGCGATCTCGATGTTCTGTTCCTATGTCACTGACTCTAGATACGGTTGGGTTCCGTTCTGCGAGAAGCAGTTCGGCGACGTGCCGTCTCAAATCTGTTTCGAGTGGAACACGCCTCGACACACCACCGACGATGCCGTGCCGACCAGGCGGCGAGCGTTCACCAAGACCGAGTTGCAACACTTCTTCGACGTGGTCGACGACTTCGTCGACGAGCAGCACCGGGTCGGCTCCAAGCGCTGGCTGACCGCGTTGCGTGATTCGATCGCGTTCAAGGTCGGGTATGCCTACGGACTGCGGCGCCGCGAACTGGTCATGCTGGACCTGACGGACTTCGGGCCCAACCCGCACGTGCCGCGCTTCGGCGACTACGGCGCCATGACCGTGCGGTGGGCCAAGGGCACGACGGGGTCGGGGCCGCGGCGGCGGACGGTGCTGACCGTGCCGGAGTTCCCCTGGGCCGTAGAGCTTTTGCAATACTGGTGCACCGAGGGCCGGCAGCTGTTTAGGACCGCGGACCGCTCCCCCGCGTTGTGGCCCAGTGAACGCGGCAGCAGGTTGACGATCAATGCCCTGGGACGCTCGTTCACTGCGCTGCGTGCGCGGGCGGGTCTGCCGCCGGACTTGAAGCTGCACTGTCTGCGTCACTCCTATACCACGCATCTTCTCGAGGCCGGTTACGATCCGTTGTTCGTGCAGCAGCAATTAGGGCATTCCTACGCCTCGACGACGGCGCTGTATACCTCGGTGGGTTCGGACTTCAAGCAACGCGTAGTGCAGCAGATGATCGCTCGGCGCCTCCGAATGGGGGAAGCTGATGGCTGAGCAGCGCCGCATCGGCTTTCACTGGCATCTGCGGCGAGTGATGGCGGCCCACAACCTGTGGAAGTCCACCGAGCTGCGCCCGCTGCTGCGCTCGCGGGGAATCAATCTCTCCGATGCTCAGGTGTATCGCCTCGTGACCGGTGAACCTCAACGCATTCCGGCCCGCACCTTCGCTGCGTTGTGTGACATCTTCGATTGCTCGCCCAACGATCTGTTCGAGCCTTACGTGGAGATGCGAGCCGCGGTCACCGTGGACGCGCCGCGCCCGCGGGACTTGGGGATCGCACCGGGCAACCCCGTCGCCAAACGGATACGGATCGTGCAGGACGACGATGGCCCGGCCCCGCAAACCTGAGGACCCCGGGCGCTGGCCAACGGCTTGTGCCCGATGCCGCGGGCACTACCAGCTGGTGGCCAGGTGGCCCGACGGATCGATCTGCGGATACTGCTACCAGGCCGCCAAACGCACCGTTGGGATCTGCGCGTGCGGCCACCAGGGCGTGCTGCCCGGCCTGGCCGAGGGACGGCCCTCATGCCGGCGGTGTAGCGGCGTCAGGCTCAACGTTGACTGCACCGGCTGCGGCGATGAGGCCGAACTTTATAGCGGCGGCCGATGCCAACGGTGCGGGCTGCGCGAAACCGCCCAACGGTTGCTCGCCCATCCCGACACCGGCGTGATCGCACCACAACTGCAAGCGAAGACCAAGCTGATCCCGTCCGACGTGGAAATGACACCGCACCGCCGCGGAACCGCCCCACGGATGCCGATCGACCAACAGAACGCCGTCATAGAGAAGGTCGCCCACCAGCAGACTCTTCACCCCCGCGACCGATTGGCCGCCATTCTGATCATCGTGTTCGCTCAACGCGCAGAAGACGTCGCTGCCCTCACGTGGAAACAAATCGCCATTAGCGCCGATACCGTGACCATCAGCCTCGCGGCGATGCCGATCGACCTCCCGCCTCCGCTCGATGAACCCGTTCGCGCGCTGGCAGCCAGCAACTACAACAACCAAACCGCAGCACATCCCAACTCGCCGTGGGTGTTTCGCGGCTACCGTCCCGGCATGCACGTCGCGCCGACGCATTTGCGCGCACGGCTCCGGGCAGTTCTCGCGGCGCTGGAGGCACGGATGGGCACCCTCAACGAACTCACCCAAACCACGCCGATAGCGATCCTCGCCGAAACCCTCGGCTACAGCCCTCAGACATTGGAAGCTCATGCGCGAGCATCCGGATCGACCTTTGCACGCTACGTGGCGACGCGGCTGGACTGACGCTGGAGGTCCGACCCGACGTGTGTGGTGTAGCGCCGCTTAACGGGTGCGCACGGCGGGACATCGGCCAGCTGGCTTGCCCCTCCTCCGCAGGTAGTCGACCACCCCTTCCCGCAGCGGTCGGAGGTGATCGACCGTTAGGGTCATTTGCTCGCAGATCGGCTGATGTTGCCGATCGACGTGGTCGACGGGACACGCTCGCGATTGGCATGGCGTCCGGTGCATACACGACGATCTAACCAGATCGACGGTTTTGAGCGTCGGTCAACGTCGACTCGATGCGCCGTGCGAGTGAGATCCTTTGTGGTGCTTGGCTATTGACCTCGACAAGGATATAGATTCGAAGGACCTCGGATCGACCCAAATGCGGACGGCCGGCAGCGGCGAAGGCGGCCAAGTCATCGGCACCGTCACCGTCACCTTGACCCGACGTGCCCCGTGGTTCAAGGCCTGAATTTGGCTGGTGGAGCATTGAAATCAGGTGAAGTTTAACGGTGGGCACACCCCGGGGGTGGGGGTGAGACTGCTTAGCGACAGGAATCTAGCCATGATTGACATTTAAAGGACGCATACGCGATGACTCAACAACGACAAATGCATCTGGCCGGTTTCTTCTCGGCCGGCAATGTGACTCATGCACATGGGGCGTGGCGGCACACGGACGCGTCGAATGACTTTCTGTCGGGGAAGTACTACCAACACATCGCCCGTACTCTGGAGCGCGGCAAGTTCGATCTGTTGTTTCTGCCTGACGGGTTGGCCGTCGAGGACAGCTACGGGGACAACCTGGACACCGGTGTCGGCCTGGGCGGGCAGGGTGCAGTCGCCTTGGAGCCGGCCAGTGTGGTCGCAACCATGGCCGCGGTGACCGAGCACCTGGGTCTTGGGGCAACCATTTCGGCGACCTACTATCCCCCGTATCACGTTGCTCGGGTGTTCGCGACGCTCGATCAGTTGTCAGGGGGTCGGGTGTCCTGGAACGTCGTCACCTCGCTCAACGACGCTGAAGCGCGCAACTTCGGCATTAATCAGCATCTGGAACACGACGCCCGCTATGACCGCGCCGATGAGTTCTTGGAAGCGGTCAAGAAACTCTGGAACAGCTGGGACGAGGACGCCCTCGTGCTGGACAAGGCGGCCGGCGTGTTCGCCGATCCCGCGAAGGTGCACTACGTCGATCACCACGGGGAGTGGCTGAATGTGCGCGGACCTCTGCAGGTACCGCGTTCACCTCAGGGTGAGCCGGTGATCCTGCAGGCCGGCCTGTCGCCCCGGGGTCGGCGCTTCGCCGGGAAGTGGGCCGAGGCCGTCTTCAGTCTTGCACCCAACCTCGAGGTGATGCAGGCCACCTACCAGGGCATCAAAGCCGAGGTCGACGCTGCGGGGCGCGATCCCGATCAGACGAAAATCTTCACCGCCGTGATGCCGGTACTCGGCGAAAGCCAGGCGGTGGCACAGGAACGACTGGAATATCTCAACAGTCTGGTCCATCCGGAAGTGGGACTGTCGACGCTATCCAGTCACACCGGCATCAACCTGGCGGCGTACCCTCTCGACACTCCGATCAAGGACATCCTGCGGGATCTGCAGGATCGGAATGTCCCGACGCAACTGCACATGTTCGCCGCCGCAACGCACAGCGAAGAGCTCACGCTGGCGGAAATGGGTCGGCGCTATGGAACCAACGTGGGGTTCGTTCCTCAGTGGGCCGGTACCGGGGAGCAGATCGCTGACGAGCTGATCCGCCACTTCGAGGGCGGCGCCGCGGATGGTTTCATCATCTCTCCGGCCTTCCTGCCGGGCTCCTACGACGAGTTCGTCGACCAGGTGGTTCCGGTTCTGCAGGATCGCGGCTACTTCCGCACCGAGTACCAGGGCAACACTCTGCGCGACCACTTGGGTCTGCGCGTACCACAACTGCAAGGACAACCTTCATGACAAGCCGCGTCGACCCCGCAAACCCCGGTTCAGAACTCGATTCCGCCATCCGCGACACACTGACCTACAGCAACTGCCCGGTACCCAACGCTCTGCTCACGGCATCGGAATCGGGCTTCCTCGACGCCGCCGGCATCGAACTCGACGTCCTCAGCGGCCAGCAGGGCACGGTTCATTTCACCTACGACCAGCCTGCCTACACCCGTTTTGGGGGTGAGATCCCGCCACTGCTCAGCGAGGGGTTGCGGGCACCTGGGCGCACGCGTCTACTCGGCATCACCCCGCTCTTGGGGCGCCAGGGCTTCTTTGTCCGCGACGACAGCCCGATCACAGCGGCCGCCGACCTTGCCGGACGTCGAATCGGCGTCTCGGCCTCGGCAATTCGCATCCTGCGCGGCCAGCTGGGCGACTACCTCGAGTTGGATCCCTGGCGGCAAACGCTGGTAGCGCTGGGCTCGTGGGAGGCGCGCGCCTTGTTGCACACCCTTGAGCACGGTGAACTGGGTGTGGACGACGTCGAGCTGGTGCCGATCAGCAGTCCTGGTGTCGATGTTCCCGCTGAGCAGCTCGAAGAATCGGCGACCGTCAAGGGTGCGGACCTCTTTCCCGATGTCGCCCGCGGTCAGGCCGCGGTGTTGGCCAGCGGAGACGTTGACGCCCTGTACAGTTGGCTGCCCTGGGCCGGGGAGTTGCAAGCCACCGGGGCCCGCCCAGTGGTGGATCTCGGCCTCGATGAGCGCAATGCCTACGCCAGTGTGTGGACGGTCAGCAGCGGGCTGGTTCGCCAGCGACCTGGCCTTGTTCAACGACTGGTCGACGCGGCCGTCGACGCCGGGCTGTGGGCACGCGATCATTCCGACGCGGTGACCAGCCTGCACGCCGCGAACCTGGGCGTATCGACCGGAGCAGTAGGCCAGGGCTTCGGCGCCGACTTCCAGCAGCGTCTGGTTCCACGCCTGGATCACGACGCCCTCGCCCTCCTGGAGCGCACACAGCAATTCCTGCTCACCAACAACTTGCTACATGAACCCGTCGCCCTCGATCAGTGGGCGGCTCCGGAATTTCTGAACAACAGCCTCAATCGCCACCGATAGGAACATCCGCATGACACTGTCACCTGAAAAGCAGCACGTTCGACCACGCGACGCCGCCGACAACGATCCCGTCGCGGTTGCCCGTGGGCTAGCCGAAAAGTGGCGAGCCACCGCCGTCGAGCGTGATCGCGCCGGGGGTTCGGCAACAGCCGAGCGCGAAGACCTGCGCGCGAGCGGCCTGCTGTCGCTCCTCGTCCCGCGCGAATACGGCGGCTGGGGCGCAGACTGGCCCACCGCCATCGAGGTCGTCCGCGAAATCGCGGCAGCCGATGGATCTTTGGGACACCTGTTCGGATACCACCTCACCAACGCCCCGATGATCGAACTGATCGGCTCGCAGGAACAAGAAGAACACCTGTACACCCAGATCGCGCAGAACAACTGGTGGACCGGAAATGCCTCCAGCGAGAACAACAGCCACGTGCTGGACTGGAAGGTCAGCGCCACCCCGACCGAAGACGGCGGCTACGTGCTCAATGGCACGAAGCACTTCTGCAGCGGCGCCAAGGGGTCGGACCTGCTGTTCGTGTTCGGCGTCGTCCAGGATGATTCTCCGCAGCAGGGTGCGATCATTGCTGCCGCTATCCCGACATCGCGGGCTGGCGTTACGCCCAACGACGACTGGGCCGCCATCGGCATGCGGCAGACCGACAGCGGTTCCACGGACTTCCACAACGTCAAGGTCGAGCCTGACGAAGTGCTGGGCGCGCCCAACGCCTTCGTTCTCGCCTTCATACAATCCGAGCGCGGCAGCCTCTTCGCGCCCATAGCGCAATTGATCTTCGCCAACGTCTATCTGGGGATCGCGCACGGCGCACTCGATGCCGCCAGGGAGTACACCCGTACCCAGGCGAGGCCCTGGACACCGGCCGGTATTCAACAGGCAACCGAGGATCCCTACACCATCCGCTCCTACGGTGAGTTCACCATCGCATTGCAGGGAGCTGACGCCGCCGCCCGTGAAGCGGCCCACCTGCTGCAGACGGTGTGGGACAAGGGCGACGCGCTCACCCCCGAGGACCGCGGCGAACTGATGGTGAAGGTCTCGGGAGTCAAAGCGTTGGCCACCAACGCCGCCCTCAACATCAGCAGCGGCGTCTTCGAGGTGATCGGCGCGCGCGGAACACATCCCAGGTACGGTTTCGACCGCTTCTGGCGCAACGTGCGCACCCACTCCCTGCACGACCCGGTGTCCTACAAGATCGCCGACGTCGGCAAGCACACCTTGAACGGTCAATACCCGATTCCCGGCTTCACCTCCTGAGGATCTGAGGCGCTGATCGAGGCCGAGGCCACCGCGCGGCCGAGTCGCGAATCGCCCGCCGATACTCAGCTTCTCCATACGTACGGGTGCACACAAGGAGATATTGTCAAGACCTGTGGATGAGGGTGTTTCAGGCGACCTCCGTTTCGCTTGATTCGTCGGGCTCAGCGGGTGAGATGTCGATGGGTCGTTCGAGCAGCTTGCCTTTGTGGAACACCGCGCCGGCACGGACCAGCGCGACCAGATGGGGGGCGTTGACCGCCCGCCAGCGGGCTTGTGCGGCGTCGATCAGCTTGTAGGCCATGGCATCCCCGCTGCGCGTGACCCAGGGCCCTTGGTGACCTTGGTTCGCAACCGCACGGTCGCAAACGTCGATTCGATCGGATTCGTAGTGCGCAAGTGGATCCAGTGCTCGGCCGGGTACCGGTAGAACTCCAGGAGCACGTCGGCGTCGTCGACGATCTTGGCGACCGCCTTGGGGTACTTCGCGCCGTAATCTACCTCGAAGGCCTTGATCGCGACCTGGGCCTTGTCGATGTCCTCGGCGTTGTAGATTTCCCGCATCGCCGCGGTCGCACCTGGATGAGCCGACTTGGGCAGCGCAGCAAGCACATTGGCCTGCTTGTGAAACCAGCAGCGCTGTTCACGGGTATCCGGAAACACCTCCCGCAGTGCCTTCCAGAACCCCAGCGCCCCATCACCGACGGCCAGCACCGGGGCGGTCATCCCGCGGCGTCGGCATGAGCGCAGCAGATCAGCCCACGACTCTGTGGACTCCCGGAACCCATCGGTGAGCGCGACGAGCTCCTTGCGGCCGTCGGCGCGGACGCCGATCATCACGAGCAAGCACAGCTTCTCCTGCTCCAGGCGGACCTTGAGATGGATGCCGTCGACCCATAGGTACACGAAATCGGTGCCCGAGAGATCCCGGTCGGCGAAGGCCTTCGCCTCGTCCTGCCATTGCGCGGTCAGCCGGGTGATCGTCGAGGCCGACAGCCCGGCACCAGTGCCGAGGAACTGCTCCAACGCCGCACCGAAGTCGCCGCTGGACAGCCCGTGCAGGTACAGCAGCGGCAACACCTCGGTCATCTGCGGGGACTTGCGTGACCACGCCGGCAGGATCGCCGAGGAAAACCGTTGCCGTTCACCGGTCTCGGCGTCGACACGGCGGTCGTTGACCCGCGGTGCGGTCACCGTCACCGCCGCGGTGAGCACGTCACGCTCGTGGTGATAGCCGTTGCGGACCACCAGCCGCCGGCCGTGCTCATCGAGATGCTCGGCGAACTGCTCGATGTATGCGGCGACTTCGGCGGCCAACGCCGCCGCGAGCATCTGCCGGGCACCGTCGCGAACGATCTCGTCAAGCAACGACCGACCAACACCGCTGTCGTCGTTGGAGGATTGCTGATCCTGAACTACCGTGAGCATGGGCGTACCTTCCCGAACCAGCGCGCCAACGCCGGTCCTGATCAGAGCTGATGGAATTTCAGATCATTCCCGGGAAGGTGCGCCCACTCACGCCGCCTCGCCGAGAACCATCCACAGGTTCTGATCATTGCTCTTGTTGCACACAACTTGGCCTGCCTCTAGCGGAGCTGCCTGAGACAGAGGTTGTCCCGAGTCTCGTAGAAGTTGAGGTGGCGGTCCCCTGCTCGAAACCTGCCGTGTGGTAGGTATCGGGCGTTCCGCCAAGAACTCCTACAGCAAGGGGACCACCATGAAGAAGAGTAACCAGATTCAGTCCGTCGATGTGAGTGCATCCGCGGTTCCCGAACGAGTCAGTGTGGCGATGAGCGAGATCGCCGAAAACATGAGCGAGGGCCTGCTGGCGTTGGCTGTCGGCGCGGGCCTGCAGGTGATGGCGGCGTTGATGGAGGCTGACGTCACCGCGCTGGCTGGCCCGAAGGGTCGCCACGATCAGGCCAGGACCGCGGTGCGGCACGGTCGTGAACGCGGCTCGGTGACCTTGGGTGGGCGACGGGTGCCGGTGACCCGGCCCCGGGTGCGCGCCGCCGACGGGACGGGCGAGTTGGCGGTCGCGTCCTATGAGCTGTTCAGTTCCACGGAGATCCTGGGCCGGCTGGCGATGGAGAAGATGCTGGCCGGGCTGTCCACTCGTCGTTACCCGGTCGGGCTGGAGCCGGTCGGCGTCCAGATCACGGAAAAGGCCACGGCGACAAGCAAATCAGCGGTATCCCGCCGGTTCGTGGCGATGACCGAGACCGCGCTGGCTGAGCTGCTGTCGCGTGATCTGTCCGGGCTGGATCTGGTGGCGTTGATGATCGACGGGGTGCACTTCGCCGAATCGTGTTGCGTCGTGGCGCTGGGGATCGACATCGAGGGCACCAAGCACCCGCTGGCGCTGGTGGAGGGCTCGACGGAGAACGCCACCCTGGTCACCGAGCTGCTGGTGGATTTGCGGGAACGGGGTCTGGACGTCACCCGTCCGATGCTGGTGGGCCTGGACGGGTCCAAGGCGCTGCGCAAAGCGGTGCTCGACGTGCTCGATCACCCGGTCATTCAGCGCTGTCAGCTGCACAAGGTTCGGAACGTGAAAGATCATCTGCCCCCACGCCTTCGAACCACTGTAGGCCGCAGGATGACTGATGCCTACCATGCCGGATCGGCGCTTGAGGCCGAAGCCGCGCTGCTGGCCCTGGCAAGGAACTCGACCGCACCCACCCCAGCGCGGCGGCGAGTCTGCGCGAGGGCCTCGATGAGACGCTCACGGTCTTGCGTTTGGGGGTACCGCCCACGCTGGCCCGCACGCTGCGCTCGACCAACTGCATCGAGTCGATGATCTCGGTCTGCCGCGAACATGCCGGCAACGTCAAGCGCTGGCGCGACGGGCAGATGGCGCTGCGCTGGTGCGCCGCCGGGATGGTCGAGGCCGGCAAGCAATTCCGCCGGGTGAACGGCCACCTGCACCTGCCGGCACTGCGAGCAGCCCTCGAACGCGAGGTTGCCGAACATGTCGTACCCGTCGTGCACAATGATCAGGTGAGCGCAGCATGATGCTCACCGGACCGCCACCGAAGTTCCACGGAACTCGGGACATCCTCCTGAGACATTTGCGCGAGAATAAAGCGCCGCAGCTGATGACGCCTACGTAAGGCAACTCGCACCTCTCCAGCACGCACCGTTACCAGCTAAGTAGGACGAGTTCAAACTGCCGAGATATCAAGTCCCACTTGATCTATAGAAACCATCCTGCTACGCCGACAATAAGATGCTTGCACGGCAACGATCAGGGCGACGACCGCCAATAGCACTGCGATCAGAAGCTCGCCCCAGAATTGAGATGACGTCGACCGAACGCAAGTGGCGCGACCGCGCCATTGCGCGGACCCGCCGGCCGATCCTTCATCCCCGCAACGGTGGTTAGATGGCACTTGGTGACCTCATGCCCGACGGCGTCGTCCGTCGGTTTCCCGAGTGCATGAGGACTTATTGTGAGTCTCGACATCGAGGGCGATCTCCTCGACAACCTCCTGTTCGGTGCCGTGCCTATGACGCAGGTTGAACTGTTACGGCGCAACGTCCCGTTCGCACGAGATCTCTTCGACCGGTTCATTTACCGTGCCACGCAGTACTCGATTGTGGAGGGAACCTGGGACACATTCGTAGGCGAAAGCAGCAGATATCTGACGATTACCCGCAACCAATCAAGCGATGTCGTCCCACCGCTGATTCCACCACATGTTGCAGCAGCGGTCACTGACATAATGTCGAGTTTCCCACGCCGTCAACCTGGCGAGGCAATCATCGACGGCCACCAAATGACCACCGTCACTCAGCAACGCGTCGGAAAGGAGCTGATGCTCGCCCTCGGCGGCGACCACGGCGACGGCATCCACGCCGCGGGCGCGCGAGCTTTCAGCGTGATGATGTCGGCACGCATCGCCGACGGGTTCGTCCACCCAGTCATCGGTGGCCACGTCTGGAGCAGCATCCTGCCCGCAGAACGCCGGGCCCGACACGGTGGCCCGCATTTAACCGTCCTGCCCACAATCGCCGCTGCCGTCGATACCTGGCGAACCTCGCCCACCGACCGAGCACGTTGCGAACGACTCATCATAGATCTCGCCCACGCGCGCGGATGGCAGAAACTCCCTACCGAGGGCGGAAGTTGGCACGCCGAGCGACCCACGTAGGCCACGTCTCCCGCCGGCCATCGCAGCGACTCGTCTCACATCAACACGTCTCGTTACCAGTTTCAATTGCGCGGCAATGCCTTTCGTCACCAGTGACGAAACGGACTGTGAATCAGTGGGCTCGGCCCACCTCATCCATCTTGTTGTCATACCGACCAGGCATACTGTCGACCACTAGGGCAGCCATCGACGGGGATCTGCCTTCCTTTGAAACGAGATTTCGATGACTCAAAAGAGCTGCGGCTTCAACCACCACGAACATCTGGAGGGCTCCAAGGAATACGACGATTGCAAGAGAGAAGCGGAGCGCCTCGAGAAACTAGAAGCGTCCAATCGTCTGCATCTCCACAGACTGCTTATGGAGCCGCCAGCTGCCGCCGCGCTCGACCCAACTGGCCGTCAGCAACAGGAGCTGGAGGGGATGAAGGCTGAGGAGTCCGTCGTAGAACAACTGTCCAGGCTCGCGAACCGTCCACCGCTGAGCACTTCGGATGCCCCGAACTACGAGATGTAAACAAGCGCAGCAAGACTGCTGTCCATGGCCATGAAAAAGTCCCCATTGGTGGCCAGGTCGAGGTCCCCACTGGTGGCCAGATAAAAGTCCCCACCCTGTGTTCGTCGTGTCGACCCGGAACTGAAGGCCCAGGCGATGACGGTGAAGGTGCCAACCACACACCATCACCGCCTGGGAGTTCCATTGAAGTCTGCGAAGGACCGTATGGACATCATTTCTGCTTACCGCGAAGTCGGAAGCTACCGAGGAGCCGCCGAGCTGTGCGGCACCACCCACAAGACCGTCAAACGTGTCGTCGACCGGTTCGAGGCCGGCGACCAAGACCCTCCCGAGCGCGTTGAGCGCTCCCGCAACTACGACGCAGTCACCGCCCTGGTCGATGAACGCGTCAAGAGATCGCACGGCAAGATCACGGCCAAACGACTCCTGCCGGTCGCCCGGACCGCCGGTTACGACGGATCGGACCGCAACTTCCGACGTTTGGTCGCACAGTCAAAAGCGCAGTGGCGCAGAGATCATCACCGTGGACGCCGTCCCGCGGTGTGGGCGCCGGGTGACTACCTGGTCATCGATTGGGCCGTCGTCGGCGGCATCCATGTGTTCTGCGCGGTGCTCGCGTTCTCGCGGTGGCGGTTCGTTGCCTTCGCGACCAACGAAACCGCAACGACCACGTTGACGTTCATAGCCCACGCCCTCGAGGAGATTGGTGGAGTTCCCAAGCGGGTCCTGGCCGACCGGATGGGTTGCCTCAAAGGCGGTGTCGTGGCGAACGTGATGATCCCCACCCCGCAGTACGTCCGGTTCGCTGCCCACTACGGCTTCGCACCGGACTTCTGTCACGCCTCAGACCCTGAATCCAAAGGCATCGTCGAGCGCCTGTGCGACTACGTTCAGTCGGATTTGGCCATACCGCTGTGGACTGAGGCCAAGGTCGCGGCCGGCCGCGACGACGTGGTCCTGGATGTGCATCAGGCCAACACGGCCGCCCACGTGTGGTGCGTGGAGGTCAATTCCCGGCAGCACTCGGATACCTTCGCCATCCCGAACGAGCGACTCGAGGCTGAGCGGGAAGTGTTGGGGCAGTTGCCGTCTCTGCGGATGCAGGTCGGTCCGCCGCCGGTGACCCGCAAAGTCGACCGACTCTCATGTATCCGGTACGCTTCGGCCCGCTACTCGGTGCCCACCCGGCTGATCGGAACGACCGTGACCCTGGTGCAGGATGCGGGCCGGTTGCTGATCATCGAACCGAAATCCGGTGAGGTGGTCGCCGATCACCAGCTCGCTGCACCGGGTGAAGCGATTATCCTCGATGAGCACTACGGCGGCCCACGCCCGGCCCCGGACCGCGGACCCAGACCGAAAACTGCTGTGGAGAAACGGTTCTGCGCACTCGGCGAACCCGCTGAGCAGTTCCTCATCGGTGCCGCCGCGATCGGCAATACCCGCCTGAGCTCGGAGTTGGATGCACTGCTGGCGTTGGGCGCGGCCTACAGCGACACCCTGCTACTCGAAGCGCTGACCCGGGCGGTGGCGTTCAAACGGTTCCGGGCCGCTGATGTGCGTTCCATCCTGGCCACCGGCGCCGCAGCACCCACCCCACGACCACCCGGTGACGCCCTGATAGTGGACCTTCCCTCGGCGCCGACCAGATCGCTGCAGGCCTACAAACACACCCCGGCCACCGATAGCGAGGCCTCCTCATGACGACCGCCAAGACACCTAAACCAGCTGCACCACAGTCTATCCCAGAGCTGCCCGCCGATCTGGACCTTGCCCTGCGGCGGTTGAAACTGGCGGCGATCCGCCGCACCGCACCCGAAGTCCTGCTGACCGCCAAGACCCAACGCTGGACTCCTGAGGAGGTGGTGCGGACCCTGGTCGAGACGGAGATCGCTGCCCGCGATGCCTCCAACATCCGCAATCGTCTCAAGGCCGCGGCGTTTCCAGTCGCCAAGACGTTGGAGTCCTTCGACGTGGCGGCATCCTCGATCCAGCCGAAGGTGTTCGACTACCTGTCGTCGCTGGAATGGATACGAGCACAACATAACTTAGCGATCATCGGCCCCGCGGGTACAGGTAAATCTCACACCCTGATCGGGCTGGGGATCGCTGCTGTGCACTCCGGGCACAAAGTCCGGTACTTCACCGCTGCCGACCTCGTCGAAACGCTCTACCGCGGGCTGGCCGACAACACCGTCGGCAAAACCATCGAAGGACTGCTCCGCCAGGATCTGCTCATCATCGACGAAGTCGGATTCGCACCGCTCGACGACACCGGCACCCAACTGCTGTTCCGGCTCGTCGCCGGCGCCTACGAACGCCGATCCCTGGCGATCGCCTCGCACTGGCCGTTCGAAGACTGGGGCCGGTTTCTGCCCGAGCACACCACGGCCGCCAGCATCCTCGACCGGCTGCTGCACCACGCCACGATCGTCGTCACCGACGGCGACTCCTACCGCATGAAACACCGAACGGAGGGCCCCACCACAACCT
>NZ_MJEI01000047.1 GCF_002095395.1 Williamsia sp. 1135
TGAGGTTCCCCCCAGGTAGTGGACACCGAGCTAGCGGGATCAGCGGTTCCGCTGGGAGGATGTTCACATGTCGCGGAAGCGTCGGTCGTTCACGACCGAGTACAAGGTCGATGCTGCGCATCGAGTGATCGATTCTGGTCGATCCATCGCCGAGGTCGCACGAGACCTCGGCCTCAACGAAGGCCTGCTGGGGCGGTGGGTCGCTGATGAGCGCCGGCGCCTGGACGCAGCGCGGCGAGAGGGCGATGAGCCACTGACCGCAGTCGAGCGCGACGAGCTTGCCCGGCTACGCCGGCAGGTCGCCGATCAGGAGAAGGACATCGCATTCTTGAAAAAAGCGTCGGCGTACTTCGCGGCGAACCATCAACGGTAGAGAAGTACGCGTTGATGGCCACGGAGTGCGCCACCACAGCAATCAGTCGAATGGCCACCCTGCTGGGTGTGTCAGCCTCGGGTTACTATCGGCATCTAAAGTCAACCAGGGCAACAGAATTAGGGATACAGAGGCAGCGTCGGGAAGAGTTGGCTGTGCGAATCGCTTCGATCCACGAAGACTCCCACGGTGTCTACGGATCGCCGCGGATCACCGCTGAGCTACGCGCGCGGGGCGAGTTCGTCACCGAGAAGACCGTCGCCAAAATCATGGCCGAGCGGGGCCTAGCTGGTATCAGTCCGCGCACCTTCTCGCCGCCGACGACGATCGTCGATCCGTTCGCGACGTTCCCGCCGGATCTGGTCGACCGCGTCTTCGATCAGGGCCGCACCGACGCCGTGTGGACGTCGGACATCACATATCTGACTTGCGGTGGCGAAGACATGTATCTGTGCGTGATCAAGGATGAGCATTCGAAGCGGGCGTTGGGGTGGGCTGTGGCCGATCACATGCGCGCTGACTTGGTGACCGATGCGGTCGATATGGCTGCTCGTACCCGTCGCGGTCGAACCAAGGGCATCATCATGCACTCGGACAGGGGATCTCAGTACACATCGTCCTTGATGACGAATGCCTGCGGGAAGTACGGTCTGCTTCGGTCGATGGGTCGGACCGGGGTGTGCTGGGACAACGCCGGTGCCGAGAGCCTGTGGTCGACGTTCAAGCACGAGCACTACTACCGCCACAGCTACGTCTACAAGAGCGAACTGGTTGCTGCGGTTGACAATTGGTTCGACTACTACAACACTCGACGGAGGCACTCAACGATCGGGATGCTCAGTCCCATCGACTACGAGATGTCATTGACCGCGGACCTTCAGGCCGCGTAACCACCCTCCACTATCCGGGGGGAACCTCACGCGTTCTCCCCGGTCGTAGCTATCGCCACCGGTATTCAGTTGAGCATCTATGCCCGTCTCCAAGAGGGTGCGATCCTTGCTCCCACCGGAACGGTCATCGGCCTCGGTGTCCTCGTGGCCGTCACCCTCCGGACACGCGGTGTCGTAGCCACCAACGCGGCGTCGATGGTGTTCTGCTCAGCGATGGTGCCCGCACTCATCGCCTTCTGCCTCGCTGGCACCTTCGCGCTTGCAGGTCTCGTTCGATGACCACAGACCCGGTTACCCAGCCGAGGCGCGACGATGCGTTGACGAAGTCAGTCGGCATCATTGTCGGCACACTCATACTCCTGCTCGGGGTCGCCACCTACGGACTTCTGTTGTGCCTGTATGCATTCACATCGTTTATGCTGTTCTCGCAACGCTGGTCCCCACTGGGGTGGGCGATCCTCCGCGGTGCGCTGGTGGGTGTCGGATTCGCGGTAGGATATTTCATTCTGGAAGCTCTGCTCTGAGTCTGCGCAGGCTGTACCGGACGACCGCGATCGTTACCGCAAGAGCCGGAATGGTGATGTAGCTGGTAGCGACGAAGATCATTGTCCCCCAGAGGAAGAACCCGGCCAAGACTGCACTGACAAAGCTGGACGACGAAGCGTCGTAACCGTCGCCGAGCATTCCGATCACCATCGCGACGGTCACACTGACACTGCAGGTAAGATACGAGACTGGAATCGCCCACAGCAGAGACGACCCGAGCAGACCCCGAAAGCTCGGAGCAGCAACCGATCTCAGAACAATCTCGAGATTGCCTTCGTCCTCGAGCTCAGTCTCAACCACCTCTGCACCCGCCCCCAGCGCGTCATCCGAACCCCAATATTCCGAACCTCGCTGACTTATACAGAAGCGACAGTCCACGCCGGGACCATGGAGATCGCTGTCTCACCCTCGGAACCAGAAGGCGTCGGCGGGCGATTTACCCCGGGTGGACTGACAACCCTTCAACGATCTCCGCGGGGCGGCGACGACCGGGGCCCTTCGACCGGCGTGTTCCGAGCGGTACCGATGGGTACGTTGATCGCACCTCTAGTCGCGGGGCACTTCAGGGGTGTCCGCGGGTCCTGTGTTCACGCCCCCCTCGGCGACGGCGATGATCCGAGGATCAGTCGCTTTGCCGTTGGCGGTATTAGCGGCGATGACCATACGTGCCGCCGCCTGGCGCACTTCCAGAGGCCGTGCGCGCCGCGTCATTGCAGATTTCCTCGTTTTGCCCATGGTCATCTGTCCTCCTCATTGCCAGTATCCGTCCCTAACTCGCCGGTGTCACCACTTCCCGCGCCTGAGCAGGCATCAGAAACGTCCTGTCGCCGACGATCAGCCTGCCCAATTGACGTTGCGCTCAGCCGCGAGATTGATCGCCTCGAGCAACACCGGCAAGAACTGTTCGACTTCCTGCCGCCGATTACGGCACCGCTCGACCTCCACGGCGGACTGCTCGAGATCGATCCCCAGCTCCTCCATGGCGGTCCAGTCTTTGACCATCTCGGCGCAGATCCGTGCGTACCTCCGCAACATCGGCGCGTTGGCGCGATAGCGTCTCATCAGCGAGTCGGGCGTAGTCGCCGTCGGGTCATCCCGGTATCGCGCGATCATCTCGACCAGACCAATCGGCACCTCCCCCGACTGAGACTCCGGCCGGTCAAGCACCTCAGGATGGAACTGCTCGACGATGTCGACGGCACCATCGGCGCAGAACTCCAACCACTCAGTCAGCGCCTCCAACAGGTTCTCCGGATGGAACACTGCAGCTTCCATCGCCCGCACAGCAAACACGTGTCCTTTGGTCACGACAATCGAGACCTCGGGCCATCGCGATGAGTGTTCTGCGACAACGGCACCCAGCAGATCCATGTCCGGAGTCCCGTGACTCAGAATCGTGCAGAACTCGAGCCGCAACGCCTGCGGCGACACCAGTACTTTGGTCACGAAGTCATCGGCCGTTTGGAAACGAATCGCTTTGTCATAGATTTCGAGTGGCTCACCGCAATCCTCCGACAACACCTGGCAGGCCAGTTCCAGCAAGTGGTCCGGGTCGCGAGGCATCACGCCGTCCCCAATCGGATTTCCCTCCATGCCGGTCGATGCGGGGCCGGACGGGTCATGGACCGTCAACACATACGGGTACGCGATCTCCCACACGTACCGCAGCGATCGAATCACGAGAGCGACGAGTTCGGGGATGCCGCGCTTGCCCACCTCGTACACGAACTTTCCGCCACGCAGCTCGCGCCACCCGAGCCCGGCGACGGCTGCTCGCTGCACCCGAACCACCTGCCGCTGTTCGCGCTGACCCCACCCGATGAACGCTGCGCCGTCGATCGTGCACCGGACTCGACCGGAGCTGGTCTGACTGAAGCTCAGCAGCCGCTGGTACTCCGACGGCGTGTCGGTGCGGGCGATCTCGACGAACTCCTCGCGCTTGAGGGTCGCCAACCGCCCTTCCAGTCGCTGGGCCAGCGCGCCCCACTCCAGCTCCGCACACGCGTCGAAGTCGATGTTGTCGTCGAACTCGAATTCCCCCACAATGCCCTCCCCAGTGCATCGATGATCAATGAGGGAGACAGTAGAACGCACCTACGACAACGCTGCCCCGCCCGGTTCGCCACACTGGACCAATGACCGCGCTCGCCGACACCGTCCTACCTCTCATCCGGACCCGCGCCGACCTGCACTGGCGGTCGAAGACCACCGCCCACGGCGACCAGATGTTCGGGCCCGTCGGCATCCTGGCCGCCGCCGCAGAGACCGACCCGGAAGACGTTTTCGCAGTCACCCAGAAGGCGATTGCCTCCTCGCTGAAGCTGATCATGCGGGCCGACGACTCCGACGGGATCATGGGCGACGCGATTCGCGCCTTGCTCGACATACATGCTGACACCGCTGCGCCGGCCGGCGTCTCCCCCACCACCTTGGTGACATGGATGATCAAGTTCCAGTTCGAGAACGAGTGTGACTTTTTCACCATCGACCCGGCGGATTACGCACCCGCGCTTGGTGACAAGGGAATTGCCCGATACCGCGAGCAGCTAGGGGAGATCAGAGACAACCTCGGTCCGGTCTCGGAATTCAATCACGACAAGTCTGCGTTGGAGTACAACGATCAGCGCCTCGCCATCCTGGATCGCGACGTCGACGCCATCATCCGCACCCATTGCCTCAACCCGGAGAACGCAGCTTGGCTGCACGACACTGCGCGCGCCTTGGCGGAGATCGGTGAGTACGACCTCGCGATCGACTGGGCCCATCGGGCGACGTACTTCGGCCTCAGCTTTCAGTCCGAGACAGCTGCCAACACCTGGTGCGAACTACTGGCCGCGCACCGCCCCGATGACCTGCTCGCTGCCCGTACCGACGTCTTCCGCCGGTGGCCTTCGGCGAAGACTGCGGCAAAGCTTCACGCCGACGCCGGCAACGACTGGCCGACGGTGCGCGACGACGTGACCGCAGTCCTCGCCGCCAGTCCAGCAGACGCCGTGTCGTTCACCCTCGACGTCATCGGGGATCTACGCGCGGCGTGGGAACAGGCCCATGAGCTGCCTCTGACCGACATTGACGTTTGGCTCGACCTCATCAAGAAGTACGAAAAGATCGACCGGCTGGCTGTGCTCACGCCTCTGCGAGAGATCGTCGACGCTGAACTCGAGCAAGCCAACGCCCGGTTCTACAAGACCGTCGCGCGGCGTGTCAAACACATGCGCACGCTCGCTCGCGGGTCCGACCAGGCAGCCGACGTCGATGCCTTCATAGCCGAACTCCGCAAGCGCCACAATCGACGCAAACGCCTGCTGGCCGAGTTCGACCGCGCAGGTCTGCCCTGACCGAAGCACCTCCCTCTGTGCGCCTCGGCTTTGGGTTGTCGATCGGGTCGACTACTGCTCGACCTCGGACACACCGAGCAACTCCCGAATGTCGTCGGCTCCGATCGCACTGCCGAACATTTCACCTTCATCCATCACCGCGGTGAAGAGTTCGCGTTTACGATCTTGCAGGGCAACGACTTTCTCTTCGATGGTCCCTGCGGACACCAGCCGGTACACCGTGACGGGACGGGTCTGACCGATGCGGTGGGTACGGTCGACGGCCTGCGCTTCTGCGGCCGGATTCCACCACGGGTCGCACACGAAGCAGTAGTCGGCCTCGGTCAGGTTCAGGCCAAAGCCGCCGGCCTTTAGGCTGATCAGGAACACCTTGACGCCACCGTCGGTGAACTCCTTGATGGCAGTGGCCCGTTGCCGCGCCGACAGCGATCCGTCGAGGTAGCTGTACGGGATCCCTGCCGCGTCCAGATGTGCGCGAATGATCGCCAGGAATCCGGTGAACTGGCTGAATACAAGTGCGCTGTGGCCTTCAGCGATCAGTTCCGGCAGTTGTTCGATCAAGAAGTCGATCTTCGCCGACGGCAGGTTCAGCTTCGACTGGTCGACGAGCCCGGCGTGCAGACTCAGTTGGCGCAGCATGGTCAGCGACCGGAAGATCTCGAAGCGGTTCTTTTCCCAGTCGCCGAGGAGCCCCAGCACCTTCTGCCGTTCGCGCGCCAACCTGGTGTCGTAGATCTTCTGATGTTTGGTGGCCAACACCACCGGAACCACTTGTTCTTGCTTCGGCGGCAGGTCGCCTGCGACCTGGTCCTTCGTGCGGCGCAGCATCATCGGCTTGATCCGGCGCCGCAGAGTTGCCAGCCGCTCCGGCTCCGTGCCGCTCTCGATCGGTTTGCGGAAGTAGTCGGTGAACTGTTGTGGCCGGGCGAACAATCCGGGCGCGGTGATCGACAACAGTGACCACAGCTCCATGAGATTGTTCTCCATCGGCGTACCGGTGATCGCCAGCTTGAACGGCGCCGCCAACCGTCGCGCACACTGGTGGGCTTTGGCATTGTGGTTCTTGACGAACTGCGCTTCATCCAGGATCAGCCCGGCCCAGTCGACCGCATCGAACACGTCGAAGTCGATGCGCAACAACGTGTACGACGTGATCACGATGTCGGATCCGGAGATCCGCTTGCTGAGGGGCCGCCCGCTTTTGGCTTCGGTTGCCGTCACGGTAACCGCAGTCAGTTCCGGAGTGAACTTCTCACATTCGGCCGCCCAGTTGGCGATGACGCTCGTCGGTGCGACCACCAGGAACGGCGCGTGCATTTCACCGCTCTGCCAGATCTTCCCGATCAAGGCGAGCGTCTGCAGGGTCTTTCCCAGGCCCATGTCGTCGGCGAGCACTCCGCCCAGTCCGTTGTCCCACAGGAAGGTCAGCCAGTTGAAGCCCTCTTGTTGATAGTCCCGCAGGTCCGCACGCAACATCTCCGGCAGCGCGGCGTCATGAGGTGGCCGGGCGCTGCGCAGCCGGGTGAGCTTGTCCTGCCACGCCCGAGTCTGCTCGTCCACCACACCGAGTGCCAGCAACTCTTCCCACAGGGTGACGTTGTAGGAGCTCGCCTTGGCCTGACCTGACTCGATCTCACCGAGCGCACGCCCTTCCTCGAGCAACTCGACGAGACGGACCAACTCCGGCGCGTCCAGTGGAAAGTACGTCCCCGACGGCAACAGCATGTGACTTGCACCGACGGTCAGCTCGCGGATGAGGTCGGCGAGTGGGACCTGTTCGCCTTCGACGGTTGCGGTGATCTGCAGGTCGAACCAGTCGTTGCCGTCCCGATCGGCATCAGGAGCTGAAAACGACAGCTGCGGAGCCGCTTCCGACTTCCGGTAGGCATCTGAGTTCTCGGTGAGCTCGATGAGGAGGTCGTCTCGGCCGGCCAACTCCGGGACGACCTCGACATAAAAGCGGGCGGCTTCCACCGGCGACAGGGACACTCCGGCAAGCAGCGTGCGCACCGACGCAGCGGCCACCGCTGCGTCGTTCGAGTCCGCCGAGCGCAACGCCTCGAGTTCACGAATCGAGTCTGCGTCGATGGAGATCGACATCGTCACGCCGAGCCTGCCGACGGCTTGTCGCTGCCAGGAGTCGGACGATCCGGCAACGTTCCTGAGAACGTCGAGATGTTGTTTCCACAGAACATCTTCCGCGTCACCATTACGGTGGCCGGTACCCAGCCTGCGGCTGTTGGGATCGAAGTCTTGGTGCTGATCATTGACCACATACCGGACGGTCCAGGACACCCGTGCGCCGTCGTCGTTCGTCGTCACGCTGAGCACCGCCACGGGACCACTGATCTCCGGCGGCGCGAAGAGACCGTCGGCCACCTGCACCGGCATCGATGACCGCAAAACAGGGAGCACTTCGGCCGAAAACCTGGCGGCATCGGCCGCAGGTATCTCGACCACCTGTGCGGTACGCGCAAGATCCAGCAGGCTCTTCGGCGGACTGGGCCGGAAGGGTGCCAACGTGAGCACTCGTTCATCAATCCGGTAGACACCGTGTTGTTTCGGCGACCCCGCCAGGTAGACGCTGGCGAGATCCCACGCCTGGCCGTCGACAGTCAAGTCGACCTCAGCACGTGCCGTACCCTCCTGGTCGCCCGGCACGACCTTCATACCCATGTGCGCCGATTGGCCGATGTCCACCTGATCCACAGGTGAGGAGCGGTCGAGAACCAACGGGACGCCCGCCGCCACCACTGAGTCGAGTCCTGCCCACACCGACTCGCTCGCGGAGTACAACGCGAGCTTCTCCGGTGGTGAATATCCGTAGGAGGCGCGGCCCCGCGTCCACGCTTCGAGCAGTGACTGCAGTGAGCTGTAATGCTCGGCGTTGAAGTCTTGCCGATAGTCGGGGTTCTGCAGGTTTCGCCATGAGATGCCGGAGCGAATCCAGGTCCCCTTCTTCCCCACTGTCATCGGCCGAAACGAGACGGACAGGTCATTGCCGTACCTCGACTTTTCGTGACTCGCCACGACCAGCAGCGCCAGAGACCTACCCGTCGACGTCGGGGTCGACTCGGCGAGAATTGGCGCCAACAACGCTTCCCACGACTGCTTTGCCTGCGGTACAGCCGGATTGCCTTCTTCGACCGTCGCAAACGTCAGCAGCAGTGCGACAGCATGTTTGCAGTAGATGTTCACTGGGCAGGAGCAAATTGCGGTCTCGATCTCCCAGTGCGGTCCGATGGTCGAGAACGCAACCTCGGTGGCATACGTCTCGCCGGTTGACCCTGCGCATGACCCGTACAGGATGTATTCGCCGAACTCCTTATCTTCATCCCAGTTCAGGTCGAGAACCATCCCGGACCTGGCGTACTCGTGTCCACGCACCACGCTGCCGTGATCAAAGATCGGCGTCAGACGATGCGGCGTGAGGGTGCTGGGCCAGCTGGTTGACACCGGTGCAGCCTATCTGCTGGGTCTGGCCGGGCACGCTGCGCCAGCGTCGGCGTCGGCAGACACACGCAAGCTGGTTCACGACGACAGCACGGTCCGCGTCGCGCAACCTTTAACCCGCGACACATCTATTAAGGTTTGGTACCCTATACCTTAATACAAAGTCTTTCCAGTTAAAGGATGCTTGCCATGGCGCACCTGGACACTTCGGTATGGGAAGCCGACCTCGCGTCGAACCTGAGCCGTCGCGACAGGCGAGGTGGGCCGTACGAGGCCTACGTTCCCGACACCGTCGCGTCGCGGCCTGTGGTCATACCTCCCGATCTCGCACAACGCGCCGCGAACACTGAACGTGCGATCCGCGCTCTGGCGTCCCGACCTGGCGCAGCAGGGCTGAGTGGGATTGCCCGCTTCTTGCTCCGGTCGGAGGCCATCGCCAGTTCGATGATCGAAGGTATCGCGCCCTCCCCTGCTCAGGTCGCAATCGCAGAACTCTCACACAACGAGGACATCAGGGGCTTCAGCGACCAGGCCGCGCTCGTGGCCAACAACATCATGGTGCTCCACCGGGCGACCCAAGAGATGGTCTCGGCCCGAGAACTGAGCACTGCCGACATCGTCTCTCTGCATGCCGCGCTTTTACCGAACGAACAGCAGCACCGGGGCTTACGGACCGTGCAGAACTGGATCGGAGGTTCGAATTGGCACCCCCTCGACGCCGACTTCGTTCCACCGCCGCACGACGAGGTGCCTCGACTCATGACGGACTTGGCGGTCTACCTCAACGGCGCTACGCATGGCCCGCTGATCCAAGCCGGACTCGCACACGCCCAGTTCGAAACGATTCACCCGTTCACCGACGGAAACGGGCGGGTGGGACGCGCTCTCATCCATACGGTCATGTCACGTGGCGGCCTCGCCCCTGACGCCATTCTGCCGATCAGCATGGTGTTGTCGACGCTGAGCAACGACTACGTTCGAGGGCTGAGCGCGTACCGCTACATCGGCGATGCTCTGTCTGATGAGGCCGCCGACGGTACCGCGACATGGCTGACTGTGTTCATCGACGCGGCGGCCGTCGCGGTTGACCAAGCGCTCGGCGTGTCGTCGGACATTGCTGCATTGCAAGAAGAATGGGCTCTCCAGCTGCGCAATCACCGCGTCGCTGCGGGATTGCGTGCCGAACCCCGAGCCAATTCCGCCTCGTCGCGCTTGCTCGAGCTACTCCCGGAAGCCCCTGTACTGACTGCCAAAACAGTCCAGCGCATGCTCGAGGTCTCCTTTCCTTCAGCACGAGCAGCCCTGGAAGAACTTTCTGACGGCGGTATCCTCTCCCGCAAGAGTCTCGAGCGCGGCACCACGGGCTACCTGGCTCGCGATGTTCTCGACCTCATCGGCCTCGCCGAACGCCGTTTGGCCAGTACACGATTCGACACCCGCGTATCGAAGCCGGTGAGGGCCGCGCCTGCGTTGCCGTCCTGAACCGGGATTGGTAATACCGACGTGCAGCGCGGCCAGCCTGTCGGACCCCTGGTTTACCTTGATCTCATCCCACAGATCGGAGTTCCCATGGCCGTCGCGACCGAAGTAGACACCCTCGTCTTCTCATTCCCCGAAGTGCACGTCGACGCCGTATTGAACGTCAGGTTCCATCGCACGCTTCGCGTCCCCGACGACGAGACCACCTACGGCCTGCCGCCCAGCCTCGGCGCCTTTGCGCTGCGCGGTGCCGAGAACCCGGGCGAGGTACTGGTACCGATGTGGCAGTCCGAAGCGATGTGGATCAGCTTCCGCGCACCGACGAACTATCCGTTTCTGTTGAAGATCGGAGTGGGCGGGTTGAACGCGATCACCGGCGAGCCGTACACCGCGAAGCCGGACTTCGACACTGAGGACTACGTCGAGACAGCCGAACAGCCCTGGCTCGACGGGTTCCGGGTCGACGACACCACGGTGCGCCAGTTCGTGGCGATGCCTTTAGTGGCAGGGTATTCCGTGGCTGAGCAGTTGACCGGCTCCGACACCGGAGCCGTCACCTTCTCCGTGATTCCGCTGAAGGGCGACGTGTGGGAGCAACGGCCAAAGGCCCTGCAGATGGATTTCAAAATCTGCGCATGCCCAGCGCCGGATGCCGCGATGGGACTGGGTGCCGGCGGCACTATCACCCAGTCAATCGCGACTCCCATCGAACCGCGCGAGAACTGGTCAGACGCTGCGCCTACCGAGGCAAGCGTCCGGATCGTCAACTCTTCAGCGTGGCAGTCGATCACCGACGAGCCCCCGCACCACCAGCCTCTCACCATCGAGGACTACATGGGTCGCGGATACCCTTGGTTCGAGTGGTACGACGACTCACTTGCACGACAGGGTGATTCGCCGTTCGCGGGCGTGCAAACAGTCAAGCAGGTCGGCGAGGACAACGGCGAGGATGTCTTGCCCGACAACACCAGCTTCACTCCGCCGACGACGATCGTTGTCGGCGGGGCCTGAAGGTTGCTTCTAGCGCCCGCGAAGTCGGACACGTCATGAGGCTGGTGGTGTGAGAACCTCAACAGCGCAACGAATCCCGGGTGCCCGAGCCAAGCTGACATCGGCCGTCAGCAACGGCACATCCAAGAGCTCCGCCAAAGCAACGTAGGCAGCGTCGTACGTCGTCAGGTTTTCGTGAAGTTGC
The DNA here is from genome assembly GCF_002095395.1 of Williamsia sp. 1135. GTDB lineage: Bacteria > Actinomycetota > Actinomycetes > Mycobacteriales > Mycobacteriaceae > Williamsia. The sequence goes on from NZ_MJEI01000047.1 coordinate 11,275, forward strand.
CAACACCGACCTAGAAGCGGTCTGTGATCAGATCGCTCAAATGGGAGATCGATCAGGTCGGCAACGGCACTTGCGGCGCGTTGTTGGCTCATTCGCCCCGTCCGAACGGACCGCCGGAGCACGGACATCACCTCGAGATCGACGATTTGGGGCGCGACCAGCTTGTCCCGCACCAGCCGCGACCGTACGTGCCGCCCGTCCTCACTGTCCTCCGCCAGAGCCGTAATCAGCACGCTCGCGTCTACTACGATCACGACCGTCGGTCGCGCTCTTCGCGTACAAGCGCGGCTGACTCCACGAGACTCACAGACCCGCCACTTCGTTGATCGACACGCTCGAAGACCTCCTGAACCGTCGGTCGCGACGCCTCTTCGATCAAGTGTCTGAGGAGATACTCCTGCAGCGACTGATGTGCGGCACCGGCCCGCCGCCGCAAGACGGCGTGGACATGGTCGGGAACATCCTTGATCTGCACGCTTGGCATGGCGCCATTATGGCGCCATCGGCACAGAAACGCAACCGACGACACCGTATGCCTCGACGGGAAGCAGGCCTGCCACCCGAGGCCTGCAAGGGGACCTCGGACTATGCCGAGGTCGTCAAAGCGCTGGCCGATCCAAGCCATCCCCAGCACAGACGCCTGGATCCACGTTCGGCGACTTCGATCCACATCAAGCCGCGCTTGTCCACGTCGATCGCGGCCGACGCGAGAAACGACTCAGCTCGGCCGCTCGCAAGTCTCGGTTCCCCGTGCTGCGCGGAGCGCTCGGGATCGAGAACGATAAAGATCGGTGACCGATTCGGAAGATCTAGTCGGCAGTTGCTACGAGTCGAGGCCCGCACCTACTCACCCGCTCGCCGTCTGCGACGAATAGTTACCGCTGCCCACCACACCGCGCCGACCGCGACAACGCTGCCAACTGCGACCAATGCCACCGGGATTGCATCCTTGCTTTCGGTGCTACCAGTGATTCCGACATCCGGAGCCCAACCTGCCGGGGGTTGGGGTGGCCCGTACTCCCGTTCGAGGACTGCCCGCGTATCCGCCTGTCCGGTCGGGCCGAGACACAGGTTGCTTCCCCACGCAGCGTCAACGTCGTCGGGGGTGGACACGAAGAGCAGGTACTCGCCTCCCACCTCGTAGCTCACACCGCAACTTGGACCCTGCGATGGAGTGCCGACCGTGGTGACGTTTCCAACCTCGCCCTTGAAAACCTCGGACACCTCGAACTCGTAGATGTCGTTCATACCGGCTGTCACCTTGTCCTTGGCTCGCGCTGTGAAGACAGCATCCGCGCGTGACGCGGCTTCTTCTGCGGTGAAGCCGACGCAACTGCAGGCACAGGCCGTGCCGGCCATCGCAACCGACACCGTCATCGCAACGAACAGGCCACACAGGGCGACAGCGATGAGCCGGGCACGAGACCACATCGAGCGGCTACGAAGCATCTTCGATCCACCAGTCATGGTGTCAGCCAATCACCCGGTCAGGCCCCGCGAGGGCAACCCGACAGATTGCCGCTGAGCCGGCCACACCTCATCTGCCTCGCGCCTCCGCAGCCCTCTGGCGCAATTGGTAACCGATCAGTTACCATTCATCCGTGAGCGTCTTCGAGGCCATTGCCGACCCGGTGCGGCGTCGCATCTTGCTCACGCTGGTCGACGGTCCCACGCGGGTGGTCGACCTCTGCTCCAATCTGTCCGAAACGCAACCCATCTCGCGGCCGGCGGTCAGCCGCCACCTCCGGGTGCTCGCAGAAGCGGGATTGGTCATCGCCGAGGACAAAGGGCGCGAACGGCACTATCGCCTGGAAGCGCAGCCCATCGACGAGGTTCGCCGATTCATCTCGGACCTGACGGCAGGTGCAGACACCAGCAACCGCCGCCCGCCGATACCGGAATCAGCCCTCGACGCACTCGACACCGAAGTTCGCCGCACCGTCCGGCAACGACGCCACGCGTCGGCCCCACACACGTCCACCACCGAACACGAGGAGACTGCATGACCACCACACCAACCGGCCTGTTCAGCCGGCGCGACGAGGGCGACGCGGTGTCGTTCGTCCGCACCTTCCGCGCCCCGATCGACGACGTGTGGGCAGCCGTCACCGAATCCGACCGACTGGCACGCTGGATCGGCTTCTTCACGGGCGACCCCGAGCAGGGTTACGTCGAATTCACCATGAATGCAGAGGGCGACGACGTAGCGCCCGCGCGCTACAACATTCGCCGCTGCGAACCGCCTCGAATCCTGCAGGTGCACACGACCGACGACTTCGGAACCTGGGATCTGATCGTCGAATTGGTGGAAGCCGACGGCGTCACGACGCTGACGCTGAGCCAAATAATCGACGACCCAACGACCATCGAGAACACCGGACCCGGCTGGGAGTACTACCTCGATCGCCTGGTCGCCGCACTGACCGACGCCGATCCGGCTGCCATCGACTTCGACGACTACTACCCGGCCCAGCAGGAGTATTACCTGGCCATTCAGGAGAAGCTGACCGGCGGGAAGTAGCAACCGGCGCTCAGTCCAGTCCGGGTGCGGTGCGGACATGCGCGCGCTCGCCCTGCTTGCCGACGAGGCTGAGAAACTCGACGGGCCCTGAGCTCGTTGCCCCGAACCAGTGCGGGGTGCGGGTGTCGAACTCGGCGGCCTCGCCGGGTTCGAGGATGAGATCGAGTTCGCCGAGTACCAGTCGGAGCCTGCCGTTGAGAACGAAGGCCCAGTCGAAACCTTCGTGCGTGCGCAGAACCGGCGTGGTGTCGTCGCGCCCGGCAGGGAGGACGAACTTGTAGGCCTGGATACCTCCGGGCCTCCGGCTCAGTGGCACGACGGTGGAGCCATCTTTGGTGGGCAGCGGACGCATGTTGATGCGCGGGTCTCCGGTCGGCGGCGCATCGACGAGCTCGTCCAAGGTGATGCCGTACGCGCGGGCCAGAGGCAACAACTGTTCGAGAGTAGGACGCCGCAAACCCGCTTCGAGCCTCGACAACGTGCTCGTCGAGATCCCCGTCTCCCCGGCAAGATCGATCAACGTGATGTCGCGTCGCTGCCGCAGTTGCTTGAGTCGCGGGCCTACTGCGTCGAGGGTGCGGTCCGTCAATTCACGTGCGCGTTCGGTGTCCATGGGTCCAGTTTGCCATTTGGCAACATTGTTTGCGTTTCCGAGCGAGTCTGGCCAGTGTCGAAGAACAGGGCGCCGGCGCCCCTGCCACAGACCAACGCGAAGGACCCGGAATGACGCACTCGTTCGACAAGAACTACTGGGACGACATCTGGCAGGGCGATCGAGCCGTAGCGATGGCCGCCAGCGAGCCCAACCCTCACCTCGTGCGCGAAATCGCCGACCTGACACCGGGTACCGCCCTCGAAGCGGGTTGCGGCGCCGGCACCGAGGCGATCTGGCTAGCGAGCCGTGGCTGGCAGGTCACCGCTGCGGACATTGCCGCCGACGCCCTGGCTCGCGCCTCCGAACGCGCCGCCGCGAGTGAGGTCTCCGGTCAGGTGCACTGGGTCGAGGCCGACCTGTCCACGTGGGCGCCCGAGACCCATTTCGACCTCGTCACAACCCATTACGCCCATCCCGCAATGCCTCAACTCGAGTTCTACGACCGTATTGCCTCGTGGGTCGCCCCCGGTGGCACGCTGTTCATCGTCGGCCACCTCCATCACGACAACCACGGAGCAGAAGACGAACACGGCCACGGGCACGGGCACGGGCATCCGCCGGCCGAGGCCTCGGCGACAGCGGCGAGCATCACCGCACGCCTGGATCCGACCGCCTGGGAGGTCGCGACGGCCAGCGAGTCACACCGCACCATGACCGGACCCGATGGCCGCGAGACCCCGATCCACGATGTCGTCGTGAAGGCCATCCGGAGGGCCTGAGCGCACTCCGCCCGCTCGGAGCACCAACCAAACGGAGTCTGCGTCGACTCGGCAAGACCGCCGATCCGACCGCACGTCGTCCGACACGATCGAAGACCTCCTCCCGACTGTCGGACGCGTCGCTTTCTCAAACGAATGTCCGAGCTGGCGAGTACTATGCATTTCGTAGGTTCCAAGCCTACTTAATGCGTACTGGAGGTGAAGTGTGGACGCGCCGCGTGCAACTGCCCTGCCGACCGCGCTCACTCGGCTACCACTGCGGACAATACGACCCCAGGACGCCGCAAAGACGTACGCGCATCCTCGGCCGGAACTAGCGAGGTTGGTCGACCGCGGAGTCGTTCATCGCACTGCGCGTGGCTACTACGTCGCCGTCCCACCGGAACATCAAGGCCGGACGTGGCTACCTGAGCTCGAGGCAGTAGCCGCAGGGATTGCCAGCGCGATCTACGGTCCAGACAACGCGATCTTGATGGGAGTCAGCGCTGCTCGAGTGCTCGGCGCGTTACCTAGAGCACTCGCAACTGCAGTCGTGGCTGTACCAAAGCAGCACCGACCAATCGAGTTGACCGATCGGGCGGCGTCTGTTCGATTCGTCAAACGGGATACCAATGCCCTTGACGCCGAGAGGACGACCACCCCATTGGGGCCTGCCCTCGTAACCTCACCGGAGCAGACCATCCTCGACCTCGCTCGCAGGCCTGCACTCGGTGACGTAGAGGTTGACGTGCACGCTGCGGTAGCCGCCCTTTATCCGCGTGCTGACCACGACAGACTTGCCAAGTTGGCTCGTTCGCAGCGGCTCGTGGCGGCCTTACGTCGCGCCGAGCGCTGGATCGGGGTCGCGAGATGAATCCTGATGAACGCGATGCCGTAGCTGCACAGTTCGGAGTAGCACTCGAACAGTCGGCGAATATCTCTTCACCACACCACCCGCTGAGGGGTCCTGGCAGGCACAACTTGCCGGTCAAACACGCTTGGACGTCTCCGCTGCTGATGCACTGGAACGAGTCCGCGATGCGTGGGCGGTCGCGAGCGCCTGAGCGATTCGGTACGCCACAACAGGCACTTTGCTCAGCGAACTTTGCCGTGCTCGCGTTGTTTCCCGAGCGGAGCGAAGTTCCGTGAGCAAAGTGCGGTAGGTCCGGTCAATTCGACGAACAGGGTCGGCACCTGCACCCCCGGCGCACACCGCACGAACGCGGGGTTGCTCAGGCAGTCGTTGCCGGCAACCTGAAGCACCGGTTCTTCTCTCGCGCCATTGACGCTCCCTATCGCCACTCGTTGATGGCCTCAGCTCCGCGAAACTTACATCGAAGTCCCAACCGGCACCCACCAGCGGGGCACGGTCGATTCGATCTGGCCCGGCGGGGAGGAAACCTTCGATGCATGTCACCTGCTCGCCTACGCCTCATATCGACTGCTTGAACACCGGCCGGCTGCACGCGTCTCAGGAGTCCCACAAATGATGTCAACGGCCAGTTTGATGTCCCCACTGGTGGCCAGGTAAAAGTCCCCGCCCTGTGTGGGCAATTCAGGTTGTGGTGGGGCCCTCCGTTCGGTGTTTCATGCGGTAGGAGTCGCCGTCGGTGACGACGATCGTGGCGTGGTGCAGCAGCCGGTCGAGGATGCTGGCGGCCGTGGTGTGCTCGGGCAGAAACCGGCCCCAGTCTTCGAACGGCCAGTGCGAGGCGATCGCCAGGGATCGGCGTTCGTAGGCGCCGGCGACGAGCCGGAACAGCAGTTGGGTGCCGGTGTCGTCGAGCGGTGCGAATCCGACTTCGTCGATGATGAGCAGATCCTGGCGGAGCAGTCCTTCGATGGTTTTGCCGACGGTGTTGTCGGCCAGCCCGCGGTAGAGCGTTTCGACGAGGTCGGCAGCGGTGAAGTACCGGACTTTGTGCCCGGAGTGCACAGCAGCGATCCCCAGCCCGATCAGGGTGTGAGATTTACCTGTACCCGCGGGGCCGATGATCGCTAAGTTATGTTGTGCTCGTATCCATTCCAGCGACGACAGGTAGTCGAACACCTTCGGCTGGATCGAGGATGCCGCCACGTCGAAGGACTCCAACGTCTTGGCGACTGGAAACGCCGCGGCCTTGAGACGATTGCGGATGTTGGAGGCATCGCGGGCAGCGATCTCCGTCTCGACCAGGGTCCGCACCACCTCCTCAGGAGTCCAGCGTTGGGTCTTGGCGGTCAGCAGGACTTCGGGTGCGGTGCGGCGGATCGCCGCCAGTTTCAACCGCCGCAGGGCAAGGTCCAGATCGGCGGGCAGCTCTGGGATAGACTGTGGTGCAGCTGGTTTAGGTGTCTTGGCGGTCGTCATGAGGAGGCCTCGCTATCGGTGGCCGGGGTGTGTTTGTAGGCCTGCAGCGATCTGGTCGGCGCCGAGGGAAGGTCCACTATCAGGGCGTCACCGGGTGGTCGTGGGGTGGGTGCTGCGGCGCCGGTGGCCAGGATGGAACGCACATCAGCGGCCCGGAACCGTTTGAACGCCACCGCCCGGGTCAGCGCTTCGAGTAGCAGGGTGTCGCTGTAGGCCGCGCCCAACGCCAGCAGTGCATCCAACTCCGAGCTCAGGCGGGTATTGCCGATCGCGGCGGCACCGATGAGGAACTGCTCAGCGGGTTCGCCGAGTGCGCAGAACCGTTTCTCCACAGCAGTTTTCGGTCTGGGTCCGCGGTCCGGGGCCGGGCGTGGGCCGCCGTAGTGCTCATCGAGGATAATCGCTTCACCCGGTGCAGCGAGCTGGTGATCGGCGACCACCTCACCGGATTTCGGTTCGATGATCAGCAACCGGCCCGCATCCTGCACCAGGGTCACGGTCGTTCCGATCAGCCGGGTGGGCACCGAGTAGCGGGCCGAAGCGTACCGGATACATGAGAGTCGGTCGACTTTGCGGGTCACCGGCGGCGGACCGACCTGCATCCGCAGAGACGGCAACTGCCCCAACACTTCCCGCTCAGCCTCGAGTCGCTCGTTCGGGATGGCGAAGGTATCCGAGTGCTGCCGGGAATTGACCTCCACGCACCACACGTGGGCGGCCGTGTTGGCCTGATGCACATCCAGGACCACGTCGTCGCGGCCGGCCGCGACCTTGGCCTCAGTCCACAGCGGTATGGCCAAATCCGACTGAACGTAGTCGCACAGGCGCTCGACGATGCCTTTGGATTCAGGGTCTGAGGCGTGACAGAAGTCCGGTGCGAAGCCGTAGTGGGCAGCGAACCGGACGTACTGCGGGGTGGGGATCATCACGTTCGCCACGACACCGCCTTTGAGGCAACCCATCCGGTCGGCCAGGACCCGCTTGGGAACTCCACCAATCTCCTCGAGGGCGTGGGCTATGAACGTCAACGTGGTCGTTGCGGTTTCGTTGGTCGCGAAGGCAACGAACCGCCACCGCGAGAACGCGAGCACCGCGCAGAACACATGGATGCCGCCGACGACGGCCCAATCGATGACCAGGTAGTCACCCGGCGCCCACACCGCGGGACGGCGTCCACGGTGATGATCTCTGCGCCACTGCGCTTTTGACTGTGCGACCAAACGTCGGAAGTTGCGGTCCGATCCGTCGTAACCGGCGGTCCGGGCGACCGGCAGGAGTCGTTTGGCCGTGATCTTGCCGTGCGATCTCTTGACGCGTTCATCGACCAGGGCGGTGACTGCGTCGTAGTTGCGGGAGCGCTCAACGCGCTCGGGAGGGTCTTGGTCGCCGGCCTCGAACCGGTCGACGACACGTTTGACGGTCTTGTGGGTGGTGCCGCACAGCTCGGCGGCTCCTCGGTAGCTTCCGACTTCGCGGTAAGCAGAAATGATGTCCATACGGTCCTTCGCAGACTTCAATGGAACTCCCAGGCGGTGATGGTGTG
>NZ_MJEI01000082.1 GCF_002095395.1 Williamsia sp. 1135
GCAGACGGTCCCGCCACGTCCCGGCCCCTCACACTCGTCGGCCTGGACCGCGTCTTCCCGATCTACCCCACCCTGGCCGGCGGCCTCTCGGCGTTGACCTGAACGGATCGCTTCCACACCGAACTGGCCGCCGCGCATTAACGATTACCGACCTGACCGGGACAGGACGTCCGCAACGGTGAACTCTGCGGACGCAGCGATCAGCAGGTCGATGGCGCGGCGCTCGTTGGCTCGCTGCTGGCGTAGCGCAGCGTTTTTGGCGGCGCGGTCCGCCTCGGCGGCGGGGTCGCTTAAGGCCACCAGTGTTTCGTGGGTGGTGATCCAGCGTCGCACCGTCGCTTCGGACACTCCCAGCATCGCGCCCACGTAACGGCGGGCACCAACCTGCGAGCCGCCGCGGGCGGCCAGCCGAGCGGTGTACATGCCGATCGCTCGTTCCCGAGTGGACTGGTCCGAGTACCTGCGCATCGCCACATTCTGCTCGATCATTGCTCGCCGGTGCTCGCGTGCGCCGGTACCGATGAAGCCCGGCCGACGATAGGTCGGGTGACAGAAACGCGGCGAACGGCGTCCACCATGTGTCGTCTCGACACTGTTCGTAGAGCCGCGGGTGAGGTCGTGGGCATCGGTCTTTGCCCCCGAGCGCGGCCGGGGAGGCCTTCGGTCGACATCGAATGACGCCGAGGAACGCCGCAGCGGGGCGATCTGGGGGTTCCCCGCCGCACCATGGCCATCTCCTCGAGACCTTCTCAGCGTTACCGAACCTCCGGTGCCGCAGTAGCCTCGCCCGAGAGGCCGACCACCAGAGTCTGCGACACACGGCGGAGGGCAGGTGGGTACTTGAGGTTTATGCGTGTGGGGGTGGCGCTACAGTCGACGAGTTAAAACCCGCAGACCACGAGGTAGAGAGAACGCATGGCCACCGATTACGACGCGCCCCGCTCAGTTCCCGACGCCCCCGAGGCCGACTCGCTCGAGGACCTCACTTCCCGGCGCGCAGAGGCCGCCATCGTTGACGACCAGGGCGAGGAAGACGCTGACTCGTTCGAGCTGCCCGGTGCAGATCTGTCCGGTGAAGAACTCACCGTCCGGGTCATTCCTAAAAGGAACGACGAGTTCACCTGCACTAGTTGCTTTCTCGTACAGCACCGCAGCCAACTCGCCCGCCAGCAGGGCCACGAGCTGCTGTGCCGCGACTGCGCGGACTAACCATCGCCGCGCCTGCAGGAGTAGAAACCTGCTCCCGCAGCAGGTCGAATTCAAACAATCGAGGCCTTGTTACAGTCAGTACTCATGGTGCAACTAATCTCCATGGCGTACACAGACGACCTCGACGGCGCCACTCTAGAACCTGACGACGTCCGTTCGATCGAGTGGTCGTGGCTCGGCGTCACCTACGAATTGGACACCAGCGCAGCCCATCTCGACGCCATCGAGAACGGAGAAGTTTCTGTCGCCCGGCTGCTGCAGGCATCGACCCGCACCGGCGGGCGCCGCAAACGTTTCCCTGCCGCCGAACGCGGTACGGCGCCCGAACCTAAGCCTGCCGCGCCCAGCGGGCAGGAACGGAACCGCGCCATTCGTGAATGGGCCCTGGCCGAGGGGTACGAAGTCAGTCCCCGCGGCCGTATCTCCGCCGACCTCGCTGCCGCCTACGACGACGCACACTGACCGCTGCGGCCCGGCTTCACTGTCTAGGCGATGGCTCACTGCCTCTATGACCGACCGGCGCCCCGTCCTAGGCCGATGTGGGCCCGATCCTGATCCTGCAATTAGTAGAGGACTGGGCCGCGCCGACGACGCGGGGGCGCTGTCGGTCAGCCGGCTTCTGCCGCTGCATTGATCACATAACTGACTGGTGAACAACGATGCCGAGGAGGAAGATTCGGTTCACTGCGGCAGCGACCTGCTCGGCGGTCTCGTCCCGTTTGCTCAGGCACCGGAACATGATGTTGTTGGTGAACATGACCGCCATGTCGATCGGCGGCACATCAGCGGTGAACACCCCCCGGGTCTGTCCATCTTCGATGACGCCGACGATGAGCCCGGGAAAGAACAGTTCATCGCGGATACGGGTGGCGTTGACCTGCGATTGGGCGCCATGCAGGCTCAAGACCAATGCCATCGGCTCGACCAGGCGGCGGTGTTCGATGAGCAACTCGCTGAGCCGTAGACCAAAGCGCTCCACAATGACGGTGGGGGTGCGTCCGATGCGCCGGTCGGCGTCGATGCGTTTGCTCACGGCATCGAGAATGGGTGACAGACCAGCGACGATGACATCGACGTTGGTGGGGAATAATCGGCGCAGCGTGGGCAGGTCGATCCCGGCGCGATGGGCGATGTGTGCCTGCCGGGTCGCGAAATACCCCCGCTGGGCGAACTCGATGGCTGCAGCGTCGATCACAGCCTGCTCAGGATCGTCCGGCCACACATCCACACCCACGTCGTCGCCGTCGTCGTCGTCAGGGGGCGGCTCCATCAGGGACACCACCGCGTCGTCGATGTGGTCATGGCGTTCGTCGAAGTCGACCACTGCCGACAACAACGCCACTGCGCTGTCCCCCAGCAAACTGTCCGGTACCGAGGCCGGGTCATACTGCGCGCGTAGAACCAATCCTTCCGCCAGCGCGGTCAGCGCGACCGCGACCGCCTCCATCGTGAACGGCTGACGCAGGCTCAACCCGCCGAGCCGGGTGAATGCCGCGGACTGCGCGGCAACCACAGCGGCGGTAATCACGTCGTACTGATCGTGCACCGCGCGTGCCGGCGGGCCGTCTGGCGCTGCGAAGGCAGTGATCCGCAATCGCAACGGGGTGCTTGTCTCCCGGCGCAGGTGAGCATCAGCCTGCCCGGCCAAGTCCCGAATCCACTCCCGTGGGTCACCGTCGGCGCTCGCGAAAGTCTGCTCGAACAGGTCGGTGATCGCGCTATCGGGCGGCGGGGACCCGCCTGGAACGATGGAATGAAGCAATTCCTCGACGAATTGAGCTTTTCCGCCCGCTGCCCGGCTCCCCCGGGGATAGGCATTGTGGAAAGTTTGCGTCGATACTCCCGCCGCCGCAGCGACCTGTTCGATCCGTAGACCGCTCATCAACAACTCCGCGTCGCCGCTGGCAATCAACGCACGACCAGCAGCTAGCAAGCGGCTGCGTGAACTGTCAGATCGCTCCGACCCCGATGTCACCTTCGACCCCACCCTCTATGCGCTGTGACTTGATGACAAAGTCAAACACGCCGATAGATCACGTGCACGGTGGGGCAGCCCCACGCGCCCGGCCCTTGCGGGACGATCCTGCTCACCACCTGCAACAACATCGTGTGCGACACAGGCGCCTCACCGGCGCACCACCGCGGGGTCTTTACGTGCAAAGATTCGCCGCCTGCTATTTGCGGTCAGAGTCAAAGCAGGCTGGATACCAACAGTCATCGTTAGTCCGTTAGCTAGAGCAACATTCATTACCTGCGCAACCGGCCGCGTGCTCCACTATTCGCGGCCTCCAGTGTCGAGAGGCGGGGTCGGCACGAGAACGGATCGTTACTTATGACAGCTGTGAATGATCACGCGGTGACCGAGACGGCCGCAGTACATATCCCGCCCGTGCGCCCGGCTACAGGGCACCGCGGCCGCAGAATGGCCACAAGTACTCATTCCGGCGGACCTTTCGCTTCCGTGCCGCAGGCGGAAAGAGTTACCCACCGCGGCACTGCCACCACGACCGCCCCCAAGCTGTCCGACCGCGAAGTGCAGGTGCTGCGGGCCTGGCTGCTATCGGACTCCAAACGTGAAGCGGCAGCTCGACTATTCATTACAGAGGCAACCGTCAGTACGCACCTGACAAGAATCAAAGCCAAATACGCAGCCCTAGGACGACCCGCCAGAACCAAAGTCGCCCTATTCGTGCGGGCTGTACAAGACGGGCACACCACATTCGACGAACACTGACACCACAAGCAGCGGTCCTGCGGACTCCGACAAAGCTCGACGAGAGACGAGGACCAGTCGTTTGGGAAGCTCCCGATCGCGCGCAAATTACATCGGTGCAATGGCCAAGAAGAACCTCACGGGCGTAATTCACCCGATCAGACGACGCGCGCTCCTGAGTGCTGGACAGGGTGGCCCGCGCCTGGTTGAGCGTGCCATCAGGTGGGCACCAATGCTGGCAGGGTTGAGGCCGCTGCCGCATCAGCTATCGACAACCTAGGCGCCCAACGAGACCAGCGCCGATACGTCGGTGATGGCGGCGTGGGCGTAATTCGCGCCGGACCTTGCGCTCTGCCTCGCCGGTCTAGCGCGCCTCGCGGGCGGTGTCGGAGAAAGCTGATACAACTTTTGGCGTGGCATCTTCATCTAGCGGTACCCAGGACAGGCGCCGGCATTGGCGCGGTGAACGCAAGGCCGTGCTGGTACGTGTCCCGGTCGCCCTTGCTGACCAGCTGGCGCACGAGGCAGCGACGCGCGGTACGTCTGTGAGTGATTGTGCCGCAGCAATTCTTTCCAGCGCTCTCGGTGAAGACTCGGCGGCATGACGAGCTCACCGTTCGGCGGCGACCCCGTTGACACACAACTCCTACGCAAAGCCCGCGGCGCGTTCTTCACACCACCGGCGTTGGCCGACTTCGTCTCGCGCTGGGCAATTCAGACACCTACGGACCGGATCCTCGAGCCCTCGTGCGGCGAGGCGGCATTCTTACTGTCAGCGGCCGGTCGCCTCGACCAGCTGCACGCCCCCAAGCAGCACCACCAGCTCGAGGGCATCGAGATCCACGCTCCCAGCGCCCGGTCGGCGACCAAACTAGTCGCAGCGACAGGACGGCCAGCGACCATCGGTGTGTCCGATTTTTTCGAAGTGCCCAGCGAACGTCGCTTTGATGCCGTGATCGGCAACCCGCCCTACATCAGGTACCAGGACCACTCCGGACACGCCCGCGCGAGCAGCAGGCAAGCCGCTCTACGCGGAGGCGTCGGCTTGACCGCGCTGGCCTCGACCTGGGCCGCAGCGACCGTCCATGCCGCTGAGTTCCTGCGCCCCGGTGGCCGGCTCGGGCTAGTGGTCCCCGCCGAACTGCTGACCGTCAACTACGCCGCCGATGTTCGCCGCTACCTGATGGAACGATTCGGTCGCGTCCGCCTCATCATGTTCACCGAGCGAGTGTTTCCCAGCGTCCAAGAAGAAGTGGTGCTGCTTCTCGCCGAGGACGCACTGGCCTCCGGCGGCACCGACCACTGCGAACTGCATCAAGTGCGCTCGGTAGCCGACCTGAGCGACGAGCTCAACGACACAGACACCGACACCCGGCACCGATGGTGGCCCACAGACAGCCGCGCCAAATGGACTCCGGCACTGCTGTCGACCGAGGCTCTTGCCGCCTACACTCCCCTGACCAGCAGTGACGGATTCACCACCCTGCAGCAGTGGGGTGACACCACCTTAGGGGCGGTCACCGGCCGCAATGATTTCTTCGCCCTATCTCCAGTGCAGGTGAAACAGCTACGTCTGCGCGAGTCCGAGGTCGTTCGCCTCTCACCGCCCGGGAGTCGGCACCTGCGTGGTCTGTCGCTAACCACTACCGGCCTCAATGACCTCGGTGCGGCCGGCGCACGCACCCTTCTGTTCCGTCCCGGCCCTGACCGCAAGAGCATGTCGCCGGGGGCTCGGCGGTACATCGCCGAAGGCGAGGACCTCGGCGTCGACCAGGCCTACAAGTGCCGGGTGCGCTCCCCCTGGTGGCACGTGCCCATCAGCCCGCCCGCTGATCTGTTGTTGACGTATATGAACGCCGACACCCCACGCATCACCACCAACGCCGCCGCCGCGGTCCACCTCAACAGCGTCCACGGGATCTACCTACAGAACGATCACCGCACCCTGGGATCGTCGGTGCTACCGATCGCCAGTCTCAACACGGCGACCCTGCTGGGCGCCGAACTAGTGGGGCGTGCCTATGGCGGTGGGATGCTCAAAATTGAACCGCGAGAAGCAGATCAACTCCCCGTCCCTTCCCCCCTGCTCGTCGAGCATCTCAAACCAGAGCTGCAGAAGATCAGGCCGGCGGTACGCGAAGCGTTGCGGCGCGGGGACCTTCTGGGTGCGGTCCGCATCGTCGATCAACTCATCTTGCGTGAGCATCTCGACCTCACCGACGATCAGCACACCGAACTGGTCGCTGCGCACGCGTTGATGTCCGCTCGCCGCCTCGCCCGCAGCGCTAACCCAAGCAAGCCCACATAGATGGCCCGCAGCGACTCGTTCAGCCAATACGACCACCTGCTGCCCGCCGAGGTCGACGACCCCTGGGTCCACAGCAACGGGCAGCCACCGGCCTACCGTCCCGACTACGACCTGCTCGGCCGACTGCTCACCATCCCCGTCGCGGCTGGTGCGGCATCGGAAAGCGGCAAGTTCGCCAACGGAATCGACGCGTGGATCGCGCAAGAATTGCGACGAGCAGGCTTCGGACCCGACGAGGTCTGGCCACGCTCGACCCGGCCCCGCGTCCTGCCCCGCGACATCACCATTCTGTTGGAAAAAGTGCCTACCGCGCTGCGCGACGAACTCGCAGAACGGCTGCTGACCATGGCAGCCGTCGCGCCGGTAGACGCCCGAGTCCTCGGCCAAGCGTATGCAAAACAGGTCGACGTAGTCATCGCCCGGTGGGACCGCGGCCCCGAGCTCCTCATTTCCACCAAAGCGCAACAGTCCAGCTTCGGCAAAAACCTCCCCAACCGATTTGAAGAGTCCTACGGCGACGCCAGCAACCTACGCGGACGCTACCCGCTGGCAGCCGTAGGCTACTTCTTTGTCCAACGCGCCACCATCATTCAGACCGAACCTGACGCGTTTGAACGCAGCATCGACATGATCCGCAAACTTCGCCATCGCGGCGACGCCAACGGATACACCGCTACCGCTCTCCTACTCGTCGACTGGGATGCAGACAGCCACACACCAGTAGTCACCGCAGATCCCGGCCTCGTCCCAGAGGACGTCCAGCCCAGCCAGTTCTTCACCACCATGATCGACCACCTTCTCTCGGTGACACCGATCTCCTACCACGTCAAAGTCCGCGAACTCCGAGAGCGCCGAAACATCCCCGTGGCCGAAAACAACGACACCTTCTAGCGAGTGGGGATTCTGGCCACCATCAGATGAACCACCGAAGTGGAGCTGCCGCGACACCAGGCCCTACCGCGACCTAGCGCAGCTCCCGCACAATCGCCTCCCAGCGTCGACGACCTGGAGCCACACACCACCGAACAAGGCCGGCCACACACCAGGTGGCCGGCCTTCTTCATGTCCGCTGCGCGGTCACCTACATGGAAGCGCCTACGGCGCACAGTATTACCGACCTAGCGGTCTCATTCCCTCATAGGCCGATTCTTTCTACAGCCGGGCCTGCGGACCAAGAGACTCCACCAAATAAGTGGCACGCGCTACCCGTCGCTGGCGCTCCGGTCCGCTTATTTCGCGCCACTTTTTTGTCTCCACTTCTTGGTCCTTCACCCCGTCTGCGAATGCGGCCAGTTATGAGGAAATGAGGTGCTTCTGGTCACCAACGACCAGCGCCTCACCTCACCCAGGCCGCCGGACACCCGGTCCGCGACCAGTGAGACCAGGAGAGCCCGACATGGCCAAAGGCAAAGCACGCGAACTGAACAAAGAAGAACGCCGGATCACCGGCAGCCGCCCCGAACACGCACGTACCCCGCTACCGCTGAGCACCAACGGCGTCATCACCAAAGTCGCCATCACGTGCTGTGGATCTCAAGACCACCGGATCAAAGCAGTCGCACCCGGCACCGGATCTGCCATGCTCCAAGTCGACTTCCACAGCGTGAGCATGCAATTCATCAGCGCCAAACAAGTCCAATTCGTACTCGGTCTGTTTGGCATCGCCCGCCAGGCCCGCATGGGAATGGCCGAAGTTCACCGGATGCCCGGAGTCATGGCAGGAGCCCGGCCCGACGTCCAAACCACGATGACCTGGACCCGCAACCCCATGGGGTCAGCATCACGCGAACAGTTCGCCCACCCCGTCACCGGCAAAGTCTGGCCCTTCGTGACCCTCACCATCCCCCCGCTGTCGTTCTCCCTGCTCGACACGACCGCCATCGACACCATGATCGATGCGATGCACAAGGCCCACAAACTGGCCATCGCTACCTTCGAGGACGGACCACGATTCTCCCGTAACCCCCTGGCCCCCAGCTGGCGACCACCCGCCGAACAGAGCTACCGCATCACCGGCACCGGCTGGATCGCCAACGGACCACTACCCGAAAACGACCGCACCTAGACGGTTATCCCCAGGCCCGACTGTTATCCACAGAACGGGCCTGGGGACCGGGGAATGCCGCGCGGCCCTGGGGGCCGCGCGGCATCCTTGTCGGTAGCGAACCACTCACCAAACCGACAAGGAACACCAAATGATCTGCTGGAGCATCACCGCCCACACCAACACCTTCGCCGACAACGGCATCCTCGACGCTGGCGTTGAAACCACCTACAACGACGCCCACCACGCCGCCGGCGACGCGGCGCTCGCTGCGCTCGACCACATCGCCGGCCAAGAGCCCGACGCCATCGTGTTCCTCTGCATCAGCATTGACGACAACCCCCTGCTCCTCGCCGCAGCTGGCCACGACGAACACGGCACCGTCGACCACGCCTCACTCACTGCCGCCGCCGCGCACGTCCGCGACACTGGTCAGGCATACGCACCCGCACCTACGCCGTGGTGACTGACCCCACCCGTAACCTGTCGATGACCCGGACTCCCTCCACGAGCCCACTGATGAGCGAATGGCACACATGAGCGCGAACGCACGGCCCGCTGACACCCTCTACCACTACACAACCGCAGACGGCCTGCTCGGAATCATCGACAAACCCAAGTTCAACACCACAATCACCGCCAACCCCGCCAAGGTGTTCGCTCGCGCTCTGAGCCTGCGAGCCTCCGATGTGCGATCCTCAACGACAGCGCCGAGCTCCGATACGGCGCCAACGTCATCGCACGACACATCGACGCCGCGATTTCAGGCATTACTAACCCCAGATTCGCAGCCCTGCTGAGGGGCCTCGCCGCCAACCTCCGCACCGCAAACCCGCTCACCAACAATGCTGCACCCGGTATGCGCCTCTACGCTGCCTGCTTCTGCAGCAACGGCGACCTACTGAGCCAATGGCGTGGATACGGACACAACGGCGGCGGATACTCGATCGGCATCCCCCGGGACGTCCTCGAAAGCCACACCTGGTCAGTTCGCGAAGGCAACATGCCGCCACTCAACAGTGACTGGCAGCAAGCCCGCTTGCAGCAAGTCTTCTACGGAGACGACGCCGCCGACCAGATCGCACAAGGCGTCGTCAAAGACCTGGTTCTACGCCACGGGCTCGTCACATCAGGACCCATCGTCGATGACGACAGCGAATGGGCAACCATCATCGTCTCCCAGGCCCTCGCGACGCTCAAAGACGGCGGATTCGGTGAAGAAGACGAAACACGGCTCATCCTCACCGGTGACAGTGACGAACGCCCCCCAATTTCGCAGCGGGGCAACCGGACTCATCCCCTACCGCGACCTCATCGTCAACCTCAGGAACGACGACAACTACACACCCCACACCATCACCAGCCTCATCGTCGGTCCCGGACCCAACCAAGACCTTCGCGTCGAGGCCGCACAACGACTACTCACCGTCAACGGTCACGACCCCACCATCGTCACCCCCTCGAAAACGCCCTACAAAGGCTGAGCTACCGCGACACCACGCCCTACCGCGACCAAAGCAGCTCCCGCACAATCGGCTACCAGCGTCGACCGGCTGGAGCCACACACGACCGAACAGGCCGGCCGCCACACCAGGTGGCCGGCCTTTCGTATGTCCGCTGCGCGGTCACCTACATCGAAGCGCCTGCGGCGCGCAGTAGCTCCTCCCCAAAAAAGGGGAGGTTCTCATTCCCTGATAGGCCGATTCTTTCCACATCCGAACCTGCGGACCAAGAGACTCCACCACCAAAGTCCCACGCGCTGCGCTTATTTCGCGAGACTTTCCTGTCTCCGCTTCTTGGTCGCTCCGGCCCGTCTGCGAATGCGGCCAGTTATCAGGAAATGAGGGGCCTCCGGTCACGGTCGACCGGGCCAGGTCCCCGCCATCGGCAGAGGGAGACACCACAGATGACCAGCTACAGCACCAAAGAAACCGCCTCCGAACTGCGTAAGCACCTGCGCCGAGTGTGGCCCGAGGTGAAGTTTTCGGTGCGCTGCAACCGGGGCACCGCCTCGGCCTGGATCGGTGTCGCCTGGACCGACGGACCGACCTACACCCAGGCCCGCGCCCAGTGGTCACAGTTCCAGGGTGCGCAGTTCAACGGCATGACCGACAGCTACGACCACATCGACCCGAAACTGGTCTGCACCAACCCCGCTGAGCTGCCCGAGACCCGCGACTACCACTGCGACGGCATCAACGGAGCTCGCGGATTCTCCGACGAGGTGGTCCAGGCGACCGCCTCCCAGATGGTCACCGAGAACCCCGAGATGGCCGCAGCGTTCGCCGTCGAAGACATCGATCCGAACACCCTGACCGCCAACACGCTGCACCGATCGGCGGCCATGCTCACCATCACCGGCGACCGGTGGATGACCTACCTCGGCGAACCACTCACCGGCGACATCTACGACCTGGGCACCGCCATCACCGCCGCGCTCAACCTGACCGACTACACCACCACCGGGCAACCGGCCCGCGTCGAGCGCTGAGCCCGGCACCTAACCACTCCAACACGCCACCCGAGAGGAAATGATGATGAGTGCATATCTCGTCGACCCCGAACATATTCACGTCCTGGTGCGCGCCGGCTTGCCCGGCCGCCTGGGAATGATCAGCTGGCCCACCGACGATGACGCCATCCCCACCCCATCCAACGGGCTGATCGACGTCGGCCAGAGCCGGGTGCGCGCTCTACGGCCGGAATCGGCCAGCGCCGTCGGGCAGCTGCTCCTGGACGCCAACGCCGCGAGCGTGATCACCCGCTACCGCGAAGACGAGACCTACATCTACGACTACCAGCGCCCCGGCCGCGTGTTCGAGCCGATCGAGATCCTCAAAGCAATCGACGGCTACGACTACCAGAGCTGCGAGGCCCCCGACTGGGCAACCAGCGAGGCCTTCCACTACTGGTACCACCTGCGCATCACCCAGATCCGGCGCATCGCCGGGTACAGCGACGCCGACACTTGGGAAATCACGCCCACCACAGGGACTCTCGTGGATCAGCGGAGGAAGGAGGCGCGAGCGCGCCGGACGCAGTAGTGGGTGCGGTGTCGGGCCACGTGCGACACCACGCGCAGCCCGGCCCAACCAACCCCCTCGGCTGGGCGCAACTGGTGGCGTTGCCTGAACCGCCGGAGCATCTCGAACAGCCGAACCGCCAGCGTCAAGTGCTTCTGGCACCAAAACCCCACGCGCTGCGCTCATCGTGGGACTTTCCTACCGCCACCACTGGACCCGGCCAACCCGACCACGAGAGCGGCGGATTACCAGGAAATGACACCCCTCTCACTATCACTGAATCGTCCAACAAGTGACCCAATAGTTACCCAAAACCGTTGCAGCACAACAATTAATCGAATACAATGGACCTATTGATACCGACACAACAGTCGCACAAAACCAGCGGAGGCCATCAGCATGACTGACACCACGATCACCGTCTACACCAAGCCCGCGTGCGTGCAGTGCAACGCCACCTACAAGGCACTGGACAAGGCGGGCCTGGACTACCGCGTCGTCGACATCGCTGAAGACTCCGCAGCCCGCGATTACGTGATGAGCCTGGGCTACCTTCAAGCCCCGGTTGTCGTTGCGGGAGAACGTCATTGGAGTGGGTTTCGGCCCGATAACATCAAAAGCCTTCTGGCTGCGTGAAGAGAGGATCAACGATGACTACCAGGACCCCGAGCAGCTATGCCGACCGAGCCGCACACTTTCGCAGTAGTGCCAATCAAGCCCGAGCTGCCGGCGACCTCGAGGTGGCCGCCCGCCTCGACGACTTCGCTCAGCGAGCAGAGCAGGCACACCAGGCGCGGCCCTGGGTCCGGGCTGAGGACGTGCGCTACGACGTCGACGACTGCTGCACCGAATGCTGCGAGCACTTCAGTGACCCACATCAACCGGACTGCCTCTACGCGGACCTGTCCTATGCCACCGCCTGAGCACGATCCCACACCACCCACACCACCCGCACCCGCCGACCAGGAGGAACCGATGACCATCACCGCCAGTGACATGGACACCAACACCCCTGCCGTTGACGACCAGCTGGGTGAAGCGGGTCTCTCGTTCGAGGAGTTCCCGGGCGGACTGGGAGCCGACCTCGACACCGAAAGCACCGTCACCACTGGCGTCGAAGCCGCTTTTCTCACCGCACTGATGTGGGCGCCGGCACCCATGGCCCGCGAAGTCCGCCAGATCATGGCCACCGGCGATCGGTGGGATCCGTTCTGGAGCGGCATGCACCGTGAGATCTTCCTGGCGATCTGCGCAGTCCTCGACGGTGGAGCACCCCCGAACCCGACACTGGTACAGGCCCACCTGTTCGAGACCGGACGGCTGCAGAAAGTTGAAGGTCACTTGCTGGCGATCATCTCCCCGTCCCGGGGCCCGATGGTCGGGGGCGCGGACCTGCCGCATCTGGCCGCCAAAGTCGTCGACCAGTGGTACCGCCGCGGCTACGCCGGCCTGCTGGCCCGGATGTCGCAGATCCGCGAGAGTGTCAGCGTCGAAGAACTCGCCGGGCACTGGGAAAACCTCACCGGACACCAGCAACGCGCCGAAGAACTCTGGCTCACCAAACGCGACCAGCTGGCCAAGCTATGACCGCCTTGCGGCGCTCGTCGACGTCGACCGGTGGCCCCGTCCTTCGGGCCGAAGACTTGCACCGTATGGCCTGGCATATGCACCACGACGAACACATGAGTTGGGAACAGATCGCTACAGAGCTCGAAGAACCGTTAGCTGCGGTGGAGCGGATGGCGGCCGCCTACGAGCAGGTCACCGACGTCGCGGCCGCCCACGCCCAACACACCTTGTTTTGACCGTAGAGCTTATCCAGATAACCCGAGGAGTGATCACGATGGCCGCGGCGACGACCCGTACCGAAGAGCAGCTTCTTGCCGCGGTCGCCGCTGGGCACGAGATGGCCGGCATGCCGCTGACCGAGGCTGACGAAGCCGCTGTGCGGCGCGTGGTCCGGGGCGAGACGACCGGCGACGATGAGGTTGCCCGTCTGCTGGCGGCGATTCGTTCCCGCTAGATGCCACCGAGCAGCGGTGAGGCGTTCCGGGCACAAGCGGCTGCCGGGCCCTTATCGAACGGCAGCGACCAACCGCCCGCGGGACGTGGGCATACGCGGGCACCATTTCGATCGTTGCGGCCGGGGTCGGTGAGCTCGCAACGTGATCGGCGCGCGACCGGGACGCCAAGAGCTGATTACCAGCGGCGGGTCGGGCGCGGGCCTGCGGTGCTTTTGGCCGTGCCGGCGAACCCGAACAGCAGCACGACCGGAATGAAGCACAGCCCCAACGCTGTTGCCAGGAGGGCTCTGGTGATGATCGGGGCGGCGGAGACCGGTGGCATCCAGATCATTGGCCGGCGCGGATCAGCGGGCCGAATCCATTGACCTTTGCGGGGCGGGTTTTTCACCCACCCGACCGCGAGGACGAGCAGTCCGGTTACAGCGCCGATCGCGAACCAGCCGATGATCAAAATCCATGCGGGATCCATGACACCTACCCCCTTTCCGTCACCTCGTGTGTGAGGTGTTTGTTACCACAGAGCTGTGACACGTGTTGCTGTGGTTGCGCGGACACGTCTGTTCCCCCGGCCCTGGTGTGGGCCGGGGGAGCAGGCGAATTCGAGCAACCATCGTGTCGATGTGCGAGTCGCTTTTCGGTTAGGCCGCTGGCGCTGGTTGGGTCTGTGGATAGGTGATGTGCAGGCCGTCGACCGCGGCAGTGAGTCCGTCGCTGGCCTGTTTGGTTACCGACGCCGCGGCGTCTTTCGCGGGCTGCGCCCATTGGTCCAGGACCTCGTACGGTGCTGCGGCCTGCTCGGCGGTCCAGCCACCCGAGATCGGCGGGATGCCGGCGATGTTCGTCGAGAAGTTCACATCGCCATCGGTGTTGACGGTGTAGTCGACCGCTGGGAGTCCGGCATCGGATGCTGTGGGTGCGTCGAGGACCAGTTCGTACTGGTTGGCTTCCGGATTTGGAAGCGGAGCGGGGGCCGGGGCGGGCGCAGGTGGCTTTTCCCATGGCGCGCCGGGGTTGGCGTTGGGGTCGCCGGCTCCCAGGGCATAGCCCAGGGCTGCGCCGATGATTGCGCCGGTTGTCCCGCCGGCGACGGCGGCGATAGCGCCGGCTCCGCCGGCGACGGCGGCTCCTGCGCCGAGGCCGATCAGTGCGCCGGTGCCGATGTTGAACGGCTGCGGCGGGACGAACGAACCGACCGTGGCTCCGATCGCGGCACCGGCGGGCAGGGTGAACAGCCCGACAGCGATGGTGACCGGTACCCCGGCCGCGGTTGCGCCAGCAACACCGCCGATTACTCCACCGAGCACGGCGGCGGCCGCCCTGCGGTCGGCTTCCTCATCGGAGAACCCGACCGATCGGAATCCTTGGGCGATCTTCGCTTCGGCGTAGGCCGAGTACTCGTTGATCGAGATGGCGTAGTCGCGGGGAATCTCGCCGGGCCGGTCGGTGACGAAGTTGCCGACCCGGATCTTCGCCGCCGGATCCTCGACGATCTTCGGTGCGACCGGGGCGGTCGGGACCGGCGCGTGGATTGGGCCCGAGGGTGCCGGGTCATAGGTTCCGGCCGGCGGGCCGGACGGCTCCTCCCAGATCACCGGAGCCACTTCCTGCGGCGGCGAGGGCAGCACACCTTGGGGATAGTCCGGGACTGGTTCAGGTTCGGGCGCGGGAGCCGGGGGTTCGGGCACGTTGGTCACGCCGCCCTGTCCGGGGTCGGGGGTGGGTTCTTCGGTGGTGACTCCCCCTTGTTCAGGTTCGTCGGCGAAAGCTGGGCCGGCGAATGCTGGGCTCATCGCCATGACAGCGATGATGCTGGCGGCCATGACTTTTCCGCGTGCATGTCGGTCAGATGCGCGGCGGTTCGGTGGGGTGTGCAGTGACATTGTGTGCTTCCTTTTTCGGTGGGTGTCGGCGGTTTAGGAGGTGGTGTCGGGGTCTTTGACGATGGAATTGATGAAGGTGCGACCGTTTGCGTCGATGGTCTGGATGAGTTGGTGGTAGGTGATGGGCTCACCTCCTCGTGGGAGTAGCTCGGTGAGTTCGACTGCCCAGAGGCCGTTGCCACGGTCAGTGATCTTCACGCAGTGAAGGGTGTCGGGGTCGAGTCGGTCGATGAAGGCCTGCATCTGGTCGGCCCGGTTGGGTTTGCCGAGCGGGGCCACGAGTTCTCTTGCTGCGGTTCCGGATCGCGTCACGTAGTAGGCGTATTCGAAGGCCTTGATGACCTCGGCACCGCCGACGTTCCCACCCGGATCGCGGCCGGTGGTGACCGGCCCGTCGGTGGTGTCGGGGCAGTCGGCGTTCGATGGCGCTGTGGCGGTCGGGGGCAGCGCGGCCGCCGGTGTTTGTCCCGTTGAGGATGTGCTGTCGCTGGCGCCGTTGAGCAGCACTGCGCCGATCGCCCCGATGACCAGGACCACGAGGACCAGGGCGCTGGCGATGATGTAGCCCCGCATGTTCCTTCGGTGGCCGGGCCGGGCCGGGGGCGGTGGTGTCGAGAGGGGGAACTCAGTGTGCGGGTGCGGCTGGTCTGCTGACGGCGGTCCTGAGGGTTCACCCGCGGGGTCGTACCCGTCAGTGGGGATGGCGTTGATGACGGTGGTGTCGTCGTCGTAGGGGCTGAGTGCGGGCGCTGGTGGGGCGTCGGGCTGAACGTTCCAGGGTTCGGCTGAGGCAGCCGGGATGGGTTTGTTTCGCCTCATCGTGGAGTCCTTTGCGTCGTGGGATCGCGGTCAGGGGTGGCGGCGGCTTTGGTGGACATCGCGGTCGATATCCAGTCCGAGAGGTGGGTGGCGCTGTCGCGTTCGGTCCACCAGGCGTTGCGGGTGTCAGCCCAGATGTGCGGTTGGCAGGTGAATGCCCGGCGGGTGCGCGACGGTGCATCGGTGGGGGCACTCTCGCGGCGGCCCGGAGGGATGCGGGCGGGGGCGGTCGCTAGTTCGCCGTATTGCTGTCGTGTCGTGGCGATGGCTTCGGCGAGGGCAGCTTCGAGCCATTCGGTCCAGGCTGGGTAGGTGTTGAGGTCGCTCATCCAGGCCTTTTTGGCGGCGTCCCAGGTTTCCTGTGTGCACGAAAAGCTGTGCCGTTCTCGGGTCCAGGGCGTGTTCTGATCGTCGGTCATGGGGTGCTCTCCTCAGTACGGGCGCGGTGCGCGGGTAGCTGTGAGTCTTCCGGTTGTGGCGATCAGAGCGACTGCTACCCAGCCCAGGACGAGACGGATGATCAGTGGGCCCAGCGTTGATTGCCACGGGCGGGCGGCGCTGAGGACGTCGAGCAGCCCCGACGCCACAAGCACGGCCACGACGGCCAGTGCGCCGAGGGTGAGAAAGAAAATGTGCGGAGCTGGCGTGGTTTTGATGAGCACGACCAGCAGCACCGCTGCGGCAAGAACAGCGGCAACACTGCCTGCGACGGTGGCCGCGGTCTGGGTCGTCGGTACCGGCGCGATCGAGTTCTGGGCCCAATAGGTCGGCGAGATGTTGTTGTAGATGCTGGCCAGTGCCACCGCGCACAGCAGGTACGCCAGCAGACCGATGACGACCGCGCTCGCGACTACTCCCCCGGCGAACATCGACAGATGCACACCGAGATCCACTGGGCGCCGCCGCGTGTCTTTCGGGTCGTCTGCGTCGATGAAGGAGCGCTCCGGCTCGGGCGGTTGCGGCGCGACCTCATAGGCCCGGGTGGTGTTGTCGGGGGTGCCGCGCTGGTATCCGGTGTACGGGTCGAGATGCGGAGTGCGGGTGTAGGGGTCCTGGTTGTAGCCGTAGAACCGGTCGTCGCGCTCGTGAGGGCTGCTCATTGGAGGTGCCTGTGGGTGTTGCTGCGGTTTTGTGCGACGCGGTCTTGGCGCGCCAGATGGGCCGGCCGTTGCGCTGAGACGGCTGTCTGGGTGGGGCTGCTTGCCTGATCTTCCTTCGGGCCGGGCGACAAGGGACCGGCCGCGCGATTCGCGGGATCTAGTCCCTTGAGTTGGCGGTTCTCTTGTCGTGCGGCAGCGACATTCGCGGAGACTGTGGACTCGACGTGTCCGTTGAACTCGTGCTGAAAGCGATGGAAGTGTTCGATGGTGGACTGGTGCGCTGAGGAGCCTTGGTGTGGATGGAACGGTTCTTCGCCCATCGGATACGGCGGCATCGAGTTGCGGTCGGCGAACCATTGGGTCACTTCGGGTGAGCCCGGTCCGTGTTTGCTGAGCAGTTTCCAGCCGTCTGTCAGTTCGCTCAGCCCGAACTGTTCGTCGTGCTGTCCGTAGGTGGCTATCTCCGTGATGGCGGTCTTGAACCACTGGTACACGTTGTCTTGAGGTTCCACGTGGGACAGCTCAAACTCTGCCTGTCGCAGCTTGTTCGATGTTGCTGATTGCTCTTGCTGGGGACTGCTCATGTCTATATCTGCCTCGCTTTCGTGTTCTCGCTCGTCTGGTTTGTGCGTCTGATGTGACCCGGCTGGGCTGGGGTTGCGGCGGAGGACGGGGCCGCGGCACGCGGCTGTCCGGTGCCGGCATCGAGCGGCCCTGCCGCCCGAGTCGCAGGACTCTGGTCGCGTCCCGGGGCTTGCATAGCGCGGGCGTCGGCGTGGTAGTACCCGGCGTATTCGCGGTGTCGGTCGGTCGCGGCCGGGTCGAGAAGCACGGTGTTGGCCAGGCTTTCGGCGTGGTGGGCGGCTGAGCGTTCACGTTCGGAACCGGGTTCGGCGGCGACGGCCTCATGGATGGACTGTCGGGCCTCTTCGAGGATCGCGCCGACGCCGTCAGAGGGTGCGCGGTCTGCGCTGCTCATGCGCTGACCGCGTCAGGTGCTGGTGGCTGCGATGACTGTGTCCCGAGGTCGTCGCTGGGGCCGGCGGTGGTGGGCACGTCAGCCTTCGGGGTAGTTTCGGCATCGGAGATTTGTTTGCGCCGGCCGCGTGCGGCGACGAGAGCTCCTTCGGGTTTAAGGCCGATCTCGGAGAGGATAGATGCCTTGGCCCCGTGCGTCTTTGCCAGTTCGTAGGCATCGAAGACCGCGTCCTCGTCCTCGGTCTGCCGCCTCGCGAGGGCCCGTTCCTGCGCGGTGCGATCGGCCTTATTGCTTTCGTAGGTGGCGACGGCGGCGGCCAGGTCTGCGATCTTTTGTTCGGTGTCGGACGGAATGATTTGCTGGCGATAGGCGTCGAGCACGCTGCTCGATGTCGCCTTGCTCTTGCTGGTGGCCACTGCTGCCCCTTCCGGTTTTTTGGTGAAAAGTTGCCGAACCTCCCGGCGATGTATCTAATGTATCTAATGTTTCTAATTCCGCAAGGGAGGCCGACATGGGCGTGGTGACCGAAGGCATGACCCTGGTCCTGAGCTTCTCTAGAGCGGGACACTGTCGTTGGGAGGACGACTGCGAAAATGGCAGTGCGCGTGGATGTTTTTGGTCTGAGTCACTGAGAGTGGCAGCGGGACAGAAAAAGTGCCAAATGCGGGAGCAAGATATTCCAAAACCCAATGGTTTTGGCTTGCGCCTGCGGCGAGCGCCCGCCAGGGTGGGCGGTGTGAGGTCGGCCGGCGGCGGTGGGCCGGTCGAGCAGTTGGCGGTCGCGGGCGGAGACGCGACCGACGGAAATGACGGGGGCAGCAGGTGCGGGCAGTGAGCAGGGGCGGGTACCGCGCCCACACCTCGGGGCAGCCGCGCAGGCCGCGTCAGGTGTGGTTGTCGGAGGAGGAGCGGGCCGTGATCGAGCGGGCCGCGGCGCAGATGGAGTTGACGCCGATGGCGTTCGTCGCTGCCGCCGGCGTGCGGGCAGCGAAGGCCGCCACCGGCAGCGAGACGGCCGTGACCGAGAAGGGTTCGGCGGCGGTGCCGCTCGATGTGGCCCAGGCCCGGGAGTTGCTCGATGAGGTCCGGCGGTTGCGCCGATTGATGGGCAATGTGGCCGGCAACCTCAACGATGTGGCCCGGCACGCGAACTCCACCGGGCAGCTCGCGCCCGAAACCGCGGCGGTCCTGGACTTCGTGCGCCGCACCAATGAGCGCACCGATGCCGAACTCATGGGGTTGTTGCGGAGGCTGCGGTGATCGACAAGATCGGGCGCGGCTGGGACGCACCCGGTCTCATCTCGTACCTGATGGGGCCGGGCCGGAGCAATGAGCACACCCGCCCTACGGTGATCGCGTCGTGGCAGTCCGACCCGGGCGCGCTGCAACCGGCACAGATCGGCCCCGACGACTTTGACTTCGACCCGGCGGGCATGGCCGCGTTGCGGGCGCATGTGCAGGCCCCGGCCGACGCGGCGGGTCTGCCCCGTCGCCAGCCCGCCGAGGGCGAGCCGGGGTTCACCAAACACGGCTATGTGTGGCACTGCTCGATCGCTCTGCCCGCTGGCGATGGAGCGCTCAGCCATGAGCAGTGGGGCCAGATTGCCGCCGACGTGATGGACCGCACCGGCATAGCCCCGGCCACTGATCCCGGGGGGTGCCGGTGGGTCGCCGTGCATCACGGCAGCAGCGCGCAGGGCAACGACCACATTCACATCGCGGCCACCCTGGTTCGTCAGGACACCGGCACACGGTTCTACCCCAAGAACGACTTTCACGTGGTCCGATCAGTGGCGCGGGACTGGGAGCAGCGGCTGGGTCTGACTGAAACCGAACAAGACGATCGCAGCGCCGACCGGGCGGCCACGCGCGGCGAGCAGGAGAAGACCACCCGCCAGCGCGCCGCGGGCCGGTTGCGTGATCGCCCGCGCACCGACACGGCCGAGACGATCCGCGGGCAGCTGCGACAAACGGTCGCCGAAACGGCCGCCACCGCAGGATCACCCGATGAGTTCCTGGCCGGTCTGCGCGCTCACGGGATGCTGGTCCATCTGCGCCGCGACGGCGCCGGAGCGGTCAGCGGGTACGCGGTAGCCGATCCCGAGTTCACGACCAAGGCAGGCAAGCCGGTGTTCTACGGCGGCGGCAAACTCGCGTCGGATCTGTCGTGGCCGAAGATCACCGCAGGCCTTGCCCGCCACGGCGGCCCGCTGCCCGAGCGGCCGGCAGAAAAGATCACCTGGGATCTGACCTCGCAGAAACTCCGCGAGGCCGCCGGTGCCGTCGTCCTCGCCCGAAGCGAGCTGCGCTCCACAGGAGATGATCGAGTCCGCGGCGACATCGCCGTGGCCGGACAACGGCTGCTGGTCGCCTACTCACGGGTCACCGACGGCACGCACCCCGAACCGGGACGGCCCCGCACCGCAGCGGTGTGGCACGGGCACCGCTCCGCCCGCGCCGCCCGCGCCGCCCAGCCGCGCAGCCCGCAGACCGGACCGGCGGCAGCAGCCGCTGATGCCCTCAACGACGCCGCCCGTCACCTACTGGCGTTGCGGATGGTCGCCGAACGCGGCCCGTCCCGGAGCGCCAGTATCGAACTCGCCGTCGCCCTGGCCGGGCTCATGCTCGAAATCGCTGCGTGGCACGAACACCGCCACCAACCACACGCCGCCAGCGCCGCCCGCTCTAGCGCGAACCACGTCCGCGCCGGCGCACCGCAAGCACTCACTCCCACCGCGCCGGCCACTGCCCCGCGCACCGATACTGCTCCGCGCGCACCGGCACTTGCCCCGCGCCCAGGCCTGCCCCAGCACCGGGGCCGATCCCCGCAGCCCCCACCGAAAGGACCGACACGATGACCGCACCCGAGAGCGACGTCCCTACCCTGTCGCTGCCCCGTAGCGAACTGCTGGCCTACGCGATGGCCGCCCGCATGGTCTCCGGCGCTCTGCGCGCCCGCCGCGAAGCCAACGGCCGCGCCGCGTGGGCCGACGACGAGCACGGGGCGCGAATGGAGCTGGCCGCCGATGCCGCTGCGATCGACCTACTCACCCCGGCGCAAGCCGAGCAGTGGAACCGAATCGTCGCGGACGGAGACGCGGTGTCAGTCCGCCACGACCCCGCAGGGATGGTCGTCTCCCACGCCGACCTCCCCGACGGATCACAGGTCGTTCAAGGCGTCCTTGGTGACCGCGTGGTCACCGTCGCCGCCGGCAGCCAGCAGACCGGGCAGCAGGTGCAGGACTGGCTCGCAGACTCCCCCACCCACGACCGGCTCACCGATCTACGGTCGGTGGCCACAGACATCGCGGACGACCGGGCGGCCACCCTGACCCCGGACGCCGAGTCCAAGGTGCGAGTCGATGACGATCTGCTCACCGGGGCAGTGCCGGAGGTCGACCCGGAGCCAGAGCAGTTGCAGACGTTGGCTGAGCGGCTCGACGGGCGCATACCGGCGCGGGTGTTCGACGACCCGCGGTGGGGTCTGGCGGAGAAACGATTCGCCGAATACACCACAGCCGGTGCCGATCCCGATGTGCTCGCTGACGCGGTGGCCGGGCTGAGCTTCGACGCGAAAGTCCGCACCCCGGCCGGACTGGCCGCGTGGCAACTGCACCGGACGATGAAAGGGATGACAGAGCCCGCGACCGAAGACCAGGCCCGCCGCGAAGCCGCCGTCGAATGGCTGGCCACCGAAGCCGGCACCGGCCCGGACGACCGTGCGCGGGCTGCCCGACTCATCGGACAGTTCGATGACGCTTTCGACGCGCAGCTGGCCGACAAATACCCCGGGCTGCTCAACGCCGCCGACGCCCAGTTCCACGATCACAACGGGCGCAGCGCCTCCGAACACGACCTCGCCGCCGAGCACGAGCAGACAGCAGAACGCGCCGACGACGAGCACCTGGCCGTCATCTCCGCCCCCGCCGACACCAGCGACGAGCACCTCACCGCCTCCCCCGAGGAACCGGAGCTCGCAGACGACCGCGACAGTGACTACGGCATGGCCGTCGACCACGAGCACACCGCGGCCGACGAACAGCAGCACGCCCAGCACGCCGAATCCGATCGCAGCGAACTCGCCGCAGGGCCTGTGCAAGCTGCCGCCGCTCCCCTGGCGACGACCGGCCCCGCCGCAACGCAGGGCCAGTCACGCGGAAAGCGGGTAGCTGCCGCTCGCCCGGCACGCACCCAACAGAAGACCCAGACCCGCGTACGCCCCCGCACAGGATGACGTCGACGACACGCTGTCCCCGCGTCATGCATCACCGCGTGGTTCCCCGAAAGCACACCCCTCTGACACACCGACCCCAAGACAGGAGACACCGAACATGAACGCCATCAACATCAACCACGACGCCGGACCGGACTGGCGGTACATCCCGTCACCGCTGCCGTGGCAAGGTGCGATCGGGGTTGCCGCGTCGGGGATCGTGGCCGCTGCGCTGGCTCACTACACCGCCCACGCCGCCCGCAGCGGCGACGGCGCGTTCGCTGCCATGATGGGCAGGCTCCATGACGTGATCACCGGCTTCTGGGCGTTCGTCACCGGCCCAGCGGTACTGACCCTGCTGGCGCTGGCCGGTGCGGCCGGAGTCGTGGCCGTCCACCTTGTCTGCGCCCGCCGCTATGGCCTCGCGCCCGCGTCACCTAAGCAGTATCGAGAAGCGATCAGCGCCGCCGCGCTGTCAGCGGCCGGCGTCTTCGCGGCTGGGTATCACTACACCGCAATCGAATCCAAACTGACAGCACCGTCCAGCTTCGCTGAGATGGGGGCGGTGGTGTGCCTGGCCATTACAGGGGGCGCGGTCATCGCGCTCCGGCGGTAAAAATAGCCCACACTGGCCACCACGTCTTCACGACGCGGCGACGGGCGGGCCTCCCGTGAACCGAATCTAGTCTGACGCCCGTTGTGTGCGGGCAGCGTCGACGAGCCCGAAGCTCTGGGGATCAGAGATGAGACGGTTCACGGTGTATCCAAGGGTGGCCGGCCCGGAATCACCTCTGGCCGTCAGGACGATGGCCGCACGGTTCCCTGCGGGTTCGATCACGACTTCGAGATCTACCCCGTCGTCGAGTTGAGCTGTCAGATGTGAGGTCCACTGTGGCGCGGTCCGCGTGTCTCCGGGGAGCTCGACGTAGACCGCGGCAATCACCGGCTCATCGGAGTTCGGGTGGCTCGTGGTCGGCATGGCTACTGCTACGCGTGGCATCGGTTTAGCGCGCGGGAGCGGTGGTGAACATCGAGCGCACGTCCTTGCGAACGGTAGGGTCATCGACTCGCGCCAGTCCGCCTCGGTATGCCGCCGCGATCGATACCGGATCGGTCCGGTGGCCGGCGGACCGCAGGTTGGTGACCGTCATGCAGTCCAGTCGTACGAGGGCACCGATGGCGTCTGCGATGTCGAAGGGTGAGGCGATGCCGTTGCCGTCGTCGTCGGCGCCGTAGACAGCGAACATCGAGGGGAGCAGTTGGGCGGGGCCTTCGGCACCGCTCGGGGAGATCGCATCGGTGCGCCATCGGGATTCAGCCCACACCTGCGTCGCGATGAACTCGGGGGTGACTTCGGTGTGCGCGCATTGCAACGGGCCAGTGGCCACGGCGTGCTGGTACGCGGAAGGAACATCTACCGGGGTGCTGTGGGCTGGACCTGAGCCGCTGACCACGAGGGCGGCAGCTAGTGCGCATGTTGTAAGTGTGCTCGTGACTGAGACTTTCATGTGGTGCCCATCTCCTCGGTTCGAGTTTCGGTTCTGTGGGTGTGGGTGTGGCCGGAGTGCGCGCCGCTGGGGAGGGACGCGTTTCCGGCCACACCCGCGCCGCCGGTCAGCGAAGAGTCTGGGAGTGTGCTGACCAACGACGAGTTTGGTGATGCCTGCCGCTGCGAGTGCTGCTTCGCTGGGTCAGGCCGAGCGCCCGGTGGCCGTTGCTGTCGGTCAGCACACCGTCCACCAGGTGTCGCCGCACGGGTTGGACCGGACCTGTCCGGTCCAACCCGTGCGATGAAGTATGTGTGTGCACTGCGCGGCTATGTCGTCGGGTACTGACACCCCGTCCTGGTCGGAGTGCACTGAGAGGACGGTGGGTTCGACTTCGATGCGGCCGTCGCCGCGGCACCACAATTCGATGCTCAACGTCGCCCACGGGGCGCTGGAGTGCAGCACCTCGAAGGCTCTGACGAACGCTTCGAGCGAGACGGTGGTGTCGGCGGCGACCAGAAGGTCGGGGCGGGCGGCGACCAACGCTGCCCAGTCGATCACGGCCCACGTGCAGCCGTAGCCCCGCTGGAGCTGATGGACTTGTCCGTTGCACTGCTCGAAGAGCAGATCCCAGGCAGGGGCGTGCAGGTCTTGATATGCCCGAAAGTGGGCAATGTCGGCGGCGCACGCGGTGCACTGGGGGCTGGTGTGCCGGATCTCGAGCAACTGCGTGGACTTGTGGGGCAGGTACACCACCTCGTAGCCGAGGCTGGCGTAGTCGTCGTCGAGCACCGACACCGAGTAGCTGTCGTCGTAGAGCGAGCGCACGGCGTCACCGGCACTGAAATGCCCTGGCAGGTGCCAGGGCCCGTCCGGATGAAAGGCCCTGCTGCGGTAGTCCGGCGCGGTATCGGAAGAGTTCATCGCCCGTCTCTCCTTCTGTGTCAGCTGGTTTCAGTGCTGTGGTTGTGGCGGTCGGCCCATAGTCAGGACCACCGCGCGAGCGCGAGGAGGTTGCCGCCGAGCGCCACTATCCACACGCCGGTCATTAGTACGTATGCAGCCGTGATCAGCATCTGTGTGCCGCGTGGGCGGGTCTGGGGGTGACAGTCACGTCGGCCGAACCCGACACGTGCGATCCACCACATGGTGCTGATCACCGCAATGAGACTGGCGCACAGAACTACCCAGTCCCAGATTCCGCCGTCCGCCGCCGCACTGGCCGCCACCTGTGTTGTCATGTCTGGTCCCTTTCGGTGGCGTGGCGATCTGTGGGGCCGGGCCTCTGGTCATCGGTAGGGGCCGCGGTGTCGAGGTAGCGGCGTTGGGGTTCGTGGAGGTCGGTGGTACAGCGGTTGAACGGCCCTGTCGGGGCGATGAGAACTCCCAGATGGTGATCGAAGTGATCACGCAGGTACGCCGAGACTGCTTCTGGCCCTTCAATGGCGGCAGCGATCTGCACGGACCGCAGCACCCAGAACCGGGTGATCGCTTCGGGGTGTTCGTACCAGCGGGTGCACCACCGCACATCGCCTTGTCCGGAGCTGCTGAGTTTGCGTTCACACCACCCTGAGACGTTGGCCTCTACCCAGGGGATGAGCACAGCAAGGTCCGGTGGGCCGGCCTCGGCGGCTCCAGCCGGCGGCGTCTCGGTCGCGGGCTCTGTCTCGTCGCCGCTGTTGTCGATGGCGGGTGGGGTGTCGGCGAGACGTTCGAGCGAGTCAAGCGCTTGAGCGTGCAGCGTCGTGCTGTCGCTGACCCGCGCGAGCTGGTCCTGCATCGCTGCCAGGGTTGCTCGCAGTTCGGCAATCTCGTTGGTAGTCATGCACTCTGGGCTTTGGTGGTGTTCTCGGTCCCGGCGATCTGGTGCAGGTGGCGGCCCAGGGAGTTCGTAGTTCCTAGGGCGGTCATGGCGCTGTCGCGGATCTCGCTGGTTGCTCGGCGGGCGATGTCTTTGATTTCGCGCGAGTCGTCTTCGGTGTACCAGGGCAGCAAGTCCATCAGGACCGGGCGCGAACCTTGGCGGATGAGCAGTGCGTGCGCCCGTGACATCGCGGCGACCTCCTCGGGCCGCATGATCGGTTCATCGACGAGGGAACGTGATTTTCCTTGCGGTCCATTGGAGTTGGTTTGCCAGATCTTGTGCGTGCCCACGAGGTCGGAGATCATTCGGGCGTCCTCGATGTTTTGCAGCCCGGCCCCGATGATGCGGCAGGTCGATGCGCCCCACAGTGCGCCCATCTGTTCGCGGCCCCACACACCCATGCCCTGTTGGTAGGACTGCAAGATGACGTCGACGAGAATTCCTTTGCTACCCAGGTGGGACGCCTTGTCGGGGAGTTCCTTGATTCGGCAGATATTGGCTGCCTCATCGAGCACCATCGTGACGGGCGGATCGACGCGGCCACCTTGCGCGGAGGCGGCGAGGTCGCCAAGTTTGAAGATGTGATCAACCATCGCGGCCACGACCGGGCCGGAGCTTTCCGCTCCTTCTTGGGTCATCAGATACAGGGTGGGCGCGTCGTCGGTGGTGGCGGTGAACAATGTCCACAGGTCCAGTTCGGGAACCTCGTGGTCGGGTTGGTCGATCCAGGTATCGGGTGGGGTGATCCACGTCAGCGCCGACTCGTCCTGGATGCAGGCCAGGGCGGCCGCCGCACCGCCCTGGATCCCGCCCAGGGTTTCGTGCGGGAGGTCGAGTTGGCCTTCGAGGGCGTCGGCGGCCCGGCGTTGTCCGTGCTCGCGTAGCAGCTCTACCGGCTTGCGGGAGTAGGTGTCGATCCACGTCACGACATCGCGCATGGTGTGCCCAGATAGTGCGGCGGCGAGCAGGTTTCGGGCCAGCATGAACTTGGCTCCGGAATCGAAGAAGCCGGAGTTGCCGCTCTCGGAGTTGTTCGATCCGACTCCGGCCATGAAGTGGGTGGCGATCCGCTTGGCGGAGTTGAACGACGTGATGTCGCGCAGGATGTTCCACCACCACATCTGTGTGGCGAACGCGATCTGGCCGGGATCGTAGGCGTAGATAGGTCCGTGCACTTTGCGCATCGCGGCCGTCAAGATCCACAGATCAGGTTTGTTCGAGGTGGCCACGACCGCGCCGGGCGCGGCGAGAATCCGCGGCACCGCTTGCGAGGAGGTCTTGTTCGACCGAGGACCCATGATGACGAGGCAGAAGTCCTCCAGCGTTTTGTACAACAGCTTCTTACGGCCGGCGACCTTACCGATCACGACGGCCAGCTGCGCCATGTCCTGGCCATCGTGGTCGTCGAGACCGCGCAGCTCGGCCCCCTTCTTCGCTGCCCCTGCGCCCATGACGTCCCCGAGGTCCTTGGTGTCGCGGAGCTTGCGCTGGGCGGGGGTCAAACCCCACAGCGGGTAGGTCACCGTGGCCACGGCCGCGATCGCTGCGCCGATCACCAGGCCGGCTCCGACCACGATCCATTGTGGCCAGCCGGTGACCATCTGCACGCCGGTCAGCGCGCCCAGATACACCACGGCCGCGATGACGCTGCCGGCGATGATCTGCCCGGCGTTGTCGCCGCCCGGGGTGCTCATGCTGCCGTCTCCTGGCGCAGTCCGGCCGTGCGCGCCAGGTAGCGGCACCGGTCGGCCACCACAGCTCCCAGCGTGGAGCTGGCGTCGATGCACACCGCATCGGTGCCGGTGGGGCAGCGCAGTTCGTAGAACGGTCCCGGACCCCGGCCGGCGCTGCCCGGGCCGCTGATGATGCCCTGCTCGGTCACCAGAGGGAGCACTGCCTTCGCGGCGGCGGCGGTGACCGCATCGCGGCCAGGGGTCAGGTCTGCGGCCACGGCCGCCAGATCGAGGGCGAGATCCTCGGACCCGCTGCCGGCGAGCAGCTCGGCGAACGTGGCGGTCGATCGCGAGTCGAGCAGGTGGGCGATGGTGATCGGCGGCCAGTCCACCATGGACGCTGCGTGTAGTGCGGCAGCGACCACCACCGACGCTTCGGGCACCACCAGGCGCATCGCGTCGGGTAGCGCGCTGGTGAGCTGGTCCGCGATCGCACCAGCGACGCGCACGTCAGTGCTCAGCGAGATCGCCGGCCACCATCCGCGGCGCTGCCCCCCGGCGGTGGATGCTGCACTGACCACAGCGGTCTGCGGGCAGTGGCGCCACGGGGCGGCGAGCAGGGCGGCCGGAGTGTGGGTGATCATCAGCTGCGTGTGCGGCGCAGTCCACAGCTCTATGCCGGGCTCGTGCTGCACGGGTGTGTGGTTATGCGACATGACCTTTGATCCCTTCCCAGGCGGTGTCGGTGTTGTAGATGTCGAGTTCTTTGGGGGTGAGTTCGAGCATCACGGGCAGGCCCATGCGGGCACCGGATTTGACGAGGTACTTGCCGCGGCCAGGGTGGCGCTGGCCGGGAACCCAGGTCGGTGGGGCGGACCACTTGGTCACCATCTGCCGTTCCCGGCTGGTGAACGGGGTGATTTCGTGCAGGCGGCCCATTTCGGCGTTGTCGAGGCCGCCGAGGATCTTCACGCCGTTGCGTGCGGCCATGCCTTTGGCTTTGGCACGGTCCTGCTCGGTGGGCAGAGCGTCGAGGTCGGTGGTCGAGTGTGTCGATTGGGCCGAGACGATGCCGCGGTGCCGGTTGAGGCGGGTGACGCGATCGGACTTTTCCACCAGTCCGGGTGCGGCCCGCAGCGCCCGCCACAGCTCGTCTTGGGGTTGGAAGATGTTGCGGCGCACGCCACTGGCCTGCTGTGCCTCGACTACCGAGGTAGCCCAGGTCCAGGCGCACATCATGGCCGCCGAGACCACTGCATCGCTGTCGTCTTCGATCGCTGAGAGCGATAGGGACACTGCGGGTACGTCTTTGGGCACCTTGAAGGTAGAGGGGCGGTCGAACATGCCGTTGATCGGACCGTCCGGACTGCACAGCAGGTCCATGGTGTTGCGGAAGTCGCGGATCTCGCGGGCGTAGGAGAGGTCTTCGGCGCCGGCGCTCGCGCGGGGGGCTACGGCCATGATCTTGCGCAGCGGATCGCTGCCGTCGTCGATGGCGCGCAGCACATCAGGAATGGTGGGATCGGTGCCCGGGCCAGCGGCGTCGGCGGCGATGGCC
The DNA here is from genome assembly GCF_002095395.1 of Williamsia sp. 1135. GTDB lineage: Bacteria > Actinomycetota > Actinomycetes > Mycobacteriales > Mycobacteriaceae > Williamsia. The sequence goes on from NZ_MJEI01000082.1 coordinate 28,895, forward strand.
GTCGCTGTTCCCAGCAGCAGACGTTCGGTGGGGCCTAGTTCGTGGCCCCCGGCGATGGTGAACAGCGATTCGAGCAACGCCAGACGACGGCCGTTGGCCATGGCCAGCAGTTGTTCGCGCTCAGCGCCGGTGGCGGCGTTGATGACCGCGCGCAGCGGCCCCAGGTCGAGGGGGTTGAGGGAATCCATCCCCACTCCTCGCCCGACACGGAACACCGCACCGCCCATGGCGTGCACCAGGGGCGTGTATTCGTCTTTGAGGTCGCCGGGAATCACGCCGGTGAACCCGAAGCCCACCAGCCCCATCAGCAGACGTTTGATGGCGGTCGACTTGCCCACGCCGGGCTGGCCCTGCACCCAGATTCCGGTGTTGGTGACCAGCCCGTCGATCAGCCATTGCGCGGGGTCGAGGCCGATCGGTTCGGCGGTGTGCAGGTTCCGGCCGAACGGCACCCCGCGCACTTGCGCACCGGCGGGGGCAGGGAACGGGTAGAAGCCGGGCATCTGCGCGGTCGTGGACTGCCAGAGTTGCCCGGCCTCGACATTGGCGGCCCATCCCCCGAACTCGCGCCGATCGCCCTTGGGGCTGGGCATCGGTCCGAGCGCAGCGTTCAGGACCTCGAACGGCATGTGCGGGTCGAGATGGTCGTAGGAGAAGTCCTCGGCGTCGGGGTCCTCGGCGGCGACCGAGCGTTTGCCCAGCCCCAGCGCCGACAGGATGCGTTCGCCCATGCTCACCCGCACCCCTTCGGCGGCGACGCTGTCCTCGGCCGGGGCGTCAGGGCGGGCGGTGATGTCGGTCAGTGCGGTGTGATGTCCCATGTCAGCTTCCCCATCGTTCGGTCGAGATCTTCGACAATCCGGCGCTCGGCTCAATGCCGATACCGAGCGAGGCGGCGAAGGTCGCTGCCATGGCCTTGCGTGCGCGGCGGAAGTGAATCTTGGCCTGTCCCATGCGTTCTTCGACATCTGAGCACGCCGCGGCGAGGGTTTGTTCGTTGCGGACCGTGGTGGTCACGTACATGGTGAACCGGCCCAGACCGGCACCGAGGGATTCTTCCTGCGCTGCCCGGCGGGCCTTGACCCGGTCGTCGTGGTCACGTTGTGTCTCATCCTTTTTCGTCTTGTTCGCCCAGATGCGACGGAAGGTGCCGGCGTTCACCTCGTCCTCTACCTTTTTGGAGGCTTCGGCGGCGCTGTAGGGGCGATAGACCAGCGATACCCGGCGGTGATACTTCCCTGGTGAGACCAGTGGAATGAGCTGGCGGTAGCGCGTCACTCCTCGAGGTGGGGCCTTCATCAGCCACGACACCGAGTAGCCCGAGTCGTGGGCGTAGATGTCGGCTGATTCCTCGGTGCGCAAGGGTCCGGCGTCGGCCCACTCCCACAGTTCGTCGTCCTGGGAGAGGTCGGCCGTGCGTACCGCCGGGTCGAATGCGGCGCGCAGATAGCGGATCGTTTGTCCGGTGCTGGCGCGGTGGGTCACCGTCATTCCTGATGCGGCCAGCGAACTTTCGAACCGCGGCAGCATGTTGACCACTTCTGCGGCACCTTCGGCGAGGGTTTTGGGTTCGGGGACGGCGTTTTTCAAATCGAAATTGATGGTCACCAGGCAGGTGACCTCTGCGGTCGTTGCCCGGCTCTGGGAGACCAGCTCGGTCAAGATGTCCCGGCATACCTGCGGAGAGTCTTTGACCAGGCGGCCGTCTTCCCAGCCGCCGGCCGCGGTGCCCACGGTGTAGGCCCGCTGGTTCACTCCCCCGCTGGGCGCAGATTCGGCGGTGAACGCGATCGCCGCGACCAGCGGCATGTGCCCCAGATCGGCCAGCAGGCCACCGAAGTTCGTCACCCACTGCAAGGCGTCCTCATCATCAGCGAGGGTCAATCCGACCGGTGAGACGTGCAGGCGGGCCGAGAGGATCCCGGTGCGGCGGTTCCAGATCAGGCACTGGTAGCCGCCGCGCCCGTCTTCGACCTTGATCGGGCACAGCGGAGCTAGGACGCCGGGCAGGTTCTCCCCTCGCGGCACCTCTTCGAACACGTCATCGGCCCATGCGGTCGCGTTGCCGGCGCTGGCCCACCGTCCGTGATGAGCGATATGTCCCATCGCCGTGCGCTCCCCGAACGGGATGACCGTCAAAAACAGGGCGGGCACCGCGACCGCGACGAGTACGAGGGTGAACGACAGGCTCCCGAGCATGGGGGACATGCAGATCGCGAAGATGCTCGCGAACACCGCGATCGTGCCTTTGGTGCCGAGTTTGCCCACTCCCCAGCCGCGGGATTTGCGGAAGCCGGTGTAGGCCGGGCTGCTACTCATAGGTGTGTCCTTGTCTGCTCTGGTGGATGCGTCGATGGTGGTGGGTCATGGCATGTCCGGCCCGAACTCGTTCTCGCCGCTGCTACCGCCGAGTGATTCGGTGGCCAGCGAGTCGGCTCCGCTCTGTACCTCTCCTGCGGCTTCTTTGGCGGCCATCGCCCCGGCGACGTATGGGTTGGCTGCCGCTGCCCCGCCGGCGGCCTCGGCACCTGCCGCGCCGCCCTCGGCCGATCCGGCCACCGGCACGCCGCCGTCTGCGCCGGAGTCGGTGCCGATACCGCCGCCGGCGTCGGGGCTTTCCTCGGCCGGGCTCGGTCCCATATCTGCGCCGGACCCGTCGTCTGCTTCGCCTCCGGCTCCGTCCTCGCTGCCGCCGGTGCCGTTGCCCTCGCCCTTGGCGCCCGAGCCCGGGCCGCCGGGGCTGTTGCCCGGGCTGGGATCTGCTTCGGGGCCTTGCGGGGCGCTGCCTGGGCCGGTGGAGTCCATGTAGTTCGACTGCGAGTCTCCGCCGCTGCCCAAGGAATTGGACATTTGGCTGATCATGCCCGCGCCGCCCGCCCCTGCGGCCAGGGCGGTTCCGGCTGAGCCGCCTCCGGCGATACCTGGGGTGAGGAAACTGAAGAACGCGAGCATGGTCGGCAGTGACAAGATCGCCAGCGCCAGGACCATCAGCCCGACCATCACGGCCGAGAGTGACTTTTCGGTGCCCATGAGCTTCCAGGCCAGCGAATACAGCATGGCTGCGGCCGGTTTGTAGAGCACCAGGGCGGTGAGCATCCCGACGATCTTGGGGAACCACGCGCGCCCCCACGGCGCGAGCTGGCCGGCGGCAGCGAAGATCAACAGCGCGAACAGCACGACGATGCCCGCCTGGCGGGCGAAGCCGAGTACCCATTGAATGAAACTCAGCACTACCGCGACAATGCCTAGCAGCAGCACGCCGCCGGGGTTGGAGATGGTCTGGATACCGAGCATTTCCCGCATTCTCGGGCCGAACTCTTCGGCGCCTTTGGCGGTGATCTGCTGGGCGAAGTCGTCTCCGGCGTGCAGCGCGCCGGACAGGACGATCATCGACAGCGACGAGATCATGATGAATTTCAGTGCCCCGAGGGCGAACTCGGCGGCCGGGCCGCTGCGGCGCAGCATCATCATGCCGATCGCTGAGCCGATGATCCCGGCCGCGATGATCATCATGGCGACGGTCTGGATGGGCTTTTCACCGTTGAGCGCGCCCGCGTAGGAGATGTCGATGGAGTCGGTTTTGAGCCACCACGACATCGACAGGACCAGCAGGTCGCCGGAGAATTTGCCAACCGATTCGCAGGCTTGGGCAAACCAGTTGTCCAGCATCTCTTTTCCAGCGTTGAGCGGGTTGAGTTTGCCCAGGTCCACTTTCTCTTCGACATCGCCCGCGCCGGGGGTGACGGTGCCACCTTCGGTGAGCTTGATGAACTTGCCGCCCTCGTCGTATTGGGCGGGCGCAGGATCGCCGGTGGGGTCCGAGCAGATCGGGATCTTGCCCCGCGCTTTCTCGCAGTCCAAGACGCCGCTGCCGTCGAGCAGCTCGATGTGCTCGGGAGCGAGTTGCTGGGGCAGGCCGGTCCCGGCTCCGGTGGTGCCGACGTAGTTACCTTCGGTGTCGAAGATGTAGGCGTACATGTCTTTGGACTGCTCACGCAGCCCGTGCTCTTCGCACTCGCCGAAATCGCGGTGATCGCTGCACTTGATGATCTGATACTTGTCTTCGTGCTCGTCCATCGGTGTGAGCCACGACTTCTGCTCGGCGGTCAGCGTCGGCTTAGGGGGCATCCAGCCCGGCGCGGTAGCCGGGTCCGCGGCCGCTAGACCCGCCCCGACGGTCAGTACCGCCAGCAGTGCCACCAGCGCGGTCACCACGGGGCCGGTCAGGCGGCGCAGCTCGGCCGACGGGTTCACTGGAGGGCTCCTTCGAACAGGTGCCATCCGCCCTCGGCGGAGATCTCCGCCCGCGGCACGTCATCGGCGGGGGCGTCGCCGTAAAGGCCGGGCTGGAGCTTCCAGTCCCCGCCGATCCACACGACCGAAAACCGGATCACGGTGACCGCATCGTCAGAATCGGTCGGGACAGCGAAATCAGTGCTGGCCGCGTAGTCGCTGTACGGGCGGGCCGGGCGCCACGCCACCACCCGGGGCAGGCGCTGATCGGGCTCCATCGATGCTTGCAGGTCGGCCACCGACACCCGGAACGCGTCGACCGCTTCTCGATCCCCGACCACCTGGCGCTCGTAGATGTCGTCGGTCCCGGACAGGACCGACAGCCGAAGCGCGATCTGCCAGGCCGCGAGGACCGCGCCGATCTCGGTGTGCGCGAACCCGTAGGCGCTGACTCCATCGAGCTCGCGTGGCCCGGCGGCTTCGGAGAACGGAAGCTCGGCCCGGCCGACGACCTGCCAGGTGATTGCGGTCGACGGGGCTTGCGTCACCGTCGCAGTGCTGGTGCCGCTGCCGTCATCATCGTTAGTGTCGCGCTGGGAAATGACCACGATGGTCGCGACGATGAGCGCGAGCAGGACCGCGAGCACCGCGACGAGGACAAGTGCGGTGCGCGATGGGCCGCCGGCGGGTGGTCGGCGGAACTCGGGGGTGGTGAACGACATGGCGCTGCGCTCCTAGATGCGGGTGAAACCGTCGAGTGACGGCGAATCGGGAAGGTCGGTGGCCATCGGTGAGAACTGGTCGCTGTATTTCCAGTCGCCGTCGACCCACGCCAGGGCGGCGCGGGCGAACCGGAACTGTCCGCCCTGACCCGGGAAGGCCAGCCACAAGCTCACGGCGGTGTCGGTGTAGTCCGCGATCTTGAACGCCGCAGGCGCAGAGGCGTACTGGCCGATGAGTGCGGCGTCGAGCGGATTGGCCGAGCGGGCATCGATCAGCTGTTGACGGGTCTGCTGATCAACCGCGGTCTGGGCGTTGACCACGTCGGTGAAGTCCGGCGACCACGCGAGGCGGAACGAGATCTGCGCGGCCGCCATCACCGCGCCCTGCGGGGTGTGGCTGTAGCCGCTGGCGACCGCGCCGCGGATCTGCGCGGGACCGTCGGAGGAGGAGAACGGCAACGGGACTCCGTCGACGCGCTGCCACGAAATGTCGTGCGGTGCGCCGGTGAGCCACAGCGGATCGGCTGGCGTGCGGATCAGGGCTGGTTGCTGAGGCAGTACCGATCCCTTCCCGGCCGCCTGCGTCGCACCGGGCACGGCTACCTGCTGTGGTTGATCGTCGGTGTCGCTGCCGCGACTGACGATCCACACAGCCGCCACCAGAACCCCCACAGCGATCCCGGCGGCCAGCCATCGCCAGTCCAGTGTGCGGCCGGCGAACTCCTTTGTCGTCAACGCCATTGCAAGGCAACCTTTCCTAGAGAGAGTTCTTTTAGTTGGCGAACACGAGGATGCCGCCGATGGAGCTGAACGATCCGCCGATGAGCAGTCCCACCCACAACCAGATGCTGCTTTCTAGAGCGGCTTTGGCGACGGTCGATCGTCCGCGAGCGCCGACGATCATCAACATGCACACCGTCATTCCACTCATCACGGCCACGATGCCGAACCCGGTCAGCAGCGTCCCGATCACGAAATCGGAGAACTCGTCCAGGTTTTTCGGGGCGTCATCGGCGTCACCCACCGAACTGCTCCCAGTTCAGCTGGCCCTCTTTCGGAGTGCCGTACTTGATCTCATCGCCGCCGGACTCGGCCGAGTCAGCCCCCGCCTCAGGGGCCGCCGACTCGCTCGCGGCCGGCGCACTGGGCGACGGAGAGGGCGTGTCCGACGGCGTAGCCGTCGCCGGGCCACCGCCCACTATCAGCACTACCAGCGCCGCCAGCACGCACAGCGCCCACGCGGCGGCGCGGTACAGGCGGGCAGCCATTACGAGACCATGTCGAAGATGCCGACCAGGGACGCCGCGCAGATCAAGCCGCCGAAGATCCAGGGGAAGTGCATGACCGCGTCTTTGGCGTAGTTGGATCGACCGCGAGCACCCAGCACCATCCCGACAGTGACGAACAGGCCGGCGGCCATCGCGCAGACATACAGGAGCGTTTTGCCCATACCGAGGAAGGTGTTGACGCCGTTTTGTGCCTTCTCCGGCAGCGGCACCGGTTCGGGGTCGGGGAAGTTGCCGTCGGCCAAGACCGCTGCGGCGTGATGCGGGTGGGGCAGGGCGTCGATGATCGCGGGCCCCTGGGACCACAACTCGAGTAGTGCAGACATGGGCGGTGTTTCCTTTCAGGAAATCCGGCGGAGACGTTCTCCGGCGGATGCTTCGGTGGTCGATGCACTCTCACGTGGCGCGGGCTCATCGACGGGCTGGTCGGTGGTGACCAGAGGCAGCACCGCAGTAACCAGTGCTTCGCGGCAGCTGCGGGCGCGCATGACCCATGCCGGCGGAACTTCGGCTACCACGTCGTGGCGTATCGCCTCGATAGGTGTGGCCAGAGCGCGTAGCTCCTTGACCCACGGGAACCAGAGCACGGCAGGAACATTGGGCTCCATCATCCGTGCGCGGTCGCGGACCTGGGCGGGTGGTTTGTCGCCACAATCGGCGTTGATCACGACCACCGGGTGCGGCATGAACACCGCCGCAAGCCGGGTAGCGGCAGCGAGGTCCGAGCTGACCGATCGGCAGACCAGCACGTCGACCGGATCGCTCTGATCGTCGACGACCCCCGCGTCGCGGGCCCCGATCAACGCTGCGATCAGTGAGGTCCCCACTCCCCCGCCCACTCCGCCTACGACAGGCTGGCGGGCGCTCATCGGGTCACCACCCCGCACCGGCCCTCGGCGTCGGAGGTCACCGACCACCGTCCGTCGCTGCGGGTTTTGATCAACGCGATCTGGGCGATGACCCGGCGCGGTGCTACCGGCGCGGTTGCGTCCCATCGTTGGGTCACCGCGACCAGCCGCACCGCGCGCGACTCGCTGTCGGAGGGCTGATCTTCCGCCCCGAGCTGCGCATCGACGCGGGCCTGGGCGCGCTGGGTGGCCAGGTCCGTCCAGTCTTGCCCGGGCGAGCCCGTCGGCGGTGAGCTGGCCAGACGCTTGGCGCACGCGTCGGTCAGCAGAGGCGCTGCGCGCAGCGCCGCTTGGTACGGGCTGGTGTCGGTGGTGGTGTCCCACCCAAACCAGACCCGTGCCGCGGCCAGCGCCACCGAGGTCGGGTCGAGGCGATCGACGACCACTCCCGGCGGCAGCGCCGACGGAAGAGCCGCCGAGGTGCTCGGCTGCTGCGGAGCAAGGCCCCACGAGGTGGTGGCCGGCGGGGTGAACGCCGGCAGCGATTGAGTCGCCATCGTCGTTGAGACCGCGCCGCGGTCGTCGGAGGCTCCGCCCATCCCGCACGCCGTGGCAGCCACCACCACGAGCGCCAGCGGCGCACCGTATCGAATTCGTCTCATAATCACTCCCTTTCAGTGCGTCACCAGAATCGGCGGACGTACTGTTCCTCTCCGTCGAAGCCGCTCAGAGGGCTGATCTTGACGACATCGCCCGACTGCGGGGCGTGCAAGATCATGTCCTGACCGTTCTGTTTGCCGTAGTAGATGGCCACGTGGTGGGTGTTGCCGCCCGGGCCGAAGTAGATGAAGTCGCCCGGTAGCTTGTCTGCCGATGAGATCTGCTTGCCCCGTGCATCATTGAGTTGCCCGGGGTTGGAGTTGTCACCGGTGTAGTGCGGCAACACGATCTGCTTGCTGGTGGCTTGGGCCAGTCCGTACAACGTCAGGCCCGAGCAGTCGAAACCGATCTTTTCGGTGTCACCGTTGGCGTCGGCGGCACCACCACCGTCAGAAATGCCCTTCGTGGGACCGTCGGCGTTTCCGCCGCCCCACGCGTACGGGGTGCCCAGCCAGCGGGCAGCGGCCTGGATGATTTTCTTGGCGACCGGGCCGGAGAGCTTTCCTCCGCGGCCGCCGCTACCGCCCTGTTCGAGGGAGGAGTACTTCGGGATCAGGCTCTTGATCTTCGGGGCGTACGACTCGGTTTCGCCGTTGTTGATCTTCGGGCCGCCGTTGGCGAGTACGCATCCGTAGCCGCAGTTGTAGGCCGACAGCACGATATCGAGATCGTCGCCCTGGATACGGCCTGACGCCTTGTCTTTCTGGGCTTGTTCGAGTGTTTTGCAGTCGAATTCGGCCTGAGCCATGATCGCATCGGGCGGATCGAACGCTGAGGCGGTGCCGTTACCGTTGGCGTCGACCGCATACGAGGGCCAGGTGTAGGGCATGAACTGCGACAAACCCTGCGCCCCGGCCGGGGACACCGCATTCGGATTCCATCCCGACTCGACCTCGATCTGCGCCGCAATGACTGGCGCAGAGATTCCTTTGCAGCGCTTGCCGGCTTTGATGACCCACGGTTCGAACTCGGGGGGCACGACACCGGTCTTGAGTCCAGCCTGGCTGCTATAGCCGCCGGTGTCGTCGTCGGGCTGCTGATAGGACGCAGCCGCGAAGAACATCACGAACAGGACCGGCACCAGGAGCAAAACTCCTAGCAGCAAACCCAGTGATTTCTTCACGGCGGGTACACCTTCCCCAGCTCAAACATGTTGCTCGATAACGGTTTGTCGTACGTATCTCTCTGGTTGGGGTGCACTCCCATACGCCCCAACCAGAGGCATGACGTGCCCGGGGTTAGTAGCCCTGGGCCTCGATGCGGCCCAGCAGCCACTTGGCCAGCCACAACGTCGCGGACTCGCCGCGCTGATCGACCGGCGTTTTGTTGTAGGCCGTGTGCGCGCCGAGCAGCGCATACGAGGCCACTTCGATGGCCTGAGTGGCCAACTCGTCGGGCTTGGTCAAACTCAGGAACGCGTCATACTCGGGCATCCGGACCACTTGGCCGATGTCGTCGAGCATCGACGACGAGAACACCACACGGGCCAGCTCCAGCGGCAGCGATGCCGGATTGACCGACGCCGCCAACGAGACACGCCCCACCTCGGTACTCACCGAACGGACAGCCTTGATGATGTCGGCCGGATCAGCAGTGGCCACGTTCGTCAGCAGCGTCACCGCACGTTGAGTGGCGTACGGCCCAATGTCTTCCTTCTTGAGGTTGAGCAGCGGGACCACCGCGGCGATGGCCTTCGACTTGCTCGACAGCGCACAGATACCGTCGCCGGTCCCGCAAAAACTCGTGACCCGATCACTGAGGACACCGAAGCCGTCTGGGCGAGCTCCCACGACACCCTGGCCACCGGGGTTCGGACCGACAAAGGATTCGGCGCCGGGCAACTGGATCGCCGGACTAGAGGTGCCGGTCTCGGCATCGGGGTCGGCGGTGGTCGGGGTACGGGCCGGATCACTCAACAGGCCTGCGGCCAGGATGTCCTTCGCGGGGAATGCGCCCTTGTTGTTGCCGATCTCCGAGAGCACGTCGCCGGCGATCAGTGAGCCTTGCGAGTAGCCAAGGATGGCGACTTTCGATGACGGGCAGTCGCTATCGATCTGTTCAAGACGCTTCTTCACTGCGGCGGTGCCCTGCGCCCGCGATTCACCCAACGTCAGCGGATCGCCATGAGCGACTTGCCCTATCGGTCCTCCAACCTGAGCGACATACGGGATCTGCTCAAAGCCCACCGAGAGCCCCACTTCCCCGGAGCCGGTCGTCGGTGCAGCCGGGACAGTGGATGTCGCAGACGGTGCCGAGCTGGAGGTCGACGGTGAGTCCTCACCGTCCGAGGGGCTTGTGTCGGGCCATAGGTCCGTTGCCTCCGAATCAATCGTCGGCGCGGATCCACTTGTCGTAGTGGGAGCCGCCGTTGACCACAAGGGCGCGTCTGGGTCTGCGCCGGCGTCCTGGCCATACGTCGCCGTGGCGGCGGGAGACTCGATTCCGGCTGGAACAGACGAGGGCCCTGGGATGGGAACCCCGCGCTCAACAGCAGCTTTCAGCGGATTGACGACATTGCCAAGCATCCCCGGAACGATCTTAGGGTCCGACTTGTTGGTCGTTTCCCACGTTCCAGGCACAGCTAGAACGAACACGTCCTTGCAATCCGTCGCTGCAACGGCAGGTCCTGCCGCGTTGGTAATGATCAGTGCACTTGCGGCCGTGATCCCGACGGATAGAGCGGTGGCGAGGAGTTGCTTGCCAGGCCGGGTCTCGAAATGCGGGCGCTTTATAGGTACGGCAGAAGCTGACATATCGACCTTTGAGGAGTTGCGAGTGGGCCGGACCGCCCAAAAAACAGACATAGCGATGCCTTCCAGTGCCAGGGCTGGTCAGAGAGAAAGAAGTCAGGACGCCGCGGGGCGTACACCAAAGGCAAGAGAACGAACCCGGACGATGGGGTGTCCCAGTGGACACGTCGGACCAGACACCATCCGATACCGGTACGGCTCGCACGCGAACCCCACCGGCTGCGCGGGACACCCCACACGCGGCGACAACGCGCCACGGCCGCTCGCAATAACACCTAAACTGGAAGAGTTCGGTGCTGTACCTACGGGTTCAGAGGCTGGACATTCGGTGCTCGGTGAGCGGCTAGACCGCAAATCTTGATCGCTCACTCGGTGCTTTTCGCCCTGGGAGAGGCCAGACGCCAAATCACGTCCTCTCCCAGGGTCCCCCGGTCTGTCAGGCGGTCGCGCCCGAATCGTCACGTGTTCCTCCACGAGAACCTCCTTATTCTACTATCTCATAATAAAACACACTTCTTAAGACCATGCAATAGAATCTGATGATGTGACCTCAGGCGAAGAGTCCTCCAAAGTTGGTAATCGTGAGACGAAGAGACTTCGCGTGAGCCGTCGCGTATTGCGTGGGTTTGCTCCAGAGCACTTCAAGTCCCTTCGGATCGATGCGGGCCTTTCGCGTGGAGAACTCGGGCGGATAGCTGATGTGAGTGAAGGGGCTATCCGAGCTTGGGAAGTGGGTGAGGCTGTGCCACAGGTGGACACCCTCGATCGGGTGATGACCGCTCTTGGCCGTCCGATTAGCGAAGTAGTTCAGGTGCGGGCCGATGATCGGTATCTGGCGGACCTTCGCGTTCTGGCCGGATTGACTCAGCCGCAGTTGGCCCAACGGGCGGGCTGCTCCACTGCGCAGCTTGCGGCCGTCGAGCGCGCTCACCGGCCGCTCAAAGAGCCGTTGCTGACGAACATCGCAGCCGCACTGGGCACTGACAAGTCGGTCGTGGACGCGGCCTACACGCGAACGCGACGACGGCCACCGACTCCAAGGCCTATGCCGTGATGTCACAGGTTGCTACTCCTCCCCGGCGCACTCCCTATACTGGCGCTAATATAGCGCACATATGTAAGCGGCGCGAGGGTGCCGGCCGGGAGCTACGCGAGGATGGTTGACATGCAACGCTTCGCCGATGTGATTAATCGGCGGAGACGTGAGCTGGGGCTAAGTCTTGCGTCTGTAGCTGCTGCGAATGGGCCTTCAGAACCCACGATGGTTCGCATTGAGAGCGGACAGAGTCCCCCTCTTCGTAACCCGACGTTGGCAAAGCTCGATGTTGCCCTCAAGTGGCCGGCCGGCAGCGCTCGCAACGTTTACCAGGGCGGCGATCCACTGGTCAGCGAGCAGGCGGGTACGACGGCGACGCACGGCGAGATTGCGGTTGCTGTCGGAACCATCACAGATCTCGTCGAAACTGTTACTGAGCTGAGCAACTACACCGCAGCGCACCCAGATCCCGAACTTGGCGAAGTTCTAGCCCGACTCCGGTACATCGTTTCTCCACTGGTCGGACGGGTGGTCGCAGATATGCTCCGTGACGAAAACCGACATGGAGTTGCGCCCAACCGGATTGCAGAGGCAATCCAGGTGTTTTTAGACACTCCCCCAGCAGACGTCACTCCATCGAGAACTGCGGCGAACACAGAGCTACGTAGACTAGCCGCGCGGACCCAGCAGAACGAGTAACACACTGAGAGGCGAGTCGGTGAATCAAACAGAAGAGCGCATCAAGCTCGTGGTTCAAACACTCCTGAACGAGGACGGTTTATCTGAGATCAGTGGCACTGTGGGGTGTTCGATCCAGCAGCTACAGAGCGGTGAGCTAACACCCTCTCAGATCGCCGTACTCGAGCGCACGTTGAGACTCCAAGAGTCATTTTTCAATCTTGGTGACTCCAACACTGAAGCGGAGCTCCGCCTAGTCAGAGCCCTCAAATTTGCAGGCCCGGAGAGGATACGCCTGCGCGGAGCCCCACCTGTCGCTTTTCTTGCTCAGGCGTTAGAAGAAGTAGATCGCGCTGATTCCATCGACGCGCAAGAGCAATAACATCTTCGGCGGTATTCGTTGGAACCGTCTCTCTGTTCTTTGCATGCAGTAGTTCCGCGTCGAAGTTGTCAGCACACAAAGTGGCCGCATCTAGCTTCAAAAAGTGCAGTGCTTCGATAGTTTCAGTAATTTGTCGAACAAGCCGGGTGTCGGGAGGCATAGCCGCAATCTCTGGGAGCCGGACATGAGGAGCGCGGTCGGTCACCACCCTCCAAACGGTCGGCAGGACAACAATCCACTCCCCCGTGAGGGTCGGTCCGTGCTGTCGCCCACGCAAGATCCATGCAGCCAGGCCGAGCAACCCAATTACGCACATACCCAGCGTGAAGTAGGCAAACAGATTTCCGTTGCTATCGCGTTGGAGCCGCTCAGCGGCCGAGAGCTTGCCCTGCCAGCTGGAGATCGAATACCAAAGCAGCATGACCGCGTTCACGCCCGTCGTGAAAAATAAGAGCACTGCAGCAGCGATGATCGCGGTCGAAGGCCGACGTTCATGGTCCCCATGGCGGAGGGATACAAGCACTACGATCAGCGCGTATAGGTCCCACAGCACGATTGCGCCGGCGTAAACCACGAAATAGCCGACGGACGTAACGGCGGAGGCTTCTTCGATGGAGGTGGTCCGGTCGCCCCCGGCGACTCGATCAAGCAATATCAAGATGATGCTCACTGTCACCAGGAGCACGAGGTTCGCTGACCACCAACCGGAGTGTTTTCGGTGCTTGTCCCTTGAGATGTGGGCCGCCGAAGCTGCCACCAAAGCCGCAGCAACGCAGAGGATATGGGCAGCAACACGCACACTGCGCTCGTCGGCTAGTTCGACTGCCCAGTCGTTCAGGGGACCAAATTTTATGGTGTCCACCAGTGCAAAGCACGCGATAAGGAGCGTGAATAGATGTGCTACCGAACGCATGACCGCAAAACGAGCTAACACTGTCACCCACGCGATGACGACTATTGAAGCATCAATCCACAACGGCAGATCGTTCCTCATCGTGGTCCAAGGAACGTGTCTAGAACTGACGATGCACTTAACATCCGCTGACCCCTCTGTATCAAATCGAAATCTTCGTCTCGTGCCAGCGTCAGCATGAGTAACTGACTTGCCAACAGCTCTGCGGACGCCTCGTCGGCGTTATCGAATGTCTCGCGGCGAAGTGCGTTGATGACGAGGTCTCTTGGGAGGGATGGAAACCACGCGGCCAGCAGGTCTTCGGTGATGCCCTCGCCCTGTTTGCCGCATGTATGTCCTAGCAGAATGTGGGCCAACTCGTGGGCGACGATCAAACGGGAGGGCCACTCACCCGACGCCGTGTCGTAGACGATGATGTGCGCGCTTTCAGTGGTTAGCACCATGCCGGAGATACCGTCAGAACCGCCGCCGACGGGAAATCCTGACAACGTGATTGCTCGCCCACACCGGTCCTGCGTGAAGGCGACAAGATCGTCGACACTAGAACACCTGCTTGACGCTGCACTACGAACAACTTTCTTAATGCGATGCGACGTAGTCTTTTTCATATCAGGTTGCGCCGGATTGTTGCTCTGATCGCGTTCCTGTCGACGTGCGCGACACCGCGATGTCGGGAGGCTGCCCCGGTCTTCGCTGGATGAAGACGGACCACCCCTGCATCCACGTCGACGAGGGCTGGGCGAGAACTCATGTTGGTGTGTCGTAGTGCTACACATGCCGCGACGCTGTCGTGGGCAGGCACGCCCCACTGGGGCCCGTACCCGTAGCTAGCTGCCCTGGATCGCCCATAGCTCTCATGTACGGCACGAAGTGCTTGGCTCGCCTCGCCAGTTCCGAAGTCGGTATCGTCGAGCACTACGGTTCGAGTGACGTCAAGGCCCACCCACGTGGTACGAAGGTCGCTGTGAGCCACGGCCGTTGATGCACGAGGGTTATGCCGCGTGTTGGTGTCCCCAGCAGCGGATAACCAGTCGCTGGGCTCCCCGAACCCATGGCCACCCATGACGATTACATCGCCGATCCATTCGGTAATCCGTGGTTCCATCTCAAGGGCCAGAGCCAGGTTCGTGAGAGGCGCGATTGCCAATAGCGCCCCCCGGCCGGCGGTGCGCTTAGCGAAGTCAATGATTGCTTCGGCGGCAGGTTGCGCCGAGCTCGCGGACGGGGGCTGCCGGGCGTCCGTCAAGGTATCTCCCAGGCCGTCTGAGCCGTGAGCGTCACCCCGAACCCAGCTGGCGGTCGGAGGGCCCCCTGTAACCACAGCGGACGACGATCCCCACAGATCCAGTACCCACTGGGCGTTCCGAGCCGCCTCCCCCGCGGTGCAATTCCCCCAGGTCGTCGATATTCCATGGAGCTTGCCTGCGGCCAGCACAAGACTGATGGCGAGTGAGTCATCCACCCCGCAATCAGTGTCTACCCACACGAGCTGCTCGTCAGTGAGCTGCCTCATTAGTCCCCCATGTATTAGTGGCTATGTAAGCGGTAGGGTCAATTATGTGTGCACCAACCGCGTGTCGCTACCCCAAAAGCGCCTTTTGTGTAGCCAAAATAGGGCCATGGCAGACCTCCCCGCAATTGCAGAGCCCACGGGCTCGGTTGACATGGCATCGCCAAGTTGCGTGAGGCGAGCTAAAGCTGGTCGGCCGCGAAAGGATCCTACGGGCGATGAACTGGACCGATTGAACGTCCGGATGCCCAGACGGCTCAAGGCTGCGGCGATCGCCAAAGCCGGCGAACACGGGATGACCCTGACGGACTACCT
This sequence comes from Williamsia sp. 1135, assembly GCF_002095395.1. Classification (GTDB taxonomy): domain Bacteria; phylum Actinomycetota; class Actinomycetes; order Mycobacteriales; family Mycobacteriaceae; genus Williamsia. The sequence goes on from NZ_MJEI01000082.1 coordinate 44,228, forward strand.
GGCAGGGCTTATCGCCGCGGACATGCCTGACGAGACCACCCATGACATTCCAGGAATACAGGAGGTGTTGCCGCAGTCTGCGTAGATCTAGCGCCATCGACAGCTAAATAACGCTGCGCGGAAGCCACACCTAACAAGAAGAAACCCCCCGGCGGACACCGGAGGGTCTTCGTTTGAAGTTAGGGGACCGAGTTACCAGCTCGGTCCGTTGAGGCTTCCGCCTCATCCCCGAAGGGACTGTCTTGACCGGACAGCCTCAGGGTACCGCGCACCCTTTTGCGCGTCCACACCCTGCACATCACGTGTCGGAAACAACATCCGACCCCAGGCCCATCGCTCGTCGTTACTGCGGGTCCACTCCCCTGCGCCGGCGGCGCGGGCGCGCCACCACCGTTCGCGGCAGGCTGTTCGCGATCATCGCCCAAGCCGCGCCCCGTGCGGACGCGGTGAAGATCGTCGAGAAGATGGGCGTGCGCGACAGCATCGCCCTGGACCTGGGCAAAGACGCCTACGCCGGGGTCCCCTGCTGGAACAAAGACGAACACTGGATCACCTGGGCGGTCCCTATCGCTTACGCCCAGCACTACAACCAGATCCGGCACCTCATTGGTGCCCACAGCACCAAACACCGCAAAGACGACATCTCCCTCACAACCCTGATCAAAATCGCGGCCGCCCACGCAATCCACGCAGACTTCCGCACCGGCCGTAACTGCCGACCCACCCTCGACAGACTCATCGAAATCACTGGTTACGGCGAACGCACCATCCAACGAGCACGCCACGTCCTTCGACTCATCGGCGTGGCCACTGAGATCGTTCGTGGCCGCCAACGCACCCTGCCTGAGCGCCTCGCCTCCCACCGCGTCGGCAGCCGCGCTCGAGGATGGGCCTCGGTCTACGCCCTGCACAGCCCCCAGCTTGTGGATAAAACCGCACGTCATAACCTCGCGGCACCCCACCCCGAAGGGCACCCTTTAGGGTGCCTATCCCCCCTTGGTAACTACTCACTAACCCCCACCGCCTGCGGCGGAGAGCTCAAAGGCCACGCTGCGCGTGACCGAGCTACCGACAAGAGGAGGTGGACCGGGCCACCACCGGATCAGAAAGGGCTCCTGCTGGCCTCCAGATGGCGACAAGACCCACACACACCGACCTGGGGCCGCCGATACACCCCCGCCGCCTGGTCCCACGTCCTAGCCCAACCAGCCGCCCACGACTGGACCAGCCGCGACCTCAACCAACTCCTGCGCGACTACACCCTGCCCGGCAACGGCAACTGGATCGCCCACAACCCCCACAAACCCATCGCCCTGCTCGCCGGCATCCTCAACCACCACGGCGACCTCCAGAATCGTCCGGCTGCCATCGACGACGCGCGTGAAGCCGAAGTTACCCACCAACGCCAAACCCAACTGGCGTGTGAACGCTGCGATGACCAAGGCTGGCTGCTCCCCTACACCGACGTAGGCACCCGCTGTGGGCATTAGGAACGAGGTGTTAATTGCGGGGAAGGTGCCCTCGATACCGCTATACCGCTATACATCTGTCCCCCATGCCCGCGTTCCCTCCCGCCATCATGCGGTCAAGCGGTACAGCGGTAAAGAGGTAAAGAGGTAAAGCTAACGACACACGCGCCAGCCTGCAGGCGGTGCGAGGACTATGGCTGGCTGCTCCCCCACTACAACAACCCGACGTAGGCCACACCACTGGTGGTCGTTTGGAACGAAGTAGCGCGTGCGTGGACCCTGGGGAAGGTTGCCCGCTATACCGCTATACCGCTATACATCTGTTCCCCATGCCCGCGTTCCCTCCCGCCATCATGCGGTCAAGCGGTAGAGCGGCAAAGCCCACCTGGGGTAAAGCGGTGCAAATGTACAGCGGGCTTGAGGTATTGCGGTATAGACCGCACTCTGCAATGATGTCTGTACCGCTTGATGTCTATACCGCTTAGGACCAGGCCCGAGAGCTGAATCTTCATAAGTAAGGAAAGAAACGTTGCCAATCATTTCAGCAGCCAACACAAAAGGTGGCGTCGGAAAGACCACCACAGCGATGTACCTCGCGAACGAGTACGCACGGGCCGGAAGGGAAGTGACCGTCGTCGACCTAGACAAGCAGGGCTCGGCGTCGGTGTGGGCAGACAAAGCCTCCGACCGCGGTACCCCGCTACCTTTTGCTGTGGAGGTCTCCAACACCAAGCGCATTAGCCGACTCGCAGACAGCAAGGGGAGCGACCACCTCATCGTCATTGACACCCCGCCGGGAGATAGCTCCGTGATCGAAGGGGCGATCGACGTGTCGGACTTCGTCATTATTCCCACCACACCGTCCGAGCTCGACACCGACCGAGTCTGGGAGACCATTCCAACAGTCCGGGACGGACAGCTATACGGAGTGCTCGTAGCGTCCGCGGTCCTCCATACCCGGCTCCTCAATGACGTAATCACGGCTCTGGATGAGAACGAAGTAAGCCGCTTCAAAACGGTCGTGAGCTTCGCTCAGCGCTACAGGCAGGCCGTGGGCTATCGTCCTCGCCGCGACGCGACCTACGCCGACGTTGCCGAAGAGATCGGAGCAGCGCTGTGAGCGGCGGGATTCAACGCAAACCAAGCGACATGGGGCCACGCATCAAACCAGCGGCAGCCAAAGTGGCCGACACCTTCATCAAATCCTCCGGCACCCAGTCCCAACTCACCGTGCGCATCGATACCAATGTCCACCGCAGGTTCAAAATCGCGACGACCACAGCCGACGTTTCAATGGCCGAGATTGTGGAAGACGCGATCCGCGCCTGGCTCCGTGACCACGACGTATAGCCAGTAACCGTACCCCTGTACCTCGATACCGCACGCGGTATCGAGGTACGGGGGTACGGGGCCGGGATGCATGCCTGGCCTTGCTAGCCAACTATAACCACCAGGCCGGGGCCGAAATAACGTTGCGCTGCAACAATTGCCGAATATGCATTCGGATAGTTAACGCCGGAGCGCGCGTATGTGTTGCTGTTGGGGAGTGCTTCTGGGTCCAGCTCCACCGCATCGTGGCCGGGTCGAACGTCACGACCACCGTCTGGCTCATGTGGCGGTTGCTCGGTGGGCGTGGGGGAGTGCGATAGCAGATGCCAGGCACCCACAAGCAGGGCCGCACCCGCACGTGGCCGTTGGAGCTCGCGACCGACACCTCGACCACGGCCATCCACACGTTATGCGAAGACTTCATCCATGCCCATTGGACTCCCTGGTGCCATGGCTCGACCCGTAGCCCGTACGCCCGATCAGCCAGCGTCACCGCCCGCCGGCCTAACGCGGGGAAAGCAAACGACCACACATCGGCCATGTGAACCAGGACAGGACGCGGGGGATCGAAGACCCGCACAGCCGGACCCCCGCCTAGTTCCTCGAACACATTTGCGAATACTGTGCGACATGGTGCGGGTCGCGGCGGGAAGGGTCTCGACCCGCACCACATCGGCCACCCACCACAGGAATCACGAAGAGCGCGCTCACCGATCGGCCATGTGTCGGTCAGGCTGGCAATACTGGTGGGGCAGGCACACTGGAGATCGCACCGGTTGCAGGCAGTAGGGGAGGCGAGGGTCATGAAGGCGCAGCGTTTTGAGGCTGGCCCGGTCGCGCTGATGGCAGCGATTCTGGAAGGGTCAGAGAACCTGGCTGGCGCATTGTGCGTTGCCGATCCCGCTGCCCACGACAAGGAACGCTGGGCTAACGAGCAGCGCTCAGAGGTTCGTCGTCTCGCTGATGCCGCCGCCCACTGCCGCCAGTGCCCGGCACGTGAGCGCTGCCGCACCTGGGCCGGCAATCAGCCCCGCGGTCGCATTACCGGCATCACACCGGCCCACCCTGCACCGCAGTACCTCGGCAAGTACCGCCGAACGCACTAGCAGGGGACTGAGACTCGACCGCGACGTCCGCTCGCTGACCGGCCAGCGCGCCGCAGCGATTTTCCTTGGCAGGGGAGTGCTGGCTATTTATCCTCGAAACATCGGGAATGCCACAGGCGCAACGATTCACCACGACACGAGAGGTGCGGAGTAGAGGTCATGGTCGTCCGTGGGTTGTGTTCGGAGTGTTGGGTGGATTACGCGCATGCCGAATACACGCTCTCGGACGCAGAGGGAGAGTGGAGGGCCTGGGCGAACGGGGCTGTGGCGCAGTTCCAGGCGATAACCGGCCGCCCTGAGCCTCCGTGGCCTCCTCGCCACCCTTCCCTGACACCGGCCAGTCCTCAGTGGGACGACGCCGCCTACTCGCTGACCGCATTCGTGGCCGAGAACTACCCGTACCGAGACTCCTACCCCGACGCTGGGTGGGCGCGGTACTCATTGATGATCGAATCGCCCGGCCCGCGGGCAATTGACCGCTTGCTCACCGCGGCCTTTCAGGAAGGCGCGCTCACCCAGTACCGCCCCGGCCGGCGGCCATTTGCCACGCTGACCGTTCACGATCAGCGTTCGCTCGAGTTCACGCTCCAGAAATATCACCTGCCCACCCCAGCAGCGTGGCAGTGGTGGACCACCGTCACCACCCCACACAAACTCGCGGACGACGACATACCGTCGCCAGACCCCGACTGCCTCATCTGCCGCAGCAAACACACTCCACCGCAACCCAACCAATCGCACCACTGACCGCCCATTTTCGCCCCCTACTTCTCGAAGCCAGGGAGGGAAGTGGGCTTCCGCGTCATGAGGCCAGTGCGATGACGATGCAGACGCTGCACAAGATGACCGACACCAGCAGGAGCAAGACCAGATCCTGGCCGGCGATCGAGATCGTGTTCTTCGTCGGCGCAGGGCCGTCGACGTGATGGGTCCATAGATGGCGCGTCGGCGCCGAACCATCCACGCTCACAGAGTCGTTGCCGGTCCACTCCGGCGGGATGTTGTTGTCCTCGGTCATTCCGAATGCTCCACTGATGCAGGCTGATAGGACGATAGTGCGTGTTTGGTGCACCAGGCCAACGCGACCTCACCACAGGCCGCCACCATCAGCAGAGCCCACCCCACCAAGGAATCCCACAGGCAGCGAACCCGGCCATGATCGCCAGATACGGTGCAGCTTCGACCGACCACCGATCCTTCATGAACCACCCCTTATGTAGATCCATCAAGAACGATTAACTATCGCACAACAGCCAGCTAGAGCGCACGACCCCAGTTCTAGGGCCACCAGTTCATACCGGTCTCTAGATCCTCGCGGTGTGCTCGCGGGAGGTTTCAGAGTTCTGACCGACAGGTCCGGCGGTGCTGCTGTCCAGGTGTGAGGTGTTTACGATGGGGGCGCGTGTCGAAGGCGGGCGACGTATCAGCCTGTAGGGGAGGGGAAAGCGCGGTGCTCGGAAGGTTCTTTGGTCGCCGATCAACTGATCCAGAACTGTCACCGATGTCGTGGGACTTCACATGGTGACCCCAATGCTGGGGTAACCGAAAGAACTTGTGATTGCACGGTGTTGGTCGCTCGCTCGTTCGGCAGGGTTGAGCTGAGACTCGGTGCATTTCGTCACTGGTGACGAAATTCATTGCAGCACAACTTGTTACGCCGATAATGTATCTTATGTAAGGTAGAAGCTAGAAACTGCTGCTAGGCAGGGCAATCCATTCGCCGACTATATCGTGCCGCGACTACAGTGGCCCGTTCCGCGTTGGTCTTCGGCGACCTCGGGGCGAGGCTCAATTTGAACTCCGACGTCGTGGATGTGATCGTCGTGGTTAGCGAGATCGGCTTGATGCTGGGACTGCCAGCGTCTCACCCTTTCGCGAGGCCCAGTGGGTGTGGCGCTTCGCTCCCGAGCCATTTTCCGGTGAACAACCATTGTTCGTAGAAGTAGAGCCATTCGCTGGCCCAGGGGACGATGGTGGTCGCAATCAGGTCCTTGGATCCGTCAAACTCGTTGCCGTAGTAAAGGCAGAGCTCGTTGCCTGGGTAGATGTGGGGTAGCGGCTCAAGGGGGCGTGTCTCGAGCTCCGGGGTCAAGACGGTTACCCGTGGACGCCGTCGGTGCGTGTAACGAATGCCCACGGTGTAGGCGATGCTCATCGGTGTCGGTTGCAGGGTGACAGACCACACCAGCGTGCCCGCCTTGATCAATGGCCTTCGCACACTGGGGAACTGCCGCTGAAGGTCAATCGCCTGCTGAATGACGGTCAGCTGCTTACCGTGCGGCCTGGCCACCGTAGAACCTGTGGGCAGGAATCGTCGTGGTTGTCGCGGCGGTCGTGAGGCGTCCGCCGGCCGAGAGGTTCACATTTCCGCCCTCCCTGGCGCGGTTGGTGGCCGCGCCGATGTGTTGGAGAGCCTGTTCGACAGGATCAGTGCCGAAGGCCTTCGCGAATCGTTGATGCAGTGCGGTGGTGCCGGAGGTTTCCAGGACGAAGCCGGTGAGGTCGCGCTCGACCGCTGTGCGCCACTGCTCGAACTTCAGTCGGCGAATCTCGTAATCGTTCCACTTGTCAGCGAAGTTCTCGCCCGCGCACGCGGGGTTCTCCACCCAGTATTTTCCGGCGCGGTTCTCGATGTGATCGTGCATGCGCTGCACCGCGCTGATGGTCGCATCAACGAGATCGGTCTTGCCCTGGTACGTTAGGCCTGCGAGAGTCGTGATAAGGCTGGACGGCGGTCGGTCGTCGAGGTCCTCGGCGAAGAAAATGTCGCGGTGCCGTTTGAGGATCTGGACCACCCGATGGAGCGGTGTGCGGACGCGGTGCTTAGGCACGTCGTCGACCGAACCGTAGGACTTGGCGAGCGCAACTCGTTCAGCATCGAACTGTCGGGCGCATTGGCGGCGGAACCACTCGACGTAGGCCAATGGGTCGGACTTCTGCCAGTTTCGCAGGTTGAGATCGGTGAGTTCGATCGCGGTCGCCGATGGAGACTCGACGTCGAGGATGGCGGGCAGCACGTCCATGTGGAAGTGCTCGTAGTGGAGGCACCATGAGCGCCGACCTTCGGACACCTGGTTGGGGCTCTCGCAGGCGGCGCCGTCGTGATCGCGGTGGTATTCCGCGAGCAGTCGTCCGACCCGCTTCTTGAGCTCTTCCTGGCTGATGGACGTCTTTGCGATGTCGAGCAGGGACACCAGGTCGAGGTCATACTCACCGGCTCGGTGAAGAGGGCGGACGACTGTGCCGAGCATGAAGCTGCCCTGGACATAGACCTGCGCGCCGGCCTGCGAAAGGTGGTCACCCAGATCTTGGTAGCAGGATTCAGCGGCCCGGAACGCCGCCTCGTTGATGTCGAGCTCAGCGATGGTGGCCCCGAGGAGCTGGGAGATCTGCTGTTCTTTGCTGTCGGCGAGGATGGTCATGGCATGAGTGCTTCCGGGTGGGAGGTGATGTGGACGGGTGGGGTCATGAGTCTGTTTCCAACGCCAGGACGTAGGTGCCGTCGATGCGGTCGAACACGCGGAGCTGAGCGTGAGCCGCGGCCATATGGGCGCGGCCAATTTCTACCGCTGCGGCGGCAGGTACCGCGAGGACGAGACTGATCGGCTGATTGCGATGGTCCGCCTCGATGGCCGCGAGGACTTCGCGCCACGTATCGATGAGCGCCTGAAGATCCTCAGAGCTGCGCAGGATCGTGGGACTCAACGAAACACCCTCTGCGCGGATGTCATAGCGCGGTGCGTTGCGCAACGTGCCGGGAAGCGAGTCAAGGTCGACCGGCCCGCTGATGCTCACCGTGACGAGCGGAGCACCAGAACCTGGAACTGCCGTGACACGAAACTGCAGGTTGTTGCTGCGGCCGTGGGAGTACCACCCCCAGCCGTCGCCGGTTCCGCGCCGACGGTTGTGGACGGTTACGTTTGTGACGTCGTCGAGCAACACGCCGAGCTGCACGAGAATCGGAATTCGTGCGAGCGCGAACACCGAGATGTGATCGACCTGCTTGGTCTTGAGATGGTTGCTCAGAGGCCGCAGACGCTTCCCCAGAGTGAGGGCAGCGGCCTTCCAGTACGTGGGGTCGCTGTCGTCTTCGCCATCAAGGGAGCGGAGGTCGACCTCACAGTTGCGGCTGTCGTCATGCAGGCTGAAGTCGGGGAACCGCTGGTCCTCCAACAGGGCACGGATCACGGCCTGTTTGCTGAAGTCGACTGCCTGTCCGCGCACGTCGCCGGACACACGAATGACGGTGCTCTTGGGTTTGCGTAGCAGTCCCGTCAGCTCGTGGATGTCGCGCTCGTGCTGCTCTTTGAGCGCGCGCAGCTCATCCTCGTTGTAGGTCGACCAGTGCTCGAAGGTGTCGATTACCTTGTGCTCACCCGGGCAGAGCAACATCAGGTTGTGCGGCAGTGCGCGTTGCGTCAGCGGCATCGAACTTGCGCCCCGCGGCGACCCTTTCTCGGTCGTGGCACCGATGATGTGGGCGAGCTGTCCTGTGAACACAGACTGACCGGTCGTCTCGTCGTCGGCCAGAAACTCCTTGCAAAACGTGCACCGCCCACCAGCAGCAACCCACACGCGTCTGGCGTCGAGGTCGCCGACGGTCACACGCTTCCCCCGACGGTCGAAAGCGCCAAACATCTCGACCCGATCCGTGGGGTCGGTCGTGTCTGACTCGTGCGTCGCAGTCGTGGGCATGGGGCGGGTCCTACGAGACATGTGCGCGTACCGGGCCGGTATTTGCGCCGCGCGGGGTGGGCCGGACCCAGGGCCCGACAGCCATGATGCTTACACGGCTGTCATTATCATACTTGCGACCACCGACAAACTTGGGGCGCAATCGGAGATCAGTCTAGATTTACCTAGAAAGACGTTCTTGTCTAGCTCATTCTAGGTATGCTCTCGGTATGGACTCGTCGGTATACACCCCAGGAGCTGGTCACCTGCCACCCGTGCTGGCCGGCCGCGACGACCTGCTACACGCAATGACTGTGCGGCTGAACGACGTCGCCAACGTCGGACGGACTCGGTCAGAAGACGTGGTGTTCACCGGCGTGCGCGGGGTGGGCAAGACCGCCATGCTCACTGCCTACAGCGCTGCTGCTGCCGAACGGGGCTTCGAGGTAATCAGCTATCAAGCCGTGACCGGTCAGGCGGGGCTAGTGGAGTCGGTGCTGGCGCGCGCCGCACTGCGCATCGACCAAGAGGTAAAGGCCTGGGCACGAGCCCGCCGAGCCCTCGACAGGATCTCGGGTGTCTCGCTTGGCGTGGCCGGTATCAGCGCCGGGGTCAACGTCCACGAGCAAACCGCCACCGCCCGCCGAGTCCACCCCGAAGCCCTCGCGGAGGCACTCGCCACCCTCGCCGCAGAGATCCGACGCGATGCACCCACCGGCGGGGTTCTGATTACAGTCGACGAAATGCAGGTCGCGGCGAAAAGCGACCTACCGCTTCTCGCCGCAACCCTGCACCGGCTCAATGTCGAGCACCCACAGGCTGCGGTCGCGTTCGCTGGCACCGGGCTACCCCACGTCCCGACGGTGCTTCGTGAGGCCGGCGTCACCCACCCTGATCGCCTGTTCCTCATCGAAGAACTCGCGCCAGTGCTTCCTCCCACCGAAGCGCGCTACGCCGTCATCGAGCCCGCCCGCCGCGCGGGGGTGTCCTGGTCAACTGAGGCCGCAGACCGAATCGTCGTATTAACCAACGGATACCCCGCACATCTGCAGCTATTCGCCGATGAGGCCTGGCGCGCCGCCCCGGGCCCCGGTTCCATCAGTGTCGATGACGTCGACGCCGGGGCCCGCCGTGCCGGCGACCGACTCGTCCGCCAATCTCTAGGACCACGCCTTAACGAACTACCGCCCCGCCAACTGGAGTACCTGACCGCGATCGCCCTGCACGGCGGAAGCGTCACCACTCGCGTTGTCGCCGAAACTCTAGGGCGCCAGCAACGAGAACTGTCCTGGATCCGCGACGAGCTCCTGCGAGCCGGGGACGTCTACGCACCCAGTCGGGGCCGGGTGGTCATGTCCGTCCCAGCCTTCGCACCGTTCCTGCTCTCCCACTACAACGACGCACGAGACGCCAGCGACACCCCACTACTCCCCCTTGCAGCCATGCGGTCCAACGCCGCACCCGAAGCGCCGGAGCCCCTCCCCGCGCCCAACACCGACGGCGCCTGACCGGGGCACCGGACATCTCGTGGGAGCTGAGTCGCCTCGTGTAGTTCGAACAGACGGCTGACCCATCAGCACCGGCTCAGATTACGGAAATAGCAGAAGCATCGAGTCTCGTTCTCTCCTAGCGCAACTGGTACCGAGACGTGTTGAAGTGAGACGAGTGGGGTGTGGATGTGCTCGCCCGACCCAGGACCCGGCGCTCATCAGGTCGCACGGCATGTGCGTGTACGCGGATAACGGACGGACGGTAGGTCAGTCTGACGGGCGGCAACTTAGGATCTTCGAGCATGCCGGCTGCTGGCAGGCATACGAGCCGGACACGGATCGCTGAATCGTCGATCCGGTATGCACGCTCAACATCGCGTATGCACCTAAAGATGCAGTTAGACAAGTACTTTCATCTGTTTGCACTCGCCCTACTTAACTGGTACTGAGACGTGTTGGTCGAAGACGAGTCGGTTGCCCCTAGCGAATCGACAACTGGGAGCTGAACCGACCACAGGGAGCTTGGGGTGAGTACAGTTCGTTCGTGGGAGAGTCTCCCGCGTGAGAGGACCGGATGGTGCCGAGAATGCGTCTCAGTGGACAACTGGTGTGTAAGAGTCTCTGAAGAGCTAGTGCGGTGAATGGTCCATGCTCAGTGAGAAGTCCGCCAACTTCAGCGTCATGTCGGGGTGCTCGCTCAGAGTGGTCGCGTGGAACGCCCGACGACCTTCTAGGGGAGTCGGGGGTTCGACGCTCCGCGCGAGCCGGTCGTCATCACGTCAACGACCGTCGCCACGTCCTTCCGGGAGATGAGTGCTGGCGCTCCTTCCCCGAACTTCCGCATGGCATACACCTAGTGGTTCACCACTGTTCTAGCTGTAGTGCACTCATAATTCCTGTGCCTTCACTCGGGTCAGAGCAGGATCCTTCGTAGGTCATCGATCACAGCGTTTGCGCCGGCGAGGTTGTAGCCGTCGAACCATGGTGCGGAGTTGACTTTGAAGGCACGCCCAGCGCTTACTGCAGACAGTGTCGACCACAATGGGTTCGAGATGAGGGCTTGTTCGACCGCGTTCCCCGCGTTGGCTTGGCCGCCTGCGCCGACGTAGTAGATGATGACGTCGCCGTCGATCAGCTGCAGGTTTTCTCTGCTCAGGCTGGTATTGACCTTGCTCGGGTCGGCGTCAGCCAAGGAGTTTGCGGTCGGGACGATCCCTGCCCCAGAAAGGATGTCGGCGTACAGGAACGTCGTTGATGCGGCGAGTGTGTTGTATGTGCGTATGTCGCCGGAAGTGTCCGAGACTCGGACCACTGATAGCCGAACCCCGTTAGGCCACGCCTGCTCCATGTCGGAACGGAGAGTGGTAACGCGTTCGTCGAGTGCACCGAAGTTCTGCGTCGCCTGGGTTGCGAGTCCGACGGTGTCGGCGACGTCGATGTATTGGTCTCTCCAGTACGTGAACGGTATCAACACGGTGGGGGCGATAGCTGACAAGTCGGTGTAGTACTTGTCCCCGATTGGTTGGCGCCCGACGATCAGGTCGGGTGTAGCTGCGGCGATCGCTTCGAGTTGTATGTCTCCGGTCGCGGTGACGCCGATGGAAGGCAGATCTTGCGCGGTGGTGCTGACCAGTGTGCGCAGTCCGCCACCCAGGGTTCCGGTGGCCACGACCGGAGCCCTCAGTTCGTCGAGAGCTTGTAACCCGACGTATGCGTCAAGGCTCACCACCCTTTGTGGAGCTACTGGGATTGCGACTGGCCCCATCGGTGTCTCGATGGTGCGAGTCGAGTAATCGGCGTTGTTGTTCCCGGAGTCGTTGTCGAAGGAGCAAGCGGCACCGAATAACGCTGCGAGGGAGAGGCCTGCTGCGGCCCCGAAGTGTCGGCGTGAGAGATCGTCGGTGAGGGTGCTGTCTGCGACGGCAGGTTCGTGCACGATGTTCAGCGAGGCCATGGGCATCCTTACATAGGGGTGATGTGTTTGGGGGCGTTCATAACCCGACTTGTTCGAGCGCGCTATCGACGACCTGTGTGAGTTCTTTACCGGACTTGCCATCGGCAATTGCCTGCTCTCGAATCGCATCGATGTGCTGTTGGACTTGCGTGTAGCGCTGCTGCCACTGTTCTTTGTCGCGCCGCCAGTACCCTTTGATTTCGAATCTGTCGGGACCCCAAGATCGTTCGCGGTGAAAATACTTGCGGATGGACCGGGCTTCGGAGGCTTCAGTGGCTGCCCACACATATCCTGGGCCGACGGGAAGGCGACAAGCCCGTACTGCGTCAGATAGCGGAGTTACGGTGCTAGCCAGCTCTACTCGGCCTGGCTCTTGGCGATCAGTATGTAGCCACTGATAGGAAACAGCGCCTTGGGTGGGAACGGTCTGTTCGTCAGCGTGATTCGGTACTGAGGCAATTACGAATGCCCTAGCGCCTGCCGGGAGTTGCTCGATGGCACGGGTCAAAGCCGGCAGCCCTGTCATATCAGCGACGAGTAGCTGCCAGCGGCTGTCGACGGGCGGTTTGTACCACCCGCGCGCTTCGGAGACTTCCAGCCGGTCACCGGGTTTGGCCCCGAGTGCCCACTTCGCTGCTATCCCACCGTCGTGGACGGCGAAATCGACATCGAGGAACGGTCCCTGCGGATCGAATGCGCGCACGGTGTAACTACGTACAACCCGTTCGGCAGCAGTACCGAAGAACAGTCTTAATCTCTCGTCAGGTACGCCGGTGCTTTCGAACTCTTCGAGCCCCGAGCCCCCGAATCGAACCCTGATCATTGCCGGTGTCACGAACATCGTGGATACTGTCACCGCATCGAATGTTCGCGGACCCGCGGAACTGACCATCGACACTCAGCTACTTTCTCGACTCGGACATACCCTCGATTTAAGCCAAGCCTACCCTTAGGTTTGTGGTTCGACGGAGCCTGGGTATCAAGCGGCGACGTATCGACCCGCTGTCGTAGATCGCGGGGGATCTCCAACGCAGAATCGCGACCGGGCTGACGGCTGCGTCGAGGGCGGCGCTAGCGCCGGTGTGACGGGGAACGATCGCCGGGCACGCGACTACGTTGGACGCTCTACTTTCGTCACTGGTGACGAAATCGGTTGCGCCACACCGGTAATATAGATTACGTCGGCTAAAGGATGATGCCTTGATGAGCGCTACTCTTCACCCGAGTTGGATGATCGTCGCAGGTCACCGAGTACGCAGCCTGCGCTACAACCATGTAGCGCAGATGGGGAGTAGCGGATCAGCGAGATCGCCCTGCGACAGGTCCTCGTTCTTGTCCGTCGTTTCGGTTGTGCATGCTTGTGCCGGTGAGCACGAACGTCAACTGGCCTGTAGGCGGGGCGGCCGTCGGGGCGCGGTGAGATTTCCACCCGGCACTCCTCTTGTTAGTTTGGCGGACTGGCGCGTAGTTGGACATTGAGACGGCTGGGGGTCATCGCTTCCAATTCATCCTTTTCTGGATTCATGGAACGCTGTACTGTTATGCGGGTGGAGATGACGAAACACCGTGATGCGTTAGCACGGTTTGGGTATGCGTTGTCGGATGCGACGCGTACACAGATTCTGTTGAGTTTGCGGCAAGGGCCGGGCTATCCAGCGGAGTTGGCGGAGGCGATTGGGGTGTCTCGGCAAACGCTGTCCAATCATTTGGCGTGTTTGCGGGGGTGCGGTCTGGTGGTGGCGGTCCCGGAGGGGCGACGTAGCCGGTATGAACTCGCCGACCCCCGGATCGGCCAAGCGCTTGAGGACTTGCTCGGAGTTGTTCTGGCGGTTGATCCCTCGTGTTGTCCAGATTCTGGATCGAAGGATTGCTGCTGATGACTTCTGATCTGGGTATGCCTACTCCGAAAGCCGCTGGCCGCTTGACCTCCGCGCGCCGCGGGGTGCTGTCGCGGCGGATCCGGTACTTCGTCGCGGCGACCATTACCTACAACGTCATCGAGGCTGTGATTGCGCTGGGGGAGGGCGCGCGAGTGTCTTCGACCGCGCTGATCGGTTTCGGCCTGGATTCGGTGATCGAGGTGTCCTCGGCTGCTGCGGTGGCGTGGCAGTTCGCTGGCCGAGATCCTGAAGCGCGGGAAAAGGTTGCGTTGCGCATCATCGCGTTCTCCTTCTTCGCCCTCGCTACATATGTGACCGTCGATGCGGTCCGCGGCCTGCTCGGGGGCGACGGGGCTAGGCACTCCACCGTCGGTATCGTTTTGGCTGCAGTTAGTTTGGCGATCATGCCCGTCCTGTCGTGGGCGCAGCGCAGAGCGGGCCGGGAGCTGGGGTCACTGTCGGCGGTGGCGGATTCCAAGCAAACTCTGCTGTGCACCTACCTCTCGGCAGTGCTGCTGGTGGGGCTCATTCTCAATAGCACGCTGGGGTGGTCCTGGGCCGACCCCAGCGCCGCACTGGTCATTGCCGCCATCGCCGTGCGCGAGGGAATCAATGCCTGGAAGGGCGACAGCTGCTGCCCCCGGCCGGTAGGCCAGGCAGCGCCGACCCATAACTGCCAGTGCTGCAGCCCGGAGCCGCCGCGGAGTCGACAGTGTGAGAACCATGCCCACGATTAGGCCCCTCGCCAAAGAGATGTACGTCCACGAGATGCAGGCCGCCCGCAGTGCCGTCACTGCTGAGGAGCGGTGGTATCACCTGGAGCGAGCCCATATCTTGTCGCAGCCGTATCCGTGGCTGCACACCCGCAACCACCTAGTCATGCTCACTCTAGCGCTGCGTCAACATGATCGCCGCGAGGCTTTTGGCCAGATAGTTCGGATTATCGTCGCTGCGCCCGGGTCACTGACCGGCCGGTACCCCACGGGAAACACGGGCCGCACCGCGGCAGGCCTGACTACACCCATGCCGGTGCCCGGCGATCTAGCCGCAGCCGCGGGCTAGCGAAACAGGGCTGCATGCGGGAGTGCGCCACGCTAGGTCCGTAGAACTAACTACTATCATTTATAGTAGTTTGGCGGGATGGTTTCCTCGGCGGCACGTGTGTGCAGAATGATTGTTGGTGTCGCACTCGTGGCTCTGGGTCTGAGTCTGGGCGTCGGACCGGCAGCGGCACACAGTTCACTGGTCTCGTCGAATCCGGCCGCCGACAGTGCCCTTGAGCAGCCCCCCACCGCAATCGAGTTGACCTTCAACCAGGACATCTCCGAGAGTTTCGCGACCATCGCGGTGCGCGACGACACCGACACCCAGATCGAGGTCTCGGCACCCTCGGTGGTCGGGACTGTCGTTACTGCCCGTCTGCCCACCGGACTCGCTGCAGGTGGTTTCACCGTCGGATACCGCGTGGTTTCTGCGGACGGGCACCCCATCACCGGAGAGTTCACCTTCACCGTCGCCGCAGGGGTGGCCGCTACCGACACCGGGGAAGCAGCACCGGCGATCCCGGGCGGCTCTTCGGTCGCCGACAGACCCGCACAGGACACCCATCGGGGCGATGACCCCGATGGATCACTCGATTCCAACTGGATCGTGGTGGTGGTGATCCTCGCTGTCGTTCTGGGTTTGGCCATTATTGGTGGCCTGCTGCTCTACAGTTCACGCCGCCACTCTGATGAGGATCCGACAGACCGGCCAGGGGCCGGCGACAGTAAGTGACGTACGGAGTGCTTTGGCCCATCTGGTGCGTGCCAAACGAATAGGGGCATTCGGACGCAGGACGTTTCGCGTCACAAACTATGACATCTAGTAGTTTGAGGCGATGGCGGCGATCTCGCCTGAGGTGAGCATGCATGACCACATATGGTGCGGGTAGGTGCGGCGCTGAGATCAGGTGCAGGGTTCGTTATCGCCGGGTGCCAGATCAGTGCTGCTAGGTGATGAATACGCAGTAGACGGCCGAGAGAGCGGCCATTGAGATGACGGCGGCAAGGGCCGCGCCTGCTATCGGTAGCACTGCTGCTGCTGCATAGGTCAGAGGGCGAGGGCTCGGGGAGGTCTCTGCGGCGAGGACGTGCAGCCGCCGGTCGTTGGTGGTTTGGATGTCGGCGTCGCCGGCGTCGTAGCCCACGCCGTGCATGGTGGGGCTGGCGGCTTGCTGTTCGAGGACTCGGCACAGCGCGGACCGGACTGCGGCGCGGCTGGTGGTGCGGGCCGCTGCGCGGTCGGCGTCGAGTTCGACGAGCATCGCCAACGCGCCGGGTGCGCGGGCCAGCAGCGGGACGATCGGCAACGTTCGGGCGAGCAGGGCGCTCAGTGCCAGGATGCGGTGGTGGCGGCCGTGCAGATGAGCTCGTTCATGCTCGAGCACTGCTGCTGCCTCGGTGGGTGTTAGGCACGCGTGAAGGCCTTCGGTGGCGACGACCAGGCCGGGGCTGCCGGCGACGCTGTAGGCGAACGGCAACGGATGATCGAGCCATAGCTCGCGGTAGCGGCTGTCCGGGTCCTGCCTGGTTCGCGCGAGGACGGTCAGGACGTCGTCGTGGTAGCCGCGAAGCTTGGTCCGCGAGCGGCGTTGCTGGCGTCCTACTGCGGTGAAACGGCCCAGGAAGAACACCGCTACAACAGCGACGCCGCCGACCGCTATTTCCGACACCCAGGGCGCCATGGTGTGCTGCGCCGAGCTCAGACACCGGATCCAGATGTCGGTCATACCTTCGGCCGGAGCGTGATCGGGCCAGGCCACCACCACGCCCGCCGACAGGGCGAGAAAAAAGAAGGTGGCGATGCTTGCGAGCCACCCGACCAGCATCAGTCGCGGCGCAACTGCGAGCGGCTGCACGGCCAGCACCCGGGGCATGACGACCCCGATCAGGGCTGCCGCCAGGGCCAGGGTGACCGCGAGCGTCACCTGCGGGCCTTGCGGGGAAGGTTCTTTCGGAGCGCGTCGGTTTCCTCCGGTGTGGCAGTCCGCGCAAAATGCATCAGGACTGCGGTCGGGTCGTCGCTGGAGTTGAGGATGTCACGCAGCGCCTGGGAGGTGACTTGCTCGCGGGTGTTCGCAGCGGTGTAGTGATAAGCGCGGCTCACTTTGGTCCTGGTCAAGAAGCCTTTGGCGTGCAGATTGGTCACCACGGTCAAAATGGTGGTGTACGCCAGCTGCCGGTCCGCCATCGCGGCGAGGATGTCGTGGACCGACAACTGTTCGGGGGCGGCGTCCCACACGAGGTCCATGACGTCGGCTTCGAGCGTGCCCAGCTGCTTCATCGTTCTATTGTCTCTACTGGCTGGGTGATCGTCCACCGGCGCCTCATCCGAGGTCGACCCCTCGATTGCGAAGCCACTGCGCGGGGTCGAGTTTGAGGCCGTCGCTTTGCCAGACCTCGTAATGTAGATGGGGGCCGGTGGAGTAGCCGCGGTTACCGACGGTGGCGATCTGCTCACCGGCCTGCACCCGCTGTCCCGCACTGACCAGGGTCTCGTTGATATGTCCGTATACCCCGATCGTGCCGTCGTCTTGCAGCACCCGGATCCACAGCCCGAACCCGTCCGCCGGGCCGGACTCGATAATTTCCCCGTCACTGGTCGAGACCACCGGAGTACCAATGACGTTGGCGATATCGAGACCGTAGTGCGTTGAATTCCAACGTGATCCGTAGCCAGAGGTGACGGTGCCATACGTCGGAGCCGCCGAGGCCAGCCGGGGCGGCGGCGGGGTGGGTTCAGTCGGGGCGCTGCGGCCCCGTTGGGCCACCAGGTCCTCGATAGCAGTGGTCAACGCATCGAGCGGCGCCGGCGGGGCTACCGCGGTGGAGGTGGCCTGCTGTGTGCTGACCGGTCTGATGGCAACGGGCTGCGAACCCGCGGCCGGTCCGGCAGCAGCCATGGTGCGTGCGACGGGATCGGCCGCCGGTTCAGGGTCATGGGTGAGCGCGGTCGCAGCGGTACCGCCCGCGGCGAGCAGAACCACCGCAGCCACCAGCGACCCGCTGATACCGGCCGACCGAGTGACTGCGCTGCTGCTGCCGCGCTCGTGTCGCTGGTCGAGTTGCTCGCAATAGCTGGAGGCCACCTCTGGCCTGCGGGCGGTCTGGTCACACACCGTCCGCTCCCACGGCGCGGTCGCCACCGACCACACGCCAAGAATCCCGGGCCGCGGGGCCGGCGGCTGGGGACGGTGCCTGACAGGGCCAACGCTCGAACCCGTACCGGGCGCTGGTGTCCTGGGGTGAGGCCAGAAAGCCTGGGCAGGGTGCGCCTGGGTCGGGCGCCGCGAGGACTGCGAGAGCACAGACGCGGGCGGGTGGGTCATTGGCCGCGGCTCGATCACCACGGGGCGGTGACGGCCTCGATGTGGCCGGGCCGGTGATGACTGACCGTCGGCGAGGGGCGGGCGAGGTGGTGCGGTAGCGAGCGGCCCGCGCAGCGACTCCTCATGGACGTCAAACGGGGCGAGATCGGGTGTGCGATGCCGTGCCAAGTGAAGTCCTTCAATCAGATCGGGCCATGCAACAAAGTGATATCGAGCAGGACTCGAACAGGTTACTACTATGTTGGTTAGTTTTTCACTTTGCGGGTGAAGCCAGGGGTCGGACTCTGCCGCAACGGGCCCGGCGTGGTGGTGTGGTCCCTGCGGGCGCGCCGGGTCAGTCGGGCGATTGTCGCCTGTCTTGGGGGTGAGATTGGTCCCTCGGCAGTGTCTGCACGAGGTCGTCGTCACGTCACTGTCCGTAAACTACTAGGGGTCTTAGTTGTTGTGCGTGTTGAGGAGCGTAACCCAGTGCCAGAGCGCCATCGTATGGCTGATGTCCAGATCAATCGGCGGGGATTGTTGGCACTGGGTGGAGGTGCGGCAGCGGCAGCTTTCCTGGCGGCCTGCTCCACAAACAATTCACCCCTGTCCACTTCGTCGACGAGCTCGTCGCCCGCTGTTGCCGGGGTACCGGGGGGAGCGGTCACCTTCACCCCGGCCCCGGGCACCCAGGGGTTTGATCCGCTGGGCGCGGTTTTGGTCACCGTCGCCGGGGGGACGCTGGTGGAAGTGGTCATGACCAACGATCAAGGCCGGGTCATTCCCGGCATCATGACCCCCGACGCGGTGACGTGGAAACCCGATACCCCGCTGGGCTATGACAGGACCTATCAACTGGCGGTGACCAGTCGAGATGACACCGGCCGCAGCACCGAGGTCGCCAGTACGTTCGGCACCGTCACGCCCGACAACCTCACCACCGCGTCGTTGGTGTCCACCGGCGGCGGAGCGCTCACCGAGGGCGCTACCTACGGGGTGGGAGTGGTCGCGGTCATCAAATTCGACGAACCCATCCCGGACCGGGCCGCCGCGCAGCGCTGTCTGTCGGTACAGACCGAGCCACCGGTGCAGGGGCAGTGGAGCTGGGTCGATGACCAGAATGTGCACTACCGGCCCCGGGAGTACTACCCGCCGGGCACCACGGTGGCTGTCCGCGCCGACATTTACGGGGTCGACCTGGGCAAGGGGCTCTACGGGCAAGAAGACCTCGCTCGCTCGTTCGTCATCGGCGACTCGCACGTCTCCATTGCCGACGACAACACCAAACAGGTCGCCGTGTTCACCAACGGGCAGCTGGTACGTACGATGCCGACCTCGATGGGCCGCGGTGGCACGGAGACCGTCAACGGCCGGACCATTCACTTTTGGACCCAGCGGGGCATCTACACCGTGCTCGACAAGGCCAACCCGGTCATCATGGACTCCTCGACCTATGGGCTGCCGGTCAATTCGCGTCTGGGCTATCGTCAGACGATCAATTATGCGACCCGGATCAGCAACGACGGCATCTACCTGCACCAGCTCGAAAGCAGTATCCCGCAACAGGGCAACACCAATGTGTCGGCGGGCTGCCTCAACCTCAACCCCGACAACGCCCAGTGGTTCTACAACTTTTCCGTGCCCGGCGACATCGTCGAGGTACGCAACACCGGCGGCGAACCGCTCGCGCAGTGGCAAAACGGTGACTGGAGCGTCCCCTGGGACACCTGGCTCCAAGGCAGCGCCCTGTAAATCCTCGGTGAGACTGCGAGGGGCCCCGCGAGAATCAGAAGCGACGAAGCCACCGACACGACTGGGGGTGTGAGTGGCAGGCCCCTCCACAGGGACATTAAGTACTATGATGCATAGTAGTTGACGCGCAGATGTTTGGTCGGGTGAGTTGGTGGTCCATGCCCCACGCCCACGATGGGTTCCGGCGATGAACCAGCAGGAGTGTGGATACACAACGTGATGGTTGCATCGGTGGGGGAGCAATTCTCCTTGGTGGTCTCCGGTGGCCCGGTGCTGCTGGCCATAGGGGCGTGCATGGCGGCGGGATTGGTGTCCTTCGCCTCGCCATGTGTGATCCCACTGGTACCGGGCTACCTGTCCTACCTCGCCGGTGTCTCTGGAGCCGAGGCCATGTCGCCGTCCACGCCCTCCTCGGCGGTCATTGTTGTCTCGGCCCGCAGCCAGCGCCGGGCGCAGTGGCGCGTGGGGGGTGCCGCACTGCTGTTCGTTCTGGGTTTCACAGTGGTGTTCGTGCTGGCGACGGCCACCGTCTTCGGGGTCACCTCAGCGCTGACGATCAACCGAGAACTCTTGCAGCGCATCGGTGGGGTGGTGACCATCGTGATGGGCTTGGTGTTCGTGGGCGCCTTCCCCGCGATGCAACGCGAGGTCAGGTTTCACCCACGCAAAGTCTCGGGCCTGGTGGGTGCGCCGTTGTTGGGCGCGGTCTTCGCGCTGGGATGGACCCCGTGCCTGGGTCCGACCCTGGCCTCCATCATCGCCACGGCCAGCGGCACCGCAGATACCACCGCGGCCCGCGGCGTGGCGCTGATCGTGGCGTACTGCCTGGGCCTGGGGCTCCCCTTTGTGGTGCTGGCCTTCGGTTCAGCGTGGGCGGTGGGAGCGGTCGCAATCTTGCGCCGCAACTCGCGCCGTATCCAGCTCGTGGGTGGAGTGCTGATGATCATCGTGGGAATCGCCCTGATCACCGGTGTCTGGGACTACTTCGTCGTATGGGTACGAGACATGTTCGTCACCAACACCACCCTGCCCATCTGAGACACCCTGTCCGCCACGGGAAACGGGCGTGCCTAGATGCGCGCCGCGTCGCGCCTCACAGCAACGTCGACCAATACCACCAGAACCGCTCGGCGATCAACGCCACCACCACCAGGATCCACAGCACCGGCGGCACGGAATGAACGCTCACCAGGAGCTCGAGTACGCGCCGCGGCGGCCCGGTGTGCGGGCAATACTCGTCGGCGGTACGCAGGCTCACATACCAAAAGGCAACGACGACAACGACCCACACCGCCATGCAGTACGGGCAGAGCGCATCGATGCGGTAGAGACTTTGAAAGATCAACCAGTGCACGAACACCAGAGCCGCGGTCATACCCACCTGCAGACCGACCATCACCCACCGGGCCGGGCGGCGTCCCATCAGGGCTGCGACAGCAACCAACGCGGCAAAACCGGCAATACCGAGCAGCGAGTTGGGGAAACCGAACACCGAGGCCTGCGGGGTGTCCATGACCGAGCCGCAGTTCACGATCGGGTTGATACTGCACGAGGGGGTGTAGTCCGGGTCGGTGGCCAGTTCGAACTTTTCGACCGTGAGGGTGAAGGCGGCGAGGAGCCCGATCAGTCCACACACCCCCAGCACCCACGCCAGCATTCGAGGAAACAGCACCCGGCGCTCTGGAGCGGGGTCTGTCACTGCTGCATCGCGGAACTGAGCGCTGAGTTCAGTTCGTCGTAGCTGCCGGGCTTGATGGGCTCATTGTTGATGAAGAACGAGGGCGTCCCGGTCACACCGAGGGCTTTGCCGTCGGCGATGTCGCGGTCGATGAGCGCGCGGGTGGCCGGCGAGTTGTAGTCGACGGCGAACTGGTCGGTGTCCAAACCCAGTTCCTGGGCGTAGGAGGCGAACAGGTCATCGAGGGGCACCTGCTGCTCACCCCACTGCTTCTGGGTGTCAAACATCTTGCGGTACATGGCCTCGAACCGCCCCTGGCTGGCAGCAGCGGCCACCGCCCGGGCAGCCCGATCGGCGTTGAAATGCCCCGGGAGCGGGAAGTACCGCACCACGAACGTGACCTGATCGCCGTAAGTCTGCCGCAACTGCTCCACCGCCGGGTACGCCGCCCCGCACGCTTCGCATTCGAAATCCAAGAACTCGACAAAGGTGGCCTTGGAATCGGTCGGGGCCGAGAGCCGCTGAGAGTCCGAGCGGACCACGACCGCGCTCTGCCCATCGCCGCTGTCGTCGCCGCCGGCCCGCGACACCACGAACACCGCGGTCAGAGCCAGGCAGAACACGAATATCACCGCCAATGAGATCTTGATGTTGCGGCTCATCGAGGAGCCCTCACGACCGGCGGCACAGGGGTCTGCTCTGGCACGGTGCACTCTCCTCATCACGTACTACTAAGATGGGTAGTAGTTTACGTGTGCCGTGTCCGGTGTCCACATCGCCCGGGGCTCCCGCGGCGGTATCGACACCGAGTGCAGGGTGAGGGAGGTGGCGAAGGTGCTCGAAGTGCCCGAGGCTGCGCCGACGATCCTGCGCATGATGGGCTGGGACCCACCGACGATTCCGCTGCTGGCCGCGATCGGTGTTGTCCTGGCGGGGGTGTATTGCGCCGGGCTGCTGCGCCTTCGGCGCCTGGGACGGGCGTGGCCGTGGTATCGCTCACTGAGCTTCCTCTCGGGCTGTCTGATCTTGAGTGCGGTGACCGGCCTGGCCATCGAACGCTACGGCGTGGGCTTGTTCAGCGCGTTCATGTTTCAGCACATGACGCTGTCTACTCTGGTTCCTCCGTTGCTGGTGATGGGCTCACCCGGTCTGCTGATGTTCGCGGCCGTCCCCGATCACGGCCGGGGGCGCCGGGTGCGGCGGGCGACGCTGCGGCTGGCGCGATCGCGGGTGAGCAGGATTGCGCTGCACCCGGGGTTTGCGATCCCGGTGTTCTTGTTCAGCTTTTACGGGTTGTACTTTTCCTCGATCTTCGATGCCCTCAACGCCAGCTGGATCGGGCACACCGGGATGGAGCTGTTCTTTCTGGTCAGCGGGTTGTTGTTCATCATTCCCATTCTGTCGATCGGGCCGCTGCCGATGCGTCAGTCCAATTTGGGTCGGCTTCTCGACATCTTCTTGGAGATGCCGCTGCATGTGTTCTTCGGAGTGGTGTTCATGATGGCCCCGACGGTCCTGGTCGCCAGCTTCGCCGACCCACCGCCGAGCTGGGGCATCAACCCGGTCGACGACCAAGCGGTGGCCGGGGCCTTGGCCTGGTCGTACGGAGAACCGGTGGCACTGTTGATTGTGTTGATCTTCGCCTCTCGGTGGCGGCGCGACGAGGAGAAATCGGCGACGTCGCCCACCGACTATCACGCGGCGAAAGAGGCCGACGACCTCGAGGCCTACAACACATTTCTGCGTACCCTGGGATCGGGCCGATGATCGGCCCACCGGCTGCGCCCATGATCGGCAGGTCGTCGCTGCGATCGATCGGCGGCGCCCGGCGATGGCGCAGAGCAGCACAGCGGGCGGCGCTGGCTGTGGTGATGGTCGCCGGGCTGGTGGGGTGCGGCACGGGCGATGACGCGGTACGCCAGGGCGATTCGTTCGAATTTGTTTCCCCGGGAGGGCAGACGGCGATCTTCTACAACCCGCCGGCATCGCGTGGTCAGGTCGGTGAGCTCGCGGGCCCTAATCTGCTCGACGACAACGCCACGATCGCGTTGTCTGACTTCGCCGGGCGGGTGGTCGTGATCAACGTGTGGGGGTCCTGGTGCGGCCCATGCCGGGGTGAGGCCCCAGCATTGGAGCAGGTGTACGAGGCGACCAAGAACTCAGGAGTGTCGTTCCTGGGCATCGATTTTCGTGACCGCAAGCAATCGGGCCGCGATTTCGTCGCCGACCGCGGTGTGTCCTACCCCTCCATCTATGACTACGACGGCCGGACACTGGCACAGCTGACCACCCCGACCTCGGTCGTACCGACCACCGTCGTGCTCGACCGCAACCACCGCGCCGCTGCGGTGTTTCTGCGCGCGATCACTGCCGACGAACTTCAAACAACCGTGGCGCGCATCGCGGCCGAACCCACGCAGCAATAGCCCGCAGCGCCAGCACCATTGGGCCACCCCACCGCGGGACCGGCACCGGCACTTGTTCTCCAGCTATCAGAAAGGCCCCCCACATGAGCGGAACCGACAGTGATGTCAACAAGGACTGGAACAACCCGCGCGCGGTACGTGCCGGCGCCCTCTACCTCGGCGGATTCGTCCTGGTCGGTATCGCCCTGCTAGTGGCCTACCGCCAAACCGACTCCCGGTTCTGGGGGTTCTGCGCCCCAGCGGTCTTCATGATCGGCGGGCTCGGCGCGTTCGCGCAAACCTACCGAGCCTGGCAGCGCGGCGGCCTGTGGCCACTATGGCAGGGCGTGGGCTGGTTTCTGCTCGTCATGATGCTCGCGACCCTGGGGCTACCGGTCCGCGACCTGTGACACTGCCGCAAACTATCGCTGACAGTACTATCGGGGGGTGATGGACACTGCGACCAGTCGATTGATCCGCGATGTCGTGATACTCAATGGTGCTCGGTTGACCACCGTGGTTCTTACCGTCATCGCAGTGTATTTCGGGGCCCGCGCCGTGGGCCTGGAGCTGTCAGTCCTGGTGGCCATGGTGTGCGGAGTCGTTGTCGCAGTGGCTGCTTCGGCAACATTTCTGCGTCCCCTGCGCCGGCGGGTCAACGATGGAATCGCCGCGGTGGACGCCCGGCGCACCGAGCGACGCGGCGCGGGGAACCCCTAGCGCGTTGCGATCACGGTGTCACCACGAAAGGTCGTGGCACCGCGACCCTGACGCCGGTTCCACCTGCACCGTGGCATGTTTGAGATGATGGGTGTCGGTGAGCATCTGCTGGGCGGCCGTCATCACTGCGCCGTGATCAGCGCCCGGGCCCGCCACGACATGGGCCGAGGCCACCTCCATGCCCGAGGTCAGGGTCCACACGTGCAGATCGTGCACCTGCACCACCCCCTCCAGACGCGTCAGGTCCTTCAGTACCTCGTCGACATCAATGCCCGAAGGTGCGTGCTGGAACAGGATGCGCAGTGCCCCCCGGGCCAGGGAGTAGGCCCGCGGCAACACAAACAGACCGATGCCGACGCCGATCAGCGGATCGGCGTACCGCCACCCGAACAACAGGGTAACTAGGCCGCTGACCAGCACTCCCACCGAACCGATCATGTCGGCCATCACCTCGAGATAGGCACCCCGAAGATTAATGCTCTCCTTCGCGCCGGACTGCAACAAACCAAACGCGATGATGTTCATCGCCAGACCGACCAGGGCCACCAGCACGACGGGCAGGCCGGGAACCTCAGGCGGATCGGCCAGACGCTGGGATGCTTCGTACAGAATCCAGCCGGCGGCGCCGAACAGCAATGCTGCATTGAACAGAGCGGCAAACACTTCAGCCCGGTAAAGGCCGAAGGTCTGATCAGTGCGGGTGGTGCCGCGCCGGGCCACCAACACCGCCATCAACGCCAAGAACACACCCAGCACATCGGTGAAAACATGAGCCGAATCGGACAACAGTGCCAGCGACGAGGTGGCAAACCCGACGATGAGCTGGGTGACCAGCGTGATCAGCCCCAGCCCCAACGCCATCCATAGCCGCCGCACATGGCGCCCCGAGGCGCTCGCGGCCTGCCCCGGGGGGATCGCAGCATGATTGTGGTTGTGGCCTTGCCCCATAGTGTTCCTCCACCTTCCAGATACATAGTCACATGCGCATACATGCAAGTATTGAACAGGGCCGCCCGTTGTGCAAGCTACTATCTCAGATAGTAGTAAGTCTGCGAACGGTGGCAGCACGGGACGCTCACTGCAGCTGCACCCGCGGACTGGTGCATCTAACTACTATGATGCATAGTAGTTAGATGACTGTGATCAGCCGCCAGGTGAGTGGGATGACGAAGTGAGCTTGCTGGACGAACCGGCGAAACTGGAACCGGCACGGCCGTTTCCGGCCCGGACCGGCCCCAAGGGGTCGTTCATCTATAAGATGATGACGACGACTGACCACAAGACTCTTGGCGTCATGTACCTGGTGTTGTGTTTCGCGTTTTTCCTCATCGGCGGTCTGATGGCGCTGCTGATCCGCGGGGAGCTGGCGGCGCCGGGGCTGCAGTTCTTGTCCACCGAGCAGTACAACCAGCTCTTCACCATGCATGGCACGGTGATGCTGTTGATGTACGCCACACCGATCGTCATCGGCTTCGCCAACGTGGTGCTGCCGTTGCAGATCGGCGCCCCCGATGTGGCGTTCCCGCGGCTGAACGCGTTGAGCTTTTGGCTGTTTGTCTTCGGCTCGAGTGTGGCACTGGCCGGCTTCATGACCCCCGGCGGCGCCGCAGACTTCGGCTGGACCGCCTACACCCCGCTGACCGACGCTATCCATTCGCCAGGCGCCGGCGCGGACATGTGGATCCTGGGCCTGGCGGTCTCAGGGCTGGGCACCATTTTGGGTGCGGTCAACATGATTACCACCGTGGTGTGTTTGCGCGCACCCGGTATGACGATGTTCCGGATGCCGATCTTCACCTGGAACATTCTGGTCACCAGTGTCCTTATCCTGCTGGCGTTCCCGTTGTTGACCGCGGCGCTGATGGCCCTGGAGTTCGACCGACAGTTCGGCGGCAACATTTTCGACCCCGCCAACGGCGGCGCCATCTTGTGGCAGCACCTGTTCTGGTTCTTCGGTCACCCCGAGGTCTACATCATCGCCCTGCCGTTCTTCGGGATCGTCTCGGAAATCTTCCCGGTCTTCGCGCGCAAACCCATCTTCGGTTACACCGGCCTGATCTACGCCACGCTGGCGATCGCCGCCCTGTCGGTAGCGGTCTGGGCCCACCACATGTACGCGACCGGCGCGGTCCTGCTGCCGTTCTTCTCGTTCATGACATTCCTGATCGCTGTGCCGACCGGGGTGAAGTTCTTCAACTGGATCGGCACGATGTGGAAAGGTCATATGACCTTCGAGACGCCGATGCTGTTTTCTATCGGCTTCCTCATCACGTTCCTTTTCGGTGGCCTGACCGGTGTCCTGCTCGCGAGCCCGCCCCTGGACTTCCAGCTGTCCGACAGCTACTTCGTCGTCGCGCACTTCCATTACGTGCTCTTCGGCACCATCGTGTTCGCCACCTACGCCGGCATCTACTTTTGGTTCCCCAAAATCACCGGACGCATGCTCGACGAGAAACTCGGCAAAATCCACTTCTGGCTCACCTTCGTCGGGTTCCACACCACCTTCTTGGTCCAGCACTGGCTGGGCAACGAGGGCATGCCCCGGCGCTACGCCGACTACCTTGCCTCGGACGGCTTCACCACCCTCAACATGATCTCCACGGTCGGAGCGTTCATCCTCGGTGCCTCGACACTGCCGTTCCTGTGGAACGTCTTCAAGAGCTACCGCTATGGCGAAGTGGTCACCGTCGATGACCCGTGGGGTTTTGGCAACTCCCTCGAATGGGCCACCAGCTGCCCGCCGCCGCGCCACAACTTCACCGAACTACCCAAAATCCGTTCCGAGCGGCCGGCATTCGAGCTGCACTACCCGCACATGGTGAACCGGATGCGCGAGGAAGCCCACATCGGGAAAGGCCACAACAGCAAAAAGGCCGAAGACACCCGCCGCGAACCGCTGACGGTCGGGACGCACGAATCATCCACCGACCCCGACACATAAGCAGATGCGCGACCGCAAATCCGCCCGACGTCTCTTTCTGATCGGCGTCGGCGGCGGCACCGCCGCCGCCCTCGCCCTCGAGCCGATCATGCGGCGCCAGCTCGCTGATCGCGACGTCGACCTGGGAATGTTGCAACTGCGACTGGCCTACAACACCGGCGTCGGATTCAGTGTCGGGCAGGACAACCGGTATGGCTTCTCATCGCCGTTACCGCCGTGCTGTCGCTGGCTCTGATCATCTACGGGTGGCGCACGGCGGCAACTGCACCGACTATCTCGACCGCTGGTCTGGCGCTCATGGCCGGCGGCGCCAACGCCAATGTCATCGACCGCGCCCTCGATGGCCGCGTCACCGACTACTTCCACACCGGCTGGTGGCCCACCTTCAACCTCGCTGACACCTTTTTGACGGCCGGGGTGATGCTGGTCGTTGTCGGGACGGTGTGGCACGAGCGAAAGTCAGCATCGACGCAGACCACCTCCGCGGAGACCGGTCAGTGAACCGGTGGGGTAGCGCTGCGAAGCAGCGCCGCACCGTGTCTGCCTCCACCCGCTGGAGCGTGGCCGCGCTGGTGGTCGTGATGGCCCTGATCGTGGCCATCTGGCCACGCGAGAGCGCACCGGTCGGTCCTGCTCCCAGCAGCGGTGCCGGCGGCTCGGCGGCGCCTTTTCCCGGAGAGCAGGCCGATGTCCCCGCCCAGGACTTTGCAGCTGCTCGGCAGAAGGCCGCTTTGGCACCGTGCCCGGCGGCGGGCGCAGCGCCGGGTCCGAACTCAGCACTGGCCGGTGTGAAGGCGGTGTGCCTGGCCGACGGCTCGACCGTCGACCTTGGCAGCGCCACGGCCGGCCGGCCGTGGGTGATCAACATCTGGGCCTATTGGTGCGGACCGTGCCGCCAGGAACTACCAATTTTCGCAGATTTCGCGCGCATCGCCGCAGGCCGCGTCGAGGTCCTTACTGTGCAGGGTAAAGAAGGCGCGCAGAACCCCTTCCTGTCGCTGAACCTGTTGATCGAGACCGGTGTCCGTCTACCCACCGTGGTCGACTCCGACGCCGCCATCGCCGCGGCGCTAGGAGTGCCGCGCGTCTATCCCACGACGGTCCTGGTCGGCGCCGACGGCTCTGTTGCCGCCGTCCTACCGCAGGTGTTCACCTCGACCGAGGAACTCATTGAGGTAGTCAACAGCCGGCTAGGACTGGACGTGTGAGTACCGCCGTGCCGTATCTGACCGAGCCGCCTGTGCCCCGGCATCTGGGTCCTCGCCGTATCTTGCGGTACGTGCTGTGGCTCGCCCGCAACCTTGTAGCAATCGTTGACGTCGATGCGCACCGCGTTGGCGTTACGTTTGTGCTGGCGATCGCCGCGGTGCCCGGAGCTCTGTTACCCCAGCGAGACCTCAACGCTCAGAAGACCACTCCGGCTTCTGGGGCTCTACCGGCGAGGACCCCGCGCGCATAAATCACCGCGCGGTGAAAGGACTCTTGCTGCCGCGGGGCCGACAGTTGGCCCGGTACGTGAACTGCGGGTGAGGGTGTTAGGGCTCGGTGCTGGGGTCCGGGCAGTTGGTATTGGCGGTATCGGATCCTGTATCGCCGGCGGCTGGGGCATTGCGGCGTCCGGCATTCGCTGACGCGGACATCGTCGCCAGCATGGCGTTGTAGCTGGCCAACGCTGAGTCGTCGTCGCGGTCTTCGCTGCGGTCGAATCGTGTGGCTTGGCGCTGATCTTGTCGGCTCCATTGCACCAGCAGTGCCAGCATCACCAGCACGAGGGGGATCTCACCGGCCGCCCAGGCGATGCCGCCGCCGAGTCGTTGATCGCTGAGCAGGTCGGGGTTCCACGGCAGCCTGAGGCTGTTGTAGTAGTCGCGGGCGATGATGTTGTCGGTGCTCATCAATGCAACACCAAAGAACGCGTGGAACGGCAAGGAGCCGAACACCATCGCCAGTTTCGCCACCGGTGAGAGCGTGCGGGGCGCCGGGTCGATGCCAATGACGACCCAGTAGAAAAGGTAGCCGCTGACCATGAAATGCAGGTTCATCGCGAGGTGCGCCGCGTGATAGTCGGCCAGCAGCTCGAACACACCACCCAGGTAGAGCACGTAGTAGCTGCCGACGAAGAGCACCGACGCCACCAGCGGGTGGGTCATGAACTTGGAGAACGGACTGTGCAGGAGAGTCAGGATCCACTCTCGGGGGCCTGGGGGTGCGTTGCGCCCGGCAGGCGAGAGCGCCCGCAGCGCCAGGGTCACCGGGCCGCCGAGTACGAGCAGCACCGGCACCAGCATCGACAGGACCATGTGCGCGATCATGTGCATGCTGAACAGCGCGGGCGCGTACTTCCCCAGCCCTGACGAGGTGGCGAACAGCAGAGCCGCGCAGCCCAGCATCCAGGTGATCGTGCGTCCGATCGGCCACGCGTCCCCGCGGCGGCGGAGCCTGATCACGCCGCGCAGATACACGACGGCCATGACGATCGCCAGGGTCCCGAACAGCAGGTCGAAGCGCCAGTCGGTGAGTAGAGCACCGAAGGTCGGTGCCTCGTCGATCCGGTAGCCGAGCACCAGTTCGGCGGCCGGCATGTCCGCGGGGTTGACGTTGGCGGGCGGTGGGGTGCGTGAGAGGCCGACGGCGATGCCGAAGGTCGCGGCGAACACGAGAAGTTCGGCGAAGGCGAATCTGACGAGCGGCTTACGCTCGTCGGCGGTCAGAGCCGGGATCGTCGTCCGGCGATGCCAGGCGCCGAATCCCCCGAGGACGATCAGGGCAGCGAGCTTTGCCAGGACGAGCTGCCCGTAGGTCTCGGTGAAGAGTTGGTCGATGTGCACGCGGACCAGCGCGTTGATGACACCGCTGGCTCCGACGACGATGAAGCACCAGAAGGCGACCCGCGAATATCGCCGGGCCGCGAGCGCGGTGAATTGGCCTCCTCCGCGTGCGTAGGCCAGCAGCGCGAAGAGGCCACCCATCCAGAGGCAGGCGCCGACGATGTGCAGGATCAGGCTGTTGGTGGCGACGTCGTGGCTTCCGCCGGTCGATGAATGTCCCGCGATGGCTATCGGCATGAGCATCAACAAGGCCAAGGGCAAAGTGATGAGGGTCCACGTCCACCGCAATGCGATCCGGGCGACGATTGCGCAGATCAGCGCGAAGATAGCGGTCCACAACCATGATTGGGCGGCAGCAACCTGGTCGAAGGCTGTGGTCATGCGGTCGATGGTCAGGGTCTCCGACAACGGGAAGCCGGACGCATCCGAGATGGTCAGCGGGATCATGAGCAGGGCCGCGATCGCCCAGATCAGCGCGCCCACCGATGCGAAGCGGATTGCGCGGTACCCGCCGACGTCCAGAACCCCGTCTTGTTGCGGTGGGGCGAAGAATGCTGCGAACAGTGCCCCTCCGACGGCCACGACGGCACCGATTTCGCCGATCGTCTGCACGGTGGGCAGTCCGTAGCGTGTCAACAAACCTGGGTCTCCGACGCCTGCCAGATCCAGGGCTGTGCTCGCGGAGATGGCGGTGACAGCAATGGCGACGGCTGCCGCGACCCAGGCCAACACCCAGCCGATGCTCGCCGCGGCACTTCGGCGTATGTCGATCGAATCGGTGCTCGGCGTACTCACCCTATGAGGGTATGCAGCACGGCTGACGCCGCCGGACCCGGCGTATCGCCTGACCTGATAGGCGGCGACATCCCCTATGCGACCCCGTTCTCCTCGACGAGGGTGCTGGCGGGCGCCGGGCAGCCGGGGGTAGCAGGGGATGTGCCACCATTCGGCCGCTCAACCCGTAACAGTCAAGTAGATCAACGCCACATTGAGGGCGATGATCACTGCGGCGGTCAGCCATGCCAGCCCGGTCGTGACGCGGTGGTTGATGTCGGCACCCATCAGTGCACGGTCGCTGGTGAACCGGACCAGGGGGACGAGCGCGAACGGGATTCCGAACGAGAGCACCACTTGCGAGACGATCAGTGCGCGGGTGGGATCGATACCCACTGCCAAAATCGCGATCGCCGGGATCAGGGTGACCAGTCGCCGGACGACGATCGGTATCCGTCGGCGCAGCAGACCGTCCATGATCATCGCGCCCGCGTAGGCCCCGACCGAGGTCGATGCCAGACCTGACGCCAACAGCCCCAGCGCGAACAGCAGCGCGACCACCGGGCCCAGTGTCTGTCCGATGGCGTGGTGGGCGCCCTCGATGGTGTCGACGTCGTCGCGGCCCTGCAGCGTGGTTGCTGCCAGCAACAGCATCGACATGTTGACCGTGCCTGCGACCAGCATCGCCAGGCACACATCGACACGGGTGATCTTCAGCAACCGCTGACGGAACGGGCCGGGTTCGTTGCGGCCGTGTCGATCTCGAACCAACCCCGAATGTAGATACACCGCGTGTGGCATGACGGTGGCACCGAGCATGGCTGCGGCGAGCATCACGCTCTCGGCGCCCTCGAAGCGGGGGATCAGGCCGGCCGCGGCGGCGGCCGGGGACGGCGGCTCGACCACGACACTGGTCACAAACCCGATGGCGATGACCGCCAGCAAACCGATGATCACCCGTTCGAACGGGCGCTGCCCGCGCCGATCCTGAACCAGCAGCAGCCCCATCGACACCACACCGGTGATCACGCCACCCACCAGCAGCGGCAGATCGAACAATAGGTTCAACGCGATGGCGCCGCCGACCACTTCGGCCAGGTCGGTGGCCATGGCCACCAACTCGGCCTGCACCCAGTACCCCAGCCGTGTCGTTCGTGAGGATCGTTCGCGCACCGCCTCCGGGAGCGACAAGCCCGTCACCACACCAAGTTTGGCCGACAAGTACTGCACCAGGCCCGCCATCACATTCGCGGCGACGATCACCCACACCAGCAGGTACCCGAATTGGGCGCCGGCACTGACATTGGATGCGACATTGCCGGGATCGACGTAGGCGATCGCGGCGACAAACGCCGGCCCCAACAGCAACGAACCCGAGCGAGCCCCCCGCAAACGCGACCGAGCCTCGTTTTCTACCGCCATCGCGCACCTTCCGAAACCTCCGATCACGGTAGTGTACGGGCAGTCGAAGAAAAAGATTCGGCCACCCGATACTTTAGGCATCCGCTGAAAGGGACCGCCCAGGAACCTGGCTGCGGCTGCTCGTGCTCCCCTCGGGGGACTGCTGCCAAGCGCGCGACCCCGCCGGTGGGTACATGCAGGCTGCGTCGGAACGTGTGGGAAGGACGCAGAGCAGGCTGACGGCGGGTGATTGAGCGTTAACGCCTACGTACTACAGACGCACTGACGCGAATACCTTCTGCACCGCCGCCGCCAGCTGGCCCAGTCCTGGCTCTTCAACGGGGAAGTGGCCGCAGCCCTCAAGCCGTACCGCATGAGCTGGCCCAGAAATCTGCGCGAGGAAGCGTTCGCTTACCTCCGCGGGGATCCACCGGTCTGCGCCAGGATGTACAAGCGTGAGCTGCGGGCCCCGGTACCGTTCGGGTCGGGTGTGAACGAAGCTGAACCAGTCCGCGAGGAATCCCACGGGCACCCTCGTGCCGCCACCGAGGGGATCTGTCGCGCATAGCCGAGCGAGGTCGGGATTCGCGCTCATTGCATTCATGCGCGCGAGCCACCGGATTGGTACACGCAGCGTTCCTACGGCGAGCGCCATCGCCGGCAAGGTGTACGGCGCGCTCCAACCCAGCACTGCCCAACGGGCAGCTGCCCTGCGCGCTGAGCGGTCGGTCAGATCGAGCAGACACGTGACAACGACTGCGGCCGGAATGCCTGTGCGCGCTGCTACTTCATAGGCGAGCATGCCCCCCATGCTGGCGCCGAACAGAACCAGCGGCCGAGAATCGTCGCGCGTCTCGGCGACCACAAGATCGCACAGCAACTCGATCCAGTCGCGGTAGCGCACCGCGCCGGGCTCAGGTGTTCTTGTCCGCCCGTACAGCGGAAGATCCGGCGCCAAAACCTCCACTGGCGTCGTGCCGATGACGGCAGACAAAGGCCACAATGCTCCAGCGTGACCACCACCGCCGTGAATGATCATGACTCGCACGGGCGCCGAGAGGTCGCGCTTGCGTGCAATGTGCACCTGCTGTCCGCGCCACGACCACCACGTCTCTACGGGACGCGGGGCGCCCCGAAACCGTTCCGGCAAGAACTCTTCGTACCGATCAATCTCGGGGTAATCGACGTCGTTCACATCTTGAGCATCCGCCCAATGACATGAGGTAGCAAGTGTTCCTGGCGGTAGTCGGCCTTTACCTCTACGAGCGGGCGACGCGGCCCCGGGGTGCAGCGGCCCGGATCATCTAAGCGGTTCGAGCGACCACCCGCTAGATTTAATGCATCCTTCTTTCAAGGATGGTACCGGCGTTGCCGGTCGAAAGCATCAGAACTGTTGTCGAGTTCTATTGCGATCGTTTGGGTTTCACCGTTGACTATTGTGACGATGGGTTCGCAAAGCTTGTGCGTGATGGTGCTGAGGTGCATCTGTGGGCGGCTTCTGACGAGGATTGGCCTGGGCGGGACGACTTGATGGCGATGCCCATTTGCAGTGGGGCCGAGAGCTTCATGCGGGAACTGCGAGTTGTCGAATCGAGACTGACGCCGTAGACGCACTCATGTCGAGATGAAGGAAAGTCAGGTACTCCACCCTGGTGATGCAGGCGAAGGCGCGGGAGCTACGGAATGGGAAACCCGCGAGTTTGCAGTCATCGATCTGGACGGCAACCTGCTGACATTCTTCTCTCGAAGCGTTGGTAGGCAGCCAGCTGGGTCTGGTGACGACGGATGACCGTTCTATGTGCAAGGCGTGAGGTGATGCGTCCGCTCAGCGCGCAGTTCAGTCCTTGTGCCACTCATCTGGAACGGACAACGTTTCGTCACTGGTGACGAAATGATTTGTGTCACAACTGATTACGCCGATAATATAGATTATGTCAAGTAGTGCCAAACGAACCGTTAGGTAATGCTCGACAATGGCCTGTTGGTTTGCGACACTGAGACCATGTCCAACTCTCGACTCCTCGAGATCATCGACGCCTGGCGGGTGGCCGACCAACGAACCGACGCCGAAGCGGCTCGCCGGATTGGGATTTCGCGCGCCACACTGAGTTTGATGCGGACGAACGGAGTCAGGGCGCTTCCGAACAGAACCACTCTGGACGGTATCGCCGTGACTACCGGCACGCCGTACACGACGGTCCTGGGTGCTGCGTTGCAAGACGCCGGCTACCTCGATCACCGGTTCATCATGATTCCCGTCGACGAGACTTCGCCGGGGCGCACATGAGCACCACACCAGTTGACCTGGATCGGCAACTCGCCGCGATCGGTGAACAGCTCACCGAGGTGCGACGCGCAGCGATCGAGCTGTCACGTGACTATCGGCACTTGCCGATTGGGCAACTCGGTGTGGACACGCTGGGTGACCCACTGACCCCCGGTGAGGCTCTGAGCAAGGCCTGTGACGGGCTAGACGGTTTCATCGGAGCCCTTGCTCTGGCCGACGACGCCAGTATTGCCCGGACCTACACCACACGACTGCAGTGATGAACAGCGATCTCGATCCTGAGTTCGTCGAACTGATCGACGCTGTCGGTGAACGCCGCGCGCAGGCGCTGATCGCCGCCGCTGTCGCGGTCGCCGCGGACATCCGAGCTGATGCCGACGAGCTGGGTACCGATCCGGTAGATCGGGCGCGCCTCAGAGTGCTTGGTCAGCTTCCGTCAATCACGTTCGGGCAGAGTCGCTTTTGGCGGTATCAGCTGGCCGAGTGTGCTGACCGTCTGGCTCAGGACACCCTGCGGTGGGGAGCGCCGGTCCCCCGCTGCACGGGCGAAGAAATGGTGCTGCATCTGATCGTCGGCCGAGCCCCTGCCGCCGATACCGGGCTGCCAGCCACGCAAGCGATGGTCTGGTCAGGCAATCCTGATGATCCCGACACCTGGGGTGACCTGTCCGTGGATCTCTTTCAGGACCACGACGTGCTCACCCTCTACGACGTGCCCGCCGAGGCTGTCACGAAGCTGGTCGGCGGAGTCAACCTGGAGCCGGTCGAATGGTTCACCGAGTTCGATACTGAGTTCCCTGTTCCCCACCGTCCATGAAGGGCTCGCGGCGTGCGGCCCTGCCGTAGTTTCTACGTCGGCGAGCACGCACACCAGTGTCGGCAACCATCTACCCGCCGGCGTGTGAATCAGCGAGCGTCATGGCTGTATCGGCCCGTGGCAGACTGGGATGGTCATTTTTCGTCGTGAGTGATCGCACGCACGGTCGATCGAAAGGAACAGTGGTGTCACTCATTGGCGACGGGAATGGTGAGCAGTCGGCGAACAATAAGGGCAGTGCGCCTCTCTTATCGGTAACCACGGTCCGCCACAACGACGTGTTCGTGGTGAGCGTGACCGGCAGCCTCGACGCCTTGACCGCGCCGCATCTTGATGCCGCTGTCCACAACGCGGTCGCAACGAGGCCGGGCGGGCTGATCGTTGATCTGACCGACACCGATTTTCTCGCATCGGCGGGGATGTCCGCGTTGATCAACGCCCAGCACGCGGCCGAAGAGCATGGC
>NZ_MJEI01000058.1 GCF_002095395.1 Williamsia sp. 1135
GCAGACGGTCCCGCCACGTCCCGGCCCCTCACACTCGTCGGCCTGGACCGCGTCTTCCCGATCTACCCCACCCTGGCCGGCGGCCTCTCGGCGTTGACCTGAACGGATCGCTTCCACACCGAACTGGCCGCCGCGCATTAACGATTACCGACCTGACCGGGACAGGACGTCCGCAACGGTGAACTCTGCGGACGCAGCGATCAGCAGGTCGATGGCGCGGCGCTCGTTGGCTCGCTGCTGGCGTAGCGCAGCGTTTTTGGCGGCGCGGTCCGCCTCGGCGGCGGGGTCGCTTAAGGCCACCAGTGTTTCGTGGGTGGTGATCCAGCGTCGCACCGTCGCTTCGGACACTCCCAGCATCGCGCCCACGTAACGGCGGGCACCAACCTGCGAGCCGCCGCGGGCGGCCAGCCGAGCGGTGTACATGCCGATCGCTCGTTCCCGAGTGGACTGGTCCGAGTACCTGCGCATCGCCACATTCTGCTCGATCATTGCTCGCCGGTGCTCGCGTGCGCCGGTACCGATGAAGCCCGGCCGACGATAGGTCGGGTGACAGAAACGCGGCGAACGGCGTCCACCATGTGTCGTCTCGACACTGTTCGTAGAGCCGCGGGTGAGGTCGTGGGCATCGGTCTTTGCCCCCGAGC
This sequence comes from Williamsia sp. 1135, assembly GCF_002095395.1. GTDB lineage: Bacteria > Actinomycetota > Actinomycetes > Mycobacteriales > Mycobacteriaceae > Williamsia. The sequence continues at coordinate 645 of NZ_MJEI01000058.1, forward strand.
GCGGCCGGGGAGGCCTTCGGTCGACATCGAATGACGCCGAGGAACGCCGCAGCGGGGCGATCTGGGGGTTCCCCGCCGCACCATGGCCATCTCCTCGAGACCTTCTCAGCGTTACCGAACCTCCGGTGCCGCAGTAGCCTCGCCCGAGAGGCCGACCACCAGAGTCTGCGACACACGGCGGAGGGCAGGTGGGTACTTGAGGTTTATGCGTGTGGGGGTGGCGCTACAGTCGACGAGTTAAAACCCGCAGACCACGAGGTAGAGAGAACGCATGGCCACCGATTACGACGCGCCCCGCTCAGTTCCCGACGCCCCCGAGGCCGACTCGCTCGAGGACCTCACTTCCCGGCGCGCAGAGGCCGCCATCGTTGACGACCAGGGCGAGGAAGACGCTGACTCGTTCGAGCTGCCCGGTGCAGATCTGTCCGGTGAAGAACTCACCGTCCGGGTCATTCCTAAAAGGAACGACGAGTTCACCTGCACTAGTTGCTTTCTCGTACAGCACCGCAGCCAACTCGCCCGCCAGCAGGGCCACGAGCTGCTGTGCCGCGACTGCGCGGACTAACCATCGCCGCGCCTGCAGGAGTAGAAACCTGCTCCCGCAGCAGGTCGAATTCAAACAATCGAGGCCTTGTTACAGTCAGTACTCATGGTGCAACTAATCTCCATGGCGTACACAGACGACCTCGACGGCGCCACTCTAGAACCTGACGACGTCCGTTCGATCGAGTGGTCGTGGCTCGGCGTCACCTACGAATTGGACACCAGCGCAGCCCATCTCGACGCCATCGAGAACGGAGAAGTTTCTGTCGCCCGGCTGCTGCAGGCATCGACCCGCACCGGCGGGCGCCGCAAACGTTTCCCTGCCGCCGAACGCGGTACGGCGCCCGAACCTAAGCCTGCCGCGCCCAGCGGGCAGGAACGGAACCGCGCCATTCGTGAATGGGCCCTGGCCGAGGGGTACGAAGTCAGTCCCCGCGGCCGCATCTCCGCCGACCTCGCCGCCGCCTACGACGACGCACACTGACCGTCGCCGCCCGCTTGCACTGTCGGTAGGCGATGGCACACTGCCCGCTATGACCGACCGGCGCCCCGCCCTGACCCGTGAGCAGCACCTGGCCGTGTTCGCCGATAAGTACCCCTTCACCGAACTGGCCACTCTCGGGTTTCGTCGATGCGTCCTGGCGCCCCGATTCAAGAAACGCCGGCCGGGTTGTCCCTGGATCCGGGTGGCGACGTTCTCTGATGTGTGGGAGCGGGCGATCACCCTCGACGTCGACCAGCACGGCGACGTCCACGGGCACCTCACCGTGGATGTCGGCGCCGACCAACCCATCATGATCGCCGAAACAACATCGGCTGCACTCCAACTCGTCGCTGCTACGCCCGGGACCCCAACCCAGCGTCTACTACGTATCCCCGACGTCAGCGCCAGAGCCCTCTAGATCGCCAGCACCACCCTGAGTTGTCACAGGAACCGGGCCAGCCACGACGGACGGACCGGGGGCTCCGGCAAGATGTGGGTACTCTATGTCGGTGGTCGCGGGAGGTACTGGGAGTGCGCTGCCGGCTGCTGCCTTCGAGGTCTACTCCACCAGCGAAATGTACTTGGCCGAACTGTCTGTCGACAACGCCTTGCAGATCGAGCGCACAATCGAGTCCGACATCGCCGAGGGATTGCTGGACGAGCACCGCTGGCCCAGGGTCATTGTCGGGGATGCCGGAACTGGTAAGAGCACGCTGCTCTGGTCACTGGCCACAGAGCTTTTTCGACGTGGCCGCGCGACTCCCATACTTTTGTCCGCGACATGGCTTCTGCGGACTGACGTCACCGGTCCGGTCGACTATCTGGTGCAAGGACTCAACGAACTCAGTGAGCGCTCGGATGTACCGGTGATTCTCATGCTCGACACCGTCGACCTGCTTCTGCATGACCTGCAGGCCCACCAGATATTGCTGCGGGCGTTGAAGATGGTGGAACGGTCAGGCATTGCGGTGATCTGTGCGACCAGGCCACATGAAGCGGGCCTGTTGTCCATCGACAATCTGCGCGATCACCAGTTGTCGTCGTACGACGACGATGAACTTGACTTAGCGGCAACGGCGTTGGCGAACCGATACTGCCAGGGTGCTCCGCCGGGAGAGGTCGTGGCCAGCATCGGGCGGGCGACCGCACGTGGTCTTCCCGCCGCCGATGTCTGCCGCAGCCCGCTGCTTCTGCGGGTGCTGTTCGAGCTGTCGGCCCCAGCGGTTCCCGCGCTGGACGACCTGGATATGACCCAACTATTCCGCTCCTACTGGCAGCGCCGGATCGTGCGGGACGCCCGGACCGACATCGAGACGCACTATCGCCCTGCCGCACAGAACAACTACTCCGAGGTGGCGCGCGCGAGTGCCCTCGGGTTGCTGGCGACGGGGCTTCCGGAGCTGCCGCCGGTCGTGTTCCCCAATGCGGTCGCCGCGGTGGGCGGACTCTCGGCCGCCGACATCGACGAGGGCATCGACGCCCTCTGTGCCCGTGGTGTCTTGAGCACGACCGGCGATCGGCGCAGCTTCTTTCACCAAACGATGTTCGAGTTCGCCGCCGCTGAAGCTATTTTGGCGCGCCGCCCGGCGCAGAGCCTGGCCACGCTGACCCAACGCACGAGCGAACGCGATGGCGACCTCTTTGTCGGGTGCGTACTCGAGCAGGCGTTGATACTCGGCGGGGACGATCCGGCACTGGCCGCTGACCTCGTTGCCAGCACGACGCAGTTGACTCGCAGCCCCAGTGAAGCGATCCAAGGTATCGCTCTGGTGGCGTGGGCTCATCATTCCTCGTGCCTGGATCAGCCGCGCATCAGCCTGCGTGCGGTCGGTGCGTCAGCGGTTATCCGCGCAGCGCACCACATCCCGTCGATCGCGGCGAAACCGATCGGCGAGTCCATTTCCCAACTACTGGTGATCTGGGAAGTGCGCACCGACATCGTGGTCAAAGCCGCCGTCCTGACTGCGATGACACGGTTGGCCTACCGCGACCCCACCACCGTCGCGCACGCACTCGAGCACCTTGACCTCGTCGCGGCGGTGACCTCCCCTGCCGTCACTCCCGACTTCGAAAACGCCCTGTTGCGACTACTTGACTCTGTCGCCGCCACGGCCCCGGTGCTGGTCCGCCGTGTCCTGGTGGCCGTACTGACCCATGCCACGACTCGGGCGCACATCGCCTTGGACTACTTCACCCGATTGTGGCCCGCCATCGGCAGCGCTGATCTGTTCGCCGAAGTGGTGCGTGTCGTCGAGGACCTCAACGTCGGCAATCACACCACTGCCTTCGCCCTCGGCCGATTGCTCTATCAGCACCGCATACTCCCCGGAGCCCCGCACACGGCAGATCAGTGGCGCGAGATCACCGCGCACCTTGCCTCACAACCGGACGAAATGTTCGTGTTCATGGACGAAGCTGAACTGATCGCCGTCGGCCAAATGCTCGTAGCCGCCACAGTTCCGGACGTTATCAACGAGCACCTGCAGATGTTGCTCGACACCACCTCGGATACCGCCCGATCCATTGTGATCCACCATGTTCTACCGGCACTGGCCGCAGCGTCGGGAGCGCCACGCGAGTGTGTACGGACGCAGACAGCGACGATCGCGAACACCCTGGACGGTGGAACGGGCACCATGTCGCCGAGCCGGGAGCAGCGCCTGGTTGTCGAACTGTTGGGAGAGCACGAGGTCCCGCTGGACTTCATCGCTGACGTCATGCCGCCGGCGTTGACCGCCGCAGACTGGATATCGAATGATCTGCTGTTGCCGCTGGCGCCGCGCGCGGCCGATGCCGGCATCGCCTCGGCGCACCGTGCCCTGACCCAGCTCGCTGCCGCACCCGATCCCAACGCAGCGATAGACCCACTGCTGCGCCGCGCCATACACAGAACACCGACGGACGAGCAGGTCTTCGACTGTTTGCTGCAGATCTCGCTGGCCGCAGGCAGGACACAGGACGCCACCGCCCTGGTGTCCGGGTCCGAGCGTCGGTACGGCCGTGTCGACAAACATGCGCCCGCGATAGTAAGTCATTGCCGTGAGCGTCTCGCCTCGCCTGCTGCTGAGGACCGAGAATCCGGAGCGTTGCTTTTGGCGCGGCTCATGGGGTCCTCGACGGCGACGATCGAGTGGAGCGAGGTGCGCGGGGCGTTGCACGTCGCGACCGGCACCCGGGCTCATCGCGATCTGATCGGCTGCCTGTGGTTGCAAACCTCACCTGAGGACGTCAGCGACCTGATCGACTACCTGAGCAGTCTCATCGATGTCGACCCCGGCCGAACCCCACCAATCCGGCGTCGGCGCGGAGTCGACGTCGCCTCGGCGGCCGCGGCCGTCGAGGCCTCGTTGCGGATCCTGGCGCTACGAGCCGACCCTACGACCACCGACTGGGACATGGTGCGCACACTGGGCTGCTACAACCTCGAGGACGCGGACAAGGTCGTGTCGGGGACGAAGTTCGCGGTCGTCATGGATCACATCGTCCGGGTCCACGAGACCTCTTCCGCCGCGGCCTCCTCCATGCTCCTGGACTACCTCGCCGCGGTGTCACGGTCAGATTTTTTCGGTATCGACGTCACGCTCTGGCGCCGCCACTGCGCGCAGGCCGTACGGGTGATCACGCGCGCACACCCCACCCGGATCGGCCCAGCCCTGATCGAGCTGTGCGGCGTGCTCGACACCGATGTCGGCACGGTCATTCTCGACGAGTTGGCCGCCGAGTCGTACACCGTTCTGCGCGAGGACATCGTGCGATTGAGCCGGACCGCGGCCACCGACGACATGCGCACCCACGTCCTGGACACCATCCGCTCCCATGACCGCGTACAGGGCAGTCTGGCGTTTCCCGAGATCCTCGCCGCACTTGATAAGTCGCCCCGGGTGTACACCCTTGTCGAACTCGAAGAGGACCTCCGCGAGCGCCGCAACGAGCTCAAAGCCGCGACGGACCATGCAGCAACAACGTTGCCGAAGGCGACCGGTATGTCGGTGACGGCGCTGTGCACGCAATTGTCGGTGTCCACGTCCACCTTCAAACGGTTGCGGGCGGTCGAGTCATGGGGGGTTCCGTCACCCAATTTGTGCCGACTTATCGATGACTACGGCGCCACGCTGGGCCACGATTTCGGGTTGAGCGCTCAGCTCGCGGAGTTCGAGCGGGCTGAAGACCGGCTCAAAGATCGGAACTCGCACGTACGGCGCCAACAATGAGCAATGAGCGGTGATATTGGTCGGCGTTGACGGTGAGGCGCCAGCGCTCACTCGCTCGTGAGCGCCTGAGCGAGACGGCGACGGGGTTGTGATCACAGGGCCTCAATCATCATTGACAGCAACAGCATTCAGTGCACGAGCGCGGCATACGTTGACCCCGAACGAAAGGCCCCGCCATGTCCACCCACCCTCTCGCCCCGGGCGCAGAACACGCGCTGCGGGTGGCTCAAACGCATGCCCTGAGCGTCCCCGCCTACCGCCGACTGTTGACCGAGCACGGCATCGACCCGGCCGATCTGACGACACCGGAGGCTTTTACCGCACTGCCGACCACGTCCAAGGCCGACTACCGCCACGCCCACAATCTCTCGGATCTACTTGCCGGCACCCCCGAGCTGATCGAGACGATTTCCGCCAGCGCGGGCTCGGTAGGCACCCCGACGTGGTGGCCCCGCGGTACCTCTACCCTCGAGCACTGCGTCGCCATGCTGGGATCCTGCCTTCGCGACAACGCACAGACTCACCGCCGACCGACGCTGGTCCTGGTCACCTTCCCGCTTGGGCCTTACGTCGGCGGCACCTTGATCTATGCCACCCTCCTCGAGCTCCGTCGCCGAGGACACCGCATCACGATCGCCACCCCGGGAATGGACGTCGCCGCCATCACCGAAACCCTCGCTGCTGCTGGCGCCTTGTACGAACAAATCGTCATCCTGGCCTATCCCCCGATTGCGCGGGATGTTCTCGATCACGCCAGGGACCATCTGGGCGAGCGCGACGTCAAGATCATCGTCGGCGGCGAGCCGGTCAGCGAAAGCTGGCGAACACACGCGCACACCATGCTCGGCGACCCTGACGGCGACCGGGTCCGAGTGCTGTACGGGGCCACCGACGTCGGATTCGTCGGGTATGAGACTGCGGGCACCGTGGCGATCCGGCGCGTCGCATCCGTCGATCCTGTTCTCAATGCGTCGTTGTTCGCAGTGCCGCCCGAGCGCGGCCTGCTGGTGCACCAGCCTGCGTTCGTACAGTACGATCCCGACGCCACCTACGTGGAGGTGATGGACGGGTATCTGTTGTTCACCGTCGACGGGGTCCTTCCTCTGATCCGGTATCGAGTCAATGACCGCGGAGAAGCGTTGACCGGCGTCCAGGTCCGCCAACGCCTCACCGACGGTGGGCGCGGGGATCTGGCCGGCGCAGTGGGCGAGGACGAGATGTTCCTGATTGTGCACGGCCGCACTGATGTGGCCGCTATCTTCAACGCGGCCAACATCTACCCGGACTACCTGCGCCCGGCCGTCGAGCACATCTCCCTGGCCACACGCTTGACCGGCCGGTTCGTCATCCGGGTCCTCGCCGACGAGGAGCAACGACAAACATTGTTCATCGACGCAGAACTACGGCAGGGCCACACCCCAGACGCTGAGACGGCCACGCACCTGCAACAGCTGTCCATCGCCAGCCTGCGTCAGATGAGTGCGGAATACCGCATCGTGCACGACCAGCGAGGCGCCGACGCCGAACCGGTGATCGCGTTGCGGGCGTTCAGATCGGCAGGATTCGAAGCCACCGGCAAACAGCAATCGGTTCAGGACTCCTAATCCACCCGTTCCTATGCCCCGCACGCTGACACGTGCGGGGCATAGGCCGATGTGGGCCCGATTCTGATCCTGCGACCAGTAGAGCTCGGGCCGCGCCGACGACGCGCGGGCGCCGTCGGTCAGCCAGCTTCTGCCGCTGTACTGATCACGTAACCGAGGGGTCAACAACAATGCCGCGCAGAAAGATTCGGTTCACTGCGGCAGCGACCTGCTCGGCGGTCTCGTCCCGCTTGCTCAGGCACCGGAACATGATGTTGTTGGTGAACATGACCGCCATGTCGATCGGCGGCACATCAGCGGCGAACACCCCGAGGGTCTGTCCATCTTCGATGACACCGACGATGAGCCCGGGAAAGAACAGTTCATCGCGGATACGGGTGGCGTTGACCTGCGATTGAGCGCCATGCAAGCTCAAGACCAATGCCATCGGCTCGACCAGGCGGCGGTGTTCGATGAGCAACTCACTCAGGCGCAGACCAAAGCGCTCCACAATGACGGTGGGGGTGCGTCCGATGCGCCGGTCGGCATCGATACGTTTGCTCACGGCATCGAGAATTGGTGACAGACCAGCGACGATGACATCGACGTTGGTGGGGAACAGTCGACGCAACGTAAGCAAGTCGATCCCGGCGCGATGGGCAATGTGTGCCTGCCGGGTCGCGAAATACCCCCGCTGGGCGAACTCCATGGCTGCAGCGTCGATCACAGCCTGCTCAGGATCGTCCGGCCACGCATCCACACTCACGTCGACACCGTCGTCGTCAGGGGGCGGCTCCATCAGGGACACCAACGCGTCGTCGATGTGGTCATGGCGTTCGTCGAAGTCGACCACCGCCGACAACAACGCCATTGCGCTGTCCCCCAGCAAACTCTGCGGTACCGCGGCCGGGTCATACTGCGCGCGCAGCACCAATCCTTCCGCCAGCGCGGTCAGCGCCACCGCGACCGCCTCCATCGTGAACGGCTGACGCAGGCTCAACCCGCCGAGCCGGGTGAACGCTGCGGACTGCGCGGCAACAACCGCGGCAGTGATCACGTCGTACTGATCGTGCACCGCGCGTGCCGGCGGGCCATCTGGCGCAGCGAAGGCAGTGATCCGCAACCGCAACGGGGTGCTCGTCTCCCGGCGCAGGTGAGCATTAGCCTGCCCGGCTAAATCCCGAATCCACACCCGCGGGTCACCGTCGGCGCCGGCGAAAGTCTGCTCAAACAGGTCGGTCATCGCGTTGTCCGGCGGCGAGGACCCGCCCGGAACGATGGAATGAAGCAATTCCTCGACGAACTGCGCTTTCCCGCCCGCTGCCCGGCTACCCCGAGGATAGGCATTGTGAAAAGTTTGCGTCGATACTCCCGCCGCCGCAGCGACCTGTTCGATGCGTAGACCACTCATCAACAACTCCGCGTCGCCACTGGCAATCAACGCACGACCAGCAGCTAGCAACCGGCTGCGTGAGCTATCAGATCGATCCGACCCCGATGCCACTTCGTACCCCCTCTTGCTCCGTCTTGATGACAAAGTCAAACACGGTGATGGGTCCAGTGCACGGTGGGGCAGCGCTGTCCGCCAGGCCTTTGCGCGACGGTTCCGCTCACCACCTGCAGCAACGTATCCGCACGGGACAGAGTCGTCGCCCTGCGCACGATTACGGGGTCGTCGCGTGCAAGGGCACGCCGCCTGCCGCTTGCGGTCAGAGTCAAAGCAGGCTGGATGCCAACAGCCAGCGTTAGTCCGTTAGCTAGAGCAATATTCATTACCTGCGCAACCGGCCGCATGCTCCACTATCTGCGGCCTCCAGTGTCGAGAGGCGGGTCGGCACGAGAACGGATCGTTACTTATGACAGCTGTGAATGATCACGCGGTGACCGAGGCGACCGCGGTACATATCCGGCCCATGCGCCCGGCTACAGGGCACCGCAGCCGCAGAATGGCCACAAGTACTCATTCCGGCGAACTGTTCGCGTCCGCGCCGCCGGCGGAAAGAGCTACCCACCGCGACACTGCCACCACCGCCGCCCCCAAGCTCTCTGACCGCGAGGTACAGGTGCTGCGCGCCTGGCTGCTCTCGGACTCCAAACGTGAAGCGGCAGCTCGACTATTCATCACAGAGGCAACCGTAAGTACGCACCTGACAAGAATCAAAGCAAAATACGCAGCCCTAGGACGACCCGCCAGAACCAAAGTCGCCCTGTTCGTGCGTGCGGTACAAGACGGGCACACCACATTCGACGAACACTGACACCGCAAGCAGCTGCGGACTCCGACAAAGCTCGACGAGCACCGGTCAGTGCCACCGCGTTGGGAAGCTCCCGATCGCGGGCAAATTACATCGGTGCAATGGCAAAAAAAATCTCACGGCCGTAATTCACCCGATCAGACGACGCGCGCCCTGAGTGCTATCGATTGTTTCGCAATCGGTGTTCCGGCCCGACTCGCGGATGAGTACGCGGCGAGAAGGGTTCGTGATGACGAACACTGGCCTGACGGCTGACTCAGGCGAGCCCGGTCTCGGGCAATGTTGCCGTTCGTCTGACCTGATCAAAGCACCGTACCCAGATTTCCAGGCGCTGTTCGGTTACGGTTCGCCACAGGCGGCGAACAATAGTGCAGCACAGAAGCTTTAGACGTCGGCTATATCTTCACCCTGCACTGCTACCAGTTCACCCCAGCTCCTTCACGATGCGCATGGTCTCGATCGAGACGGTAGTGACTTTCTTGATCAAGTCGACGATGTAGGTGGGGTCGTCGTGCTCGTCGCACCAGAGGTTGGGGTCGTTGACGATGCCAGATGGCTTGTCGGTCTTGACCTGGTAGCGGTCAATAATCCACGCCAGCGCCGAACGCGAGCCGAGCAAGTACTCGTCGGCTTCTGCCGGGATCCCGGCGAGAGTGATCGACGGGTTGTAAACGATGGCGGTGTGGTCGGTTTTGCTCCGCCACCTCATCTTCTGTACTCGCCACGTCTCGCGGTCGGCAGGATCGGCAAGTTTGAGCTGCACGTCCAGCGGATACGACTCAACGTTCCCGTAGTGCATATGCAGGTACCCCAACTTCTCGCCGACCTGCGCCAGCTGGGTGAACCGTTCCAGTGATTCCGGGGTAGGGATGTGAGGCAACATCTTCCTCAAATCCGCGGCATAGGAGTCCCGGTAGCTCGGGACGTGCAGCTGCCCATACACGGACCAGAAGACCTGGTCCTTGGTCACCGACTCCCCAAGCGCCGCCCGATAGATGGCGAGAATCTCGTCGGTGATGTTGTCGATACGCCGATACCCGTACTCGTCGACATTGGAATCTTTAGCCGCGGAACCAAAGTCGAGCTCACCCCCATCGGTAGCCTCGACCCGTTCGTAGGTGAAGCGAGGAAAGAACTGGCCGCCGCTGCCCGCGCCGGTGACATGAAGGTCAGGGATCGAGGCGATCATCAGAACGCTGAATGGGACCGCTGAGCCATTCCCGACCTGGTAAATGCCGTAGTTGTGGTGGTGGGGTGTCGGGAACATCGCTGGCAGTTGGTAGCGCCTGTCGCTGGTCGCTACATCAAAGTAAACCCATTGGGGGGTAAACGGCCGGTATGTGCTCGGTTGAACATACTGAGCATCGGGTGAGAAGTTCTTGCCACCGTCCAGCCGCTGGCGCAGGCTTGGGTTCCACGAAATTTTTCCTGGTCCTGTCAGCTCAGGATTCTGGCGTAGTACGTCTCCTGCAGTACCTGTCGGCTGCATTTTGCTTCGACGCAAGTGGACTTCCTGGTATTGGGCGGCAATCTCGTCGACCTGCGCATTGAGCTGCGTGCGTGACCAGTTGTAGACCCATGGGTCACGTCCGGTCTTCAGGCCCGACGAGTATGCGGCGAAGACCTTCAGGCCGCCCTTCTTCGTTCCGATTGCAGGCCACGAGCTGAACTCGTCGTCACGTTGGCTGATCCAGTCACCGTGCGCGTTTGGTTCGATGCTCTGCCAATCGACGTTGACGATGGTGCTGGCTTCGAGGATCCGAAGTTTTTCTATGCGGTTGAGGTAGTCGCCGATGTCGCGGTAGTGGATCTGTACGGGTCCGGTATGGGCGGGATCCCTGACTCCGATGAATATTGCGATAGTTGCTTGAGATCCAGCACCGAAAATCTGACCCCCTTCCTCCTTCCAGTTGGCATTGCGCATGTTTCCTCGCAGGTTGTAAATCCAGAGGTGAGCAAACTCGTCGGCGAAACTCAACCGCACCCCGTCGGCGGTGTTGCCGTCGATCCAGCCACCGTTGGAGACGAACGCGACGATGCCGTGGTCGCCGACTCGGTCGGTGGCCCAGCGGTATGCGCGGTAGTAGGAGTCGTAGAGGCTGTTTTTGTTGGTGCCCGTTGATCGTCCGGCGTATGTCTCGCCAATTCGCCCATCCAATGTCGGGTAGCGCAAGTTGGCGTTGTTGTCGTTCGCGCTAGCTTGCCCTTTCGAGTAAGGCGGGTTGCCGACAATCACGTGGATCGGGGCGGCGAGTTGTTTGACGATGCGGTCGTTGTTCTGCGGGAACATGATCGAGTCCATCGAATCACCGTCTTCGGTGATCTGGAACGTATCGGCCAGCACGATGCCTTCGAACGGTTCATACGACCCGTCCTCGCCACCGGGAGTCGTCAGGGCGTGGAAAGTGGTTTCCACGTTGACCGCGGCGATGTAGTAGGCCAGAAGCATGATCTCGTTGGCATGCAACTCGTCGCGGTACTTGCGCACCAGGTCCGCGGGGAGAATCAATCCCGATTGCAGCAGTCGCGTGAGAAAAGTGCCCGTCCCGGTGAAAGGGTCGAGCACATGCACACCCTCATCAGTTAGTCCCCGACCAAAATGCTCGCGCGACACGTGGTCGGCGGCGCGCAGAATGAAGTCGACGATCTCGACCGGGGTGTACACGATTCCCAATGCGTCGGACTGCTTTTTGAACGCTACCCGGAAGAACCGTTCGTAGAGCTCAGCGATCACCTGCTGTTTTCCCTCGGCACTGCTCACCTCCGACGCCCGCACCTGCACGGAGTTGTAGAACTTGTCCAGGCGCGCGGTCTCGGATTCGAGGTTCGCGTCATCGAGAGCGTCGAGCATCTGCTGCATCACGATCGACACTGGGTTGTGGGCGGCGAAGTCGTGGCCGGCGAACAGTGCGTCGAACACGGGCTTGGTGATGAGATGCTGGCTGAGCATGCTGATTGCGTCGTCGCGGCTGATCGAGTCGTTGAGGTTGTCGCGCAAACCCGTCAGGAATCTCTCGAACTGCGCAGCCACCTGGGGTGCGGCCCCGTCGAGGAGCACGTTGATGCGAGCGATTTGCGCGGCGGCGATGTCGGCGACGTCGGCGGCCCACTGTTCCCAGTAGACGCGGGTGCCCACTTTGTCGACGATGCGGGCGTAGATCGCCTCCTGCCACTCCGACAACGCGAACAGCGCCATCTGCGAAGCCATTCCGCTGCCTGTGCCGTCCGTGGGCGTTGTGTCGGTGGTGGTGGACTGTCCGTCACCGATGGATTCATCGTCGTCGTTGACGGGGCCGATATGTCCACCCAGCAACCTGTTGTTGCCCTTACCCGAATGCAGTTGTTGTGTCGTGGCGTTCAAGGCGATCGAATTGACCATGGCGTTGAATCGGTCGTCGTGAGCGCGCAGTGCATTGAGGACCTGCCACACCACCTTGAAGCGGCGGTTGTCGGCGAGCGCTTGCGACGGGCTGACGCCGGCGGGAACCGCGACCGGCAAAATGATGTAGCCGTAGTCCTTGTCCTGGGACAGCCGCATCACCCGGCCGACGGACTGCACCACGTCGACCACTGAGTTACGCGGGTGCAGAAACAGCACCGCGTCGAGTGCTGGTACATCCACGCCCTCGGACAGGCACCGGGCGTTGGACAGGATGCGGCACTCGCCCTCGGGGATGGGTGCTTTGAGCCAGGCGAGCTGCTCGTTACGTCGCAGCGCATTGAAGGTGCCATCCACATGATGCACTTCGCAGTGCAGATCCCGGTTGGTGGCGTCAACCTGCTCTCCATCATTTTCGGAATCGGTCAGCAGATCGCGGTAAGCGTCGACCACCGCAGGAAACACCTCGGCGACCTGCTTGGACGCGGCAATGTCTTTGGCGAACGCGACCGCCCGGCGCATCGGCGGCGCCCCGATGTCGAATCCGTCGCCGTCGGGGGAACGTCCGGCCCGCTTGGCCAGACCGTTCCAGCATCCGACGATCTTCGAGGCGTCGTCGAGCTGCAGCTCAGCAAAGTCGCCGGCCAATTGCTTTTGCATCGGCGCGGCGACTAGCTCTTCATCGACCGTCAGCACGATCACTTTGTAGTCGGTGAGCAGCCCGCGTTCGACCGCGTCCCCGAACGAGAGCCGGTGAAACTCGGGACCGAAAATCTCGACGTCATCCATCGACGACAGTTCGGCGGAGTGATCGGCCGCTTTTTCTTTGACGGCGTCGTCGAAGATCCGCGGCGTGGCAGTCATGTACAGCCGCCGGGTCGCGGCCAGAAAGTCGTTGTCGTGAACTTTCACGAAGTTCGATTCATCCGCTCCGGACACGGTGACGCCGGTGGTGCGGTGCGCTTCGTCGCAGATCACAAGGTCGAACGGGTCGACGCCGTGACCCTGTGCACCGGCAACAGTCGGCAGGGACTGGTACGTGGTGAACACCACCGTCAAGCCTTTGGACCGTTTGCGGTGGGCCATGTGGGCAGCGAGGACCGCAGCGTCTGTGGTCACTGGGATGGCTACATCGACGGTGCTGTAGTCCTCGGCTGACCGGGACACCTTCGAGTCCGAACAGACCGCGAACGCCCGAATATCCAGCTTCGTCTGCGCCGTCCACTCCCGCAACGTCTGGCTCAGCAGTGAGATCGACGGGACCGCGAACAGGATACGCGCACTGCCACCGTTGTCGATGGCCGTTTTCTCCGCGATCTTTAACGCGGTGAACGTCTTTCCGGTCCCACAGGCCATGATCAGCTTGCCGCGATCGTGACCGCCGCCGAACCCGTCAAAGACCGCCTCGAGTGCCTCCTGCTGGTGCGGACGCGGTTCGTGGCGGGTCGCCTCGCTCAGCTTCACGGTCAGCTCGCCCTGCGGCCAGGCGATATCCCAGTCGATCGGTGATTCAGCGATATCGGCCAGGTTGATCCGTTGTACCGGTATGTGCTGGTTCTCCAGCGCGTCCTCGGCGTTCTTGCCCCACCGGTCGGTGGTAGAGATGATCACCCGATTGGTGAACGGCGCTTTGCCCGACGCGGTGAAGAACGAGTCGATGTCTTCTTTCCGCAAAGTGGAGGTCGGCTCGTAGAACTTGCACTGGATCGCGGTGTAGTCGCCGGTGTCGCGTTCCTGAGCCACCAGGTCGATACCGGTGTCAGGCTTGCCGTCACGATCGGGCCAGTCGATCCACCGCCACACGCGCTCGTACTGCTGGGACAGCATCGGGTCAAGTTCGAAATAGCGGACCATCAGCTCTTCGAACTTGGTCCCCCGTTCCGAGTTCGTTGGCTGCTTACGGAACACCTCGATGACCTCATGCACGCTTGCCACGAACTACCGACCCATCCTCGACGACTGATGTGACGATTATGCCGCCCAGGGTTGCATCATCGTGGGAGGAGGACGTGTTAGGCGAACCCCAGATCTGGCGCTCCGAAAGGCCCCTGCCCTGACAACCACTCGATCTCCTCGGCTGAGGTGGCCGCCAGGTGTCCGGGTCCAAGTCGCCGACAGAAAAGCCGTTGACATTGCCGTGAGTGATCCGCTGGTGGGAGTACTCGAACCGGTACTGCACGGCCAAGTAGTCGATGCGCCCTTCTCCAGGACGTAGTAGTGCACCGGGACCGCACGGTCAACATTCACCCGGTGTTGCCGCTGAACTGTCGCAGTCAACTCATCACCGCCCGCCGGGATGCCGATACTCGAATCGCCGGTAGTTGGATTGGGCGACAACACATTCGCCGACCACCCTCCCGACCACGCCAGCCGTGCTGTCCTTGAGGACCTGAACCGGCGTATCCCAATCAATCGGCGGGCGTGCTGCTGGATTTAAACCACCAGGACCGAGCGCTAGATCCGTGATCCGCAGTGTTCATCAAGCATCACGGACACCGTCGCCGTAGAGCGGCTCCCCTGGCAGGCCGGTGTCATCTTTGCGGTCGGTAAACGCCGTCAATTCCTGCGTCGGTCCCTGCACAGGTGCGGCTGGTACTGGCATCGACTCATCCGCCGACGCCGCCCCGGCCCCGGCAGCGATGAGACCGGCACACGCCAGCGCCGCCCCCAGCCTGGACTGAACAACTCTCTGTCGCATAGCAAACCCCATTCAATTCGTAATAAGACAACGGTCAGGACCAGAATCGGCCCTGGGTTTAGGCCTCGAGCTGGCTACCGATTGATTGCTGCCGCAGTCCCTCACCCATACCCGACTCCTGCCGCGGGGTCGGTTCGTGACAGACCGAGGCTCGGCGCACGGGGGTCTTGTTGGAATGGTCGGCGATGGCGTCGAGCAGCGATGCCACGCTGGGCCCTTGCCGCTGCGAGGTCGGTCTATTTCGCTGGTGCGGACGAACCCGCTGAGCCGGCTCAAACTCTGCCTGCAGCGCCAAGGATTGCTCGAGGTAGGCAGATCCCTGTTTGCGCTGTTCGGGCGTCGATTCGTCCCGCATGATGAGGTCGCTCGCCTGGGTGGTGGCGTGATGGGCGAAGGAGCGTCGTCGTTCGCTGGCCACAGGTTCGGCGTATGCATCGGTGAGCGACTGCTGGATATCTCGAAGCAGTTCTTCAGGAGTTTCCATTGTTCGTTCCTTTCAGCCTTCTACTGGTGTGGCGAGTCATTTGAGCAGTGGGGCGAGTTCGAAGTGGGTTTCGTCGGGGATGTCTGTCCATTCCCCGCCCCACACCAGTCGCCCGCTGTACTCGGCGACCTTCGCTCGAATCGCTGCTGTCTGAGCTGCGGTGAACGTGCCCTGTAGTCCCTGAGCATGTTTTTGGGCGTTGAGGTCGACACTGGTGCCCGATCCGTGGTTGGAGAGCGCGGCATACGAGGGAGCTACCAATTGGGGCTCAGCCCATGACCATTCGTCGAATCCACCTTCGTGGAGCGATTCGATGTTGGTAGCGAACCAACTGACGAAGTCCTGCAGGATCGTTGTTGCATCTCCTGGTGCCGTCCAGAAAGTTGTTCCGTCGACCTGCCATTGGACGGTTTGTTCGAACGCGATGACAGGGTGGCCGTTCATCGTGCTGGTGGGGTCGGCGTGAGCGGACCCGCTTCCGAACGCCACTGCTGCCGCTGCTGCGACCGCCAATGCGCACATTCGCACACCAATAGTGCTGTGGATATTCATTTTTCGGTCTTGCCTTCCCATAAGCCACAGGGCAGGGGTCACCGCAACGGGAACGCGCAACAGAGCCCGCAACCGGCAAGGGTTGCGCAGCATGAGCGCAGGGCCGGTGAGCCCCATTCTGTGAGTCGGACGCCAATCGGACTAGTAGATGGTCTACCGCCTAGAACTCTACCTAGAGAAGGTCGATGTATCTACCACAGCGAGGGCGAGAAAAATCCGAGGGGGTTACGGGAAGTGGCGAAAAGAGGCCCGAGCGTAAGGGGAGGTGAGAACTCAGACCGCAGCGTGGGCGAAAAGCCCGAAGACCAATATGACCAGCAGGACTATTCCGAAAACCACGGTCACGACCAGAAACAAGATCGACAGCGAGACCAGAGCGGCCGAGAGGCCGGCGAAGAACACCGCACGGCCGGTGATATGCCGGTTGCCCCACTGGTCGCGGGGTGCTCCGCGGAACAGCTGGAGAGCGAAGACAGCGGCGAAGGCGATGACGGCGGCAACGATAAGCGGTGTGCTGATCATGTCCCCCACCCCTGGTCGTTGTTGCTCATCGAAAGCGGTGAGCTCGTGCCCCCAGTATGTCATTGCTGGTGAGGGTTTCGGCAAGTGGGAATCTGTGAATGCAGCGGCGCGAACCCATTTAGTGGGGCGCGAGTTGAGCGATTCCGGCTAGACAGCCGTGGAGTACTTCAGCCTGCGTGACCGGGAAGGGGTAGGTCGCCTCGAGGGGAAGGGTGTCGCCGACCAGCAGGAGTACTCCCCCGAGGTGGTGAACCTCGGAGTGCCATTGCTTGGTGTGCGGATCGGGGAAGCTGGCCGTGGCCACTACCGGATGGTGTGCGATGCCGCGATGGACGTGATGGTGCAGGAGATCGAGAGTCGTCGACGAGCTGATGCGGGCCTGCAGCACGGTATGCGGCAGCGGTGCGGTACCGAACTCGACAAGACCGAACGCGGACGGGAAGACAGGAAGGTCCTCGAAGTCGATCCACAGGATGGGGGTGTCGGAGTCCAGGGTTCGCCGTTCAATCCGGTACCACGTCATCGTCTCTGGCCCATGAACCGAACGCCGCGAACGCAGTAACCCGTCGTCATGTCCGCCCCTGCGAAGGTTCGTAGGCATCGAGGTCGGTGAACAGTTCGTGCACCGGGACGCCGAAATGGTGTGCCAGGCGGAAGACGTATTCGAGGGAGACGTTGTTCTCCCCGCGCTCGACCTGTGAGTAGAACGGCCGACTGGCGTTGACGGCCTCTGCCACAGACGACTGTGTCTCGCCGTGACTTTCGCGTAGCGCGCGCAATCTCGCGCCGAACGCCCTCCGTTGCGGTTCGGGATCGAAATCCGCTGGCCCAGGTGCTGTGCCCGTCATCGCCCCCTCCTTCCGTTGCGAAAACCCGCCGCTGTTCGGTGTTGCATATATCGTACCTTAGCATGTACGATATATATAACACCGGAAGTTGAGACCGGCTGTCACGCAACATCTCCCAATCGAAAGGTTCAACAACATGCACATCGTCACCTCGACCAAGTCGGCCCCCCAGTCGCCGAACCTCGCCGCAGTCAGGACGAGCGCGATGCTCGCTGGTGTCAGCTTTCATCAAGCGCTGATCGAGAGCCTGACCCAATGGCGCACGGCGCTGGTCGAGGCCATCGATCAGGAGTCGATCGAGGCCGCGCACTATCTCGGACAGTCGGATCTTGAAGAGGCAGCCGATAAGCGCATTGCTTGCTACCAGCAGGGTCAGGACCACCTGGAGGCTGCGGGTCGGCTCGCGGCCATCCGTGCGGTCGCCGAGCAGATGCTGTCCGACGCGGACGTTAACCCGATCCATCCGAGCAACTAACACATACGTCGCACATAGGAAATGGCAACCGGGCCAGCGACTATCTGGCCCGGTTGCCACTACCGAACTCACAGTAGGAGAAATCACCATGGGAAACAACACCGCAACCGCCACCGCCGTCGAGGCCCAGCTTCTGCACCTGGACCCCGCCGACCTGATCGTCGACGAGAATGTCCGCACCGACACCGCCGGGTACGCCGAGTTGCTCGCCACATTGGCCACAGACGGAGTCCTGCAACCACTTCTAGGCGACCGCGCCCCGGACGGGACCCTGACCATCCGTGATGGGCAGCTCAGAACTCTCGCCGCCCGCGAGATCGGCCTGGCCTCGGTCCCGGTCTATGTCCGTGGCGTCCACGAGGCCGACACCACCGACCGCACCCGCCGCCGCATCGTTGAGCAGGTCAACGCCAACAAATACCGAGTCCCGCTGAAGCTGTCCGAGGAAGCCGCCGCTGTCGAGCAGCTCTCGCTCACCGGCATGTCCGCGACCAAGATCGCCAAGGAGCTGCACGTCGGCAAACCCAAGGTCGACGCGGCACTGGCCACGGCACGCTCCGCCAACGCCCGTAGCGCCATGGACCAGAACAACCTGACCCTGGAGCAGGGAGCTGTGCTGGCGCAGTACGACGACGATCCCCAGGCGCTGCACGAACTGCTTGCTGCAGTGGCCCAGGGACGGTTCAACCACAAGGCTGCCGAACTCGGCCAGAACCCCGACAAGCGGAGGGCAATCCGCGAGAAGACCGCCGAGCTGACCGCCCAGGGCTACACCGTCTACCTCGCCCGGCCAATGGGGCGTGAGGGCATCAACGCGCAAGAACTGAGGTTGCTTGAAGACAGCGCCGGAAACGTAGTGACCGAACACAGCGTCGACCCGCAGTACCTGCGCGCTCTGGTGCGGGGAAAGTCGCACTCGGCCTGGCTGGACGCCGATGGCACCGAGGTCGATGATGACCTGATCGATTGGGAACTCGACGGCGAGGACCCCGAGGAAGATCTCGAGCCTGCGGAAGGGCTTTCAGACCCGCGCAAGCTCACCCAAACGATTCTGTGGACAGCGGAGGTCGAGTGGTGGCACAACGACACCGACGCCGAGAACCTCCGTTATCGCACGTACAGGTCGCACTCCGAGTCTGTCGACGGCACTCAGGGCAGCGACGAGGAGGAGGAGGCCGAGCGCCAAGCACGGCAAATGACTCGGGCGCTGAACCTCCTGGCCGAAGCCGCTCAGACCGTGCGCCGCGAGAAAGTGCGCGAGGTCCTCGCA
The DNA here is from genome assembly GCF_002095395.1 of Williamsia sp. 1135. Classification (GTDB taxonomy): domain Bacteria; phylum Actinomycetota; class Actinomycetes; order Mycobacteriales; family Mycobacteriaceae; genus Williamsia. The sequence goes on from NZ_MJEI01000058.1 coordinate 19,949, forward strand.
CGCAAAACCCTGCCCAAAGGCACCAGCAGTGCGGTGGCGAAGTTCCTGGCCATGACCATGTGGTTCAACCACGACCTGTACAAGATCAGCCGTCAAGCGGGCAGCACCAAGAAGATCGCCGAAGAGCTGCTGGGAGAGAACCCGATGGAGGCAGTCGCTGCAGCGACCGGTGAGCGGGCCCTGATCGTGGCACTCGCCATCACGATGGCAGGCCACGAAGCGGACTTGCCCAAAGACGCCTGGCGCGGAGGACCCGAGTACTACCCCAGCGTCGGTCAGGGACGCACCCGCTACCTCGAATTCCTCACCGAGACATTCGACTACGTCCTCTCCGACGTGGAGAAGGTGATCGCAGGCACCATGACGGCCGAACAGATCGACATCAGCTGACAACGATGCACCGATGACCCTGGAGGGCCACAGAGATCCGCTGTGGCCCTCCGGCGCGCCTACGAGCATCCGACAGGGGGGTGCGCGAATTGCCGCTGCGCCGGGCGTTGTCGGACCGTCCTGGTAGGTTCTGTTCCCGAGGTCTGATCCACGTTCGCGGAACCCCCCGGTCCGCAGCGGCACTTTCCCCCCCGAACGATGTCGGTGGATCAGACCTCCCCTACTCATGCTGTAGCTCTATTGCACTGAGGCCACTCCCTGAGTGTGGGGCTTCTCGCCTCGTATTGCCGCTGCCAGCGGCAAACAAAAGACGCTGAATACGAAAGAATTGCTTCGAACAATTCCGCTCATCGTCTGAACTTCGCAATTTGAACAGGCCTCAATAAAACGTCACAAATCGGCCAAAGAAAGTCAACTAAAAGCGTTGCAGCGCTAGCTAATTGACTCCATATCCCTTATACTAAAGGGGACAGATAAACACATTCGAGATTGGCGTCCAGAATGACTATCACCGTTTACACCAAACCGGCCTGCGTGCAATGCAATGCCACCTACCAGGCCCTGCGCAAGAATAACATTCCCTTCGAGATCGTCGACATTGCCGCAGACGCAGACGCGCGCGATGCGCTCCTGGCGCTGGGCTACCGGCAGGCCCCCGTGGTCCACGTCGACGCCGACGAGCACTGGTCGGGCTTTCGCCCCGATCGCATTAAGGCGCTCGCTGCTGCTCGAAAGGCGGCATGAACATGGCGCATCTCGACGACACCGTCTACGACGCAGGAGACTACGCAGACGACACCCGCCGGTATGCGGGCCCGTTCTGCTCATGCGGGGATTTCAGCTGTCCCGCCAACAACGACGCGACCGCGCGCTGCGTGAACCGGGAATACCCCGATGACTGTGTGATTCGCCGGCCGAGCGTCGAAGACGAGATCTCCGCGATGGAGGCCCCCTGGTGAAGGACCAGCCGACTACTGCCCCGGCCATCACTCGCCACCCGGCGTTGATCGCGGCCGACAACCTGCGAGCCACCCTCGCCGACGGCTACTGGACTCCCGCCCAGCGACGCACCCTGATCCACCGGATCGGCAAGTACGAAGCGTTGGCACCGTCAGCCGACCACGCCGCCAACACTCCCCCGAAAGGACACCCCACCATGTCGACACAAACTCCCACCACTTTTGCCACCCGCGCCGCTCACTACCGCGCAGCAGCCACCGCAGCCGGTGAGGCCGGCGACCGTGCCGGTGCGACCGCGGCCGCCGACCTCGCCGCACGGTGCGACCGAGCAGCGGTGACCGGCACCTTGCTCGCGGCGTCGAACGAATCGACGATCTACGGCCCCGACGACTGCTGCCGCACCTGCGGCGAGCACCTGAGCGACCCGCACGCCCCCCAGTGCCCCCATGCAGACGCAGACCTCGCCGAGAGCGAGGACGAGCAGTGAGGGCCGGGCAGCGCGTCCTGTGGGCGGACCTGAGTCGTGATCCGCACGTCCAGAAGGGCACGGTGATTGCCGAACCAGTGCAGGCCTGGACACCGAACGACTTGACCGCCACTGCCCCCGACGCGGGCATGGTCGCGGTGCAATGGGACGGCGACGTCGCGCCGGGCTGGGAATACACCCAGGAACTGGCAGACGCGAGCTGATCGGCAATGTCACCGGACGAGCAGACGCCCACACCCGGTGAGGCGCTGCTCGCTCTGCCCACGCCTGAGAATCGGTGGAGTCCCCGCGACGACGAGTACGCCACCGAACCCGGCGAGCTGCTTCTGTGCGCCCTGCTGTGGAGCCACGACGACCCCGCTCGCGTCCTCGCCCACACGAGACTGCTGAGGCCCGCAGACTTCTTCTACCCCACCCACGGCCGCATCTTCGCCACGATCAGCGACCTGGCCGAGCGCGGTGCACCGACGGACACCGCAGCGGTCCTGGAGGATCTGCGCCGCACCGGCGACCTGACCGGACACAAAGGTCGGCAACTGGCCGACGCGCTCGCCGCCGCCACCGTCGCGGGAGCCGATCCCCACAGCGTCAGTGACCACGCACTCGCGATGGTGTTGGGCGCCTTTCGGCGCGGCTACCGATCCGCCGGGCACGCCATGCTCGCGGCCGCCGACAGCTACACCAGCACAGAACTCGATCACCATTTCGCCGCACTGGTCCGATCCCACGCCGCCGCCCGCCAGCGCATCGCCGCCATCGCGACCGCCCTGCACCAAGCCAACCCCTTGGAGGACACCTGATGAACCCGCACACGGTCGCGGGGGTCGACCTGGAGGTCGGCAAGCTCGCTCAGGATCTCCGGGAGCAGGGACAGAGCTGGACTGCGATAGCCGCAGACCTCGAGGAGAGCCCCAGCTATCTCCAGCGCGCCGTCAGCGCCTACCTCGCGCACACCGACGCCGCCGCCCGCGCCGACCAACTCCCCCTGTTCTGAACAACAGCCTCAACTCCGAAAGGCACCCGTGCACCGCTACGCCCGCCTCACCCTTCGGCTGCGCTACGCCGCGACGACCGCACTCACCGCGACCGTGCTTGCCAGCTGCGCCGTGAGCACCACCGCTGATCCCTCTACTCCGACAACCGAACTCACCGATCCCGCGCCGGCCCAGACGGTCAACGTTCCCGTCGAGCGCGCCATCGACGGCGACACCATCGTGGTCACCGATCCCACACGCGGATCGCTGACCGTGCGCCTCATCGGTATCGACACCCCCGAAACCAAAGACCCCGACGCCCCCGTCGGCTGCTTCGGCCCTCAAGCAGCCACCCGCACCACCGAACTCACCGCCGGACAACACGTCCGCCTCGAACACGACCCCACCCAAAGCGACACCGACCGCTACGGACGAACCCTGGCCTACGTGTGGCTGCCCACCGGGCAACTGCTCAACGAGCAACTTCTCGCCGGCGGATACGCCCGCGAATACACCTACCGCCACCAGCCGTACGCCTACCGCGACCAATTCCTGGCAGCAGAAGATGCCGCCCGCACGAACGCGACAGGGCTCTGGGGCGCCTGCCCCGCCCGCTAATCGCACCGACCACAACCACCCGCAGCAACACGCCTCGTCCCGACAGGAGCCATCCGCATCATGACCACCACCGCCGAAACACACGCCGCACTCACCGCAGCAGAAGAACACGTCGAGTTGTGCACCCGCCGACTGAGCGTGGTCATGACCGAATGCGTCGATGCAGTCGCGTCGCAACTGACCGATCGCCTCGACGCCCTGGCGAAGGTGGTTGTCATCGCTGAACCCGCAATCACACTGAACCTGGGCACCAGCGGCGTCGAGCAGCTTCGCCGCGAACTCGCCGGGGTCGCCCACCGCGAAGGCACCCACCTGCGTTCGGCGGTCGGAGACCTCGACTGGAACGAAGAGCACGAAGCGAACATCGCGCGGACGATGGGCAAGTACCTGTCCGACAGGATCATCCCCGACGTCAAGAGAATCCTCACACTGGCCGGTTACACCTCGGCGGTGCATCTGCGAGAAAGTACGCCCGACTACAACGAGGTGATCTACGCGGGCAAGACGCTACTGATTTTCGAGCGCGACTATCCGCCGCTGGGCGATGCATTCAGCGAGCTGTTCAGAGCCGAGCACACGAGCTGGCGGGCGCGACAAGCACACGAGCTGGCGTGCGTCGAAGAGGTATGGGACGCCTCGACGCCCGCCAACCGATAACACCGCCCGGCGGGTGGAGGCGTTGACAGCCAACGAGTGTCCGGGTGTCAACGTGTCGCCCCGCCGCACCTAGAACAGATGCAGCTGATCGAGCGGTTCAGCAGCACCGAACAATTCGCTGGTGCGCTCCGGGTCGCCGCCACGAGTGAGGTAGTCGCGGATAGCCAACGACCGCGACACCCGCGATTGCAGCGCAGTGGGTATAGGACCGCGATGACGGCCGAGCATGACTGCGTACGCGAGATTAGTTGCTTGAGTGCCGATCTGAACGTGCTCGGGATCCACCCGCACACACAGCGGCTCGTTGCAGTGATGCTCACCAATTGACTCGAGAGCAGAATTGTCATCGCCGGCGGCGCTCAGTTCCGGATACTTGAGCAGCAGCGCGAATCGATGCGCCGACATGGCTCGCTGCCGGTTGTTGCGTCGGAACGTGATTCGACCGTAGCCATCAGGAGAACTGACAGCACCTGTCCAGAAATAGCACCTCCGAGACCGCACAACGTGAGACCAAAAACGCTCTTCGGTTGCCGCATCAGGGACTAATGTTCGATCACCGCGCACCTTGCGGACCGAGGGGTCTGCAAGGTGCGCGGCTTTGTTGTCGTCGAGGTCGAATAACGACCACTGGAGTTCATTCATAGTGCGGCGCATCGACCGGCAGTGCATCACACAGGTGTGACACCTGCCGGTCGTCAGCTTAAGAGGCCATCGCCGTCTGAGCGGTGTCCTCGGTGCTGTGCTCGTGCACCGCGCCCACGCCCGTTTGTGCCGCGTGGTTGTCAGGCGCTTGAGCCGGTGCACCGGAACTGGGGTGCGGGTCTTCAGAGGCCTCGTCAGCGGCCGGCGGCGCTACAAGCTGCGTCAGCGCCTTGGCTCGCCCCGTCGTGATCCCAAGGAGCTTGGCGGCCGCGCCCACGCTGCCTTCGCGGCTGACGATATCCGCGATCGCCGTCCCCATCTGGATCTCTGAATCGGCGGTCACCTGTTTGAGGTTCACCGCTGCCACTTCGATCGCAGACTGTTGTTGATAGAACGCGGCCATCGACTCTTCGTTCGCCTCTAGCCGTGCCTTGCGCGCTGCCTCGCGGGCCTCACGCTCTTCTCGATCCTTGCGGTCGGCCTCAGCCTGAATCTCCGCTTGACGCGAACGCGCCAACTTCCGTGCATCTTCCTTAGTTAATTTCCTGGTCGCCATACCCGCCAGGGTAGCGCCGAATGCCGATAGTTCCCACCGTGTTCGCTACTCGATTACTCCATCCGATAGCCAACCGGGAAAGACATCATCAATGGCAGCAGTCAACGCCTCGTGCGGCGCACGGTCGCACCCGAGGAAATCCATCGTGAATCGAAGGGCCTTGTAATACGCAACAATTGCGATCTTGAGTCGTCGTTCGAGCGACTCGATCTCGATGTGCAGGAGGTTGTTCCCGCGTCGCAGTTGGCGAGCTTGGTACAGCGAGGGATGCGTGCCAGCAGAGAGGAATGCGTAGATGCCTTCCGCCTGGCGTCGGTCAACCGTTACACCACCGAACCGTTGGAGAAGATCAAACATCCACCCCACAGCCACCTCGAGGCGAGGCAAGATTTGCCCGGCCATCGTGCGACCTGGCTCGCCTTCATTGATGTGGTCGTGCTTGCCTCGGTCTAAGTGGGCCGGGGTGGTTCCCGGAAACGTACTCATTGCCCGATTGCGGACGATGGCCCGGCGGGTGCAGGCGATTTGGTAGGCGGGTGACTCTTTGCCGCCCATCTTTTTGGCGGCCTCCTTTGCGGATTCGCAGCTGTCGAATTCTTCGAGGTAGGCCCGCGCGAGGATCGCAGTCGGGGCCAGTTGCGGATCCGCGCCGATGACCCACATCGCGTGCGCGCTGTTTTCGACGATGGACCGGATGAGGGGGATCGGCGGGAACACGGCTTCGCCACTGCGGTAGAGGGCCGCTAAGCCTCCCAAATGGTAGGCGGCGACCTGCAGGTAGGAGAGGACGACGTTCTGCACCAGTTCAAATCCCGCAGCGATACCGTCTGCAGCGGTGCCGTCTGCAGTGACTGCAGGATCGGCGGAATTGAGTACGTCGCGAACCTTGGCGCCATCAGACCCCGAAGCCGGTTCCCAGTTGCCTGTCGCGCCGACCTCAAGAAACGCGGTTCGGCAGGCGTCGGCAAGGTTCGCCAACTCGTCGAGTCGAACCATCACATTGTCGGACGCCGCCTGTTCCACGCCGATCACGATAGCGAGCACGCGGTCCACCAGGCCACCCATCTCACGCCCACCACTAACACTTCCTCACCCCCGCTCCCCACTCCTGCCCCGTCCCGTCCCCCTCACCCCCGCACCCGCTTTTTCCAAAATCCGAAAATCCACACGCCTTCCCGATCCAAACCCCAAACCAACACCACACACCTCTTGCACTAAGGTCACAAAACAGTAACGAACCGCGCATGCCCCGATTTTCGCCCCTACGGTCGGGGCGTGGCCATGTCCATGCACAAGCTGACCGCCGGGACAGGGTACGAATACCTGACCCGCCAAGTCGCAGCCATGGACGCCACCGACAAAGGCCGCGTATCGCTGGCCGACTACTACAGCGCCAAAGGTGAATCCCCCGGCCGCTGGCTCGGCTCAGGCCTCGCCGGCCTGGCCTCCTGCGGCGCGGGACGCACGCTCGAGCACACCGCCCCATGGGCAGTCGAGGCCGACTCCGTGGTCACCACCGAGCAGATGAAGGCTCTCTTCGGAGAGGGCCGGCACCCCAACGCCGATGAGATCGAACGAACCTATACCGGCGCAGGTGCCGGTGCGAAAGTCGCGACCGAGGCGTCCAAGCTCGGCGCCCTCTTCCCCGTCTACACCGCCGAACCCCAGTTCCGCCTTGAACTGGCACAGCGGTTCAGCGAGTACAACATTGGGCGGGGCGAGAAGTGGAACACCCCCATCCCCGACGAGATCCGGGCCGACTTCCGCACCACACTGGCGCGCGAAATGTTCACTGCCGAACACGACCGCGACCCCGCCGACGACCGCGAACTGTCGGGCTACCTGGCCCGAATCAGCCGCCCCAAACAGTCCGGCGTTGCCGGATACGACCTCACCTTCTCCCCCGTCAAATCCGTCTCCACCCTCTGGGCCATCGCGCCGCGCGAGATCATGGACAAGGTCGAACAAGCCCATCAAAAGGCCGTCGCCGACGCCGTGGACTTCATCGAAAACCACGCCCTGTTCTCGCGTTTGGGGACCAAAGGCGTGCAACAGGTCGACTGCCACGGGCTCATCGCAGCCGCATTCACCCACCGCGATTCACGCGCCGGCGACCCCGATCTACACACCCACGTCACCGTCAGCAACAAGGTCCAGGTCACCGGCCCTGACGGCATCACCCGATGGATGGCCATCGACGGCCGACCGCTGCACAAGGCCATCGTCTCGGCCTCCGAGCGGTACAACACCCGCCTCGAAGCGCACCTGTCCGAGCTCCTGGGCGTCTCCTTCGCCGAAGTCAACGCCCCAGACAAAGGCAAACGGGCCGTGCGTGAAATCGTCGGCATCGACACCAACCTGATGACGGCGTGGTCCTCACGACGTGTCGCGATCGAAGAACGAATCGGCGAGCTGTCCACCGCGTTTCAGGCCGATCACGGCCGCGAGCCGACCTCCACCGAAGCGTTCGACCTGGCTCAACAAGCCACACTGGAAACCCGCCAAGCCAAACACGAACCACGCTCGCACGCCGAACAACGCACCGCCTGGCGCAACGAAGCTATCCGCATACTGGGCAACGAGACGGCCCTATCTCAGATGGTCGACGGCGCGGTGTCGACGACCTCCCAGACCCGCACGACAGCACTGACGCCCGAGGAAGTCAGACGCTGCGCCGAGCGCATCGTGACCGTCGTGTCACAGAAACGAGCCACCTGGCAACCCCCGCACCTGCGCGCCGAAGCAGAACGCCTCCTACGTTTCGGGATCCCCGCCGAGGCCGGTACGGCAGTGAGTTCGCCGCTGGCGGTGGACCTTTTAGATGACGCGGTCGAACAGATCGTGGCCGCCGCCACCGGCGCCCCGCACAGCGTGTCACTGGCATCCTCGCGTCTGGACGGGGAGATGGGCGAGCCGGAACTGTTGCGGCGCAGTCGTGGCCACGGGGATGCGTCGGTGTACACCACCCACGACACCGAACTGTTCACCAGCGAAGCAATCGTCGCCGCCGAACGCCGCATCGTGGCCGCTGCCCAGCAACGCGACGGCCGCACCATCGACCCCACCGACGTCGACCTGGCGCTGCTGGAGCAGACCGCCAACGGCCGCTCCCTCAACACTGGACAGGCAGCGTTGGTTCGGGAGCTGGCCACCTCCGGTCGACGCGTACAGGAGGCGCTGGCACCGGCCGGCACCGGCAAGACCACCGCAATGCGGGTGCTCGCTCGGGCCTGGAACGCCAGCGGCGGCACCGTGCTGGGTATGGCCCCGACCGCCGCCGCAGCAGCGGTGCTGCGCGAAGAACTGCAGACGCCCACCGACACCCTGGCCAAGTTGGTGTCCCTGGCCGAGCACGAGAGCTGGTACACCGAGCAGCAACGACTGGCTGCGACTCCGCGATGGCGCGGCCTGCTCGATAAGGACCTCGGCCGTCGCGCCGACGCGGCGCGGGAGGGCCTGCGCAGTGGCGCGATTCGCTCCGGTGACACTCCGGAGTGGTACCGATCTATCGGTCCCCAGACGCTGCTGGTCGTCGATGAAGCGGGGATGGCCGGCACCCCCGACCTCGACGTGGCGATCTCGCACATCCTGTCCCAGGGCGGCAGCGTCCGCCTCATCGGCGACGATCAACAGCTCGCGTCCATCTCGGCCGGCGGTGTGCTCCGCGACATCGCTCACACCGCTGGCGCGGTCACCTTGACCGACGTGGTCCGCTTCTCCGACCCCGCCGAAGGCTCCGCGTCACTGGCCTTGCGCGACGGCGATACCGCCGCCTTGGGCTACTACGCCGACCACCATCGCATCCACACCGCCGCCGACGCAGCGGCCGCCGCTCAGGCCTATACCGCATGGTCCGCCGACCGCGACGCGGGCAAAGAATCCGTGATGCTCGCCCCAATCCGCGACACCGTCAACGAACTCAACGCCCGCGCCCGCTCCGACCGCCTCGTCGCCACCACCGGTACCCCAGTCGGGCCGATCGCCGACCTCGCCGACGGGTTGCAAGCCTCAGTCGGTGACACCATCTGCACCCGACGTAACAAACGAGCGCTGCGACTCTCGGCGACCGACTGGGTGCGCAACGGTGACCGTTGGACCGTTCTGGAAGTCAGTGACACCGGCCAGATTCGGGCCAAACACCACACCCTAGGCCGGGAAATAGTCCTGCCCGCCGACTACGTCCGCGAGAACGTCACCCTGGGCTACGCCTCCACGATTCACGCCGCCCAAGGCATGACCGCCGACACCTGCCACGTCATCGGCTCAGAAGGACTCTCGCGGCAACTGCTCTACGTGGCCATGACTCGCGGCCGCCACAGCAACCACGTCTACCTCTCAACCGCCGAAGCCGACCCCCACAAAGTCACCACCCCCAAAGCCCTCAACCCCCAGACTGCCGTGGAAATCCTCGGAGCGGTCCTGGCCCGCGACGGCGCCCAACAGTCCGCCACCAGCACCGCCCGCGAGGCCCGAGACCCCCTCCAGCGCCTCGGATTTGCCACCGACGCCTACGTCGATGCCGTCGGCTCAGCGGCCGAAGCGTTCGCCGGCCCCGAAGTCATGAGCGCCATCGACGCCGCCGCCGAGACGGTTCGCGAAGGCCTTACCGACGAAGCTGCCTGGCCTGTACTGCGCAAACACCTGGCCATCATCTCCGCCCAGGGGCGCGACCCCGCCGCCGCTCTTGCCGCCGCCGCGAGCTACCGCGAACTCGACACCGCCCAGGACGCCGCAGCCGTCCTCGACTGGCGCCTTGACTCCACCCAACGACATTCCGGCAGGAGCGGACCGCTGCGCTGGATCACCGGCGTACCCGCAGCATTGGCCGCCGATGACGGCTGGGGACCGTACCTGACCGGCCGTGCCGAGCGAGTCACCGAACTGGCCGAGGCGGTCCGCGAACAGGCACGCGCCTGGACCCTGACCGACGCCCCGGTCTGGGCACGGCCCTACGTTGCGGCCCAGGCCGCAGACCTCGTTGCCGACCTCGCTGTGTTCCGCCTCGCCTGCGGTGTTGAGGACACCGACCGCAGACCCGCCGGGCCCACACCCTTCGCCAACACCCCCGCCAAAGAGCACCGCACCCTCACTCGCCGCGCCGAACAAGTCGTGGCCACCACCACCGACGAGCGGTGGACCACACTGGCCAACCGTCTCGACCGGCACCTCACCACCGACCCGTACTGGCCCGAACTCGCCGAGCAACTCTCGATTGCATCCCGCGCCGGCCTGAACGTAACCGGCTTGGTCACCGACGCAGCAGCACGCGGACCTCTGCCCACTGAAACCCCTGCAGCAGCTCTGTGGTGGCGGCTATCTGGAGTGCTGGCACCAGCCACACTCGACACCACCGCCGCACAACTGCGCCCGGACTGGATCAACGATGTCAGCGCCGTTCTCGGCGAGCAGACCGCAGCCATCGTGATCTCCGATCCCGCCTGGCCTGGCTTGGTCGCTGCCATCAATGCCGCCGACTCGACCTGGACCGCCCGCGAACTACTCACCACCGCTGATCAATTGCTGCATACCGGTGGCGACGGCGACCATGTGCGTCCCGACGAATACGCCCGATCACTGACCTGGCGCGTAGACCTGCTCACCGCCCACAACGCGTTCGCCGACGACTCCATCCCGCTTCCCGAAGAAGGCCTCGACCCCGAGGCCGAAGAAGCCGCACTCGCCGCCGCCGGCCTCCTCGAGGACGATCTCGGCGACAGCCAATCCCTGCACACGACAACCCAACACACCCAGGACACGACCACCGATGCTGCCGTCGACCCGATCGAGGACGAGAGCTACCTAGACGCTCTCCTGGAGTCAGAAGCCCCGCCCGAACCCGGATACGAGCCACAGGATGAGCCTCCCTACGCCGACCTGGACTTCGAGGATCACTCCCCGATCCCACCGGCACGGTCTGCTGACCCGCGTCTGGCCGCTGAACTGATCGCCGACCATCGAGAGCTCACCCATCAACTGGGCGAACTCCAAGACCACATCAACGAGCTGCGCGCTGCAATCCTCGACAGCACACTCATGGGCCCCCACGAGCAGGCCGCCCAGGCGACGGTCATCGCGCTGCGTGAGCGCTACAACACCCAACGGCCCATAGTTCTGGCGGCCGATCGAGTCCACGCGCGATGGGCAGAACTGGAAGAGGGCGCCGAAGAATCCGCCCGCGCCCACACCACAATCGCTGACACACTCACTGCGGCACAGGACGACAACGATGAGGCGGCGATCGCACGACTCGAACCGATGGAACGCACCATGCGGCTCTGGCGAGACTCGGCCAGAGAACTCGCCGACTCGGTCTTCGATGACCTCATCGACGCCCGGGCCGCTGTTGAGGACGTTGCGGCCGCCACCGGAGGACTGGTCAGCGGCACCGACATCGAACGCGTCCGGATGACCGCCCAGCAACTCGACATCGACAACCTCAACGAGACCCGAGCCCGACACCACAGCCTTGAGGGCAGACTGTTCCGGATCGAAGGGATGCTCGCCCATCGCCACGGCATCGAACGGTGGAGTCTGCATAATGCCGACATCATGGCCGACCTGTTGGCTACGCCTCCCGCAGCTGATCGAACCCCCGATGCCGGTCCGACCGCCACTGAGGTCGGCATCGACCACTCCGTCGACGCCGCCGCCGAGCCTGCACCCGAGCCGGCCACCGACCCCGCCGAGATCCTGCGCGGCGAACCCGTCCGTCGCCTCACCGACATACAACTGGCCACCGCCATCCGAAGTATCCGAAAACGCCTCGGGCGCAGTGACAACGATTTCATTGGCTGGAAGCCAGACACCGAAGCAGAACATCGGGTCCGCACGCGTCACCGCGACCTGGCCACCATCGTCGACCGGATTCGCACCGCCCAACAGCACCACGCCGACGCCCAGACGGCCCAGCAGCAGGTCGGTGATCTGCAGACCCAGGTCTCTGACACCACTACGGCCCTGACCTCAGCTCGTCGACGCGACAAACCAGCGCTACAAGCGCAGCTTGAGCGCACCACTCAGGAACTCCACACAGCCCAACGTGCAGCTGCACAGGCACAGGCACTGGCGCAGCAATCAGCTACCGCCACCGGTCACCCCACCGCCGAGTGGCCCGCCATCGTGGCCGCGGCCGAGGACTTCCCCGCTAAAGCCGCCGAACTCGCCGCTGCCCGCGACCGCGACACCCACAGCGCGGCCGCCTACAACGACGCGCTCGCTCAGCGCGACACCGACCGTACGAAACTCGACGCGGCGCTCGCAGAACATGGCCGCCGTCAGAACCTGGACCCAGCGGCCCGCGCCGCCGAAAACGCCGCTCGAGGTGAACAACCGTCCCGGCCGCGGACGGCAGCACCCGGACAAGCCTCCGCCGGCCGCAGACAGTCTGCGACACCCACGCCCGAGTCCGTCGTTGAGCACGAAGCCCCGATCGGCCCCGGCCCGGATCTGGGACTGTAAAGAAGGTAAAAAATTCGAACGCCCGGACCGTCGTGGTACTTTCGGTTACAGAGCCGCCTCGCATGGCTGACCCCGAGTCACCTGGAAGCCCGCATCTTCCATCGACACTAAGGGCAAGGTCCGTCACCGGATCTGCGACATCGAGATATATCCATCCCACATTGCACTGATACGTGTGATGAATGCGGGTCATCACCCAGTGAATGGAGAAACCGATGGTCAAAGGTCACCGCAAAAAGCACGCCGCCCGCGCTTTCAAGAAAGCGAACCCCGACGTAACCCACCCCGAAGCACGTCGCCGAATCAGCGGGCAACCGCGGCCCGCATCTCCCGACCCGAGCGAGTTCGAAATAGATCTTGGAACCGTCCTGACACACACAATGACAGGCAGTGAGGACGACCTCCTGGGCCAAGAACTAACGAACATCCCTGCCGGTTCGGCGTTCTTTGTAGACCTGGACGAGGAGCTCGGTGATATCACCGTCGACCAGGTGGTGGAGTTCCGTGAGTGGACGGCGATCCACGATGTTCACGAGACCTACGAGGGCGGCGGCCAAGTCGGTGAGTGCTCCATCGAGGCCACCTTAGAATACTCCGCGACCATCGCCAAGGCCGACTACTACGCGGCGCCCGCATCAGCGACCTGGGCGGTATCGGACCCGCACTGGTCCCCCACCCATATTCTGGTCACTGGCCACTTCGACGCGGAACTGACGTACCACTTCCAGGCCACAACTGCCGAAAGCCTGGAGGACTTCACGCTGCACGGACTTTCGCGCATCGATAACACCAGCGCTAAGCAACTCGCCACCACTCCCATCGTCCCTGAGGTCACGAACTGGATGTACGACAAGTACCGCCACAGCCCGTGGCCGATCGACACCGGAAAACCCTGGCTTGCAGCGCGTTTCGAAGCGCGTGCCCGCCGCGAGCAAACCGAAATAGACACCTACGGAAGGCTCCGGCCCGTCCTGCCCGACGACTCGCTCGACCCCGAAGTGCTCGCCAGAGACCTGCGTCTGCTGAGCTACGGCGACGGCAGAGCTGTACTCGCCACCAGAAGTCGAGAGTCCGATCTCCGATCCTTCGCTCAACAAATCGGGGTGGAAGCCGACCAGTGGCAGACCTATTGGCCCGCCTATCGGGAACCTGCAGAGGTAGATGCCGAACTCAACGCAGCACTCGGCCGGTTCCTCGCTGCCCGAGAGGATCCCGACGCGTAGCAGAGAGATGAAATCGCAGCAGTCGTAGAGCGGCAGGACGGTAGCTGCCGGTTGGTGGCTACCGTCCGTAGACCCTGCCTAGTAGCTACTTTGAGCCGGTTCAGGTCCGTCCCTGGGCGTTGCTCGTCGTGGGCAGCGTGAGGTTCACCGGTGTTGCGCCCGCCGACAGTTGCTATGAACGACGTCACGGTGGGCGACGACCTGCCAGATGCCACTGGGGAGAATGAGGTCGATGGGCGACCGAAGACAGCGAGTCATGGCGCTGGCGTCAGTGTGGCCGATCGTCGATCAGAAGATCTCTGGCTGGCCGGATTCCGTGGCACGATGACCGCCGACGAATACCTGCGCGAGGTCGAAGCCGAATGGGCTGACAGCGTCGGCACGTACTTCACTGAGGACGAACTCCCAGCGGCCACGGTCGGTTACGCGATGACCCCGCCGCCCGAACGCGCTCACGGGCAGGTGGCCGCCTGGCCTCTCGCCGTGCACTGTTCGGACGAGCGTTACAGCGGCCATCTTGCGCGCGAGGGGCCGCGGGAACGCGCCACGGGGCACGAGCTGAGCGCCGCGTATGTGTGAGGACCAGCTCAGTCCCAGAGGTCATCCACGGATTGCTTCTTCTGCGCTTCGATAGCCTCATTCAACGCGTACTGCGCAGATTCCAGCCTGGCGAGCGCAAGGCTCAGTTGCTCGTCCTTGCGAGTGCGATACAAGTCTTGCGGGGCAAATTGGCCCGACACCTCGAATCCGTGCGCTCTGAGTGCAGCTGAGATGGGCTCCATCCGGCCCTTGTACAGATATGTGAACAGAGAGCTGTGAATGGGCTCGCCGTTCCTGTCTGACCAAATGACGCGGTCGCGCGCGCCGAGCAGGTCGGCCGCCATTGCAGTCGCCACGTCCGCTAGGTCGGCGCGTAGTTCATCAATGCCCGCCTTGCCGAGTGCCGTCGCCACGTCCGGTTGATCCTTGGCCACTCGCTTGCCCAGTTCGTCGATCCGGTCACGTAGTCCGTCAGCCACACCCGCCAGGCAACGATCTTTCTCGGCGTCTGCGATCTGCTGGCATTCGACAGCCTTGGCCCTTGCTACTGCAACGGCGTCGTATTCGTCTGTCATGTTGGTGCCCCCTCTGTTGGCGGTTGTTGTGAACGAACTGCATCATTCTGCCCGCGGGGTGTGACAGGGCCACCGTCGTGTCCGGCACATTAGCTTTGCTTCGAGAATCCGGGAGTGTCCGATTAACGGTGGATCCGACCTTGATGTCGGTTAGTTACCGTTCGGGGTGATGCGTCCTTCGAAGGTGATCGCAAACGCATTGAGCGCGGGCTTCGTCCTTATTGCCCATCGTGCCTTACCTTTCCCTGTCGGGTCCAGAGCGCGCGTGGCCAGATACAAGCATTTGAGCGCCGCCTGTTCGGTCGGGAAGTGCCCACGCGCCCGCACAGCGCGCCTGTAGCGAGCGTTGACAGACTCGATCGCGTTCGTCGAGCAGATGACGCGCCTGATCTCCACGTCGTAGTCCAGGAACGGAACGAACTCACTCCACGCGTTGTCCCACATCTTGATGATCGCTGGATACTGCTGACCCCATGTCTGCGTGAACTCAGCGAATCGTTCCTTCGCCGCAGACTCCGACGGAGCGGTGTAGACAGGTTTGAGATCACGCGCCATCGCATCCCAATATTTACGTGAAGCGAACCGAAAAGTGTTGCGTATCAGATGAATAATGCACGTCTGCACCACAGCAAGTTCCCAGACGGTGTTGATCGCCTCAGGCAATCCCTTCAGTCCGTCGCACACCACGATGCAGACGTCCGCCACACCACGATTCTTGATCTCGGTCAGGACCGAGAGCCAGAACTTCGCGCCCTCACCGCCCTCGCCGGCCCAGATCCCCAGGATGTCGCGTTCGCCATTGACGGTGACCCCGATCGCCACATACATCGGCCGGTTGGTGACCTGCCCATCGCGCACCTTCACGTGCACCGCATCAATGAACACCACCGGATACACCCGGCAGATTCTAGGGATTGTTGCGAATCCCTTGGGCTTTTAGTTGGTAGCGTAATCCTTGCATGAGTTGGTGCGGTGTGTGGTCTTGAAGCTCTTTTCGTGGCCTGTGGTTGAGCTCGGCGGCGACTCGATCAAGGTGCGCCTGACTCCACTGGCTGAGATCAGTGCCCTTCGGAAAGTACTGCCGTAGCAACTTGTTGGTATATTCGTTCGTTCCTCGCTGCCATGGAGAGTGTGGGTCGGCGAAGTAGATGTTCAGCCCGGTCGCAGCCTCGATCCTGCCGTGCTGGAACATCTCATTGCCTTGGTCCCACGTCAATGTGCGTCGCAATTGCGTTGGCAGCGAAGCAAATGCGACGATAAGCGCGTCAGCGACGGTCTGCGCGCAGTGGTCACCGGGTAGATACACGAGCCTGGTCAGTCTGGTCTTTCGATCGACCAAGGTGGCGATGGCCGACTTTTGGCCTGCGCCGATGATCAGATCCCCTTCCCAGTGTCCGGCTTGTTTGCGGGACTCGGCCGCGGCGGGTCGGTCGTGGATCGATTTCATCGACGTGGACTGCTTGAGAGCGCCGTCCTTGGAACGTCCCCGGCCACGTCTGTGGCGGTAGACCCGGCCTGTGCGCAACGTGGTCTGAGTAATCGTGATGATGCCGCGGTAGATGGCGTCGTAGATCGTCTCCGCACAGACATGCCATTGAGGCTGATTGCGGTACCTGCGCCGCAGCCAGCGACTGATCTGTTCGGGTGACCAGCAGACAGTTAGTTTGCCGGAGATGGCATTTCGCAATCTGGACTCGGTATCAATGATCCGTTCTTTCGGGCGGCGCCGGCGCCCGAATGCTTGATTGTGGGCGTACCAGGGTTGGTAGGTGCCGTCAGCCTTTTTGTTGCGTGAGATCTCCCGATAGACACTCTGGTAGCTCTTCCCGATCCGGGCAGCTATCGCCTTGACGGGCTCCCCGTTGCTGAGCCCGTCGGCAATCTCGATCCGGTCGTCCTGACTGAAGTACCGCGAACTGATGGGTTTTGATTCGGATATTTTCACGCTTCCAGCATCGATAAACCAGAGGGAGCCGCAGCTCAGTGACACGCCGACCCGGCGCGCGGCTTCGGCGCCGGGCAATCCCTGCCGTATCAGTTCAAAGTAATCCCGCTTGATCTCAAGCGAGGCGCGATTGTGTCCTCCACGTGGCATCGGCAATCTCCTGGTCACGATTCGCAACGATCGCTAGAGACTGCC
>NZ_MJEI01000063.1 GCF_002095395.1 Williamsia sp. 1135
CGGCCGCGGGGACTGACTTCGTACCCCTCGGCCAGGGCCCATTCACGAATGGCGCGGTTCCGTTCCTGCCCGCTGGGCGCGGCAGGCTTAGGTTCGGGCGCCGTACCGCGTTCGGCGGCAGGGAAACGTTTGCGGCGCCCGCCGGTGCGGGTCGATGCCTGCAGCAGCCGGGCGACAGAAACTTCTCCGTTCTCGATGGCGTCGAGATGGGCTGCGCTGGTGTCCAATTCGTAGGTGACGCCGAGCCACGACCACTCGATCGAACGGACGTCGTCAGGTTCTAGAGTGGCGCCGTCGAGGTCGTCTGTGTACGCCATGGAGATTAGTTGCACCATGAGTACTGACTGTAACAAGGCCTCGATTGTTTGAATTCGACCTGCTGCGGGAGCAGGTTTCTACTCCTGCAGGCGCGGCGATGGTTAGTCCGCGCAGTCGCGGCACAGCAGCTCGTGGCCCTGCTGGCGGGCGAGTTGGCTGCGGTGCTGTACGAGAAAGCAACTAGTGCAGGTGAACTCGTCGTTCCTTTTAGGAATGACCCGGACGGTGAGTTCTTCACCGGACAGATCTGCACCGGGCAGCTCGAACGAGTCAGCGTCTTCCTCGCCCTGGTCGTCAACGATGGCGGCCTCTGCGCGCCGGGAAGTGAGGTCCTCGAGCGAGTCGGCCTCGGGGGCGTCGGGAACTGAGCGGGGCGCGTCGTAATCGGTGGCCATGCGTTCTCTCTACCTCGTGGTCTGCGGGTTTTAACTCGTCGACTGTAGCGCCACCCCCACACGCATAAACCTCAAGTACCCACCTGCCCTCCGCCGTGTGTCGCAGACTCTGGTGGTCGGCCTCTCGGGCGAGGCTACTGCGGCACCGGAGGTTCGGTAACGCTGAGAAGGTCTCGAGGAGATGGCCATGGTGCGGCGGGGAACCCCCAGATCGCCCCGCTGCGGCGTTCCTCGGCGTCATTCGATGTCGACCGAAGGCCTCCCCGGCCGCGCTCGGGGGCAAAGACCGATGCCCACGACCTCACCCGCGGCTCTACGAACAGTGTCGAGACGACACATGGTGGACGCCGTTCGCCGCGTTTCTGTCACCCGACCTATCGTCGGCCGGGCTTCATCGGTACCGGCGCACGCGAGCACCGGCGAGCAATGATCGAGCAGAATGTGGCGATGCGCAGGTACTCGGACCAGTCCACTCGGGAACGAGCGATCGGCATGTACACCGCTCGGCTGGCCGCCCGCGGCGGCTCGCAGGTTGGTGCCCGCCGTTACGTGGGCGCGATGCTGGGAGTGTCCGAAGCGACGGTGCGACGCTGGATCACCACCCACGAAACACTGGTGGCCTTAAGCGACCCCGCCGCCGAGGCGGACCGCGCCGCCAAAAACGCTGCGCTACGCCAGCAGCGAGCCAACGAGCGCCGCGCCATCGACCTGCTGATCGCTGCGTCCGCAGAGTTCACCGTTGCGGACGTCCTGTCCCGGTCAGGTCGGTAATCGTTAATGCGCGGCGGCCAGTTCGGTGTGGAAGCGATCCGTTCAGGTCAACGCCGAGAGGCCGCCGGCCAGGGTGGGGTAGATCGGGAAGACGCGGTCCAGGCCGACGAGTGTGAGGGGCCGGGACGTGGCGGGACCGTCTGCAACGACCGCGAAGGAGCCGCCATGCTCTTCGGCCGCGTGCTGGGCGTTGATCAACGCGGACATCCCCGCCGATGCGAGAAAGTCGGTGTCGGTCAGATCAATGATCAGCCCGCCCGGCCTCGTTGCGACCGCGTTGTGGACAGCGGCATCAAGATGCGGTGCGGTCAAGGCGTCGAGGCTGCCGGTCACGCTCACCACGACCACGTCGTCGTGGCGGACCGTGGTCACTGATAAGAGAGGCACACTGCCCCTATTGTTCGCCGACTGCCCACCATTCCCGTCGCCAATGAGTGACACCACTGTTCCTTTCGATCGACCGTGCGTGCGATCACTCACGACGAAAAATGACCATCACAGTCTGCCACGGGCCTATACAGCCATAATGCTCGCTGATTCACACGCCGGCGGGGGAGATGGTTGCCGACACTGGTGCGCGTGCGCGCCGTCGAAGACGGCGACGGCAGGGCCAGAACAACAATGCGCCTGGTTCAATGAACCGATGACCACAGACACCGGCAGCACCGACGAACCCACGCCCCCGTGGTCGATCGGGGACAGGGTGGGGATCGCCAGTTCTGCCGGGCAGCGGGTACGGTACGGCACCATCGCCGACGATTTCGGCGAGTTACCTGATGCGTCGACAGATCTCGGTGACGGGCGACCGATTCGCCCGAAACGGTTCGCCATCCTGCTCGACGACGGGTGGCTGGCCTTCGCCGATGACGCCGATCTCACCGCACCGGCATAGGCGTACACCCTTCTTAGCACGGTGATGGCCGGCATTCATGTGTTGGTCGCTGCGCCACCAACCCCGCCGCCCGCCGATGCTGCGCGGCGCCAGAGTTTAATCCGTCCGGCCCGCGGTTCTCACGTGTGTGGGGCCGGGATGGATGCCACCTGGTCAACGTCGCAGTTGTATGCCGAGACGATCTCGGCGGAGATGCGTCCCCGATTGCCGATCGGATGGCCGTGCTCGCGTGCCCAACTGCGGATGGCCGCGTTGGCGGAGGACGACAGATGCACGTCAGTTATTCGTGTCGACGCTGTCAGCAGCGTCGCCACCGATACCTGCCCATTGTCGATTTTCGCGAGATTGGCAGTGCTGGTATCGAATTGATAATTCACTCCGAGCCAGGACCACGTCAACGTGTGGAGGTAATCAGCATCGAGCAATTGACCGTCAAGATCATCAAAATACTCGGTAACTAATTTCTCCACCATAAGCAATGATTATACGACCACTGCCGCGTCGCAGGGGTGGCGGCGAGGTCGATTCCAATCGTCCAACGAGTGAGGTGTGCAAGTACGCCCACGCTGATCGCCTGTCCGGACAATCCGCAGTAGGACCACGCTCGAAGATCCGCTCAGGTTCACGCAACTTGCTGGTTCAGCAGTGCCCGGTCCGGCGGGATCGGGCGCACTGATCACCAGGCCAGGCCTAGAGTGTCACAATCGGCGCGCACACTCGACCGAGGTCGGCGAGCTGTAGTCCCTTTGTACGACAAGTGGCTCTTTGAAACGTTCACCCGTTCAGTTCAATTCGTGCCCTTCCCGTTGCCAGGATTGCGCTACCAAATGTACGATTCGACCGGTTTCGACGGACCTGTGCAAGCTACTAGTTTGTAGCTCCCCTGGAGCACACTGGCTGTGGCTTTCGACTGTTGAATGTCCTCTGTTCTGAACCGAGCTACACCCTGTGGTTATCAACGGCGGACATGAAAAGAGATGAAGTGACAAGGTCATCGATCAAGCGGTTCGGTCTCACCAAACGCATCATCGCTTCGTCGGGCTTGGCAGCTGCTGTACTCGCCGTGGGACCAGTCGCAATCGCTGCGGCCGATGACAGTTCCTTCACTCCGATTTCGACAAGTCCAGCGACCGCGGGCGGCGCCACCAGCCCGACATCGTCCACATCAGAATCATCCTCGGCCGGCGTCTCGTCGAGCGAAGATGATGATCCGGCTACTGATGGTGTCGGAATCGAGGACAGCAGCGCAGAATCGGAGCCGGGGGGCGGTGAGTCCACATCGCCAGAAGCTGGTGAGGAGCCGGCGATCGGCAGCCCAGAAACCCCTCGCGGCAACTCAGGCGCTCCCGTCGAGGATCCCGCTGAGCCAGGACCAGATGGCGAGCCATCGCTGGACCCCTCAACACCAGTCCGGCCTGCTGAGTCAGGTCCAACGGTCAGTGAACCCGCGACGCCGCGGGATCAATCCTGGGTCCCGCCACGCGTGGTCGCCGACACGTCGACTACATCTCCGGCGCCTACTGGCGATAACGCAGGTACTGCCTCCCCTCGTACTCGCAACGACGAGGGCGCCCTGCTGCCGCTGCGTGGCGATTCGGCCACGCCGATGGCGTCTGAGTCCGACGACCCGTCTTCCGGGACCACGCCGAGCGGGCCGCCGTCTGCGTTCACTCCCGCCGCTATATTCGGCGGATCTGTCCTGCCAGATATCTTCTATCGGCTGACCAACGGTTCCGGTGGAGAGGGCCTGATTCTACTCAATCAAGGCGTCATGGCGGCGGCAGTGCTGAACCGGCGAAGCCGCGGCGACGGACAGGATCTTCTAGCCCTGATCAGGCCTGGAGAGAGCTTCTTCGTCCCCAAGTCCGTCATTGCCGAACTCTCGTTGGGCAAGCACGCCTGGGACTACGAGGCCGCCGACGCCGCCTTGGACGACCCCACGATATCGAGGTTTCTGACACGAGCTTTGGCACCAACAGAACAACAGTCTGGCGGCACCAGCCCAGCCGTCCAGAGTCAGGTGTCCACGCTTGCGCTGGCGATCGAGAGCGCCGAGATAGTCGATGAGTGGGAGTGGCTGTCGCAGTTCCCGGGTTACATCGATCTGCCGCTGCCGGGTGAGCCAGGGTATTCCGACGACCCTCGCGGCGACTCGACCAATACCGACAACGTCATCCGCTCCGACCAAAACTACTTCGCGCTCTGGCTCAACGAATCGACCTGGACGTCTGCGTCTGAGGGCGATCCGCTGGACCGCTATTTCACCCTCGACGACGTTCCACTTGCCCAATGGAGCGGCAATGACTTCCTCAACATCGACTGGATGTACGCGGTCACCGACGTGGCGTTTCTGGGCTACCGTTCCGGCGACCTCGAGCGAGAGCTCGGCTACGCGGACGGCTTTTATGATCCCGACTACAACGATCCCGGCGGGAAAATCTACTACACAAACTCTGCGATGACGCCGGTGTTGGTGACCATTTACAGCAATGTGGGCGGTGTTCAAACTTCCGAACACATCACCCTCAACCCAGGTACCACTGTCGAAATTGCCAAACCTAGTGCGTTGGCGTACGACGTCATCACGGTGCAGTCACCCAGGGGCGACGACGGACGTATCAACGTCATCACCACCCAGGTGCTGGGTTTTCCCGAGCTGACACAAGACATCCGTAACATTGACCTGCCGGGGGCAATGCCGACCGGGAACGCAAACTATGACAACGCGATTTACGCGTACGCAACCGGGCATGTCGATAATTACTACTTCTATCCCGACTCTGCCCCGGCATCGTGGACTTTCACCGCAGTCCCGCCCCCCGAAGAGCCGCCGATCGATCCCACCGACCCAACGATCAGCTACAAGATCACCGAGATCGAGCAAATTCTGTCGATAGTACTCAGTTCGCAGGCTTACTCATTTCTTAGTAACACCGCGACCCTGGTCGGGACACTTCTGGGCAACGACGTCTTCCTGGATGGGTCGATCGCCTCGAGCATCACCAAGATTGGCGGCCACATGGCTATCGGTGAGTACCGACAGGCCGCATTCGAATTTGGCTCCCTGGTCGTCGACGCGGCCGGCGAGATCGCCCGAGGCCCTGCGAAAGCGACCGCCGTACTCACGCTGAGTGTCGCGGCAGCGCAAGTTGTTCTCTATGCGGGGGAGCAGGCCTCGGAGATCGACTGGAGTTCGACCGACGAGACCGGCGAATATCTGCGCGAACTGGGCTTCGCTGGCGCAGCCGGAGTGATCTTCGAGGAAACCGGGCGCGCATTCCTGACCGTTGGCAACGAACTCGGGCTCAAGCTCGCCGACGGCTTCCTCCGCGCACGAACCTGACTGAAGTACCCCAGGTTTAGTTCCGCCTTTTATAGGAGGATGGAGCTGTGCCACGTAGACGGACCAGCTTCGTGCCTTCTATGGTGCCCGCGGCTTCGTCGTGTGGAGAACGGCCAGGGGTTGCCGCCCTTACTTGGACACAACTGGACCGTACCCACGGCAACTTCGCCAGCATTCTCCTTCTACAAGGCATTGACCCCCACGACTCCGGTTGAGCCTGGGTCTGACCCCCCTCCAGTTTGACCAGGGGCCGGTCGCGCCGGAAGCCTATCGCGTCGAGATACCGCACCCCTGCGGTCGAACTGGAATGGAGCGCGCGTCAGTCTGCTTGCCGCGATCCATGTTCTCCAGACGGTAGACCGTTATTCTGGCCAGGTGGACATCGTGGCGGAGGCCGGTCTGTCCGAGTGCACCCACACCGATACCTGCGAAAGTACCGTTGAACACCCCCATTCTCATGGCTATGACGCTGGTGTTCGTGTTGCTACTTGGGATCTCAACGTGGACCGCTGCCGCAATGGGCGCCACCGCTACCATCCTCAATGCGCAAAGAAGAGTGCCGCACTCGTGGTTGTGGCTATTGGCTGTCTGGGTAGTGCCACTGATTGGAGCCGGAGCATGGTGGCATCACCACCACCGCGTTGACTTCAATCAACAGACCGCATTTCGTCATTCGCACCGACCGGCGCCGCCTGGGCGTGACTGATACGGATGCGGCTGATGCCTGCCTGACCCCGATGTCGGGACGTCGATCATGGACGATCGGGCAGTGGATACGGGGTGCTGAACTCGGTGAACCATTCGGCCGGGGCTAGGTTAACGCCGCCGACCAGCTCCGTGACAGCCTCGGCGGGCACGTCGTAGAGGGTGAGCACATCGTGGTCCTGAAAAAGATCCACGGACAGGTCGCCCCAGGTGTCAGGGTCATCAGGATTGCCTGACCAGACCATCGCTTGCGTGGCCGGCAGCCCGGTATCGGCGGCCGCGGCTCGGCCGACGATCAGATGCAGCACCATTTCTTCACCTGTGCAGCGGGGGACCGGCGCTCCCCACCGCAGGGTGTCCTGGGCCAGACGGTCAGCGCACTCGGCCAGTTGGTACCGCCAGAATCGACTCTGCTCGAACGTGATTGATGGAAGCAGACTGAGTACTCTGAGTCGCTGGCGATCTACCGGATCGGTTCCTAGCTCGTCGGCATCAGCTCGGATGTCGGCTGCCACCGCGACGGCGGCAGCGATCAGCGCCTGCGCGCGGCGTTCCCCGACAGCGTCGATCAGTTCGACGAACTCCGGATCGAAATCGCTGTTCATCACTGCAGTCGTGTGGTGTAGGTCTGGGCAATACTGGCGGCGTCGTCGGCCAGGGCAAGGGCTCCGATGAAACCGTCTAGCCCGTCACAGGCATTGCTCAGAGCCACACTGGGCGTCAGTGGATCACCCAGCGTGTCCACACCGAGTTGTCCAATCGGCAAGCGCCGGTAGTCACGTGAAAGCTCGATCGCTGCGCGTCGCACCTCAGTGAGCTGCTCACGGATCGCGGCGAGTTGCTGATCCAGGTCAGCTGGTGTGGTGCTCATGTGCGCTCCGGCGAAGTCTCGTCGGCGGGAATCATGATGAACCGGTGATCGAGGTAGCCGGCGTCTTGCAACGCAGCACCTAGGACCGTCGTGTACGGCGTGCCGGTAGTCGCGGCGATACCGTCCAGGGTGGTTCTGTTCGGAAGCGCTCTAACTCCGTTCGTGCGCATCAAACTCAATGTGGCACGCGAGATCCCGATGCGGCGAGCCGCTTCAGCGTCAGTTCGCTGGTCGGCCACCCGCCAGGCGTCGATGACCTCAAGGAGTCGAGAGCTGGACATGATCTCAGTGTCGCAAACCAACAGACCATTGTCGAGCATTACCTGACGTTTCGTTTGGCGCTACTTGACATAATATCTATTATTGGTTGTCCGCCAACGTGTTTCGTTGGATCTAGCTCGCGGCGGCTCGGATCATCTCGACGGCGTCGATCATGCCGTATCGCCGCTCTAGTACTTCGAGTACGTGCTCGAGTGTTTCGGGAGGATTGGTGCGTCGGCCAATCATTGTCCGCAGCGCGCGGACCGCAGCATCGGGCGAGACCGCTACCGTGTCAGCTACGAACACCGCTGGTTCGATCACCTGAATCTGAGCGGGCACTTTCCCCTGGGGGAGGTCTGAGATGTTGTCGGACACAATCGCTTCTGCACCACCGATGACAGCTGCGGCTACAAGGTGCTCATCGTCTGGATCCGGGAGGTTAAATGAACCGTCGAGCACCTCCCAGCCAACGACACAGGCATCGTCGAACGCGGCTGCCATCTGCGCTACGAGGTGCGCTGCTCGTGCCGCGGCGTCTTCCGGATCGGCGCCTCGGTCAACGAGTTTGCGCGCCTCGTGGAACTCGAGTTCTTCAAGGATGGCGTCCGACCATAGGGGGCGATATAGGTTCTCGGCTGCGAGTGAGAGCAGGACGTCTCGTTGTAGGCTCGGCCACAGTACGCAGGTGTCGAGAACGGCTACGAACATAGGTCGATTGTGTCAGCCAGCTTTTTCCGCTGTCTTGCGACGTGCTGCGACTGCTTTACGGGCCTCGCGCAGCTGCCGTCGGATCACCTCTGGGTCATCCTCGACGTCGATAGGCACCGACGTCGCCGCGATGGCGTCGTATTGCCGTGTCCGACGGGCATCCCGGTAGGCAAGCACGTCGTCAAGCAGCAGCCGATGCCGATTGCCGACCCGCTCGGCAGCGATCTGTTCGTCGTTGATCAACCGGACGATCGTAGGCCGACTTACACCCAGCAGGTCGGCGGCCTGCTGCGTCGTGAGGGTCATGCTCTGCGGCGCCACGGTGACAGCTCGGCCTTGAGACATTGCCTCAACTACCCGCTTGAGGACCTGATGAAGGTTCTCCGGCAGCTCAATTCGATCGTGCTCGTCGACCCCGACCAGGGCGTATGAAGGCTGTGCAGTAGTCCCCGCTGACCGTTCATGGGCTTGCAGGAAGCTCAGCACCGGCGCAAGCTGCTCAGCATGCTCGGGCAGGAACGTCTCAGAAGCGAGCGCCTGGGTTTGCGTTGCCATGCCGGACCACCTCACTATACGAACAAACCGAAATACTTTTCGATACGTTCGAATATGCCAAATCGTGTCGAAAAAGTCCACCCCTGCCACTGGGGGATGGGATGGCCCGCCGCGCACGATGGTCACCGCTCGTCGAGGTGCCGGTCGAGTGCTGCTTCCCAAAGGTCGATCTCGTAGGCACTGAATAGATGCAGGGTGTCTTCGGTCAGGATGTAGCCGACGTCTTTGCTGGCGAGGACTTTGGCCTTGATGACCGGGTCATCGACGCCTTCGGCAAGTCGATCGAGCATCGCGTCGAACGCATCCGCAGACAGCGGGGTCGGCACGGCGGCATCTGGGTCGGCCAGGAGCGGATCGCTCGGTCCGGGTTCGCGGCCGAAGCGGTCCACGAAGTCGCGCCGCAGGGCTTCGAGGGCGCCGGCCATCTCCGCAGCCTGGGGATGCTCCGGAGACATTGCCAGGGTGACATCGCCTGATGACGGGTCGACGTCTCGTTGGACGTAGTGCGGATCGGCGTGGCGCTCGAGGACCAACCGTGCGTGTTCTTCGCGTCGACGTTCGTCGGCGGCGAGCCGTGCTTTGCGGGCGCGGTTCTTGTCGGCGCGGGATCTGCTCACGGACATACTGTTATCAACAGTGGCAATCGAATATGCCACTCTTGCAGGACTTTCGAGCTTCTACCTTACATAAGGTATCTTATCGGCGTAACCAATTGCGCTGCAATATATTTCGTAACCAGTGACGAAACGTACCGCGAACTTGTACGCGGTTGACGACCTGGTGCCTTTCGTCACCCGTGACGAATCACGTACTCTATACTTCCGTCGTCGGGTTCGACTATGTGCCGGCGTCTGCTGACTGGGCCAGGTACTTTTCGACTTCTTTGCGCATCGTGAGGACGATCGCGGTGGGTAGTCCGACTTCGGCGCTGATGTGTTCGTCGTCGAGTCCGTCGACGAACGCTCCGACGAGCACCGGCCGCAGTTGTGGGGACATCTGCTCGAGGTAGCTGGTGAGTGTGAGCCAGTCCGGTAGCTCTGGCGGCGTGTCTGTAGCAGGTGCGGCGAGGATTGATTCTGCGACGGATCCGATGCGCCCCGAGTAGGGCAATCCCTGGTAGCGAAACACTTTGGGTTTGGTGAGCATCCTGACGATTACCTCGATTGATACGGCCTCGGCGCGCTCCCAGTCCCCGTGTAGGCGGTGGCCGACGGTGAACCGAACAGCGTCATGAGTGTCGCGGACACGATCGAGCCAGTGTTGGAACTGTTCTTGCTTGAAGTCGCACCCTTCATGCGGCACGGGAATTCCCTTCGATGGACTGGACGGTCGACACAGGAGCGGTGTTCGCCTGCCGTTGGAATGACTTGGTCGACGGGGGCCGCCACCTGAAATAGTCGGGATCGAGACAAACGCCCGAAGCCTGGTGGGGGCGCCTGTCGCTCGACTGGACTTCCCCCACCAGGGGTATTGGCGTGAGCTGGTTAGCTGACCAACGCCGACTCCGGGGTGCTGATGCTGGCGCGTCGTGCGATTCGTGTGAGTGCGAGCGTGAACACGATTCCCAGGACCGTCCAGAGGACCACTTGGTTGATGACGGAGTAGAACCGGAAATCAGCCAGGGTGGCGGCAGGGAATCCATCAAAGAGAATCTCGTCGCCGTCAGTGAGTGCTGTGGGTACGTCGTTGTAGGACGGCAGCACCGCGATAGAGATTGCCACCGCGACCACATAGAACGCGCCGGCGCTGATCGCGGCCAGGAGCCCACCGAGTTTGCCCACCAGCCACAATCCGATCACCGCTGCAGCGATGGCGAACCCGACCGAGAGCAGGGTGATCGTAAGATACGCCCCGGTGCGCTCCCCGATCGTCTCGTCGTTTCCCACACCAGGCGGATTCGCAGGATAGGCAGCGAAGGGCACGAGGTACACCGCGACGAATCCTGTCGCTGCCAGCAGTGCGGCCGCCAACCGCGGGTCGGCTCCTCGGTGTCGGCGGCCGACGTAGGCCCACACGACGGTGAACGCAACGGCGAACAGGGCGCCCATCACCAGCCCGAAGACAATCGAACCGACCCCCGCACCGATGTTCTCCTGCACCGACCGGCTGAACACCTCATGCTCGTGTCCGTGCTCACCGGTGAGGGCCGATTCAGCGTGCGAACGCTGCTCCTGGTAGTCGATTCCCTTCCTCACCAACGGTTCGAGAACGATGCGGGCGAAGATGTAGGCGGCGATCCCTGCCAGCAGTCCGGCGAGCAGGCCGCTGCGGATGAACTTGTATTCCATGGTGCTGGTTCCTGTTCAGTGGCAGGGGAAGCCGAGGAAGTGACGGGAATCGTGGACGAACTCGTGCACGTGGGTGTCGCTACCGAACACCGACACCGCCCCCTGGTCATAACCCAGGAAGTAGTAGGCCAATAGGGCCAGGACAGTGGTCATGGTCAGCACCAGTGCCACGTTGATGGCCGACACCGTCGGGGTATCTAGTGTCAGCCCCTGGGTCAAAGTCTGTGGCAGTGCGCCACGTTCAGCAGCCGTGCTCATCGTGATATCTCCTAGGTTGTGTGTCTTCACAAAGGTCTGGGGCGATCATTGGTGGTGAAGCGGATAGAACGGCGGACCGAGTTGCCATCGCCATCGGGCGTTGGCAACTCGACCGACCGGTAGGTAGGTAGGTAGGTAGGTCAGGGTGTGGGAACCACAGTCTTGACAACCTCGGTCATGACCTCGGTGGTGTAGTCGACCGCTGTCGCGGGTAGGTCAGCGTCGGCGTTGCCGAACTCTTCGAGGGTGAGGTGGGTGTTCCACCCTGGCGATCCGGGCAACGCTTGTCCCATGATCCCTTCGAACTGGTCGGAGGGCTCGGAGAGAACGATTCCCAGTTCCAGCAACCAGGACGACAGTTCAATGCGTTCGGCTGTGGGTACGGCGTCGTAGAGTTTCTTCGCCTCGGCGAACGCGGTGAGGTCGGCTTTGGCAACACCCGGGATGATGATGTTGGTGTACAGGGTCAGCTCGTCGAAGAACTCGTGGTCGGAGGTCCGCAAGAATCCGTCTTCGCCGGGAAGGAGGTATTGGCCCAGGGTTTCCTCGAGTGTGCGCTGGAGCGTGGGATTCCACTTGGTTCGTGCCGAATAGGTATGTGCTTCCATGTATTCGGTTTTGAATCCTTCCCGCAGGCCCATCCATTTGGGCATATAGCCGATCCAGTCGCTGATCGCGGCCCGCCACTTGCTCATCGGCTCGCCCGGGAGCACCTCTACGCCGGGGTGCATCAACTTGGCGACGTTGAAGATCGTGAAGTTCCGGGGACCGAAGCTGATGCGTTCGTGCGGCGCCCCGGTGAAGCCTCCCGCGCGAAGGACACGGAAGATCTCCCTGCCGTAGTCATGGACCACATACCGGGCGAACGAGTCATCGACGAACTTGTTCGTGACATGCAGGGCCTGTTGGTGGCGGACCTCGGGCAGGACACCCTTTTTGATCGTCGTGTACCGGAACAACCGTTCCCACGACTGTTCCTGGGGCAGAGCCAGGAATCCACCGTTGAAGGGGTTTTTGTACATGTCACCCCAGATCGCGGTGATCTTGTCGTTCTTTCGTTCGTCGAGCATGCAATCGATTTCGTTGAGCGTGGTGTACACCGATGCGCCGCGCTGGTATTGCGGATCGCCTGAGCACGGCAGGAAACCGGCGCCGATCACCGGGACCCGGCGGCCCAGTGCTCCGTTGGTCAAGTGCCGGGCCAGGTCCACGACCATGCCGCTACCGGTGCCGCCGCCGATGCCGAACGCCACCAAGACCATCGACGGCAGCCCCGTCTTGTCGATGCTGTCCGCGAAATCGCGGATCTCGGTGTAGAGCGGGCGGTCCCCGTCGTAGTACGCCCGGCCGTAAATGGCCTTGGCCAGTGAACGCGGGATGTGCTCATCGGCGGAGGGAACCTCGAGCTGGGCGACGTAGTTCTTCTCACCTGTGGGCAGGTGCGCCGTGGACGGCAGCCACGAGAAGGTCTCGGGCGCAGGCTCATTCCAGTCAAAGCGCGGAAACTCGCGGCCGAGGAACTGGGGGAACCGGTTGACGGTCTCAGCTAGCTCGTCGGCGGTGGGAACATCCAGGCTGACCGTGCGTATTTGCGCGCGCTCGGCGGGAATGCCTCGTTCCTCCAGGCGTGAGTGGAAGGAGTCTGCGTACTGCCGCAGCTGGCGCATGTCGCCTTCGCCGATGTCCACCGCCAAGGCGGTGAATCGAGCTCGGGGATCTTCCAGTAGGTCTTCGATTTCGCCGGTGCGCAAGAACGCGTCGATGAGCTGCGCTCCCGCCTTTCCGATGCCGACGATGTTGATGCAGTGCGGGGATTGTTTACCGGTGGCGCTGTGGTACATCGAAAATGCCATGGTGTGTCTCGCTTTCTCTCTAGTCCAGGTAGCCGAGGTCTTTGAGGACGGTGGCGGTCACCGTCGGACGCTCGTCGGCGATGGTGGTGCGGTATTGGTCGATGAACTCGTTGGCGACGCGGGTCATGGTGCCTGCGTTGACCATGTCGATCGCCCGCTCCAGGTTCGAGCGGGTGAGGGAGGCTTTCCACAGTCGATGTGTGACGTGGATGTACTCGTCGTCGACGCCACTGACCGAGATCTTCGCCCCTCCCGGCAACGAGTCGACTTCGGCCCCGTCCCCGTATTTGGCGACGATCATGTCCCAGTCGAGCTTGTCGCCGTCCAGTCTGGCCATCTGTCAGCCGGCCACGAGATCGAGTTCGCCGCGAATCGCCGCGTGCGGGACAACGACCCAGCACGCGCATCCGAGCAGACATTCACCGCCGACACCTTCGAACCGTGTTGAGGGTTCACAGAGCAGCACACCCAGATCCAACAGCCAGGAGTGCCGCATCAGCTTCTCTTCCCATTCCAGGCTGTCGTAGGCCACGCGGCTTGGGACGAAGGACTTCAGATCTAGCTTGCTCAGTCGCGGAATGTACAGACTCACCGACTCCGGTCCGGATGTGGCGAATCCGAGTCCGGTCGGACCGACGAGAGTCGAGACGACAGAGGTCACACCCTGCGCGGCATCCGATGCTGCAGAATCGTCGGCCTGCGCCTCGAAGAGGCGGACCTCCGCGAACTCGGGCACCACCGTGTCGGTCAGCTCCTGGGCGCTGAGCAGGTTGCCCGCAGAGGCGCCGACGCTGAGCAGGCTGATCCACTTGTCGGTCTGGTCGCCGCGGGTGGCCGGGTGCCAGGCGTTGGCCGGGACGTTGAGCCAGTTGAGCGCTTTGATGGACTCATACAAGTGCAGCCCGCCATCGCGGAGCACAAAATCGCTCAGGCCTTGATCGATCCGGGCGTGAGTTTGCTCGACGCTGCCCGTCTCCTCGTACACAGCGTTCTGCGGAACAGCGAAAAAACCTGCGGTGAAGGGGTTCTTGTACAGATCGCCCCACACCGTCATGACGCCCTTGTTTTTGTCTGCGTCGACCATGCAGTCGAGTTCGTTGATCGTGATGAAGGTGCGGCCGTCGCTGAGCTCGACCGGGTCACCGTCGGACGGCAGGACCCCGATGCCCAACACCAATGCCCTGCGGCCCAGTCGGATATTGGACAGGTGGCGAGCGAGCTCCACCACGATGCCGCTGCCGGTGCCGCCGGCGAGCGAGAACACCACGCACACGATCGGGGTGTCTTTGCTGTCGAGGACCTTGTCCGCGAACCCATCCAGAGCTACCGCAACGTCCCCGCCGGTGTAGTAGTCGACACCGTACAAAGCTTTGGACACCGCTCGCGGGAAATGTGAACCGGCTGCGGGGATGTCGAGGTCGTTCGGCAACCAAGGCTCGTAGTTGGGGTTCCAGTAATAGCGGGGGTACTCGGTCTTGAGGAACTCCCGGTACCGGCGCAACCCGTTGAACAAGGTCGCGTTGTCCAGCGCGGGAATGTTCACCGTCTGTCCGCTGACGCGGTCAGGGGCAGCGGCGAGCGCCTCGGTGACCGAGGTCAGTTCGGCGTCTCCGATGTCAATGGCCAGGGAATCAAAGGCGACGTCCGTGCCAGCCGCTACCCCGCTGCCGGAATGTGATGTGATCATGCTCTCGATGACGTTGGCGCCGGTTTTTCCGATCCCCAGCACGTGCAAGGAGAACGGGCCCTCGTGATCGCCGATGCGGTGGACTCCCTCCCCCACTAGTGCTTCAATCCGGGAGAGATCGGTAGTCAGTCCCAGAGACTCACTGTCGCAGGCATCGTGGGAGTGGCCGTGGTCGTGTCCAGAGGTAGACATTATTTTCCTTCCATTGGTGTAACCAAAAATTTCTGTGCAGCCTGCTCCGGCCCCACTGTCGTCGGGGGGCAGGGGTGTGATGGACGGCATGCGATGGTCTGGCCGCTGTCAACCACCACATGCAGAGCGCCGGGGTCGCGACGTGTCGCTGCAATCGCGTCCACGGCATCGGCAATCGCCGGCAGTAGGTGGCGGCGTATCGATCTGCGCAAAGCCCGTGCGCCATACCGCGGATCGAACCCTTGCTCGACGAGGTAACCGACGAGGCTGTCGTCGAAGTCGATGTGCACGTACCGTTTAGCGAGCACCTGGGTGATGCGGCCAAGCTCGAGATCAACGATCTGTTGCGCGGCGCCGCGGTCGATCGCCGCAAACCTGACGACCTCGTCAATCCGATTAAGGAACTCCGGGTCGAAGAAGCTCTCGATCGCCTTCCCGATGGCATCGTCGGGCGAACGACACCTCCACCACGGTCGGCGCGCCACCGATCGGCGGCTTCCCAGGTTGGTGGTCAAGATGACGTGACAGTTCCGGAACTCGATGGTCCCGGCCCCCGAACTGAGCCGCAGCACACCGTTGTCGAGGACATGGAGCAAGGCCCTGATCACGACCGGATGCGCTTTCTCGACCTCATCGAAGAGCACGATCCCCGGCGTGTACGGATCGCCCTCGATCCTGCTCTTGTCGAACAGAGTCGTCGACTCCTTACTTCCGGAATATCCCGGGGGCGCACCGGAAAACGACGCGGCATAGTGCTCTTGAGCCAACGCGCTCATGTCGATCCGGCAGTAGTCTTCGGGTCCTGCTCGTAGTGCGCCCGCCAGCGCCCGCACCATCGAGGTCTTGCCCACACCGGTCGGGCCGGCGAACAACAGCACCGACAGAGGCCGGTCGTGGTGGCCCAGGCCAGCGCGTGCGATACGCACCGCTCGGCTCACCGCATCGACCGCATCGTGTTGCCCGATCACCGTTGCCGCCAGGTGGGCGGCAAGGGGGTCCTCGGGCTGGCGAATCTCGGTTCCTGGTGTGGTGGTCACGGCAGTCTCAGACTTCCTGAACCTTCTCCACAGGCAGGTCGCCCACGGGGCAATCGGCGACCCCGATGGTGTCCCGGGTGAAGGCTTCGACGTTCTCCTGCGCCTTCTGCGCATCAGTCACCCAGGTCTTATAGAAGTCGAAAGGACAGTCGGCGATCCCTTTGTCGCCGTCGCCGGCGGCGTGAACGCCGGTGTATCCGCGGTGCATAAGTTTGAACAGATGGTTCTGCGACTGATCGTTCTTACGAGCGTCGCGGATCTCGTTGATAGACAACTGGGCATACTGGATTCCGTACTCTTCGGCACCGGTCTCTCCGAGAGTCCGGCCATCGAAACCGATGACCGCCGAGTGCCCGAAGTAGGTGTAGACCCCATCGAAGCCGGCAGCGTTGGCGACCGCCACGTAGACGTTGTTGGCCCAGGCCATTGCCTTGGCCATCATCACGGTCTGGTCGGCAGCGGGGTACATGTACCCCTGCCCCCGGACGATGAGCTCTGCCCCCTTCATGGCGCAGTCACGCCAGATCTCGGGATAGTTGCCGTCATCGCAGACAATCAGCGAGACCTTCATTCCCTTCGGACCGTCGCACACATACGTGCCCGACCCCGGATACCACGGCTCGATAGGAGTCCATGGCAGCACCTTTCGGTACTTCTGCACGATCTCACCCTGATCATTCATGAGAATGAGAGTGTTGTAGGGCGGCTTGTGGGGATGGTCTTCGTGCTGCTCACCGGTCAGCGAAAACACTCCCCAGGTCTTGGCATCGCGGCAGGCCTGGGCGAAGACCTGGGTCTCGGGGCCCGGAATCGACGCCGCGGTCTCGTACATCTCGTCTGTGTCGTACATGATTCCCTGAGTGGAATACTCCGGGAAGACAATGAGATCCATGCCAGGGATCCCCTGCTTGATACCGCGAACCATCTCAGCGATCTTGTTGGCGTTCTCCAACACCTCGGCCCCGGTGTGAAGCCGAGGCATCTTGTAATTGACCACCGCCACACCCACAGTGTCTGGGCTCGACGAAATATCTCCATGGCGCATACCTAAGCTCACTTTCGACCAGGCGCATCATCCGAAACCCTTAGGCTCCGAACAACACACACTCCGACGCGGCGGCACAACCCTCAGCCGCCCGACTGCTTCCATGTGAAGTAGTACCAGATGGAATCATTGCATAGCCTGGATTGCCGAAAGGTACGAACGAGGTAAACACTGTGTTTCGCATCCGCCGCACAGAGGTCAGCAGTCAGCTACCGCACTGCAGGCATGCCAAGGCAGCCGGCCTTGCAGACGCAACGATCAGGAGCTGGGAAGTACTACTTGATGGACGCGGACACAGTTGCCGCCAGCACCTCGGCCAGGGCCCTGACCGCCCGGGTGTCTGCCTGCGGGAGCTGCGCGAGAAGGCGGGCTTCGGCCAAGTGCAGACGGGCCGCGAGCTCAGCGCCAGGTTTGGTCAACAGTGCCACCACCTTGCGCCGGTCGAAGGGATCGATCTGGCGAACAACGGCCCCCGACGACACCAACCGGTCTAGATTTCTCGTCAACGACGCCGCCGGCAGCGCCGCGATCTGCGCCAGCTCGGTCATAGGCAGAACCTCATGCTCGCGCAACGCACCCACGATGCGCCACTGCTCAGGCGAGACACCCTCGGCGTCGCTGGTGGACCGCAGCGCCGCAAAAAGCGCCCGCTCACACTGTGCAAGCAACAGCAACAAACTAGGATCAGAGGTGATCTTGACCGCCGAACTCACGTCGCCCCTCCCCTGATACTGGTCCGAACCAACAACTGCCGAGGCTGATCGCATATGAACCACCCTCCTGTTGAACGTACCCGAGGATCGACACATTCGAGACCCAACCGCGCAGGCCAGTCATATCGCATCGGCTACATCTACCCCCAATCAGGACCGGCCGGCATCTACGGCCCCTCCTGCCAATCCTGCGGCCAACTCGCCGTCGACAGACTCAACGCAACCGATGGAATACGCTCACGACCAGTCGAACTAGTACCCATCGACGGAGGCCTCACCCCGCCCCAGGTAGCCCACCACGTCGACACCCTCATCACACAAGGCTCCATCGACGCCATCACCGGATGGCACATCTCCGCCGTACGAGCCGAGGTAGCACGCACAACCGCAAGCCGCATCCCCTACGTCTACGCAGCGCTCCACGAAGGAGGGACACTAAACCCGCACGTGGTCTACGCAGGAGAAAGTCCCGCCATGCAAATCGGACCCGCCCTCCACTGGCTACACACCGAAATGGGACTTCAACGCTGGGCCATCGTCGGAAACGACTACATCTGGCCCCGCAACACCGCCCAGTACGTCCGCCAATACACCCGAACCAACAACCTCACCATCACCGGCGAAAAATACGTACCCCTCGGAACAGACAACTACGACACCGTCGTCCACGAACTCACCACCAACCCACCCGACGGAATCATCATGCTCCTCGTCGGCCAAGACGCAGTGTCCTTTAGCCGAGCATTCACCAACGCCGGACTCACCACCGACATAGCCAGATTCAGCCCCATCATCGAAGAAAACGTCCTCCTGGCCGCCGACTCAAACAGCAACCACAACCTCTACGCCAGCGCCGGCTACTTCGACACCCTCCTCACCAGCCAAGCCCTCGACTTCGCCACCACCTACCAAAACACCTACGGCGACCGCTCCCCCCGACTCAACAGCATCGGCGAATCCTGCTACGAAGCCATCATGCTCCTAGCCGCCCTACAAACCCCACCCAACGACCCCCCACACGACCGAGTATTCGAATCCCCCCGCGGACAAACCACCCTCACCGGCAACCAAATAAACCAAGACATCTACATCGCACAAGCCAACGGACTCGAATTCGACGTACTCGACAGAATCAACCACCCCAACTTAACGTAATATCTATTATCGGCGTAAAGGATTGTGCAGCAACCTATTTCGTCACCAGTGACGAAATAGAACGTGGATCTCGCTTACTTGAGTTGCAGGGGCTGCCGTAGTCAAGTTCGCCTTGGTGCCGCCATATCGGCTCCGTGTTCAGAGAATTGAGGCGTCACGCGCAGCGAGCCACGTCACCGGGTCGACGTTCTGGCCTGAGGGTTCTTGGACTTCGAAATGCAGGTGCGGTCCGGTAGATTCGCCGCGGTTTCCGACGGTGGCGATCTCCCGGCCCGCGACCACTGTTTGTCCTACTGAGACGGTGTTCTCGTTGTTATGACCGTAAGTGGTGATGGTTCCGTCGTTGTGGCGGATACGTACCCACAGTCCGAATCCTTGTGCGGGGCCGGAGCTGATGACCACTCCGTCAGCGACGGCGACGATGGGCGTTCCTGTCGAGTTTGCGATGTCGATGCCTTGGTGACTGCGACCGTCACCGAACGATGAAGTGATAGTGCCCGAGGTGGGCGCTACATACTGCCGACCGGTGTGCGGGCTTGCGGCCGGTGTGTCGGTCGGCGCGTCACCGGTGATCTGCGGCCCCGGCGGCGTGGTCGTCGGTGGGACTGCCTGGGTGCCAGTGGCGCTCGGCACAGGTGCGGTGAACACGCTCGAGGTCGACGACGGCGGTGTGGTCGATGATGATGGCGGGGGTGTGATCTCAGGGGTTGCGGGCACCGGGGTGGTCGACATCCGTGTTGTGCGCGGCAGCGGCGTGGGAGCTAAGGCGTGAACGATGCTCGGGCTGTGGGGAGTGCTGGCTGCGGCGAGCGTGGCCACGATATCGCCAAAATGTAGGGCCTTCATCGCTTCGGTGGTCGCGCTGGGATCGAGGCCGGCCAGTGGGGTCAGGCACTGAGCGAGGGCCTGGGGGTCACCATGCTTGGCAGCGAGGGTGGCGATCGACCATTGGGCAACGCACGTGGCCACTTCGCGACCCACACCCACCAGCGAAGCGACGCCATTGTCGGTGACCATCGCTTGAGCATTGATGAGCGCCAGCTGCAGCAACTCACTACGCACGTGGGTGCTGTCGACGACCGGTAGGTCACCTGAAGCCACGCCTGCGACCTGCTCAGACACCAGCTGATGAGAGTTCATCAACGTGAGCTCGGGCGCACGGGACGTTTGTAGGTCTAGCTGTTGAAAAACCAGGGTTCCAGCAACGACTACGCAGCCAGCCGAGGTTGCTGCCGTCCACCGGCGCAGAGATCGAGGCCTGCGAGGGCCACGGGTGCCATAAATGTCAAAGCGCACGGCAACGCTCCTTTCGGAGGGTGTCGGAGAGGCGGACCCGCGACTTCGAATCAGGGTTCAGCACCGGGCGTGTGACCCCACTATTGCACTCCTTTCCCAAATGCACCACAGGTATCAACAGTCCCACTGGAATCACAAAGATGTGATTAGCCGAGGCGGTTCAAATTGTGAGAACAGTTGGGAGAAAACATTTTCGGGTTCGCCAGCACAGAACACGGCAGGTGCGCGGCCCCGTGGTGAACGTCCGATTCACGAGATCGCGGTACGAGTGCAACGTAGACCTAGTCCGGAGTGATTTTCTACGACCGGGTGAGTTTCGGCCATAGAGGTGACCGTCCACTACGATGGACGTCAATACCTCCCAGGGGTAAACCTCACTGGAAGCGGGCGCAGAGACGAACGGGGGTGCACGTATGTCAGGGTCTGTCGGCCAGGCTGTGGACGCTCGCGTCGGGCTGCGCGGTGGGGCGAGTCGGCGGCGGTGGTTCACCGCATCGACCATGGCGTGCGCCGCCTTCACCGTGCTTTTGGGCGTGTTACTGATGCATTCGGTGCCGATGGTGCATCCCCCTGGGCATGGTGCTTCTGGCGCCACGGCGGCCTCAGCCGTACGCTCCGACGGCGGTCACCACGCCGATGTCGACGAGCTGACCGCCGCAGTCGCTGCCGGGTCGGGTGCTGTGCTCGAGATGGGGTGCAGTGACGGCTGTTCACCGCATGTTGGGATGGCGATGTGCATGGCCGTGGTCAGTGTTGTGGCCGCTCTGCTGATGGTGCAACGACTACTGACGTACCAGCCCGCTGCTGGCGCCCAGAGTCACATGTTGTGGATGGGAAGGCATTCCTCGCGGGCGCCGCCGTGGGCCACACCATCTTTGGAGAAATTATCGGTGTTGCGGATCTGACAGACGAGGTGCCAACGGCACGTTCGTTTGACACTCGCACGTGCCTAGAAGGCGCGTCGCGACGCTAGATCCCGCTCTGCCACTTTTCTTTTCAAGGAGACCATGATGTTTTTGACCCGTTCCACCCGACTTAAAACTGCTGTATCTGCCGCTGGTGTGGCGGCGGCTGTGGTGTTGGCCGGCTGTAGCGACGATGGCGGTCACGATATGGATTCGATGGGCGGCGACTCGATGTCGTCAACCACATCGGCCAGTGCCGCCCCGTCAAGTTCGACTGGCGCCGCCGCACAGTTCAATGATGCCGATGTGATGTTCGCGCAGATGATGTATCCCCATCACGCTCAGGCTGTGGAGATGGCCGATCTGGTGCAGGGGCGCACCACCAACCCGCAGATCATCGAGCTGGCTGCGGCGATCAAGTCCGCGCAGGGCCCGGAGATGACGCAACTGCAGCAGTGGTTGGCGCAGTGGGGCAAACCCGCCCCGACCGCCGGCGCCGACATGGGCGGTATGGACCACGGCGGCAGCGGCGGCATGAGCGGGATGATGTCGGCTCAGGACATGACTGATCTGGCGGCGAAGAATGGCGCCGAGTTCGATCAGGCGTGGCTGACGATGATGATCGAACATCACACCGGCGCTATCGAGATGGCCAACACTGAGATCGCGGACGGTTCCAATGAGCAGGCCAAGCAGATGGCTCGCACGATCGTACAAACCCAGCAGACTGAGATCGACACCATGAAGGCGCTGCAAACGCAGTAGACCTGGCGCCGGTCCCCCGGTCTGGCACCGCCGGTGCCAGACCGGGGTCGGCGTTCCTCGCGTCCCCCTTTCTTGGCTTCAGCGGCACCGCCCTGGCCGGGCTACCAACCCGGTCGCAGCCGTTGCCTGGCTTCCCTGTCTCATCACTTTTCGGAGTTTTTATGCGAACCCCTCCCCGGTGGGGGCTGGCGGTGGTGGCGCTCTGTGCGGCAGCACTGACCGCCTGCACCACCTCGTCCCCGTCCACGCCATCTTCGAGCACGTCGGCAGCTGCCTCGGCCGACCGGCCGGGCGGTGATGCCCCGCAACTGACCATCACGCCCGGTGACGGCGCCGACACCGTCACACCCACTGATCGGGTGGAGGTGCAAACCTCTTTGGGGACACTGGAATCGGTGGTGTTGACCAACGAGACCGGCGCTCAGATCGAGGGTTTCTACACCCCGGATCGGGTGGACTGGAAGCCAGCTGTGCCGCTGGGGTACGGCCGCACCTACACTCTGACCGCGGCCGCCGTGCACGAGGATCAGCGCACCGAGCGCACCATTTCGTTCTCTACGGTCACTCCGGGCACGCAGACCAAACCGACTTTTGTCAGCACCGGTGGGAACTTGCTCACCGACGGCGCGTCCTACGGGGTCGGGATCGTGGTGGTGGCCCAGTTCGACGAGCCCATCGGCGACCGCGCCGCCGCCGAACGGTCGCTGGTGGTGCGCACCGACCCCCCAGTGACCGGGTCCTGGAACTGGGTCGACGAGCAAAACGTGCACTGGCGTCCCCGCGAGTACTACACCCCCGGCACCACGGTGTCGGTGAGCGCCAACATCTATGGAGTTCAGCTGGGAGAGAACTTATTCGGTCAAGAGGACGTGAGTACCTCGTTCACCATCGGTGATGCCCACGTCTCGATCGCCGACGACACCACCAAGCAGGTGTCGGTGTTCAGCAACGGCGAGTTGGTGCGCACCATGCCGACTTCAATGGGCCGCGGCGGCACCGAAACCGTCAACGGCCGCACCATCCACTTCTGGACACAATCAGGCACCTATACCGTGCTCGACAAGGCCAACCCGGTCATCATGGACTCCTCCACCTATGGGCTTCCGGTGAACTCGCGCCTGGGGTATCGCCAATCGATCAACTACGCCACCCGCATCAGCAACGACGGCATCTACCTGCACGAATTGACCGACACCATTGCCCAGCAGGGCAACACCAACATGTCTGCCGGGTGCTTGAACCTCAACCCCGACAACGCTCGCTGGTTCTACGACTTCTCGGTTCCCGGAGACATCGTGGAGGTCCGCAACACCGGCGGCCCACCCCTGGAGCTGTGGCAGAACGGGGACTGGAGCGTGCCCTGGGAGCAGTGGCTCGCCGGCAGCGCGCTGTCATGACATCAACTGTCCGCTGGCGCCGCTCGTCGCGTGGGGCGGCGCTGGCCGTGGCTGCGGTGATCGTGGTCGGCTGCGCCACCGACGATCCCCTCCCCGGCAGGCTGCCACCAGCACCGGGGACTGCGGCCACCACGGCCACTGCGCTATCCCCACTCCTGACGCATTTGCACGGGCTGCATGTGTCCGCCGACCGAACACTATTGGCGGGCACCCATACCGGGCTGGTCGCGATCAACCCCACCGGCACTACCACCCCTGTCGGGACCTCCGATGATGACCTGATGGGGCTGACCGGAGCGCCCGGCAGCGACCTGTTGTTCGCCTCCGGCCATCCTGGCCCCTCAAGCTCTGCCCCCAACCCCCTGGGCGTGCGGGCCAGCTCCGACGGCGGAAGAACCTGGGTGGACCGATCACTGTCCGGGCAGGTCGATGTCCACGTTCTGGCCGCAGCGGGCAACCTGCTCGTCGGCTCTGACGGAAGTCCGACTCTGATGGTCTCATCGGACGCCGGACACACCTGGAGCGTTGGGGCGCACCTGGTTCCACGCTCGCTGGCAATCACCGTCGACGGGATCTGGGCGGCCACCGACGAAGGCGCTCTGTGGCACAGCACCGACGACGCGCGCTCGTTCGCCGAAATCTCCGCACCCACCATTGGGCTACTGGCCGGCAGCGGCAGCACATTATGGGCAGTCGATGCCGACGGCTACGCCTGGCAGCAACTCGAAGGCCGAGCATGGCTCAAACATTCCTGGATCGGGGCTCCCGACGCGATCACCGTCGCCACCGACGGCACCGCCTACGCCGCCACCAACGCCGAGCTGTGGACCCTCACACCTCGCCCTTGAATACCCCAGGGGGGTATGGTAGACCGTAGGTAGGCCTTGATGAGGCCTCCGTGCGTCACCACCTGCACGGCACGGCAGTTACAAGAGCAAGGGGTTGTCATGACCTGCGGCCATTGCGCGTCCTCGGTCCGCGAAGAGGTCGGCGCCCTGCCTGGGGTGTCCGATGTCGAGGTCGATCTGGACACCGGATCGGTCACCATCACCAGCACCGACTCGATCGAGCCAGCGGCGGTGAAGGCCGCCGTGGCCGAGGCGGGGTACCAGGTCGCCGAGTGAGCACAGCGATACCCGGCGCCGAACGAAAGTTTCTGCGGCGCCGGGTATCTGCCCCCGCTCATCCCGTCGCGTGAACTAGGAGAATGATGATGAACACCGCTACCCGGCTAACTCTCTACGGCGCAGGCCTGGTGGTCACCTTTGGGGCCACTTTCGTCGTAGCCGCGGCGGTAGTGCCTGATCGGGTCGCCCGCGACTGGACTGCCTCAGCCGAGCACGCCGCCCACACCCCCACCGACACTGCTGCTGCTCCTGTCGCGGAGGCGCCACCGGTACGCGGAGTGTCGGTCGCTGCCGATGGCTACGCCCTGACCGCCGTGGTCGCACCCACCCGTGTCGGTGAGAGCGATGAGCTGGCATTCACCATCACCGGCCCCGACGCCCGCCCGGTCACCGGATTTGAAACCTCCCACGACAAACAGCTGCACGCGATCATCGTCGCCAGCGACGGCTCTAACTACCGCCACGTGCATCCCACGATGGATGCCGTGGGGCGGTGGTCGCTGCCTTGGCAGTGGCCCGCTGCCGGCAGCTACCGCGTTTTCGCTGACTTCGTTCCTGCCGCCACCGGCACGGACATCACCTTGAGCAGCACTGTGACCGTGGCCGGTGAGGTGGCTCCGCCGGCGACACGGCCGGCGAGCTCCACCGATGAGGTGGCCGGCTACCAGGTCAGCCTCACCGGGGACCTCACCACCGCCGGGGCATCCACGCTCACGGCCCGGATCAGCCGCG
Organism: Williamsia sp. 1135; assembly: GCF_002095395.1. GTDB lineage: Bacteria > Actinomycetota > Actinomycetes > Mycobacteriales > Mycobacteriaceae > Williamsia. The sequence goes on from NZ_MJEI01000063.1 coordinate 25,270, forward strand.
ACGGCCAGCCGGTGACCACCCTGCAGCCCTACCTCGGCGCCTACGGACACCTGGTCGCCCTGCGCGAGGGAGATCTGGCCTACCTGCACGTGCACCCAGAAGGCGCCGCACCTACTGGCCCAGAACAACTCTCGGGGCCCGACGTACAGTTCGCGACCGCCGCACCCACCCCGGGCAGATATTGGCTGTACTTCGACTTTCAGGTCGACGGCCAAGTCCACACCGCCGAGTTCGTCCTGAACGCCGCCGGACCCGCGGCCTCCACCCCCTCGGCCCCTACGGCCAGTCCGCCCCCGGCGCCGGCACCCACCGACGCCCACGGCGGCCACTGACCACCGCGCACAACCCCGTTCAAAAGGAACACCATGGCTACTGCACCTGCATCTGCACCCCAGACCTCCGCTGCACTCGAACTCGAGATCGGCGGCATGACCTGCGCGTCGTGCGCCAACCGGATCGAACGCAAGCTCAACAAACTGCCCGGGGTGACCGCGACGGTGAACTACGCCACCGAAAAGGCGAAAGTCACCGCAGGCTCCGGCGACCTCGACCCTGACACCCTGATCGCCACCGTCGAACAGGCCGGGTACACCGCCGCCCTGCCCACCGCGCGCACCAGCAATGGCGCCGACGACGGCGACCAGCGCACCCGCCCCGACGGCGAGCTGGCCGCCTTGCGCCAGCGACTGTGGGTCTCGGTCGTGTTGACGGTGCCGGTGATCGCGCTGGCGATGGTCCCGGCGTGGCAGTTCACCTACTGGCAGTGGGCCTCACTGACTCTGGCCGCGCCGGTGATCGTGTGGGGCGCCTGGCCTTTTCACAAAGCGGCGTGGATGAAGCTGCGGCACGGTACCGCCACTATGGACACCCTGGTCTCGGTCGGCACCCTCGCCGCCCTGGCCTGGTCGATCTATGCGCTGTTCTGGGGCACGGCCGGACAGCCCGGGATGACCCACGGTTTCGAGTTGACCGTCTCCCCCACCGACGGTGCGGGCAACATTTACCTGGAAGTCGCCGCCGGGGTCACCATGTTCATTCTGGCCGGCCGCTACTTCGAAAAGCGTTCCAAACGCCAAGCCGGAGCAGCACTGCGTGCCCTGCTCGAGCTCGGTGCCAAAGACGTCGCCGTCGTGCGGGGCGGCACCGAAGCCCGCATTCCCATCACCGACTTACGCGTGGACGATGAGTTCGTGGTGCGGCCCGGAGAGAAGATCGCCACCGACGGCGTCATCACCAGCGGACGCTCCGCTGTCGATGCGAGCATGCTGACCGGCGAATCGCTGCCGGTCGAAGTCAGCGAAGGCGACGCGGTCACCGGCGCGACCGTCAACGCCGGCGGCCGGCTCATCGTGCGGGCCACCCGCGTGGGTACCGATACCCAGCTGGCGCGGATGGCTCAGCTCGTCGAAGATGCCCAATCGGGTAAAGCGCAGGTCCAGCGACTCGCTGACCGCATCTCCGGGATCTTCGTCCCCATCGTCATCGCGATCGCCGTCGCGGTCCTCGGCGGCTGGATCGGTGCCGGGTTCCCGCTCAGCGCCGCATTCACCGCAGCGGTGGCCGTGCTGATCATCGCCTGCCCCTGCGCCCTGGGGTTGGCCACACCCACCGCACTGCTGGTGGGCACCGGCCGCGGAGCCCAGCTGGGCATCCTGATCAAGGGCCCCGAGATTCTTGAATCGACCCGCGCTGTGGACACCATCGTCCTGGACAAGACCGGCACCGTGACCACCGGAACGATGACCCTGCAGCAGGTCGTCACCGCCGACGGCGTTGCCCCCGACGATGTGCTGCGACTGGCCGGGGCGCTCGAGCACGCCTCCGAACACCCCATCGCCCGAGCCATCGCGACCGCCGCGGCCGAGGAGACCGGTCCCCTGCCGTCGGTGGAGTCGTTCACCAGCGTGGACGGCAAGGGCGTACACGGTGTCATCGAGGGACACGCGGTGCTGGTGGGACGCGAGAGCCTGCTTACCGACTGGTCCCTGCACCTCGAGGGCACGCTGGCCGCGGCCAAGACTGCGGCCGAGCAGACCGGGAAAACAGCAGTCGTGGTGGCCTGGGACGGCCGCGTCCGCGGCGTGCTCGTGGTCGCCGACACCATCAAACCGACCAGCGCCGCCGCGATCGCCCAGTTCACGGCTCTGGGCCTGACCCCGATTCTGCTCACCGGGGACAACCGCGGCGCCGCCGACTACGTCGCCGCCCAGGTCGGTATCACCGACGTCATCGCCGAGGTCCTGCCTCAGGACAAACTCGCTGTCATCGCCGACCTGCAGAAGCAGGGCAAAACAGTGGCCATGGTTGGCGATGGTGTCAACGATGCCGCCGCCCTCGCCCAGGCCGACCTGGGGCTGGCGATGGGCACCGGCACCGATGTGGCCATCGAGGCCGCTGACATCACCCTGGTGCGTGGTGATCTGCGTTCAGCGGCCGACGCGATCCGGTTGGCCCGCAAAACATTAGACACCATCAAAATGAATCTGTTCTGGGCGTTCGCCTACAACATCGCCGCTATCCCCCTGGCCGCGCTTGGGCTGCTCAACCCCATGCTCGCCGGGGCTGCCATGGCATTGTCCAGCGTGTTCGTGGTGAGCAACAGCCTGCGCTTGCGCGGGTTCACCTCCCGCGCCACCTCAGCGGCGCCGACCCCACCCGCTTCGGCACTCACCCACCGGCCGTTGCAGCACGCCTGACCACTTCCCCACCCACCCGATCGTCACACCTCGACTAATACCCCAGGGGGGTATACGATGGATGCCATGAACGCTCCGCAGCACAACCACCCGGCGCACTCACCCGCGACACCCACCGAGCACGCCCATGCTGGTGCGGTGCAGGAGCACACCTCGCATGAGCACCCCGGCCACGACGACCGCCACAGCGACCACGGTGCACACGGCGGGCATCAGGGTCACGCCGGACATGGTGACCACGTCGGACAATTCCGGCGCCTGTTTTGGATCATGCTGGTGTTGGCCATTCCGGTGGTCGGATTCTCGAACATGTTCGCCATGCTCGTCGGATACGAGTTACCCGACAGCGAAGCAGTGACCTGGATTTCGCCGATTCTGGGCACCGTGATGTTCGCCTGGGGCGGCCGGCCGTTCCTGACCGGCGCGGTCAGTGAAGTGCGGTCACGGGCGCCGGGCATGATGCTGCTCATCGCCCTGGCGATCACGGTGGCGTTCGTGGCGTCATGGGGTGCGAGCGTGGAACTGCTGGACCATCAGCTTGATTTCTGGTGGGAACTGGCCCTGTTGATCGTGATCATGTTGTTGGGGCACTGGATTGAGATGCGGTCGCTGGCTCAGACGACGTCCGCGCTGGACTCGTTGGCGGCGCTGCTACCCGACGAAGCTGAACGAGTCGACGGCGACACCACGGTCACCGTGCCGCCCTCGCAACTGCAGGTCGGTGACGTCGTCATCGTGCGCCCCGGCGCCAGCGTGCCTGCGGACGGAAAGATTGTCGACGGCACCGCCGAGATAGACGAATCGATGGTGACCGGGGAATCGAAGACGGTGCGCCGCAGCGCCGGTGACGCCGTGGTCGCCGGAACTGTCGCCACCGATTCGGGGCTGCGGGTGCAGGTTACCGCCACCGGCGACGACACTGCCCTGGCCGGAATCGGACGACTGGTCGCCGAAGCGCAGAACTCGACGTCGCGGGCGCAGCGGCTCGCCGATACCGCCGCGGGCTGGTTGTTCTGGTTCGCCCTGGGTGCTGCGGTACTGACCGCCATCGCTTGGACCGTGCTCGGCTATCCCGACGACGCGGTCGTGCGCACGATCACCGTCCTGGTCATCGCCTGCCCGCACGCACTGGGCTTGGCCATCCCACTGGTGGTGGCCATCGCCACCGAACGCGCCGCCCGCGGCGGGGTATTGATCAAAGACCGCCTCGCGCTGGAAAGCATGCGCACCGTGGACACCGTGCTGTTCGACAAGACCGGCACCCTGACCAAAGGCGAACCCACCGTCACCGCCATCCACGCAATCGCCGCCCATTCCGAGGACGATGTATTGGCCTGGGCCGCAGCCGCCGAAACCGACAGCGAACATCCCTTGGGCACAGCGATCGTGCACGCCGCACAGACTCAGCACCTCACCCGCGTTGCCGCTAGCGATTTCACCTCATCGCCCGCCGTCGGTGTCTCGGCTGTTGTGGACGGTCGCCGTATTGAGGTCGGCGGCCCGCGACTGCTCGAGCAGTACCAGCACAGTGAGCTCGACGTCGCCGAGCGCTGGCGGGCCGACGGCGCCATCATCTTGCACGTGCTCGCCGACGGGCAGGTCATCGGCGCCCTCAAACTGGCCGACGAGGTGCGTAGCGAATCACGCCAGGCCGTCGACGCGCTGCACAAGCTCGGTATCCAGGTCGTCATGATCACCGGCGACGCCGAAGCGGTGGCCCAGTCGGTGGCCACTGAACTCGGCATCGACCGCGTGTTCGCCGGAGTCCGCCCCGAACACAAAGCCTCCACAGTCAAAGAACTTCAATCCGAGGGCCGCACGACGGCCATGGTCGGCGACGGTGTCAACGACGCCCCAGCACTCGCCCAAGCCGACGTCGGCATCGCCATCGGCGCCGGCACCGACGTCGCGATCGCCTCAGCCGGGGTCATCCTCGCCAGCGACGACCCACGATCGGTGCTCTCAGTGATCGAGCTATCGCGAGCGAGCTACCGGAAGATGAAGCAGAACCTGTGGTGGGCCGCCGGTTACAACCTGATCTCCGTACCCCTAGCTGCCGGGGTCCTCGCCGGGATCGGGTTCGTCCTGCCCATGTCAGTCGGGGCGATCTTGATGTCGGCCTCTACCGTGGTCGTCGCACTCAACGCCCAACTGTTGCGGCGCCTGGACCTGCGACCGGACACCAGTGTGGCCGCTGCGCTCGGCAGGTAGCGACCTACAATGCACACGCCCGACAACGAAGGACTTCCATGGCTGCCAGCACACCCACCCACGACGGGGACCACACTGCCCCACACGGATACATCGACGACAAAAAGAAGTACCTTGCGCGCCTCAAACGGATCGAAGGCCAAGCCCGCGGGCTGCACCGGATGGTCGACGAAGAGCAATACTGCATCGACATCCTCACCCAGATTTCCGCGCTCACCAAAGCCCTCGAAGGCGTGGCGATCGGCCTACTCGATGATCACCTCAAACACTGCGTCGTTGACGCCGCCAAGACCGGCGGTCCAGAAGCCGAAGCCAAACTCAAAGAAGCCTCCGACGCCATAGCCCGATTGGTTCGGTCCTAAAGCCCGCCCACGCCTCACTAGCTTCGGGACACAGACCCCCTCAGACCGAAAGCCTCTCGCCCCATGACACACACCCCCCGCCTACCCCAGTGGTTGTTCACACTCGTGGTCACCTCCGGGGCGTCAATCGCCTTCTTTTTGGGGCTCGTGCTATCCGCTCCGTACGCCACCGACATCGCCCACACCCGCCAGCCGCACCCACCCCAGATCACCGATCCCGGCTGGCCACACCTACACAACTGGCTCTGGGCATCGGCCACGGGTGCCGCCGTGCTTACCGCCCTACTCGTTGGCATTGGCCGTATCGGCCGCGACTAACCAACCGTCTTCGCGGCGACCCCGGAGTCTGCTAGAAACGTTTGCGCCTAAGGGCGAGAGCTGCACCGTTTGTCAGGATTCCAGCGACAGAATGCCAGGCGCATACTCTGCTCTCGCCGAGCAGATCTTCGTAGTTCTGCACAATCGCCTAGGGCGCGCGGCGTTATCACCTATGCCCAGTAGCCTGGGTTCGCTTGCCGCTCAGTAGCTGTCTGCCAGGCAGCCACCAGTTCCATCTGCCGAGTAGTCGCATCAGGGCAGGCACTAGAACGAGACGGATGACGATGGCATCGATGGCTACGGCGATGGCGAGGGCGAACCCGATTTGTTTGAGTTCAAGCATGTCGGCGCTCATGAAGCTGCCGAACACGACGATCATGATCGCCGCGGCGGCGGTGATGGGTCGTGCAGTATGGGTCAGTCCGGCTGCAACGGCGTATTGGTTGTCGCCGCTGGCAGTCCAAAACTCGCGAATTCGGCCAATGAGGAACACTTCGTAGTCCATGGACAGACCGAAGAGGACGGCGAACACCAGTGTGGGCAAATAGGTTTGGATGAACCCCGGGCTGGTGAAGTCGAGGACGGATTCGCCGAGGCCCCATTGGAAGACCACGACTGTGATGCCGAGTGCCGCGCCGGTGGCCAAAAGGTTCATCACGATCGCTTTCAGGGGCAGTGCGATGCTGCGGAATGCGACGATCAGGAAGAGCAACGAGGTCGTCAGAACCAACCCGATGACCAGTGGCAGGCGTGCGGTCATTTCGCTGTCGAGGTCTACGAACTCTGCTGTGCTACCGCCGATGAGAATCTGGGCGTCAGGGGTCACAGTGGTTGCCTTCTTCCGTAGGTCGGCGACCAGGCGGGTGGCGTCTGCAGAGTCGAAGGGGACTGCCAGGATCAGTGAGGTTGTCAGGCCGCCGGTTCCGTCGATGGCGGGCCCGGCAGCGGCGATCCGCGGGTCCTCACTAGCCTGATCGAGGTATCTGGCGACTGCGGCTCGGCCGCCATCGGACAGTGGCTGGCCGGAAGGCCCAGTGGCTACGACTTCGACCGGGGATAACGCACCGGGCGGAAAGTGTTCGGTAAGAGTCGTTGTCGCTCGACCGGACGGGGTGTTGGTCAGCGAGTTCGTACCCATGTCTAGTCCGTAGCTGATTCCGGTGAGTGGGAGCGCTGCGAGGACGAGGATCGCTGCGGCGGTGCCGCTGTAGAGGATGGGGCGTTCCATCATGCGGAAGGCCCATCTGCCCCACCGCGTATCTGCTACGTCGTGCGCTTCGCTCGATAGTTCCGCGGGTTGCCACCGGCGTGGCAGCTGGCCACGGTTGATGGCCGGACCCAGCACCCCGAGTAGCGCGGGCAACAGGCACAGCCCGACGACGAGCATCGCCGTCACGGCGGTGGCCACACCGATGGCTATGCCTCGAAAGATCGGGGCCGGGATGACAGCAAGTGACACCAGAGAGATCATCACGATGATCCCGGAAGCCATGATCGTGCGCCCTGTGGTGGCCAGGGTCCGGCCGATCGCCTCGCCGATGGCCTGGTGATCTGAGCGGTCGGTGACTGCGCCGGCGTTGAGTTCTTCGCGGTAGCGGCTGACGATGAACATTGCGTAGTCGATGCCCACCCCGATACCGATCATGGTGGCCATCGACATGGTCAGCGAATCGAACTCGGTGACGGCCGTCAGCGCAAACATCACTCCCGCGGTCACTAACAATCCGACCAGCGCTGTCACAATCGGCACCACCGCAGCGGCCACCGCACCGAGCGCAACCACCAACAGCACCATGGCGACGGGAATGCCCAGCATTTCTGCGCGCTGTGCATCACTATTTTGGGCGGCGGTCGCATCGTTTTGCACGGGTGAGTAACCCGTCAACGCCACAGCGACGCTCCCCGTGTTCTGAGTTGTCAACGCTGTGTCGAGGCTGCGGGCCACGTCTGCCCGTGCAGCCATGTTTCCGTTGATACCGACCAGGGCAATCGCTACGTCTCGGTCGCTCGGCGAGACCAATTGCCCTCGTGTGGCCGGGTCGTACGGGTCCACGACCCGGCCGACCCCGTGCACCGCGCGCGCTACCGCGATCGATTGATCAACGACCCGACGAAATTGGGGGTCGTCGACCGCCATCCCGGCGCCGTCGAAAACTATGACATCTTGCTCGGCGCCGATCTGGGGAAAATGTTCACCCAGAACCACATCGACGCGGTCGGACTCAGAGCCCGCGATGCCGAAATCCATGGCAGTCAAACGACTCTCCAAGGGCCCAAACGACAATGCACAGACAACAATCAGCAGCGACCATGCCATCAACACCGGCCACCGCCGCCGATTCACCCATCTCCCCCAGCGCGACATCGCCGAACTGTTAGTGGGCCCCATGCCCCGGTCTGTACGAGCAGACCGATCGGCTGGCGTTGGCGACCCGCCCTCTGTGGCCGTAATCATATTTGAACGATAACATCGTGCTAAGGCGATGAATAGTCCTTTCAAACATCGCCTTATGTGGGTAACATCGCCGCATGGCGATTGATGGTGATGGGTGTGTGGCTCCCGTGTCGGGCGAAGTCGTAGAACTGCGAGCGGCGGTGGCGCTGTTCCATAGCCTTTCGGACGCAACGCGTTTGGCCATCGTGCGGCATTTGGCCGGTGGAGAGGCCAGGGTGGCTGATCTGGTGGCCGCGCTCGGACTGGCTCAGTCGACTGTGTCGGCGCATGTGGCGTGCTTGCGTGACTGCGACCTGGTCCATGGCCGCCCGGAAGGCCGCCAGGTGTTTTATTCGTTGGCCCGTCCGGAACTGATGGATCTGTTGGCCTCTGCGGAGACTGTGCTGGCGGCTACGGGAAACGCAGTTGCGTTGTGTCCGAACTACGGCAACGGCTCTCAAGGTGATCGTGATGAGTGATGCCTGTGGGTGTGCCCACGATGAACCCGGCGTCGACAACGGCGACGAGCACGCCGAACATTGGTGGCAGGTGAGCGAAATCAGGGCCGCGATGGTTGCCGCGGTGTTGCTTGCTGGCGCAGTGGTCGCCAGCCTGGTCGATGGTCCCCGGTACATCGAGCTGGGTTTGCAGGTGGGTGCGTTGATCATCGCCGGTTACACGTTTGCGCCGGCCACGGTGCGCCGACTAGCCCAGGGCAAGATCGGCGTGGGTACCTTAATGACCATTGCGGCCGTCGGTGCGGTGCTACTCGGCGAGGTCGGTGAGGCCGCCATGCTCGCTTTCCTTTTCGCGATCAGCGAAGGGCTTGAAGAATACGCAGTGACCCGGACTCGCCGCGGATTGCGGGCTCTGTTGTCGCTGGTACCCGAGACGGCCACGGTGCGGCGCGGCGACCGCGAGATCGTCGTCTCTCCCGCTGAACTCGGCGTCGGGGACACCATGATCGTCAAACCTGGTGAACGGCTGGCCACCGACGGCACCATCACCATCGGGCAGACAGCGCTGGATACCTCAGCGATCACTGGCGAGTCGGTTCCCGTCGAGGCCGGCCCCGGCACTGAGGTGTTCGCCGGGTCCATTAATGGCACCGGTGTCCTCGAGGTCATGATCACCGCTGCTGCACAGGACAATTCACTGGCTAAGATCGTGCGAATTGTTGAGGCTGAGCAGTCGCGCAAAGGTCAGGCTCAGCGCCTGGCCGATAAGATCGCCCAACCCCTTGTGCCCTCGGTGATGGTTGCCGCCGCACTCATCGCCGCCGTCGGTAGTGTGCTCGGCGACCCGCGGATATGGATTGAACGGGCCCTGGTGGTGTTGGTAGCCGCCTCACCTTGCGCGCTGGCCATCGCCATCCCGGTGACCGTTGTCGCCGCGATTGGCGCTGCCTCCAAACTTGGTGTCCTGATCAAAGGAGGCGCCGCCCTTGAAGCGCTCGGACGGATCCGTACTGTCGCGCTCGACAAAACCGGCACCCTGACCCGCAATCAACCCTCCGTCGTCGAGATAGCCACCACCGGTGGCGTGTCACGCACCGAGGTACTCACCGTCGCCGCAGCGCTGGAAGCGCGCAGCGAACATCCCCTGGCCCGGGCGATCCTGGCCGCCGCGACCGACCCGGTCAAATCCGCCGACAAGGTCGAGGCCGTCACCGGCGCCGGGCTCGCCGGATCCCTCGACGGGCGTCCTGTCCGGCTCGGACGACCGGGATGGATCGAGTCCGGCGCTTTGGCCGACGACATCGACCGTATGCAACGAGCAGGTGCCACCGCCGTACTCATCGAACGCGACGGCACCACCATCGGTGCCATCGCCGTGCGAGATGAACTCCGGCCCGAAGCACCCGCCGTGGTCGCCGGGCTACACCGCGACGGCTACTCCGTAGCCATGCTCACCGGTGACAACACCCGCACCGCCACCGCCCTGGCCGAACAAGCCGGCATCAACAATGTTCACGCCGATCTACGTCCCGAGGACAAAGCCCGCATCATCAACACCCTGCGCGCCCATCAACCCACCGCCATGGTGGGGGACGGCGTCAACGACGCTCCCGCGCTGGCCACCGCGGATCTGGGTATCGCCATGGGCGCCATGGGCACCGACGTCGCGATCGAAACCGCAGACGTCGCCCTCATGGGCGAAGACCTCCGTCATCTACCCACCGCGCTGACCCACGCCCGTCGCTCACGCGCGATCATGCTGCAAAATGTGGCCCTCTCCCTAGCCATCATCACCGTCCTGATGCCCCTGGCCCTGTTCGGAGTCCTGGGCCTTGCCGCCGTCGTCCTCGTCCACGAAATCGCCGAAATCGCCGTCATCGGCAACGGAGTTCGAGCTGGGCGCACGGCGCGACTGCAACCGCCGGGCACCTCGACCACCGACCGCCCACGAGCAAAGACCCGCACATGAGCACCGAGAACAACGCCACCGGCCCTGACCAAACGACTGTCGCAGTGTTAGTTCGTCGGCGCCGGCGAGTTCTGTTCGCCGTCGCCGCCGCGCTGGCTGCCGTCGCGCTCGTCCTCGATCCCATCGCCCGCAGCACGCTCTCCGACGGCCGCACAATCGACCTCGGGTTGCTCCAGCTCAACCTCGCCTACAACACCGGTGTCGCTTTCAGCCTCGGCAATCAGCTGCCCACCGCCCTAATCCTCGCTCTCACCAGCCTGGTGACCCTGGGCCTTGCGATCTATGCCTGGCGCACCGCACCGCAGCAACGAACTCTGCAGACCATCAGCTTCGCCGCCATCATCGCTGGGGCGACCGCCAACGTCATCGACCGTCTCCTCGACGGCAAAGTCACCGACTACTTCCACACCGGGTGGTGGCCGACCTTCAACCTCGCCGACACCTACATCACCTGCGGCGCAGTCATACTGATCGTCACCGTCTTCCTCGAACCCGGCACCACCACCAGCAGCACCAGAAGCAGCAGCTGAGATACTCAACCAACGGACTGTCTGGTCGGTCAACGTGCCGGCCCCAGTGTGGGGTCAGCCTGCTTGCCCAGTGTTGTTCTGCCGGCGGATGAACTCAGCCATGCCGGGAACGGTGAATGCCACGACCCCGCGTTCGGGTGCCCAGATCAAGCCCTTCTTGATACAGGCGTCGCGGTGTGGCGCCACCGATTGCATGGAACTGCCCAGCGCTGTGGCGACCGCTGACGATCGCGGCTGATCAGTGCCACTGACAGCCATCGCGTGCAGGTATCGCCGTTCGGCCTCGGTCGCACGCAGCCACCGCGAGCTGTAAAAACCGGCGTCAAGAGAGGCGTGACCGGTGCTCACCGCATCTTCGGCCTCGATCACATCGAACGGCGATGCTGTTGCTACGCGCCACAATTCGTATCCGAAGACCTGCAGAAAGTATGGATAACCGGCACTGGCAGTGACCACATAGTCAGCGGCCTCGTCGGTGACGGCCTGCCCGAGCCGGGAAATCGGTGCAACGATCGCCGCCCGCGCCTCATCGCTCGATACCGGGCCGATGGTGCGATAGTCGAATTGCCGTTCAGCGTAGGACCGCGCATCCGCAAGCACCTGAGGCAGGTTCGGCAGACCCGCCCCAACCACGAAGAACGGCCACCCCCGCTGAGCGGCGCGGTGCTGGGTTGCCAGCAACACCTGCAGTAGCGGCGCCTCCAGCTCCTGCATCTCGTCGACAAACAGCCCGAATGCGCTGCCTTCTTTGCGGAGCTCCTCGCACAACTCTTCAACAAGATCTTCGAACTCGACCCCCAACGATGCAGGCGATGCGGGTGCGGCTTTCGACACGCTGACCCCGGTGCCGAACGCTGTCGCCGACACTGAGAATTCCTCGGTCATCGTCCGTAGCCGGTCCACGATCGACCGGGCGAACGTTCGACGCCGAAGCGCGCGTGTGACGTCTTTGGAGATACGCCTGCGCAACGCTTCAGCGCCTTCTTGACTCGTCTGCGCTTCGACCTCGACGACAACCCAGTCGTGGCGCCGCGCCTGGTCGGCCATGGTTGCCAGCAACGTGGTCTTGCCGACTCCGCGCAGTCCCTGCAACATCAGCCCGCGGTCATACTGGCGTTGTTTGACCCGGGCGACGAGAAGATCAAACCGCTCCAGTTCCGGCGTGCGCCCCACCAGCTCAGGCGGGCGCGTACCGGAGCCGGGCGTAAAGGGATTGAGGCCAGATTCCACCGCCGAACACTATCAAAAAGTATATGGGCGTATAGCACCACGCCTTATACGAGCTGATACGGCTTTACACGTTGCTACCCGACGGCGCTCTGCGCACGCCGCACTGAGGCAAAATGCTCGCGCTCTCACTACCCGGACCCACAGATATCGGCAGCCCAAACTTTTTTCTTCGCATACCCGTACGCTGATCTGATCGAACGGCAGAAGGGCATGGCGATGATGACGGTCACAAACGGAGTACGGCCGCGTTTGCGGCGAGCCCGTTCGGGTTCGTTGCTGTTGGGACCAGCGTTTGTTGCTGCGATCGCTTACGTCGATCCCGGCAATGTCGCATCCAACGTCAGTGCCGGCGCTCAATTCGGGTATCTGCTGGTGTGGGTGATCGTCGCCGCGAATGTGATGGCGGGCCTGGTCCAGTACTTGTCGGCAAAACTCGGTGTGGTGACGGGCTTGTCGCTCCCGGAAGCAGTGCGCGAACGATCCTCACGAACGACACGGCTGGGATACTGGGTGCAGGCCGAGTTGGTGGCCATGGCCACCGACCTGGCCGAAGTGGTCGGCGGCGCCATCGCCTTGAACCTGTTGTTCGATCTGCCACTGCTGGTGGGCGGCATCATCACCGGTGTCGTGTCCATGGGGCTGCTGCTGGTTCAGGATCGACGCGGGCAGCGCCCATTCGAACGGGTGATCATTGGATTGCTGGCGGTCATCGCTATCGGGTTTGTGACCAGTGTGGTGGTGGAGCCACCCTCGCCGGCCGCGGCCGCGGCCGGCCTGATCCCCCGCTTCGAGGGCGCCGAAAGTGTGATGCTTGCCGCGGCCATGCTCGGTGCCACCGTCATGCCACACGCGGTGTATCTACACTCAGGGCTGGTCCGAGATCGGCACGGCCGCAACGAACCCGGACCGTTTCGTCAGCGTTTGCTGAAGATCACCCGTGTCGATGTGTGCCTGGCGATGCTGGTCGCGGGCACGGTCAACATGTCGATGCTGTTGCTCGCGGCAACGACGCTGCAGGGCCGCGACGACGTCGACACCATCGAGGGCGCCCACCGCGCCATCGGTCAGACGTTGGGTCCGGTGGTGGCGCTGCTGTTCGCGCTAGGGCTGTTGGCGTCAGGTCTGGCATCGACCTCGGTCGGGGCCTACGCGGGTGCGATGATCATGGACGGTTTACTGCGTCGACGGATACCGATCGTCGTCCGGCGATTGGTCACGCTGATTCCGGCGATCGCGATTTTGGCGGTGGGTATCGATCCCACCCGCGCATTGATCGTCTCGCAAGTAGTGCTCTCGTTCGGAATCCCCTTCGCGCTCATCCCGTTGGTGCGTTTGACCAGCGACCGCGCATTGATGGGCGCAGACATCAACCACCGCGTCACAACAGCGCTGGCGTGGCTGACCGCCGCAGTGATCATCGTCCTCAATGTGGCGTTGATCTACTTGACTGTGGCGGGGTGAGCGACCCAATGGTGGTACGTGGCTACGTCTTACCCGGGCTGCGCAGCGCCCACCAACACGCTGTCGCAGGAGGGGAATGTCACCCGCTACCAGCTCAGGCGATATGCCGAGTCCGGCGGCGCCAGCTGTGGTGCCTACCCTGAAAGGGTGAGTACGCCGAGCGCCGATTCGATCGACATCCGCCGTAGTGCCGCGGCGAGTATCGGTTGGGTGCTGGCCTGGGTTGCGGCCGCCGTTGCCATTGCTGTCACCGCCATCTCCGCGAGCAAGGCGCTGGATCTGGCCGGCGTCGGTGACCCCGGCGCGCTGACCCGCTACGGGCTGCCCACCGTGCAGACGATCGGTGAGATCGGTGCAGTGGTGGCCGTCGGTGGGGCGCTGTTCGCAGCGTTCTTCGTTCCGCCGCAATCCGACGGGGTTCTCGACGTCGGCGGGTACCGCGCAATCCGGTTCGCATCGGTGGGAGCGTTGGTCTGGGCGA
>NZ_MJEI01000040.1 GCF_002095395.1 Williamsia sp. 1135
GTTCAGGAACATCTGTGCCCTCGTTGAGCACCGCGAGACTCATCTGCCGCCAATCGATCTCGATGTCGCGGCGCTGCGCGGTGTTGACAAGCCACCGAGACGCGGCCCAGGCGAACGGGCATGCTGGGTCGAAATAGAACGTCACTGCGCTCATCTTTACTCCTTCAAGTGCGGACTGTTGGGTTCAAGCGGATGCTGCGGCTTCCAGCGCAGCGATAGCGGCGGTGAGTTTGGCTGATGCATCGGTGGCCACGGGTTCGAGTTCAGCTTCCCCGGACACCTCAACCATCAGGTCGGGATTCATGGCTTCGACGATCGAGTTCGATGGATTGGCAGGGTCGGTGCGGACCACGACGTTGCACGGCAGAAGTAGTCCGATCTGCCGATTGACCCCCAGTGCGCGGTGCGCCAAAGGTGGGTTACAGGCACCCAGGATCAGGTAATTTTCCATGTCCACGTCGATTTTTGATTTCAGGGTGTCTTTGACGTTGATCTCGGTGAGGATCCCGAAACCCTGCTCGGACAATGCGGCACGGGTACGTGCGACCGCCTCGTCGAACGGGACGGTTAGAACGGTGGAGATGGACAGTGACATAACAGCTTTCCTTCCGGGTGGGGTTTCGTGTTCGGATCTAGTGGAGTTCGGCGCGGCGCGGTAGTCCGAGGCGGTGCATGAGCAGGCTGGCCGGGGCACCAGCCGACGGCGGCGAAGAGCAGCAGGTTCAGTGCTACGAAGGCGGTCAGCAGCAGCCACCAGGTCGAGACGCTGGTGGCCAGGGCCAGGCTCGCGAGAATCATCAATCCTGCCAGGAGTGGCACTGCTCGTTCGACGGTCCACGTGGGTGCGGTTGTTCGTCTGTTCATCGGGTCGTAGGCCTTTCTGGTGGTGTATTCAGTGGGAGAACGAGATCGCGGGCAGGATCTTGCGGAGCCAGGTCGGTGACCACCATGCGGCCCGGCCGGTGAGGCGGAGTAGGGCGGGCAGCAGCATCAGCCTGATGAGTACCGCATCGAGCAGTACAGCCACACCGAGGATGATGCCCATCTCTTTGGGTGGCAACGGGTCTGCCAGTGCGAAGGTGAAGAACACTGCGACCATCACCGCCGCGGCGGCGAAGATGATTCGTCCCGAGTGAGCCATGCCGTCGATCTGTGCAGTGTCGGCATCGCCGGTGCGCTCGTAGTGTTCTTTTGCAGTGGCGAGCAGAAAGACGGTGTAGTCCATGGCGATGGCAAAGATCATCGCGAAGAAGAACACCGGCCCCCAGCCGTCAAGGAAGCCCTGCGGGGTGAACCCGAGCAGCCCGGACAGGTGGCCGTCCTGGAAGATGAGCTTGGCGACACCGAACGCAGCCGCAGTCGACAGGAGGCTGACGACTGTGCCGATCAATGCGATCAGTGGGGCCTGCAGTGAGACCAGGAGCAGGACGAACCCGAGAACCAAGATGATACCGACGATCAGCGGGAAGTAGTCGCCCAGAGCCTGTTGCAGATCGAGGTTCTCGGCCGGGGCGCCGCCGACCAGCGCATTCCCGGGAAGTGCGCTACGCAGGTCATCGACGATGGCGCCGAGTTGGGCATCGGAGGGATCAACTGCGGGCAGTGCTTGCATCATCACGTAGTCGGTGCCGTCGAGCGCCGGCTGCGGCGGGGTGACCATGCTGATTGCGGGTGTCTGTGCAGCTGCGGTGGCAGCCTGCTGTGCCTGGGCCGAGGGTGCGACGATCTGGAGCATGCCGGGGGCGCCCTCGCCCATCTGCTGCTGGACCAATTCGTATCCCTGGCGCACGGGTGCCTCCTCGGGGACCACCGAGATCGAGGGCATGGCGACCTTGAGGCCGATGACCGGGATGGCCAGCGCGATCAGCACGGCCAGCGATCCGAGCGCGAACGGCCATGGGTGGTTGTGCAGAATCTTGCCCCAGCGTTCGAACAGCGGCGAACGGTGTTGCTGGCGTTTGGCGTACGGGAGCGCCGCGGCGTTCACCTTCGGACCCAGTGCACCCAGGGTGGCCGGGAGCAACGTCAACGTGGCCGCGAGGACAAACGTCACCGCCAGCATGATGCCCACGGCCATCGTCCGCACCGCAGGAGCGGGCACCAGCAACACCGCCGACAGGCTCACCAGCACGGTCAGACCCGAGAGCACCACGGCTTTACCGGCGGTGTCCATAGTTTCGGCGACCGCGTGGGTCTTGTTGGTGTGGTTGTTGAGGGCATCCCGGAATCGGGAGACGATGAACAGGGCGTAGTCGATTCCCAGTGCGAGGGCGAACATCATTGCAAAGTTCATGGCCCACACCGAGATCGGCGTGACCTGATTGAGAAGTACCAGACCGCCGGCTGACGCGATGAGGCCGGCGATCGTCAGCAGCAGCGGCAAACCCGCTGCCACGAGCGAACCGAACGCCAACACCATGATCGCCAGAGTCACTGGCCACGAGAACAGCTCGGCCTTGATCATCGCGTCGTGATTGGCCTTGTTGAAGTCGCTCCACAGGGCAGAGGCGCCCGTGGGATACACCTCGACACCATCGCGCGACAGTTCGGTGAGCTCCCCCTTGACCTCGTCGACGGCCCGGACCATGTCATCGGTGTTCGCGTTCGCACCGGCGATCAGGATGCCGGTGTGCTGATCGCGGCTGATCGTCATCCCCGGCTGTGGAGGCACGACATCGCCGAACCGAGAATCATCTACGAAAACAGCCGTCGCATTCGCGATGGTTTCCTGCATCGTCGGACTGTCGATGGTGTCGCGGTCGGAGTGGATGACGACCTGCACCGCAGCCGATGAGTTGCCGCCGAAGTGCTGCTGCGCCAGCTCTCGCACCTGCACCGACTCCGACCCGTTGGCCTGCCAGCCAGCGCCGGCCAAGGAGGAAAACACTGACGGCGCAGCTGCACCCAGGCCGACGAGTACCAACAGCCAGATGGAGAAGACCCATCGGGAACGCCCGGCCATCGCCGCCCCCCAGCGGCCCAGCATGCCGGGAACCGACGTGGGTGGTGAACCGGGCTGTGGAGCTGTGGTCGTGGTGTCCGACATGCGAGAGACCTCCTCGAGGATCTACATTCAAATACCCTGGGGGGTATCAGTACGAACCCGACGGTACCCCTGGGGGTATCTTAGAGTCAACCTCGACCGGTGTGCGAACTCATACCCCCTGGGGTACCCTCAAGATGAATGAACAAACAGAGAGGCATGCCCCGTGACTGGTGATGAAGAGGCAATGACTGCAGTGCTGAACCGCCTGCGCCGCGCTCAAGGACAACTCTCCGGGGTGATCGCGATGATCGAAGCGGGTCGCGATTGCAAAGATGTTGTGACCCAACTCGCGGCCGTGTCCCGCGCACTCGACCGGGCTGGTTTCAAAATCGTTGCCTCGGGCATGCGTCAGTGCATCAACGGCGCCGACGGCGACCAGGCCCCGTTGACCGAAGCCGAACTGGAAAAACTCTTCCTTGCCCTAGCCTAGAGCCTCACCGGGCACCAACACCCAGCAATTGCCTGGTCGACACTACGGCACTGACAGACCCGACACCGATGAAAGTGGAACAAGTCAAAGTCCCCTGTGTCGTTGGCCGCCTTTGGTGTTTCGGCGCCTCGCGCGGACCGCATTTGACTAGTGCAGTCAAGGCGCAAGCACCCCATCCGCCTGACTTGCGAGGCGATTATTGCAGGGTACGTCAGCGGCTCTGGCAGCGCCGCAGGCGGCATCGGCTCACTGCTACTGGGTGCCCACAACGCGGCCGGCGAACTTGTCTACATCGGTCACGTGGGAACAGGGTTCACAGCCAAAGCCCGGCGGGAGCTGCGCGCCAAGCTCGACGAGCTGGCGTGCCCTGATCCTTCGTTCGCGGCCGCTCCCCCGCGTGCAGTCGCTCACCAGGCCACCTGGTGCCGACCCCAACTCGTGGGCGACGTGTTTTATCGGGAGTTCACTGATCGACTGCGCCACCCATCGTGGCGAGGGCTACGGACCGATAAGTTGCCCCACCAGGTGTCATTGCCCGGTGAGCACTAACCCTGCTCCACCTCAGGATCTAAGCGCAGCAGCGACAGCTCCCACCGCACCAAATCGATTGCCGTCACTGTTTCGGGGTCGTCGGGGTCAAACCCTTCCTCGCGCAAAGCGTCTCGCTCAAAGTTGTCGAACACCGGCGGCTCCTCTCCCCGTTCGGGTTCCTTACATCGAAGCGCGTCAGAGAGCATGCTGCAAGCTGTGATGCGGGCCGGTGCTTCCGACTTGTATAGAAGTACGTCGTGGCGTTCGAACCGGCGGGTTCGTAGCCTGGCGTAGGAGAGCGCAGGGGTGTGGCTCGGGTGCTTCGTGCCGTCCCGAGGGCGCGCTGTTGAGGGAATGGCTTGGTCTGGGTGTGTCACTCTCTGCGCTTTCCGTCTCTGGCCTGGCTCAACAGAGGCATGAGCGCACGTACGACGGTGTGACTGGAAGTCGGATTGCCGGCCGGGGATCTCCACAACCGCTCACAGAAAGGACTCCCTTTTGATCGTCATTGGTATCGATCCACACAAATCCAGCCACACCGCCACCGCCGTTGACCCTGCGACGAACGTCGACCTCGGGTCACTGCGTATCCGCTCGACAGAGCCGGACTACCAGGCTCTGTTGGAGTGGGCGGGGCGATGGCCCGAGCACCGATGGGCGGTCGAGAACGCCAAGGGCCTCGGGCACCATCTGTCGTTATGGCTTGTCCAGCAGGGTGAATCAGTCGTGGACGTCCCCTCGACAGCCACCGCACGCGTCCGACAACTCTCCCGAGGTGGCCGACGGAAAAATGACCGCATCGACGCCGCGGCCGCCGCGTGCGTAGCCGCACTGCAAGGCGACGAACGACCCGTGTTCTGCGAGGACTACACCAGTGTCTTGCGTGTGCTCGACGAGCGTCGACGCAGCTTGCTGAGCGCCAAAAGCCGACTGGTCAACCAATTGCACGCCGTGCTACGCCAGCTCCTTCCCGGCGGTGCAGATGTCGATCTGGACTCGGAGAAGGCATCCGTGCTGCTGCGCAGATTCGTACCTGAAACGCCGGCCGATGTGATGCGGCACCGGATTGCTCTGGAACTGGTGGGAGATCTTCGTCGCCTTGACGTGCAGCTCGCCGACATTTCCGAGCGCACCGAAACTACGCTGACCGACTGCGGCTCGACGCTGACGACGATCTTCGGCTGCGGACCTGTGACCGCCGGACGCATCATCGCCCGCACCGGCAATCCGTTCCGCTTCGCCACCGAGGCCGCGTTTGCCACCTACTCCGGGACCGCACCCGTGCAGATCGCCTCGGCAGACTCCAACCGCCACCGTCTATCCAGAGACGGCGACCGCGTGCTCAACTCCGCTCTCCACGTCATCGCGGTCTGCCAGGGCAGAAACGCAAACAGTCCCGGCTACCCCTACCTGCACAACAAAATCGACGCAGGCATGACCCGCCGCTCGGCGATGCGCTGCCTCAAACGCCAAGTGGCAAAGAAGGTCTGGCGAACCATGTGCCAGGACCACCGCCGGTGGGAGGCACGAGAACAACTCAGAGAACCCGCCGCCGTCTAATCGGCCAGCGGGCCCCCGCCGCTGTCCAGAACTCTTACGACGACACGCGGCGATGTCCGCGCGTCCCGAGAACGCAGAAGGGAGCGCGGAGGCCTGCTTCCCGCGTACCCAAGATGTCCCGTGTACGCCAGGCCTCCGCACCTCTACCCTACCCATTATCGAACACCTGTACTAACTTGGCCGACGGCCCGGAACGATCCCCCACGGCACTATGCGCGCGGGTCATAAATCGTTGGGCTGCAGCGAACCGATGGCGGCGACGACAGCTTGGCTCTTCCCGTCTATCCACACCGCTTCCTCGCCGTGGATGCGCGCATAGAGCAGTCCGCCGGCCGGTCGGTGTGGCCACGCCAGGTTGTAGTCACCCACCGCATCCTGAGTGACTGTTGCTGCCCACCTGGTGGCTTCGGCCAGGGCAGTGTCGACGCGAACTCCCCCGCCGAGCCCGAGGCCGATCCGGCCGGGGCCGGCAACATGCAGCATCACCTCGTCCCCCGCGATACGTTCCCCGTCACCGACCTCCACATACCAGCGCAGCCAATCGACGTTTTTGTTGTACTGGCCCAAGGCAAGATCATGGCCGACTGCTCGCAGAGCCTCACCCCAGGAGCCAGGCCCCCTTCCGTGCACGATGCCGCAGCCGTCATCGCCAATCTCCCATCGGAACTCGTATCGGCCGGGCCTGCTGGGGACAGTCACATATTGAGCATCGCATCCCGAGACATAGTCGGCTCCGGTTCAGTCCGGTCGAACTGTTTAAGTGGCCAATTCGACGGCCTACCGTCGTGACAGTTCCACACCGTCCATGGAGTAGAGATGGTATGGCGACTTTCGAGCGATACCGCTGGGTCCACGAAGAAGCTTGGATTCAGAACGCGTATTGCGTCACGTTGATCAGCGCGATCGCGCAGCCAGAGCCGACACAAGGCCCGGAGCCCACTTCTCCAACCGTTCGGCACCGGCGGGATTGGTCATGTGCGCACTGTACCGCTGCTCGAAACGTTCGAAGGGTAATGGAAGCGCCAGTTCCGGGCCGAGAACACTGCAGCGTAGGAATAGCATTCCTACACAGGGATGGCAGGTTGGTGTGGAGCAAGTTGCGGTTTCAGTATCCATTTTTCACCGGACCACAAGCAATCGCTACTCAGCCCGTATGAACTGTGAGACAGAACTTTTGAGTGCCTCGCGCGGGACAGATACGTGACGGCGATCAGAGTGCGCAGCCACTCATCGATTTCCAGGTGGTGGGGTTGCCTCCCACTGGCCGGGAGACCCTTCGACCAATCCTGGGCTTTCAGTCCTCCAGCCGAGAGTGTGTGCGCGGTCGATAATCATGCGCTCGATCTTCGGCCGGTCGGCCGGCGAGGTCACCCACTGTCGACTCAGCGCCTCGATAGTTCGCAGAATGCGAATGTGGGGCCCGCCCGAGGGTAGATGGGGTGGACCGGCGGGAACGTCACCCCAGATATGGGCACCCACCGCGGGGTGCACAAAGCCGTCGCTGATCCGCGCCGACATCATCTTGCTGTAAACACGCAAGCCCGCGGCGGACAGACCATCGCCGCGGTCATCTCCGAGTGCGAAGAACAACTGCTCCGCAAGTTGTTGTTCGTGCGCAGTCACCCGCCCGGCTATCCCTGCCACGAACTTTTCACCGGTCTCGCGCTGCCGGAACCGAGACAACACCTCAGCGACCGTATCGGCGACCGCAGGCGGGATAAGTGGCGGCGGACGTTGCAACTCCCCGCTAGTCGCCGACAGATACCTTCTGCACGCATGAGGGAAGGTCGACCAGTCCCCTTCGCCCACGGCGAATCTCGTGGCACTGAACAGAAAATTGTCGAAGAGATCGCGATGAATGGGCGGAAACCTACGCAAGCTGTCGGCTTCCCACGGGACTACTCCTGCTCGCAGCAGAAAGCCCTCACGCACCACATCTTCCACACCTTGAAGCAACACATGAATCCCCGTGCACTAGGAAAGCCAGCAGACGAGGCCGCCGGGCACAAGGTCACCGTCGGTCAGCCTACTACCGCGGCCGCGACCACCAGATCCCCGGTTACTCAGCGTCAACCAACTTGGGGTGTGGACGGTCTAGCTCTGTCGCACGTAACCTTTGCTTCTGTTGCTAGTGTGCTGGTGTGTCGAATCTGCAGAAAGGCGCATGAGCCGCCCACCGCTCACAGTCCTCATCGACGGCCTGTCCATCGAAGATGGTGCGATGGCACCTCCACGAATCGGCTCAGTCATCGAGCTCGTACTCGACTTCGTGGAGTCGGCTACTCAGTCCCCCGAAGTGATGACGATTCAGGCTGTCCTCGACCTGCACCCCACCGCTCGTCAAGACCGCGGCTCTCCAGCCGGCGAGGACCACCTCTGGACCGGCGATCTTCATGGCGACGGTTGGCGAGCCACCTGGCGCGGCGACCGTCGACGTTCGGGCCCGGTCACGCTCACTGGACGCCTGACCCACTGGCACAGCATTTCCTACAGCCCGGCCAAAGCCGTTCGGGGGTTCGTCACCCGAATACAGGTGGTGTCCAGCCCATATCACGCCCCGTCCGGTGTCCGTTGGGAGCCACAGCAGCACGGGTCCCGCCGATACCGGGACGTTGAGAAAACGCCGCCGTCCTTCGACAGAGGAGGGCTATTTTCCGTATCCCCCGCCGCCGACATCATTCGCTACCGCGAAATGGGCATCCTTGTCGATCTCGACCTCGAGGGTCTGTAATGGGCCTCAATACGAGTACGCCTGACCGCTCCAGAAAGCAGCCCTCCGATGGTGCAGGCGTGTCCGATCTGATCAACCAGATCGAAAAGCAAATCGGCCCACGCACGTTGTTGCCGCTGCGGATAGCCAACTCGCTGAGGCTACGCGGGTGGTCTGTGACAGTTCCGAACACCCGCATTCACATCAAAATCAGCTGCTCAGCCGCGAACGATGCGGGTTCCTTCCCGCTTGGGACTAACCCCCGCAAGGTCAAAGCGACAATCATCGCTTTCCCCGGCGAGTTCGATCAGACCTGGGCGACCCAACCAACCCCGAGTACGCCCATTCCCGACAATGAGGCAGAGGCATGGACTCGGGTCATGTTCGGTGAGCAGCTCGCCGACTTCGCGTACCAGCGCCGCCGGGCGGCCTCCACCCCACTCAACCGCTCCAAGGCTCCTAACCACCAGCACAAGAAGATTTTCGTTGCCCTCATCGACGGCCACGGTCACCCCATCCTTGCGCCCGACAACATCAGATGGCGCCAGAGCGAACCCGAGCCACGCAAACTCCAGCCAACCCACAACACCACGTTGCGACATCACCTCGCTGCGCACGGTCCGTACGCCGACTCCTCGAAAGAACGCGATCCCCGCACCGACCCAGACGGCGGCTGGCGCATCCAGGTCACCGGCGACCCGCTCGACACCCTCACCCCCACAGCACGCGAAGCGGTCGAACACGCACACCAGCTCTTCCGGCTGCGCGGCGCAATCCACACGGACTTCGCAACCGAACTCCTCATCGTTGCTGGCCAAACCCTGCACGTGCAGTTCCGGTGGAAGAACAACCCCAACATCTTCGCCATCTCCGGCCACATCCCGCAAACAGAAGCAGAGTTTCGATCACCCCAGGCCAACGCCCGACTCTGGATGGGATACACCGCCGGATTCTGGTTCGAAGAACTATCCACCGGCCTGATGTGGTGCGCACGACGCCAACGCATCGACGGCGTCATCTATCTCGGCAAGCGCACCAAGCTGAGCAGAGAGCCGTACAGCGTCGGCGGGCTCAACGCTCGCCCAAACTGGGACGGTGTAATCCGAGTGCCCCATAGCCCAGACCTACAGGGGAACACCGTCACCGCATTCCATCACGACCAGTTGATCTCCTGGTCGACCGCGAGTCGAAACCGCAAAGGTCAGCGGGACCAGTACGTGGCACAAGCGGTCACAGCGTGGACAGACACCGACGGCGTCGCTGAGCTCAAAATTCTCGAGGCAATTCCCAACACCGATCCCCCCGACCATGTCGTTGCCCGCACTGCCTTTCGGGCGATCTGCGACGCCGCTGACTCCGGCGCACAACACATCGCCACGACACTGGACCATCCCGTCCTCGCCAGCCTCGGGTTCATCCCCACCGCCGACCGACAAACGCTAAATACGCTGACGATGCCCTAGACATCAAACTTCGCGATTACGTCCGTGGTCTCACGGCGGTCTCCGAAGTTCGAACATTTGGGCCCTTGACACAGACAGAGGCACCCAGGTATCGCTACCCCATCGGCCCGCACCGTCCCATAGTATCGAACGTATGTTCGCATCGACAAGTGTGGCCGATTCCTGGGGTCACCGACGGACGCTGCGGATCTGCAACCCTGCCGTGCCGGTGACCGTCGACCTGTCTGTGGTGTTGGGGTGGGCGTTCGCCACCCGCCGCCCGCCCATCGGGGTCTCCCTCGATACCCGGGCCCACGGGGTGCGGTTCGAACCGGACCATCCCGGCCTGCTGGTGGCGTGGCTGCGGGCCAGCAGTGGCCAATGGATCGGCATCTGCGAGGTCCAGTTGTGGAGCACAAATGCCCGCTGCGTCATCACCGAACGGTTCTGGCTACCGCCCAGCGCGGTGCGGCGCCGCGGCGACCCACAGCTGTAGCTGGCCTGTTAACGATCCGCCGCACGCGGTCGCGGCTAGTATCGGCAGCAGCACTCAACTGAGCAGAGAAGGACGTGTATTTGTGGCTACCGTGACCCGTGTCGAGTTCACCGACGATATCGACGGCAAGGCGCTCGACATCGACGATCTCAACATGGTGAACTGGATCTGGCTAGGTGTGGAGTACGAGTTCGACACCAGCACAGTCAATCTCGACCGCATCGAGACCGGCCGCGTGCCGTTGGCGACTCTGCTCGCCAAGTCCAGGCGGGTAGGCGGACGCACACGCCAGCCCGGACACACATCGGTGGCGTCCACTCACTCGCCCGCCAGCGGGGTGGACAGCACGGCGGTTCGCCTGTGGGCCAGGGACAACGGCTACGAATTGGGCGACCGCGGCAGAATTCCGGCACACATCCTCCAGGCGTTCACTGACCGCTGAGCGCGGACACGTCCACCCCGGGGATCCGCACGGCCACAGGGCGGCCTGGTCATGAACCTCCGGCCGCGGCACGGGCCGGTGCACGCTTATGCATTGCCGGGTACGGGCACCCGCAGGGAGCAGAAGCTTAGGGTGCGCCGGCGTCCTCGAGGAGGTGCTCGGTGCGTTCGAGGAGTGCTGCCATCTGGTGGTCGAGGGCATCGAAGATGTCGTCGAGGTCCTCGAGTTCGCCGGCGGCGCGGCGGCGCGCAGTGATCCCGTCGTCGTAGGTGTCGTCTAAGGGCGCCGCGTCAAGAGGCGCGGGGGCGTTCTCGGTGGGGTGGGCGCGGCGCTTGATCACCCCCGTTGTCCAGGCGGTGCGTCCGGTGATCGGCCGTCCCGGCGCCCGCAGGTGAGTGTGCAAAATGGTGTCGACGGCACGGGAGCGCATGCCCGTGGTGGTGTCGCCGATCGGCGCGGTCAGGTTGCCCCACCGGTCGAAGGTCGGCAGCAACGCAGCGTCGGGGTCGTAGTGCTCGAGCCTGGACACCTGCGGAGTGCTGGCCCGGGCGGGTGCGGTGTGCAGGACCGGTGCCCACGCCATCGGCGAGAGGCGGCGCAGGGTGAGGTCGCGGACGCCTGCCCACCGCGAGAACACCGCATACACCCCGTGCGTGTTGTCTGCCTCGAGCGAAGTGGCGATGTCATGTCCGCCGCCGACATGCAGCACACTGCCTGCGACGTCGACGCTCACGTCACCGCACCGCAGCTCCCCCACTCGCGCGATAGGCACTCCCAGTCGGCACACCAGGGTCAGAATCAGCGCGTCGCGGCGCCCGAAAAGACCTGCTGGCCAACCACTGACCGGCAACCGGCCGATCACATGGCGAGCGGTCTCGGCGTCGCGATCGCGCGCCGACAACAACGCCCGCACCGCGGTGACCGTGCCCGGCGGGGTATGCCCGGCGACCCGGTGGCCGGCATTGATCGCTGCGACCCGCCGGCGCAGCGTCCCGCGCGCGGCGCCGGGTTCGAAATCGAGGAACCGTGCGACGGTGACCGGCGACGCCGGCAGCGCCATGGTGTCGAACGCTGTGCACCACTCGGTAAAGAGCCGCCAATGGGCGCGGTGCGAGGCCGGCAGCCGATGCACCAAACCGATATCAGCAGATCCTGCACCGAGCGTGGTCATGCGCTGCTCACATGCCGATCGTGGTAGCTGCGTTCTGGTGGTGAATGTTGTTCTCGCGCGCGTAATTCAGGAGCGAATCGACAGACTTGTGGCCGGTCTGCTTCATGATGGTCGTCGGCTCATGCCCGGTGCGGAATGCCTCGGTGACGAACCCCGCTCGCAGGCTGTGCGCGCCGTACCGGGTGATGTCCAGATCGGGGCGGGCCGCGGCGAGCCGTTTACGGACGATCGTGTGGATGAGCTGGCCGCCCGGGGCAGTGTGGGTGAGGTCGCTGGCGGCAGTGATGGACCGAAACAGATCCGTCTCCGGGTTCGTCTCCGGGAGGGTTCCGCCGCAGACATGTTTATCGTGGGGTCGGTCGGCGGCCAACAACCGGATCAGGCCCGCTCGCCCGATCCGGTCGTAAGCAAGGTGACAGTCCAGCCACCGCAGATACGCACACGGACCGCAGGTTTCCAGGTGCTCCCCGGTCGGGAGGGCTTTCTTGAATCCGGCGCCGTCCTGGTCGGTCTTGGACTTGCGGACGGTGATGATCCACCCGTCCAGGGTGCGCCGAACATCGCCCACTGTCAGCGCCACGATCTCCGAGCGACGCATCGCCCCTGCCCACCCCAGCACCAGGGCGGCGGTGTCGCGGCGTTCGCGGAGCTTCTTCCGCCACGTAGTCGCTGACGCCCGGGCAACCGTCACCGCCTCCCGCAGATCCACCAGATCGAAGGGATCTTCGGGGCGGCGGGGCCGCCGACCGGATGCAGCGCCGCGGCGGCGGATCGCCGACAACGTCCCCGACACCACCGGACTGAGCCACAACGGCGCCCCCTCCCCTATTAGCTCCTTATCGTGCTGGTGGGGGCTGTGGGCTTTGTGGACGAACTTGATCGCCGCGGCCGCGCCCTCGATCGCTGACATCGAATACGCTGCGCTGCCATCTACTTTGACCGTGTTCTCCAGCGACAGGAAGTAGTCGGCCACCACATGTGGGTTCGCTGGCAACGCCTTGTGGCCACCGCGGCGGCAGTACTCTTCGAACGCCGCCCAGGCGCGGGTGTAGTTGCGGCGCGTCGACTCCGCACGCGTGTCGAGCAGCGACGTTTCGACCCGGGTCAGCAAATCCTGCGACAGCTTTAGCGGCTGCGCCGATATCGGCGCAGGCAGTACGTCGGTCACCGCGACACCGTACCTGCGGTGTCGACGGAGATTCCGGCGACGGCGGCCCGGAGCACGAGCACCACATTCCCCACACCGGCAACGACACTGCCGACAGCGTTCGCGGCCGTGCACACCAGAAATGCCTCGCCGTCGACAGTGCCGCGGCCAACGACCCACTCACCGGCGCACGCTCCGACAACCGTCGTGCACGCCTGCTCGACAGCGGCAGCGACCGCCGCAGCATGATCGGCGATCCACTGCCAATCCTCGTCACACGCCAGCACTGTCGCCGCACACCCGGTAGGCAGGTCGACGGCGTCATCGGGATACATGTCGGTGAACACCGCACCGACCCACTCCGGTCGCGGACCCATCGCACAGTCGAGGACGGCGCTGATCGAGCCGACAGTGACCGTCACACCCTCAACCTCCCGCCTCACCTGTACACGCTCTCTACCGCAGGCTACCGACAGCCCGGCGTTGCCGCTGGTGCCACGCCCGCACCCTGCGCTAAAGCTAGTCACGCACAGCGCTCGCTGGCGTGATCTCTCCGCCATCGCTTCGCAAGGCACTAGCTCCGCGACACTGTGACTGTGACGTCGATGGACTTGTCACAGCGAGAGAGCGCGAACCTCCGCGTGCGCAAGGATCGCAGGGCCATCCAGTAGCGGGGACGTTGGTAGTTGATCCTGTGAAGACCACCTACTGAGCTGGCAACGCGTCAGCAACCGATCGTGAGAGTCTTTTCCTGTGACGCAGCCTGGTCCGATCGCACAGCTCTCCGAGGCAATTACTCGACATCCGATAGTGAGCGGGTTGATTCCGGTTTTGCTGGCGGCGCTGAAGGTCGTGGTCGTTTCGGGTGGGGACCCGCAGGCCCTTCGGGCGTTAGTACAGGACTTGGACGTCCTGGGCCTGGTCCTCGCGACGTTCTTGCCGATCGGCAGCACGCTTCTCCTCTGGGGCTTCGTATTCTGGGCCGTTGCTGCGAACAAGGCGGTCGGCAAAGTAGACAGGGCAGTTGGCCACACGCCCGAGCAGAATGCCTACTACACACGCTTGCCCGTGGTGTCCGTCATCGTCGTGGCTGTCTGTTACTGGTCCATGCCGGTCGTCTTTCTGGTGTCCAACATCGGGATCGTGGTCGCTTTAACACTGCTTGGAGTTCTATTCGGTCGCAGAGAACGATTGTGGGCGAGGTCGATTTACATCTTCGGAATCGTGCTCATTGTCGCTTCGATAATCATCTACCCGTTGGTGTCCGGTATGTGGCTGACCGCAGAACGCATCTCAGCACGTAACGAGCGGCCAGAGGTCGGGTACGTTCTTTCTTCAGATGTCCGCTGGACCCGTTACATGAACGAGGACCGCCGAGTCATAATCGTTTCGTCGTCGGAGGTGACCAGGCGAGAACCAGTTAAGTCGAGTGGCTGGTTCCACGAGACACCCAAAACACTGATCGGATGGCCGTAGCCCGGCCTCTGAGCGCGTTGAGGACTCTTATTCGTGCCGTTCTGGCCGTCGAGGGTATCGGCAGCCAAATCTGGTCAGCAGTACCTGACGAAACCACCGGACTACCGGCTCCAGCCGGCCGGGTTACCGTTCAGCGGCAACTGGTATTAGCAGCAACTCGTCCCCTAATTGGGACCGCCGCTCGCAACGTCCAGCTGACGTAATTACCGATTATCGGCTTCGCACGCTAAGGCACTCGAGCTTCGCAACTGGCTTTAGCCGCGATCGCTTCACTTAGGTGGGGGGCGTGCGCACGTCACATTACGAAAACAGCGACTATTGGCCCCGCCCGCAAACCTGGCGTCGCATCTGACCGTGGCGGGGTTCCTAAGTGAAGTAAGCGCCTGCGCGGCGACAGCGACTGCGAAGACGCCGTCGTCGGCACGGCATAGAAGCCGACCGTCTCGACAAGTACTACAATCATGGCAATGTTCGAGGTGAAGACCATGACGATTGAGGTTCCCCCCGGATAGTGGAGGGTGGTTAGGCGGCCTGAAGGTCCGCGGTCAGTGACATCTCGTAGTCGATGGGACTGAGCATCCCGATCGTTGAGTGCCTCCGTCGAGTGTTGTA
>NZ_MJEI01000037.1 GCF_002095395.1 Williamsia sp. 1135
GTTCAGGAACATCTGTGCCCTCGTTGAGCACCGCGAGACTCATCTGCCGCCAATCGATCTCGATGTCGCGGCGCTGCGCGGTGTTGACAAGCCACCGAGACGCGGCCCAGGCGAACGGGCATGCTGGGTCGAAATAGAACGTCACTGCGCTCATCTTTACTCCTTCAAGTGCGGACTGTTGGGTTCAAGCGGATGCTGCGGCTTCCAGCGCAGCGATAGCGGCGGTGAGTTTGGCTGATGCATCGGTGGCCACGGGTTCGAGTTCAGCTTCCCCGGACACCTCAACCATCAGGTCGGGATTCATGGCTTCGACGATCGAGTTCGATGGATTGGCAGGGTCGGTGCGGACCACGACGTTGCACGGCAGAAGTAGTCCGATCTGCCGATTGACCCCCAGTGCGCGGTGCGCCAAAGGTGGGTTACAGGCACCCAGGATCAGGTAATTTTCCATGTCCACGTCGATTTTTGATTTCAGGGTGTCTTTGACGTTGATCTCGGTGAGGATCCCGAAACCCTGCTCGGACAATGCGGCACGGGTACGTGCGACCGCCTCGTCGAACGGGACGGTTAGAACGGTGGAGATGGACAGTGACATAACAGCTTTCCTTCCGGGTGGGGTTTCGTGTTCGGATCTAGTGGAGTTCGGCGCGGCGCGGTAGTCCGAGGCGGTGCATGAGCAGGCTGGCCGGGGCACCAGCCGACGGCGGCGAAGAGCAGCAGGTTCAGTGCTACGAAGGCGGTCAGCAGCAGCCACCAGGTCGAGACGCTGGTGGCCAGGGCCAGGCTCGCGAGAATCATCAATCCTGCCAGGAGTGGCACTGCTCGTTCGACGGTCCACGTGGGTGCGGTTGTTCGTCTGTTCATCGGGTCGTAGGCCTTTCTGGTGGTGTATTCAGTGGGAGAACGAGATCGCGGGCAGGATCTTGCGGAGCCAGGTCGGTGACCACCATGCGGCCCGGCCGGTGAGGCGGAGTAGGGCGGGCAGCAGCATCAGCCTGATGAGTACCGCATCGAGCAGTACAGCCACACCGAGGATGATGCCCATCTCTTTGGGTGGCAACGGGTCTGCCAGTGCGAAGGTGAAGAACACTGCGACCATCACCGCCGCGGCGGCGAAGATGATTCGTCCCGAGTGAGCCATGCCGTCGATCTGTGCAGTGTCGGCATCGCCGGTGCGCTCGTAGTGTTCTTTTGCAGTGGCGAGCAGAAAGACGGTGTAGTCCATGGCGATGGCAAAGATCATCGCGAAGAAGAACACCGGCCCCCAGCCGTCAAGGAAGCCCTGCGGGGTGAACCCGAGCAGCCCGGACAGGTGGCCGTCCTGGAAGATGAGCTTGGCGACACCGAACGCAGCCGCAGTCGACAGGAGGCTGACGACTGTGCCGATCAATGCGATCAGTGGGGCCTGCAGTGAGACCAGGAGCAGGACGAACCCGAGAACCAAGATGATACCGACGATCAGCGGGAAGTAGTCGCCCAGAGCCTGTTGCAGATCGAGGTTCTCGGCCGGGGCGCCGCCGACCAGCGCATTCCCGGGAAGTGCGCTACGCAGGTCATCGACGATGGCGCCGAGTTGGGCATCGGAGGGATCAACTGCGGGCAGTGCTTGCATCATCACGTAGTCGGTGCCGTCGAGCGCCGGCTGCGGCGGGGTGACCATGCTGATTGCGGGTGTCTGTGCAGCTGCGGTGGCAGCCTGCTGTGCCTGGGCCGAGGGTGCGACGATCTGGAGCATGCCGGGGGCGCCCTCGCCCATCTGCTGCTGGACCAATTCGTATCCCTGGCGCACGGGTGCCTCCTCGGGGACCACCGAGATCGAGGGCATGGCGACCTTGAGGCCGATGACCGGGATGGCCAGCGCGATCAGCACGGCCAGCGATCCGAGCGCGAACGGCCATGGGTGGTTGTGCAGAATCTTGCCCCAGCGTTCGAACAGCGGCGAACGGTGTTGCTGGCGTTTGGCGTACGGGAGCGCCGCGGCGTTCACCTTCGGACCCAGTGCACCCAGGGTGGCCGGGAGCAACGTCAACGTGGCCGCGAGGACAAACGTCACCGCCAGCATGATGCCCACGGCCATCGTCCGCACCGCAGGAGCGGGCACCAGCAACACCGCCGACAGGCTCACCAGCACGGTCAGACCCGAGAGCACCACGGCTTTACCGGCGGTGTCCATAGTTTCGGCGACCGCGTGGGTCTTGTTGGTGTGGTTGTTGAGGGCATCCCGGAATCGGGAGACGATGAACAGGGCGTAGTCGATTCCCAGTGCGAGGGCGAACATCATTGCAAAGTTCATGGCCCACACCGAGATCGGCGTGACCTGATTGAGAAGTACCAGACCGCCGGCTGACGCGATGAGGCCGGCGATCGTCAGCAGCAGCGGCAAACCCGCTGCCACGAGCGAACCGAACGCCAACACCATGATCGCCAGAGTCACTGGCCACGAGAACAGCTCGGCCTTGATCATCGCGTCGTGATTGGCCTTGTTGAAGTCGCTCCACAGGGCAGAGGCGCCCGTGGGATACACCTCGACACCATCGCGCGACAGTTCGGTGAGCTCCCCCTTGACCTCGTCGACGGCCCGGACCATGTCATCGGTGTTCGCGTTCGCACCGGCGATCAGGATGCCGGTGTGCTGATCGCGGCTGATCGTCATCCCCGGCTGTGGAGGCACGACATCGCCGAACCGAGAATCATCTACGAAAACAGCCGTCGCATTCGCGATGGTTTCCTGCATCGTCGGACTGTCGATGGTGTCGCGGTCGGAGTGGATGACGACCTGCACCGCAGCCGATGAGTTGCCGCCGAAGTGCTGCTGCGCCAGCTCTCGCACCTGCACCGACTCCGACCCGTTGGCCTGCCAGCCGGCGCCTGCCAAGGAGGAAAACACTGACGGCGCAGCTGCACCCAGGCCGACGAGTACTAACAGCCAGATGGCGAAGACCCATCGGGAACGCCCGGCCATCGCCGCCCCCCAGCGGCCCAGCATGCCGGGCACCGACGTGAGTGGTGAACCGGGCTGGTGAGCGGTGGTCGTGGTGTCCGACATGCGAGAGACCTCCTCAAGGATCTACGTCTAGATACCCTAGGGGGTATCTATGCGGGACCCGACGGTACCCTTGGGGGTATGTTGGAGTCAACCTCTAGTGGCGCGCGAACTCATACCCCCTGGGGTACCCTCATGATGGATGAACACACAGAGAGGCAGGCCCCGTGACTGGTGATGAAGAGGCAATGACGGCAGTACTGAACCGCCTGCGCCGCGCTCAGGGACAACTCTCCGGGGTGATCGCGATGATCGAAGCGGGTCGCGATTGCAAAGATGTAGTGACCCAACTCGCGGCCGTGTCCCGGGCACTCGACCGCGCCGGTTTCAAGATCGTTGCCTCAGGGATGCGTCAGTGCATCAACGGCGCCGACGGTGACCAGGCGCCCTTGACTGAAGCCGAACTGGAAAAACTCTTCCTAGCTTTGGCCTAACTACCTGGCCAGGCGTCGCCCCCAACAGGCACTTGGTCACCTCTGCAGCGCTGACGGAACTAACACCAATGATAGTGCCATGCCAGGTAGCTGAAAGACTCTGTGCCGCAGGGTCTTGCCTTGGCCATACTTGGGACCCCGAGACGTCTCACGCAACTAGTGCAATCAGCGAGAAAGGCCCGCGTTCAGGCAGTCCTGGCTGTTTCATCGGTGGCTTAGGCAGCGCTTCCGGCGGCGTGGGCGCGCCCGTCTGCTACGGGCTCACAACTCGGTGAGCGACCTCGTCCGCATCGGCCGATTTACACGGGTTCGTACCTGAAGACTGCGAGAGTTGTTCATCGAGCTCGAAGCGGCGGATGGCGATGCTGGCCAGACGCGAGGCACATCCTTCTGTACGCGAAGGGTGCCGCTGTTGTAGTGCAGAGAGTACACGCACCGATGTGTGTGTTGGATATGAGCTGAGGTCAGCGTTCTGTTGCCCTCAGCGAGCTCGAAGCGGACTCAAGGGACTCGACCAGGTGCAGTTCGAGTTCTGGCATGCGGCCGGCTGCTATGGCGACACTTTCCGCGCGCGCGTGCGCGTCGACATCGCGTTGGACCCCTGCACGTGCGGTGTTGGTCCATGCCTGTGCACAGCGGTCGGCGGCGATGGCGAGGTCTGCTGTTGCGGGGTCGCCGGTCAGGCGCGCGATGTCGGCGCATCCGTCGGCGAGCAAGCGGCGGAACAGTCCTCCGCCAGTCCCTGCTTTTTCGATGAAGGCGCTTAGGCTGAACAGCAATATCTCGAGCTGGTCTACGGGGAGGTCGGTCCAAATCGGGATGTCGGCCGCGAGTTGAGCGGCCGCAGCTAGGCCTTCGGCGCCCTCGGCCGTTGCAGTCAGGTCGACGATTCCTGGCTGTGACGGGTGCCGCATGCTGGCGGCCGATTGGCTAAACGCTTCTGCTGCCACTTGCGCCAAGTCTGGCAGTTCGTCTGACCACGTGATGCGGTACGTGCAGTGGCGTGTCGGTTGCGGAAAGGATGTCGAGGATCGAGCGCGCGCCAGTGCCTCGAGTGGGACCTGCTGCACCTCGGCGCGGTCATTGTCTACGACGTAGGCGATACCTCTAGCCTCGTCGTAGCCGATAATCACGATGTCGTGTCGACTCATCTGTAGCTGGACCCGCAGGTATGGCAGCTCGGCGATGTCGCCCCATATGAGACTGGGTCTGCCTGTGTCGATCTCGTCGCGGATCCACGACCATCCTTCCTCGGGGTCGTCGGTGGTAAGCATTTGGACCTTCGCACCGAGGCGGCGGGGCAGATCGATCTCGAAGTCGGCGCCTCGGCCCACCAGGTAGAGCGGTGGGACGAGGTCGTCCGATCGGAGGTAGGACAGTCCTAGAGCGCCACCGAGGGCGAACACCAGGCCTTCATCGGGTGGGCCATCCCATCCCAAACCGTGCCAGTGCAGAAGATCGCGCATTGCGCCCGAACCACAGTGTCCCCCCATCCGGTGGGGGTAATCCTCGATCACGGTTGGGCGTTGCATCCGTACTCCTCACGGGGTCAGTCGGTCAGGGCTTGGTCGGGCGGGCAGGCATTGGTCGGCGTTCGTCGCTGGAGGTTTCTTCGGCGCTTGCCGTGTACCTCTCATCGTGCTGGTGAGTCAGGGATGTACTGGGTCATACCGGTATTGGTGAGCTCAGTTCGGTTCGGTCGGTGGGGAGTTGCTGGGTGATGGCCCGTTTACTGAACATGAAGTCCCGCGGTCGGTTGATGCAGTCGGCGGCGAGGAGTTCACCTGCGCGCAGGTAAAAGCACGTGAAGTCGCCATCTCGGGTCGGATCGCCGCGCAGGACGATTTCGTCGTACCCGGAGTTGAGACCGGCGATCTGGAGTTTGAGGTGGTATTGATCGGACCAGAACCATGGAAGCGCGGCTATTTTCTTGTGCTTGCCGCAAATTGTGGCGGCGGCGACTTTGGCCTGCTCGCCAGCGCTCGGCACGGACTCTAAGCGTATGCGGCGGCCGTAGCGGGCCATGTCGTGAATTGCGCAATCTCCGGCGGCCACGATATCGGGGTCGCTGGTGCGTGCTTGGTCGTCGATAACGACGCCGTTGTCCACGGCAAGCCCTGCGGCGGCTGCCAAATCGGTGTTCGGCTCAATACCGATGCCGACGATGACGAGGTCGGCAGGAATTGATTCCCCATCGGCCAGGATCACCTCTCGGACCCTCCCGTCGCCGGACATGGCCTCGACGAGCGTGTCCGTTCTGATGTTGACGCCTTTCTCCCGGTGGATCCGGTCGAAGAATGCCGACACCTCAGGCGCGGTGACACGCTCGAGCACGCGGCCGGTCGCTTCGAGCACGGTGACCTCCAGACCCAGCGCTCGCAACGAGGCCGCCGTCTCGAGACCGATGTAGCCACCTCCGACGATCACGGCGTGGCAACCGGGGCGGGTGGCCTCACGGATCCTGGTGACGTCCGCTGCAGTGCGTAGGTAGTAGACCCCGGCCAGGCCGGCTCCCGTGGTAAGTAGTCGTCGAGGACGGGCACCGGTGCACAGCGCGAGCTTGTCGTACCGCAGTGTGTCGCCGTTATCTAGGATCACATGACTAGCCGCGCGGTCAATCGTTTCTACGGTTGCATCGAGGAGATGGATGCGCTGCTTGGCGTAGAAGTCTGGGCTGCGGATCGCGAGGTCGGCGAGTGCGCTGCGGTCGGCGAGGTAAGCCTTCGATAGCGGAGGGCGATGGTAGGGCAGGGTCGACTCGTCCCCGATGAGAACGATCTCGTCGGCCCACTTTTCCTGGCGCAGGCTGGCTGCGAGCTGGGCGCCGGCGTGGCTGGCCCCGACGATGATGGTTCGCTGCATTGTCATGTGCTCGATTTCGGGGTGAGGCGGACCATCATCTTGCTGATGCCTCGAACGAAGTTGGACTGCACATATTCAGGTTCACCGATGACCTCGATGTTCTCGAAGCGAGGGAGCAGTTCCTCCCAGAGAATCCGCAGTTGCAATTCGGCCAGCCGGTTGCCCATACAACGGTGGACCCCAAAGCCGAAGGAGATGTGGTTGCGGACGTTGGCTCGGTCGATGATGAAGTCATCCGGGCGATCGAACACGCGCTCGTCGCGGTTGCCCGAGGCGTACCACATGACCACTTTGTCGCCCTTGCGAATGAACTGCCCGTTCAGCACGGTGTTGCGTGTGGCGATCCGACGCATGTAGGCCAACGGTGTCTGCCACCGGATGATCTCCGAGTTCATGTTGGGGATCAGGTCGGGGTTTGCTTTGAGCTTCTCGAATTGATCCGGGAACCGGTTCAAGGCGAGCACACCGCCACTCATCGAGTTCCGAGTCGTGTCGTTGCCTCCGACGATCAGCAACAAGAGGTTACCCAGGAACTCCATCGGTCGGTTGATCAAATCCTTGGTGTTGTCGTTGCTTTGCAGCATGGTGATCAGATCGAACCCGGGTTCTTCTCCGGCAGCGGTCCGGGCAGCTTTGTCGTGCCAGTGCTCGCTGAGACCTCGCGCCATCTCGCGCATGCCCACGAAAGTCTCGTCAAGGTCGGACGGACCGCCGTTGGTCTGTTCCATCGAGGTCGCGAGATCTGACCACTCGACGAGCTTGCGACGATGCTCGTACGGAAAGTCCAGGAGAGTCGCGAGCATTCGAGCGGTCAACTCGATCGAGACCCTTTGTACCCAGTCGAACGGCTCGTCCACGGGAAGGTCATCGAGGACCTCTTGGACGCGCGATCGAATCAGCCCTTCCATTTCCCGCAGATTCTTTGGCGCAACCACACCCTGCACGGCGGCCCGCTGCCGGTCGTGGCGTGGCGGGTCCATAGCGATAAACATCGTGATGTCCAGAAAACGAGGCGGGGTCCCGATTACGATCAGTGGTTCGGCGGAGAAGACCTCGTGGTTCTTGTCGACCGCGACAATGTCGGCATGGCGGGTGATGGACCAGAACGGTCCGAACGCACTATCGGGCAGGTAGTGCACCGGCGCTTCGTTGCGCAGGCGTTCATAGTAAGACTGCCAGCGTCCCTGCCGGTAGAGGAAGGGGTTGCTGAGGTCGATGTCGGCGAGGTCGACGTCCTCGACCGGGGGTATGGGGCGCTCGACGAAGATCTTCTCCCCGTCCGTTCTGGTCACCCACCGGCGGGCCTTGTCGTACAGGTGCGCTCCCTGGATCTGCAGATCCACCGGGATGACCGACTGGACTTGTGCGGTGATTGTTTCAGAAACCTTCACGATGACTGTCCGTTCTCTCGTCGTTACAGCTGGTACTCGGGGAGTTCGACGATCAACCCGTCCCACTGCTCAGTTGCCGTCATCTGGCAGGACAGCCGCGAGGTCGGTTGACGCTCGGGGTGCATCGCGAGCATCTCCTCCTCACCTGGGCCAGAGCGTCCGACGTGCTCGGACCACTGCGGATCGACGATCACATGGCAGGTGCCGCATGCTGCCTCACCTCCGCAGTCGCCGTCGATGCCGGGCACCGCGTTGTTGGTCGCGATCCGCATCAATGACTGGCCTGCTTCGACGGGCGCTTGGTGCTTCTCGCCGTCGTAGGAGACAAAGGTGACAATTGCCATAACCAACTCCTGTTACGTTGTCCTTGGTGTGGGGACTACTTCAAAGTGTCGTAGAGCACAAGCGCCGCGGCTATGTTCACTCAAGTCATTAAGTTGTGAATTCGGGTCAGGACTTACCATATGAACAGGGATTCGTTAGTTCCCCCGCTGGTGTTCGTGCAGATGCTCGAGAGCCAGGCGCTCGACCCGGACGCCATCGCGCGGCTTCGCGCCATCATGACTCGCGCGGGCGCTGACGAGGCGACGCTGCTCGAGCGTGACATCCCGGCACCGCTGCAGTGGTTTCGGGAGGTCTATCCCGAGCTCGACATCGACCAGGCAACGCTGCTGGGTTTTGCGTTCGCCGAACAGGCCCGTCTGACGTCGTTTGGAGCCCTGAGTGTTCCGCTGGTCAGTGCGGGCTCGATCACCGAGGTCGTAGAATTACTCACCTACCTGCCGTTGATTTCGACAGCTCTTCGCCCGCAGTTGCATCCTGGTGACCACGGCCTCACGGTCGGGCTCACCGCATACACCGGCGACCGAGCCCTGGACTGCCTTACTGTCACGTACAGCGGCGCAACGTTGTTGCGGCTGCTCGACATGCTCGTCGGTGACGCCCCGACCGTCACACTCCACATGAACTGGTCAGCACCCACCGCCCTGGCCACGCATGAAAACAATCTGGCCGTCGCCGGGCGCCTGCACTTTGACGCTCCGATGTCCTACCTGTACGTCCCCGCTGACACGCTCGACGAGGTGTGCCGGTTCTCCGATCCCCTCGCCTATCGGCTCGCGGTCGCGGACCTGAAACGGACCCTTGACCAGAGAAGCGGAGATGTGTCGTTCTCCGAAAAGGTCCGGCAGCTGTTAGAGAAAGATCCCAGACAGCCCCATAGCCAGTGGGTCGCGGACGAGTTGGCGGTATCGACAAGCACACTCAAGCGGCGCCTGTCTGCGGAAGGGACGACCTTTCGTGAGCTGCGCGAGTCGTGTCTGCGTGAGAACGCGATGCTGATGTTGCTCACCCGATCAATGTCGGCAAGTCAGATCGCCACCGAGCTCGGATACAGCGATCTGACCAGCTTCTCGCACGCCTTCAAGCGGTGGACCGGCCACTCTCCGAGCGAGTTTTTACACTCCCGTCCGTGAGCAATCCCCCCACCCATTGTGATTTGCCGCGGTGTCGGCCTTTTGGCTGTTGGTACTCGTGGGTCTGGGTGCGCTTCGATGCCAGACCAAGCGAGGTCGTAGCACGCGCCTTCGCACACAGTTGGTGCCAAGGGCCGCGATCTTTTGTCAGCCTGGCGCGGGAGGTTCCTCGAGTCCCAGATAGCGCAGTGCAACTCGTGAGATCTGGCGTCCTGTTGTCTGACGATCGCCAGCAGGCAAGACAAGGTGACTCACGGTCAGCCGGACGAGCGCGTCGACTCCGTCAGCGACATCGTCACCGTCCAGTTGCGGAAAGTGCGCGGCGAACCAGCGCACCAGCTCGTGCGAGGCGATCTGCAGCAAAGTGGTCGAGGACGTCAGCAGCGGCAACATCCCTGTGCCGCGTGCGTTTTCCTCGCTGACGTCGGCAGGATTGGATGTCAGGACCGCTTTGAGCAGAGGGCTGGCAGTGGCCTCATCCAGCGTGAATCGCACCGAACAGACGATGGCCTCTGCGGCATCGCCGCTGTGTTCATCGAGAACTCGACGAATCCCCGTCAGGAACCGTTCTCCCTCACGCACCACCAGGGCGTCACCCAACCCCTGCTTGTCCCCGAACTCTTTGTACAACGTCGGCCGAGAGACCCCGACCCGCGCGGCTATCTCAGCCACGCGCACCCGATCCCACCCCTTTTCCACGGTCAACACGTGAGCTGCCGAGAGCACTTGCTCGCGCATGTGCCGTCGGAACGACATGCGCGATGTCTCGCTCGCCATGGCGACACTCTAAACACATGACCGATTTTGTCCATTCTCGACCAGAATGCAGTGTTCAGCGCGGTGCCGCGCCAGGCGGCCCGACGTTGACATTCTAGGTAGATCTGACTGCACTGTTGACAGTTATGGTTCATTTGTAGTGCTGTTACATCAGCGAACTTCCTCGGCCCGATTGGAGCGGTGTGACAGATGACCCAAGTGGGATAACAGGTTCGCCGGATTCACCTGCCGGTCATATCGACCCCGTGTTGGCCGGCTGGGCGGCTGGAATGGTAGCTGACCTGCCCGACGGTACGCAGCTACCTGCGCACTCCCCTGGCTGCCTTGGTTGCGGGCCTGACAATCCTCACGGACATCACCTCGAGGTACATCGCGACGGCGACCGCGTGCATGCGGCGCTCACCTTCGACGAACGCCACGTGGGAGCGCCCGGTATAGCCCATGGCGGTGCGGTGGCCACCGTCTTTGATGACCTGTTCGGATTTACGCTTTTCATCGTCGGCGAGCTAGCCGTCACCCGCTCGCTGCAGGTCGAGTACCTCGCACCCGTGCGACTGGGAACTGACTACACGGTCGTTGCAAAACTGGACCGACGCGAGGGCCGTCGACTCCATGTCGATGCGCACCTATCCGAGCCGGGCGGCCGCGAGATCGCTACGGCATCAGCGTTGTTCATGACGGTGACCCTTGAGCACTTCGTGCGCGCACTCGAGCAGCCATGAGCACCGACGCGAACGGCGCTAGTCTGCTCAGGGAAGCACTTCTAACCGACCACGGCAGTGCTGGCCCCTACGAGTCCTACCAGCGACTACGCACCGCTCATCCAGTCCTACAGACGAGTTCAGGGGTAGTGGTGCTCAGCCGCCACCGCGACTGCGACAGCGCTCTGCGCGACCGCACCTTGGGCAAGGCCGACGAGTCACTGGGGTTTGGGCTCACTGAGGTGCCCGACGCGCTACAGCGCAGAGCCATGCACCGCTTCCGACGCACTATGCTTTTCCGCAACCCTCCCGATCACACCCGGCTTCGCCGGTTGATCACCGACGTCTTCACCACGCGCCACGTCGAGTTGCTGCGCGCCGGTATCGTCGCGACCATCGAGCACCTGCTCAGTGAGATGGCAGGCAAATCGACCGTCGATGTGATAACCGATCTCGCACTGCCCCTTCCCGTGAACGTCATCGGCGATCTGCTCGGCCTGCCCGCCGAAGGACGAGATCTAGCCGCCTACTTGGTCCGCGACCTGGTAGCACCCTTGGAGCCGATGTCCGATGCACAAGCCATTCGGCAAGCGGCCCACGCCGAGGATCAACTGGCCGAATACCTTGGAACGCTGCTCGCAGACAAGCGCATTCACCCCGCCGACGATTTACTCAGCAGACTTGCCGCAGCGCACGGCGAGGACAGACTCGACGACGACGAATGCGTCGGTACCGCAATCTTGCTGTTCGCCGCCGGCTTCGAGACCACCACCAATCTCATCGGCAACGGGCTGGCAGCACTCCTGGCCAACCCTGATCAAGCCGACCTTCTACGCCGACGACCTGCGTTGTCCGCCAATGCTGTCGAGGAGCTCTTGCGCTATGACGCTCCCATTCAGACGAACGGACGTACCGTACTCGAACCGACTCAGATTGCCGGGGTCGACCTTGAGCCAGGCCAGGTCGTACTCATCTTGCTCGGTGCAGCCAATCGCGACCCTGACCACATCACATGCCCCGACACCCTCGACATCACCCGCACTGCCTGGCGGCCGCTGTCGTTCGGTGCAGGCATCCACTTCTGCCTCGGTGCCGCGCTCGCCCGCATGGAAGGCGCGGAGCTGTTTCCGCGACTACTGAACCGATTCCCCGAACTCGCCGCAACTGGAGAGGCGACATGGCGACCGGGGCTCTCGTTCCGCGGTCTGATCTCACTCCCAGTGACCACCCAATGACAACTTCCGCCCCGGCTAACCTCGACAGGCTAGATGAGCCTGCGGCTGCGCAACGCGACGCGTCCGGACGCCCTGCACCCGACCCGGCCTGTGCCCGGTTCGCCGTCCTGCCCAAGACGTCCTCACCAGAGCTGGATACTCGGATTCACTTGTGCGCGTGCAACCTTGGCGCGCTGCCAGGCCCTTGCTGCACACCCGGACAAACCCTTCAGCAGTACCCACCCCAGCCCTGCCCGCCAAGCCCCGAATTGATCTACCAACCCTTCGCCGAAGGTACCCCGGAGGCGCGCACCGTGGCGCCGACCTTCCTGCCGGGTCGGGGTGTCGAACAGGTGAATTGCACGACTAGTACTACAGCCGTAGATAGGTAGTTTCGGCGTGTTTGCGCTGGTAGGCGCGGTTGCCGCGGCATGATCTCGAGTTTGTGAAGACATCCAGATCAGCTGCGGCAACCGCAGCACTGAGGGTAGACCATGAGCGGTGGCATGCGGGCCTGGATGGGTTGTTGGAGTCGTTCTCGTCGCGGTTCGCGCGGGTCGAAGCACGACGCAACGCCGGTGCGCTGGTGCTGGGTTTGCTGGCCGATATAGGTTCCAAGAACTGCTGGACTATCGCCGAACTATCGGGCCATGGCACCCCTGACCGACTGCAGCACTTGCTGTCCCGCGCTAAATGGGACGCTGATCTGGTCCGCGATGACGTTCGCAGCTATGTCATCGACCACCTGGCCGACCCTGATGCGGTGCTTGTCGTTGATGAGACCGGCGACTTGAAGAAGGGCACCAACACCGTTGGGGTACAACGCCAGTACACCGGAACCGCCGGACGCACGGAGAACTGTCAGGTCGCGGTCTACCTGACCTACGCCGCCGCTCGCGGACACACCCTGATCGACCGAGCGCTGTACCTGCCGCAGCACACCTGGGCCACCGACCCGCAGCGAAGGACCAAGGCCGGGGTCCCTGACACGGTCGAGTTCGCTACCAAACCAGCCCTGGCAACCACGCTGGTCGAGGCGGCCCTCGACGCCGACGTTCCGGCCTCGTGGGTCGCTGGCGATGAAGTGTACGGCGCAGACCCGAACCTACGAAAAGCGTTGCACAACAGACAGATCGGCTACGTCCTGGCCGTCGGATGCAATCGGCAGGTCCCCACAGCCGCCGGGAAGATCCGGGTCGATGCCCTTGCTGAGAATCTACCGCCGCGGTCCTGGCACAAGATGTCTGCCGGCGCCGGTAGCAAAGGACACCGCTGGTACTCCTGGGCCTTGATCGCGACCACCGAGCGTCCCGATGTTGGCCTCTGTCACGTGTTGGTGCGGCGCAACGATAGCTCCGGCGAGCTCGCCTTCTATCGCTGCTACAGCCCGGCACCGGTGCCGCTGAACCAGTACGTCCGAGTCGCCGGGCGGCGGTGGACGGTCGAGGAATCGTTCCAGAGCGGCAAAGGCCTGACCGGTCTGGATCAGCATCAAGTGCGGACGTGGACGTCCTGGCACCGCTGGATTACCTTGGTCATGGCTGCGCACGCCTTCCTGGCCGTGCATACCGCCACTGAACGCCTGGCCCAACCCTCAGAACCTGGACTGATCCGGTTGTCGGTCAACGAGTTCCGCAAACTCTTCACGATCCTCGTCCTCACACCACTGCATGCCATCGCTGACCCCCTCCGCTGGTCACTCTGGCGACGAAAACACCAATACCGAGCCCGACAACACCACTATCAACGCAGGTCACAACAACAATGAACCC
>NZ_MJEI01000096.1 GCF_002095395.1 Williamsia sp. 1135
TGCACACGTTGCATAGGCTGTTGCCTAATCCCGCGGGCGTGTTTGATCGTGGGGGTTCGTGGCCCGGTCGGGGATTGGGCCGGGGCCGTGGCCCCGGGGTCAGATGGTGGCGAGGTTGTTGACTTTCACGTAGCGCAGGAAGTTGGTGGCTGCGGCGGCGAGGATGAGTTCAGATTGTGCAGCTGCGAGGCCGCGTCGGGCGAATCGTCGTAGGGTTCGTCGGTCTTTGAGGTGGGCGTTGACGGGTTCGATGATCCCTGCGCGTTGGCGGTAGTGGGCGGTTCCTTCGTCGGTGCCGATGCGTTCTTGCATCTCTTCGATGGCGGTCCGGTCGTATTTCCCGGGCTGGGTGACTGCCGTTTTCTTCGATGTTGCAACATCTTTGGCTTTGCCGGGCGCGATGAGTCTGTTGGGTCCGGCGGCGGCGAGGTTCTCTCGTGAGAAGTAGCCGGCGTCGGCAAGGACGGTCCCGATGACCCGATCGTGACCGGCGGCGGCGAGCTCGCTCAACGTTTGCTCGACGGCGGCGACCGTCGGTATGTACTCGCCAATATCGATGCCGCGGTCGGTGACATACGCGGCGAGGATGAGGTGATCTTCGGAGACGGCCAGCTGGGCGTTATAGGCCTGCCGGAACCCGAATCGGGTCTTCATGAGCCGGGACTGCGGGTCGGTAAGGTTGCGTTTTCGGACTGGTTTGGAAGCGTTCCGGCGCTCGAGCGCGGCCCGCGCATTGATCAGGTTCTGCCGGGCTTTGAGCACGTTGACATTGCGATCGGGATGCACCGCCCGGCGTCCGGCCGGGCGCCGTCCTTGCGCGAGTACCTGCTGCTGAGCGGTGTAGATGGCGGTCGACTCTTCGGTGAGACGGCGTTCTTTGGCCTCAGCACGCTCGACCCTACGTATCGTCATCTTTGCTGCACTGCTGGGTCGTTCGCGGCGATCTTTCTCGATCGAGGCCAGCGCTTCAGCGATCGCAGCTTGGCGAGTGGCCCTCGACTGCAACCGCGGCGGAGTCTGATCGCCTGGGTCGTCGAGATCTTCTTGATCATCGACAGCAGCCGCTTCGGCGACGATCTCGCTCGCCATCTCTCGCAGTCTGGCTTCGGTTTTGTTCGCATCGATACTGGCGTTGGCTTCGATCTTGGTGCCATCGACGGCGATGGTCCCGACCTTGACCATCCCTGCCGCCGCACACAGCTGCAGGACCTGGGTAACAGGCTGGTGAAGTGGGTTTCCTGGTCTTTGCGGAACCGGGCGATGACGGTGTGATCAGGGGCGTGTTGGGCGCACGCGACCCGGAACGCGACGTCGGTGTGGCAGCGTCGTTCGATCATCCGGGAGGACCGCTCCCCGACGCAGTAGGCATAGAACAGCAGCACCAACATCATGTCCGGGTCGTAACCGCGCCGTCCGGCGTTTGAATCGGCCGTGGCCCGACGCTTACGCCGGCCATGAAACGCCGAGGTATCCAGCGCCTGAACAATATCGGCGATCAGCCACACCAGATGACCGGGCGGCAACCACTCCCGCATATCCGGCGGCAACAGAAACTGCTGATCACGATCAGCATGGATGTACGACTTGGCCACACCAGAATTCTTGCACCAAACACGCCGAATCGCGGGCGTTACCGCCCGCGATTCGGCAACAGCCTCTGCAACAGGTGCTTTTGACTGAACGGTGTGTTTTTGTGGTGCCCGCAGCGCGGTGTTGCCGCCCAGACGGGCTGGGCGGCAACGCCAGCGAGGCTTCAGTCCGTGTTCTTCGTGGCGGAAAGGCGCGCCTCGATGCCTCCGACGAATACGTCGATCGACAGCTCCAGTTGGGCTCTGTCGTAGGTGTTTACCTTCTGTTCGGCGATCCTGGCGAGAGTGGGTATCTCAGGTTTGTGCTCAGACATGGCTTGCCGGAGCAACTCTGGGCGCGGCGCTGCTTCGGCCGTTGCGATCGCGACCATGTCCCTGGCATGGGAGAGGCAGATGTTCGTCAGTAGCACCAGAC
Organism: Williamsia sp. 1135; assembly: GCF_002095395.1. Lineage (GTDB taxonomy): Bacteria > Actinomycetota > Actinomycetes > Mycobacteriales > Mycobacteriaceae > Williamsia. Next base: position 2,005 of record NZ_MJEI01000096.1, read on the forward strand.
ACCGAAGGGCGGTTTCGTCATCGGCGCCGGCGTCGATCAGCTTCTGGACGATGACCTCGGATGCCTCGAGCATGGTCGTGACGAACGGATTGCCGAGTTGGAGATGGTCGGCGAGCGGCCCGATGGCGATGACCGCGTCGGTGAAGCCGATCGCGTAGGTGCGGCAAGCCTCCCTCCACGAAATCTCTGCGCCTAACCGAACTGCAGAAAAGCTGTCCGCGAAGGCGTCCATGGCGACGAGTCCGAGTAAGGTCTCTCGGTCGCTGACGTGATGATTGACCGCCTTCCTGTCGACACCCAAAACTCCGGCAACGGCCTGCATGGTGACCGCACCAGGGTCGAGTGTCTTGGCGGCTGCGACGATCTGGTCCCTGTCGAGCCCCGCCCGGACTCCTCGTGCACGGCGAACGGGTGCAGTGCGTTCACTGTGAGCCACGAGCCCTGCCTCCTCGGAATGGGGGTTGACGACCTCCGAACGGCCAGCCTACAGTCGCACAAGCAACAGTTCCCGGCCGGGAACTGGAAGCCGAGGGGGTAGGCATGCGACTTGTCGCCAACGGTCGAAGCGATGGGTCCGTGAACAGGGTGCTCACCAGTGAGCGCCTTCTCGGTACCGCAAGACGATGGAGGCGATTCGGAGAGCCGACACCGGCGGGTGAATCGCTGGATGCGGACGGGATGCCCGACTACGGAATCTTCGGCCCGGGAAGCGAGGTGTGGGAGGTACTGCTCCATCCCGCGACAATCGTGTTCCACAACTCGATCCAGGGTTTCATGCAGACGATCTACAAACCGATCGAAGCCGGCATTCGCGACTGCGATCCGATCTCGCGCAAAGGGCGCGACGGCACCCTGACGTTCTTCGATTCGTTATAACGGCTCCAGCGCAATGCGGGCATGCACGCTCCGATGTGGCTCGGCGACACCGCGACCGCGGAAAAGATGGTGAAACACCTGCACAACATTCACCAGCGGGTGGCGGGCGACATCATCGACGTCGGCGAGCCGGAACTGGGTGGCTACGCCGCGACCGACACGCGCGAGGTGATGTGTGCGGCCCTGACCGAAATGCACCCGATGCTGCGCGTATATGAGGCCTTTGCCTTCCGGGATGGGAAGCTGCCCCATCGACTTCCGGCCACAGCCCGCGACCGATTCATGGGCGAGTCCGCGCGCTACGTACGTCTGCATGGTGTGCCCGAGGACGAGATACCGACCACGATGGCTCAGCTCGCTCTGCTCTACGAGAAATACGACCATCTGTTTCGGCACAGCCCGACGATGAAACTCATTCCCGAGACCGGCGAGGACTTCGAAGAGGTCATGGGCAAGGCCATGATCAAGAATTTCCACATCACTCAGATACGGGCCATTGTTCCCCTGATGATTCAGGCCATCGTGTTCAATCTGCCTATTGCAGGCGTACTTTCAGGCCGGGCGCGCCGCGCGATGGGACTGGGTCCCACGAAGTCTCGACTTGCGATCCTGTCGAAGATGGCTGTGCTACCGATTGTCTGGCTCATGCAGCAGCCACCGATCGAACGCCACTTCATGAGGCTGATGTGGGGACCCGACGGTGTGGTGCTCATCGAATCGGCACGCCTGCTGCACAGGCAAGCGCGGGCCGCTCAGTCCAGCTGAGCACGCAGCAGTTCTGTTGTCTCGTCGCCGGAGATCGGGCGTCCGAGCAGGTACCCCTGCGCCAGTTGGCATCCGCAAGTCCGAAGCGCCTCGAGCTGCTCCGGGGTCTCGACCCCCTCGGCGACCACGGTCACATCGAATGCGTTTGCGAGCGAGACGATTGCGGAGATGATGGCCTCGCCGCGCGGGCTGGGCAACCTCGCGATGAACGACTGGTCGATCTTGAAACACTCGAACAGCGGGTAGCGGTCGAGGTAGGAGATGGAGCTGTGCCCGACCCCGATGTCATCGAGCAGGATCCCCACGCCCATCCGGTGGAGTTCGGTGAGAGTGTCGGCAACTCGTTCTGTGTCTTCGACCCAGACGGTCTCGGTGATCTCCAGGCCGAGGGCTGTCGGGGGCAGGCCGGTCGCCGCGAGAACCAGCGCGACTTGATTGGGCAGCTTCGCATCCCTCAGCTGCAGGGCGCTGACATTGACGCGGATGGTGATGTCGTTGGTCTTTCGCCATACGGCTGCCTGGGTGCACGCCGTTCGCAGCGCCCACATTCCGAGTTCGGTGGACAGCCCGGTGCGTTCGGCGACGGCCACGAACTCGGTGGGACCGATCGGACCGAGTGTCGGGTGGTTCCACCGTGCCAGCGCCTCGATCGCGACTATCCGGTTGCTGTCGATCTCGACGATCGGTTGGTACACCATGTGCATCTGATCGCCGCGAATCAACGCCTTTCGCAATGCGAGCGAAAGAGTTCGGATGCGTTCGGCGTCATAGACATCGGCGTTGTCGAACACCGCGTGTCCGCCGGTGCCGGTGCCCTTTGCGCGGTACATGGCCAGATCGGCCTGGTGGATGAGGTCTCGCCTGGTCGACGCCTCATCGGACACAGCGATCCCGATACTGGCGCTGCGCGGAGTCGGGGAGTTGTCGTCGACCATCGGTTGCCTGATCTCGTCGGTGATCGAATGCGCGATCTCCTGGGCATGTGCCACATCCCGGATGCCCTCGCAGATGATCAGGAACTCATCCCCACCGAGGCGGGCGACGGTGTCCTGCGGCCGGGTCGCCGAGTTGAGCCGGCGGGCGAATTGGCGCAAAGCGATGTCACCGGTGTCGTGTCCGAGGCTGTCGTTGATGATCTTGAAGTCGTCGATGTCGAGTAGGAGGACGGCGACCACAATTCCGTTGAGCCGGGCCCGCCCAAGCGCCTCGTCAATGCGTTCGTAGGCGACCTCGCGGTTGGGCAGACCCGTCAGCTGATCGCTCATCCGGCGGTGCCGCAGCCGCCGATCCAGTTCGATCCGGCGAATCGCCGTCGACAGTACGCCCGCCACGGTCTGTAGGAATGCGACCTCGCGGGGGCCGTAGGAGCGGGGACGGACGCTGTGCACCGACAGCGCACCCCACGGCCCGGAGTTCCCCGCGATGGGTACGGACGCCCCGCTCTGCATACCGGCGGTTGCCATCGCGCTGGTGTCGAATCGGGTCTCGCCCACGATGTCGACGCAGACTATCGGCGTGTTGCGCAGGATCGAGTAACCCATCAATGAATAGGTTCCTGCAGGTATCGCGCGCATCTTCCAGCCGGCCCCCGCGTACGCCTCGAGGACCAGGACCGCATCCTCTTGAGGATCGACCCGCGTGATCGTCGATCGCTCGACGCCCATCATTGTCGCCGCCGCGCCGGTTGCGATCGGGAGTAGCTGGGGGAGGTCTCCGCTGATCGCGATCCGGCTGAGCTCGGCGACGGACTGCTGCTCCGCGGCGAACTGGGCGGCGCTGGCGGCCGCATCGAGCAGTTGGAGGTCGCGAACGTGACCGGCACGGCGGTCTCGGACATAGGAGGCGATCATTCGCGGGTTGTCACCATCCCGCTCGACCACGAACGTCGAGATGGCGACCGGGATACCCTCTCCCGTGGCGAAATGACGCATCTCGCTACGACCCTGCCAGTGCCCGACCGTGCTCAGCCCGTGCTCGACCTCTCCCGCGACCTGTAGGCCTTCTGGCGTGAAGAAGTCCTCCGTGGTGAGGCTGCCGTCCTAAGGCAATGCGCTCAGTCCCAGCAATTCGAGACCAGCTGGATTGATGTAGCGCACCATGCCTGAGAACTCCGACAGAGAGATGAGATCGGGCGAATGCTCCATCAGCGCTTGCAGGATCGCCAACTCCTGTTCGGGTCCTCGCATAGATAGTCATCCTCCCAGAGCCGTGGGGTCGGCCGGGGCCTGCGGGGCTGGACCTCAGACTGTCTTTGAATGTACTGCGGTCCGGTGGGTAGCGGACGCGTTTGACCACGAAGCCGTCGCGGCGCGGCAGGTCAGCGCCCACACGTCCGACACTGAGGTGCCGGAGGAGGTGTTCGGCCGGAGTTCACCGACGCGCCACCGCACGTTCTGGCCACAGGCCGGGGAGCGGCCGACACTTCGACCATGCGGATAGTGCAGGTCGCCAACTTCTACGGGCCGCGTTCGGGTGGACTCCGGACCGCGGTCGACGAACTGGGGACCGGATATGTTCGGCGTGGTCACCACGTCACGCTGATCGTCCCGGGGCCTGTCGCTGCGAACGAGGTACTCGCATCAGGCGTTGTGCGGGTGACGGTGCCTGCCCCAGTTCTCCCGTTCACCGGGGGATATCGCGCCGCACGCTTCGCTTCCGTTGCGGCGGTGGCTGCGTCGGCGGCCCCCGACGTCATCGAGGTGTCCGACCGATTGACTCTGCGGCGCATGGGTGTCTGGGCGCGCGAACGGGATGTCGGCAGCGTCATGATCGCCCACGAACGTCTCGACAGACTCCTCGGTCAGGTGCTTCCACGAGCCGTGGCGCAGACCCTCGCCGACGTCGCCAATCGCGCGACCGCACGCGACTACGACAAAGTTGTGTGCACCACTGCGTTCGCGGCCGAGGAGTTCGACCGCATCGGCGCGAGCAACCTCTGCCGGGTTCCGCTCGGCGTCGACCTCGAGGTGTTCCACCCCGAGCGCCGCAGCGCCGCACTACGCGACCTGGCAAGACGAGGAGCCGAGCACCTGCTGATCCACTGTGGGCGCCTCTCGGTGGAGAAGCACGTCCATCGAAGTGTCGATGCTGTTGCACTGCTGCGTGATTCAGGGATATCGGTACGCTTGCTGATCGTCGGAGATGGCCCGGTCATGCGCAAGCTGAAGCGGCGCGCAGAGGGTCTGCCCGTCGACTTCGCGGGCTACCTGGGTAGTCGAGCCGAGGTCGCCGCGTTGATGGCGTCGTCCGACGTGGCATTGGCGCCGGGACCCCACGAAACGTTTGGGCTCGCAGCCCTCGAAGCGCTCGCGACGGGTACCCCGGTGGTGGTGTCGCAGAGATCCGCGCTGTCGGAGATCGTGAGGGCCGAGTCGGGCGCACTGGCTCCGGATACGGCGATGGGTGTGGCCCAGGCGATCTTGGCCGTGCTGGACCTCCCTGCGGCACAACGACGATCACTGGCTCGCGAGCGCGCGGAACAGTTCAGCTGGCCACACGCTGTCGATGGCATGCTCGCGGCCTTCGTCGGCTGATCCGATCGTCACTGCCACCACGTGTCGGACGGGGCGACCGGCAGATGACGCTTGTGCTGAGTGCGCAGATATACGGCCTCGATCGTTTCAGCGGCCTCGGCCGAGACCGATTCTCCCTGTAGGTAACGGTCGATCTCCGGGTACGTCACCCCGAGTGCCTCTTCGTCGGGCAGTGCCGGCCGGTCGTCCTCGAGGTCGGCCGTGGGAACCTTCTGCCACGTGGATTCGGGGGCGCCCAGCGAGCGCAACAGCTGCGCACCTTGGCTTTTGGTCAGACCCTCGAGCGGATTGACGTCGGTACCCCCGTCCCCGTACTTGGTGAAGAATCCGGTGACGGCCTCGGCGGCGTGGTCTGTACCGACCACGAGCAGGTTACGCTCACCGGCCACGGCGTACTGGGCCACCATGCGTGCCCGGGCTTTCACGTTCCCGCGCACGAAGTCTCGCAGTCGGTCGACACCGAGACCGTTGGCGATGGCGGCGGATTCGGCGTCGACTCCGGGTTTGATGTCGATGCTGATCACCCGGGATGGTTTGATGAAATCGAGCGCGATGTCGACATCGGACTGGTCGGATTGCTGTCCGTGCGGCAACTGCACCCCGACGAACTCGGCGCCGCCGGCCGCCTCATTGACCCGGTCGACGGCCAACTGGCTCAGTTTCCCTGCCAGGGTACTGTCCTGGCCTCCGCTGATGCCCAGCACCAAACCCTGTGTGCCGGTGGCGCGTAGGTACGAGGCAAGAAACTGTACTCGTCGCTCGATCTCGCGTTCGGCATCGATCGACGGTGAGACGTGTAGCTCCTTGCGGATCTGGTCGCGGAGCGCGGTCATGGGTTCTCCTCTCCGGTCCGGGGTGTCTGCTCGTCCGGATCGCCTGTTCCTGCCTTGGCGTGCTGAATGAGCAGATCCACGCTCGCGGCGATCGTAGAGGCGAGGACCTGCTCCGGCTCCCCATCGAAGACTCGATGCAAGGTCTCGACCGAACCGTTGTCGTAGACACCGAACCACACGGTCCCCGGTGGCACGTCCTCCTGGGTTTCGGGTCCGGCTTCTCCGGTCACCGCGACCGCCAGATCGGCGCCGAGCAACGTCGCGGTACTGCGGGCCATCGCTCTGGCCGCGGCTTCGCTGACCACTGGCCCGTCCGGGACGTCCAGTACGTCGTGTTTTACCTGCTTGCGATAGGCGACAATGCCTCCGCAGTACCAGTCACCTGAATCTGACGCGCGTCCCAGCTCGGCGGCCAGGTTGCCCGCGGTCAGTGACTCGGCGGTGGCGATGACTCTGTTGTTCTGCTCGGCCAGCTCCGCCAGCTGCTCACACCACTGCGCAAGCTCAGAATCGGTCGGTATCCGCTTTTCGGGATCGGCAATCATCGACTCCTCCGTCCTTCGAATATTGCTGTGCTGCAAGTTATGGCGTAGCCATTTCGGGTGGACTCGAAACGTCGGTCAGGCGGGTAGGGTGACCCAGCTATCAGTACGCGCATCGAACGCGATCAGTCCTCGATCGCGGAAGGCGTCGAGCCATCCCTGCATCGGCCACCATCCCCACCGCGAGTGGAAGATCCGGGCATTACGCAGGATGTCGTCGAGGTGTTCCACGGGGGGATCGGAGACCGGGTGGTACTGGTGATAGGCGTGGGCGCCGCCGACCCAGGCAATGCGGAAATCATGCGCCGCAGCCGACATGGCGAAATCGGTGTCCTCCGCGCCGTAGCCCTCGTACGCGGTCGAGAAGCCGCCGAGCATCTGCCAGTTCGCGACGGTCAGCGCAAACGACAACGACCAGAACAGGGTCATCTCGGTGTCGAGAACGATGACGCCGGCGTCGGGGTTCGGGCGCGCCCGATGCGGATCGGTCAGTGCCGCGAGGTCGCCCAGATCGGCGTGCGGCGACAGATAGGTGACGGGTCCGCAGAAGAGCAGTTGTTCTCCACCTCTCCGTTCGGCGGCAGCGGCGTAGTACCGGAACAACTGGGGGCCGGGAACACAGTCGACGTCGAGGAAGGCCAACAGGTCCGCGCCGGCGTCGATCGCGGTCCGTGCGCCGAGGTTGCGGGCCTGCGCCAAGGGCAGGTGTGCGCCGACGGACTCGACGTCGACCACCCGGGTCGAGGGATACGGTGCCGCGATGTCGTGCACCGCAGGATCATTCATCGCGACGATGATGTGTTCCGTGGGCCGCACGGCCGCTGCGGCCACCCCGTCGAGGTGGTTCGCGAGGTGATCATGTCGGCCGGAGACGATGGTGATGGCAACGACCTTCGGCGGCCGCGATGCGGAAGTCATCCGAGGACCGCCTCGATGGCGGCCGCCGCTCGTCCCGCGGCGCCCGCGGTGCGCCAGCGGGACCACGACGTGGCCGAATCAGGTACTGCCCGCAGGATCGTCGCCCACTCGTCCGCGGTGGGCCACGCGGAACATACATGCGCCAGACCCGCACGGGCAACGTTTCTTCCGGTGCGGAGTTGTTCGTCGAAGGGGCGGTCCTGAGGGAGGAGTACCGCGGGCTTCTGGGCGACCGCGACGTCGGCGACACTGCCCTGTCCGGCGTTGGTGACCACGAGCCGGGCGCTGCACAACTCCCGCCATGGATCGTCGCTCCACGTTCCGAACGCCGGGCCGAGCCCGCGGACGGTGAGTTCGGGGTGGTCGTCGGCGAACTGCGAGACCGCGGCCTGCGAGGTGGTGGCCCCACCGGTGCCGGTCAGGACCAGGACGTCGGACTGGCAGCCGGCATCGTTGTGGACCGGACGGCCGTCAAACCGGCTGATCCCTCCCGTGAACGTGGTCTTGTGCAGGTGCGGGATGAGCCATTCCGGCCGGTATAGCTCCTCCGGCCACGGAGCGATGATGGCGTCGGCCAACTGGTAGGCCAGCAGATGGGGCGGATCCGTTCGCTCCCCGGGCATCGCAGTGACGACCACGGGAACACCGAGCAAGCGAACGAAGGCTGCGACCTCCACGGACACGTCGACCACCATGGCATCGGGACGGTGGACAGACACGAACTCCGCAATCTCCACCATGCGGGTCCGAAGTCCGACGTCGAGGCGGGGAGCCCAATGCAGCGCTCCGTTGGCGTCGACGTCGCTTGGAGTATCCGACAGATCATCTCGCGTGAGCCTGACCCGGTCGGCGAACACCGCGCTGGTGATGTCGGCACTGCTCAGCGCCACGACCGGAACCCTGAGCCGTTCGGTGATCGCCTCCGCGCGCATCCGGTGTCCACTGCCCTGATGGTGGATGTAGTAGCCGATCACGCCGGGATGTTCTCGCGGCCGGCCATCTCCGAGTAGAGCAGCTGATACTGCTCCACCATGGTGTCTTCGCTGCAGTGGGTGAGTGCGCGACGCCGGACGTTGCCGCGGTCGTATCCCGCGGCCGTGAGAGCCGCAGTCGCCAGTGCCGCAACGTCTCCGGGTGGGACGAGGATCCCGCCGTCGATACCGACGATCTCGGGGATTCCACCGCGATCGAACGATGCCACGGGGGTCCCGCACGCCAGTGATTCGGCGACCACGAGTCCGTACGGCTCGTCCCACATCGGGGTGACCAGAGTGACTGCCGACGAGCCGACGAGGTCGGCCAGTGCGCTGTGACCGAGGTGCCCGACGTACTTGATCTGGTCGTCGAGCGCAGGCTCGATCATCGTGGTGAAGTAATGCTCGTCGCTCCGGGGACCGGCGAGACGGAGCGGCTTCCCGGCCAGCCGAGCGGCCTCGATCGCCAGGTGTGCGCCCTTCTCCGGGACCAGGCGACCGAACCAGACAAGGTCCGTGCCGCCGGCACCCTCCGGCCAGTGGTCGATCCGAACTCCGTTGCGGACCACAGGTGTCGGACCCAGGACGTGCTCCCACAGCCGCGCGGTGTGGCCACTGACCGCCACGCATCGCGGTTGGGGCGCGACGGTCATCGCCGACTCGAGCCAGGGCGTGGGCGGGGTGTGCAGGGTGGTCACCATGGGGGTGGCCAGTGCCGGAGCCATCGCGATGGGCAGGTAGTGCAGGCTGTGGTTGTGGATGAGGTCGAACCGCCCGGGGTCGGCGACGAGATCGAGCATCAGTGACAGATAAGCGTGATGGTCACGCATCGCCGTCTCGGACGGCATCGACACATCACCCCGCGCCACCGCAGATGGCTCGAAGATGTTGACGTGCATCACATGTACGCCGGGGCCGACGTCCGATCCCGGGCCTGCGAACAGGGTCACCTCGTGTCCCGCGGCAGTCAGTGCCCGCGTCAGGTGCCAGACATGGGCTTCGAGCCCGCCCGCGAAAGGTTCCGCGATGGGGTGGCGGCTCGATGCGATGACGGCGATCTGCAACGGCCGTTCAGTCATCCGTTCAGGCATCGAGGCACCTGCTGTAGATGGCGGAATGCTGTTGGGCCAGCCACTGTCTCTGCGAGAGCCGCTGCGACCACGACGGTGCCGGGGTGGGAGTGTCGTGGGCCGTTTTCAGTGCAGCAGCGAGTGTCTCGGCGTCGAAATGGTCTTCATCGAGGTCGAACTCGAAGCATTCCTGTTGCTGACCGTAGAAGCCGCAGCTGGGAGCCAGGACCGCTGTGCCCAGATCGTGGCACGCCTCGAGCCAGCCCGAATGCGTCCCGAACCGGTACGGAAGTACCGAAACAGATAGACCTTGCAGGTACGCCCACAATTGTTCGTCCGAGAACCGCCGGTGCTCGATCAGCCGTGCGCGGCGGTGGGATCCGAGCGTCCGAAGTGCTCGTCCCAGGTCGGGGTCGTATCCGTGGCTGCTTCGATCGAAGATGTCGTCGTGCACGTTGATCTGTATCACCACGTCGTCGTATGACCCGGCGATCTCGACCAGGGCCTGCGCGACCGTCAGCGGGTCGCAGTTCGCACGCGCACTCTTCGCATGTACGCCGACGGTGAACTGGGGGGAGTCGGTCGGACGTCGATGGAACCACTGCGGCGGGACCACGTGTGGATGGGGCAAGACGGTGGCGGTGCGCGCCCAGCGCTCCCGGATGCGCTCGGCGGCACCCGGGGTGAGAGTGATGATCTCGTCGGCCTCCGGAACCAGGATGTCGAGTATTTCCTCGTGGGCACCTGGCTCCCGATGGTGCGGATTACGCAGGTCGTGCAGCGTGTAGACGATCGGCTTGCCGCGTGATCGGAGCTCGTGGATCACGTCCCTCATGACCTCGGGAGAGACATCGTCGAACCCGAAGTGGATGTGGAAGACGTCGAACTCCGCGTGGTGGGCCGAGATCCACTGTGGGTCGAACATGCGCGGTGGCCACCACACGCCGGGATCCACCGGACCACCGGCCGGAACAGGGTCGGGCAGGCGGATGACATTCGTCTCCTCGGGCATCAGAGGCGCGATGTGCCGGACGTAAACATGTGAGTTCGGCACCGACGCGACCCTGATACTGCTGCGCTTCACCCACGACCTCGCTCCACCATCGCTCACGGACTTCCAGAAGGCTGACGACTCAACCGAGACAGGCATGACGGAGGCGGATCGTGTCCGCCTCGCCATGCCTCATCGTGCGTATACCCAGCTGTGAGGGCGGCTAACCGTGCGCGCGGACCGTCGTCAGACGGCGGATCATTCCCAGAGCACGGATCGGCTTCCTCATCTGGCTGTCAGCAGCAAGCGGCGCAAAGATCTCGTAAAGATGCAGCGTGTGCGCGTATGAAGGTCGTCAACACCCTGGTCGCGGGCACCGCCGGCCCAGCATGCTGAATCCACCGGCCGGACCCGACGAAGTGGTCCGGCCCCCTCATCCTCAGGAGTGGACGTGGCAGATCTCTTTTTCGTGCCGGCGATCTTCGGCGGTTTCGGTGTGTGCGTACTCGTCCTGCGCCTCGTCGCTGCCAGGACCCGACCGTGACCGCCGACGGCGCGACGAATGTCGTGTTGCTGATCATCGCAATCGTGGTGGTGCTGTATCTCTGTGCAGCCCTGGTACTTCCCGAAAGGTTCTAGGCAAACGTGAACTCCTCTGTGGCCGCCGCCCTCCAGGTCGGGTCGGTGGTCTTCATCCTCGCGGCGGCGTACGTCCCGCTCGGCGACTACATGGCCCGCGTGTTCTCCGGTGGGCGCGGCAGACCGCAAGGCCTCGGGACTGACCTGGCGCCGGAACGCCTGCTCTACAAGATCGCCAGGATCGACCCGCGCCGGTCCCAGACCTGGACGGGTTACGCCACCGCAGTGCTGGCGTTCTCCTTCGTCGGGGTGCTGTTCCTCTACGCCCTGCAGCGACTCCAAGGTGTGCTGCCCTGGAGCGACGGCCGCGACGGGGTCTCGCCCGCGATGGCCTTCAACACTGCGATCTCCTTCGTCGCGAACACCAACTGGCAGTCCTTCTCACCCGAGGTCGTGATGAGCAACCTCACCCAGATGGCCGGGCTCGCGGTGCAGAACTTCCTGTCCGCTGCGGTCGGTCTCGCGGTGGCGGTGGCGCTCATCCGCGGAATCATCGGCACGAAGGGCGACGGCGAACTCGGCAACTTCTGGGTGGATCTGACCAGAGCCACCTTCCGGATCCTGTTGCCGCTGAGCATCATCGTCGCGCTACTGCTGCTCACCCAGGGCGCAGTGCAGTCGTTCAAGAGCGGCTTCGACTTCATCGGGCTCGACGGGTCGAGTGGGTCCGGCGTGGTAGGACCGTTCGCATCTCAGGAGGCGATCAAGGAACTCGGCACCAACGGCGGCGGAACCCTGTCGGCCAACTCCGCACATCCGTTCTCCAACCCCACACCGCTCAGCAACATCGTGGAAATCATTGCGTTGCTGATCATCCCGGTGTGTCTGACCCGCACCTACGGCACGATGGTCGGTGACCGCCGGCAGGGTCTCACGATCCTCGGGGTCATGGCCACGATCTGGTCGGGCATGGTCGCCCTCGTCTGGGCGTTCGAATCGCATACCAACGGCCTCGCGGCCCAGGCGGCCGGCGCGATGATGGAAGGCAAGGAACAACGGTTCGGGGTCGCCGGGTCTGCCTTGTTCGCGGTCTCGACAACGGGAACATCCACCGGCGCGGTGAACTCGGCGCACGACTCGTACTCCGCAGGCGGCGGTGGCGCACTGATCTGGAACATGCTGCTGGGTGAAGTCGCACCCGGCGGCGTCGGGACCGGTCTGTACGGAATGCTGGTGCTGGCGATCATCGCGGTGTTCGTCGGTGGCCTGCTCGTGGGCCGGACACCGCAATTCCTGGGCAAGAAGATCGGCCAGCACGAGATCACCATGGCGGCGCTGTCGATCCTGGTGATGCCCGCGTTGGTGTTGATCGGCACCGCGATCACCGTGATCTTGGCGTCCACCACAGGTTTTCAGGGCAACAGCGGCGAACCTGGATCACCGGGTTCGATTCACGGCTTCTCGGAGGTGCTGTACGCGTTCGCCTCCGCGGCAAACAACAACGGCAGTGCGTTCGGCGGGCTCACCGCCACCAGTGACTGGTTCCAGAGCTCACTGGGCTTCGCGATGCTGCTCGGCCGGTTCCTGCCGATCATCTTCGTCCTCGCGCTGGCCGGCCTACTGGCCTCGGCGAAACCCCGACAGGTCAGCTCCGCAACACTGCCCACCCACGGTCTGCTCTACGGCGGCCTGCTCACCGGCACAGTTCTTCTCGTCGCCGGACTCACCTTCTTCCCGGCCATGGCGCTGGGACCGATAGCAGAGGCACTTTCATGACCACAGTCGCGGAGCGGGACACCGCGTCCGTCCGGGCGGACGACGATCTGGCCGGTAGCGGAGCGTTTGATCCCCGCCAGCTGATCACCTCGGTACCCCAGGCGCTGCGCAAACTCGATCCGCGTGACCAGGCGCGCAATCCGGTGATGTTCGTCGTCTACCTCGGCGCGATCATCACGACGGTCCTGGCGGTGTGGCAGCCGTCGTGGTTCTCGTTCGCGGTGGTGTTCTGGCTCTGGTTCACGGTGTTGTTCGCGAACCTCGCCGAAGCGGTCGCCGAGGGACGCGGCCGCGCCCAGGCCGCGAGCCTGCGGAAAGTCAAACAGGACACCGTCGCTCGACGGCTCGACGCAGACGGCGCCATCACCGAGATCTCGGGCAGCGCACTCGTGATCGGTGACCTGATCGTCGTCGAGGCCGGAGAGGTGATCGCCGGCGACGGCGACGTCGTCGACGGTATCGCCACGGTCGACGAATCCGCGATCACCGGTGAATCCGCACCCGTGATCCGCGAATCCGGCGGCGACCGCAGTGCGGTGACCGGTGGCACGGTGGTGTTGTCGGACAAGATCATCGTGAAGATCACGACGTCGCCGGGCGAATCGTTCGTGGACCGGATGATCGCGCTCGTCGAAGGAGCGTCGCGGAAGAAGACACCGAACGAGATCGCCCTCGACATCCTGCTTTCGAGCCTGACCATCATCTTCCTGCTGGCGGTCGTGGCTGTCGGGCCCATGCAGCAGTACGCGGGACAGACCCCGGATGCGGTGAAACTCATCGCGCTGCTGGTCTGCTTGATCCCGACCACCATCGGTGCGTTGCTCTCGTCGATCGGGATCGCCGGGATGGACCGGCTGGTGCAGCGCAACGTCCTCGCGATGTCCGGGCGCGCGGTCGAGGCGGCCGGCGACATCGACACACTGCTCATGGACAAGACCGGAACCATCACATTCGGCAACCGCCAGGCGACTGCCCTGGTGCCGGCGCCCGGCGTGACGCTTTCGCAATTGTCCTTGGCAGCATGCCAATCGAGCCTGGCCGACGACACCCCAGAGGGTCGGAGCATCGTCGACTTGTGCCGTGTCGAGTTCGGCCAGGATCCGGAAGCGCTCGACGCCGCAGACCGGGCCACCCGGGAGATCGTTCCTTTCACCGCCCAGACCCGGATGAGCGGGATGGACGTGCCCGGCCCCGCCGGTACGGTCAGAATCCGCAAGGGTGCGGCCGACGCGCTGCTGCGGTGGGTCGCCGACAACCACGGTGACACCCCGGCCGAGGTGAGCGATGAGGTCGCCAACATCTCGCGGGCAGGCGGCACGCCACTGGTCGTCGGCACCCAGACCGGCGACGACCGGGCCGTCATATTAGGGACGATCGCGCTCTCCGATGTCGTGAAACCGGGTATGGCCGAGCGCTTTGCGCAGCTGCGGGCGATGGGGATACGCACGGTGATGGTCACCGGTGACAACCCGCTCACCGCGACGGCGATCGCCGCGGAAGCCGGAGTCGACGACTTCGTGGCCGAAGCGACACCCGAGGACAAACTGGCGTTGATCCGCAAGGAGCAGGCCGGCGGGCGATTGGTCGCCATGACCGGCGACGGCACCAACGACGCTCCGGCACTCGCCCAGGCCGACGTCGGGCTGGCGATGAACACGGGCACCTCGGCCGCAAAAGAAGCCGGCAACATGGTGGATCTGGACTCCGATCCCACCAAGCTGATCGACGTGGTGGCGATCGGCAAGCAGCTGCTGATCACCCGCGGAGCGTTGACCACGTTCTCCCTGGCCAACGACCTCGCGAAATACTTCGCGATCTTGCCCGCGCTCTTCAGTGGCATCTACCCGCAACTCGACAAGCTCAACATCATGGGTCTGCACTCGTCGGAGTCGGCGATCACGTCGGCGGTGATCTTCAACGCCCTGGTCATCGTGGCGCTCATCCCGTTGTCGCTACGCGGTGTGCGGTACCGGCCCAGTTCTGCGTCAAAGCTGTTGGGTCGCAATCTGTTGATCTACGGACTCGGGGGTGTGATCACGCCGTTCCTCGGTATCTGGCTGATCGACCTGGTGGTCCGCTTTCTCCCGGGAATGGGGTAGACGAGATGAGAACGATGTCGACGTGGATACGGCAGTGTGTGGTGGCCGTCGCGGTCCTCGCAGCGATGACGGTGATCCTGGGGGTGGCCTATCCCGCAGTCGTCTGGGGGTTTTCGCGAATCGGCGCGACCTCGGCCGACGGGTCGCAGGTCACCGACCGCAACGGCTGCGTCGTCGGGTCGAGCCTGATCGGCATCGATCCGCAGGTGGCCGCCGGCGAACCCGACAGGTACCTGCACGCCCGCGTGCTGGGATCCTCGGACGACCCGATGGCCCCCGGTGATCCCGCAGCGTCCGCGGCGAGCAACCAGGGCCCGAACAGTGAGAAGCTGGCCGGCTGGATCGCCGAACGAAGGCAGCTGATCGCCGCTCGCGAGGGCGTGAGCGCCGACCGTGTTCCGGTCGATGCGGTCACCGGGTCAGGGTCGGGTCTCGACCCGCACATCAGCCCGGCCTACGCGGGGCTCCAGGTACCGCGGCTGGCCAGGGAGAACGGGAAGTCGATCGCGGAGGTGCGGCAGATCATCTCGGATCACACCGAGGGGCGTCAGCTGGGCTTTCTCGGCCAGCCCAGGGTCGACGTGCTCGAGGTGAACCTCGATCTGGGGCTGACCGCTCCTGCCTGCGACTAAGGTCGGCGCAGTGACCGGCGAAACCAGAGGGCGTCTCGAGGTGTTCCTCGGCTGCGCCCCCGGTGTGGGCAAGACGTACGAGATGCTGGCGCAGGCCCACGCTCTGCTCGGAGAGGACGTCGATGTGGTGGTCGCGGTGGTGGAGACGCACGGGCGGTCCGTCACCGCGGCCATGACCGACGGATTGGAGCTGATCGCTCGCCGGAATGTCGAGCACCGCGGGACCGTACTCGCCGAGATGGACACAGACGCGGTGCTTGCCCGCCGCCCGCAGGTGGCCCTTGTCGACGAACTCGCCCACACGAACGCCCCCGGCTCGCGGAACGCCAAGCGCTGGCAAGACATCGAAGAGCTGCGCGCCGCCGGCATCGATGTCCTGTCCACGATCAACATCCAGCATCTGGAGAGTCTGAACGACGTGGTCCAGGAGATCACCGGGATCGTGCAGCGCGAGACCGTCCCTGACGACGTCGTGCGGGCCGCCGACGAGATCGAACTCGTCGACATCGCGCCACAGGCACTGCGGCAACGTCTTACGGCAGGCAAGGTGTACCCCGGGGACCGGGTGGGCGGTGCGCTGGCCAACTATTTCCGCGAAGGCAACCTCACCGCGCTGCGGGAATTGGCCCTGCTGTGGCTGGCCGATCAGGTCGACGACAACCTCGCGACATATCGCGCCGCACACCAGATCACCGCCACCTGGGAGGCGCGCGAGCGCGTCGTGGTGGCGCTGACCGGCGGTCCGGAATCGGCGACACTGCTCCGCCGCGCAGGCCGGATCGCGTCGCGCTCGAGCGCCGAACTCGTCGTGGTGCACATCGCGGCGGCTGACGGTCTCGCCGATCCCGCCTCGCTGGACATCGCCGAGCTCACCGAGCTGGCCAAAGGGTTCGGCGCACAAACCCACACGATCGTCGGCGACGACGTACCCGCCGCGCTGCTCGAGTTCGCCCGTGGGGTCAACGCCACCCAACTCGTGGTCGGCACCTCCCGACGTTCTCGGTGGCAACGCATCCTCGACGAAGGCGTCGGCGCCACCGTCGTGCGGAACTCCGGAAAGATCGACGTCCACATGGTCACCCATTCCGAGACCAAGGCACGAAATCCACTCGACATCAGGCAGACCCGCTTCCACCGGCCGCTGAGTTGGGTGTTCGCCGTCCTGGTCCCGGCGGCGGCGGCGGGGGTGCTCGCCTTCCTGGACCGGTGGCTGGGTATCGCCAGCGAGTCGGCGTTGTTCTTCGTGGTGGTGCTCGCGGTCTCCATGCTCGGTGGCATCGGTCCGGCGGCGCTGTCGGCGATTGTGTCGGGGTTGTTGCTCAACTACTTCTTCACCTCGCCGCGCTACACCTTCACCATCAACGAGGCCGACAACCTGATCACCATCATCGTGATGCTGATGATCGCCATAGCCGTTGCTGCTCTGGTCGATTCGGCCACTGTCAGACGGGTGCAGGCGCAGCGGGCCGGTCGTGATGCCGAACTCCTCGCCACGTTCTCCGGCGCTGTTCTCAGTGGAGAAGGACTCGACGGCCTGCTGCGGCGGGTCCGCGAAACCTACGATCAGCGCGCCGTCTCGCTGATCCGTCGCAGCGGCCGCGAGGCGAGCATCGTGGAGGGATCGGTCGGGGAGGAGCCACCTGCCGACACCGGTGCCGCCGACACCGTGTGTCCCGTCCCCGGCAGCGACTTCGCGATGTTGCTCACCGGCCCCAAACTCGGTGGCCGTGAACGCAAGGTTCTCGTCGCTGTCGCCACCCAGGCCGCGGGCCTCGTCGAACGGCGCGAACTCGCCGCCGAGGCGGCCGAGGCACGAGCGCTGGCGGAAACCGATCAACTGCGACGGGCACTGCTGTCGGCGGTGAGTCACGACCTACGGACACCGTTGGCCGCGGTCAAAGCGGCCGCGTCGAGTTTGCGGGGTACCGACGTCACGTTCTCGCCCCAGGACACCGCGGAACTGCTCGCCACCATCGAAGAATCCACTGATCATCTGACCGCGCTGGTCGGCAATCTGCTCGACTCGTCGCGACTGGCCGCCGGGGTGATTCGGCCAGACCTGCAGATGGTCTATCTGACGGAGGTCGTGAGCCGGGCCATGATGGGCATCTCCCGCCTCGACCCCACCGGTGCCACTCGTGTCGAACTCGATGTCGAACAGATGCTCGTCTACGCAGACCCGGGGCTGCTCGAACGCGTACTGGCCAATCTGATCGACAACGCCCTCCGGCACAGCGGGCAGGCCTCGGTGGTGCAGGTCCGCGCCCGCCTCGGCCACGACCCATCTGATGTCGAGGACCTACCGCGATGCACGGTGTCGGTGCGCGACCACGGTTCGGGGGTACCCGCCGAGTCGTGGGACAAGATCTTCACCGCCTTCCAGCGACTCGGGGACTCGGGCAGCGGTACCGGGGTAGGGCTGGGGTTGTCCGTGGCGCAGGGTTTCGTCCGCGCGATGGGATCCGAGATCACCCCCTCGCAGACACCGGGCGGCGGCTTGACGATGTCGTTCGAACTGCGTTCCGGCCCGCCCGCCGAAGCCCAGTTCGCCCGGGTGGAGGTACTCGATGGTTGAGGAGGGGCGCGAGGCCAAGGTGCGCGTGCTCGTCGTCGACGACGAGCCGCAGATTCTGCGCGCCCTGCGGATCAATCTGAATGCGCGCGGGTTCGACGTGACCACCGCCTCCAGCGGTGCGGGCGCCTTGACCGCTGCCGGTCAGACGAATCCCCAGGTGATCGTCCTCGACCTCGGTCTACCCGACATAGACGGATTCACGGTCCTCGCCGGGTTGCGGGGGTGGACCGACGTGCCGGTCATCGTCCTGTCGGCGCGCACCGATTCGGCCGACAAGGTGCAGGCCCTCGACGCCGGTGCGGATGACTACGTGACCAAACCCTTCGGCATGGAGGAGTTCCTCGCCCGGCTGCGGGCAGCGGTTCGGCGCGGAAGTGCCACCGACTCCTCGGAACCTGTGGTCGAGACCGATGCGTTCACGGTCGATCTGCGTTCGAAACAGGTCACCCGCGGGGGAGTGCCCGTCCACCTGACCCCCACCGAATGGGGTGTGCTGGAGCTGCTGGTGCACAACGAGGGCAAGTTGGTCGGCCAACGCGACATCCTCACCCACGTGTGGGGTCCCAGTTATGGCACCCAGAGCAATTACCTGCGGGTCTATCTCGCCAGTTTGCGGAGAAAGCTCGAGGTCGATCCCACGAAGCCGCGGCATCTGCTGACCGAAGCGGGGATGGGCTACCGGTTCGTTCGGTGAGCACACGACCATCCGACCTGCGGTCGTGACCCGCGGGTGCGGGCGCCGTTGCCGGCGCAGCACCTGTACGACAGTCGGTAGTACCTAGTAAGGTGCCGCTGTGGACTCCCGGATGCAGTTGCTCGCGCGGATGCGCGGTGCCTTCGTCGGGTTGATGTCCGGAGCTGTCGCAGTCGCCGGTCACGGACTCGGTGGTGGGGCAATGGCTTTGTCCGAATCCTCCCTGCTCCTGCTGGTGCTGGTCTGCACCGCGGCGGGCGCAGCGGTCACGCCGGGCCAGGTTCGATCGAACCGGTTGGTGGTCCTTCTCGCGGTCCTCGGCCTCGGCCAGGTCATGGGCCACGTGATCCTGACCCTGAGTCACGGCCATGCCCACAGCCTGGTACCTGCGCCGTCCATGGTCGCCGGCCACCTCACTGTCCTCCTGCTGACCGCGGTACTCCTCCGCTGTGCCGAACACGGGCTGCTCGCGGCTTTCGGCTTCGTTGCCCGCCTGCTCACCCGGGTGCTCGATGTCCCGGCAGGCCTCGTCCCGATGTGGACGGCCACGATCACCAGCTACCGGTCTGCTGCTCACCGCTTCCTCGCGTTGTCGACCGCGGGCACCCGCGGTCCTCCTCTGGCTGCGTAGATCTTTCTGCTCGTGCGGATTCGACTCGTTGTCGGTCAGCACGAACACCTCCGCGGTGGGCCCGACTCCGGTCGCCCCGCGGAGCGATTCCCGATCGCCGCGCGCCTTCGTGGTCCACTGCGCCATGAGATCTTCACATACGAATAGAGAGTCATGTCGATCATCCGATCCGACCATGACCAGCCGGACGCGGCCTTTGCGTCCGTTTCGACGACGAGATCACCTGCGCCAGTTCAGGTGATTCGTCCTCTGGTCATGCGTTTGCACTTCTACGCGGGGTTGTTCATTGCGCCCTTCCTCATCGTCGCCGCCATCAGCGGCGGCCTCTATGCGATTGCGCCCACTGCCGAGCAATGGGTCTATCGCGACGTCCTGCACACCGATTCGACCGGACCGGCGGCGCCATTGGCCGAGCAGGCTCAGGTGGCACAGAGCGTTGTTCCCGATCTACAGCCCGACGCGGTTCGCCCCGCGGTCGAGGCAGGCCAGACCACCAGGGTGCTGTTCGCCGACCCCTCGCTGGGACCGTCGATGCGGACGGCGGTGTTCATCGATCCGGTGACGGCGACATCGAGAGGCACCGAAATCGCATACGGATCCAGCGGATCGCTACCCATGCGGACCTGGATCTCGCAGCTGCACCGCAACTTGCACCTGGGCGAACCCGGCCGCATCTACAGCGAACTCGCTGCGTCCTGGCTGTGGGTGATCGCGCTCGGCGGGCTCGTGCTCTGGATCGTCCGCTATCGCAGCCGCCAGCGGAACACCGGATCGGCGCCGCTGCTGGGGATCGATCGAACGACCACGGGCCGCAACCGGACGCTCAATTGGCATGGTGCAGTCGGGACCTGGATCGTCGTGGGTCTGGTGTTCCTGTCGGCGACCGGACTGACCTGGTCGCGTTTTGCGGGTGAGAACATCACCGAACTGAGGCAATCGCTCAGCTGGACGACACCGGCTCTGGACAGCTCACTCGATCCCGCTGCCGCTCCGGCGGATTCGGGTCATCACGACCACAGCGGCGGCGGACACGAGACGGTATCAGCCGATCAGCGGATCGTGTCCCGCAACGTCACCGACGTCGGGCAGGTGCTGTCCACCGCGCGGGCCGCGGGCGTCACCGGGGCCGTCGAGATGACGATCCCGTCCGATGCCGCGACCGCCATGGTCGTCTCGCAGGTCCGAACGGCGTGGCAGCTGGAAACCAATTCGGTGGCAATCGATCCCGGAAGCGGGACCATCGTCGGCGAGTCGAAGTTCTCCGAATGGCCGTTGGCGGCGAAGCTCTCGAGTTGGGGCATCGCGCTCCACATGGGACTGCTGTTCGGGCTCGCCAATCAGTTGGTGTTGCTGGCTGTAGCGATCGGATTGGTCAGCGTATGCGTGCGTGGATACCTGATGTGGTGGAAGCGCCGCCCGACCCGTCACCGTGAGGGTGTTGCGCTGGCTCGCCCGCCTCGACGTGGTGCACTGCGCAAGACCCATCCGGCCATCGCGGTCGCGATCGTCGCCGCGGCAGTTCTCGTCGGCTGGTTCATCCCGCTGTTGGGAATCAGCCTGCTCACCTTCATCCTGGTCGACATCGCGATCGGGCGTTACCACGACGCCCGCGCACGGCGAACGCCACCGGTCTCGACCTCCACCACCACGAAAGGTGCATGACCATGCGCAATCTCCACACCCGAACTGCCGGAGCTCTCGCGGCGGCTGTCCTGTGCGTCACCGTGTTCGCCGCGTGCGGTGACAAAGAACAAACGGCAACGCAGGCCGACTCGGTCACCGTCTCCGACCAGTGGGTCAAGGCCGCTGACAGCGGGATGACCGCTGCGTTCGGTCAGTTGGCGAACACCGGTGACTCGCAGATCCATCTCGTCTCTGTCTCGAGTCCTGCCAGCGGTTACATGGAGATCCACGAGATGGCGACCAGCGATTCCGGCGGCATGGTGATGCGCGAAAAAGAAGGGGGACTTGTGATCCCGGCCAAAGGGTCGCACAGCCTCGATCCGGGCGGCGACCACCTGATGTTCATGGACATCACCGCGCCGGTGACCGCAGGCCAGACCGTGGACCTCACCCTGACCTTCGACGACGGCTCCACCAAGGAGGTCGAGGCCCAGGTTCGCGACTTCAGCGGCAACGAGGAGAACTACGACCCCGGTACCACCGACACGCCGACTCCCGGTGCCTGAGCGCGGTCGGCCCCGCGCCGGATTCAGCCGGCGGCGTCTCCTCGGAGGCGCCGCCGGGCTGGGAGCGGCCGGGGTCGGAGTCGGAATCGGCTGGGGTGCAGCAGAAGCCGCCGCCTCGAACGACTCGGACGGCAGCGCTGGAGGCCAGACCGAATCGTTCTACGGGCCTCATCAGGCGGGTATCGCGACGACGCCGCAGGCGTATGGCCAGTTCGTCGGCCTCGACCTCGTCGACGGCACCGACCGTGCCGCGCTCACCGGCATCCTCAAGGTCTGGACGGAAGACGCTGCCCGCCTGACCGGTGGCCGGGCCGCGCTGGCGGATACCGAACCCGAACTGGCACAGATCCCGTCCCGGCTCACGGTGACCGTCGGTGTCGGAGCGGGGGCGTTCAGCGCCGCGGGACTGGAAGAGCGCCGACCGACCTGGTTGAGACCTCTCCCTGGGTTCGCCATCGACCGGCTCGACCAGAATGCCTGGAGCCAAACGGATCTGTTGCTGCAGGTCTGTGGCGACGACCCGATGACCGTCGCGCACACAGTCAGAGTGCTGACGAAGAACGTGCGTTCACGAGTTCGGATTGCCTGGGTTCAGCGCGGTTTCCATCACGCTCGGGGGAGTACCCCGGCGGGCACGACGATGCGCAACCTCATGGGGCAGGTCGACGGCACCGTGAATCCGAGGTCGGACGTCGACTTCGACGGTCTGGTCTGGGATGACGGATCACAGCAGCCGTGGTTGGCGGGTGGGACATCGCTCGTGCTCCGGCGGATCGCCATGCAACTCGACACGTGGGAGGAACTCGACCGCCACGCCAGGGAACTCACCGTCGGGCGGACCGTCGACACTGGCGCTCCTCTGACGGGATCGGCGGAGCACGACGAGCCGGACTTCGAGGCGACCAAGATGGGGATTCCGGTCATCCCACCGTCGTCCCACATCGCGCGGGCGCATCAGCGCACACCGAACGAGCAGTTCTTGCGCCGGGGGTACAACTTCGACGACCCACCCTCGGCAGGTCAGACGTCGAACTCCGGTCTGATCTTCGCCGCGTACCAGCGGGATGTCGACACGCAATACCTTCCGGTCCAGCAGCGTCTCGCCGACCACGATGCCCTGAACGAGTGGACGGTTCCGATCGGCTCCGCGGTGTACGCCATCCTTCCGGGCATCGAGAAGGGAGACTTTCTGGGTTCTACGCTGCTCACCTGACATCGCTTGGCAGTCGAGGGTTTGAGTCGTCTCCGGTGGGTACCCGAGATGGCAATGAGTCCTGAAACGGTTCTTGCCTTCTGTGGTATTGCCCTGCTCGCCTACGTCACGCCTGGTCCGGACTGGTTTGTGGTGATGAGACACGCCGTCCGGTCCAAGCGGTCCGGCTGGGTCGCCGCGATCGGCGTCCCAATGCGGATTGTTGGTCCACATGACGGCGGCCGCAGTTGGGGTCGCCGCGATTCTGCTGGCCAGCGCGACGGCCTTCACCGTGCTCAAGCTCGTCGGCGCCGCGTATCTGGTGTACCTCGGAGTCCGTGCACTGCTGAATTCGCGGTCGAGCTCCGGCGGTTCCGTCACCGAGGCTCAGGAACCGGCCGACCTTCGGTTGTTCGCTGTTTGGCGCCAGTCGTTCGTAGCGAACGTCCTCAACCCGAAAGCGGCACTCTTCTTCGTGGCTGTTCTCCCGCAGTTCGTGTCCACCGGTGGCGCTGTCACGCTGCAGATCCTCGGGCTCGGTGTGATCGACGTAGCCCTCGGAGTCGTTTGGTGGGCGTTCTTCGTGTTCGGAGTGCACCGCCTCCGGACGCTCATGGGTGGACGACGTGCCAGGGTGTTGACCGACCGGATCTCGGGAACCGCACTGATCGGACTGGGTGGGGGATTGGCGCTGACACCGGCCAAGATGTGAGAGCCCTGGTGTTGGTTGACATCTGGCCTCGATGTCGCTGCCCTGACGGCCGAGCCTCGGACGTCAGGGCAGCGATGAACTCTTGCGGGGAAACGCAGGAACGCTACAGCGATCGGGCGATTATTTCCTTCATGATCTCGTTGGTACCCGCGTAGATTTTCTGCACGCGTCCGTCGGCCCACATACGGCCGATCGGATACTCGCTCATGTAGCCGTAGCCCCCGAAGAGCTGGACACACTCGTCGAGGACCGACATCGCACGGTCGGTGGTCCACCATTTGGCCATCGCGACCGTCGGGATGTCGAGCTCGCCCGTGAGGTGCTTGACGATGCAATCGTCGACGAAGACCCGCGCGATGCGGGTCTCCGTGGCCGCCTCGGCGAGCTTGAACTTGGTGTTCTGGAAACCGAAGACCGGACGGCCGAACGCCTGACGGTCCTTGGTGTAGGCAATGGTTTGTGCGACAGCAGATTCCATGCCTGCGACCGAAGCGACCGCGATGATGAGGCGCTCCTGCGGGAGCTGCTGCATGAGCTGGATGAAGCCCTGGCCCTCCTCGGTGCCGAGCAGGTTCGCGACCGGAACCCGGACGGCGTCGAAGAACAGTTCCGAGGTGTCCTGTCCTCGCTGGCCGATCTTGTCGAGCACTCGCCCCCGCCGGAAGCCCTCGCGGTCTCCCTCGACGAGCACCAGCGAGATGCCCTTGGCGCCCTCACTGGTGTCGGTCTTGACCACGACGATGATGAGGTCGGCCTGAGAACCGTTGGTTATGAACGTCTTCGACCCGTCGATGACGTAGTCGTCGCCGTCGCGAATCGCCTTGGTCTTGATGCTCTGCAGATCCGATCCGGTGCCCGGCTCGGTCATGGCGATGGCGCCGACCACCTCACCAGAGGCCATCTTCGGCAACCACTGCTGCTTTTGCTCCTCTGTCCCGTAGGCGAGCAGGTAATGAGCGATGATGCCGTTGTGCAGGCTGACGCCCCACGACGAGTCACCGACCCGAGCCTGCTCTTCGATCAGCACCGCCTCGTGTGCGAACGTGCCGCCACCGCCGCCGTACTCCTCCGGAATCGACATGCACAGGAGGCCGAGTTCTCCCGCCTGATTCCACAGATCGCGATCGACGTGATGCTGGTCGACGTACTTGTCGGCGTTGGGAGCGACGGTCTTCTCGAAGAACGACCGGACCAGACCACGCAGGTCGTCCAGGTCGTCAGTCACCCAGGGGGAAACGTGAGTCATGGGGTTACCTTCCGGATTTCCATGGAATGCGAATGTTGTCATTGGCGAGCGTAACATTGGGTAATGGCAGAAAAGACTCACCACGAAATCGTCGTCGTCGGCGGTGGCTTCTCCGGCTTGGGGACCGCGATCGCGCTCAAGAAAGCCGGTTTCCACGACCTGCTCATCGTCGACGACGCCGATGGTCCCGGCGGCACCTGGCAGTGGAACACCTACCCGGGTGTGGCCGTCGACATCCCGTCGTTCAGCTACCAGTTTTCGTTTGCTCAGCGGTCGACCTGGTCACGTAGCTACGCACCTGGCCGTGAGCTGCGCGTGTACGCCAAGCAGATCGTCGACGAATACAACCTCGCACCCCACCTGCAGTTCTGCACCCGGGTCCACAAGGCCACGTTCGACGCGCAGTCCGCACAGTGGTCGATCTCGACCAGTTCTGGGGATGTCACCGCACGCTGGCTGATTCACGCCGGTGGACCGCTGAGCCAGCCCAAGCTGCCCGAGATCGACGGCATCGACACCTTCGAGGGCGCGACGATGCACACCAGCCGATGGGACCACGAGGTGTCCTTGGCGGGTAAACGGGTCGGGATCATCGGCACCGGAGCGACGGCCGTGCAGGTGATCCCTGAGATCGCACCCGACGTCGAGCAACTGACGGTTTTCCAACGAACCCCCATCTGGTGTCTGCCGAAACCGGACTTTCCCCTCGGTCGCGTCGGACGCGCAGGACTGAGGAAAGTACCCGGAGTCAGGCAGGCCGCCCGCCTGGCGAGCCAGGCGTTCGTCGAGGCGACGTTCCCGGTGCTGGCGCACTTCCATCGCTGGATTCCCGGTACCTCCGCCCTCGAAGTTGCCGCCCGCAAGTATGTCGCCATGCAGGTCCTCGACCCGACCACACGGAGCAAGCTCACGCCCACCTACGCCCTCGGGTGCAAACGGCCGAGCTTCCACAATTCATATCTGTCAACCTTCAACCGTGACAACGTCGCCCTGGAGACCAGGTCCATCGAGGCGATCACCCCGAAGGGGATCAGGACAACCGACGGCGCCGAACATGAACTCGACGTACTCATCCTGGCCACAGGTTTCAAGGTCACCGACAAGGATGCGCTACCGACCTACCAACTCACCTCGAACGACGGCACCGACTTGGCCGAGCACTGGGATACCGATCGGTTCCACTCCTACCAGGGCGTCACGACGGCGGGCTTCCCGAACTTCTTCACCGTCTTTGGCCCATACGGCTACAACGGCGCTTCCTTCTTCACGCTGGTCGAGAACAGTGCGACCCACATCGTGCGGGTGCTCGACGAAGCTCGCCGCCGCCAAGCCACGTCGGCCGAAGTGACCGCGGCGGCACAGGACAAGTACATGACCTCGATACTGGCGCGCCGCCCTCTGCAAGTGTTCACCAACCCGACCTGCGCGGACGCAAACAGCTACTACTTCACCAAGAACGGTGATGTGCCCTTCCGGGCATCGACCACACTCGAAGCGGCCTGGCAGAGCCGGTGGTTCTCCCTTGCCGACTACACCTTCGCCAGGTAGGCAACGGAACTCTGCCCTGGCCGAGTAGTCAAGCAACCAGTGGCCACCCGGGGGGTAGTTCGAAGCCGGGAGCTGAGTCCTCAGATCGGCTGGGCCCGGCGGACCTGCTCTGCCACCCGTGCCGGGTCGAGTTCCACATCGCAGGATATGACTGCCGGCCCGACGCGTAGGACCCCGGACGTCAGCGGTTGCGTTCGGAGCCCGCCGCGTCCGATCAGTGCTTTGCGGGTGCCTTCGCCTGCCATCGTGTCCATCCACACGCAGGGGTGGGCAGGACGGCCGCCGCGGAATCGGACCGGACCGTCGCCGGTGTCGATCTCGAACTCTTCGCCTCGCAGCGGGTCGAGTTCCAGTCCGCGGACCATGACGTTGCGGCGGGCCACCGCCGGATCGACGTCTCCTGCCGCGGCCTCCCAGGCCTCGAGGGCGAGAAAGGTGATCGCTGCCTCGGTGTGCGCCCGGACACCGAAGAATCGGTCACCGCGGATGCCTTTGTTCGCGGTGATCTCGATGAGATCGGGTGTCTGCGTCGTGACGTCGGCGGCGGGCCCATCCTTGGCCCGGCCGAAGTAGGCGTGGGCAGGGGACACCAGCAGGGAGACGATCTCGAAGCGGTACTCGCGTTCCATGGGTCCACGGTGGCACGGCGTCGGTCCTCGGTCGGCATCTGGGTGTGCGCGGCCTGTCGCCAGAGGCGATCGGACGATAGTGGGCTCGCGGGCGGGTCAGCCGACGTAGAGGCCTTTGCCGGTGACGAGGGGCAGATCCAGGGTGGTGCGGATCCCCGGTGGGGCCGCGATGACCGCCGGGATGGCGTTGACGATGCGGCCGGCGGCGGCCACGATCGCGGCGTGGTTGTGATCGCCCTTGACGCTGGTCGGGCAGATGTCGACGGCGTAGTTGGGTTCGCCGATGATCTCCACGCGGTACGAACCACCTTCTTGCGCGGGCCGGGCCCAGTCCGGGCGCAGGTCGTCGCGCAGCCGGGTGACGTGCTCGACGACGATCGCGGAGTGCCCGTTGACTTTTCCGTGGATCTCGAAACGCATGGCGGCAACGGTGCCCTTCTCGATCCGTCCGACTGCGACATCGAACGCCTCGGGGGCGGGTTCCAATTCGAAGTTCTCGGTGATCTCGTCGACCTCGATACCGAGACCGGCCGCGAGTTGCCTTATCGTTGTGCCCCAAGTGAACCCGAGGATTCCCGGCTGGAAGAGGATCGGCAGGTCGTCGAGATCTTTGCCGAACCCCATGACGTCGAACATCACGGTGGCGCCATCGTAGGTGGCGTAGTCGGCGATCTCCATGACCCGGATCTGCTCGACGCGCTGGCAGGTGCCCGCCAGCGCCAGGGGGATCAGGTCATTGGCGAAACCGGGGTCGACGCCCGTGATGAAGATGCTGACGTCGCCCTTGCGGGCCGACGCCTCGACTCGGTCTATGTTCTTGTCGGGCAACAGTTGCCAGGGGAATTGCAGGATCACGGGCGACGAGCCGACCACATCGACTCCGGCCTCCAGAATTTTCTGACAGTCCCTGAGCGCATCGCCGGTACGGATGTCGCCCATGGCGCAGTAGACGACACAGTCGGGTGTGGTGGCCAACACCGCATCGATGCTGCCGACCGCGGTGATGCCGGTGGTCACGTCGAGGCCGGCCAGCTCGCCGGCGTCTTTGCCCACTTTCGATTCTGTGGAGACGCCGACCGCCGTCAACTCGTAATCCGCGCTCTCGATCAGTTGGGTCAGCGCCAGGCGGCCGACGTTGCCGGTGCCGATGAGGGCGACGCGAATCGCCATGGGGGATCTCCTCAGAAGTGTTGATGCACTGGTCTGTCGGGCTCTGGTGTCAGCAGGTCACATAGATTTGTGGGGAACGTCGGTGACCAGTCCGCCGTCGACGACGAACTCGGTTCCCGTCGCGTACGACGATTCATCGCTCGCCAGGAAGAGCACGAATGTGGACACCTCACTGGACTGCCCCGGTCGGCCGAGGGGAATCGTCACGAGGTCGTCGGGGAACTTCTCGGTCATCGGTGTGCGGATCAGGCCGGGGTGCAAGGAGTTGACGCGGATGTTGTGCGGCGCCAGTTCCAGGGCCACCGATTTCGCGAGACCGCGCACGGCCCACTTGGTCGCGACGTATCCGTGCGCCCAGGGGGCGCCGCGAAGGCCCTCGATGGACGAGACGTTGATGATCGAACCGCCACCGGCCGCGATCATCGGATCGGTCGACGCCTGGATGCCGAAGAACGTGCCGGTGAGGTTGACGTCGATGATCTTCTGCCACTTGTCGTGCTTGAACTGCTGGATCGAACTGCCGTTGGCGATACCTGCGTTGTTGACGAGGACGTTCAGAGCCCCGAAGTCGTTGACGGCGGTGGCGACCGCGGCCTCCCACTGATCGAACTGCGCTACGTCCAGGTGGACGTAGCGTGCGGCGTCGCCGAGTTCGTCGGCCAGCGCCTGGCCTTTCTCGTCGAGGATGTCCCCGATCACGACCTTTGCGCCCTCTTCGACCAAGAGTCGGGCGTGAGATGCGCCCATTCCCTGAGCGCCACCGCTGATGATTGCCACTTTTCCGTCCACGCGTCCCATGGCAGGCACGCTACCTCGACCATCAGACATGTGTCCAGACTCAAGTTTTGTTTGGTGTCCAAGTCGAGCCCGCGTCGATTCTGATTCCGCTGATTCGCCGCGCGGAAACGTCTTGTTCGGATGATGCGA
This sequence comes from Williamsia sp. 1135, assembly GCF_002095395.1. Taxonomy (GTDB): domain Bacteria; phylum Actinomycetota; class Actinomycetes; order Mycobacteriales; family Mycobacteriaceae; genus Williamsia. The sequence goes on from NZ_MJEI01000096.1 coordinate 31,106, forward strand.
CGAGGACCGCCGCGACCTACCGTTGACAAAACCACGTGTGGATCTCGCGCTGAAGCAGGTTTGGAGAGAATATGACTTGCACTGTGTTGGCGAGCTGGAACGATGGCGCGGCCAAGAGGGCCGTCATAGAGTTCGTGACTTCGGCGGTCACTCCCGGTGAAGGTTTCGTCGAAATCGCCGACCGGATCGCGGCGTTCGACAACGACGGCACCCTGTGGTCGGAGCAGCCGCTGCCGCCCCAGTTCGACTTCGTCTTTCGCAAATGGGGAGAGGAGGTCGCCGCAGACCACTCTCTGGCCGCAGTCCAGCCGTACAAGGCGTTGGTCGAAAAGGACAACGCCTTCTTTGCTCGGGTGGAAGCGCAGGACCCCGAGGTGATCGAGACCCTGCTTGCCGCGTTCTCACGGTCGTGGGCAGGGACCACCCCCGCCGAGTTCGACGCCCAGGTCCGGGTATGGCTGGAGACGGTCAGGCAACCGAAGTTCGATGTTCCCTATGTCGAACTGGTGTACGCGCCGATGCTCGAACTCATTGAATACCTGAAAGACAACGACTTTCGTGTCTTTGTCTGCTCCGGCGGTGGGCGCGACTTCATGCGGGTCTTCGCGGAGGAAACGTGGGGTATCTACAAGGAGAACGTGATCGGGACGGCCGCCGACTACCACTATTTGAATGGATCGATCGTTCGTGCTGAACATGGCCTCGGCGGACTCGACATCGGTCCGGGTAAGCCCGAGCACATCTTCGCCACGACGGGGCGGCTGCCCGTGTTCGCCGGCGGTAACGCCGACGTCGACATCGAGATGCTCGAGACCGCGACCTTCGCGTTGTTGGTGAACCACGACGACGACGAGCGCGAGTTCGCATACACATCGAATGCCGAGAAATTGGTCGAACGCGCCAAGGAGCGCGGCTGGACGATGGTCTACAACATCCCCCTCCGGTCGAGGGGGACCAGTGGTGAGATGTCGCTCGGAGAGTGATGCGCGTACAGTCTTCGGTAAGTCAAAGTAATTGCCGCGGCGATCATTTTGGTCAGGTGTTCGGGTTCAACCTCAACAGGTCGGATACTTTCCCCTCGGGCGCGAGTTGTGAATGCCAACTCCGCTGTCCGGCGGTGGATTCAGCGACAGAACATGTCTCCACGTGGCTCGGAGGCTTCTGCGTGGTGGAGGACGTAAAGGTCTCCTCTGTTTGTGCCGCAAAATGGGTGGAATCGATACGGGACTCCTGGTGAAAATGGCGAAGATAGTTGCTGTTCGTTACTTCGATGATCTTGATGACGCACCGCTAGACATCGTCGACCTCCACACCATGGAGTGGTCTTGGGCGGGCGTGGATTACCAATTCGACACCAGCACAATCAATCTCGCGAAGATAGAGGCCGGTGAGATCTCGGTTGCGGTCCTCTTGCAGAAGTCGACTCGGACTGGCACCACTCTGAAACGGCTGGCCTTTCCCTCGGCGCCGATAGGATTTGACGCCGCTGCGGAGCGACTGCGCATCGGACAGATTCGTACCTGGGCGCGGGCACAAAGCCGCGGTGTCGGGGACCGGGGGCGACTTTCTCGAGAGGTCATCGACGCATACAACCGGGCACACTGAGCTCGCGGAGTCGAACCCAGTCCACTCGCGTCCGCGGACGATGAATTCCGGGTCGTTCCCGAGGAACCAGGACCCGCAGTGCGCCCGGTTTGATGGTGCATCGCACCGGAGTGGGGAACACGAGCGCTTCACCGTCGACGCCGACGGGGATCTCCGGCGCGTCGGCCTCGATCACGACGGCGTCGATGGTGTGCTGGGTCAGACCCCGTTGTCGGGTGCGGCGGAGTAGACCGAGGGCGTCTCTGGTGCTGTCGACCGAGATGGTGACCATTCCGAGGACGCCGCAGTCAATCCGCGGCCGATGGCCGAGTCCTGCGAGATCACGAGTCTCGTAAGGTCCGTTGCTGATCAGCACGGCCTGCGGATTGTCGATGGTCATATTTCCCGCCCGGACCCGTAATCCGGCGCCCCGGTGGTTGCCGATGAGGTCGGGCAGCATCCGCAGCATCGTGCCCCGTTTGTCATCTCGGTATTCGGGACTCTGCACCACCTCGGCGTACGCCCCGAAAGATGCATTGTTCACGAATGTGCGGCCGTCGATCTCGCCGAGATCGACGCGGATCTCCGTCCCGTCGACCAGTGCATCGAGGCATTTGGCCGGATCGTCGAGGTCGAGTCCGAGATCGCCGGCGAAGTGATTGCGAGTGCCGGCACTGATCACCAGGTACGGGAGGTCGTGTTCGGCGGCGATGCCCGCGACGAGTGCCTGCGTACCGTCGCCGCCCGCAACTCCGAGCAGATCGGCCCCGCGCTCGACCGCGTCCCGGGTCAGGGCTGCGACGTCGACGATCCCGTGTCCGTCGAGCAGCGCGACCTCGGCACCGAGCGCCTCGGCTCTTTTCTTCAGGTCGAACTTGCCGACCTTCCCTCCGCCCGAACGGGGATTCATCACCAGGAACGCGTGCTCGGGCGGCGAGGCCCCCCGCTCTGGCATCGCTGCGGCGGCGTTGTCCCGCCGAAGCGCTGAGCGGGCACAGATTCCGGAAATCATCAGCAATACGATCGAGGCCAGCACCACCCACAGCAGACTCGCTCGAACGAGCAAGCCCAGAAACACAAGTGGGGCAACGATGAGTGCCGCCAGCGACACCCAACGCACCACTCCGCGGGCCGACAGAAACCAGTACAGGGCGACGATCACGATCGCGATCGTGCCCACTGCCGCGATCAGCAATGTCAGTGTGTCCAGGCCCGCGAACACCAGGAGGACTGCCGCTGTCGCCAGTACGGCAAGAAACGACGCCCGTGCCAACCAGCGGGCGGCTGCCGGCGACGCGGGGTCCGGATTGTCACGATGGCTGTTCATTTGCCGACGGTGCCGGTGCGGCGTACTACTTGGCAGCCGCTTTGCGTGGCCGAGCCCGCCGGGTCGCCTTGGCCGGGGCGGCCGCGGCCGGTTCGGGTGCTGCATTGGCAGGCGCTGCAGAAGCTCCATCGCGCCATTTGATCTCGATCTCGATCTCCGTCTCGTCCCCGTCGACCTCGATCTCCAGCTCGAACTGGACTCGGTCGGCGACTTCGACGGTGATCGACTCACCGCCGGTGCCCAGGTCCACTTCGGATCCGCTGGCAAGGGCTTTGCCGAGGGCGATGAGTCTTTCGGAAACCTGCTTACGGGTCAGCTCGGTGGTCTTCTTGATCTCCAGCTTCGGCATGTCGGGCTCCTGGCTTCTCGTCGATGTACAGATCGGATTGATGGGAATCATTTTCGGGCTCGCCGGCTTCGGGAGATCCGGGCCGACGATCGCGATCATGGTCAGTGGAGCTTCGGCGACGACGGATACCCTCGGCGACAACCGCTGCGCCGTCCGTGTTCGACCGCTGTCTGATGACAGGGTGCCCGATCACCGCACGTCTCGTGGCTCTTCCGTTGCGCATCGTCATGTCAGTCCGCCATCGGGCGGTCGGCTTGGAGCGTCGCGACGATCGCTCGGGAGGGGATGCGCCCCTGCGCGACGATCTGCGCCGAGACCAGACGGGCAGACGCCGAGATCGAGGCGACTCCGATGTTCTCCCAGACGATCACCGCGGCGGTGGCGCCTGAGCGGATCGCCCTCGCCACGTTGTCGATGTCGTCGGCCGCCAAGATCTCGGCCAGTGTCCCCGTGAGCGAGCCCAACTCGGAGGCTTCCCCGAGGTCTTCGACCTCGGTCACCGCGATGTCGCCGGCGGCCGACTTCGTGACGATGAGCAGATCGAGTACCCGGATGATGCCGCGGTCGACGAGGTCGAGCAATGATCGCGTCATGGCAGCGGGAATGTGGTGTTCACCGGCGACGAACTCGACGATCACGTAGTCGATAGGACCCAGTTCGGAGTAGTCGATCAACCGGACCTCCATGTGCAGTCGTGCACGCCGGCGTGGGGAACCTGCGCACACGCCCGACGGTGAATGACGTCAGTTTCCCAATCCATGTCTCGTTCTGTCGTCACCCGTAGGGAATGAGATGTGCGAGCGGGTAAGAAGACTTATCATCAGGCTCAGGTGTTCCACGGGCGGGGCCGGGAACGATACCGGAAGAGGTGGTCAAAACATGGCCGACCAGTACACTGCAGCGTTTCGTCTACGAACGTCCCGATCGGATCCTCCACCAGGTTTCGTCGAGCGTCAGCGCCTGAACTCCATGCTGAACCATGGCGCGCGTAGAGCCGTCACCATCGTCTGCGCCGGACCCGGTTACGGTAAGACCCTTGCGGTCTCGGCCTGGGTCGGGCGCGGTGATCCTCCCGGGCCCGTGGCCTGGCTGACCGCGGACACCAGATATGACGTACAGGGCCTGTGGGCGGACCTGTTGGACGCGTTGCGGATCTCCGGGGTCGTGCCGCAGTCGAGTGTGCTCGCCACCCTGACCCCGGGAGTGCAGTTCGGCGAACCCGAATTCGACCGGATCGTCGAGGGTTTGATGCGTCTGCCGACCCCGATCGTCGTCGTGCTGGACGACTTCCACCACATCACCGACCCCGCCGCGCTGGACAGCCTCAATCGCGTCGCGGAGTACCGCATTCCGCAATTGCGACTGGTGTTGGTCTCTCGCACCGAGCCTGAACTGCGGCTTTCCAGACTCCGCCTCGTCGATGACGTCGCCGACATCGATGGCAATGATCTGACGTACACGGCCGCGGAGACTCGCGAGGTGTGCGCCCGGAGCGGGGTGACGGTCGTCGACGGCGCGGCGACTGAGCTCCACAGTCGAACGCAGGGCTGGCCGGCGGGACTTCGGCTGGCGATGATCAGCGTCGACGAGGCTGCCGGAGCGGTCCCGGCCCTCGAACACTTCAGCGGCAACAACCGCAGGGTCGCCGAGTATCTGCTGGAGGAGATTCTCGACCGACTGTCACCGAGCGACCGCCTGTTCCTTCTTGCCACAAGTGTCGTCGATCAGATGACCGCGGAGTTGGCGCGAGCACTGTCCGGCCGCGTGGACAGCAGGCAGGTACTCGAGGACCTGGTGGCACGTAATGCGTTGACGGTGCGCCTGTCTGATCGACCGAACTGGTTCCGCTATCACCCGCTACTCCGAGAATTGTTGCTGGACAGGCTCTCCGCGGAGAATCCTGACAGTGTCCCGGAACTGAACCGCCGGGCCGCCGACTGGTACGTCGGGAGGAACGAACCGATCGATGCGTTGCGGCACTATGCGTATGCCCGTGACTGGTCAACTGTGGCAAGAGTTCTCGGACAGGTCGCCCTGCCGCTGATCCTGACGCCGCAGGCCGCGGCTCTGGTGTCGGCACTGTCCACCGTGTACGACGACGTGGCGCGGCTGCCGACCGCCGAGACCTTGATCGTCGCGTTGGTGTGCGACTATCAGCGACACGACTTCGAGTCGATGCAGCGCAATGCCGACGAAGCGACGTTGCTGCTGAATGGGACAGCTGATCCGTTGACCGACGTGTATCGGGTCATCATTGCCATCGCGCACACCGTTCATGCCAGGGCATCGGTGCCGTCGCAGCTGGTGGACACCGCGGACGCGTTGCTCGAACTGCTCGATCATGTTCCCCGGCGGGAGGTTCCGGCGTCCGCCGCCTACGCCGTCGTCGGCATCAACAACCGTGCAACCGGACTCGTCCACGAAGGCCACCTCGACGAGGCTCAGGTGGCTCTGTCCGCGGTGCGCACCCAGGGCGAGCATCTCGGCCTAGGTTTGACGGTCCTCTCGGCCGCGTCCTATCTGTCGCTCGTCGAGTTCCTGCTGGGTGATCTCGATCAGGCCGAGACCGAATCGACGTCGTCGTTGGCGGCGGCGGAGAGGCGGGGATGGGCGCGTGAGCCCCAGTTGCTGGCCGCATACGCTGCAGCGGCGCTGGTCTACCTCGACCGCGGTGAACGCGAGAAGGCTGAGCGGTACATCGACGCGGGCCTGGTTGCCAGTACGAAGGGGTCGGACTTCGGTTGCCGGCTGCTCCTGCACGTGGCAGCCGTCGGTGTCGCCGTTGCCCGCCAGGAGGCGTCGACGGCACGGACGGCACTCCATCGTCTCGACCTGTCGGCGGCTTCGACTTCCCTGCCCGCTTTGTTGGTTGCGTGGTCACGCGTTTGCCGCGCCGAGGTGGCGATGGCAGTCGGGGAGCCCCACATTGCGCTCGACGTGATCGGCGACCTCGGCGACCCCGGCGACCCCGTCGAAGATGTGGGCTACGTCTCGAGCCTGATGCGCATCACACGCGCCAAAGCGCTACTCGAACTCGCGCGGCCCGCCGCTGCTCTCGAGGAGCTTCGTCCGGCAGGTCGGTTCGCCGGGTTTCGGGCACTGGCCGCCGAAGGCGCGCTGCTGGAGGCGGCGGCGCAAGGCCATCTTCGGAGGGACAACATAGCCGTCGAAAGGATCGGCGCCGCGGTGGCGTTGTCCGCGCCGATCGGTTTACGGCGTCCGTTCCTGAGGCAGGACGCGCAGATACCCATTCAGCTGAACCGATACATCCGCCTCAGCGGCGACCGCAGTTCATTCGTCACCGAACTCGCGGGCACCTTCGGCGTCGTCACCGAGCTGACGACGCCGCCGGCGACAGTCCTGCAAAGCCTCACCGAACGCGAACTCGCAGTGCTGAAATATCTGCCGACCATGCTGAAATCGTCGGAGATCGCAGCTGATCTGTTCGTGTCGGTGAACACCGTCAAGACTCACCAGCGCTCGATCTACCGAAAGCTGGGTGTGTCCAATCGCCGCGAAGCGGTGGAGTCGGCGCGGTATTGGGAGATGCTGTAGAACGACTGGGTCAGGGAATGTCGGGCCAGCCTCGCTCGGATGGGATATCGCCATCGGCAACGGCTTTCGCCAATTGTGCGTGGTCGGCGGTGTTCTGGTCGGCATAGGCGCTCGAGAAGTCGACCAGGGCGTCCTCCGCCTTGTCGCTGTTGCCGAGGTAGTCCGCAATCGCCGCCGAATCCCCGCTGCGCGCATGCGCCCGTGCCAGCACGTGACCACAGGCAGCGGCGAACCGCGGTAGCACCGGAGCCACCCCTTCGCCTTTCGGGATCACCTTGCCGTCGCGGAACTGACGCACGTAGAAGTCCAGATCCAGCTCCAGCTCCGGCCACTCGAACGACGTCCAGCCCACGAACATGTCGGTGGCGCTCTGGATGAGGTGTTGCCCGTGCACGACCCGGGCACCGTGGTTGTCGTACTTGCTCCTGCCGAGAAACTGTTCGTACACAGACGGTCCGGCTTGTTTGACCTGCAGGAACAGGGGATCGCCCGTACGACGCTCCTCGAGCAACGTCAGGAACACCCGCATGCCGACGCTGCCCACACCGACGACCTGGCGCACGGCGTCCACCGCGTCGTACCGGGTGAGCAGGTTCTCGAGGTGGTCGGGGACCGACTCGTGATACTTCGCGAGCACCACCCGCAGGATCTCCTCTGCGGCATCGCCTAGCCGGTGGGTCCGGTACGGGGGATCCTCGGTGATCTGTGCCTTTCCCTCGACCGTGGTGAGCAGCTTCTTGGACACGCCCCGACTGGTCCGCTTCTTGGCCCGGCTCTCGATGAGGGCATCGAGTTTTTCTTCGTTTTCCTTCTTGGCGTACTGCACCAGTTGCTCGATGTCGATCTTGTCGTACCAGACATCGATCTGGGGCGTTTCCGCGTACGCCCTCATGCGCTTGCGATAGTTGCGGTAACCCGCCCGGACTGCATCCTGCGCCGCCGATTCCGTGATCCCGTTGTCCCGGGCGAGCACGACCAGGCTCGCGAGAAAGCGTTTGAGGTCCCATTCGAACGGACCTGGCAGCGTTTCGTCGAAGTCGCGGAGATCGAAGATGAGGTTGCGTTCGGGCGATGTCCACATCCCGTAGTTGAGTACGTGTGCGTCGCCGCACATCTGGACCAATATGCCGGTGTGCGGGGTCGACGCCAGATCGGCCGCCATCACCGCTGCAGCACCGCGGTAATAGGTCCAGGGGGAGTGACTCATCCGGCCATGACGGATGGGCAATAGATCCGGGGCCCGGATATCGCTCTGCGCGAGAATCGTCTGCAGTGCGTCATGGCCACGTTTCTCGGGATTCCACCGTCCGAGCTCGCTGCGTGGGACCAATTTTCGTGACTGACGACCCGGGTTCGGATGTTCCGGCATCGGTGCGTCGACGAACTCGGGGTCCTGCGTCGGCCGTGCGTCGAGATCGGTCACCGGCACTCCTTTGTCGTGGTCTGCCTAAGCATTCTCCTCGACTGGGTGACGAGCTTCATCCGATCTGGGTGAATCGGGTGGCGACAAACTACGTCCGGTCGCTCGACGCGGTGCGCTCGGTGGGCAAGGCGTCGTGGCTGGCTGACCAGGATGCCAGCAGCTTCAGCGCATCGGCGGTGGGTGTCCCTGAGGCCGCGGTGTAGATGTTGAGCTTGAGACCGGGTTCGGACGGTAGCTCCAGAGACTCGAAGTCGAGGTCGAGTTGCCCGACTGCCGGGTGCCGCAGCCGTTTCCGGCCACTGCGGTGGAACCGCACATCCTGCGAGGCCCAGCGGCGACGGAACTGCTCACTCTGGGTGGACAATTCGCCGACGAGTTCGATGAGCGCCTTGTCGTGCGGATTGAGTCCTGCCTCGAGGCGGAGCATCGCAGCGGCGTCACGTGCGATCTGGTCGTAGTCGACGAAGAACGCTTCTGCCTCCTCGGGGTGCAGGTAGACGAAGCGGGTGGTGTTCGCCGGGCGACGCGGGTCGGCCAGGACGGGGGAGTACAGCGCGCGGGCGAGGTCGTTCATCGCGATGATGTCGTGCCGACCATTGCGGATCCAGGCCGGGGCGTCAGTGATGGCGTCGAGGACCTGCTGGATCGCCGGGCGCACGGTGGATTGCGGTGACCGCTTGCGTCGCCGTGTCCCTGACTCGGACTGACGGGCCAGGGTGAACAGGTGATCGCGCTCGGCCTCGTCGAGTTGCCGGCGAGCATGGCGACCTCCTCGCGTCGGAGCCCCTTGACCCTGCGATTGCCACCGTACGCAGGCAGGCCCGATTCTTCGGGGGTGATGCGTGCGCGGCGGGAACTGAGGAATTCGCGGATCTCAGTACGTAGCTCGGTCGTGCTCATGAGCCCACGGTAGGCCGCAGAGTCGGCTCGGGGGAGGCACTGGCAGTACCTGGAACAACAGGCTGCAGACGTCCTGCGTGCGGGGCGGGTTCTGGAACGACGCTGCGCTCGGTAGCGCCGGCGCGCAGGCCGAGGCGGTTCGGGTTCCGCTGGCCGCCGGCACGCTGGTGAAGGTCTACGGGGGTGAGAGCCTCGACGACGCGACGCAGTTGTCGCTGCTCAGGGCTGCTGAACTCGGCCCACCAACTCGGAATGGCCTTGGGCCTCGGCATTCTCGTGGCGGTCGCCGCCGGCGCCGGTAGTACCGCGGAGCGGGTCGATGTGGCACTCACCGGTAGCAGCGTGATGCTTGCGATCGCGCTCGCTGTTGTACTCGCGGTCATCGTTCCGTCAACGCGGAAGTCGGCCGGGCGTGCGGGGGTCTGACCTGCCGGGCGGACGGCAATGACGGCGTTTACGATTCCGCTATGTCTTTGCCTGAATCTGGTTCTGCCGTCGTCTTTCAGTAGTCGGCTTCATCGTCCTTGTTGTCGTCTACCTGGCCGTTCTTCAGGGCCTGGGCCTCCTCCTGGCGAAGGACGTGAAGTACGCGGCCCCGGAGAACATCGATGAGTTGTGGCGAATGATCCTGGTGCCGGTCGCGGCATCGCTTGTCCTGGTCTACGCCGCGGTCGCGTGGCTGGGGTGGTGGCGCCCCGTGTGGATCGATGACCGGCCGGTCCAGCGTTGGGTGATCGTCGTGCCCGTGTTGATGGCGGTGTCGATCGTCATCGTCACCGACTACGCCGGGCTGATCGATCACGGTCTGGCGTTCACGCTGTTGCTCCTGCTGGGCAGTTTGATGGTCGGTCTGGGTGAGGAAACGATGTTCCGGGGCATCGGTGTCACCTGCTTCCGGAAGAACAACTTGAGCGAAGGCAAGGTCGCGCTGTGGAGCACCCTGGTGTTCGGACTGGCGCACTCGACCAACCTCATCTCCGAGGGGCCAAAGGCGTTCGCCCAGGTCGGCTCGACCATCGTCGCCGGCTACTTTCTGTACCTGATCAGGCGACGCACCGGAGGCTTGCTCTTCCCGGTCCTGATCCACGGTTTGTGGGACTTCTCGCTGACCACCGGCAAGACCTACGCACCTGCCCTGTACGCAATTCTGACCTCGATCATGCTGGCGATCATCTTGTTCATCAGGAGACACCACATCGAGCCCGACGCGGTGGACACGGCAGGCAATCGTGCGCCTGCGGCATGACGCGCCGCACGGCTCGCCGCAGGTGAAAGGGGTCCTGCTGGTACCTGGTTCGTCAGGCACTCCCAAGCGGCCGACGTCGCGCCTAGCGTGGAAGTCATGAGTAATCCGAATCTGACTTTGAACAACGGCGTCGAGATCCCGAGCCTGGGCTTCGGCGTCTTTCAGACCCCACCCGACGAGACCGCCGTCGCGGTCGAGACCGCGCTGGAGACGGGCTATCGCCACATCGACACCGCTGCGGCGTACCTGAACGAGCGAGGTGTCGGCGACGCGATCAAGCGTTCCGGCGTCGACCGTTCCGACATCTTCATCGAGACGAAGATCTGGATCACCGACTACGGGTATGACGCCACGCTCCACGCGTTCGACAAGGCGGTCGGCAAACTGGGTGTCGAGCAACTCGATCTGCTGATCCTGCATCAGGCGCTGCCCGGCGAGTTCGACCTCACCATCGCCGCGTACAAGGCACTGGAAGCACTTCTCGCGGACGGCAAGGTCCGGGCCATCGGAGTCAGTAACTTCATGCCGGACCATCTCGATCGCTTGCTGGAAGCGACTTCTGTTGTGCCGGCGATCAATCAGATCGAGGTCCATCCCTACTTCCGCCAGTCAGAACTGCTCGAGGTCAACGAGAAACACGGCATACTGTCACAGGCTTGGGCGCCGATCGGTGGCATCACGTTCTACCGCGACGGCAAACATGGCTCCACGCTGGAAGATCCGGTCATCAAGGAGATCGCCGCAGCGCACGGTAAGTCGCCTGCGTAGGCGATGCTGCGCTGGCACCTACAGCAGGGGCGACAGGTGATCCCGAAATCGGTCACCCCGTCGAGGATCGTCGAGAACTTCGACGTCTTCGACTTCGAACTCACCGCTGATCAGCTCGCTGCGATCGATGCCCTCGACACCGGAATCCGTGGCGGACCTGAGCCCGAGGTCGTCACGCGTGAGACGTTCGGCCTCGACATCCCGGAGGCGTGAACATGCAGATCGATCCCGTAATGCCGACAACGAAGAACCCGCCCGCGCAATTCACCGGAGACGTGTGGCTGGACCCCATCGCCTTTCCGCGTGAGGACGGCCAGCAGATGATCGTCGCGAAGGTGCGGTTCGCGCCGGGGGCGCGGACGGCCTGGCACTCGCACGCGCGTGGTCAGACCCTTCACGTGACCCAGGGTGTCGCGTGGGTGCAGTCGCGTGGGGAAGCCAAGGTCGAGGCATCCGCGGGCCAGACCCTGTACTGCCCGCCTGGCGAAGAGCATTGGCACGGAGCAACATCGGAGAACTTCATGGAGCATCTCGCGATGCTGGACAACGCCGACGACCCGGCGACCACCACCACGTGGCTAGAGCATGTGACCGATGAGGAGTACCTCAGCAGTAGTAGCTGACGGTTGCCGCAAGTGACGTGCAGTTAACGAAAACGCTCCGCCCGTTTTGGGGTGGAGCGTTTTCGTGTTCTGGATTTTTTTCCGTAAGGCTCGATGTGCTTCCCGGGGAACGTTGTACACAGTGATGCGTTGTGTGCGCAGCCCAGACCTTGCCGCTGTCAGGGAATTCGAAGAGCCTTGATGTCGACGTGGATCAGATAGCCCGTGTCCCGCGTCGTAGAGACGGTTGGGGCGTCGTACCGCCAGGCGGGTGTTCTGATCCAGCTGCCGCAACAACGGCATCTCGAAGCGACGCAGGACCGCTCCGCCGCGGGTCTCCTATCGCCGCTTAGTTTGAACGAGATGCTTAGGACCATTGTCAGGACCTGCTGGTACCTTCCGGAAGACGCCCGCGAGTCTCGGAAGTTTTGCTTTGCTATCGAAAGATGTTGCGAAGCAGCGGGATTAGTGGCTTGAACCGCTTGCGAACATGTGTTCGAGTGCGGTAGGTTGTAGGTAGTCGGCCCAATGATGACGAATCTTGATACATGCCCTTCCGGGAAGATGCCGCCGACTGTCCCTGTTGATCTGTGGGTGGAAGGTGTTGTCTTATGCGGGTTCTCGATTCGGTGGCGGCTGTGACTGAGCTGGTGGTCCCTGGTGATTCTTCGGAGCTGTTGATGTTGGTGCGTGATCTGATCACGTTGCGTAATGCCACCGAGCATCAGTTGGCCGTGTGTGCTGCGGTGCTTGATGAGTTGGGTGTGGCGCGTCAGGCGGGGTCGACGACGTCGAAGTTGTTGGAAGCCAATGGTGCTGCGCCGGCGTCGGCGCAGCGGTGGGTGCGGATCGGTGCCGGGCTGGCGGGTCTCGATCGTACGGTCGGGTGGGCCCGCGACGGGTACCTGTCATCGGAGCATGTTGATGCCATCGTGAAGGGCCTGGCCGGCATCGACGGGCGGTCGGAGCAGCCGGTTACCGACGCCAAGCGGTACGGGTTCGAGGGGGAGTTGCTCAATGGGGCGGTGTCGGGGGCGCCGCCGAGTGAGATCAGCAAGACTGCCCGCAGTCTGGGCAATGAGTTCGCTGCAGATACTGGTGGGAAGCCGCCGGCGGAGGACCCGTCGCTGAACAGTCTCGATTATGCGGTCAGTGGTGAGGGCCGGTGTGTGGGGAAGTTCGATCTGGATGTGAAGATCGGGGAGAAGTTGTTCTCCGCTCTGGACTTCTGGTCCAAACCCCGCCCGGAGCCTGATGGTTCCCCTGATGCCCGGACGCCGACGCAGTTGCGGGCGGATGCGTTGCATCAGTTGCTCGACTGTGGCGGTGGTGGGCAGGGGTTGATCTCGGCGCCGCGGACCGAGGTGAATGTGACCGTTCCTGCTGATCATCCTGATCAGGCGTCGCTGCGGTGGATGGGTCCGATCACCGAAGCCACCGCAGCGGCGTTGGCGTGTGATTCGACTTTCACCTTCATCACCCTTGATGGGCAGCAGGTGCCGATTGATCTGAGCCCACCGAAACGGTTGTTCACCGGGCCGGTCCGCAAAGCGATCATCATCCGCGATGAGTGCTGCATCAAGTGCGGGGCCCCGGCGACGTGGACTGATGCCCACCACATCAAGCACTACATCGACGGGGGTGAGACGACCCTGGCGAATGGGTGTTTGTTGTGCCGGACCTGCCACGGCGCCGTCCACAACACCGGTTGGGACGTGATCATGGGGTCTGATGGGCATCCGTGGTTGATTCCGCCGGTCGAGATGGACCCACACCAACGACCACTACCGGCCTACAACAGACGAACCATGACCCTCGCCGCGTAACACCCTGCTACTGAACGACTCTGACTGACCACTGACACTTTTCGACCAGCCGCACCCGGCCCCGCCGGGACCGCGCACGCAACCTTGACAACTCCATAGTGTGAAAGCGCACGGTGTTGCCGCCCAGACGGGCTGGGCGGCAACACCGCGGCGGATCCAGACGCCGAGAAGTCCGCGCCACCTGCGCGCATACGCACCACGTGCAACTGGCGCGCACGCATGCAGGTGGAGCGAATTCGGACGCGGACGGTCAGCCCACCCCGGAGTTCGGTTCCACCGCTGCGCACGGCGCCGATCGTGGATTGCTCGGATCGAGTGCGGTCAGAACGAAAGCCGCGACTCGACGTGTTGCGGCCAGTCCCCGGTGGGCGGTGTGGTCGATGGCGCATCCCTGTTGCACAACAATGTTGGTGACATCGGTCCCGGGAGGTCCAGGCGCCTGTCCCGAGGTGTAAGGGATGACCAGTTCGTCGTACTTCGTCGAGATGTTGGTGTACTGCACGCCGGGCACGTAGGGACTGCCATCCGAGTTGAGTTCTGCGATGAACGGCTCGCCGCTGACTGCCTGCGTGCACGCCGGGCAGAACGGAATGGACGGCACGTTCGGCAGTCCGAACTGCTCTTGCAGCGCACCAAGGGTGTTCTCTCCGGAACCGGTGCCCTTCCACAGCCCGCCCAGCGACACCAGGTGTGCCACGACGTCGCCGCCGCCGAGGAACTTGACGTAGTACCCCGAGGTCAGGCTGCCCTGCGAATGCGACACGATATCGACCTTGTTCGCCCCGGTTGACGAACGGACCCTGTCTACGAACGTGGAGAGTTCTGCCGCACCGGTCTCCAACGGTGCGAGCGCTCCGATCGCGGACAGCGGCCACGCGGCATCAGGAATCGCTCCGTAGGTCAGCGTGTAGACGCAGTAGCCCTCGTTCTTGAGCAGGGGACCATAGACGCCCCAGTTCACTTGCTGACTGGCGAAGCCACCGTGCACCAACACCACCGGATTGGGGTGCTTCGCACTCGGCCGGCACGACCAGTCATTGGTACCCGGCAGTGACCCGTTCGGGTTGGTCAACTCGGCGATGATGCCAGTGTTGAAGTCGTAACTGACCGGCAGTGGCGCGCCGGTTGCCGTGGCCGGTAGCAGCGCCGCAAGGCCGATGGCGGCCACAACTGACAAACCGGCATGTCGAAAAAATCCGCGCAAGATGCCCTCCCCCTGGGTGCGTAGATGCGGCAACGTTAACAACGAACGATCTCGCGCCTGTCGATTTCGGAAGAACCCGTTCGACGTATGGAAGACAGACCGCAACCGGCACTACGGTGGGTGCGGCAGCCACGACATGGAGGACCAGAAGATGCGCACACTGATCGTCACCGCCTTTGTTTCCCTTGACGGCGTCATGGAGGCGCCCGGTGGGGAGCCCGGATACCGCAACTCGGGATGGACCTTCAAAGACGTCGCGTTCGATCCCGCCGCCTACGAGATCAAAGGACGCGAACAAGAGGAGACCACCGCGCTCCTTCTCGGCCGGACCTCGTATGAGGCGTTCGCCCCGATCTGGCCCACGATGGACGACTTCGCCGGATACAACGCGATGCCGAGATACGTGGTCTCGACGACACTGCAGTCCGACGACGAGCGTTGGCCCGCAACCATTCTCCGCTCGGTGGACGATGTGGCGGCGCTGAAGGAGACGGAAGGCGGTCCGATCGCTGTGCACGGCAGCGCGACCCTCGGCCGCGCTCTCGGCGACGCCGGTCTCGTCGACCGCTATCACCTCCTCGTCTTCCCCCTGCTGCTCGGCGCAGGCAAGCGGCTGTTCAGCGACGCCGACAAGGACGCCACGAAACTGGATCTCGTCGAGTACGAGGCGTACGGCAACGGCATCCAGAAGCAGATCTTCGACGTCGTGCGCTGAGACGGCCTCGGGTCGGGGCCCTCGGAAGCCGCCGCATACGGTGACAGTGACCGTCCTGTCCCGAGCCGAGGAGTATCTGATGAGCGCGCGCACCCCCAGTCAATGGGAAGAGATCACCGCCGCCGATCCAGAGCACTCGACCCGATACGTAGAGCGCTTCCGGGAGTTGGCAGCCAAGGGCCAGGACATCGTGGGCGAGGCGCGGATGGTGGACGCGATGATGTCCCGCGGCGGTCGTGTCCTCGACGCGGGGTGTGGGCCCGGACGACTCGGCGGCCATCTGCACGCGGCCGGCCACACGGTGGTCGGCGTCGACGTCGATCCGGTCTTGATCGCAGCAGCGCAGCAGGACTACCCCGGCCCGACGTGGGAGGTGGGCGATCTCGCCGAACTGGATCTGCCCGCCCGGGGGATCGCCGCGAGTTTCGAGGTCATCGTCTGTGCCGGAAATGTGATGGCGTTCGTCGCGCCGTCCACCCGGCGGGCTGTGCTGGCGGGCTTCGCCCGTCATCTCGCGCCGACCGGGCGCGTAGTCATCGGGTTCGGGTCCGGACGTGGTTACGAGTTCGCCGAATTCTTCGACGACGCGGCGGCAAGCGGGCTTTCCGACGATCATCGGTTCTCGACCTGGGATCTGCGGCCGTTCACTGACCGCTCCGACTTCGTGGTCGCGCTGTTCTCCCGGGCAGGCTAGTCGACCGCACAAGCGATTGACCCGCTTGCAACTGCGTAAATCTCCTTCGGGACAACTACTCTGGTGAATGTACGGCGAATCGGTGTCGTGGTTGTGCCCTTCAGGTGACGTTCAGATCGCGTCTGCGCGGGGTTAATCGGCGGCAGGTATCGTTCGTCCGTTCAGGTCCTGCGTTGCCAATGATCAAGGGGTTGCCGTGGTGGGTGCTGAGGGCGGTCCGGCCCCGGATGCACTGAGCGTGCAGGCGTACATCGACGAGGTGCCGACCTGGCACGACGGAACACCCTCCCTCGCAGGGACCCAGACCCGGATGCAGCGGCGTATCTGGTTTCTGGCGTCCGCAGGCAAGTTCTTCGAGGGCATGATCATCTTCATGGTCGGGGTGGCCTTGCCACTGATCAAGCTCGAGTTCTCTCTGAACGCAAACCAGACCGGTCTGGTCACGGCAGCGCCCCTGCTCGGCATCATGATCGGTGCGACCGCGCTGGGCAATCTCTCCGACAGGTTCGGCAGGCGAGGCCTGTTCGTCTTCGAGATGGTGCTGCTGACGATCTTCCTGGTCGGGGTGAGCGTGAGCCCCGGCCTTCCAGTGCTGGTGGGGTGTCTGTTCGGGTTGGGCCTGGCGCTCGGCTGCGACTATCCGACCGCGCACATGATGATCTCGGAGACCATCTCGACAGCCAATCGTGGTCGAAGTGTGCTCAGCGCGTTCGCTTTCCAGGCCATCGGTGCCACGGCAGGCACCCTGATCGGCGTGATCATCCTGGGCAATCGGGACGAGGTGTCGGATTGGCGATGGATGTTCGCCGTGGCGATCATCCCCGCGATCGTAGTGACCATCGGGCGGACCTTCGTGGTGCAGAGCCCGCATTGGTTGCTCGAACGGGGGAAGGTCGCGCAGGCGCAGGTTCATCTGGCCCGGCTGCTGGAACGAGAGCCGAAATATCCGACGTCCATCACGCTGGAGGCGACCGCATCCGATCGAGCCGAAGGCACTGCCGGCTGGGCCACGCTCTTCCGTAGGCCATGGCGCAGATCGACCATCCTGGCGTCGGTGCCGTGGTTCCTGCAAGACCTCGGCACCTACGGGATCGGCATCTTCACCCCGACGATCGTCGCCGCCACGGTGGGCACGGTCGCGGCCGACGACGGGACCGTGACCTCCGCTATCGCAGGGGATCTCAACGGCGCAGAGGGCGCTGCGGTCATCGACGTTCTCCTGCTGGTGGGGATCGCGTTGGCGATTGTGTCGGTCAACAGGTTCGGCCGCATCAAGCTGCAGATCGTCGGATTCCTGGGCTGCGCGGCAGGGCTGGCCATCGCTGCGCTGTCGACCGCGGTCGGGGGAACCATGCAGATCCTGCTGATCTTCGGCGGCTTCATGTTGTTCAACCTGATGACCAATCTGGGGCCGAACTCGATGACCTACCTCTTGGCCGGTGAAGTGTTCCCGACTCGGCTCCGCGGGACCGGCGCCGGACTCGCCGCCTCCTTCGGCAAGGTGGGAGCGGTACTGACCGCATTCCTGTTCCCGTTGCTGCTCGACTCATGGGGAACCATGGCCGTTCTCACGATCTTGGTGGCCACTTCGCTGCTGGGCGCCTTTGTGACATGGAAGTTCAGCGTCGACACCAACGGCTTGTCGATGGCGCAGCTCGATCAGATGTACGACGAGCCTCCGACTCCGACTTCGACTTCGGCTCCGACTCGAAACGACCTCGCTCAACCGGATGCAGACGAGGCGTCTCTCGTGTGATGACCAGGCGCTCGATCATGCACGCTCGCGTTGGTCAGGGGAGGTAATCGTGGACTTTCGACATCTGTCGTCCTTCATCGTTCTCGCTGAAGAGCTGCATTTCGGCCGGGCTGCTGCGCGGCTACACATGTCGCAACCGTCGCTGAGTGCACAACTGCAGAAGCTCGAGAAGTCCTTGGACGTCACGCTCGTCGTGCGCAGTTCGCATGAGGTGCAGTTGACCTCGCCTGGCGTCGAGTTCGCCAAACACGCGCGTATGGTCGTCGCGCAGATGAACAAGGCGGTCGACATCACGAAGTCGACCGCAGCGGGGCAGGTCGGTTCGCTCAACATCGGCTACAACTTCTTGGCGAGCCGCCACGTCCTTCCCTCGACGCTCGCGCGTCTCGGTCAGCGCCACCCACACATGTCGGTGTCGCTGTGGGAGAAACGAACCGGACCGCAACTCGGCGGGATCGTCGACGAGTCGCTCGACATCGCGCTCGTGTATGGGGAGCCGCGGCTACCGGGCCTCCGATCGCGACTGCTCCTGTCCCGCGTCCCGATCGTCGCCGTGGTCGGGAGGGCCCACCCCTGGGCAGGCCGCTCGAGTGTGCGCTGCGCCGAGCTCGCCGGTGAGCCGTGCGTCTTGTTCGACCGCGACCAATGCCCGGCGATGTACGACGCGATCGTCGCTGCGGCCGCCGAGTCCGGGGTGTCGCTGACCGTCGCCCAGTCGTCCGATGATCCGGGCGGGACCGCGCACGTTATTGCCATGAAGCCGTACGTCGCGTTTGCCTCGCTCTCGCGTGCCGCCGGGGTGGGGATGGGAACCGCCGGGGCATCGTCGGTCGCGGTGAAGCTCATCGACCCGACCCCCACGGTCGACCTGTACATGGTGTGGTCGGAAACCACGGTGAACAGCGCTGTCGCAGCGTTCGTCGACTGCGTGGAGGAGGTCTCTACTTGAGTCCACTGCGCACGAACGCATTCACGATGTGACGTTGCAACACCACATAGAGCGCGAACACCGGTAGGCACGCCAGCCCGGCCAAAGCCATCATCGGGCCCCACTGATCACCCTCGGTCCCCATGAAGCTCCGCAGACCGAGTTGCAGCACATCATTGCTGGACTGCAACACCACCGCGGGCCAGAAGTACTCGTTCCAGGAGTTGATGAACAGCAGGATCGCCAGAGCGGCGAGCGCAGGTCGGAGGTTGGGTACCACCACGGTCCACAGAATGGACCACGACGATCGACCGTCGATCCGCGCCGCCTCGATCAACTCGGTGGGGAAACCGGCCATGTGCGCACGCATCATCAATACGGCCAGTGCCGAACTGAGCGTAGGGAGCACCACTCCGGTCAGCGTGTTGAGAAGACCGAGCTGATTGAGCAGGACGTAGTTCGGCAACATCGTCACCTGGTAAGGCACCAACCAGGTACCGACAAACGCGAGGTAAAGCAGCCGTTGGAACCGAAATCGGTACATCGCGAACGCATATGAGGCGAGCACGGCGATCAGCAGCTGGCCACAGGTGGACGCGGTGGCCACCCCGAACGTGTTGAGCATCAGCCGGGGGATGTCGACCTTGTCCGCGGCGTCGACGTAGTTCTCGATCGACAGTGGCCAGGGCAGCAACTGCAACGAACCCACGTCGTCGGGGCGGCGAACCGAGGTGGCCACCAACCAGTAGATGGGAAACACGCAGGCAATCGAGATGACTGCGAGCGTGAGATGACTCCGCACGCGCGTATGGAGGTCACGTCCGCCGGTATGACCGGTCGTGGTCTCGAGATCAGTTGTCATCGAAGGTGAGCCGTTCTGACAGCCAGACCAGGGCTCCGGCGACGGCGCCGAACCCGAGGAACAGCACCAGGCCTGCCGCTGCACCGAGGCCGGCGTTGAATGTGTGGAATCCGTAGTCCCAGAGCAGGTAATAGATGTTGGTGGTCGCGCCGGCCGGTCCACCCTGCGTCAGGGTGTCGATCAACGGGAAGCTCCACTGTGCGCTGAGCAGGATGGTCATGAGGATGAGGAAGACCAGCGTCGGTGACAACAGCGGCAGCGTGATCCGCACGCCGATCTGCAGCCGGGTCGCGCCGTCGACCTGTGCTGCTTCGTCGTAGTCCGAGCTGATGCCCGCCAGCCCCGCCGCCACGGCAAGCACGGCGAATCCGATGAGATGCCAACCGGTGATCACGATGATGGCCAGTTGAGCAGTGCTGGTGTCGTAGATCCAGTTCTGATCGGTTCCGAGAACACGGTTGACCACGCCCGCACCGGGGTCGAGCAGCCAACGCCAGACGGCGGCACCGGCCACGGGCGCCACCAGGAACGGAGCGAAGATGAGCCCCTGGTAGAGCCGAGACGTCCGGTCGGGCAGGTTGCGTATCGCGAAGCCGACGATGACCGGAACGATCACGGTGAAAGGCAGCAGTCCGAGGATGAGCACGACCGTCAGCCACACCGCATCGCCGAGGGCCGGCAGTTCGAACAACTGCTGATAGTTCTTCGCTCCGACCGATTCCATGGGGCTGTCGGGCAACAGGTTCCACGACACCGTGGACAGCTGTACTGCCTGCAGCAGTGGCCGATACGTCCAGACCACGATGAGGATCAGCGCGGGGGACAGGTACAGGTACGGGACCACCGCGTGTTTGGAGAACCTTCTGCGCGGTCTACGGCCGGGGGCATCCCCGGCGGCGGCGACCGAGGGCGGCTGCGTGGTCGCGGTCGCCGGTTCGTCGATCACGAACACCTGCGCTCACCGCGCCTGCGGGGTGAGTGATCGAAGGCGTTCCAGCACAACCGATTGTGATTCGTTGTACACCTCGTCGACCCCGACGACGTCGACCGCGGTGGCCACTGCCGAGTCCCCGAACAGATCGATGCGGCTGAACCCATGTCCGATCCCGGCGCGGTGCCTGCCGACCGGTGGCACCGGATCGGTCCGATACGACGCGGGCGGGCCGAGCCAGACCGGAATGCCCGCGACCGCTGCCGCGCCGGTGTAGTGGGCGTGGCCGCACAGGATCATCTTCACGTCGGAACCGGAGATCACCCGCTCGAGGTGGGCGGGTTCGACGAGTCGGAGGAAATCCACAGTGGTGATCGGCGATCGGATCGGCGGGTGGTGCAGCACCAGCAACGCCCCGCCCGGCGAGGGATCCTCCAGAACGGCGGCCAGCCAATCCAACTGCGCCCCGTCGAGGTGGCCGTCGTGATGTCCCGGGGTGGTGCTGTCGAGGACGACGATGCGTAGCCCGCCGACCTGGTGCACGACGTCGTAGGGTGCACCGAGCTCCGTCGATCCGTTGTACGCAAGCCCCAGACCGAGTCGGAAACTTGCGCGATCATCGTGGTTGCCCATCGCGTAGATGACCTTGGCCCCGAGCCGGTCAGCAGTGGGTTCGACCATGGACTGCAGCAGCTCGTACGCCGCGGGCGATCCGGCATCGGTGAGATCCCCGGACAGGACGATGGCGGCGACGGGGATCGCCGACGCGTCGAGATGGTCGAGCACCTGGCGGAGATTGCTTGTGGTGTCCATCATTCCGTGCATCCGCTCACCCTCGGCACTGAGGTGGGTGTCGGTGATCTGGATGATGGTCGCCTCGGGCGCGGTCATGACGCGGGCAGGAGGGTGGCCGCCTGCTCCTGCGCGGCGTTCAGGGCGGTGGCGGGATCGGCGCCCTGGTATACCGCGGATTCGATCGCCGACATCATCCCGTCGCGGATCTGCAGATAGTCGTTGCCTGGCATCGACACCCACGGTTCCATCGATTCGAGTTGCTCGAGGTTGGGTTCCAACAACGGGTTCTGTGCAGCCCAGTCCTTCAGCCCGGCAGGGTCGTCCATCAGTCCGGTACGCAGTGGCAGGTATCCGATGCCGCTCGAGATCCGGACGTATGCCTCTTCGCTGGTGAGAAACTTGATCAGCTCCCACGCTGCGCGCTGCTTCGCCGGATCGGACGAGAAGACGAACAACGAAGCGCCGGAATTGGTGGGGACCACCGGTTTGCCGCCGAAGCTGGGCATCGCAGCCGAGCGCAGGTTCCATTTGTCCCTGGCTCCCTTGACGAACTGGTCCTGGATGGCGCTGGTTTCGAGGATCATGCCCATGTCCCCGCGGGCGAACGCCTCATAACCCTGCTTCTGGGTGAGAGCGGGTGTGGCCCCGGAGTCGACCAGATTCTTGGCCATGGTGACGACTTCCACGGCGGGCGGGTCGGCAAAGGTCAACGTATGGCGGTCTTCTGAGAGCACCCGGCCGCCGTTCGACCGGACGAGACTCTGGAAGCACCAGTCCTTCGCCGCCTTGGTGAGGCAATCGATGTAGGCGCCGCCTTTGCCGGTCCGCTCTGCGATGGTCGCGGCCGCGGCGGTCGCCTCCTCCCAGGTCCCCGGCGGGCTGTTCGGATCGAGCCCGGCTTGCTCGAACAGCGACGCGTTGTAATAGAGCACCGGCGTCGAGAAGACGAAGGGAACACCGAATGTCTCACCGTTCCAGTCGCCGAGAGTTCGTGCCCTGGGTGCGAACGGGTGGGTGGTTCCGTCGAAGTTCTTCTCCACCTCCTCGCTACCGACGAGCTGGTCCAGCGACTGCGCACGGAGTTGGTTGACGGTGAAGTCGAGGTCGGAGAAGCCGAGCTGGGCGACGTCCGGGGCATTCCCGGCCGTCATCTGATTCCGGATGCTCGACACCGTATCGGTGGCCGGATTGGGGCTGTTACCTGCGGGCTTCTGGGGCGTGACAGCGATATTCGGATGTTTCCTGGAGAACTCCGCCAGCAGCTCGTCGAAGGTGTCGGTCCAGGCGCCTGCCATCCCGTAGTTGTAGCTCTCGAAGACGATCGACACCTTCTGGTCGGCGTCGAGTTCGGGTATTGCGGACGTCTGCGTCTTCGTGGAGCCGCTCGACAAGCAGCCCGTGAGCATCAGGGCAGATGCCGTCACCGCGATGGCGAGGGTGGTTCTGGAAGTGATCACTGTGGTGCTCCTACGTCGAGAAGTCGAGGTGTGGTGGCGGCGGACGGCCGGGGCTGCCAGCGCACGCGCCGGCCGCTGTCGGGGTCGAACATGTGCAGATCGGAGATGTCGGCGGCCAGCGTGATGGCGGCGCCGGTGCCCAGGGAACGCGCATTTCCTGTTCGAGGTACGCGGGCGCACAAGCGGACGGCACCGACATCGCAGTGCACCAGCACGTCTCCGCCGAGGTTCTCGGTGAGCGCGACCGCGGCGGGTATGCGAAATCCGGTCGTAGGTGACGCTCGGGGTGGTCCGGGAGCGGTTCCGGAATACACGGCGAGCCGTTCGGGTCGCAGCCCGATCCTCATGCGGCGGGTGGTGATGGCGTCGGTGTCGCATCGGATGCCGATCGGTATCGACGCCCCGCCGAACTCGGCAACGAGGTGTCCACCGGCGTCGACCACGTCGGAATCGAACAGATTCATCGGAGGTGCGCCCAGGAACGCGGCGACGAACGCCGATTCGGGGTGGTCGTAGAGCTGCTCCGGAGTGCCGACCTGTTCGATGCGCCCTTCGTTGAGGAGGGCGATGCGATCGGCCATCGTCATCGCCTCGACCTGATCGTGCGTCACGTACAGGAACGTCTTGGCCACCCGCTGGTGTAGTGCGATCAACTCGGTGCGGGTCACCGCGCGCAGCCGTGCGTCGAGATTGGACAGCGGCTCGTCCATCAGGAAGGCCCCCGGGTCGCGGACCATGGCCCTGCCCAAGGCAACTCGTTGTCGTTGGCCACCGGAGAGCTGCCCAGGTCGGCGATCGAGCAGCTCTCGCAACCCCAGCGCGCCGGCAACAGACTGGACCGCGTCATTGATCGTTCGCTTCGGAACCCGCGCGGTCTTCAGTGGGAAGGCAATGTTCTTCGCGACCGACAGGTGCGGGTACAACGCGTAACTCTGGAACACCATCGCCAGATCCCGCTCCCGCGGCGGCAGGTCCGTGACGTCGATGCCATCGATGACAACGGTTCCCGCCGAGGGTGTCTCGAGTCCGGCGATGATGCGGAGCAGGGTCGACTTGCCGCATCCGCTCGGCCCGAGCAGCACCATGAATTCCCCGTCGGGTATTGCGAGCTCAACGGAATCCAGCACGGTGGAACCGTCGAATACTTTTGTCACTCCGTGGAGCGTCAGTGCGCTCATGAAGGTTGTTCCGTCCAGTCGGCAATGGATTGACCAGCTGCCCACCACGAATGCGTGTCGGGTGTGGGTGCAGAGTCAGTCTCATCGACCGATCAGGCGGAGTGTCGCGGCGATAGCAAGTGCCGATCGCGCGAAAGGAAGGACCGAAAGGTGTTGTCGGCGTGCGTCGAGGGGGTCCGCTCGTCTCTTCAGAGATTTCGGACGCGTACGCAGACGTCTTGATAGATCGAGAGCAGATCAGCCCCCGACGATTCCGTGGTCGCGCGGCTGACCCACTCGTCGAACGCCGACCGCAGGGCGAGTTGCGCGATCTCGAGGATCAGCCGAACGTGTGAACGGACCTCTGGTCCGTACTCGGTCTCGAGAAGCCCGGAGAGGCGCTGAGAATTGTCCGAACACCGGCCGACCACCGCGGCACTCAGGCCGGGATTCGAACAGACCAGCTTCTGGATGCGTGCGATGGTACGGGCGACTTCACTCTGCTCGTCACGGAATCCCTCGATGACCGCGGTGAACGCGGCCTCCACGTCGGCGAGCGAGAACTCGGTGGGATCTGCGGCGACCACGCAGGCCCGCAACGCTTCATCGAATCCGTACATGTCGAAGAGCACCGACTCTTCTTTTGTGGTGAAGTATCTGAAGAACGTCCGTGCGGACACTCCAGCATCTCTGGCGATCTCGTCGACCGTCGTCACCTCGAAACCCTGTCGCTCGAACAGGGTGAGTGCTGCCTGCTGGATCTCGTGCAGCGTCCTGGTGCGTCGCCGGGCCCGCAGACCGGCGGGGGCCTCTGGCGCTGACGTGGCTGGCATGTCAAGAGAGTATCCGCCCCGGACAAGGTTTTCGTCAGTTGGTGACAATGTGGCAGTCACTGCCACTTGGTATATGCTGCTGAAGTTCTGCACGGCAATGAGGGGGATGTGATCGTGACCGAGGATGCAATGGTCGAGACCAAGGCGGGCAGCGCCGATACTCAGAAGGCCGCGAACCCCGTACTGCTGATCGGGTTGCTGCTGATCGCGACCTTCGTCGTGATCCTCAACGAGACGATCCTGAGTGTCGCCCTACCCACCCTGATGGTGGACCTCGAGATCACCGCGTCGACGGCGCAGTGGCTGACCAGCGGCTTCCTGCTGACGATGGCCATCATCATTCCGACCACGGGCTTCATTCTGCAGCGCTTCCACATGCGCACCGTGTACGTCGCCGCGATGAGTGCGTTCACCGTCGGCACCCTGGTCGCGGCGCTCGCACCAGGATTCGAGGTGCTGATGGTCGCCCGCGTGATCCAGGCCGGCGGCACCGCATTGATGATCCCGCTGCTGATGACCACCATCTTGAACGTGGTCCCCGAGCACTCGCGTGGCCGGACCATGGGCCTGGTGTCCATCGTGATCTCGGTGGCGCCCGCGATCGGACCCACCGTGTCCGGTCTGATCCTCGAGTCGTTCGACTGGCGTGCGATGTTCTGGATCGTCCTCCCGATCGCCGCAGCGGTGCTCGTGCTGGGTGGACTCTTCGTCCGTAACGTCACCGAGCCCCGCAAGGCCCATCTCGACTTCATCTCGGTCCCGCTGTCGGCGCTCGGTTTCGGCGGGTTGGTCTACGGATTGAGCAGTATCGGCGAATCGGCGGCCGGGCACGCCCCCGTCCCGCCGTGGGTCCCACTGGTGATCGGTGCCGTGGCTCTCGTCCTCTTCGTGATCCGGCAACAGCGGCTCGTCAGTCGCGGACTCGCACTACTCGATCTGCGCACCTTCAAGGTCGCCTCGTTCCGCCTGGCGGTCGGTCTGATGGGCGGCTTGATGCTGACCCTGTTCGGCGCCCTGATCCTGCTGCCCCTCTACCTACAGAACGTGCTCGACAAGAGCGTGCTGACCACCGGCCTGGTACTGCTGCCGGGTGGTCTCGTCATGGGACTGCTGGCACCCGGTGTCGGGGCGCTGTTCGACCGCTGGGGCGCCCGTCCACTGGTGCTGCCGGGCACGATCGCCATGAGCGTGGGCACCTGGCTGCTGGCCACGTTGAACACCACCTCGTCGCTGGCCCACGTGATCGGTGCACACGTCATCCTCAGTGCGGGTATCGCTTTCGCCCTCACGCCGCTGATGACCTCGGCCCTGGGTTCGCTTCCGCCGGAACTCTACTCACACGGCAGCGCGACCGTGAGCACGGTTCAGCAGGTTGCGGGCGCCGCAGGCACCGCACTGTTCATCACCTTGATGACCCGCGGAACCACGTCGTCGGTGAGCGATGGCGCCGACGAAGTCACCGCGTACTCCGACGGCACCCACCTCGCGTTCATGGTTGCCGGAGTGCTGTCGGTGGTACTGATCCTGGCCGCCACAATGGTCAAGTCCACAAAGAAAACCGGCGCCGACGTCTCGCAGTAGTCGGCGCCGGCTCTCTCGGCTTCGTCAGATACCTACGGGTCAGGCCTTGTCGGCGCGCTCGGCCTGACGCTTTTCCTTCTCCGCGTCGGCGAGCTTCTCCACCCGATCGGCCTGCGCGCGGGTAGCGGCCGCGTCATCGCGCTTGGCGGCGGCGTCCTTCTTCTTGGCCGCAGCCGCAGCGGTCGCCTGATGCTCGGCGGCACGGATCTTCGCCTGCTCGTCGCGCTTGGCGGCGTCGACCGACTTCTTGCGCTGGGCCGCGACTTCGTCAGCTTGCTTCTTGGCGGCAGCGGTGCGCTCGGCCGCAGTCTTCTCGGCCTCCTGTTTGCGCTGCTCCGCGGTCTGGCGCGCATCGGCGACTTCTTGCTCTTTCGCCTCGCGTGCTTCTTTCTGCTCCGCGACGGCCTTCTCGCGCTTCGCCTTCAGTTCGGCGTCGGCGGCCTCACGCTTGGCTGCCGCCTGAGCATCGAGTTCTGCGGCCTTGGCCAGGGCTTCACTGCGTTCGGTGAGCGCGGCCCCGCGCTTGGCCAGTGTGGCGTCGCCGAGGACGCCACCGACAGTGGCATCCAACGCTCCCAGCGAGCGCTCGTAGAACAACCGGGCGGGAGCCTCGGCATCCCACTTGGCCACGACTTGATCTTCGATCAATTGCAGCGGGAAGCGGGCAATCCGGTAGTTGAAACGCAGAACTGCGAACGGAATAGCGGTGACACTCATCAGTGGCTCCTGGTGGTTGTGGTTGGTCAGGGAAGGTCGGCGTCGTTGGAGAGGCGTTCGGTCTGACGCCTGATCCGGTCGGCCTCGGTCTGGGCGCTGGTTGCTTCCGCCGTCGTCTCTCGGTGCTCGTCCGCCGCTTCGGCGACCTCGCGCGCAGCGTCGGTGACATCTTCGCGTTCTGCTGCCTGCGCCTGAGCGACTTCGCGCTCGGCATCGATCTCCGCCTGGGTCTTCTTGCGGGCGGCTTCCTGGGCGCCGGCCTGTTCCGCAGCGTGCTTCTGTGCGGCCGCGCGCGCATCCACCTCGTTCTTCGCGCCCCCGGCTTCGACGCTGACCTCGGTACGTTCCTTGGCGCTCTCGAGCTTGGCCTCGTTCTCCTCGGCACGCGCCTGTGCGGCCTCGGCGTCGGCAACGGCCTCGACGCTGTTCGCCCGCTTGCGCTCGGCGGCCTGTGTCTGCTCGAGCTGTCCCTCGGCGGTCAGGGAATCGTTTCCGATCACGGCACCGGCGACTTCTTTCGCCTTGCCCTTGACCGAGTCGATCAAACCCTTGCGTGCCTGGTCAGCCTTGTTGTGCTCCGTCATGTTCAGTCCCCTCTCGACAGCAATCTCGTCAGCTCGCGTTGAGCGCGCAGTTCTGATGTCTGACTCAGTGGTTCCACCGGTAGAACGTGTTCAAACGCAGATGTGACGGGTGACTCCGCCGCAGCCCGACCTGCAGAACGCGTCCGCTGTCCGATTTGCGTGAATGAGCGCTGCCGGTCCGTGACGGGTTCATCGGGTGTGGCGTCCGCATCATGGGATCATCAGCTGGGCGGTGATCGACCAAGAATTCCGGATTGTTCCGTAGGTGCCGATTCGACCGCGGTCGACGCCGGGCCTGTGCTCGACTGGTCACCGGACTTCGAATCCATCCCCGCCGAGGACGATGACGTGACGGCACGGAAAGAGGACGCATGACTGCTCAGACCCTGTTCATCGACGGAACGTGGGAGGCTGCGGCCGACGGTGGCACCCGAGACATCCAGTGCCCGGCAGATCGAACTCATGTAGGAACCGTCAGTGAGGCCTCCCGCAGCGACACCGAACGTGCCATCGCCGCGGCGCGCAGGGCCTTCGACGACGGCCGCTGGTCATCGGTGCCTGCACCCGACCGCGGGGCCTTCCTCCTGCGGGTGGCCGGTGCGCTGCGCGAACGCAAGGCCGAGTTCGCCCGCGCGGAATCGCTGGATACCGGCAAGCGTCTGGTGGAGTCGGAAATTGACATCGACGACATCACCGCGTGCTTCGAGTACTTCGGCCGTGCCGCCGCCCAGGACGCCGGACGCCTGGTGGATGCGGGCTGCGACACCGTCATCAGCCGCGTCCAGTACGAACCGGTCGGCGTCTGCGGCATGATCACGCCCTGGAACTATCCACTGCTGCAAGCCGCCTGGAAGATGGCGCCTGCACTGGCCGCCGGGTGCTCGTTCGTTCTCAAACCCGCGGAATTGACCCCCCACACCGCGATCCTGATGATGCAGGTGTTCGACGACCTCGGTCTGCCTGCCGGGGTGGCGAACCTCGTCACCGGCGCGGGCCCCGGTGCAGGCGCACCGCTCTCGGAACACCGCGACATCGACATGGTCTCGTTCACCGGGGGACTGGTCACCGGAAAGGTCATCGCCGCGGCGGCAGCGGCCACCGTGAAGAAGGTGGCTCTCGAACTCGGAGGCAAGAACCCGAACGTCATCTTCGCCGACGCCGACTTCGACGCCGCGGTGGACAACGCCCTCAACGGAGCCTTCGTACATTCCGGGCAGGTGTGTTCGGCAGGCGCCCGAATCGTGGTGCAGGACAGCATCGCCGAGAAGTTCACCGACGCACTCGTCGCCCGGGCCGAGCAGATTCGGCTCGGCGGGCCGTTCGACGACAACGCCGAGACGGGTCCGCTGATCTCGGCTGCACACCGCGACAAGGTGGACGCCTACATCCAGAAGGGCGTCGCCGAAGGTGCCCGCCTGCGGTGTGGCGGCACGTTCGGAACCGGTACATCCGGGGACTCCGACCTCGATGCGGGCTATTACTACACGCCGACGATCCTCGATCAGGTCCGCAGCGGGATGTCGGTGGTCGTCGACGAGGCGTTCGGTCCGGTGGTCACCATCGAGACGTTCACCGACGAAGAAGACGCTATCGCGATCGCGAACGACACCGACTACGGCCTCGCCGGGGCGGTGTGGAGCCAGGACGCCGGCAAAGCGCAACGCGTCGCGAATCGGCTGCGGCACGGCACCATCTGGATCAACGACTATCACCCCTACCTGCCTCAGGCCGAGTGGGGCGGCTTCGGTCATTCCGGTGTCGGTCGCGAACTCGGACCGACCGGTCTCGACGAGTACCGCGAGGCCAAGCACGTCTACCAGAACATCGCGCCCGCGGTCACCGGCTGGTTCGAGAACAACTCTCAGGAGAGCATCTGATGAGCACCGAGCAGACATTCGACTACGTGGTCATCGGCGGCGGGTCTGCCGGATGCGCTGTCGCCGCCAGGTTGTCGGAAGACCCGTCGGTCAGCGTGGCGCTGATCGAGGCCGGGCCGGACGACCGCGACGTCCCCGAGGTCCTGCAGCTCGACCGCTGGATGGAATTGCTCGAATCCGGTTACGACTGGGACTATGTCGTCGAACCGCAGGAGAACGGCAACTCGTTTCTGCGGCATGCGCGGGCCAAGGTGATGGGCGGATGTTCGTCGCACAATTCGTGTATCGCGTTCTGGCCGCCCGCCGAGGACATCGACGACTGGGAATCGGTCCACGGCGCGACGGGCTGGAACAAGGCGACAGTCTGGCCGCTGGTCAAGCGTTTGGAAACCAATGAGGACGCCGGTCCTGACCACCCGCACCACGGGGACAGTGGTCCGGTGCACCTGATGAACGTCCCGCCGGCCGACCCGTGCGGCGTGGCCCTGCTCGAGGCCTGCGCACAGGCGGGGCTACCCACCACCAAGTTCAACACCGGTTCCACAGTGGTGCAGGGCGCCAACTTCTTTCAGATCAACAGGCGAGGCGACGGGACCCGCTCGTCGTCGTCCGTCTCCTACATCCATCCGATCTCCGACCGCCCGAACTTCACCCTGCTCACCGGACTGCGTGCCAAGAAGCTGATCTTCGACGAGCGACGGTGTGTCGGCGTCGAGGTGGTGGACGGACAGTTCGGACGCACGCACGTCGTCCGCGCGAACGCCGAAGTGGTGCTCTCAGCAGGCGCGGTGGACTCCCCGAAATTGTTGATGCTCTCCGGAATAGGGCCGGCAGATCACCTGCGGGAGATCGGGATCGACGTACTCGTCGACTCGCCCGGCGTCGGATCCAACCTGCAGGATCACCCCGAGGGTGTCATCTCGTGGGAGGCGAAGCGGCCGATGACCGAGACCTCCACCCAGTGGTGGGAGATCGGGATCTTCGACACCATCGATCCGGGTCGTGATCGTCCCGACCTGATGATGCACTACGGGTCGGTGCCCTTCGACATGCATACGGTGCGGCAGGGTTATCCCACCTCGGAAAACGTGTTCGTACTCACCCCGAACGTCACGCACGCACGGTCTCGCGGGACCATCCGATTGCGTACCAGGGACTTTCGGGACAAGCCTCTCGTCGATCCGAAGTACTTCACGGACCCGAGCGGCTACGACATGCGCATCATGATCGCCGGGATCCGGCGAGCACGCGAGATCGTGGCGCAACCTGCGATGGCGGACTGGGCCGGCGACGAGCTCTTCCCCGGCATAGACGTGCAGTCCGACGAGGACCTCGCCGAGTACATCCGGCTGACCCACAACACCGTCTATCACGTCGCAGGGAGTGTTCGGATGGGCGCGGTCGACGACGACGAGTCGCCGCTCGATCCCGAACTCCGGGTCAAAGGCGTCGACGGTCTCCGCGTCGCCGACGCCTCCGTGTTTCCCGAGCACACCACCGTCAACCCGAACATCACGGTGATGATGGTCGGCGAGCGGTGCGCCGATCTGATCAAGGCCGCGCGAGACTAGGGAGTTCCGCGCTCACGTCCGGCGGCGGCGTCGGCGACGGCCGAATCACCGTCGCGCAGTTCGAGCTCTGCCAGGAACGGATCGATCGCGTCCTCGATCGCCCGGTTGTACTGCTCCGGTTGCTGCCCTGGATTCGCGTGCCCGGTCCCGGGCATGCGAACCACCAGCAGCCGGCCGTCGGGGCCGCCGGTGCGGTCGAAGAGCGCCCGCTGGCTGTAGTCGACGTCGACCACCGGATCAGCGTCACCGAAGATCGGCCGGAGGAAGACGAACGCCGGGTTGTTGTCGTCGTCGGAGGTCAGCGTCTCGAGATCGTCCTGAGCGCCGGAGGCGACGATCGCCCGGAACTGCGATTCGATCAGACCGTTGCTGGCGGTGTTCTTCGACAGGATCTTCCCGTGCAGCACCTCGTCGACGACGCGGGTGAGCTCGCCCACGTCGACGAATCGGTTGCGGCCGGACGACGGGAACAGGTAGCGATCCCTACGTGCCACGGTCTCGACCAGCAGGCGCAGCGATCGACTCTCCCGGGCTCCGGGTAGCCAACCCATCCAGCGCAGCATGTCCTCCCCGGCGTCTCGGCTCTGCGCGCGGACGGCGTGCAGATTGATCGGAGTGCAGTCGAGTATGACGGCCTTCAACTCGAGATCGGTGTCTTCGGCGATGTGCTCGGCGACCTCGAGTGCGATGATCCCGCCCATACTGTGGCCGGCCAGCACGAGCCGATCGACTCCTTCGCGCAGTGCATGCTGGGCGATGATCCGGCTGATCACCGCGGTGTCGAGACCGGAGTTGTCGTACTGCACCGCCCAGACCTGACCGATCCTGGTGAACGAGGGCAACTTGATGGCGGTGGCGCTTGCGTCGAGATTGCCGAGGCCGACGAGATCGACGACCGCGGTGTCCTGGTCGAGCGGGTCCTGCGCGTCGTAGATGTGGTGTACCTGTGGCTGCGTCGACGCCAGTCTGGCGCGCTCGGGTGCGACGTCGTACACCCAATACTGGGTGCACACGATGACCACGGCCAGCAGTGCGACACCGAGCTGAACGAACAAGCGGCCGGATGCTCTGCCTTTGCCCAGTCGGGTCTCGCGCAGCCGTTTTATACGGCGGTCATCGTCCCATTCGGTGACCGGCCGCTGAGCGGGGCGCAGGTCGGAAGCCATTGCTTCCAGTCTAGGCGCGTGTGGGCGCTGCCGAAGCGGGCGTCGAATCGTTTGACGGCCAACACATCACGCTCACCGCCACCACCGGTGACCTCCGGCAACAGGCAGATCCGGCCGCTGCCAATACAGTGGCCCCATGACAGATGGTTGCTGTTCGCCGAGCCGGCGCCCGGCCGAAGGTGATTCCGCCGCTGCTCTGACCCCGCGCGCGAACCCGATGGTGTCCGATTCACTGATCACGGTGCCGGCGCAGACGTTCCGGATGGGCGACGACTCGCACTGGGCGTACCCCGCGGACGGGGAGGGGCCCGTGCACGAGGTGTCGCTGTCGGCGTTCCGGCTCGACCGATACGCGGTGACCAATGCGCGCTTCGCCGAGTTCATCGCCGCGACCGGATGGCGTACCGACGCCGAGAAGTACGAGTGGTCGTTCGTCTTCGACGGCTTTTTACCCGCTGACTTCCCGCCCACCCGCGGGGTCGAGGGCACCCCGTGGTGGCGGCAGGTGTTCGGTGCGGATTGGAACCATCCAGAAGGTCCACAGTCCGACATCGACGACCGGCCGGACCATCCGGTGGTCCATGTCTCGTGGAACGATGCCCGCGCGTTTTGTGCCTGGTCGGGCACCCGGTTGGCGACCGAGGCCGAGTGGGAAGCGGGCGCGCGGGGCGGGTTGACCGGCATGCCGTTTCCGTGGGGTGACGAGCTCGAACCCGCGGGTGCGCACCGGATGAACGTCTTCCAAGGCGTGTTCCCCGGCGATAACACCGCGGCGGACGGCTTCCTCGGCACCGCTCCGGTCGACGCGTATGAGCCGAACGGGTACGGGCTGCACAGCATGACGGGCAACGTGTGGGAGTGGTGCGCCGACTGGCGTGACCCCTCGTACTACGCGCACTCGCCCGCGCAGAATCCGACGGGGCCGGCCGCCGGAGCGGAGCGTATCCAGCGCGGGGGGTCGTATCTGTGCCACGCGTCGTACTGTCGGCGGTACCGGGTGTCGGCGCGAATCGGCAGTGCGCCCGACAGCTCCTCGGGGAACGTCGGGTTCCGGGTCGCCGCGGACGTCTGACCCCGTCAGTGGGTGAGGATCACCTTGACGATGGTGATGATCGTGGCCACGGCCGCCACCCCGACCCCGGATGCGATTGTGCGCCACGATACTTTGCTCGACTGCAATCGCTCCACCACGAGTCCGAGGAATCCGATTCGGACGATGATGATGGCCGCTGCGCACAGCTGGGCGCCGGGTGGATCGAACAATGCGATCACCTCGAACGACCCGATCAGCAAGATTATGAACGGCACCGTGCCGGAGGTGATGATTGGGAACGCATCGCGCAGTGCCGCAGCGAAGTCCATCTTCGACGGCTCCGGGCCTTCGGTCTCGCCCGGCCGTCGTGCGGTGACCCCGTGGGACAACCACTCGGCGAAGAGATGGGCGAAGAAGGTCGACAACGTGGTTCCGAGTACGAGCCAGGCCGCCTCACGTTCCTCCACCGCACGTGTCTCGGACACCACCACGACTGACAGCACGAGGATGTTGCCGTAGGCGAACGCCGATATCCGGCGGGCGGCACGAGCGGGTGGCAATCTGCGGCCACCGTCGCGGCGGGTCAGCGACGTGAAAAACCCGGGTTCTCTCACGATCTGGTGGTCCTTCTCGTCCGAGTGCTGCTGTGGCGAGGACGCGTACTGCCGCCCCGGTTGATGTCGACACATCGTACAAAGGCCGGGCCGGTACTCGCGCAGTATCGTCGGTGCGCGCGTCCGTGTTGTTCGTGCGCTCCTGCGATGTCCGCGGGTGTCCGTATCATCGCGCCATGGACCCCGACGCCGCCCGCGAAGCTCTCGCGACAGAGCGGACCGAGGCCGCGGAGCTGATCGAGACGATGTCGGTTCGCCTACGGTCGGTGGTCGAGGCCGGTGCAGGCGAGAGCTCAGACGACGAACACGATCCGGAAGGATCGACCCTGGCGTTCGAGCGTGGCCAGCTCGTCGCGCAGATCGAGAGATCGAAGGCACTGGTTCTCGACATCGACGCTGCGCTGCTCCGGGTCGAAGGCGGGACGTACGGCATCTGTGAACGGTGTGGATCCGCGATCGCGGAGGCCCGGCTGGAGGCACTTCCCGCAGCGCGACTGTGCATCACCTGCGCTTCGGCGGCGGACTCGTCGCGGCGCTGGGGGATACGCTGACGACCGGAGCTTCGCGGCGACGCGCCGCGACGACCATTCGTGAAGACGGGGATCATGGGCACATTTCAGAAGATCGCAGCAGTGGTGAACACGGGATTCGGGGTCGTCGCGCGTATCCCCGTGCTCGACAAGATCATCGGCAAGGCGATCACCACCATCACCTACACCGGTCGCAAGTCGGGTAAGACCTTCTCCATCCCGGTCGCATACAAACGTTCCGGCGACGAGGTGGTCATCGCCGTCGCGATGCCCGACAAGAAGACCTGGTGGCGCAACTTCTCCGGCGAGGGCGCACCGATCTCGATCAAGCTCGACGGCGTCGACCGCCCGGGGCACGGGGTGAGCCGCCGCAACGACAAAGGCCAGGTGTCGGTGAAGGTGACGCTGGAGTCGTCCATCTGAGAAAAGCCTTACCCGCCAGGTAATCGCTGGGCCCGGGTCGGGCGGTGCAGCCTTGTTTCATGGACGACAGGGTGCAGGACCTCAGACCAGATCCGAGACAGCCGGCGCTGCTGCGCCGCGCATTCGCTGTCGCGGCCGCCGGACGTCTCGCATGGGGCGTTGCGGCGCTCGTGTCGCCGGGCGCAAACCTACGCGCTGCCGGGGTCCCGGAACTCCAGACGCCAGAGGTGACCTATTTGACGAGGGTGTTCGGTGCCCGCGCAGTGGCCATCGGAGTCGGTTACCTCCAGGGAGATACTCCGGCGCGAGCGCGATGGCAACGGCTCGGGCTTCTCGTCGATTCTCTCGACACGGTCGGCGGGCTGAATGCGTTGCGGAGTATCGACGACGCACCACGCCGCCGCGCGGCCGTACTCCTGGTGGCCATCACGGGCACCTATACGGCTCTGGGGATTGCCGGCTCCGTGCACGCGTTGCTGTCCGATCGCCACTGAAAACCGGCCCATACGAAAGCTCCGAGGGAACATTTCCCTCGGAGCTCTCCTATGGAGCGGTTTTCAGGGCGCCGGCTCAGTTGAACGTGCAGCCGTTGACCGGTTTGTCGGCGAAACGGTCCAGCAGGTAGTCGATCACCCCGTTGGTGACGATGCCGTCGATGACCTCGGGCCCGAAATGGTTGGGAATGACCAATCCCGGCCCGATCGGGGGTAGTTCGTTGGTGCGGAACGTGACGTCGGCGCCGCCGTCGCACCAACTCGTGGCGAGTGCTTTCACCTGATTGTGAGGAATGGTGTCGTCGTTGATACCTGCGGTGAGCAAGACGGGTGTGCTCGGCGTCAGCGTTCCGATTCGCTGCTGCTCGAAAATGGGTGCGGCCTCGGGGATGGTCTCGAGATTCGCCAGCAATGATCGGCCGTCTCTGGTCAGCGAGCTCGTCCGCAGGAAGGGGTGCTTGAGGATCACATCGCCTATGCACTCCGTGCTGAGTTGATCGAGCAGCACCTGACCCGCGGGTGAGGTCCGTTCGCGTAGGGGCTCTTTCAGATTCGGATGCCGCGCGACGAATCCGTTGATGGCGAAGCCGATCGCGCCCCCGATGAGGTTTCCGTCGTCGATCTTGGTCAGCACGGCGAGTAGATCAGCGGGTGGTGCACCCGACCAGGTTCCCTTGAGGTTCAACTCGGGCGCGTAGGTCGGCTGGAGTTCGGCTGCGGCGGCGGTGGCACCGCCACCCTGCGAGTAGCCCCAGAACGCGATCGGCGTCTGCGGTCCGGTGCCGCTGATCGCGTTCGCGGCCCGTGCTGCGTCGAGGACCGCGTGTGCCTCTTCGATGCGATTGACGTACGTGTGGACGCCCGGAGTGCCCAGCCCGATGTAGTCGGTGACGAAGACCCTTGCTCCCAACGCGTTCCACCGTGCCGCAGCGGGCGCTTCCTGATTCGCGGACAGGGACAGCTGATCGGGTTCCAGGAGTAGACCGGTGGAGAATGCCAGGGAGGGCGCGCAGTGGTCGCCTTGGCCCATGGTGCCGGGGGCGATCACGATGGTGGGCCGCTCGCCTGCGCCCTGCCACGGTTGGGTCGAGTCGATGAAGGTTCCGGTCACCACGGTGGGATCCCCGGTCTCCAGCTGCGACGTGTACATCACTCGCTTCGCCGAGCCCGGCCACGGGCCGTTGAGGCCGGGTACGGACACGAGCAGCGGCATCGGTTCGGTACGAACCACCGAACCGGGCGTACTCGAGACGTCCGTGGGCGGTTGGTAGAACGCGGTCACCGGCGCTGCGGTCGCCTGCGGGACTGCGGTGTTCATACCGACAGCGGTCGCGATCGAGAGCAACACGGCGAGTACCCCTGCTCGGCCGCGCCGGCGACGTGGCGACCGGTTGGAGGTCGAATCGTCGTTGGTCATGGTGCTTTCCTGTCCCCGGTCAGTGTGTGCAAATGTTGCTCGATCACGCGTGGCCGTCATATCGCGGCACCCACGTCGCGGACGACGATCTGGTCGAGCGCGCGCTCGGCCACCGCAGCGATGGTCATCGATGGGTTGCAGGCCGCGGAGTTGCCCGGCATCAGCGCGCCGTCGAGAACGTACAACCCGGGTTGGCCGTGTACCCGGCCCTCGAGGTCGCAGACCGATCCCATGCTCGCGCCACCGAGGGGATGCCAGGTGGACGGGAATGCCAGGTTGGTATCGGTGAGAATGCCTGCCGGTCCGGCGATCTTGCGCACGGCGGGTCCGATGTGACCGTTCTGGATGGCAGAATCGGCGTCCGTCGGCCAGCGCAGGCGCGCGTCGTCGGCGGCGGAGTCGTAGTAGAACCGGCCACGCCCTCGGCTGACCCCGTAGCCGACCATCATCGTGCTCCGCGCGTCGAACGACAGTGGTGGCACGGAGGCCTGGATGACGGTGAACGCGGATTCCGGGTTGTCCCAGTTCTTGCTGCCGTAGACGACCGGGCCACCCTGTGGTGCACCGAATTCGGTCTCCAGGTTGGTCCAGACGTAGATCCGGTCCGCGTTCGAGCCCCAGTTGCCGCCCAGATCGTCCGGCATGTCGGGGATCTGACCTTTGGCGGCAGCGCACATCAGCAGCTTGGTGGTGTTCATGCTGCCCGCGGCCATGATCAGCGCCTTGGTGGTCAGGATCTTGTTCTCGAGCACCTTTCCGGAGGTGTCGGTCCGCTCGACGTGGACGATCCACCGGCCGTCCTTGGCCCGCTCGACATCGGTGACCTGATGCAGCGTCTGTACCGTCGCGAGACCGGTTGCCTCCGCTGCGGCGATGTAGGTGACGTCTACCGAGTGCTTGCCGCCGTTGTTGACCCCGAGTGCACCGGATCCGTTCGAATACGACGGCTTCATCTTGCCCGCGACCTCGTCGAGGGCGAAGTTCCAGTCGATCGGCATCGGGATCTTCGACACCGGGAGCCCGGCTCGCCTGACGTTGTCGGCAAACACTCTCGGCGCCCGATAGTTCTCGCTCGCGATCAACTCGTCCGGAGCGACCTGCAGTTGCAGCATCCGGGCCACACGCGGGTAGTGGACCCGGTTCATCAGCGCCCAGTCGAGCTCCTGCGGGAAGTGTGTGTTGAACACGGATTCCGCGGGCTGCAACGTCATCCCCTGATAGACCAGCGACCCGCCGCCGACGCCTGCCGCGCACAACGTCGTCATGTTGTCGCCGACAACAGCTTCTAGGAGCCCGACGTAGGGGTCGAACACCGCGGGCCTGCCGAAGAGCTGCGGATCGGACTTGTGCCAAAGAATCCGCTTGTCCGGGGCGGTGGCGTCGGGGAAGGTGTTGGCGTTCGGACCTGTGGGCCAGCGTTTTCCGCGCTCGAGCACCGTCACCGGAACACCGGCCTCGGCCAGGCGCAGGGCGGCGACACCGCCGCCGAAGCCGGACCCGATGACCACCGCACGGTGGTCTTCGCGGGTCAGCGGGACCGCGGCGGGATTCGGCGCGGCCTGCGCAAGCACCCTGGAGCCGGCCAGCGCAACACCCGCGGCGGCCGCACCGGTCAGAAAGGTACGGCGTTTGATGGCAGAAATGACATGACCCCCATTGGCTGTCGCACTTCGCTGCGTCCGGAGACCCTTGCGGTCCCGACCCCCACAGCGTGCTCAAACCTAGACACTCTGAGCACAGAGTGTCAAGAATTACTGCAGACCTGCAGTGTGCCCGGTGTCACGGGAAAACAGTCACGGGTATGAGGGCAGCGCAGGCCCGAGCCAGCGCGTCAGGAACTTTCGTAGATCGTCATCGGAATGGATCGCCTCGTCGTCGAACAACACGACGGACAGTCCCAGGCGCAGCGAGATCTCGACGATGTCGTCGAGATTCGCCTTCACGGCGGCATTGCGTTCGGCCAGGGGTGAGAGGAGTTCGTGAGCAATGGGTCTGGCTCGGGTCATCATCCCGGTGTCGAAAACGGGATTGCCTTCACCGGCCGTCCAGAGGGTGGCGAGAAGTTGATCGTCGCGGACGAGTGCGCGACCGCTGACGATCAGTTCGACGATGTACTCGACCGGTGACTCGATCGCTTCCATGCGAGATCGGATGGCAGACAGGATCTCCAGCGCGACTCCGGCGATCGCCTGCGACACCAGATCCTCGCGCGATCCGAAGATCGAGTAGACGGTCTGTCGTGAGACCCCCGCGGCCGACGCGACCGCCGCGATGTTCACCGCCTCGAATCCGCCGCTCCCGATCAGGCCGAGAGTGGCGTCGAGGATTTTCTGGCGCGACCGCATCCGGTCATTATCAACCACGTCGGGCCGGGTGAGAGGATGGTCGCGTGGATGTGCGGGTGCGAAACAACGTGACGATCTCCGGGGTGGAAGACGGCCCGACCGTAATGCTCGCGCACGGCTTCGGATGTGACCAGCATCTGTGGCGCCTGGTTGCCAAGCAGTTGGATCCGCACTTTCGGGTGGTCATGTTCGATCACGTCGGGTCTGGTTCGTCCGATCCGGCGGCCTGGGACGCGCAGCGCTATGCCTCACTCGACGGTTATGCGCAGGACGTGCTCGATCTTGTCCGAGACCTGGATCTACGTGACGTCGTGTTCGTCGGTCACTCGGTGGCCGCCATGATCGGGGTACTGGCCGTGGCGTCGGATCCGTCCCGCTTCTCGAAGTTGGTGCTGCTGACGCCGTCACCGCGTTATCTCGACGATGACGGGTACCGCGGCGGTTTCACCAGGCGCGACATCGACGAACTGCTCGAATCCCTGGAGAGCAACTATTTGGGTTGGTCGCGGCAGCTGGCCCCGGTGATCATGGGAACCCCGGAGCGCCCGGAACTCGGCGACGAACTGACCGATAGCTTCTGCCGTACCGATCCCTCCCGCGCCCGCGTGTTCGCGCGCACCACATTCTTGTCCGACAACCGGGCCGACCTCGGCCGCGTGAGGGTGCCCACCCTGGTGATCGAATGTGCCCACGACTCGCTGGCTCCTCGCGAGGTCGGTGCCTACGTCCACGAGCACATCGCCGGGAGTCGACTGGTGACCCTCGATGCCGCCGGACACTGTCCGCAGCTCAGTGCGCCGGACGCAACCGCGGACGCGATAGCGGTATTCGCCAGGTGATCGACGGCCTGAGTGGTTCCGGCGAGCTCGAAGACCTCTTCGAAAACGCGCCGTGCGGCTTCTTGTCGATGTCGCCGGAAGGCCGCATCGTAAAGGTCAACACGACCCTGTGCGGATGGTTGGACCGCCCACCGAGTTCGCTGATCGGTGCATCGTTCACCACGATCCTGACCGCCGGCGGCCGGATCCACTACGAAACCCACTTCCGCCCGGTATTGCAGATGAGCGGACAGCTCGACGGGATCGCGGTCGATCTGGTGCGCGCCGACGATTCTCGGCTGCCGGTCTTCGTCGATGCCAACGCGAAGACCGACGCGGCCGGCAACGTGGTCCTGATCCGGGTGACCGTGCAGGATGCCCGTGAAAGGCGTTCGTACGAGAATGAACTCCTCGAGGAACGGCGCCGGGCCGAGCGCGAGCGTGCGCGGGTGGAGGTTCTCGCCGCGACCCTGCAGCGAGCGATGCTGCCACCGTCCCTGTCGCCGCCGGATGGGTTGGAAGCCGCTGCGTACCATCACCCGGCCTCGGCCGACGACGTCGGCGGCGACTTCTACGACCTGTTCCCGCTGTCGTCCACGCAGTGGGGATTCTTCCTGGGGGACGTGTCGGGCAAGGGCGCCGGAGCGGCGGCGGTGACGTCGCTGACCCGCTACACCTTGCGCTCCGCTGCGGTCTACGACGCCGATCCGGTTGCCGTGCTACACAACCTCGACACCGTCTTGAGCCACGAATACCACGGCGACGACCCTCATTTCTGCACGGTGATCTTCGGAGTGCTGACCGCACGGGAGGGCGAGGCCGACCGCAGCGGGGGATGGGACGTCGAGCTGGCCAGTGGCGGCCACCCACCGGCCCTACTGTTGCGGGCCGATGGCACGGCGCTGCACATCAGCACTGCGGGCGGCCAGTTCGTCGGAATACTCTCCGAGGCCACATTCGTCTCCGCGCGAGTTCGACTCGATGTCGGCGACACCCTGGTGCTCTACACCGACGGGCTCACCGAAGCCCGTACCGGCGTCGGTACTGCGCGGTACGACGACGACGGTGCGCTGCTCGAGTTCGCGAACGCGCAGGCCCCGGCATCCGCCGCCGACATCGTGGCGGCGCTGGAACAACTACTCGCCGGCTTCGGGTCAGGTCTCGACGACGACACCGCGATACTCGCATTGGGTGTGCCGACCGATCGGTGAATCCGGTTCGCCGATCATGGTGTTCCCGACCACCGCGGTCTCGGCGCCGATGAGCGCCCTACTCGACGATCGGCGTACGCGTTTGCGGGCGTAACCTGGGCCGATGACCTCCAAGAAAGAGCACCCCGATTCCGGCGAGCCGACCGACGAGCCCAAGGGCGGACGGCCGGGGCCCGTCGACGAGGGCGGCACGGGCGGCATGGCGACCCGCGAGGTCGCGCCGGAGATCGTGCACAAGAAGGACAGACAAGACTGACAGCTGCCCCGACCCACACCACTGCGTCATCGTGAACGCAGTAGCGTTCCCTCATGACTCAAGCGCTCGCGTCGGTGGTGGAATCCGGCGCCGCCCGGATCAGGTCGCTCCCGGGTGGTTCGCTGCTCCTGCAGATCGTGTCGGACCTCGCCCGCAGTGAGATCGCCGACCGGGCGATGACCCTTGCGGGACAGGCCTTCACCTCGATTCTCCCGGTGATGATCCTGCTGTCCGCGATCCCGGGCAAGGGCGTTCTCGACGATGCGCTCGCGGGGTACGACCTCACCTCCGGCGACCTGGCGCTCGGTTCCCCGGGGGCGCAGGATGCCGCCGTGACCTTTGGGGTGCTCGGTGCGGTGATGACTCTCGTGAGCGCCACCTCGTTCTCCCGCGCCCTGGACCGGATGTACTCCCGGGTGTGGGGCGTGCCGCGGCTGTCCCTGAGACAAAGCTGGCGTTGGCTGGTCGTCATCGTCGCCGTTGCGATCGGCGTGGCGATCCAGACAGTGCTGCCCTCGCTCCGCGACGTCTGGTCGGTCCGCGCGGCCGTCGACCTCGGTGTCGAGCTGGCGCTCGGGTACATGCTGTGGGCTGTCCTGTGGTTCGGGATCGCCTGGCTGCTCACCTCGGGCCGCATCAACACGCGGTGCCTGCTGCTCAACGCCGGCATCACGGCCGCGGGGCTCACCGTCCTGGTCGTCGCCACGCATATCGGGTTGTCTCGGGTGCTGGCCTCGGCCACCAACCAGTTCGGCATCCTCGGTGTCATC
Source organism: Williamsia sp. 1135 (assembly GCF_002095395.1). Lineage (GTDB taxonomy): Bacteria > Actinomycetota > Actinomycetes > Mycobacteriales > Mycobacteriaceae > Williamsia. The sequence goes on from NZ_MJEI01000096.1 coordinate 73,425, forward strand.
TTCACGGTGATCAGCTGGCTGTTCGTCTTCTCTGCGATCGTCATCGCGGCGACCGTGATCGTCCATGCCTTGTTCGTCGAAGAAGGTGTGCTCGGACGGTGGCTACACGTCGGCGACGATCCCGGCCCTCGGGTCGACCCGCCGCGGGCGGTGGCCGCCGACTGACGGGGTGTGGGCACACGAAAAGGCCGCCGACCCGATGGTCGGCGGCCTTCTCGATGCCAGGGACGGTGCCCGCCAATGCGCCTCTCGGCAAGTGGCCGCTCTCGGCGGCTTATGGGGTGGTACCCGGGGCTTGATCCGGACACCGTCAGGTCTTACAACCGGATGAGCGAGGGATCTATTCCACCGTGATCGTGAACCGGCCCGAGATGCGCGGGACCGCTCCCAGCGAACCCACAGGGGGTGTGCAGGGTGCGTCGGGATTGCCCCGATATCCATGGATACACACGACAACAGCCCCTGAAGGAGTCATCGATGAGCAAACGCCGGATGTTCGGCCGCGACCCCGAGGTGCACGAGCACGACCTCGGCCTCTCGCACGATATGAAGACGATGTCGCGCCGCGGAGCCTTGGCCCTGTTCGGCGCGGCAGGCGCCACTGCCGCTCTCGCGGCGTGCGGTTCCCCGTCGTCTACGTCGACGACGGCGTCATCCTCTGCGACGGCCGGCGCGGGGACGGCCACCTCGACCGCTGACGCGGTGGGTGAGTGCGTCGCCGCAGCGCCCGGCGAAACCGCCGGACCGTACCCGGGCGACGGGTCGAACGGTCCCAACGTCCTGGTCGAATCGGGAATCGTCCGCAAAGACATCACCAGCAGCTTCGGCACGTCGACGGGTACAGCCGAGGGTGTCCCGGTCACCATCACGATGGCGCTGCAGGATCTGACGAAGAACTGCGATCCGGGCGCCGGTATGGCGGTCTACCTCTGGCACTGTGACCGTGATGGCGAGTATTCGCTGTACGGAAAAGCGATCACCGACCAGAACTATCTGCGCGGTGTGCAGGTTGCCGGTGCCGACGGCACGGTGTCGTTCACCTCGATCTTCCCGGCTGCGTATTCCGGCCGGTGGCCCCACATCCACTTCGAGGTCTACGACTCTCTGGAAGTCGCGATCGCAGGAGAGAACGCCCGGCTCACGTCGCAGATCGCGCTGCCGCAGGAGGCCTGCGACACGGTCTTCGCCGGTGCGGAAGGGTACGAGAAGAGCGTCACCAACATGACCCGCACCACCTTGTCGTCCGACAACGTGTTCGGTGACGGCTGGGATGCCGAACTCGCCACCGCGACCGGCAGTGTCTCCAGCGGCTACGACATCGCGATCACCATCGGTGTGGCCGCGAAGTCGGAGAACGCCCAGGCAGCCCCGCCTGCTGGTGGTGGCGGACCGGGCGGCGCAGGCGGTCCCGGTGGTGAACCCCCAGCCATGCCCTGACCCCCGCCGACCGTGCCGATACAGCCGCTGACCGTGCCGAAACAGCCGCCGACCGTGCCGAAACAGCCGCTGACCGTGCCGAAACAGCCGCCGACCGTGCCGAAAAGTCAGGTCGCGAACGACAGCCCGCGGTCGGTGAGCTCTTCGTCGAGGATGCGGATGGCCTTCGGCCCGACGCCGTGGATCTGCAGCAGTTGTTTGGCCGTGACCTCGGTCAGTTGACGGAACGTCGTATAGCCGTGGACAGCGAGTTGCCGTCGCGCGACTTTGCCGAGCCGTAGCGGGAACTCGGTTGTCGGACCGGGCTCTTCGATCGCCACCGTGAGACATCCTTTGCGCCGAGTGGACTGCGAACCGAGGCGGGTGCCACGATCGGAGTTTACGTTGGACGTTGCCGACGCGGTGTCGGTCGCAGAATCACTGGCCGGGCACCGGCATGGAGGCCACGATGCAGGACGTGCTCGCAGAGCTGATGCAGATCTGGCGCAGCGGCGGGACCGCCGGTGTCGGCACCGTTGTCCGGACTTTCCGTTCGGCGCCTCGGCCGCCCGGTGCGTCGATGGTGGTCGCACCGGACGGCACCGTCAGCGGGTCGGTGTCCGGCGGCTGCGTCGAGGGAGCGGTCTACGACTCGGCGTCCGCCGTTGCGGAGTCGGGGATACCGTCGCTGGAGCGCTATGGGGTGAGCGACGACGACGCGTTCGCGGTCGGCCTGACCTGCGGCGGAATCCTGGACATCTTCACCGAATCCGTATCTCAGACAACGTTTCCCGAACTCGGTGACATTGCCGACGACATCGAGCAGCACCGTCCGGTGGCCATCGCGACCGTGGTCTCGCATGTCGACGCCTCGTGGGTGGGTCGCCGGCTGATCGTCCGCACCGACACCGCGCAGGGGTCACTCGGCTCCGGTCGGATGGACAACGCGGTGGTCGACGACGCGCGGGGATTGTTGGCCGCCGGCCGCAGCGAGGTGCTGACCTACGGTCCCGACGGTCAACGCCGGGGCGAGGGTATGGCCGTGTTCGTCGCTGCTCACGCCCCCCGTCCACGGATGCTCGTGTTCGGGGCCATCGATTTCGCCGCGGCGGTCGCACAGCAGGGCTCGTTTCTGGGCTACCGCGTGACGGTCTGCGATGCCCGCGCAGTCTTTGCGACGTCCGCACGTTTCCCGACAGCCGACGAGGTTGTCGTCGAGTGGCCGCACCGGTATCTGTCCGCTCAGCTCGCGACCGGATCGCTCGACGCCAGGACCGTCATCTGCGTCCTCACGCATGACCCGAAGTTCGACGTCCCGTTGCTCGAGGTGGCGCTGCAGATGCCGGAGGTCGCGTTCGTCGGCGCGATGGGCTCGAGGCGTACCCATCTCGACAGGCTCGACCGGTTACGCGAAGCGGGGCTGACGCATGAACAGATCGATCGGCTCTCCAGTCCGATCGGACTCGACCTCGGCGCCCGGACGCCGGCGGAGACCGCGGTGTCCATAGCGGCCGAGATCATCGCGAAACGCTGGGGCGGCGGCGGTCGTCCACTCACCGAGATCGACGGCCGGATTCACCACGAGTGACCCGATGATGGGTCGTTCTGGCGGTCGCGACCTGCGCAAATGATCGCCAAAACGACCCATCATCGGGGATGGCGGGCTATTCGGCGCTGGGTGGTGGTGTGAAACCGGCGGGCCAGATGGTTGCGCTGTCGTACGAGACTCCGTCGAAGTCCGCGCCGGACAGATTGGCCCCGGTCAGATCCACCCCGGCGAAGGTGGCATCGACGAACTTCGCATCGGTGAGATCGATGTCGGCGAGGCTCACCTCGACCAGGCCCGTCTGGCTGAAGTCGGCACCGGGCGCCTTGGCTCCGGCCAATTCGGTCAGTACCACCGGTTGTCCGGGGGCCGGCGACTGCGCGAGCTCGTTGTTGATCACCACGTATCGCAGGTCCGCGCCGGTCAGGTCGGCACCCTTGAGATTGACACCGATGGCCAGCACGCCGGTGAGGTCGGCATAGGCGAGGTTCGCGCCTTCGAGATTGGTCTGCAGCAGATCACATCCGCTGAGCTTGGCCTCCCCGAAGTTCGCGCGGGGCAGGTCGAGCCCGGCCAGGCTCAGCCCGGCCAGATCGATGGCGAAGAACGGCCGCTCCACAGTGGGGTCGGCGATCGAGCGCCCACGGACGAAGCGCAGATTCTCGAGCCGCTCGGCGCGAGCGTTCTCCTGCCGGGAGATCTCGTGATCGCGATCGGCGCGCACGTCGTCGATGAGTTTTTGCCCGACGATGGTGCCCACGCTGACGACCACCCGCCACGATCCCCGAGATCAGGACGTCGCGGACCCACCATCGCGGTTCGCGGGTGGACCGCCTGGAATCCGACGACATCTGCTCATCCTCACGCACTCCGGGGGCCGCGTTCGCCCGAACTCCGTCCATCGGCGGGTCCCGGTCGGGGACCCGCCGATCCGACGCGATCTATCGGAAGGTCTTCTTCAGGTGAACGACGAGATCGTCGCTGGAGACCGCGCCTGCGCTGTACCCCAAATAGCCGTCCGGCCGGATCACGAAGAGCGAACGATCCTGGGCGCCATAGGCTTCGACGAAGGTCCCAGCGGTGTCGCGGATGACCGGCAGTACGGTAGGCGCGACTTCGGCGCCCGGGGAGGCGACGAGGTAGATGTCGAGTTCACCGTGAGCAGCCGACTGCGCGGTCTCGACCACGCGCTCGATCTCGAGGAGATCGTCGGTGGTCGTTGCCCCGTCTAGGTGGATGACGACGGTGTGCCGCAACCGGTCCAGTAGCGAGAACAACCGGATCGGGTCGGTGACCATGTCCCTGGTGAGACCCTTGGCGTCCGGAGCGCGCACCCCTGGCCGGAGGATCGCCTCGTCGGAGGACTTTTCGATGAGGGGGCTGTCCGCGTACTCGATGAGGAGCTGGGCCTCGCGGCGCATGACATAGGCGGGGTCGTTTTCTCCCGCGCCGATACCCTCACGGGCGCTGCGGACGGTACGGCCGACAACCTCCTCGCCGACGGGTCGGCGTTCGGCGTCGTAGCTGGCGGTCAACCCGTCCGAGGCCTTGCCCTGGACGGCCAAGGCCACCTTCCAGGCGATGTTGTGGGCGTCCTGGATGCCGGTGTTCATGCCCTGCCCGCCGGTGGGCGGATGAATGTGCGCGGCGTCGCCTGCGACGAAGACCCGACCGTGACCGTAGGAATCCACGATGCGGTGGCTGATCCGGAACACCGACGACCAGCGCAGATTTCGTGCGGTGGTCGGTTCGGGGGAGAGGCGATCGAGAACGGCCTGGACGTGAGAGAGTTCGGGCTTCTTCTCACCCTCGAATCCATGTGCGACAGCGCCGCGTTCGGGTTTCGCGGTAGCGAGTTCGTCGGGGACCAACATTGACATCCGGTACCTACCCCGGCCGTACAGGGGGATGCAGACGAGCAGATCATCGGTCTTTCCGTCGGTCTGGTGCATGGCCCGGATTCCGTAGCCGGCGGGCTGCGACCAATCGACCTCGACATCGCCGAGCATGTACTGCTCTTCGAAGGCCGCGCCCTCGAAGGTCAGGCCGAGGGTCTTCCGGGTGACGCTGTGCGCTCCGTCCGCGCCGATGAGGTACTGGGCGGTGACCGTCTCTTCGCCGTCGGGAGTGGACAGGGTCGCGGTGACGCCGTCCGTGTTCTGCTCGAAACCGGTCAGAGCCTTGCCGCGCTCGATCGGCTGCTCGAGGGTTGCGAGTCGTTCCCGCAGGATGCGTTCGGTGACGTACTGGGGGATCGAGGCGAAGCCGAACGGCACATCGTCCGGAAGTTCGAGGTCGATCCGTCCCGCTTCCTCGCCGTTGACGAACACAACCTGGCCGCGCATCTGTGTCGAGGAGTCCAGGATCTGACGCAATACACCCATGCCCTCGAAGACCTCGAGCGTCCGAGGCTGAACCCCGACTGCCTTCGCATACTGCGGTGGCTCGAGCAGGGGGTCGACGATTCGGCACCGGACGCCACGCCGTCGCAGCTCGATCGCGGCGGTCAACCCGACCGGTCCGGCTCCGACCACGAGGACTTCTGTTTCTGCCACTGCGCTACCGCCTGTCTCGAGTTTCGCTTCCCGCCCCGACTCAGATTATGCAAGGAAACGGACAGCCGGGAGTGCTTCCGGTCACATTCTGGCAGCGTCGACGCAGGTCAATCGCACTCGAATGATCGATCGGGTCATCCGGGAATGTATTCGGACCAAGGTCCGTTTAGACTCTCTGTAGGCCCAAAACGCACTTCACCAAGGAGCAATCACATGAGCACCACACTCACCACCACCGATCTGGAAGCCGGCACCTGGACCATCGACCCGGTGCACTCGTCCGTCTCCTTCTCCGTTCGTCACCTCATGGTCAGCAAGGTGCGCGGCAAGTTCGAGACCTTCTCGGGCGCCATCACCGTCGACGAGAACGGCGCTCCTTCGGTCACCGCCGAGATCGACGTCAACTCGATCAACACCGGCAACGAAGGCCGCGACGGCCACATCAAATCTGCTGACTTCTTCGAGGTCGAGAAGTACCCGACCGCGACCTTCACGAGCACCTCGGTCAAGGCCGACGGCGACGACTACGCCCTCGAGGGTGACTTCACCCTCCATGGCGTGACCCGCCCGGTCACCCTCAAGCTCGAGTTCAACGGTGTCAACCCCGGCATGGGCAACGGCCCGGTCGCAGGCTTCGAGGCTTCGGTTGTGCTCAACCGCAAGGACTTCGGTATCGACATCGACATGCCCCTCGAGACCGGCGGCAGCGTCGTCGGCGACAAGGTCACCATCACCCTCGAGATCGAGGCCGGCAAAGCTGCCTGATCTCGCCTGAAACCACCTGGTCCGATCCCCCCGTCGGATCAGGTTCAGCGGCGGCCGCGCGTACCGGAAGATCCCGGTGCCGCGGCCGCCGTTTCCATCTGTCAGTGGGCCGTGAGTCCGGCCAGCAGCAGATCGACGAGGCCGCCGAGGTAGTGCTCGTCGACGGGTTCGCGACTGAGCAGCACCCGCGTGTATATAGGTGCGTGGAGCACCTCGAGTGCCAATGCGAAGTCGGGTTGAACGGTGTCGACAATCTCGCCGCGAGCGATGGCCCGCGCAAAGATCACTGCCAGCACATCGAGTCTGGCCTCGACCATGCGGCGCCGTGCCTCGTCGAGAGGGTCGATGTCCACCGGCATCGCCGCCAGTCGCAGGAGTGCCTTCATCTGCGGACTCGTGAGAGAGGTGTGCAGATCGGCGCACATCGCGATGAGATCGCCGCGGAGCGAACCCGTGTCCGGAGAGGCGATCGATGGATCGAAATGATCGATGAGGGCGTCTGTGACCAACTGCTCTTTGGTCTTCCACCGCCGGTAGATCGAGGTCACGTGGACGCCGGCACGCTCGGCGACGTGAGCGATGGTCAGACCGTCGAAACCGACGTTGAGCAGCTCATGAACCGCGGCTGACATCACGCCGTCGCGGACAGCGGCCCCCCGACGATGCGACCGGGTCGTGCTCGGTCGCTCCGGTGCGGGGGGAGGGGGCTGCGTCACCTGCTCCACTCTAACGCAACTCCAGTTGCATTATGTATACTCACCGGCGAGACTTCCGTTGCGGTCGGGGCCACGTCCGGGGCACGATCAGCGGCGAGAGAAGGCGGACCTCGATGGCACGACCGAGCGCTCGACGATCCGGGGTCTCCGGTGCGCTGAGCGCGGTCGTGCACCTCGACGATTTTCTGATCGGTGTGCCCGACCCGAGTCAGGACGGCCCGGACAGTCGTAGACACGTCGCGAACCGGTTCATCATCCTCGCGGTCCTCGGACTCGCAATCAGCAACATCATCGCCGCGATCGAGACCGTGGTGATGATCCAGTTGGTGATGACCGGCGGCGAGCTGAGCGTCTCGGGGATGATCAGCGGGTCCAACCTGCCCGTTCTCATCATCGCGGTGGTGACGGCGCTCGCCGTGGGCGGCGCCCTCAGCATCTACCTGCTGTACCCACAGCTGACCTGGTTCGTCAAAGCCGTACCCGCGACCCCGGCCGAGCGTCGATCGATCCAGTTGATGCCGCTGCAGCAGGCGGGAGCAGCGCTGCTCACCTGGGCTGTCGGAGCCATCGTCTACATCCCGATCGGGCTGGGCGGTTCGGCGGTCGAGTTCGTCGTCTACGGTTCCGCATTCCTGATGGCGGGCACGTCGGCCGGTTGCCTCAGTTACCTGTTCGTGGAGCGGATGTCGCGGCCGCTGGTCGCCATTGCGCTGCGCGGCGGGGTGCTCGGCGGCGCGATACTCGGCGTGCGTGAACGTCTGCTGGCGGTGTGGATCGTCTTCTGTGCCATCCCGTTGTTCGGCATCATCGCGATCAACGTCGGCCGGCTGGCGGGTTGGCTGCCGGACAACCGCATGCTGATCGACACGCCGGCGGTGGTGCTCGCCATCTTCTGCCTGCTCGGCGGAATCCGGGCCACCGTCTTGGTCTCACGATCGATCACCGACCCGCTGCGCGAGATCCGGACCGGTATGGAGCAGGTGCAGTCGGGTCAGGTTCACCCTGTGGTGGACGTCTACGACTCGTCCGAGCTGGGAATCCTGCAGCAGGGCTTCAACGACATGGTGGCCGGGCTCGCCGAACGAGAGCAGATCAGGGAACTCTTCGAACGCCATGTCGGGGACGGCGTCGCCCGACTGGCGTTGGAACAGGGCGCGGGCTTCCACGGTGAGAACGCGTTCGTCGGCGTGCTGTTCGTCGACATCCAGGGGTCGACGAAGCTCGCCGAGCGCGAGAAACCCGAAACCGTCGCCACCCTCCTGAACAGCTTCTTCGCCATCGTCGCAGAGGTCGTCGACCGTCATGACGGCTTCATCAACAAGTTCGAGGGCGACGCCGCACTGGCCATCTTCGGTGCTCCCAGCGCGGTCGACGACCCCGCGGGCGCGGCGCTGGCCGCTGCCCGTGATCTCTATGCGGAACTGGAGGTTCTTCGGCCGCTTCGATTTTCGATAGGCGTCTCCGCAGGCACCGTCTTCGCAGGCAACATCGGCGCTGTCACCCGATACGAGTACACCGTGGTCGGTGACGCCGTCAACGAATCGGCCAGGCTGTCCGAGGCCGCCAAGTCGGTGCGGTCGCACGTGCTGGCCAGCGGATCCGCGATGGATGCGTCGAAAGATGAATCCGCGCAATGGAATTCGATCGGTTCGCTGGTGCTGCGTGGTCGTGCGGTGCCGACCAAGCTCTACACCATTGCCGCCGGCGCGGATCCGGCCGAATGGAGCCTCAAGGCGCTCGTCGGCAGCGTGATCAAGATCCCCGGCATGATGCTCGGACTACGTGAGCGTCGGTAAAGACCTTCCAACACAAGGAGACATGCACGTGAACACAGGTACGTTGAAGCTATGACGTGGACTACTGCTGACATCCCAGACCAGACCGGACGCAAAATCCTCATCACCGGGGCCAACAGTGGCCTGGGTGAAGAGGCCGCACTCGCGCTCGGCGCCGCGGGCGCCGAGGTGATCCTCGCCTGCCGCACCGTGTCCAAGGCCGAACCGGTAGCAGCCCGGATCGGAGCGGGTGCGTCGATCACCGAACTCGATCTCGCCGACCTGAGTTCGGTGCAGGCCTGTGCCGAGCGCACCGGCCCGATCGATGTGCTGATCAACAACGCAGGCGTGATGGCCGTGCCCGAGGCTCGTACGGCCGAGGGTTACGAGATGCAGTTCGGCACAAATCATCTCGGACACTTCGCCCTGACGGGACTGCTGCTCCCCAAGATCTCCGATCGGGTGGTGACCATGTCGTCGTCCATGCACCAGATTGGCAAGATCAACCTCGAGGATCCCAACTACCGCGAGCGCAGGTACAGCCGCTGGCCCGCGTATGGACAGTCGAAGCTGGCGAATCTGTTGTTCGGCTACGAACTCGCGGCGAGGCTGAGGGCATCCGGATCATCGGTGAAATCCATTGTGGCCCACCCGGGATACGCGGCGACCGAGCTACAATCCCATACCGACTCGATCTGGGACCGGTTCATGGGGATCGGAAATCTGGCGGCCCAGTCCGCGGCCGATGGTGCGCTGCCCGGACTGTATGCCGCGACCTCCCCGCAGGCGCGCTCCGGCGCGTTCTACGGACCCACTAAGTTCGGCGGCATGCGGGGCGCACCAGGACCCGCGAAATCGAACAAGCGCTCTCACGACGAGCTTGTCGCAGCCGGTCTGTGGGACCTGTCCGAGTCGCTCACCGGTGTGCACTACGCATTCTCCGGTGCCGAGCGCTGACCGGCGTCGACGACCCGCTCTGAGGCTCTGCTTCAGCGCACGCCGTGGGGGCGGAATTGCACACTGATCCTGGGTCCGACCCCGGTGGTCTTCGGGACGGCGTGCTGCCACGTGCGCTGGCAACTCCCGCCCATCACCAGTAGGTCGCCGTGACCCACGGTGAACCTCAGCGATCGGCCACCGCCCGTGGGCCGCAGCAGCAGCGGTCGCGGTGATCCGAGGGAGAGGATCGCGACCATCGTGTCCTCGGTCTTGCCGCGACCGATGGTATCGCCGTGCCAGGCGACACTGTCATTTCCGTTGCGGTACAGGCACAGTCCGGCTGAGCTGAAACCCTCAGGCAACTCGTCGCGGTAGAAGTCGGTGAGAGCGCCGCGGCATGTCTCCAGCAACGGATGTGGGAAAGTGCGGCGATCCTCGTAGTGGCTGACCAGTCGCGGTACCGGCAGGACGCGGTCGTACATGACCCGCCGTTCTTCGCGCCACGCAGCATCTGATTCCAGACGGTCGAACAATTCGTCGGCGCCGGTGACCCAGCCCGGCCTCAGATCGACCCAGGCTCCAGCGGTGAGTGTCCGCCGGGCGACGACACCGGCGAGCGGGGCCAATCCGGGGGTGTGGTCGCCGACTGCTGAGTTTTGTTCGCTTTCGTCTGCTGCGTCCTCCTCGAACAGCGATGCCTGGCGACCGGGGTGCATACGTCTCAGACTACCTGCCATCGAACATACATACGAACAGTTTCTGGTCCGGGCGCTGCGGGTGGCGACTCGATTGCAAAATATCCTTTACTATTGGCTGATACATTTCCCGATTGATCGTCCCGACAACAGAAAGAGCCATGGTCAGCGCACGGTGCAGTAGCACACCGCCCGAGTCCCTCACGAACATCGAAGCGGGGTCGAGCCCGCGTTGACGGTTCTGACCATCGCGTTCGGAATTCTCGTAGTCCTTCTCATCACCGCACTCACGGGTTACTTCGTAGCCCAGGAGTTCGCGTTCATGTCGGTCGATCGCTCCCGGCTCAAGGCCGGAGCCGAGGCCGGCGATTCCGGTGCGGCACGGGCTCTGTCGGTGACCCGCCGCACGTCGTTCATGCTCTCGGGTGCCCAGCTCGGGATCACTGTGACCGGTCTGCTGGTCGGCTACGTCGCCGAGCCGCTGATCGGCCGGGGCCTCGGCGAACTACTCGGTGGGGTCGGGATTCCGACGGCGGTCGGGATTGCCGTCGGTGTGGTCTTGGCCGTGCTGTTCTCGACGTTCGTGCAGATGCTCTTCGGCGAGCTGTTCCCGAAGAACCTGGCCATCGCGCGACCAGAACCGGTTGCCCGGTGGCTGGCGAGGTCGACCACCATTTACCTGCGATTGTTCGGCTGGCTGATCTGGCTGTTCGACCAGTCGTCGAATCTGCTGCTGAAGGCGTTGCGGATCGAACCCGTGCACGACGTCGAGCACTCGGCGACGGCCCGCGACCTCGAACACATCGTGGCGCAGTCCCGCGATGCCGGGGAACTGCCTGCCGAACTGTCGACCCTGCTCGATCGGATTCTCGACTTCCCGACGAGGACCGCCGAACATGCCATGATCCCGCGCTCACGAGTCGACACCGTCCGTGCCGACACTCCGGCCTCGGAGGTGCTGGCGAAGATGGGGGCCGGGCACACGCGCTACCCCGTGATCGGGGAAGGCGCCGACGAATTGTGCGGTGTCATCCATCTGCACGATCTCCTCGGCGATTCGGTCGACGGTACGGCCGCCGGTCGGATGCGGCCCGCGGTCGTCGTACCCACGACGTTGCCGTTGCCGCAGGTTCTGGCACAGCTCTCGGATCAGTCGGAGGAGATGGCGCTCGTGGTGGATGAGTACGGCGGTTTCGCCGGCGTGATCACCACCGAAGACATGGCCGAGGAACTCGTCGGCGAGATCGTCGACGAACACGATCCCGAAGGTGTCAGCGTGGTGGAGGGTTCGCCCGAGTCGGGGTGGACGATGACCGGCGACATGCACATCGACGAAGTGCAGCGAGTGCTCGGATTCGACCTGCCCGAAGGCGATTTCGAGACCCTCGCCGGCGCGGTCGTCGCCCGGTTCGAAGGGTTGCCCGCGATCGGTGAGGTCGTCCGGATCCCCCTCCCGGCCGACCCGTCGGACTTGCTAGACGACGACGCGGCGCCGCAACGCGCCCTGGTCGCCGAGGTACTGGAGATCGACAAGCACGTGCCTGCATCGCTGTTCGTGACGCTGGCCATCGACGAAGGATCTGACGATGAGTGATCCGTGGATCGTTCTCGCCGTCACCGTGGGGCTCATCGCCGCGAGTGCGTTCTTCGTCGCAGTCGAGTTCGCGCTGATCGCCGCACGGCGGCACCGCCTCGAAGACGCCGCACCCGGCAGCCGGTCGGCGCGCGCGGCGCTACGCAGTTCCAGCGAGCTCTCGGTGTTGCTCGCCGGTTCGCAGCTCGGTATCACCGTCTGCACGCTCGCGCTCGGTGCAGTCACCAAACCTGCTGTGCGCCACTGGCTCACCCCGATCTTCGATGACTGGGGTGCGCCCCTCTGGCTGGCCGACGTGCTCGGATTCGTGCTCGCGCTGATCATCGTCACGTTCTTGCATCTCGTGGTCGGGGAGATGGCGCCCAAGTCCTGGGCGATCGCTCATCCGGAAAAATCTGCGACCCTGCTGGCCATCCCGATGCGCGGGTTCATGTGGCTTACAAGGCCATTGCTCAACCTGCTGAATCAGATGGCCAACGCGCTCCTGCGCACGGTCGGCGTGACGCCGGTGGATCAGGTTGACACGGGCCAGGATTCAGCCGCCCTGAAGCACCTCGTCGAACACTCGGCGACGGTGGGAACGCTCGACGAGCGGTATCACGGACAGCTGGCGGTCGCGCTGGAGCTCGAGCACCTGTCCGTCGGCGAACTCGTACCCGTAACCGCTGCACCGAGCACGGTCGACATCGGTGCGAGCGCGGCAGACGTGCGCGGCGCCGGTCATCGCAGCGGACATCTGCGACTGCTGGTCAGCGGCGCCGGCGGCATCGAAGGCGTGGTGCACGTGCGGGACAGCGTGGATGCGCCCGCACATACGACCGCGTCGGACCTGATGCGTCCGGTGCTGACGTTGGCCGCGGCGACTCCCGTGTACGAGGCACTCGGCACGATGCGGGAGAGCCGCAATCACCTTGCTGTCGTAGTCGATGACGCCGGGTTCCGCGGGGTGCTGACCATCAACGACGTCCTGGCCGAGCTGATGCCCACCCCAGCGGTGCCCGCCTAGACCTCCGCCGACCGTGCCGGTAACGCCGCCGACCGTGCCGAAACAGCCGCCGACCGTGCCGAAACAGCCGCCGACCGTGCCGAAACAGCCGCCGACCGTGCCAAAACTCCTCGGCTGAGGTCGCACCGGCGCCATTCCGGCACGCTCGCTGGGCTTTTCGGCACGGTGAACGGTTGTTTCTGCACGGTCGACGGTTGTTTGGGCACGGTGAACGGTTGTTTCGGCACGCTCGATGGCGCCTGGGTCAGGCGAGCGCTCGGAGTCGGTCTGCAGCTTGCGCGATCACGTCGTCTTTCTTGGCGAAAGCGAAGCGGACCAGATGATTCCAGGGTTCGGGGTGATCGACGAAGGCGCTGACCGGCACCGCGGCTACACCGATGCGGCCGGGGAGGTCGCGGCACAGCGCAGCGCCGTCGTGGTAGCCGAGCGGCCGCGGGTCGGCACAGACGAAGTAGGTTCCCTCGCTCCGGTGTACACCGAATCCGACATCCGTCAGCGCCGCCGAGATCAGGTCGCGTTTGCGCTGTAGTGCCGCCGCCGATCCCGCAACCCAGTCCATCTGCGACTCCAGGGCCACCGCCACCGCCGGCTGAAACGGGCCACTGCCGACGTAGCTCATGAACTGTTTCGCAGCCCGGGCCGCGGCAACGAGTTCGGCCGGACCGCTGATCCAGCCCACCTTCCAGCCGGTGACGTTGAAGGTCTTACCCGCCGACGAGACCCGTAATGTCCGTTCTTTCATGCCGGGCAGGGTGGCGAGCGGGGTGTGCTGACGGCCGTCGAACAGCAGATGCTCGTAGACCTCGTCGGTCAATGCGACCACGTCGTTGTCGATACAGACCGCGGCTATGGCTGCGAGGTCGTCGGCGGAAAGAACGGTGCCCGTAGGGTTGTGGGGACTGTTGATCACCACCAGCGCGGTCTTCGGGGTCACGGCTGCCGCCAGGGCGTCGCGGTCGAAGGTGAAGCCGTCGCCGTCCGCGACCAGTGGCACGGTCACGCGCTTGGCTCCCGCCATGGCGGTCGCGGCGGCGTAGGCGTCGTAATAGGGCTCGATCATGACGACCTCGGAGCCCGGCTCCACAAGGCCGACGACGGCGCCCGCGATAGCCTCGGTGGCGCCGACGGTGATCAGCACCTCGGTATCCGGGTTGTACTGCAGCCCATAATGTTCGAGTTGATGCTTGGCCACGGCAGCCCGCAACGCGGGGATCCCGGGGCCGGGGGGATATTGATTCTGTCCGGTGCCGATCGCGTCCTGCGCGGCGGCGAGCATGGCGGCGGGGCCGTCTGTGTCAGGAAAACCCTGGCCGAGATTGATGGCGTCATGCGTGACCGACAGCTGCGACATCTCGGCGAAGATCGTGGATGAAAACGGTTGTAACCGTGCGACGGTCCGCATGCCACGCTTAGCAGTCATTCGGCCAGCTTACCTATTTGCGATCGCGATCAATCGGTTTGGTAAAGCAGAATTTTTGGGACACCAGGGTGGAATCGACCGGCGGGAGGGCTGTCCGGCCAGTACGCTCACAGCGCAGGCATCCACGTCACCGGAGGTATCTCGTGTCCGATCAAGGCCCATATCCCGGTGCGCCCGGGCCGTTCAATCAGCCCGGCGGCGGGAACCAGTACAACCCTCCCGGCGGCGGAAATCCTTACAATCAACCACCCGGTCCGCAGGGACAACCCGGTTACCCGCCACCTGGCGGCCAGCCGAACTACCCGCCCAACCCGCAACAGGGCGGGCAGCCGTATCCCGCCGGCGGGCAGCAATACGGACAGCCCGGCCAGCCGTACGGCGGTGGGCAACCGCCCTACGGCGGCGGTGTGCCCCAGTACGGCGGCTCGAATTACAACACCCCGCCACCGAAGAAAAAGAAGACGATCTGGATCATCATCGGATCGTTGGTGGCGCTCGTCGTCGCCGCAGTCGTCGCCCTGGTAGTCGTCGGCGTCGTGCTCACCGATGACATCAGTGACGTGAAGGCGGGCGATTGCGTGACCGTCACCGGCTCGAACTCCGATGCCGACTTCGACAAGGTCGACTGTGGGGACACGGATCCGCTGAACTTCTATGTCGCCGAGACGCTCGACTCCACCGACGGCTCATGCGGGGGAGAGCAGTACTCCGAGCTCACCCAGACCGGCGACGAGACCACCAAACTCTGTCTCGTCCCGAACTTCGAACAGGGCAAATGCTACGAGATCCCGATCTCGTCGTTGACCGGCATGAAAGAGGTGGCCTGCGGTGCAGGCGACAGCAGCCAGCTCAACCGGACGGTGAAAGTCACGGCGAGGGTCGACTCCGTGACCGTTCCCGACTGCGACGACCCCGTCACCTTCGACAAGCCGAAGCCGCTGGGTTACTGCCTGGGTGACCCCACCGAGTAGCGATCACCGAAGAGACGGGGGCTGGGGTCAGCCGACCGCCGGCCCGAGCAGGTCGTCGGCATCGGTGATCCGATACGCGTAGCCCTGCTCGGCGAGGAAGCGCTGCCGGTGGGCGGCGTAGTCGGCGTCGACGGTGTCGCGCGAGACCACCGAGTAGAAGTGGGCCTGCCCGCCATCGGCTTTCGGACGCAGAAGCCGACCCAGTCGCTGCGCCTCCTCCTGTCGCGACCCGAAGGTTCCCGACACCTGCACGGCGACCGACGCCTCGGGCAGGTCGATGGAGAAGTTGGCGACCTTCGAGACCACCAGCGTCTGGATCTCACCGGTGCGGAACTGCGCGAACAGCACCTCGCGATCTTTGTTTTTCGTCGATCCCTTGATGACCGGTGCGTCGAGGGCTTCGCCCAGTTCGTCGAGCTGATCGAGGTACGCCCCGATGATCAGCGTCTGGGAATCCTTGTGATTCTTGAGGATCGACTTCACCACGTTGATCTTGGTGTGCGCGGTGGAGCAGAGCTTGTACTTCTCCTCGGGCTCGGCGACCGCGTATTCGAGGCGTTCGTTGTCGGTCAGGGTCACCCGCACCTCGATGCATTCGGCAGGCGCGATCCAGCCCTGGGCCTCGATGTCCTTCCACGGCGCGTCGTAGCGCTTCGGTCCGATCAGGCTGAAGACGTCACCTTCCCGGCCGTCCTCGCGGACCAGCGTCGCGGTGAGACCGAGGCGGCGGCGGGACTGCAGATCGGCGGTCATCCGGAACACCGGTGCCGGCAGCAGGTGGACCTCGTCGTAGATGATCAGACCCCAGTCGCGGGAATCGAAGAGGTCGAGGTTGCGGTACTCGCCCTTCGATTTACGGGTCATCACCTGATAGGTCGCGATGGTTACCGGCCGAATCTCCTTGCGCTCGCCGGAGTACTCGCCGATCTCTTCCTCGGTCAGCGAGGTCCGCGCGATCAGCTCTCGTTTCCACTGCCGCCCGGCGACCGTGTTGGTGACCAGGATCAGGGTGGTGGCCTGGGCGGTGGCCATCGCGGCGGCCCCGACCATCGTCTTGCCCGCACCACAGGGCAGGACCACGACGCCCGAACCGCCCGCCCAGAACGACTCGGCCGCGAGCTGCTGGTAGTCGCGCAGCTCCCAGCCGTTCTCATCCAGGGAGATCGCATGGGCTTCGCCGTCGACGTAGCCCGCGAGGTCCTCGGCGGGCCAGCCGACCTTGAGCAGGATCTGCTTGAGGCGCCCGCGTTCGGAGGCGTGCACGATGACGGTGTCGTCGTCGACCCGCGCCCCGAGCATCGGCGCAACCTTCTTGTTCCGCATGATTTCGACCAGGACGGCCCGGTCATTGCTCACCAGCGTCAGGCCGTGGACGGGACTCTTCACCAGCTGGAGCCGGCCGAAGCGGCCCATGGTGTCGACGACGTCCATCAGCAGGGGTTGCGGCACCGCGTACCGGGAGAAGCTGACCAGGGCATCGACGACCTGCTCGGCGTCATGTCCGGCGGCCCGCGCGTTCCACAGAGCGAGCGGGGTCACGCGGTAGGTGTGCACGTGTTCGGGAGCCCGTTCGAGCTCGGCGAAGGGTGCGATCGCCGCCCGCGCCTGCGCCGCCTGGGGGTGGTCGACCTCGAGTAGCAGGGTCTTATCGGATTGCACGATCAATGGTCCATCGGTCACAAGGGTCCATTGTCCACGACAGCCGGTTTTGGTGGCTTTTGGCGACGGCGACCTGGGGATTCACCCACCAAAACCCACCAAGATCGGGAGGTCAGTCGACGATTTCGACCGTGGTGATCCGGTGCAGCGAGAACCGGTGCTCTTCTTCGCTGCCCGGTTCGACCGCGACGACCTGCCCCGCGCCGATCATCCGGGGCGCGACGATGTGCTTGCTGGCGAACCCTTGCGCGTTGACGTAACCAAGACGCACCGTGCGTTTGGTGTTCAGGGCGGTCTGCAGCAGGGCCGCGGCGGGCGTGCCGCCGCCGGTGACCGCAGAGCCTCCGGCGCCGATCCTGGTGGCCACGGCTGCGTTGGCCGCATCCTGTGATCGCATGTGGGTGACGACGGTGGCCAGACGGTCCCGGGTCGGGGGTACGAGTGTCGACGTGCGGGCCGTCCGGCGTTCCCGGGGTGTCGGCAGCCGGGCGCCACGCGTGCGCAGATCCACCAGTGCGCCGGTCGTGTCTTCACCCGCCGGGGCAAAACCAGCTGCGCGGAGAGCTTCGAGGACCTCGATCAACGGGTCGGTGCTCACCGCGACCGTCGGTGCCAAAGCCCTCAGGGAGAGCTGCTCGGCGACAGGGGAACTGAGAACCGCTGCCAGCATGGTCGCGTCCTCGCACCGGATGAACGACGTGGCGACGCCGACCCGCAACTGACCGTGCTTGCGTGCCACATCGTCGATCAGGTACGTGATCGACTGTGGGACCGGCGTTTTCGAATGTGTGGTGAAGAAGGTGACCAGCTCGGTCCCGGTGCGGCCGGCGTCGAGTGCGCGCCGGACCGACGACTCGGAGACGCGATAGACCGATGCGGCGCCGCCGGATTCGAGGTCGGCGACCAAGGCGAGGTCGGCGGCGAGTTCAGGTGCGAGTGGTCCGGGAGCGGTGACTGTCTGATCGGCCTGGGCGAGGAAGAAATCGATGGGCGGCGGAATCGATCGCGCCATCGCCGCCACGGTGTGCTTCTCCACGTCGTCGGCGGCACCCGCTGCGATCAGGTGGCGCCCCGCCGACGTCAGTGCGCCGTGGGCGACCAACCCCAGAGCCTGTGCCTCGGAGAGGGTTTCGGTGATCGTCGTTCGCGGCATTCGGCGCACCCATCGCGGGTGTCGCCAGGCGATGTACCTGGCCACCGACACCGGCGTGACGTCGGCACCGGCCTGTGCCGCACCGAGTGCCTCGAGCACCAGCAGCCGTTCGGCCCGGGCGGCACCTTCGGCCATCTCACCGACCAAGGCCCCGATGGGTGTGCCTTCGGGGGTGCGACCGCCGATCTGCCACGGCCGGCGCTGCAGGTTCACCCACGCCGACGCGATCGAGAACCAACGTCGCTCGGCGGCCTGATGGATCCAGCTGTCTGTCGATGAGGTGGGCGCCCAGGACGGTTCGACCCCGTCGGAGATGTCGGGGACGGGGAATCCGGAGTCGATGAGCCGTAGCTCGGCCAGTACCTCCAGCACCAGGCCGATGCGTTTCTCGTCGACGCCGACCAGCTTCGCCAGCCGGCGGATCTCCCGCACGCCCATCCCGCCCGCCCGCAGCATCGCCGCGGGTTGTACTCCCAGGGTGTCGAGGGTGTCGGCGGCATGCCGGAGGAACTCCAGGGCTTCACCGGCGGCCGCGGCGTCGACCTCGCCGAGGGCGATTTTCCGGCCCCCGGCGCCGGTCAGCTCCGGTGGCCGGAGATCGGCCGGCTCGGACGGGTCTTCGCCGCGGATCAATTGGCCGACGACCACCGGCAACTCCACGGTCTGATCGTCGACGACGACCAGCAGATCCTCGCGCACCAACCGCGGCACCGGACGATCCGAGTCGGGGCCGAGCGCGGCGTCGCGGGTGCGTCCGAGACCGGGGCCCGAGGCCAGCGTGCCGAGCAGCTCTCGTTCACGCTCGGGAAGTGCGGCGATCTTCTCCCGGATCTCCTCGAGGGTCAGGGTGTTGATCGCGGCCGTCGCCAGCCGTGAACGCCAGGGCCAGGCCGCGGCCAGGTGCGGGCCTGTGACCAGGGCCTCGGGGGGTCCCCAGAGCAGGGCGAGGTCGATGAGTCTGTCGATCCGGGCGCGGATGTCTGCCGGATCCGACCGGCCGGACAGCGCTTCGACGATGGCTGCGGTGGACACCGGGGAGGGGCCGAGGGCGCTCACCGTCTCGAGTATTGCGATCGCCGGCAGGTCCAGTTCTTCGCCACTGCGGTTGACCGATGCGGCCGACAGGGCACGCTGCGCGAGCACCGCGACGCCGGGCGGTGGCGGGCTCGCCAGGTCGGGACGCGAATGCATGAGGTCGAGCAGCTGGTCGTCGTCGCGGCCCGCGAGGTCGTCGGCCAGACTGGTTGGCGCCTCGGTCTTCATCCAGCCGATGATATGCGGGTGGTTCATGGCAGAATGACGCCCGTGGCTGAAAAGAAGAAGTACGTCGACAATGGCTGGCCGGTAGTTCCTGAAGGCGAGCACGCGATCAGCGAGTTCGCGGCCAACGTGTCCGGGTCGCTGTCGCCGTTCGGTGATGTGGAGTTCCCACTGCCCGTCGAGGATCTCCCGTACATCCACCCGAAGACCTCCGTCAATCGCTGATCCGTTGGCGACGTCGGCCGAGGGCGGACGCCTCAGTCATCTCGACGATGCCGGGGCGGCCCGCATGGTCGATGTGGGCGGCAAACCCGCGACGACGCGAAAAGCTGTGGCCACCGGCACTTTTCGGACCACAGCCGAAGTGATCACGTTGCTGTCGTCCAACGGGTTGCCCAAGGGTGACGCTCTCGCCACGGCCCGGATCGCGGGGATCATGGCGGCGAAGAAGACCTCTGAACTCATCCCGCTCTGCCATCAGGTGGCGCTCAGTTCCGTGAGTGTCGAATTCTACCTCGGCAAGGAGTCGATCGGCGTCCGGGCCACGGCTGTGACCACCGACCGCACCGGTGTCGAGATGGAAGCGTTGACCGCCGTTGCAGTGACGGGTCTCACTCTCCACGACATGGTCAAAGCGGTCGATCCACGCGCATCGATGACCGACATCGGTCTGTTCGAAAAGACCGGCGGCAAGAAGGGGCACTGGAAACGTGACCCGGAGTCGGGCGATGACTGACCCGAGCGCTGTGGTCGTGGTCGCCTCGACCCGAGCAGCCGGCGGTGTCTACCCCGACCGCTGCGGACCGATCATCGCCACCTGGCTGCGGGAGCGCGGCTATATGGTGCCCGACCCGATCGTCGTCCCTGACGGAGATCCGGTGGGCGGCGCCCTACGCGAGGCCATCTCGCAAGGGGCCGCCGTCGTGATCACCACGGGCGGTACCGGATTGAGCCCCACCGATCACACGCCCGAGCAGACCGCCGCTGTACTCGACCGGCAGATCCCGGGCCTCGCCGCCGCCATCCGCCGCAGTGGGCTGCCGAAGGTGCCCACCGCCGTCCTCTCACGAGGCCTCGCCGGCACCGTGGGTCGCACGCTGATCGTGAACCTGCCCGGCTCGACCGGCGGGGTGAAGGACGGCCTCGAGGTGCTGGATCCGGTGCTCGCCCACGCCGTCGACCAGATCAATGGAGGCGATCACTGATGTCTGCCGTCGTCGCGCGAGCGGCCGTCACAGAAGAGCCGTTGTCGACCGCCTTTCACGAGCAACTCGCGGCCGATGCCGCCGGTGGCACCGCTGGGGCGATCGTGAGCTTCGTCGGCGCTGTACGCAACCACGACGGTGGCCGGGACGTGACCGCGCTGAACTACAGTGCCCACCCCACCGCGGCCGACGTCGTCGCGAAGGTGGTCGCCGACGTGGCGGCGGGCGCCGAGGGGGTACGGGCGGTCGCGGTGTCGCACCGGGTCGGTGACCTCCTGATCGGTGACGCCGCACTGGTGGTCGCCGTCGCCGCCGACCATCGTGGCGCCGCCTTCGCCACCTGTTCACTCCTCGTCGATGAGGTGAAAGCCCAACTCCCGGTCTGGAAACACCAGATCTTCGCCGATGGTTCCGACGAGTGGGTCGGATCGGCCTGACGTTCTCCCCTCACGGGTCGCGATTGAAGTTCGCGCAGTTGCCCGGTACGGTCCGACCATGAAAACCAAGGGTTGCCTAACACGCGCGCTGTCTGCCATGGTCCTGCTGACCGCCGTCGGCTCGCTGTCCATACCGGCTGCGTCGGCCGACGGAGTTCCGGCGGGGGAGCGCATCGTCGTCCTGGTGCCCGGCCAGCAGGCGACTCCTGGGACCACGAGCCTGGATCAGTACGAGGACATGGCAGCCGAGCTCACCGCGCAGGGGTACACCGTGCACACGGTCGATGTGAAAGGCCTTGATCTCCCCGCCGACACCCGCGTCGTCGAGGCCGCGGTCGCGAAAGCCACCGCAGGCGTTGACGCCGAATCGGTGGCGATCGTCGGCCACAGCTACGGTGGACTCTCGGCCCGTAGTTATCTGAAGACCCTCGGTGGATCAGACGTGGTCGACACCTACATCGCCATCGGCACCCCGCAGTACGGATCTCCCGGTGGCTGCGCGCAACTGCCCGGATTCGGTTGGGACGGCTGCCCGGTGACCCCGTTCATCGCCGACCTCATCACCGGCGACGACACCCCGGGCGACACGGCGTACTACTCGATCCGCAGCGACGAGGAACTGGCGGACGGTCGTCTCGATGGCGGCCAATACCGGGTTGCACCGATTCCTGACCTCGTCCATGAGGTCGAACCGGCCGATCCGCGGGTCGTCGTTGCAGTCTCGGAGATCCTCGCCGGCCACAGTCCTGCTGAGTTCGTCGACGAGGCCGAGGGGGACATCACGCTCGAGAAGACGCTGTTCCCGGCACCCACCCGCTGACCCATTCTTGGAACCGTAGAGAAGGAATGGAAAAGGGCCCCGCACGGACTCAGATGTCGCGTGCGGGGCCCTTCGTCTGGGTCTCCGTGATCAGGAGAGGGGCAGAACGTCCTTGTACTGGTTGAAGAAGGCGATCTGGCCGGCGTCGAGATCGCCTGCCGCGTTGGCCTGGTCGATCAGCGCCTTGATGGCGGGATCGGAGATCGAGGCCTTGAGCTGGTTCGCGATCTCATCGGTCTGCGCTGCGAGGTCCGGGAGCTGGATCTGCGGCAGAGCCGGGATCTCGAGGCTGGGGGCAGCCTCGGGAGCAGGCGCGCTGCGCTCGGTGGCGCCGCTGAGGCCGGTGCCGCAGGTGGGCCATGCGCCCTTGCCCTGGCCGGCGAGCACGCGCTCGGCAACGGCGATCTGCTGCTCACGGGTGGCCTGGTCCGCGGACGGCGCGAACTCGGTGCCGCCGTGGCCCGCCCAGGTGCTCGGGGAGAACTGCAGTCCGCCCTGGTATCCGTTGCCGGTGTTGATGGCCCAGTTGCCGCCCGACTCGCACGCGGCGACGGTGTCCCACTCGGCGTCGGTTGCTGCACCGGCGTTGCCGCCGCCTGCAAACGCGAGGCCTGCGCCGCCACCGATCACGGCAGAGGTGACAGCGATCTTGGCAAGGGTGCGACCGGTGCTGGTCGACTGACGATGACGTCCTGACATGAGTTTGCTTCCTCTCTCCACGCGCCTACGAAGTCAGCTGTCGGGTTCGAGCGAGAGGTTGCTCGGTTCCAGTGGAACTACACCCCAAGGACTCCGTCGGATGAAAGCGTGTCGCTTCCGATCGTCGGCAGCCCGGTGATCTCCAGGAGATGTTTGGGTCCCCCGCCCTCGTCCCTGAATTGCGTTTGTTGTGTTCTCGGTTCGCGGGACGAGGTTGGGCGCGGCGAGCCGGGAATATTCAATTGCGTTGCGGTCGATCAGATCAACCGAGTCAGACGGTACGTGTTAATTCGGGTCGACACACATCTTTGTGAGGTGAGGTGTTTGACGTGTCGGGAGGCCATTTCGCGTTCATTTCGTATTCGCGCTGCTCATCGCTATGACTGTCGTCCCGTGTCCGTACCGTGACCGTACCGTTATGTGATGAAGGTCACTGTGTCATCCGAAGGAATGAGGCGGCGTTGTGGGTCGATCGACCCGATCGCCAACCCTCAATCGATGGTCTCATCCGCCCGCGAAGGGTGGGAGCACGTCCACGGTGTCGCCGCTCGACAGCACGCGCGAGCGGTCGCGAACGGCAATTGACTCATGCAGATACGAGCATCGGTTAAGTACGTTGGCCAATTCTGGATTCTGTTGACCCAACACATTTTCCAGATCGGCAAGTGTGGCTTTGTCAGTGAGCTTCACCACAGTTTGTTCAGTCCCTGCTGCAGCTTGGGCTGCGGCGAAGAAACGGACGCAGATCTCCATCTCAGCCGCCGATCGCAGACATCGGTCGGGACGGCTGCAGGAAGCCCGGTTCGTTCACGCCGTGGCCCGGGAGCTTGCCCCAGGTGGATTCGCGCCACCGCAGCGCGATTTCTTCATCTGAAGAAGAAGTTGACTTCAGCAAATCGGCCAGATCCGTCTCGTCGGTGGCGAAGAGGCAGTTACGCAGTTGTCCGTCCGCGGTCAGGCGGGTGCGGTCGCAGTCACCGCAGAACGGCCGCGTGACCGATGCGATGACCCCGACGCGGGCCGGCTTCCCGTCGGCACCGAGGTACCCCTCGACGGTCCAGCGCTGCGCGGGCGCGGCGCCTCGTGGTGCGGCATCCGGGCGCAGATCGAACTCCCGTTGCAGCCGCTCCAGGATCTGGTCCGCGGTGATCATGGTGGTGCGCGACCAGTGATGCTCGGCGTCGAGAGGCATCTGCTCGATGATGCGGAGTTCGTAGCCGCGGTCCAGGCACATCCGGAGCAGCGCGGCGGCATCGTCGAGACCGTGCTCGGTGTCGAGGACGGCGTTCACCTTCACCGGGAACAGGCCGGCCGTTGCCGCTGCCTCCAGTCCGGCGAGCACGTCGGGTAGCCGGTCGCGACGCGTGATCGCGGCGAATCTGGCCGCATCGACCGTGTCGAGCGATACGTTCACCCGGTTCAGTCCGGCGTCGGCCAGCCGCTTGGCCTGATGTTTCAGGCCCAGGCCATTGGTGGTGAGCGCGATCTCGGGACGTGGGTCCAGTGCGGCGACGGCCTCGATGATGTCGGGCAGGTCTTTTCGTAGCAACGGTTCACCGCCGGTGAAGCGCACTGCTTCGACGCCTAGATGCCGCACGCCGATCGAGACCGCCCGAACGATTTCCTCGGCGGTCAGAACTTTGTCCCGCGCAAGCCAATCGAGTCCCTCTGCGGGCATGCAGTAGGTGCAGCGTAGGTTGCAGCGGTCGGTGACCGAGACGCGCAGATCACGTACGGCGCGCCCAAAGGTGTCGACCATGGGTCCGCTGGTGGGCATGGCGGCGTCGCGCAGAACGGGCTTCTGCGCGGACAAGCCGCTCGGCATGCCGAGAGCGATGACAGTCACAGCCCCCAGCGTACGGTTTGTGTCGGTTGATGGTCGGGCCGCCGGGGGTGATGGCCGTGGCCGCATCCGTACATGCGGACGCCGTCGCCGTCTGAGTCCGCTACTGCGGAGTCGATGCCTTTTTCCGTTCCAGGGCGCGGAAGGTGCTCGCGTGAAAGACCAGCGGTTCGTGGACCGGGTCGGCGCGCAAGGCGTTGACCTTGAGCAACACCAGGCTGTGGTCGCCTGCGGGAATTTCGTTGTAGATGGTGCAGGAGAGCTGGGCGACGGCCCCGCCGATGAACAGTGCCCCGTCCTCGGTCGTCTCGAGATCGAGCCCGGTGAAGCGGCGATCCGCGGCTCCGGCGAGCTGCTTGCACTCGGCGTCCTGATCATGGGCGAAGACCGACACCCCGAGTACCGGCGCATTACGGAGTTTCGGCCACGTGGTCGACTCGTTCTGCACGCACAGCGACACCAACGGCGGGTCGAGTGAGACCGTGGCAAATGAGCTGGCGGCCAGGCCGATCGATTGATCACCGGACTGATGGCAGACCGCCACCACACCGGTCGGGAAACAGCTGTAGGCGCGCCGTAAGGCCGATCCATCGCTGGTCGGCGTCAGGGCTCCGTCGATTGGTGTCGTCATGTCACCGACCAGCCTAGTTCGCCGGGGTGTCGCCGGTCGGGTTGCGCCGCTCGGCACGCTGCCGTCGGCCTGATCGCAGGGCAAAAATCAGCCCGAATAAAAATCCGAGGGGCGCGCACATGGTTAGTAGATAGACGAACAGCGGTGCGCTCTCACCGGTGATCGGCGTCATCAAGAACAGCACGGCCAGTGCGATGAGCCCGATCGCGAAGAGCCCCAGTGCCACCCGCAGGAGCAGGTTGCCGTCGGTTTTGCGCATGTGGTCAACGGTAGTGCAGTCCGCCGGGGGCGGGAAAACCCCTGTGCTGCCCGCGGGGGCCAGGGGCTAGACTGACCCAAACGCGTCTGGCTGGACCTACCGTCACAGCGGGCGCTTTCGTTTTGTTTGATGACGAGCAGATGAGGGTGAGCGCAGTGCCCAGCGGCAAGGTGAAGTGGTACGACGCGGAGAAGGGCTTCGGCTTTCTCTCGCAAGATGAGGGCGAAGACGTCTACGTGCGTTCGTCCGCGCTCCCCGATGGGATCGAGGCGCTCAAGCCCGGCCAGAAGGTCGAGTTCGGGATGGCCGCGGGACGTCGTGGGCCGCAGGCGTTGTCGGTGAAGGTGCTCGATCCGGCCCCGAGCGTCGCCAAGAACACGCGCGAGGCCGCACGCAAAGATCAGCCGAAGAAGCACACCACCGACGAACTGCACGGCATGATCGCCGACCTCGTCACGCTGCTCGAGGGCAAGGTGCAGCCGGATCTGCGCAAGGGGCGTTACCCCGATCGCAAGACCGCGCAGATGATCTCCGAGGTCGTGCGGGCCGTGGCCCGCGAGCTCGAGAACTAGCCCGACCTCCGATCTTGGTGGGTTCTGGCGAGCGTTTCCCCTGGTCACGCGCGCCACAACCCACCATTTCCGGTTGCGGCTGGGTGTTACTGACTCTGAGCGGGCACCTCGACGCCGTCCGGGAGGGTGTCGATTCCCCAGATTCCGCGGGGTACGAAGCCGAACTCGTCCTCGACCTGTGAAGGTTGCTTGATCTCGATGGCGGCCAGGATCCGGTCGCGAGTCGAGTCGAGCGTGATCGTTCGTGCCGAATCACTGGGGTAGAAGACCTCGTCGCCGATGTCCGAACCCTCGGCGGTGAGGTACTGCACCACCAGGGTCCACGGACCGACCGCCAGCTCTGCCGACAGGGACAGCATCACGGTGTCTCCGACCTTCACCGGAACTCGTGCCGGCGGGTCGAGCGCCTCCTGGTTGCACTTCTGCATGTCGATGCTGCAGTACTTGAGCGGCTCCACCCGGACGAGCTTGTCTCCGCTGGCCACCTGCACGTACGGGGTGTCGTCGGCCTCGTGTCCCGACGCCAGCACTGCCACGGAACTGGCGACGACGGCGACGAAGAGGACAGCGACGATCGAGAAGATGGCGAAGAACTTCTTTTCGCCCGAGGACAATCTCATGCGCCGTGTGCACCTTTGTTCCAGGCCTCGCGGGTTTTCGGATCGATGTGGATCGCGCCGGTCGGCATTGTCATGTCTGGTCGTTTGCCGCCGAAGCCGGGGACGAGTGTCGACCCTCGGTTGGTGACGAAGGTCTGGATGAATCCGAGTGCCAGCAGTCCCGCGACCACACCGAAGCCGATGGTGAGGTTGGGCGGCAGCAGGACTCCGAGCGATGCGCCGAACACCCAGCTCATCTGCAGCACGGTTTCGGAGCGACCGAAGGCAGAGGCCCGGGACTCGTCGGGCAGGTCATCCTGGATCGATGAATCGAGGCACACCTTGCCGATGGCGCTGGTGCCCGAGGCGATCAGTGCCGCGATGGCGATCAGCAGCAGGTTGCTGAAGATGGCGGCCACCGCCGCGACGACCATGCAGGCCCCGGTGACGATGACGATGATGTTCTGGGGGTTCTTCAGCTCGAGGCGGGTGCCGGTCGCGTTGCCGATGAAGTTGCCGATACCGGCCGCGGCTCCGACGGCGCCCAGCATCGCGACCTGCGCCCATCCGCTGCCCCCGCCCTGCTGCGACTTGGCGTAGAACGCGATGAACAGGGTCAGGAACCCGGTGAGGATGCGGATGGTGCCGTTGCCCCACAGGCCCACCAGGACGTTGCGCCCCAGGGGCTGACGCATGCTGGCCGCGAGCGCCTTGACCGGCGACTGTTTCTCACCGGGCGGCTCGGTCGCCGCAGGACCGGAATCGGGCCGGTACAGCGGGTCGCGGGCGGGTTCACCGTGGTAGGTGAGTGTGGTCGGGACCTCACCGGCAGTGACCTCCACCCACGACGGGATCCGCATGCACAGCACGGCGCCGACGACGGTGATGATGGCCAACCACACCATCGCTCCCGGGAGATGCAGCGGCAGCACCTTGCCGAGCAGGACCTCGCACAGCGCTGCGACGCCGCCGCCGATGATGGTTCCGCCGACCAGTCCGAAGGTGGTCAGCCGGGAGTTCACCCGCACGAGGTCGATGGACGGGGGTAGGACACGGGGCGTGACAGCGGACTTCAGGACTCCAAAGGACTTGGACAGCACCAGCATTCCGAGAGCGCACGGATAGAGCACCCACGGGTCGTACGTCAGTTGACTGGTGGCGGCGTCCCACCCGCAGTTGGCCATGATCAACACGGCCAGGAGTGTGCGTCCGACGAACGTCCCGGCCATCGCGATACGGCGGCCGCGTTGCAGTTTGTCGAGCATCGGCCCGATCAGCGGTGCGATGATCGCGAACGGCGCGATGGTCAGCAGCAGATAGAGGCCGACCTTGCCCTTGGACTCGGCGCTCGCCGCGGCGAAGAACAGGGTGTTCGCCAGGGCGATGGTCATGGCGGCGTCGACGGCGAAGTTGACGACGGTCGGGTAGGTGAGCGCGGTCAGACCCGAACGGTCGGCGCCGTCGGCCGTGGCGGCCTGGTGGATCTTGCCGATGCCCTTGGACGTCAGTTCGCGCCCGCGCAGCGCGGCCACCCGCGTGACCGTGAGCTTGCGAGGCATCGCACGCTGGTTGTCGTCGCGGTGGTAGTCGGTCTCGTCGAGCGGCGGCAGATGCGGATTGTGCGAGGTCTGCTGCCGGGTCTCGTGGCGGGTTGCACCCGGCGAGGGATAGGCCGCGGTCGGCGGGTTGCCGGGGGGCGAGTTGCCGGGGGGCGAGGGCCCGGCCGGAGGTGGGCCCGGCGGTCGTTGTCGAGGCGGCGGGGGGCCCTGGCGCGGTGGCCTCGGGCCGGCGGCACCGTCGACCGGATAGTTTGCTGCTCCCGGGTGCGCGCCGGGCGACGGGCGAGGAGGCTGCCTCGGGTCGCGTGGTGCATTTCCTCGGTTCACTTCCACGATTGTTCCCTATCCCCGGTTGGCCGACCAACCCTCGGGCGCCTGCGGCGAGTTGCGATACGGCACACTGGAGGGGTGAACGCGGTAACCGAGCAGGCAGACACAGCAACTGATCACGAACAGGCAGATCAGCAGCGCGTGGCAACGTTGCTGGCCGGGGCCGTCTCGCAGGCGCGGGAGGCCATCGACGCAGAGGGTGACGAGGTCGGTGACCACCTCGACGCGGTGACCGAGGCGAGCTACACCGTCACCCACTACTTCGCCGCCGACGTCCCCGGTTACCGGGGATGGCAGTGGTGCGTCGTGCTCGCGGGCTGTCCCGACAGCGACGACGTGACCGTCAACGAGGTCGCCCTGCTCCCCGGATCCCAGGCGCTGACCGCGCCCGACTGGGTGCCGTGGGCCGAGCGGCTCAAACCGGGCGATCTCCATCCCGGCGACCTGCTCGCCAGCCCACCCGACGACCCCCGCCTGGAACCGGGCTACGTCGACAACGGCGACGTCGATCCCGTCGACCCGGCAACACAGGTCGTCGCGGAACTGGGCCTGGGCCGCGACCGGTTGATGACTCGCGAAGCCCGCCTCGACACCGCGCAGCGTTGGGCCGAAGGCGAATACGGCCCGGACTCGCCGATGGCGCAAGGCGCTCGCCACAATTGCGTCAGCTGCGGTTTCTACCTCCCGATCGTCGGCGCACTGCGCGCGGCGTTCGGGGTGTGCGCCAACGAGTACTCCGCGGACGGGCGGGTGGTGCACGCCGATCACGGGTGCGGTGCCCACACCGACGTCAAGGCGCCCTCGGGTGCCGGCAGTCCGGCCTATGACGCCTTCGACGACGGTGCGGTCGAAATCCACGCCAACTCCTGACGCCGGTGCCTGACGCTGCCGATGGGGGAGCCGATCTCCGATCGGGGGGTCGGGCAGCCGATCTCCGATCGGGTGCGGATCCGTTCGGGATCAACGAGATCCGGGATTCGACCCTGCAATCCTGGCTCACCTCGCCGACCCGGCTGCGTGAAGACGTCGCAGCTGAGTCCGACCTCGTCGGGGTCGGGTACCGCGATCGGCTCCTCACCGAATTGGTGGCGAATGCCGCCGATGCGGCGACGGCCGCGGGGGTCTCCGGTGTGGTGAAGGTCTGGCTCGACGGCGCAGACCTGCACGTCGCGAACACGGGAAGTCCGCTCGACGCAGGCGGGGCCGCCGCGCTGACCGCGTTGCGTTCGTCGAACAAGACCGGCTCCGGGTTGGTGGGGCGCTTCGGGGTAGGGTTCACCGCCGTCGCCGCAGTGACCCGTCACGTCCAGATCCGTTCGCGCAGTGGGTCGATCGAGTTCTCCGCCGAACGCACACGCACTGAATTGGCGGCGCATGGGATCGAGGCCGAGGAGGTCCCGACCCTGCGGCTCGCCTGGCCGGTCGATCTCGCGCCTGCGGCCGGTTTCGACACCGAGGTGGTACTGCGCCTGGAACCCCACGTCGACACCGCGGTGATGATGCGGGAGTTCGCCGCGGAGGCCGTCGAGCTGTTGCTGGAATTGCCTGCGGTCGAGACGATTTCGGTAGCCGATCACCTGTTCACCCGGGAGCGCGCCGATTCGGTGGTGTCGGTGGGGTCGCAGAGGTGGCTGGAATATTCGGCTCCCCATGCCCGCTGGCTGTTGCCGATGACGGGCGACTGGCTGGTGACCCGGCAGCGTGACGTGCTCCGCGCCCCGACGAGGACGGACGTAGAACTCACGGTCCCGGCGATCTGTATCGCCGACGTGCGTCTGACCGCTGACCGTCGTGGCTTGCATCCCGATGCTGACATAGCCACCGCGGCAATCGGATACGCGGACTTTGCCGCATCCCTGCCCATCGACCAGCGGGCGATACTCGTTCCGGAACCGGGGTTCGCCGCGAGCCGTACCGATGAGCGTCTGCGCGGCGCTCTGATCGATGAGTTGTCCTCGCGTCCGTGGCTTCCGGGCGCCGGCGGCGACGACCTGATCCCGGAGCGCGCCGAGGTGCTCCTCGACCTGACATCCGGTTTGGCGGAACTCCTCGGCGAGATCATCACCACGCTGGTCCACCCCGACCTGTCCGACCGCAGTGCCGTCACCCGGCTGCGTTCGGTGGGCGTGACCGAGATCGGTCTGGCAGATATAGCGTCGCGGCTCACCGGTATCGACCGCGAACCTCGTTGGTGGGGAAAGCTGTACACCGAGCTGTCGGTGGTCGCCCAGGGGCAGGTCGACGAACTCGGCGCCTTGCCGGTGCCGTTGACCGATGGCCGGACATTGCCCGGCGCGCGTGGCACGGTACTGCCTCCGCCGCAGTCCGACGACCCGGACACCGATGTCGTCGCGCCGTCGTGGCTGCCCACCGTGCATCCGCAGGCGGCCCATGAGCTGCTCGGACGCCTGGGTGCCCGGCAACTGTCGGTGTCGGAGATGCTGTCTGATCCGGCGCTGCGCGGCGAGATCGAGTCCGACCCGGAGGGTGATGACCTGGCCCGTAGCGTGCTGGGTCTGCTGCGCACCGCACCGGACGCGTCGGTACCGGCCTGGCTCGGACAGCTGCTGTTGCCGACCACGGACGGCGACGAGCGTCCGGCGGACGAGCTGCTGCTGCCGAACAGCCCGCTGGCGTCGGTCCTGATCGACGATTCGCCGTTCGGCGTCGTCGACCCGGACTGGGTCGAAACGTATGGTGCAGAGGCCTTTCGCGCGCTCGGGGTGGGATGGGGGTTCACCGTCACCCATGAGGATTACCCGACCGGCCCCGACCACGATCTTGCCGACGAAGCACGGTGGTGGGACACGATCGGCGATCCGCCGCAGACGTTTTCGGCAGTTCGCGACCTCGACCTCGTCGACCAGGGCCGGTGGCCGCAGGCTCTGAGCCTGCTCGCGGAATCTCCGGACTGTGCAGCGTTGCTGACCGATCGCCGCGGTTACACGGCCTGGTGGCTTCGCCACTACGCGGAGATCGACGACGCGCCACTGGGGCACTGGCGGGCTCCGAGCGACGACACCATGGCGGGGCTGTTGGATCCGTTGGATCATCCGCACGCGGATGAGCTGTCCGGGGCTCTGGGCGCGGCCGACGTCGAGGACACCGATCAGGCGTTGATGCTCTTGACCCACCTGGCCGATGCCGACCGGTCGATCAGCCCGTCGGTGGCTGCCATCGCCCACACCACACTCGCGGTGGCGCTCCGGGACGGGCGAATCGACCTCGGACGGATCGACCCCCCGAGCGGGCTGCGCACCCTCGCCGGATCTGTCGCAGACGACGCGGTGGTGTTGGACGTGCCCTGGCTCGCCGCGGCACTCGACCCCGCCGTCGTGGTCGCGTTGGCACCACCGGGGTTTTCCCTGGCGACGCAACTGGCCGACCTGTTGGACATCCCGACGGCCACCGAGCAGTACTCCGGTGGTCCCACGGAGCCGGGGGAGGCCACGACCTGGCAGGCGCACCCGCAGGCACTGAGGTCGGCCCTGATCCAGGACAGAGCACTACCCACCGGTCCCATCCGCGTCCACGAGTCGCTGACGATCGAACTGCGCCGCGGCGACGAGCGCAGCGAGCACCGGGTTCCCTGGTGGCGTGACGAGCACGGGATGGTCCACGTGGATGCGGGGTTCGATGTCCTCGGTGGCTGAGGTCGTCGAGACCGACACGGTGTTCGGGCCCGATCAAGCGGTCCTGGATTGGCTGGTCGATCACCGGACCGGCTTCTGGGATTCGGCGATGAAAGCGGTCACGGTCCTGGGGAACACCGGGGTGCTCACGATGATCGCCGCCCTCGTGGCCGTGGTTCTCGCGAGCAAAAGGCAGTGGAGGCCGGCGATACTGGTCTCGGTCGGCTCGCTGGTGGGGTCGCTCGTCATGTTCGGGCTCAAACAGCTCATCGCACGGCCGAGGCCACCGATCCCGGAGCGGATGGTCGAGCTGTCGAGCTACTCGTTCCCGTCAGGGCACGCGATGACGTCCACCGTTGTCTATGGGTCCATCGCGGTCTCGGCCTACTGGTGCAGCGATTGGGTTCGCGCGCACCGTTGGGTATTGGTGGCTGCGCCGGTGCTGGCCATCGCCATCGGGATTTCCCGGGTCTACCTGGGTGCACACTGGATGACCGACGTGCTGGCGGGTTGGGCCTTCGGATCGATCTATCTCGCGTTGGCGGCGTTCCTGGTGCTCAGGACAGACCCTGCTGGGCCGCCCGGCTCCCGCGGCGGACCGCCCACTTCTGCAGGGACACCACGAAACAGCCGAACAAACCAACTCCGAGGCCGACCAGACAAATCGTGAGCGTGTTGTCGGTCCCGAGGCCCCAGCCTGCGACGACAACAGTGGCGATCAACCACCCGAGCATGCCGACGATGATGACCGGCGCGGGGGCGGTCAGCTTGTGTGGCAATTCGGGGATGTGGCCAGCCATGACCATCAGACTAATTCGAATTGCGCGGACAGTGCGTCCGGGCCTTGGAAGTACATCATTTCGGAAAAACTGCACATAGTTTTGCCTGCGAAGAATCCGGTGTGCGCAGGCACAGAGGTGATCGCCCGTGACACTAAGTTAACCGTAATTCACTGGTGGGTCGAACAAATGAACATCACCCGTTTGGCATGTATTTTCTGAAAGCTGACTTATCCTGGCTGCGTGGACCAGAATGACGAAAAGCTCGCGAGTGACTTGGCGTTGGCCGTGGTCCGACTGACGAGGCATCTGCGAGGCCGCAGAAATGCGTCGCCGGTGTCGCTCACGCAACTGTCGGCGTTGTCGACCCTGCGGAGAGAGGGGCCGATGACCCCGGGCGCGATCGCCGCCCGCGAGCGCGTGCAGCCCCCGTCGATGACCAGGGTGATCGCATCACTGGCGGACCTGGGGCTGGTGAAGCGTGATCCGCACCCCACCGATGGCAGGCAGGTGATCGTCACCCTGTCCCCGACGGGTGATGCCGTCGTGGTCGATGAGGCGAACGCTCGTGAAGAATGGCTGCGCGCCCAGCTCAAGCGCCTCGACGACGATCAGCTCGCCACCTTGCGCAACGCAGTCGGCATCATCGAATCCATCGTCGCCGAAAGCGACTGATCACCCCGCGACCGGGCCGAACCGACCGTCGACCGTGCCGAAGCAGTCTGCGACCTAGAAGAACGTTCCCGCGTGCGGCTTTTTGTCGGTGCTGAAGGCCTGATCGACCGCGTGCAGGGTGGGGGCATCGGCCGTCCAGAGACGCTCCGCGGCCGCGAAATCAACCGCCCGGTACCCGCCCAGGTACAGGCTGCCCAGCACCGAGATGTCCATTCGAACGGTCGGGTCGGCGTCGGTTGCGGTCACGGTGGCCTGGCTGTCGGTGATCGACACCGCGAACTTGCCGCCTGACTCGCGGTACGTGTCGGAGACCTCGAGGACGAACTCGGTGTCATGGCCGTATTCCCGGAGGGTCAGGGCCTTCTCGACGTCGAGGATCCGCAGCCACATGCTGTCGCGGATTGCGGTGACCGCCGGGGCCCGCAGGTCCGTCAGCTTCAACGGCAGCGGGTCGTCGACCGGCGTGGTGGCGGTGATGGCCGGGATCAGGTCGAGTCCGACAAGCACGCGCCACAGGTCTGTGTGCGCCTCATCGGTGACTGCGAAGATCTCGTAAACCTCTGCGATAGAGGTATTTTCGGTCTCATGGTGGATTCGGTAGCTCGCGTACCCGTCGGCGTGCAGCAGGTAGTGCAGACCGCTGCGACCGTTCCGCAGCATCGGCCGGTCGGCGAAGATCATGTTCCACCACACCGGAGCTCGCATGATGGCTCCGGGTCTGGTCGAGACCCACCGGTTGTGGAGCTCGGGTACGCGGTCGCGAATCTGATCGGGCTCGCCGAACCGCACGCGGGAATCGGCAGGCGCCGGCGCGCGGAACTCGGCCCGGCGCAGATCAACTCGCCAGGAATGCTCGAATGAGGCAGGGCCGTAACCGAAGCGTTCGTAGATGGTGCCCTCGGATGCGGTGAGGATGGAGAAGACGGACTCCTCCTGCTCCCACTGCTCGAAGAGCTCGGTGATCATCATCCGCAGGATGCCGCGCCTGCGATGGGTCGACGCCACCGACACCCAGGACAGCCCGGGCAGACTCGCGCGGTACCCGCCCGGCACCGACATCACCATCCGGTAGAACATCGCGATGCCGACCAGAACCGGACGGTCGGGGTCGACGTTGTCGTGTACCACCACGACGTCGCCGTCGTCGACTTTGGAGCGGATGTCTGCCAGCGCCTCGTCGTCGAGGGGTTCGATGAAGGCGAACGCCCGGGCGTCGGCGGTCGCGATGTCTTGCCAGTCCGAATCGATTGCGCGACGAAGAGTCAGGTTCCCGTTGCTCACCCATCCAACTTGTCACACCCGACGTCGGGCAGACTAGCCGGATGCCCGGATCGCAACCTTCCCGCGCCGACGCCCCACCCGATCTCGCGGTGACCGTGGTCGATATCGACGACCCGGCGGACCCGCGGGTCGACGACTTCCGGGATCTGAACTCCGTCGATCGGCGCCCTGATCTGCCGATCCTGCCCGGCGGTAGCCCCGGGAAGGGGCTGGTGATCGCCGAGGGAGTGCTGGTGGCCGAGCGGATGGTCGCCTCGCGCTTCGCGACACACGCTTTCCTCGGGGTCGACAAGAGGCTGCGCGAACTCGGCCCCACCGACCCGACCTTGGCCGGTGTCCCGTTCTATCGCGCGAGCGCCGCGGTGATGGCCGACATCGTCGGGTTCCATCTCAACCGCGGGGTCCTGGCGGTGGCCCGTCGGCCGGTCCCTCTCGAGGTGCCGGACGTGATCGCGACGGCGCGCACGATCGCCGTGCTCGAAGGCGTCAACGACCACGAGAACATCGGCAGCATCTTCCGCAACGCTGCCGGCCTCGGTGTCGATGCGGTGATCTTCGGCGGCGCATGTGCCGATCCGCTGTATCGCCGCTCGGTGCGGGTGTCGATGGGGCATGCGCTGCTCGTCCCGTTCGCGCACGCCGCGAACTGGCCATCAGACCTGGACATCCTGCGCGACAACAACTTCCGCATCATCTCGATGACACCGGATGCCGCCGCGATCCCTCTGTCCGACGCGGTGGACGCCGAGCGGGTGGCGTTCATGGTGGGCGCAGAAGGGCCGGGACTTTCCGAGACCGCAATGCGCGCAGGCGATGTGCGGGCAAGGATCCCGATGGCCCGCGGCACCGATTCGCTCAACGTCGCGACAGCGGCCGCGCTGGCCTTCTACGAACGAGCGCGTTAGTTCTTGTGGCCGAAGCCGAACCAGCGAGCCACACGTCCGGGAGCGCTGGGCTCTGATTCCTGCGGCGTGCCGGTATTGCCGGTAGGTGCGGCGGGTGTCGAAAGCCCCAGTTCCACATCGGCTTCCGTCGGCTCGTAGCCCTTCGGGCGGATCGCGAAGCCCGAGACGGTGATGGTGGCCGGATCGGTGTCGGAGTCTTCGAGCGGCGTGGTGAAGCGAAATCCCAGCCACTCGCGGATTGCCTGTTCGGCGAACTCCTGGGGGTGGAAGGGGAGGGCCTGTGGATCGGGTTGTGCGCCATCGGCGTAGACCAGTGGATGTTCGCCCGACCAGAACGGACCCTCGAAAACGAAGGGCAGACCGTTGTTTTCGAGGATGTCGACGGGATTCGCAGAGAACGACCGGCGCAATTCACCGGCGTCCCAGCGGGCGAAAGCGCCCAGTGATGACTCGGGGTCCGTATGCAGCACTATCGTCGAATCCGACGGCAGTGCGGCGATCCAGGACTCCGGCAGGGTCGACGGTGTCGTCGAGGCGAGGACGGGGCTCGTCACCACCGTCAGTGCGCCGTAGGTTCCGATGAACAGCTGGTCGGTCTCGGGATTTGCGGCCTCTGCCAGCGTGGTTTCGCCGATCGGCACCGCAGTCAGATCTGGGAGCAGTGCGGCAGCGATCGCTCCGGCCGTTGCCGGGTCGTGGCGCAGGCCCTGCCTGATCTCCGCTGCCGGATCGCTGGAATTGACGAACCAGAGCATGGATGCTGCTTTCGCTGCCAATGCAAGCCTTTCGTGTGGTCCGACCGATTTTGCGTACCGATCAACTTAACCTGTGTCAGGTGTTCCCACTGCTGCGGACCCCGAGAAGTACGTCCTCCCAGGCCGGGACGGACGGTTTCCGGTTGCCGCGACCGCGTTTGCGGGACGGGGGTGACTTCTCGTCGTGGACCGACGCGTCGCCGGTGTCGTCTGCGGGCGCAGACTCCTCTGCGGACTCGACGTCCACCTCCACCTCGACCTCGGGCTCGGGTGGTGCCGGGCGCGGAGCCGGCCTGGGCGCATTCCGGCGGGCCTGGGCATCGGTCACCGTATCGGCGTCGACGGTCACGGCCTCGGTGCCGTCGGATTTCACCGTCAGCCGCGCCGAGCGTGAGACGGGGGAGATCGGTGCCACCTGGGAGGCCTGCGGAGGGGTGTAGTCGAACGCCAGCTCCGGATGGTCGGAGTCGTCGTCCTCGACCGGCAGCGGTGCGACCGGCTGGACACTCCGCAGTGGCCTGCTGATGTCCGGATCGATGAGCTCATCGGCGACCTCGTCGATCGCCTCGACGGTGCCCGAGTTGGAACCCGGCACATATCGCCAGTGGGCCCGGTTCACCGACCGCCCGACGCGCCAGCTGACCTGGACCACCCATCGGTTGTCCTCGGCCTTCCAGGCGTCCCAGTCGGTGTCGTCGGGGTTGTGTCCTCGCGCCCCGAGTGCTGCCGAAACGACCTCGGACAGCGTCGAGAGCGCAGGACCGTCGTAGCGCAGGGGATGGGCGGCGGCGGCGAGCTCGGCGGCGCGGGCGCGTTCGAGCAGCACGGGGTGGGCGAATCGTTCGATCCGATCCATACCGACGCCGGCAGCCGCAGCGACCTGGGCTACGGAGGCGCCCGCCCGGATTCGTGACTGGATCTCGCGGGGACGCAACGTGCTTTCCATCTCGATCTCTATCTGACCCATGCGTGTCAGGTCGCCGCGCGCAGCGGCTCGCAATGTGTCGTCAGCAGGGATACGGAACTTCTCGCCCGACTCGGTGTCCTGACAGATCACCTTTTTGCCGTCCGGCTCCAGGCCGATGACTCGAAGCTCACGCATCTGCTCCTCCTTCACGTCTCGGAGCCAGCCTCTACATTTGCGTCGGTCTGCATTAGCGTCAGCGTAATGCAGTGTAGTGAAATCGCCTGCCGTGACACGCGGAAAAATGCCAGCTCAGCGGGGGTCTTCTGCAGCCCGACCGGCGACTACAGTGCGCCGACCACGTAGTCGATGCTCGCGGTCAGCTTGCTGATGTCCTCGGGTTCGATGGCCGGGAACATGCCGATCCGCAGCTGATTGCGACCGAGCTTGCGGTACGGCTCTGTATCGACCACTCCGTTGGCGCGCAACACTTTCGCGACGGCAGCGGCGTCCACGTCGTCGTTGAAGTCGATGGTTCCGACGACCTGGCTGCGGTAGGTGGGGTCGGTGACGAACGGCGTTGCGTACTCGCTCTTCTCGGCCCAGGTGTAGAGCCGTGAGCTGCTGTCGGCGGTGCGCGACGTGCACCAGTCGAGTCCGCCCTGCCCGTTCATCCACTCGAGCTGGTTGGCGAGCAGCAGCAGCGACGCGACGGCCGGGGTGTTGTACGTCTGGTTCTTGCTGCTGTTGTCGACGGCGGTCGGCAGCGAGAGGAACTCGGGGCACCAGCGATCGGACTTGCCGATGGTGTCGATGCGCTCGAGCGCGGCCGGGCTCATGAGGGCGATCCACAGACCACCGTCGGAGGCGAAGCTCTTCTGGGGCGCGAAGTAGTAGACGTCGGCGTCGGCGACGTTGACCGGCAGGCCACCCGCTCCGGACGTCGCATCGATGGCGATCAGTGCGTCGCCGGCGAGCTCGGGCCTGCTCACGGGTACGGCCACGCCCGTCGAGGTCTCGTTGTGGGCCCAGCCCACGAGGTCGACGCCGTCGAACTGATCGGCGCCGATGGTCGAGATCGACGGCGCGGTGCCGGGCTCGGTGGAGATCACGACCGGATCGTCGAGGAAGGGAGCCTTCTTGGCGACGGTGGCGAACTTGTTCGAGAACTCGCCGTAGGTCAGGTTGAGCGAGCGCTTGGAGATCAGACCGAACGCTGCGGCATCCCAGAACGCGGTGGTGCCGCCGTTGGAGAGGACGACCTCGTAGCCGTCGGGCAGAGAGAACAGATCGGCCAGGCCGCTGCGGATCGCGCCGACGACGTTCTTGACCGGTGCCTGCCGGTGACTGGTTCCGAAGACCGAGGCGCCGGTGTCGACGAGAGACTGCAGCTGCTCGGGGCGGACTTTAGAAGGACCGCAACCGAATCGGCCGTCTGCGGGCAGGAGGTCGGCCGGGATGGTGATCGATAAGCTCATGGGATCAGTCTAGAGACCGCCCCCAGACCCCGATGATGGTGGGTTTTGGTGAGCGCGACGTGGGGATTTGCTCGCCAGAACCCACCAAGATCGGGTTCGGGCTACTTCGGGGCGATGGCGTCCCAGCCCTCGACGTCCTCGGGACGACGGGGAGCCGCGCCGACGTACAGCGCTGCGGGACGGACCAGCTTGCCCAGCCGCTTCTGCTCCATGATGTGGGCGCACCAGCCGGCGGTCCGGCCGCAGGTGAACATCGCGGGCATCATGTGCGGCGGCACCTCGGCGAAGTCGAGGATGACGGCGGCCCAGAACTCGACGTTGGTCTCGATGGCGCGGTCGGGACGCCGCTCGCGCAATTCGGTCAGAGCGGCCTGCTCGAGTGCGGCGGCGACCTCATACCGCGGTGCGTTCAACTCCTGTGCGGTGCGGCGCAGCACCCGGGCGCGGGGGTCCTCGGCGCGGTAGACGCGGTGTCCGAACCCCATGAGCTTCTCTTTGCGGTCGAGGATGCCCTTGACCAGGGCCCGGGCGTCGCCGGACTTCTCCACTTCTTCGATCATCGGGAGCACTCGGGCGGGGGCGCCGCCGTGCAGCGGCCCCGACATCGCGCCGATGGCCCCGGACAGGGACGCCGCGACGTCGGCGCCGGTGGAGGCGATGACGCGGGCGGTGAAGGTGGAGGCGTTCATGCCGTGTTCGGCGGCGCTGACCCAGTAGGCGTCGATGGCCCGGATGTGCGCGGGGTCGGGCTCGCCCTTCCAGCGGGTCATGAATCGTGCTGTGACGGTGTCACATTCGTCGATCGTCGCCTGCGGCACTGCGGGACGGTGGATGCCACGCGCCGACTGGGCGACGTAGGACAGGGCCATCACCGAGGCGCGCGCCAGGTTGTTGCGGGCGGTGGTGTCGTCGATGTCGAGGAGCGGCTGGTAGCCCCAGATCGGCGCGAGCATCGCCAGGCCGGCCTGCACGTCGACGCGGACATCACCGGTGTGGATGGGGAGTGGGAACGGTTCGGCGGGAGGCAGTCCGTCACCGAACTTGCCGTCGACCAGCAACGCCCACACATCGGAGAAGGTGACCTGGTTCTCGACGAGGTCTTCGATGTCGACGCCCCGGTATCGGAGGTTGCCGCCGTTCTTGTCCGGTTCGGCGATCTGGGTCGTGAAGGCGGTGACACCCTCGAGGCCCTCGACGAAACCTTCGGGTATTTCCACGTTGACTGCCATCGAACCGGACTCCTCTTGCCATGTGCGCCATTGCCGTACTTGTTAGGACTGTAGTGGGCCGAAGAGTTTCCGGTTACCCGGGAGTAGCGTTATTTGCCGTGGGTAGCGAACCAATCGATATGGCGAACATGCGGGTGTCGTACGCGGCGAGTGGCGGGGACGACGCGGCGGGCAAGGACGGGGTGAAAGGGAACCTCGATCCGAGCTGGCTCGCAGGCGATCCGCCCTGGACAGCGCTGTTCTCGCAGTGGCTCACCGAGGCGATCGACGCGCAGGTCGCCGAGCCCAACGCGATGGTGCTCGGCACCGTCGACGCCGACGGTCATCCGTCGACCCGGACGGTCCTGTGTAAAGGCGCCGACGCGGCGGGCGTCGTCTTCTTCACCGGCTACGACTCCGACAAGGGTGCCCATCTCGCGGCGGTCCCGTATGCGTCGGTGACGTTCCCGTGGATCGCGATGGAGCGGCAGGTGCATTTCCGGGGTGCCGTCGAGGTGATCCCTGCCGAGCAGACCGAGAACTACTGGGTCAAACGTCCGCGTGGATCGCAGCTCAGTGCCTATTCGTCCGAGCAGTCGGCGCCGATCGAATCCCGGAACGCACTGGAGGAGAAGGCTGCCCGAACCGCCGCCGAGTTCGGTGGCGTAGATGGCGAGCAGCCGGTACCGGTGCCGCCGCGCTGGGGCGGATATCGGCTCGTGCCGACCGAGGTCGAGTTCTGGCAGGGCAGGGCAAACCGTTTGCACAATCGGGTCCGCGCCACCCTGGTCGACGGCCGGTGGTCCGCAGTGCGACTGCAGCCGTAGGTGGCCCGCCGCTTCCTCGCCGACACCACTCCGCTCGCGCAGCCGGATTTCCGGCGGCTGTGGTGGGCGAACATCGTCACCGTCATCGGCGCGCAACTCACCGTCGTCGCGGTCCCGGCGCAGATCTATCAACTCACCGGAAGCTCCGCGTACGTCGGATTGACGGGTCTGTTCGGCCTGGTACCGCTGGTGGTGTTCGGACTCTGGGGCGGCGCCCTGGCCGACGCGATGGATCGCCGCATCCTGCTCATCATCACGACCATCGGCCTGATCGGTACCAGCGCACTGTTTTTCGTGCAGTCGTTCCTCGGGTTCGGCAACGCCTGGCTGATCCTGTGTCTGTTCGCGGTCCAGCAGGCATTCTTCGCCGTCAATCAGCCGACCCGCACAGCGATCCTCCCGAAGTTGTTGCCGGTGGCGCAGTTACCCGCCGCGAACTCACTGAACATGACGGTGATGCAGGCCGGCGCCATCGCCGGGCCGCTGGTGGGCGGTGCGATGATCCCCATCCTCGGCTATTCGCTCCTCTACTTCGTCGACGCACTGTTCTTGTTCGCGACGATGTGGGCCGTCATACGGCTGCCGTCGCTGCGGCCGGGTGATGGACTCACCAAGGCGCAGACTCCCGGACTCAAATCCGTGATCGACGGATTCCGGTATCTCGCCGGGCACAAGGTCCTGATGGCGTCCTTCCTGGTGGACCTCATCGCGATGATCTTCGGCATGCCGCGGGCATTGTTCCCGCAGATGGCTCATGAGAGTTTCGGCGGTCCCGACGGCGGTGGTGTCGCGTTCGCGCTGCTGTTCTCCGCGATCGCCATCGGGTCGGTGATCGGCGGTGTCTTCTCGGGGTGGGTCTCCCGCGTCGAACGGCAGGGTCGCGCCGTCATCATCTGCATCCTGATCTGGGGCGTGGCCATCATCGGGGTCGGCGTCAGTGTCGGATTCGCCGGTGGCACGGCACTTCCCATGCTGCCGGTCGCGGTCACCCTGTTGATGATCGGCGGAGCCGCGGACATGGCCTCGGCGGCTTTCCGCCAGTCGATGCTGCAGGCCGCGGCGAGCGACGAGGTCCGCGGCCGCTTGCAAGGCGTCTTCATCGTGGTGGTGGCCGGCGGTCCCCGGATCGCCGACGTCGCTCATGGCGCCGCGGCAGCCTCGGTCGGCACCGCAGTGGCGACCGCGGGCGGCGGCGTTCTCGTCGTCATCGGCACCGTGATCGCAGCCCTCGCGATCCCGGCGTTCGTCCGCTACCGCATCACCCGCTGACCCACCAATTCCGGGGCTACCGGGCGGCGGCGGTGCGGGCCCGGCTCGAGTCTTTGAGCAGGCCGGCGGTGTAGCCGACGACCATCGGATCCGACATCGCCTTCCAGCGTGGCGCCAGTAGCTTCATGTACCGCTCGACGTACAGCAACTGCTTGCCGACGAGGACGAGCTCGCGGGGGAGCCGGGCGTCATAGGTCTTGGCCATCGAGGCCAGCTGCCGGCCGAGGTTCGCGTATGACATGTCGCCGAGCTCGGTGCCGCCGATCGGCGCTGCGACCCTACGTAGGTCCTTGGCGGTCTCCCGAACAGTTCCGGGCTTGCCGAACGTGCCCATGGAGGCCAGTGCCTGACCGGCGGCCTCGTAGTCGCTGCGCATCATGTTGCCGAGTAGCGAACGCACGATCATGCGGGTCTCATCGTCGAAGCGGCCGACGATGCCCCAGTCCAGGAACACGATTCGGCCCTGCGCGTCGACCAACACGTTCCCGGCATGGAGGTCGCCGTGGAAGATGCCGTCGGTGAACGCGGACTCGAGCAACGACATCAGCAGGGTCTTGACGATCGCGGCGGGATCGTGGCCCGCTCGGCGGATGGCCTTGACGTCGTCGATGCGAATGGCATCGACGTACTCGAGGGTGAGGACCTTCTCGGTTGTGTAGTCCCAATACACCTGCGGGACACGAACCTTGTCGGCGAAACGCGAGCCGGAGATGGCGCTCGTCCACTCCTCCATGGCCGCGGCCTCGGTGCGGAAGTCGAGCTCGGAATTGAGGTTCGCCGTGAAGTCCTCGATGACGGCCTTGGCGCTGAGCATGCGACCGTACGACGAGAACTCCGCGATGGCGGCCGCCCGCTGCAGTATTTGCAGGTCGGCAGCAAGCCTGGACTTGATGCCGGGGCGCTGGATCTTGACGACGACGGACTCGCCGGTCAGCAGAGTTGCGGTGTGGACCTGGGAGATCGACGCCGACGCGATGGGCTGGGGATCGAACTCGGCGAAGATCTCGTCGGGGTCGCTGCCGAGCTGGGCCGTCAGCAATGCCCGGACCTCGGTGGGGTCGGCGGCCGGCACCCGGTCGAGGAGCGAGCGGAACTCGTCGGAGAGGACCTTGGGGAACACTCCGGGACTCGACGCGATGAGCTGCCCCAGTTTGACGTAGGTCGGGCCGAGCGCTGCGAAGGTGTTGCGCGTCTCTCCGGCGCCCTTGGAGGCCAGGTCACCTGCTCCGGGTACGCGAGCGGCGAAGCGGGCTCCACCGCACACGGCTTGCCACGCGGTGGCCCCGATACGGGCCGCCTCGGTGGTGAGCGACACCTTTTGCAGGGTCAGGGGTGCTTTCTCGGTCGTGATCGTCATAGGTCCTCCGCATGCGACTTCTTGCCTGGCGCGGCCCGGGTGGGGCCACAGTTACTCGATTGCCGGAATGCTCCGCGTGAGTTTAGGGCATCAGGCCGATATCGCCAGGTCGATCAATATCCGCAGGCCGCAGTTGTTACCGCGCTGCGCTGTTTTCGTACTGATAAGGAGTCGAAAACGCAGGCCACGGTGTTAACGCGCCACGCCGACGATTGCCTGTGTCGTCGCTAACACTTTCTGCGCCGCCCACCCCGAGATCTGCCGGCTTTCCGCAACGCTGCCGGTGTTGCAGAGCCGGTACCCGTACACGAAGCCGGCACCAAGACTGCGACGCCGGTGGTTCACGCGACGAGTAGGGGATG
Organism: Williamsia sp. 1135; assembly: GCF_002095395.1. Classification (GTDB taxonomy): domain Bacteria; phylum Actinomycetota; class Actinomycetes; order Mycobacteriales; family Mycobacteriaceae; genus Williamsia. The sequence continues at coordinate 117,281 of NZ_MJEI01000096.1, forward strand.
CCCTGATCAGTGCGGGACGGGACATACCCCGGTCTCGTTGGCCTCCCAGGGCAGATTCGCCCGCCGAGCCGTGGTGACCGGGCAGTAGTGCATCGATCCGCCGCGTACCGCTTCGGGCGGCAGGTTGCGGGTCGGCGTCTCGAGCAGTGGTGCGTCGACGGGCACCGTGCCCGCCAGGCGATCGCACACGTCGCGGCAGCGCGGATGTTTCCGGTAGCGCTCGGGCAACGCGTTCATGAAGATGTTGACGGCCTTGCCGAACCGCCGGAATCGGCGTTCGTCGGTGTCCGACCACGTGAAGCCCATCATCTCTCGGACAGCCGGGTGATACAGCCCGACGGTCAGCCAGGTGAAGAACTTCTCGGTCGGCTTGACCATCACCTTCCACGCGGGCCTGGGCAGGCGCGCCATCCACGGCGGTGGCGGTAGCTCGGAGATGTCGAGCACTGTCCGCACGGCAGGATGGTCTTCGAGGACGTTGCGGCACATGTGATCCCAGTACTCGAGGAACTCCTCGTAGGTGTCGGGGCACGGCCGGGTGCTCACGCCGTACATGGCGTACCAGGTCCGCGATTCCTCGAATAGTTCTCGCTTCTCGGCCTCGGTGATCGGCGGTCCGAACACCTCCGCGCACCGGATGTTGCCGTACCAGAACGTGGCGTGAGCCCAGTAGAAGACGTCGGGGCCGAGGGCGTGATAGCGGCTGCCGTCGGGCATCGCGCCCTTGATCTCACGGTGATAGTCGCGGACCTCGCGGCCGGTGTCGGTGGTGCCGTCGAAGACGACCCCGATGATCGGGTACAGCGACCGGTTGAGGCGCTGCCAGCGTTCGCCGAAGAAGTCCGAGTGCTCCCAGACCGCGGCGCCCAGTTTCGGGTGCATGTTCTGCATCGATCCTGACCAGAGGCCGATCAGCATGCCGTGCCAGCCCCCGAAGAACTTCCAGGTCACCGAGTCGGGCCCGAGGGGGGGCTGGTTCTGCCGGACTCGACTTCGAGATCTGTTCGGATTCGTGGACGTCGGTCATCGGGCGCACCTTCCATCGACAAGCTGTCTGAGACGAAACTCTAGATCCGTCTCAGTGCGCATGTCAACCAGGTCGGGACCAAAATATCGACTGGCCAGACGCTTCGGTGAGGGTGAGTCATCGGCGCGTCACACGAGGTGGCATCGAGGCCACGGCCGCTAAGCTGCACTCGTGGCCGGTCACAGCATCGAAGCGAATGGATATAGCGCACAGATCGCGAGTACGGGTGCCGGCCTGAGGGCGGTCCGGTGGGGCGATCGGCTGCTCACCGAGACCTGGGAGATCGAGCCGGGGGTCAAGCCCCCGCTGTCCTGCGGACTGGTGCTGGCGCCGTGGCCCAATCGCACCGGAGATGGTCGGTACACCTATGACGGCCAGAATTATGAATTGCCGATCACCGAAGCCGCCCGGAACAATGCCAACCACGGTTTCGTCCGCATGGTCGACTGGAACGTCCTCGATACGACCGGTTCCTCGGTCACGCTGGGGATCGCGGTCGGGCAACATCCGGGCTGGCCATTCGATCTGCAGCTGACCGTCACGTACTCGCTGGACGCAGGCGGCCTGACGGTCACGCACACCACCACCAACTCCGGGAAACAAAAAGCGCCATACGCCTTGGGGCAGCACACATTCGTGCGACTCGGCGATGTCCCCGCGGACGATTGCAAGCTGCAACTGGCGGCACGCAAGTATCAGCCCCTCGACCCCGAGCGTCAGCTTCCTGACGGTCCGCCGGTCGACGCGGCGGGCACCGACTTCGATTTCTCCACGCCACAACCGGTCTCGGGACATTGGCTCGACACCCCGTTCACCGACATGGCCGACGTGGCGGGCTTCATCACGCACCGACTGATCGGTCCGGACGGGGACGCGACCGAACTGTGGACCGATCTCAATTTCCCATGGGTGCAAGCTTTTACCGCCGATCCCGCACACGACCAGCCGTATCCGGGACGTGGCCGTGCCGTGGCGATCGAGCCGATGACGGCGCCGCCGAACGCCCTCGCGAGCGGCACCGATCTGATCGAACTGGAACCGGGTCAGATCTGGACCGGACGCTGGGGTCTGCGATACCGCGGCGCCGGGGACAATCGGGAATGACCGGGAGCAACTGACTGGAATGGGTACGCGGTGAAGGAAATCGTTGTCTGCGGGGAAGGCCTCGTCGACCTGGTGCCCGCGGGCGCCGGCCCGCTCAGCCCGTTGGTCCCCGCCCTCGGCGGTGGGCCGTTCAACGTGGCCATCACCCTGGGTCGTCTCGGCTCCGCGGTGTCCCTGATCTCGCGGTTGTCGGACGATCCGTACGGTGACGCGCTCGCCCATGCGCTGCGGGCGGCAGGGGTGAATCTGTCTCTGCTGCAGCGCGGTTCCGAGTCCACGACCCTCGCCCTGACGAGCATCGCCGAGGACGGGTCCGCCCAGTACAGCTTCTACCTCGAGAACACCGCCGACCGCCTCGTCATCGACCCGGGTGAGTTGCCCCGCACGGTCGGTGCGCTGGCTTTCGGCACCTTGTCGATGGTGCTCGAGCCCGGCGCGAGCGTCTACGAGGCACTGCTGCACCGCAGTCACGCCGAGGGCCGGTTGACCCTGCTCGACCCCAACATCCGCGCGGGTGTCATCGACGACCCCGACGCGTATCGGGCCCGGTTCGATTCCTGGTTGCCCTCCCTGGACATCCTCAAGGTCTCCGACGATGACGCGGAGTGGCTCGCCCCGCGCGGCGACGGACCGGAGCAGTGGATCGAGGCGGGGGTCGGCGCCGTGCTGATGACTCGTGGAGCCGATGGTCTCAGCGTCCTCACCGAGAGGTTCTCGGTCGAGGTTCCGGCGCCCGCGGCCACCGTCGTCGACACCATCGGCGCCGGGGACACGATTTGCGGTGCGCTGCTGCACTGGCTCGATACGCACCGGCTGCTGGAGCCGAGATCGGTCCGGCAGATGTCGCAAAATGACTGGTCGGAGGCGTTGGGTTTCGCTGCCACCGCAGCCGCGGTGACCGTCTCGCGGCCCGGGGCAGACCCTCCATGGGCGGGCGAGCTTTAAACCGACTAGGTTGTTAGGCGGATCGCGCGACCAGTTCGGGCGACCCCGGAGGTCAAACACCTGCATCGGTTCACGAGACCGGTGCAGCCCGTCGAAAAGGGGAGGACCAAGTGTCCGCCGAAACAGTGTCTGCCAATGGAAACGCAGCGGAGGCCAACGCCTCGTTCGTGTATCCCGGTGGAGAGATCAAGCTTCCCATCGTCAAGGCGACCGAGGGCAGCGACGGCGTCGGTTTGGGCAAGTTCCTTGCCGAGACCGGACTGACCACATTCGATGGTGGATTCGTCAACACCGCGTCGACCAAGTCCGCGATCACCTACATCGACGGTGATGCCGGCATCCTGCGTTACCGGGGTTACCCGATCGAGCAACTCGCCAAGGGTTCGAGCTTCCTCGAGGTGAGCTACCTGCTCATCAACGGTGAACTGCCGACCCCGTCCGAGCTCGCCGACTTCACGGACAAGATCCAGCGCCACACGCTGTTGCACGAGGACCTCAAACGGTTCTTCGACGGATTCCCGCGCAACGCACACCCCATGCCGGTGCTCTCCAGCGCGGTCAATGCGCTGAGCGCCTACTACCAGGACTCGCTGGATCCGAAAGACCCCGAGCAGGTCGAGCTTTCGACGATCCGCTTGCTGGCGAAGCTGCCCACGATCGCTGCGTACGCGTACAAGAAGTCGGTCGGGCAGCCGTTCCTGTACCCGGACAACTCGCTCAACCTCGTCGAGAACTTCCTCCGGATGACCTTCGGCTTCCCGGCCGAGCCCTATGTCGTCAATCCGGATGTGGTCAAGGCCCTCGACATGCTGTTCATCCTGCATGCCGATCACGAGCAGAACTGCTCGACTTCGACCGTGCGCCTCGTGGGCTCGTCGCAGGCCAACCTGTTCACGTCGATCTCCGGCGGGATCAACGCACTCTGGGGCCCGCTGCACGGCGGCGCCAACCAGGCCGTGCTCGAGATGCTCGACGAGATCAAGGCCTCCGGTGGCGACACCAAGGAGTTCATGAACAAGGTCAAGAACAAGGAAGACGGCGTGAAGCTCATGGGCTTCGGGCACCGGGTGTACAAGAACTACGACCCGCGTGCCGCGATCGTCAAAGAGACTGCCGACCAGATCCTCGAACTCCTCGGAGTCAACGATGACCTGCTCGACATCGCCAAGGGGCTCGAGGAAGTGGCCCTGTCCGACGACTACTTCATCTCTCGCAAGCTGTACCCGAATGTGGACTTCTACACGGGCTTGATCTACCGTGCGATGGGCTTCCCGACCCGGATGTTCACTGTGCTGTTTGCTCTGGGCCGGTTGCCCGGTTGGATCGCGCATTGGCGTGAGATGAACACCGACCCGACCGGAAAGATCGGCCGTCCGCGGCAGATCTACACCGGCTACACCGAACGCGACTACCTGAATATGGATCAACGCTGAACCATGACTAAACCTGAGATCGAGTTCCCGCAAGGCCCTGCCCCAACCGAGCTGGTTGCCACCGACATCACCGTCGGTGAGGGCGCCGAAGCCGTCGCAGGCGGCATCGTCGACGTGCATTACGTCGGCGTCGAGTTCGAGACCGGTGAGGAGTTCGACTCTTCCTGGAACCGGGGCCAGTCGGCCAACTTCCCGCTCGACCGGCTCATTCCCGGCTGGCAAGAAGGCATTCCGGGTATGAAGGTCGGCGGACGCCGCCAGCTCATCGTGCCGCCATTGCTGGCATACGGCCCCGAAGGTGCCGGACACCGGTTGTCCGGCAAGACCCTGGTCTTCGTGATCGACCTCCTGGGCGTCGGCTAGACCCGAGTCAACAGTTCTTCCTCATGCCCTGCGCGGTTCACGCGCAGGGCATTTGGCGTCGGGATAGATTTGCAGGGTGATCGCGAACCCCTTCGTCTACGAGATCAACACCTGGCCGTGGCTGCATGACGTCGGCGAGCGATGTGGCCGCGCCGTCGGGCTCGGTGCGGTGCCCGGCGAGGAGTGGGATGCCATCGCGGCGACCGGCTGCGACGCCGTCTGGCTGATGGGTGTGTGGCGTCGGAGCCCGGCCGGTGTTGCGATCGCCCTGTCCGACAACGCGCTCGTCGACACCTTCGGCGAAGCCCTGCCGGACTACACGTCCGAGGACGTGGTCGGCTCCCCGTACGCGGTCCGCGAATACGTGGTCGACGACCATCTGGGAGGTCCGGCCGGACTCGCCCGCGCCCGAGAGGAGTTGGCGCAGCGCGGGTTGTCGCTGATCCTCGATTTCGTGCCGAATCATGTGGCCGCCGACCACCCCTGGGTGGCCGCCCATCCCGAGGTCTTCATCCACGGCACGGCCGATGAACTGCAGCAGGATCCGTTGTCCTATCTCGAGGTCGACGGGCAGGTCCTCGCGAACGGGAAAGACCCCTACTTCGCGGCGTGGACGGACGTGGTCCAGCTCAATGCGTTCTCACCGCTGCTCCGGACGGCGGCCATCGAGACGCTGCTCCAGATCGCATCGCAGTGCGACGGTGTCCGCTGCGATATGGCGATGCTGATGATGAACGACGTCTTCGCCAGAACCTGGGGCGACCGTGCCGGACCCAGACCACGAAACGAGTACTGGCCAGTGGTCATTCGGGCCGTTCGACGTGAGCACCCGGAGTTCGTGTTCGTCGCGGAGGCCTACTGGGATCTCGAGGCCGGGCTGCAGGATCAGGGATTCGACTACTGCTACGACAAGGGTCTGTACGACAAGTTGGTGGCGCACGACGGCGCTGACCCGGTGCGTGGTCTGCTGGCCGACGACCGTCGGTATCAGCGCGGACTGATCCGGTTCCTCGAAAATCACGACGAGCCGCGTGCTGCAGCGGTGTTCGACGATGACCAGCAACGTGTCGCAGCGGTGGCAGCATTCACGACGCTGGGAGCCCGGTTGATTCACGACGGGCAGCTGCAGGGCCGGACCACGCGACTGCCCGTGCAATTGGGACGGTATCCCCACCAAGCGGATGACGGAGAGCTCGCCGATTTCTATCGACGATTGCTCGCGGTGGTGCACGACAACACCTTCCGGACGGGACGATGGGAACTCTGCGATACCCGCGGCTGGCCCGACAACCCGACGTCGCAGGACCTGATCGCGTGGACGTGGACGGGCTCGACAGGAGACGAAGCGAAGCGGAGCTCGACCTATTCGGGAGACGAAGCGAAGCGGAGCTCGACCTATTCGTCACGGTGGCTCGTTGTGGTCAACCTGAGTGCGGAGACAGCCAGTGCAGCGGTGAGTATCGACTGGGACGATCTGCGCGGCAGGGAGTTCGAGCTGGTCGACGACACCAGGGACCTGCGGTTCATCCGAAAGGGCGACGACTTGCGGAGGGGAATGTTCGTCGAACTCGGCCCATGGCTGTGGCATCTGCTGCGCATCGACCCGATCGATTCGGCATCATCTGAGGAGCACGCGTGAACGAGCACCGTAAACCACCGACCGGCACCGTCGAACACGGGAGACTGGCGGAGGCCACCGGCCGTCTCGAGGACGGATTGCACGACGCGAACCCCTGGTATGAGTGGGGTCCGTACTTGTCCGAACGGGCCTGGGGGACGGTCCGTGAAGACTATTCGGACTCCGGCGACGCGTGGTCGTACTTCCCCCATGACCACGCGCGGTCCCGGGCCTATCGCTGGAACGAAGACGGCATGGCCGGGATCTCCGACATCAGCCATGACTTCTGTCTGGCGTTGTCGTTGTGGAACGGGGTCGATCCGATCCTCAAGGAAAGGATGTTCGGTCTCACCGGACCGCAGGGCAACCACGGCGAAGACGTCAAGGAGTACTGGTGGTATCTCCAAGGTCTGCCGAGTCATGCTCTGCTGCAATGGCGTTACCACTACCCCCAGGCGGAGTTCCCGTACGCGGACCTGATCGCGGAGAACGCCAGACGCGGCCGGGAGGACTTCGAGTACGAGTTGCTCGACACCGGAATCTTCGACGACAAGCGGTTCTGGATCGTCGACGTCACCTACGCGAAGGCGAGCGCGACCGATCTTCTGATGCAGGTCGATGTCACCAACAACGGACCCGACGACGCGACCATCGATGTGCTGCCGACCGGATGGTTCCGCAATTCCTGGCGGGCGGGCGGCAATTCGGAGATTCCGGGATTGTCGTTCACCGGCGACGCGGTGGTCCTCGATCACCATCGCCTCGGTGGATACCGGCTGCAAGCCGCCGCTGCGAGCGATGGCACACAACCGGAAGTCCTGTTCTGCGACAACGAGACCAACATCCCGAAGATCTTCGGTGGGGACCCGATCACGGCCTACCCCAAGGACGGCATCAACGACCACGTGGTGTCCGGTGCCGCCACCGTCAACCCGGACCGCACCGGCACCAAGGCGGCGTGGCACTACCGGCTGACGGTCCCGTCGGGGCAGACGGTGCAGCTCCGGCTCCGGCTTTCCGACGCCGATTCCGCCGACCGCGACACCGATTGGGCAGGAACCGCATTCGAGGAGACGCAGGCCGAACGGCAGGCGGACGCCGATGAGTTCTACGCCGCGCTCGCTCCCGACGACATCGACACCGAACGGATGCGGATCGTCACCCAGGCCAGTGCCGGGCTGATCTGGAGCAAACAGATGTACTCCTACGACGTGAGCCGCTGGCTCGACGGCGACCCGGGAGAACCGGCACCGCCGGCCGGTCACAAGACCGTGCGCAACGAGGGCTGGCGGCACCTGGACGCCCGGGACATCCTCGCCATGCCCGACCCCTGGGAGTACCCGTGGTTCGCCGCGTGGGATCTGGCTTTTCACACCATCCCGTGGGCTCATCTGGATCCGGCATTCGCCAAATATCAGCTCGTCGTGCTGCTGCGGGAATGGTTCCAACATCCCAACGGTGCACTACCGGCCTACGAATGGAACTTCGACGACGTCAACCCGCCGGTCCATGCGCTGGCGGCGCTGCGGGTCTTCATCATCGACGGCGGCACCGACGTACAGTTCCTCGAGCGGGTCTTCCAGAAATTACTGCTCAACTTCACCTGGTGGCTCAACAGGGAAGATCCCCAGGGCAACAACATCTTCGGAGGCGGATTCCTCGGCCTCGACAACATCAGCCCGGTCGACCGGTCACACCTGTCACCCGGCGCTACGCTGGAACAGTCCGATGGCACGGGCTGGATGGCGTTCTATTCGGCCGCCATGCTGAGCATCGCCCAACATCTCGCCGACACCGATTCGGTGTACGACGACATGGTCATCAAGTTCCTCGAGCAGTTCGCGCTGATCGGGGAGGCCCTCGAGAAGTCGGGGCTGTATGACCGAGAAGATGGCTTCTTCTACGACCGGTTCACCGACTCCGCGGGCAATACCTCGGCCATCAAGGTGCAATCCCTGGTCGGGGTCATCCCGGCGTTGGCCGCGGCCACGGTGTCACTCGACGACGCGACCCGGGCGCAGCAACTGCGCAAGCGATTTCAACGGCGGTTCACCAACGTCGCGAAACGCGAGAAGCGATCCTGGCGATTCCGGACCGACGCGGCCGGCCACACCCGGATACTTCTGTCAGTGCTGAACTCCGACCAGCTACAGCGGCTGTTGCACACCGTGTTCGACGAGAAAGCGATGCTCTCGCCGTACGGCCTGCGGTCGGTGTCGAAGAAGTACGAGGTGCCGTACGTCCTGCCCAACGAGGCGGGTGCCGTGATCGACTACGAGCCGGCCGAATCACGAACCGCGATGTTCGGTGGCAACTCGAACTGGCGCGGCCCGATCTGGTTCCCGATCAACTACCTCGCCATCCGAGCGATGGTGCAATACGGGCGGTTCTTCGGAGAAGAGACCAGGATTCACTATCCGATCGGATCGGACGATGAACTCAGCTTCTTCGAGATCGCGCACGACATGGCCGAACGCCTCATCTCCATCTGGCTACCCGATGCGAACGGCAGACGCCCCGTCTACGGCGGGACCGGAATCCTCCAGACAGACCCGGCCTGGAAAGACAACCTGTTGTTCAACGAGTACTTCCACGGCGACAACGGAGCCGGACTGGGGGCCGGCCACCAGACCGGGTGGACGGCGTTGGTGATCGATTTGTTGCTGCGTCCGCCGAACAGGTCGCACCATTGAGCTTTCTGCTTGTTTTGCTCGGGTGAGGTCTGCGTGCCGTCGTTTCCGCCGAGCGTGCCGTTTCGAGGCAGGCGGACACGGGTAGGACTCTTCCTGTGAGCGTTTTCGGCAGGATGGTGTGATGAGCGAACAACCGATCGTCCTGTGGTTACGGCGCGACCTGCGCCTCAGTGATCTGCCCCCGTTGCTGACAGCGCAGGGACGGCAGGTGCTGGCGTGCTTCGTCCTCGACCCCACGCTCGAGGCGTCGTCAGGTGACCGCCGATTGTCATTTCTCTACGACTCGCTGCGCGACATCGAGGACCAACTCGACGGATCGTTGCTCGTCGTGCGCGGCGAAGCAGAGAAGGTCATCCCGAAAATCGTGAAGGCCGTCGACGCCGAGGCCGTGCACATCAGCGCGGATTACTCGCCGTACGGCATGCGCCGCGATGACAAGGTGAAGGAGGCTCTGGGCGACATTCCTCTCAGAGCCGAGGGTTCGCCCTACGCGGTCGCGCCCGGCCGCGTCCTCAAGGACGACGGCGAGCGATACCGGGTGTTCACCCCGTACTTCCGCAAGTGGCGTGAGCACGGTTGGCGCGACCCAGCGGACACCGGCGTCGACAGCGCGACGTGGATCGAACCTGGTGACGTATCGGGGATCCGCTCCATCAAGATCCCAAAGTCCAAGGGTGAGTTGGACATCCCTGCCGGCGAAAGGGCCGCGTACGCGCGATTCGCCGAGTTCATGGCAGACGACATCAGCGGGTACGACGACGACAGGAATCGCCCCGACCACGCGTCGACCAGCCGGATGTCGGCATACCTCAAGTTCGGCAACATTCACCCGCGCGCCCTTCTCGCCGAACTCGAGAACGGCGAAGGCAAAGGTCGTGCGGCGTACATCCGCGAGCTGGCGTTCCGGGACTTCTACGCAGACGTCCTGCATCAGCGTCCCGACAGCAGTTGGTGGAACCTGAACAAGAAATTCGATGCCATCGAACATGATTCGGGCAAGGACGCTGATGCTGACTTCGATGCCTGGCGCGAAGGCAAAACCGGCTTCCCGATCGTCGACGCCGGGATGAGACAGCTGTCGGGTAGTGGTTTCATGCACAACCGGCTGCGAATGATCGTCGGCTCATTCTTGGTCAAAGACCTGCACCTGCCGTGGCAACGCGGAGCCGCCTGGTTCCTTGATCAACTCACCGACGGCGACATGGCGAGCAACCAGCATGGCTGGCAGTGGGTGGCCGGCTGCGGCACCGACGCTGCGCCCTACTTTCGCGTCTTCAACCCGACCACCCAAGGCAAGAAGTTCGATCCCTCGGGTGACTACGTGCGTCGCTGGGTGCCGGAACTGCGCGAGATCAAGGGCTCCGCGGTGCACGAGCCGGGCGATGCACGACCCGACGACTACCCCGAGCCGATCGTCGATCACAAGACTGAACGTCAGGTTGCCCTGGACCGATACAAGAGCCTGTCTTAGGGCCCGTTCGACGGGGGCTACCGGGCTTTCCATTCCGGCGGCCGCTTCTCGAAGAAAGCATCGATGCCTTCGCGCATGTCGTCGGACGCGAGAATCTTCTCCTGCGCCCGCCCTGTCGCCACCCAGCCGGCAGCGTCGGCCGTTTCGTACTGTTCGTTCAGCGCAGCCAGCGTCGCGCGTACGGCAACGGGCCCTGAGGCGTTGATGTCGTCGGCGAGCACCTGGGCGTCCATCAGTGCCTGCCCCGGCTCGCTGACCACGTTCACCAGCCCCAAGTCGTACGCCCGCTGCGCTGTCAGCCCCGCGCCGGTGATCAGCAGTTGCCGTGCGATGTTGGGCGGCAGCGCGCGGGTGACCCGGAAAAGCGCCCCGGAGGTGGCGACGAGACCACGCGGGGTCTCGGGTAGGGCCATCCGCGCTGTCGTGGAAGCGACGATGAGGTCGCAGGCCAGCGCGATCTCGAGCCCTCCACCCATGCACGGACCCTCGACCGCAGCGATCAGCGGTTTGATCCGCTGACGTCGGATGACGCCGTATTCGCCACCACGGTCGGTACGGGCCCCGGCGCAGTCTTTCAGGTCCGTGCCCGCGCAGAAGACGTTCGGTGTGCCAGTGATGATCCCCGCCCACAGCGAGTCGTCGTCATCGAGTCGGTCGAGGGCTGCGCTGATCCCAAGCGCCATCTCCACGTTGATGGCGTTTCGTTTGCCCTCCCGGTCCAGGTGGACGATCAGGGTGCGGCCCAGGACCTCTTCACGAATCGGCATGCACGAAACGTATCAAGCGGCCCGGCGCGTGGCCCCCGAGTCAGATGGCCTTCTTGAGGTCCGGGTTCTCGGCGTAGACCTCCTGGATGAGCGACATGTCGAACAGCTGCTCCGCGGTGATCTCGTAGCCGGCTTTGGCCAGTGCCTCGATGTTCAGGTCGATCAGCGCGGGCGTCATGGTCAGCAGTCCGTTGGCCTTGCTGTCGTCGTTGACGATCAGCAGATTCTGGGCCTCGGCCTCCTTGGTCTGTTCACCGATCTCGAGCCCGAGGTCTTTGCCGTATTTGGTGACCGCGAGTTCCGCGGATTTCGCGGGATCGGCCACCGCGTCGTACCAGCCCTGGATGTCGGCTTTCAGGAACGCCTTGAGCTTGTCGCGCTCGTTGTCGATGGTCTCCTGCCGGACCACGAGGGTCTCGGCGACCAGCGGCAGGTTGAAGTCGGCGAACAGGAAGTTGGCGTTCGGGAAACCGCCCTCGGCCAGCGTGATCGGTTCGTTCGTCACGTACGACACCCAGCCGTCGACCTCTCCGGTGGTCAGCGGGGTCGGGTCGTACTGGACGGTAATCTTCTGGACGTCGGACTCGACCATTCCGTTGGCGGTCAGCAGCGCCTTGAAGACGTTCTCGTTGGACGCCTGGACCCCGATCTTCTTGCCCTTCATCTCTTGCGGCGACAGGATCGGCGTCTGTGCGCCGGAGACGATGCAGAAGGGATTCTTCTGGAAGGTCGCGGCGATGGTCTTGAGAGCGGCGCCCTGCAGGATGACCGGCGCCGTGAGTTGCGGTGCGGTCATTCCGATCCACACCTTGTTCGACGTCAGGCCGGTTTCGACGCCGGTGCCCGGGCCGCCGCCGGTGATGAGGTCGGGGGTACCGAGACCCGCTGCCTCGTAGTAGCCGTTCTCGATGGCGAAGTACTCGCCCGCGAACTCGATGTTCTTCTGCCACGACAGCTGCACCTTCGGGTTGGTGGCAGAGTCACCACCGCTGTCGCTGCTGCCGGAACTACAGGCGGCGAGAACGCTCGCGCTGCCCACGGCGCCGCCGGCGATCATTGAATACCGAAGGAAGGACCGGCGGTCGAACGTATAGGCCATCTGAGGACTCCTTGTGTTGAGCTGCTTCGAAAGACGGTAGGGCGGCCTGGTTTCAGCCAGATTTCGCGCGCGGATTGCTTTGTTACGTAATCGGGTTCGCCGTTATGTGGGCTGGGTCCCCATCTGGGCCAGGACGAGCTTCTCCGCGACTCCGACGAACGCGTAGAGCACGATGGACGCGACGGTGATGACCAGCACCGACGCCCAGAGTTCGTTGTAGGCGGCTGCGGGCAGGGCTTGCTGCAACGTGGCACCCAGGCCTGTGTTTGTGCCGAGCCACTCGGCGACGGTGGCACCGATCATGGCGCCGGGCACCGACACCTTGGCCGCGGCGAACAGCGCGGGCACAGCCGAGGGGAGCGATGCCATCCTCATCGAGGTCATCCGGGTTCCGCCGTAGGCGACGATGACGTCGTTGATCTGCTTGGGCGCGTTGGCGAGTCCGGTCATGATCATCACCAGGGCGGGGAAGAACACCACGATGCCGCCCATGACGGCGACCACCGCGACCCCGCGCCCGACGACGAGCGTGATCAGCGGCGTCATCGCGACCAGCGGCACCGAACGGAGCAGCATGGCGATGGGCATGAACGTCTGGGCGACGGGCCGGAACATGACGAACAACGCGGCCGCGATGATGGCCGCACCCATGCCGCACACGAAGCCGATTCCCGCGTCCTTCAACGTGATCCACAGGTTGTCGAAGATCTCACCACGGTTTGTCGCCGACGTCGGTTCGGTGAACAGGTAGTGGAACACGTCGACCGGCGTCTTGCCGATGATCGGGCCGATGTCGGGGAACGCCAGCAGGAACAGCCACCAGATCACCAAGATCAGGAAGAAGGAGATGATCAGGGAGCCGACGAATTTGGCGATCTCCCATGTGATCGCCTTGGCGTTGCCCGAGTTGGCCTGCGCCGCAGCGGCAGCGGGGACCGGTGCTGACGGCGGTGCCTTGGTGGTGGCGGTCATCTGGTGCCTGCCATTCCGGTGCTGTAGCGGGTGACATAGGTCGATATCACCGCGACGATCGCGTAACCCACACCGGCGACGGCACCGGCCAGGAGCGCGATGGCCCATACCGCCGGGATGTCGCCGCGCTGCTGGGCGACGATGAGCGCCGGTCCGGCCCCACGTTCGGGCATGGCCAGGAACTCGCCGAGCACCGCGCCGAGCACGGCTGCCGGGGCGGCGATCTTCAGGGCGGCGAAGGTGCTGGGCAGGGCGGAGACAACGCGCACGCGGACGAGCTGGGCGATGGTCCCGCCGCCATACACTTTCACGAGGTCGAGGCTGGCCTGATGTGGCGATCGCAGACCTGCCAGGGTGCCGATCATCGTCGTGAAGAACACGGAGATGGCGGCCAGGAAGATGATCATGGTCTGGACCTCGGCGAAGGCCACCTGGACGATCGGGGCGACGGCGATGATCGGCGTACAGTAGCTGATGATCGCGAGCTGGGTCGCGACCCCTTCGATCAGCGGAATGATCACCACCATGAGTGCGAGTCCGATGGCGAGCACGTTGCCCCACATGAATCCACGTAGCGACAACTCGATGGTCGGGCCGAAGTTGTTGGCGTAGTAGGTCCATCCCTGATCGCCGATGGTCTGCACGACGGCCCACGGAGTCGGGATGGTCCCCTTGAACCATTCGAAATGCCCGGCCGCAGACCAGAGCAGCAGGACTGCGACGATACCGACCGCTCCTGCACCCCATCGCTTCCCGGCAAGTTGCGCGCGCCCGGAGAACTGTGTTGCGGCAGTGAGGGTGCTCACGCCACTCCCACCGTTCCCTTGCTGCCGAAGAGGAGCCCGCTCAGGTGGTCGTGCAGCGCATGGAATTCGGGGGTACGCATCATCTCGGGTACCCGGGGGCGGGGCAGGTCGATCTCGACGGTCTCGAGGATGGTGCCGGGTCGCGGACTCATCACCGCGACCACGTCCGAGAGGAAGACGGCTTCGCCGATGCCGTGGGTGACCATCAGAGTGGTGGCCGGCTTCTCGGTCCAGATCCGGAGCAGTTCGATGTTAAGTCGTTGGCGGGTCATGTCGTCGAGGGCACCGAACGGTTCGTCGAGCAACAGTGCGGTCGGCTTGACCACGAGAGCCCTGGCGATCGAGACACGTTGTCGCATACCGCCCGACAACGTGGCCGGCTTGGCCTTCTCGAAACCTTTGAGGCCCACGAGCTCGATCAGATCCGCGATCGCCGATTTGTCGACCGGGAGTCCGGCGACCTGCAGCGGGAGCTTGATGTTCGATTCGACACTGCGCCAGGGCAGCAACGCCGAATCCTGGAATGCGATGCCAAGACCGTGTTGGGATTGCAGCTCCTTGGGCGACTGCCCGTTCATCAGGGCGGTACCCGCAGTCGCCTCCTCGAGTCCGGCGAGGATTCGGAGCACAGTCGACTTGCCGCAGCCGGACGGACCGAGCAGCGAGAGGAAGGCGCCCTCGGAGGTCCGCAGGTCGACATCGTGCAGCGCGGTCACAGACGAACCGCCGCGCAGGCCCGCAGACTTGAACTCCTTGGTCAGCCCGGAGATGTCGATCCCGGTGCCCAGCGGGCGCGCGGTTTTGGTGGTGGCGACCGGATCGGTGTCCGGTATGTCGGCAGAGCTCATATCCCGCGACGCTAGGCGGCGCTGGTTTCTTCCGCGTTACGCACGCGTTACTGCCCTCGCACCCGGCCTTCGCAAGGCCATCGCATTCGGCAACAACGGTTTTCGATGACTATCGTGCGGTCATGCAGATTGTGCTGATGTTCTATGGGAGCCGCGGCGACATCCAGCCCGGCGTCGCGGCAGGTCTCGAATTGCAGCGACGCGGTCACGATGTCGTGATCACGGTCCCGCCGAACTTCGTCGATTTCGCCACCAGCCTGGGGCTGCGCGCCTACCCGGTCGGCCTCGACACCTCGTCGGTCTGGGATACCCCGGACGCGAAGAAGATTCTTGCGACGAAGAATCCGTACACCAAGTTCAAGCTCGCGACCGCGACGATCAAGGCGGGTTTCGCCGCGTTCGACGAGGACATGATCGCCCTGCTCTGCGGACCCGACCCGGTGCTGTCAGGCGTCGACGCGCTGGTCAGCGGACCGTTGTGCCAGGAGCGCATGTACGGCTTCGCGGAGAAACTCGGCGTTCCGTTCACGGTGATGAGGTTCGGCCCGTTCTCGGAGAACGGGATCATCAGCGCCGTCCCGGGAGTGACCCGCAACCTGCCGTCGACGGTCAACAGGGCGTCGTGGCGTGTGTCCGACGCGCTGACGTGGACATTCACCAAGGGGGCAGAGAACACCTTTCGGAAGAAGCTCGACCTCGGTCCGGCGAGAGGATCCTTGCAGGAGCGACTCACGCGCGACGGTGCCGTCCAGGTGCAGGCCTACGATCCGATCGTGTTCCCCGGGCTCGCCGAGGAGTGGGGTGAGGCGAAGCCGATCGTCGGGTACCTCGATCTCCCCGCCGATGCACGCGGCGGCCTCGCCGAATCGTCCCGGTCCGACCCCGGCCTGTGGTCGTGGCTGACCGAGGGCGACCGACCGGTGCACATCACGTTCGGCAGTGTCCCGGTCCGAGATCCCGATGCGCTGACGGAGACGATCATCCTTGCCACCCGCGCGGTGGGCGTCCGCGCCCTGATCACGATGAAGGGCCGCCCCGACGGCCAGGACCCGGATCATCCGGACGTCTACTACGCGCGGGCCCTCGACCACGGAGCCGTGTTGCCTCAGTGCCGGGCGGTCGTGCACCACGGGGGAGCGGGCACCACGGCTGCGGGCTTGCGGGCGGGGCTGCCCACCATGGTCTGCTCTGGCGGCGCCGACCAGGCCTACTGGGGCGCTCAGATCACGCGTCTGAAGGTCGGCACCGCCACCCGGCTCAAGGGCCTCGACGAGGCCACACTGACGGCGGGTCTGCGCGAGATCTTGGCGCCGGAGACGGACGAGCACGCACGTTTGCTCGCGCAACACATGGTTGCCCCGGATATCGCGGTGTCGCGGGCAGTGGACATCATCGCGGAAATGGGGCCTTTTGGCGGAGTTCACCTGCGGGTTTGCTCGCCAAAAGGCCCCATTTCCGGTCGTCGGGACTAGCCCTTGATGGCTTCCATCCACTTGACGCGGGCACCGGTGCGCAGGATGTTGCGCTGGTAGATGCGGGCGGCCAGCCAGGTGGCGATGGCGCAGGCGATGATCATCAGCACGATGGTGGCGATCACCTGGAAGATCGATGCGTCACCGGTCGCGATCCGCATCGGCATGATCGATGCGGAGAACGGCGGGATCCAGGCGAGGGTCTGCATCAGGGTGCTGTCGAGCGCGTTGATGCCGAAGATCGCGGCGTAGATGACCGCCATGGCCAGGATCGTCAGCGGCGCCGAACTCGATCCCAACTCCTCCTGTCGCGACACGACGGCGCCGGTGGCGGCGTACAGCGTTGCGAAGAACAGGAATCCGAGGATGAACCAGACGATGACGGCGGCGAACATGGAACCTGCTGTGGACGGTACGTCGAGGAGGCCGGTCGCCAGCGCCGTTATCAGGGCTGTGCCTCCGAGTAGGACCACCTGCGCGAACGCCATCAGTCCGATGCCGAGGATCTTGCCCCACAACAGATGCAGCGGTTTGATGGTGGCGAGCAGCAGTTCGACGACGCGTGAGGTCTTCTCCTCGACGACGCCGGCGGCGACCATGGAACCACCCTGCAGCACCGCGAACATGAGCAACGAGACGCCGGTCAAGGCGATGGCGATCCGTTGACCCTCATTGGGTTTGGCCGGTTCGGTTTCGGTGACGTTCAGCGTGGAGTCCGCTGTGATGGCGGCGAGGTCGACGTTCTCGGCCGCGAGGGCCTTGCTCAACCCGTCTTGACTGACGGACGTGCGCAGCACCCCCTCGAGAGTTCCGTCCAGATCGTCCTTGGTGATGGCGTCGTAGCTGTTGCCCGAGCCCGTCGGCACGAGGGCCACCTCGACGTCGCCCTTTTCGGCTTGCGTGCGGGCTTCCTCGGCGTCGGCGATCGGTACGATCTCGATCTTCTCGCCCGACGCGTCACCGACCGCAACGATCGTCTGTGACATCTCCGGATTGTCGCCGACCAGGCCCACTTTGGTGGCCTTGTCGTTGCCGGTGAAGATCGACAGGACGATGATGCCTGCGATGATGACCACCAGCAGGATGATGTTGGTGATGATGAAGGACTTGGTCGCGGCACGGGTGGTGATCTCGCGACGGGCGACCAGGCTGATCGCCCGGCCGGCACCGAGGCGTCCGGAGCTGGGGGTCTGAGACGGCTTGACACTCATGCGGATACAACCTCTCGGAACAGTTCGGTGAGATCGGGCTTGGACAGTGCGAAGTGCGTGACCGGCCCGGTGGCGAGCGCGGCGGTGAGGATGGCTTGTTCGTCGGTGCCAGGGATCAGGCTCACCGTGGTGAGGTCGCCGCGTCGGACGCTGCCCTGCACGCCAGGTAAGTGATCGGCCCATCCGGACGGCGCTGCCGGTGCACCGACGTCCAGCCGGATCTCCCCGGTGGATCTGAGGTCGTCGACCGTGCCGAGAGCTCGCATGGTTCCCTTGGTGATGATCCCGACCCGATCGCACAATCGCTGGACCAGTTCGAGCTGGTGACTGGAGAAGATCACCGGGACCCCCTGCGCTGCTTTCTCTTTGAGCACGTCGCTCATCACGTCGACGGCGACGGGATCGAGGCCCGAGAACGGTTCGTCGAGGACCAGGACGTCAGGATTGTGGACCAGGGCGGCCGCGAGCTGCACCCGCTGCTGATTTCCCAGACTCAGATTGTTGACGTCGTCGTTGATCCGGTCGTGGATCCCGAGTCGGCGTACCCAGGTCTCGACTTGATCGTCGGCTTCGGCCCGCGACAACCCGTGTAGCTGGGCGAGGAACGAAAGCTGTTTGCCCACCTTCATCTTGGGGTAGAGGCCCCGCTCCTCGGGCATGTACCCGATGCGCCGGCGCAGGTCGAGATCGATGGGTTGGTCACCGAGGCGTACCTGTCCCGAATCCGCGCCGAGTACGCCGAGGATGATGCGCATGGTGGTCGACTTGCCAGCGCCGTTGGACCCCACGAATCCGAAGATCTCGCCCGGTGCGACGGTGAAGCTCATGTCCTGCAGGGCCGTGAGGGACCCGTATCTCTTGGTCAGTCTGTCGACGATCAGCGGCGCGGTCACTGGTCCAATCCTCCTGTGTTGGTGGCATTTGTGGTTTCGTGCGGGGGTACCTGGCTGTACTGCGGTGGGTCGTAGACGGCGTAGTCCTCGGGGTCGGGGTCGCTCAGCCACCAGCCGACGATGCAGATCGGGATGCTCGTGGCCGCGACCACCAGGACGATCAGCAGCATGCCGGTTCCATAGATCACCTGGCCGTCGACGGTGTCGGAGCCGCGGGAGATCGCGATGAGCAGCAGGTAGGGAATGAACATCCCGACCCACAGCACCGTGAACGCCAGGGATCGGGCGGCATTGCGCGTCGAGAGCTGAATTTCGTCGAGCGCTGCGGCGGGTGCATCACTGACGTTCAACGTGATGGCACGCAAGACGTAGAGGGCGGGAAGGAAGACAAGGCTGATCAGGACGAGGAACGGCACGACGAACCACATCGTGAAGAACGCCGCGATGCTGCATACGAACACGAGGATCCAGCTCAGGATCAGCGTGATCACGAGTCGTCGGGCGGACCGGCGATTGCGCAGTCTCGGAAATCGGGTTCCCCAGCGTCGCAGGAACTTCTCGTGACTCTTGGCCTGCCAGTTCTCATACCGCAGCCACCACGAGGGCTTCGCCGATTCGGGGATGGCGGAGTTCGGATGGTTCATGACGGCCCTCCGTTGTTGCTGCTGTACAGCTGGGTTGACATCGCGCTGAACTCGTGGCGGCTGAAGACGGCCTCGACCGGAAGCCGGAACACGTCGCAGATGCGAAAGGCCAGATCCAGGCTCGGGTAGTTGTCTGCCCGCTCCAGTGATCCGATGGACTGGACATTCACCCCGACCAGTTCTGCCAATTGCGCACGCGACATCCGGCGCTCCGCGCGTAGGACGCCGATGCGGTTGTAGATCGGCAGGTGCTCTGCCTTCCTGACCGGACTCACAGAACTAAGTGTTGTGAAAACACAACAAGATGTCAATAGCGGCGACCATTTGGTTGTGCGGAATATTTAGCGGTGGTCGCTAATCGGTCGGTGACCAGGCCCCGGCCCTCGGACGTACTCCGCACCAGAGGGTGCCGTCGGCTCAGGAGTTCTCGGCGATGATCATGTCGAGGATGCCGTCGCCGAGGGGTACCTCGGTGCACGGGGCGGTGACCCCGGCGGTGGGGTCGAGCGCGGCGTGGACGAGAGCGATGGTGAACGCGTCGTAGGGCATCCGGAAGTGACCACTCTGGTTTCTCGGGCACACATCGGAGATCACGAGATTCGTGGCCCCGGCACCCCGCAGGCCGGCATTGCTCAGGGGCTGGATCACTTCATCCACCCGCGAGGAGATGGTCGTGTACTCGACACCTGCGACGGTGTCGGTGGGATTGTTCAATCCCTCCAACAGGGGTGAGCCCTGCGACTGCTGCCACAGCGCGGTCGAGACGACTTCCGCGGGCAGCACCGTCTTGGCCAGGTCCATCGAGCCGGGTATCAGTTCGGCGAGCGTGACGAGTCCGTACAGCGTGCTGCCGTAGGTCGGCGACGCCAGGCCGACCCACCGTCTCACCGCGTCGGCGCCCCCGAGCCGGTTGGTGTAGAAGCGCGAGACGGTCGCGCCCTGGGAGTAGCCGACCAGATCCACCTCGGCGGCCCCGCTCGATCGGCGGACTTCGTCGACGAATGCGCCGAGTTGCCCGGCGCTCGTGGGGATGTCCTCGGTGCCGAAGGTGCTCGCCCCCGGCGCGGCGCCGTAATTCAGTGCGTAGACACAAAAACCGGCATCGGCGAGATACGGACCGATCGCGGCATAGTCGGAGTATGCGGAGGAATCCGTGCCGTGCAGGAGAACTACCGGTCGGGGATGTGCCGCCGACGGGACGCAGGTGAAATCGTTCACCCCTGGCGGCACTGCGCCCGGATGGGTGCGGGCGTACCGCGAGGCGTCGGGGTGTGTGCTCTGTGAGGGGGCGGCCATGACGGGGACCTGCGCGACGGAGACGGGGGCCGGCGCTGCGACCGCGGGTGATCCGAGGCAGGTGGCAACGATCGCACCGATCGCCACGGCTACGGTCCTGCCACGTTGTCGCTTGCGCATGCGGCACCTCTTGCTTCGCACGGACCCACTCTGACCTGTACATCTGACCACCGGCGGCGCTGCCTGCGCAGCCGGTCGGTGACTTTACGTCCGTTCGGGGGACCTGGAGAGTACGGCTTGCACCACCCGGGCGGCTTCGCGTCCGGCCCGATTCGCGCCGATCGTCGAGGCCGACGGACCGTAACCCAGCAGTTGCACACGTGGTTCGGCTTCGACCACGGTGGCAAGTCGGCCTGTCATGACGATGCCGCCGCCCGGTCCGCGTAGCTTCAGCGGCGCGAGGTGGTCGAGTGAGCTGCGAAAGCCGGTGCACCAGAGGATGACGTCGACGTCCAGGTGATCGGTGCCGGCCTGCCCAGTGGTGCAATCCCAGCACACGCCGGTCTCGGTGATGCGGGTGAACATCGGTCGCCACTCCAAGATGCCGTCGGCCCTGGCCTGCCGGATCGAGTCGTTGACGGGCAGACCTGTCACCGACACCACGGAGCCCGGTGCGAGGCCGGCGCGCACGCGCTCCTCGACCCGGGCGACCGCGGCGCGGCCCTGCTCGGCGGTGAAAGAGCGTTCGGTGAATCGAGGTTCCGTCCTGCTGCACCAAAAGGTCTGCACCCCGTCGGCGTTGCGTGCAATCTCGATCAGCAGCTGTACGGCGGAGATGCCCGCCCCGACCACCAGGACCCGCTTGCCCGCGAACGCGCCGGGATCGAGGTAGTCGTGGGTGTGTAGCTGTGCGCCGGTGAAGGTTTCGATTCCCGGGACATAGGGGATGAAGGGGCGGTCCCAGGTGCCGGTCGCGTTGATCACGGTGCGCGCCAGCAGGTCTGATCCGTCGGACGCCGTCACCCGGAAATCGTCGCCGTCTTTGGACACCGCGCGGATATGAACCGGACGCTGCACGTTCAGGCCGAACTTCTCCTCGTATTGCGCGAAGTAGTCGGGTACGGCCGTGCGTGCGGGCCAGTGGTCGCATTTCATCCCGAGCGCCTCGGACAATCCGAGGCCCGGGAGGTCGTGGACATTGTTTGCTCCGGCCAAAGTCAGTGTCGGCCAGCGAAATTGCCACGCACCCCCGGGGCCCGGGGAGTGGTCCAGCATGAGGGTGCGGTCACCGAGACCGAACCGGTGAAGGTAGTACCCGGCGGACAGACCTGCCTGACCGCCGCCGATCACCAGCACATCGGTGCGACCTCCGAGGACATCATCGTTCACCACTCAAACAGTAGCTGTACGCTGACCCCCATGATTGGGACCAGCCGGGACGGCGACGTGCTGACCATTGAACTCCAGCGAGAAGACCAGCGAAACGCGCTCAACCACGAACTGGTGGAGGCGCTGTCGGAGGCTTTGACCGACGCGGTCGACGCCGGAGCGCGCGCCATCGTCCTCACAGGTCGGGGCACCGTTTTCTGTGCGGGCGCCGATCTGTCGGGGCCGGTGTACGAGGAGAACTTCCTCGACAAGCTGTTGGCGATGCTCGGTGTCATCGAGAGCATCCCGGTGCCGGTGATCGCGGCTCTGAACGGCCCGGCGATCGGTGCGGGTCTGCAGCTCGCGCTGGCGGCGGACCTTCGGGTCATGGCGCCTACGGCGTTCTGCGGAATTCCTGCGGCCAAAATCGGTGTCACGGTTGACGAGTGGACCATCAGGCGGCTCGTGTCGCTGGTGGGCGCGGGCGACGCTGCAGGGATCCTGATCGGCTGCGACTCGCTGACCTCCGAGCGTGCGTCCGCGGTTGGCTTCGCCAATCGCATCGGTGATCTGGGCGAGGCGCAGCGGTGGGCCGAGATGATCGCAACACTGGCGCCTCTGACATTGCAGCATTACAAGCTGGTGCTCAGCGACGACGGTGCGCGCAACCCGGCTCCCGAGTCCCACCGCGCCGCGATGGTGAAGGCCTGGCAGAGCCAGGACATGGCAGAGGGGCGCGCCGCGCGGTCGGAGAAGCGTCCGCCCGTCTTCACCGGTCGCTGACGCGCCGTTCCGGTAGCTGAATCTCCGGGCCCGCGGCGGCAGGTCCCAAATGTCCGTTTCTAGTGGTTTTCATATCGGTAACACGACAGCAGCCCGCCAGATACATGGCGGCCATAAGTTCAGCCAGTCTTCAGCAAAGAGGGCGCGCGGGATGCTGCACGTGAGGGGATATGAATGTCAGTGGACAACTCGGGGAAGGCGGCGGACCCGTTAGCGGGTGCCGAATTACCCAGCAACATCAATGCGATGAGCGAGACGCTCGAGGACTACACCTTGAGATTCGCCCCTCGCAGCTACCGCAAATGGGGTCCCGCGGTTGTCGCGACCTCTGCTCTCGGCGGTATCGCCTATCTCGCCGACTTTGCCATCGGCGCCAACATCGGTATCGCCAACGGTACCGGTAACGCGCTGTGGGGCATTCTCATCTTCGCGGTGGTCATCGTCCTCACCGGATATCCGCTGGCGTACTACGCGGCTCGGTACAACATCGACCTCGACCTCATCACCCGCGGTAGCGGCTTCGGCTACTACGGGTCGGTGCTCACGAACGTCATCTTCGCGTCGTTCACCTTCATCTTCTTCGCCCTTGAGGGCTCGATCATGGCCCAGGGCCTCAAGCTGGGCCTAGGTATCCCGCTGTGGCTGGGCTACCTGATCTCCTCGGTGATGGTCATCCCGCTGGTGATCTACGGCATGAAGACCCTTGCCACCCTGCAGGTGTGGACCACGCCGCTGTGGCTGGTCATGATGGTTCTCCCGTTCCTGTACCTGGTCATCAAGCATCCCGATGCCATCGGTGACTTCCTCGCGTTCAGCGGCGGGACCGATGCGCAGGGTGGTCACGGCGTCAGCTTCGCCGGCACGATGCTCGCTGCCGGTGTCTGTCTGTCCCTCATCGCGCAGATCGCCGAACAGATCGACTATCTGCGGTTCATGCCGCCCAAGACGCCCGAGAACTCGCGTCGCTGGTGGACCGCCGTCATCACGGCCGGACCCGGTTGGGTGTTCTTCGGCGCCATCAAGCAGATCGTCGGCCTGTTCCTCGCCGTCTACCTGATCATGAACTTCGCCGACGAGGCGGACGTCGCCAACGAGCCGGTGCAGCAGTTCCTGGCGGTCTACGAGGAGTTCATGCCGCACTGGCTGGCCATGACCCTCGCGGTGATCCTGGTCGTCATCTCCCAGATCAAGATCAACGTCACCAACGCGTACTCGGGTTCACTGGCCTGGACCAACAGCTTCACCCGCGTCACCAAGACGTACCCGGGTCGCCTGTTCTTCGTGTTCTTCAACGTCGCGATCGCGTTGGTCCTGATGGAAGCCAACATGTTCAGCTTCCTCAACAACATCTTGAACTTCTACGCCAACATCGCCATCGCCTGGATCGTGGTCGTCGCCTCGGACATCGCGATCAACAAGTACCTGCTGAAGATCTCGCCGAAGGTGCCCGAGTTCCGTCGCGGCATGCTCTACAACTTCAACCCGGTCGGCTTCGTCAGCGTGATCCTCGCCGGTGGCCTCTCGATCCTGGTGTACTTCCACGCGTTCGGTGATGCCATCCAGCCGTACTCACCTCTTATCGCGTTGATCCTGGGGCTGTTCCTGCCGCCGATCATCGCGCTCGCGACGAAGGGTAAGTACTACCTGCGACGCACCGACGACGGCATCGACCTGCCGATGTTCGACGAGCACGGCAACCCGGCCGACGACAAGCTCATGTGCTGCGTCACCGGAATCGAGTTCGAGCGTCCCGACATGCTCATGTCGGCGAAGCCAGGTCCGAACGGAGAGAAGCAATACATCAGTTCGTTGGCCCTCTCCTGTGACAAGACCGGGGAGCACGTGCTGCCCGCCCAGAAGTAGTCCTTCTCGAGCAAACCCACCCGTTCCGGTCAAAACCACGGGGTTCGAACCCCTGGCTTTGGCCAGAACGGGTGGGTTTGTGTTTGGCGGCCTGACGTTAGTTGCACACGCTGACTACCTGTGCAAGCTGGTAACCTGTGCCGATGGGGATCGCAGACGACGCGGTGGAGATCCGATCGCAGGGCTGGCGCACGTTGGCCGCGCTGCACGGGGTTCTCGACACCGAACTCGAACGCGCGCTGCAGCGTGAACACAAACTCTCGGTCGTCGAATACACGGTGCTCGACGCCCTGAGCCGCCAAGATGGCTGGCATATGCGCATGGCGCAGCTGGCCCGAGCGGCCGCCCTCAGCTCCAGTGCGACCACCCGGCTGGTCAACCGCCTCGAGGATCGAAAGCTGCTGCGGCGCATCATCTGCGCGGATGACCGGCGCGGTATCTACACCGAACTCACCGAGGGCGGGCGAGAGCTGCTCGAACAAGCTCGCCCCACCCACGACTCGACTCTCGAGTCAGCTCTCGACGATGCCTGCCGGACACCCGAGCTGGCTCCATTGGTTGCCGCGCTGCACGAGTTGTCGGCGGCCTCGGTGACCGCCTGACCCACCCTGCTCTGGTTTGAGCCGATGACGCCGGTGGAATGCCATCGCTGATGGTCTTGTTGGACCAACAAGTGCCCTAGCAGGGCAAGCCCATCAACGACGAAGGGATTCACATGTCACGTGTTGCCATTATCGGAGGTCACGGCAAGATCGCGCTCCAGCTCGCCAAGATTCTGACAGGCGAAGGGCACGAGGTCAGTTCGCTGATTCGTAACCCGGATCAGTCCGACGACATCAAGGCAACCGGCGCGACCCCGGTCATCGCCGACGTCGAGAATCTCTCCACCGACGAGATCGGTGAGGCCATCAAGGGCCATGACGCCGTGGTGTTCTCGGCCGGTGCCGGCGGAGGCAACCCTGACCGTACGTACGCGGTCGATCGGGATGCGGCCATTCGCAGCATCGACGCCGCCCTGAAGGTTGACGTACCCCGATACCTGATCGTCTCGTACTTCGGCGCCGGACTGGATCACGGAGTCCCCGAAGGGGATTCGTTCTACGCGTATGCCGAGGCCAAGGCCGAGGCGGACGACTACCTGCGCAAGACGACGCTGCTGTGGACGATCATCGGGCCGGGCAAGCTCACCGACGACGCCGGCACCGGCAGGATCGCGACCAAAGAGCGCGGCGCCGACTACGACGGGGTGCCACGCGCGGACGTCGCTGCGGTCATCGCCGCTGCACTGCAGACGCCATCGAGCGTCGGAACCACCATCGATTTCGTCAGCGGCGAGACCCCGATCGCCGAGGCGGTCAAGGGTGCCGCACCCGCGTAACGAGTGGTCAGTCGGGTAGTGACGCCGTCGCTGACGTCCAGTCGAAGTCGCCGTGGTCACTGCCCAGACCCGTCGCCACCACCCCGGCGACCGCACATCCCAGCTGTGCGGCCCGCAGCAGACTGAAATCGTTCAACCGGCCAGCTATGAACCCGGCCGAGAACGCATCCCCGCAGCCACTGGTGTCGACGACCTCGACATCGGTGGCTGCGGCGTGCTCGGCCGCAGTGGCCGTCACCGCCCAGGCGCCGTCGGCGCCCGCCGTCACCGCCACGCATCCCACTCCGCGTTCGATCAGCACGCGGCACGCTGCGACGAGGTCAGTGGCCCCGGTGAAACCGAGTACCTGTTCGTCGTTGGGCAGCAGATAGTCGAGATGCGGCAGAACGGGCTCGATCCACGCCAGCACCCCGGGGTCGCCGGGTGCCAGGATGTCGGCCGAGATGGTCACCCCTGCAGCGCGGATCCGTTCGAGCGTCGGCGCGAGCTCGGCTGGGTTGAGCAGCTCGGGTGCCCCGATGTGTACGTGGTCCGCCGATGTGAGGAGCTCGATCGGGACCTGGTCCAGCGGGTACGCCAAGTTGGCGCCGGGCAGGTGCAGGGCGGGCCGATCGCCGTTGCTCCGTATGGGCAGAACACTCATCGACGTCGGTTGATCATTTACTCGCAGAAGATGTTCGGTCACGACCCCGAAGCGTTGCAGTTGGGTGATCAGCAGGTCGCCGGAGTCGTCGCGGCCCAGGGCCCCGACGGTGGACACTTCAGCTCCCAGTTTGGCGAGGGTGATCGCCGTGCCACCCGCAGGACCGGCGGGAACCAGTCGGATGTGTGGGACCAATACGGCGCCTTGCCCTTCCGGTATCTGATCGACGGGATGTACCACCACGTCGAGAACGTGGGCGCCAAACGTCACTACCTGCATCTGTCATCTCCTGCTGATCGGCGAGTAGCCGCGTTGCGCCGCCGCGATCGCGACCTGGATGAGTTGGTCTTGGCTCAGGGTGGCGCCGCCACCCACCGCGGCCATTCGCAGATAGATCTCGGCCAGCCAATCGACGAGTTCTATTCTTTCGCACGCCATTCCGAGTGTGTCGCCATAGGCGACGGAGCCATGGTTGCGCATCAGTGCTGCGGTGCGCTCGGTCAGCGCATGCGCGACCGCGTCCGTCAACTCCTGGGTTCCGAAGATCTCGTGGGGCGCCACGCGGATCGCCCCGCCCAACAACGCAGCCGTGTAGTGGACAGCGGGTAGCTCGTCGACGAGGTTCGCCACCGCGATCGAGGCGATCGGATGTGCGTGGACCACGGCCAGAGCGTCCGTCGACCGATAGATTTCCAGATGGAGCAACAGCTCCGACGTGGGCTTGTGCTCGGTCTCCTCGACCACCAGTCCGTCGAGGTCGGTCACGACCATCTGTTCGGCGGTCACGTCTTGGAGATCGGCGCCGCTGGGCGTTGTGACCACGCGATCGTCGACCCGCATCGACAGGTTGCCGCCGGTCCCGATCACGAGACCGCGCTGGGCCAGCCGGTTCGCCGCCAGAGCCAGCCCCGACCTCACCAACTCCGCATCCATGAGGTCGAGATTAACCGCCAGTGGCGGCGATCCGGAATGGATCGCCGCCACTGGCCAAAAATGCGTGTCGGGTCAGGTCAGACGGCCGGCTCCAACGCCTGGTACTGCGACCGTGAGAAGCGGCCCGCGGGAGCGAACTTCGCCAGGATCGAGTCGGCGTCCTCTCCCGTGACCTGGGTGATCAGCGACTTCGCATCATCGACCGAGTTGATCGACAGCACCGGGGACGGATCCGACAGCAGCCCGAACAGCGCCGATCCGAACTTCGGGTTGGTCGCCGCCGCCGGGAACAGGACCGCCGCCAGATCGGCGAACTCGGGATCGCGCAGGAAGACCCGAGTCGCCAGGTTTGCGGCATCCACCCGGCTGGTCAGGAAGGTGTTGTACGTGTTGGTTATCCAGGCGTCGTCGAACTCGCCTTCATGGTCCTTGGCGGCGGCGAGGAACTGGGCAGCCTGGATGAAGCCACTCTGGGCTCCCTGTCCGGTGATGGGGTCGTAGGACACGGCGGTGTCGCCCAGTGCGACGATGCGGTGACCGCTTGCGGTGTGTCCCAGTGCTTTCCGGACCACGGGTCGAACAGCTCCCTGGATCCACGAATGCGGGTCTTCTTCGATGACACGGGTGCTGAGTACTTCGGGAAGGTCCCAGTCGAAGTATTCGCGGTGCAGGTCGATGACGACCTTGTGCGCGGAATGGGCGTCGATGACCGACTGGAATCGCCGCTCCCATTCGCTGCCCGGCTGTGCCCAGCCGAGGAATGACCAGGACGGCCCGGCGTCCTTGTGCAGATACGGACCCCACCAGCCCTCGCCCTGATCGGCGAAGTTGAAGGCCTGATGCTTGGCTCCCGCCGAACTCCGATGAGCGAACACGTCATCACCGTGGCCGAGTCCGCCGACTGTGAGGAGCAGAACACTGCGCTGGGGGCTCTGGTAGGGCGACCGCGACTCATCGACCGAGAACAGGTCGGAGAGACCGGCTTTGCCGGTGGCGACGAAGGTGAGGTCGTTCTCGCCGGCGATGGTGTCGAGGCGCTCGGGGTCGACGTTCTCGACGACGAAGCGTCCACCTTTTTCCAGGAATTGCGTCAGGCGCTCATCGACCTTGAGCCGGGTGTCGACACCGACCGCCTCCCAGCCCGGAAAGTCTGCGTCGAAATCGAGGAGTTCGGAGTAATCGTGCCCACTGCCCGTGATGGTCCGCGCGCTGATGCCGGTGACCTGGGGTGCGCGACCCAGGAAATTGTCTACTCCCAGTGCGGTTTCCGATTGCTGCGAAAGTCCGAACGTCACTGCGGTTCCGGTGGCCGGGATGTCCCGGAAGAGGCTCTGCTGATCGCGTTCGCTGTAGACGGTGACGTCGAACCCGGCGTTCAGGAACCCGACGGCTGCTGAAATACCCGTCTGGCCGGCTCCGATGATGGCGACGGAACGGTTGGTGCTGGTCATTCGGCGATCTCCAATGCTGGTCGAATCATATTTGTCTAGAGGCGAATACGGAGAGCATCCGCCCCGGGTCGGATCAGCGGAACCCTTCGGATCAGCGGGAGATTAACTATCGGCGGAATGTCCGACGTCGATGCGAGGCCTGCGACACTGAAGCCAACCGTCGACGTGAGGACCACTGTGACCGACCTGCTGCCACTGAACCCCGATGAGCTGCTGACCACCACGCGTACCGTGCGCAAGCGGCTCGACCTGGAGCGACCTGTGCCCGTCGAGGTGGTTCGCGAAGCGCTCGAGGTCGCGTTGCAGGCACCCTCTGGCAGTAACAAGCAGAAGTGGCACTGGCTGATCGTCACCGATCCAGAACTGAAGAAGAAGGTCGCGGAGTACTACGCCGCCTCGCATGCCGCGTACACAGGGGCGGTGGACCCGGCCGAGGATCCGTCGCGAGCCCGGATCGTCTCGAGTTCGAAGCACCTCGCGCAGGTGATGGGGGACGTGCCGGTGTTGGTCATCGGGGCCATCGAGATCGACGAGGACGACCTGCCCGCAGGCAATCAGGCCGGCCTCTGGGGATCGCTGCTGCCCGTGGCGTATACCAAGGGCACCGACTTCAAGCCTGCACCCCGCAAAGACCTCGACTCGGTCATACACCTCAACGGGTGGTGACGCGCTAGAAGCCCAGGCGCTCGAACCCGTGGCTGACGGCCTCGACGTTGTTTCCGTCTGGGTCGCGGAGAAAAACGCCGTAGTAGGTCGGGTGATACTCGGGCCAGACGCGCGGCTCGTGCAGGATCTCCGCGCCTGCCGTGACGGCGAGAGCATGCACCTCGTCGACGACTTCGCGGCTCGCGGCGGCCAGCGCGAGATGCACCGGCCGAACGCCGGGGTCCACGAGCGGCCCGAACCAGAGTTCCGGGAAGTCGCCGTTGCCGAGTGCGACCAGCAGGCCATCGGGCCCGTCGAATCGCATCACTTCTTTCACCCCAAGTGGCTCGAAGACGCGAAGGTAGAACGCCGCGCTCGCGCCGGGGTCGGCGGACTGCAGACTCAGGTGGTCGATCATGGCCCTGATCGTAGTCCGGCGGGGCCGTCCTGACGTGCGGGTTCGCCTCTCCTGCCTAGAGTGTGGGCGTACTGCACCGAACCGAGAGTGGGTAGCGCACGTGGGACGTCTTACCAACAAGGTCGCATTCATCACCGGGGTTGCCCGCGGGCAGGGTCGCGCGCACGCGGTTCGCCTGGCACGGGAGGGCGCGGACATCGTCGGCGTCGATCTGGCAGGCCCGTTGCCCGGGTGCCGTACGAGTCGGCGACGCCGGCCGACCTCGCGGAGACCGCCGGGCTGGTCGAGGCCGAAGGTCGAAAGGCGTTGCTGCGGCAAGGAGACGTCCGGGACCTCGATGGATTGAAGGTCTTGGCCGCAGATGCCGTGACCGAGCTCGGTGGCCTGGACATCGTGGTCGCCAATGCGGGCATCTGTATCCCGGCGACCTGGGATGAGGCGACGCCGGAGATCTTCCGCGACCACATGGACATCAACGTGACCGGCGTCTGGAACACCGTGATGGCGACGGCGTCTCATCTCATAGATCGTGGCGGCGGTTCGGTCATCTTGATCAGCTCGTATGCCGGAAAGAAGGTGCAGCCGTTCATGGTGCACTACACGACCAGCAAGCACGCGGTCACGGGCATGACCAGGGCCTTCGCGGCCGAACTCGGGGCGCACAGTATTCGCGTCAACAGCGTTCACCCAGGTGCGGTGAGCACGCCGATGGGTTCCGGGGACATGGTGGCGCGGATCGAGGAGACCAACGCGGCGAACCCGAAGCTCGCCTCGATGGGCACCTCGTTCCTCGAGCAGTTCTTCGCCGAACCCGAAGAGGTGGCGAACGTCGTCGCCTTCCTCGCATCGGACGAGTCGTCCTTCATGACCGCCGAACACCTGTCCGTCGACGGCGGTGCCCAGTACTTCTGATCCCGATCTTGGTGGGTTGTGGCGAGCGTTTGCCCAGGTCGGCGCCGCCAGAACCCACCAACACCGGGACGGATCAGCCCTGCCGGGCCTTGAGGCGAGGGTTCTTCTTGTTGATCACGAAGGTCCTGCCGCGACGGCGGACGACCTGGGATCCGGCCTGGTTCTTGAGTGACTTCAACGAGTTTCTGACTTTCACGACGCCTCCTGCTTAATGGGAATGATTATCAATAGTAGCGCATCGCGCAAGCCCCTCTACGGTTGACGGGTGAGCGACGAAACACAGGGGCCGGAGAAGGTGCCCGCGACGGAGTTGTTGGCGAAGTTGGCCGATGAAGGCAGTTGGCAACCCTGGGACACGCAGATCACGACGCTGCCCGCAGATCCCGACTATGCCGCCGACATCGCGCGAGCTCGTGAGAAGACCGGTCTGGACGAATCGATCATCTGCGGTGAGGCGACCGTGCACGGCGTCCGCGTCGCAATCGTGGTGAGCGAGTTCGGCTTTCTCGGAGGATCGATCGGCCGGGATGCAGGTCGCCGGGTGGTGTCCGCCATCCGCCGGGCCACCGCGCAGGAGCTCCCACTGTTGGCGCTCCCGGCCTCGGGTGGAACCCGCATGCAAGAAGGGACGGCCGCGTTCTTGCAGATGGTCAACATCACCGCGGCTGTGGTCGACCACAAGGCCGCGAAGCTGCCGTACCTGGTCTATCTGCGGCACCCGACCACCGGTGGCGTCTTCGCGTCCTGGGGTTCGCTGGGCCACGTGAGCATGGCGGGACCCGGTGCGCTGGTCGGTTTCCTCGGTCCGCGGGTCTTCGAAGGTCTCTATGGTGCGCCTTTTCCTGCCGGGGTCCAGGTGTCCGAGAACCTGCGGTCGCACGGGCTGATCGATCTTGTTGTGTCCGTTGCTGATCTGGGTGCGACGGTGGCGAAGATCGTTCGGATTCTCGCTGACCCGGTACGCACTGTCGGCGAAGCGGCGCCGCGGTCGCCGGACGCCGGTGTCGCCGAGTCGTCGGCGTGGGACGTCGTCGAGGCGTCGCGGCGACCGGACCGGCCGGGGGTCGCGCAGTTGCTCCGAGTGTCCGCGGAGGAGGCCGCAGAGCTTGCCGGAGGTGGCGAGATCGACGCCCGGAGCGGAATCGTGCTGGCACTGGCGCGGTTTGGTGGCCACTCGGTGGTGCTCGTCGGACAGGACCGCAATCGGCAATTGCCCGGAGCGTTGGTCGGCCCCGCGGACCTGCGACTGGCCCGGCGGGGGATGCGCATGGCGCAGAGCCTGGGTCTGCCGTTGGTCACGGTGATCGACACCCCGGGTGCAGATCTGTCGGTCGACGCAGAAGAAGGCGGGCTCGCAAACGAGATCGCCCACTGCATAGCCGAATTGACCGCACTTGAGGTGCCATCGGTGTCGGTGCTGTTGGGTCAAGGTGCAGGCGGTGCCGCACTGGCGCTCTTTCCCGCCGATCGGGTCATCGCCATGGCGAACTCCTGGCTCTCACCGCTCCCACCCGAGGGAGCGAGCCTGATCGTGCACCGCGACGTCAATTATGCGCCCGACATGGCCGCGCGACAAGGTATTCGGGCCACGGATCTCCACGCCTCCGGCATCGTGGATGTGGTCATCGCCGAGACCGGCGCGGCAGGTGGATTTCTGCCCGAGCTCGGCGCGCAGCTCGCCATCGAACTCGCAGACCTCGCCGCGACGGACCAGGCGGAGCGAGCGCGCCGCCGCGAAATACGTCGACAGCGGATCGGTGGTTCCGACGCCTGACCGTTCGCTTCGCCCGTCATCATCGCAGGTCATCGAGGTGGCACGAGAGTTCGCCTACAGTCGGGTTCAGGCGCCCGTGACCCGGCAGGCAGCAATCCGGCTCTCGGTGCCATCGGTCGGGGCCGAGATCTACGAGAGGACGACCCATGGTCGACGTGCAACGCACCTTCACCGTCAGCGCGGACAAGGAAAAGGTGCGTACATTCTTGCGCGATTTCGCCAACGCCACCCGATGGGACCCGGGGACCCAGAGTTGCGTCCAGAGCACACCGGGTCCCGTCACGCTGGGAACCAAGTGGGACAACACGTCGAAGATCGCGGGCATCTCCACCGAACTGGTCTACGAGCTGACCCGCGACGATCCCGAACACATCGTGCTCACCGGGACCAACAAGACCGCGACGAGTGTCGACGACATCAGGTTCGAAGCCGAAGGCCCTGACAAAACCGTGGTGACCTATCACGCGCACGTGGTCTTCAACGGCGCCGCGAAGTTGGCCGACCCCATCGTCAAACTGGTGTTTCTGCGACTGGCCGACGAGACCGAGAAACAAATGACGGAGACCCTCGAGGCTCTCTGACGCCGGAGTGTGGATAGCCGCCCTCTCTGTGTACAACCGGCGACGACGGCAGCAGATGGGGTGATCAGTCGGCGGGTCGCGTTAACCTGCAACCAATGACCACCGACTGGGCGTACCTGATCACCGCGGCGTCGCTGAGCAGCGACTACGACGCCGGGACGATCCAGCGTGGGTCGGCCTACGCGCGACAGCGGCGGCTCGTGGGCGTGACCTGGGACGAGGCAAAACGCCGCCTGACCGGACGCTGCCAAGGCTCGGGAGTCTCGATCTACTCGATCAAGATCGTCTTCAGCCATCTGGGACCGGCCTGGAAGATCGCCGACGCCTCGTGCACCTGCCCGGTCGGCTATTTCTGCAAACACTCCGTCGCCCTGCTTCTCGATTTCGCCCGTGACGCACCGGAGTCGCCTCGGTCCGCTCTGACGCTCGTGCCACCCACCCCGGATTGGGAGCAGAAGCTGCGGCCTTTGCTGACCCCGACCCCACCACGCAACGAACCTCTGGGTCTGCAGATGTTCGTGACCACACCGGACCCCCGGCGGCGGAGCGGCGCACCCCAGGTCGCGCTGCGCCCATTGCGCCCCGGGACGCGCACCGAGTGGATCCGATCCGGGATCGACTGGCCGACGCTGATGCAGGCGAGCCCCGATCACTTCGACGGGCGGCACCTCTCGATCCTGACGAGGATGGGGTCCGACTCGCTCCGGGCCACGGATTACGGGCTACCGCACGGCCTGATCCTCGCCACCGCGCCGTCGACCATTTGGCATCAACTCGACGAGGCCCTGGCGGCCGGAATCCCGATTCTCGGGGACCCGGCGTCGGGCATCGTCGAGATCCGCATCACCAAGGAGGCGACGCTGACCGTCGACCTCAGCGGAGACCACGGCGAAGACGCACACGTCACTGTCGAGATGGCAATTGACGACAAGGTGCTGACGGCGGACGACGTGACTGTGCTGGGAAAGCATGAGCCGCATGGCATCTGCTACCTGGACGACGAGGGTGTGGCGACGCTCGCGCCGTTCGATCCTGAATTTCGGCACATCGCAAAGCTGCTCCATACTCAGCCGATCATCATCCCGGCTGCCGACGCCCTCACGTTCACCAATGACTTCTTGCCGCGACTCCTCGACGCGGTACCGGTGCACGTACCCGAGGGACTGTTCACGCCGCCGACGGTCACCGGGCCGATCGGGCTTCTCACCGTGTCCTTCACCGAGGACGTCGCCCACACCGAGTGGGCGACCCGGTATCTGGTCAACGGTGAACCCCACGACATCGATCCCGGTGCGGTGAGCACGGTGCCACGTTGGCGCGACCGCGCGGCGGAAGACGAACTGTGGGAACGGTTGCGTGACGCGTTGGCATCGGTGGTGCTCGTCGTCGACCGTGCATCGCTCAAGGCCCTCGCCGCCTACACCGGCGGCGGATATCCCATGGGGGTGCTGCCGCCGGCCGACCAGATCGAACAGTCCGACTATGACGAGGCGGTCCGGGCGCAGTCGCTGACGACGCTCCGGCGGGGTCTGCATCTCGGCGCACTGGAGACGGCCCGATTCTGCGCCGAAGTCCTTCCCGGGCTCCACGAACGCGACGACCTGGTGGTCGAGGTCGACGAGAAGTCGCAGCGCTACCGCCGCGTCAAGGAGCGGGCCCGTCTGCGGTTCACCGGTGCAGAGACGATCGGGTCGGATTGGCTCGACCTCGAGATCACCATGGACGTCGACGACGAGCAGGTGCCGATCAAAGACGTGATCAGCGAGTTGTCGACGGGCGCAACCCACATGTTGCTTCCGTCTGGCGTGTACTTCCCGCTGGACGCGCCCGAACTGAACCGGCTCAGACAGTTGATGGACGAGGCCGAGGCGCTCGGCGAGTTCGACGATGACCGCGGCGCCAAAGCAGAGCCGGCCAACGTGACGTTGTGGGAGGAGCTCCTGCAGCTCGGGGTCGTCGACGACCAACTCAAGCAGTGGCAGGAGCGGGTCGAGAAGCTCAGTGCCGCGCGCCCGCCGACCGCGGTGGAACCCCCGGCCATGCTTCATGCCACTCTGCGCGACTATCAGCTAGAGGGTCTGAATTGGCTGTCGTTTCTGTGGGACAACGGTTTCGGTGGGATCCTGGCCGACGACATGGGCCTGGGCAAGACTTTGCAGACCCTGGCGATGTTCGGGCGGGCCCGGGAGCACGGGGAGACCCGGCGCTTTCTGGTGGTGGCGCCCACCAGCGTGCTCATCAACTGGGCCGCCGAGTGCCATCGGTTCACCGACTTGAAGGCCGTGACCGTCACCGCGACCCAGGCCAAGCGCCGTACGCTCCTGGCCGATGTGATCGCCGACGCCGACGTCGTGATCACCACGTACAACCTGCTCCGGCTCGACATCGACGCCTACAACGGGCAGGACTGGGCCGGAATGGTTCTCGACGAAGCGCAGTTCGTCAAGAACCACAACGCGAAGAATCACCAGGCCGCCCGACGGCTCAACACGCCGTTCAAACTCGCCATCACCGGCACGCCGATGGAGAACAACCTGATGGAACTGTGGTCGCTCTTGTCGATCACGGTGCCCGGCCTGTTCCCCGACCCGAAGTCGTTCGCGGCCTTCTTCCGCAAGCCGATCGAGAAGGGTGAGGATCCGGAGCGATTGCCGGTTTTGCGCAAGCGGATCAAACCGGTGATGCTGCGGCGCACCAAGGATCAGGTGGCCCGGGACCTGCCGGCCAAGCAGGAGCAGACTCTCGAGATCGAGTTGTCGGAGAAGCACCGCAAGATCTATGACACCCGGCTCGTCCGGGAACGCGAAGTCGTCCTCGGCCTGCTGGGGGACTGGGAGAAGAACCGTTTCCAGATCTTCCGGTCGCTGACGATGCTGCGGCAACTGAGCCTGCATGCCGGTCTCGTCGATCCCGCCCACGGCGACGTCGACTCGGCGAAGGTGACCTTCATCTGCGAACAACTGCCGGAATTGATCGCCGAGGGGCACAGCGCCCTGATCTTCAGTCAGTTCACCGGATTCCTCGATGTGCTGCGGAAGGCTCTCGACGTTAAGGGAATCCGGTACAGCTACCTCGACGGTTCGTTGTCGTCGCGAGAACGGGCCACCGCAGTCGAGACATTCACATCAGGCAAGACCCAGGTCTTCCTGATCAGCCTCAAAGCCGGTGGTTTCGGACTCAACCTGACCGAGGCCGACTACTGCTTCGTCTGCGACCCCTGGTGGAATCCCGCCGCCGAGGCCCAGGCGATCGACCGCACCCACCGGATCGGCCAGACCCGACCCGTCACCGTCTACCGGCTCGTATCCGCCGACACCATCGAAGCCAAAGTTGTTGCGCTCCAGGATCGCAAACGCGAACTGTTCACCGCTGTCGTCGACGATGGTGAGATGTTCTCCTCGGCCGTCGGTGCCGACGATATTCGGAACATGCTCGGGTAATCCCCCTGAGATCGTCCATTTCAGCGCAGCCAAACGGAAATATGCCCTTTATCGGTGCCCAGATGGACGATCTCAGGCTCGGTGGGTCGCCACCGGCCCGCTGCGCGTCGAATATGCATGGGGTGTGGGGTGTTCAGCCTGGCTGAGCTGCGAGAGCGGCAGATGAACTACTGGCTTGTGCGTAAGCAGGTCCGTGACGGATCGTTGATCCGACTGCGTCCTGGTTGGTACGCGACACCGATCGCTGATCCAGTCGCAGTGGAGGCAGTCCGGATGGGTGGAGCCCTCGGCTGCGTCTCCGCCCTGCGGCACCACGGACTGTGGGTACCGCCCGGATACGAGCGCGTGCACGTGCGGGTCAGTAAACACGGCAGACGAGAAGTCGCAAAGTTCTGCCATGGCTACGGCACTGCGACTCCGGTGGTCACAGCGATTGACTCCGTTCCCGTGGCGCTCGGAACTGCGGCGAAGTGTATGACGGATGAGGATTGGATAACGGTCTGCGATTCCGCGCTGAACAGTGCCGGATGGACCATTCCCGATCTGCAACTTCACATGGGAGTGGTGCCTGAGCAGTTGCGGGCGTTGATGAGGAAATGCGACCCGAAGTCGCAGTCGGGAACGGAGTCGTTGACCCGCCTGCGCCTGCGGGCGGCCGGATTCACTGTCCACGTGCAACCGGATATTCCAGACGTCGGGTGGGTAGATCTCCGGGTCGGCCGCCTGTTGATCGAATGCGACAGCGAACGTCACCACACCAGCCTTGAGAACTATCGGAACGACCGGCGCCGGGACCGCAATGCCCTGCTAGGCAGATGGCTGACGATGCGGATCACGTATGACGACGTCCTGTACGGCTGGCACGACGTTCTCGAGGACATCCGCGCCATCACCCGTGCCGACCGGCACCGCATTCGGCCCTGAGATCGTCCATGTCAGAGGTGGTGAAGGGCAGTATGCCCTCCGTGCATGCTGAGATGGAGGTGTCAGGGCGAAATCCCACCAAGCGATTTGAGAGGGTCGACGTGAGTCTCATCAGTGTTTCCGAGTTGGCAACCGAACTGGAAGAACGGCGGGGTGGGTTGCGACTGCTCGACGTGCGCTGGTCCCTGCAGGCCCCCGACGGTCGTGAGGCATACGAAAGAGGGCACATTCGCTCGGCGGTGTACGTCGACCTCGAAACCGAATTGAGTGACCACTCGGTGTCTTGTCGGCGGACATGAAAAACTGCCCGTAGGCGGACATGAAAGTGCCCACTGACGGCCAATAAGAACTGCTCACTGGCGGGCACGAATGTGCCCGTTGCCGGCCATGAATCTGCCCAGTCCTGTTGATCCCAGTGCGGCGCGTCTGCGCCGTGGGGGCCTCTCCCGAGGTTCGATGTCGATGCCTAGTCGATTCGAATCACCCGGGAGAGACCACATTGAAGTCTGACGGAGAACTCATGGAAATACTCAATGCCTACGATCTGACTGGGTCGTATCGCGCGGCAGCCGAACTTTGCGGGTGCTCGCATCACACGGTCAAGAAGGCGGTCGAGGACCGCGATGCCGGCCTGCCGCCGCAGGTTCGCCGGGCCCGACTGATCGACGACTTCACCCCGAACCTGGAGAAGTGGGTGCAGGATTCGCACGGCAAGATCCGCGGCGACAAAGCCCACGAACGCTTGGCCGCGTTGGGGTACACCGGCAACGAACGCACCACCCGCCGGGCACTGGCGGAGATCAAAGCTCAATGGCGCCTGGGCAATACGCGAGTGCACCGACCGTGGGTCACCGAACCCGGATTGTGGCTGCAGTACGACTTCGGTGACGGCCCGATCGTGAACGGCCGAAAGGTGGTGCTGCTGGTCGCGTGGTTGGCGTGGTGCCGCTTTCGGATCGTCATCGCCCTGCACGACCGGACCGGGCCGAGCGTGTTCGCCGGCCTCGACCGTGTATTTCGCATCGTCGGCGGCGCTCCGACGTACCTGCTGACCGACAACGAGAAAACGGTCACGACCGGGCACGTGGCGGGGGTTCCGGTCCGCAACCGTCATGCGGTGACCTTCGGCCGCTACTACGGCATCTCCGTCCTGACGTGTGAGCCGGCCGACCCGGCCTCCAAAGGCGGGGTGGAGAACGCCGTCAAACTCGCTAAAGCCGACATCGTGCCGACCGAGACGAACCTGCTAGGCGAGTACGCGAGTTTCGTCGACGTCGAGACCGCGTGCGGCGAGTTCATGACGCTTGTCAACAACCGGGTCCACAGGGCCACCGGCCGGGTACCGGCCGAGATGCTCGAGATCGAACGCACCCAGCTCCATGCGGTGCCCGATCTGCCGCACACCGCGGGCCTGGGGGTGACCCGCAAAGTACCGGACAACACTCCGATGATCACTTTCGAGCACGGCCAATATTCCATCCCGTCAACATTATTGGGACACAGTGTGTGGGTGCGCCACCACCCGGGTACCGATGAGGTCATCATCTGCGCCCTCGACGGCGGTGGCCCGGTCGAAGTGGCCCGGCACCGCCGCACCACCCGCGGCACCCCCGCAATCGATGACGCCCACTTCCCGGATCAGCCCGGCAAGATCCCCGGTGACTACCGGATCCGCGCTCGTAGCGCTGCTGAGCACGCTTTCCTGGCGATCGGAGAGGGCGCGGTGGTGTGGCTCAAAGAAGCCGCCGCCGTCGGGACCGAACGGATCTTTCAGAAGATGACCCACGCCGTGGACCTTTCGACCCTGAGTAGCCGCCCGGATGTGGATTGGGCATTGGGTCACGCCGCGGTGCACGGCCGGTTCGCCACCGGCGACCTCGACTCGATCCTCGCCAGCAAAGGAATGGACCCGACTCGCCACCAAGCCTCCGAAGACACCTCCTTGGCTCAAGGAACAACCGGATGGAACTCGTTCGGCCTCAACAATTCTCACGTAAACGACGAGGACATCGCATGAGTACCCCGACGCTGCCGGCCGAGGTGGAGCAGTTGATGCGCCAACTGCGGCTTCCCCACGCACGGGCGGTCGCCGGCGACGTGTTGGCCACCGCCCGCTCACAACGCTGGGATCCGGCCGAGGTCATCAAAGCGTTGCTGACTGAAGAAGCCGCTGGTCGAGCCCGGTCGATGCTCACCACCCGCCGCAAAGCCGCACGGTTTCCGACCGGCAAAACCTTCGATGTGTGGGACGAGAATGCCTCCTCGATCCCACTGCCCACCCAGCACGCGCTGCGCACCCTGGAATGGGTGGGGCGGCGGGAGAACCTGGTCGTGTGCGGGCCAGCTGGGACGGGGAAGACATTTTTCCTCGAAGCATTGGGACACAATGTTATTGAAGCAGGTATGCCGGTGGCTTGGTTCACCCTCGAACAGCTCGGGGTACTCGTACGTGCCCATCGTGCTGATGATTCTTTGGGCAAAGCCGTCGCCAAGATCGTCCGCGCCGAGCTCATCATTGTCGATGACGTCGGGCTCCTCCCGGTCGGCGCCGACGCTGCCGAGGGGCTCTACCGGATCGTGGAAGCAGCCTACGAACGCCGATCGGTCGCGGTCTCGTCGAACCTGCATCCCAGCGGGTTCGATGAGTTGATGCCCAAAACGTTGGCGACCGCCACCGTGGACCGACTGCTCCACCACGCACACCTCTGCCAGACCAGCGGAGACTCAGTCCGCCTCGCACAAGCCCTGCACGGACAGGGGGTCAAAGCCTTGAACTGACCACCCTCGGA
>NZ_MJEI01000074.1 GCF_002095395.1 Williamsia sp. 1135
TCCATCACCGGGATAACGCCGGCGATGTCGTTGCGGGCCAATGACTTGTTGGCCTCGATCGAGCGGGCGCTGACCGGGCAGGGTTATCTGGAATGGGCCCGCTACGCCTATGCCGCGGAGCTGCACCGCCAGCTCGAAGCCGAAAGCGTTGCTTCTCATGATTTCCTGCAGGACGCGTACGTCCAGGCCGCAGCCCGCCTGGCTCTGGCGAATCGGCTGTCTCAGACGGCAGCGGAAAGTCATCTCACCTGTGCGCTCGCGTTGCGGGACCGGTTGCCGAAGGTGGCACTGGCCCTCAAGCATGGTCTGGTGGCCTGGCATCACATCCCGAAGATCGTCTCTCGCACGGATTTGATCGAAGGCACCGACCATGCTGCCGACATCGACCGCGACATCGCAGAGAGTTTGCGCGGCAAGGGGTCGTGGTCGAGCAAGGCTATGCGGGACATGATCGATGCCACCATCTTCCGGCGCGATCCGGACCTGATCCGCGAAGACCGCAAGGACGCCAAAGACAAGCGTGGAGTCTGGAGCGAGGGTGAGCAGAACGGGATGGGCAGCCTGACTGCGACGTTGTCGGCTGAGCACACGGCGATCATCATGAAGCGGTTGGAGATGTTGGCGAAGTCGACCTGCCGGCGCGATCCGCGCAAGAAGGCTCAGCGGATGTCCGATGCGTTGTTCGCGATCACGATGGGCCGCGAGTTCGCGTGCTTGTGTGATGAGGACGACGAGCATCCCTGTGAAGCGGAGATCTGGCCGCTGGTCAAGACGCAGCAGATTGGTGGGGTCGACGTCAAAATTGTGCTCCATGCGATCGCGAATCAGTCCACGCTCGATGGTGAGGACGACGAGCCCGGCTACCTCGAAGGCCATGGCGTCATTTCCGCCGAACACGCTCGCGACCTCGCCAAGCAGGACTCGACCACAGTCCGGCCCACGGGCAACAAGACTCGACCAGCACCCAAGGCTGCGCCGGAGCCCACGCCAGAACCAGCGGAGACAGCGTCAGGGTCCGAAAAACCTGGTACCGCCGAGTTTTCAGGCCCGCAGGCGACGGCCGACCCGGGCGAGGATGTCACCAACGAATCCGAGGCCAGGCACTCCTCGAGCGACACCGAAGCAGAAACCGAACATGAGACCGTGGCCGAACGCGGTGTAGAGCCGGGCGGCACCGCACCGAATGATGGTGCGGCTCCTCACCAGCATGCGTCCGGGGGACACCCCGGTGCGGGTGCAGACGGTGCTTGCTCGTCATCGCAACCGAACCGCGCAGCCCGACGTGCGGCGAAGAAGGCCGCCACCACGACGATGAACATGCCCGCACCGCCGAAGGATCCCCGATTCGGATATCTCGACAACGTCGACTGGGATGCCGTCAAACCACCCGTCTTCCAAATGATCCCACTTCCGCCGGTCAAGCCCGGCGACCACTACCGACCCTCGGCGGTTCTGGATGCCTACCTTCGGATGCGCGACCTGTATTGCATGTGGCCCGGCTGCAACAAACCCGCCTGGTCCTCAGACCTCGACCACACCACCGAATACAACCACGAGAACCCCGCCGCCGGCGGCCATACGCACCCGACTGGGATGAAAGCGCTCTGCCGTTTTCACCACCTGCTGAAAACGCATTCGGACTGGCTCGATGACCAGTACATCGACAGCCGCGGACGAACCCGAACCGTGGTCATCACCCCTGAAGGACGTGTCTACGACGGTCCCGCCTGGACCGGCGACGACCTGTTTCCAGCGTTGCGAAACATTGAGTGGGAAGACGCGGCACCGGCGCCACCGCGCAGACGAAAACCGGAACCGGATCAACCAACCCGCACCCGGTCCAGAACCGAAGCCAAACATCAACGCCGACAACAAGAACGCAATCGCAACCGGCTACGCCGAGAGATTCTCGACAAAGCTTCGTCCGGATGGCCCGGCATCGAAGACAAGTCCTGACAAGTGATCTGTGAGGGCATGGAACTCGGGTGTGCGCATGATCTCCGGGGTGCGTGGCCGCGGCAGGTTGATCGGGACCATTTCGATGACCCGCCCGGGGCGGGGGCCCATCACTGCGACGACGTCGGACAGGAACACTGCCTCCGAGATCCCGTGGGTGACCATCATTGTGGTAGCAGGCTTCTCGGTCCAGATACGAAGCAGTTCGAGGTTCAGTCGCTGGCGGGTCATGTCGTCGAGAGCGCCGAATGGTTCGTCGAGGAGCAGGACCGACGGCGAGGTCGCCAGAGCCCTCGCGATGGCGACACGTTGACGCATGCCGCCTGACAACTGAGCGGGTTTCGCCTTCTCGAAGCCTTCGAGGCCGACGAGGTCGATGAGTTCCTGCAGCGCAGTGGGATCGGCCTTCATGCCCGCAACTTCCAGCGGCAGTCGGATGTTGGTCAGTACTGACCGCCAGGGCAACAGGGCAGAGTCCTGAAACGCGATTCCCAACTCGTGATCGCCCCGGACCTCCCGCGGTGAACGTCCTGTGACGAGAGCGTGCCCGGATGTCGGTTCCTCGAGTCCGGCAAGGATTCGCAAGACCGTCGACTTCCCGCATCCAGAGGGACCGATCAGGCTCAGAAAGCTTCCCTCCGAGGTCTGCAGGTCGACGGAATCGAGCGCGGTCATCTGCCCCGATCGTTGCGCGAAGGTCTTGGTCAAGCCTTTGATGTCTATCCCGGTGCCCAGTGGTCGCTGAATGGTGGGGGTGCGCACAGTCGTCTCCTCTGATGTCCGATCTTCCTCTGAGAAAACTGTAGGCCCACCGCTCGACGCCTGCAATCTCGTATATGACGTGTTCACAGGGTTTACACCACTTAACATTTGCGAAACTAATGACTGGCAATCTTCGTGTGGTCAAGATTTGAACGCACCGAGAAGGAGAAATCATGGACCGTCGCAAACTCATGCGGCTCGGCGCGATCGGGGTGGCAACTCTTGTCGCCGGCCCGATCATCGCCGCGTGTGGCAGTAGCTCGAGCGCTGATTCCGGTGGTTCCTCCGGTGAGATGGCCTACCAGCTCAGCTGGATCAAGAACTTTCAGTTCGCAGGGGAGTACCTCGCGGACTCCAAGAAGTACTACGAAGAGGCCGGACTGAAGGTCGAGCTGCTCGCGGGTGGCCCGAGCATCGCGGTCGATGCCGTCGCCGAGTCAGGGAAAGCCCTGGTCACGCAGAGCTCACCTGACTTCACCGCCAATGCCGTAGCGGCGGGTGCCGACCTGAAGATCATTGGGGCCAGCTACCAGCGCAGCCCCTTCTCGATCATCTCGACGAAGAATCCGATCCGGACGCCGGCAGATCTGGCCGGCAAGACCATCGGTATTCAGGCCGTCAACCAGGTTGCCTGGGAAGCGTTCCTGAAGATCAACAATATCGACCCGTCGACGTTCACCCAGGTTCCGGTTCAGCACGATCTGACACCGCTGGTGTCCGGAGAGGTGGATGGCTTCTGGGGTTATTCAAATGATGATGCCGTTCAGCTTCGTCAGCAGGGCAACGACATCACGGTGATGATGCTCGCCGACTTCGGATACCAATTACCAACGGGGACATACACGGTCAGAGCCGACACGCTCACCGACCCCGACAAACGGGCCCAAGTGGTCGCCTTCATGAAGGCCGACATCCGCGGCTGGCAGGATGCCATCGCGGATCCTGAGGCCGGCGCCAAACTCGCCGTTGATGTCTATGGCAAGGACAACGGACTCGATCTGGCAGGACAGACCGCTTCCTGTGTTGCCTCGAACGATCTGATGGTCACAGACGAGACCAAGGCCAACGGATTGTTCACGATGTCGCCCGAGCTCCAGAAGAGTTCGCTCGAAACCCTTGCAGCGGGCGGTATAGCGGCAGATCCCGATCTCTTCGACATGAGCATCCTCGAAGAGATTTACGCCGACGGACCCACCATTTCCTGACCCGCCACATATACAGAATCGAAGATGCGAAATGCCTGAATACGAACAGAACAGCGACATCTGGAGCCGCGCCGTGACGATCGGCGGTCATCGGGTCGACGAGGTCCGATCGGTGCTCCAGAAGTCGATCCGCCGCGGACTCGTGGAGGAGGCGGCCGTCGCCGCGTATGAACTGTTCCGGACCGGGCCGGCCACCGAGGAGTTGCTGTGGCGCCGGCTGGAGATCATTGCGGTGGAGGACGTGGGTGACGGATTGCCGGGCGCGCCGGCAGTGCTGCACGCGATGAACGAGCAGCGCACCCGCCAGACCACCGATCTCGAGCGCTGGATGTATTCGGCGCACGCTGTGCGGATCCTGGCATCTGCGGCGAAGGACCGCAGCACCATGGAACTGGCCATCGCGGTCGCTACATCGGTGGACTCAGGTGACCGCGGCGTGCAGGTGCAAGACCG
Organism: Williamsia sp. 1135; assembly: GCF_002095395.1. Taxonomy (GTDB): domain Bacteria; phylum Actinomycetota; class Actinomycetes; order Mycobacteriales; family Mycobacteriaceae; genus Williamsia. Next base: position 4,377 of record NZ_MJEI01000074.1, read on the forward strand.
CCACGTCGACCACCACACGCGGCGCGGTGTCGGACTGGGGCGCGACACCGACTTCTGGTGGGCAGCAGGAGGATATCGGCTGAACAACGAGATCAACCCGGACGGGTCACCGTGGTCGGCCGAGGTTCGCACCCTCCTCGGCGGTAACGGACACGAACCGGCGGAAGAAGCCCGCTTCGACGCCGCCTTCGCGGACGACGACGTCGACGACGCCCTTCGGTCCATGTCGTGAGAGAGCGTCTGCTCAGATCTCCGAAGCTCGCCACCTGCGCCGGGGTCGTGCTGCTGCTGGTGCTCTGGCAGATGCTCCCGCTGCTCTCGCTCGATGCAGGTGGGACCATCCCGGGTCCACTCGAGATCGTTGCTCAGATTGGCGATGACGGACCGGATCTCTACCTGACGAACGCGTGGGCGACGCTGTCGGCCGCTGCGGCCGGCTACTTGTGGGGAAACCTCTTCGCGATCGCCCTGGCGCTGGTGGCGCTGACCGTGCCCATGGTGGCCAAGCCCATCATGCAGATCGGAGTGTTCAGCTACTGCCTGCCCATCGTCGCGGTGGGACCGCTGTTCGCCGTCGTCTTCGAAGAGGGCGTCGCCCGGGTGGTGCTGGCAGGCCTGTCGGTCTTCTTCACCACTCTGGTGGCAGTCAGCACCGGTCTGCGCGCAGCCGACCGGACCAGTCTTGATCTGGTCACCGCATACGGCGGCGGACGCTGGATGCTCCTACGCAAGGTGCGGGTCGTGGCGTCGCTCCCGTCGGTGCTCACTGGCCTGCAGATCGCCGCGCCCGCTGCTCTCCTGGGCGCCATCATCGGCGAATACATCGGCGCCGATTCGGGATTGGGGGTGCTGATGATCAGTTCCCAGCAGTCCATGCAGATTCCCCGAACCTGGGCCGTTGCTCTGCTGGGTGCTCTCATCGCTGGTGTGGTCTATGCAGTGCTGGGGCTGGCCGGCCGAAAGTTGTTGCCGTGGGCCGGCAGTCTGACCGCCGCGGCCAGTGCACCCGTCAGTGCCGGACCCCTGACAGCGCAGGCACGGCCCGCGTGGTTCCGGGCCGGGGCGTCCGCACTCGCCGCCGTGGCCGGCGTCGCTGCCGTACTGCTGGTCTGGGTCGCGTTCCTGAAGATCACCGGGGTCTCGTCCTTCATCGGTCGGTCGCCGTCCGATGTGCTGACGTTCTTGACCACAACGCCGACGACCGGTGACGACACGCGTGGCGATCTGATCTCACTTGCCGCGCTGACGACCCGGGATGCGTTTCTGGGACTGGCATTCGGCGTGAGCGGCGCCTTGATCGTGGCGGCCGTGTTCGCCGTGTCGGACGTCGTACGCTCGATGTTCAGTGCCATTGTGCTGTCGCTGCGTTCGGTACCGATGATCGCGATGGCACCGCTGATCGTCTTGGTCGCCGGACGGGGTGTGGGCAGCGTGGTGGTCATCGGCGGGCTGGTTACGTTCTTCCCCACGTTGGTCATGGTGCTCGACGCACTGCAGCGTGTTCCCAAGGATTCATCTGATCTGATGGCCGCGTTGGGGGCTGGGCGCTGGAGAACACTTGTCACCGTGCAATTGCCGATGGCGGTCACGGCATTGTTGGCGTCGTTGCGGATCGCTGCACCCCTGGCGTTCACGGGTGCGCTGCTCGCGGAGTGGCTGGCGACAGGACAAGGGCTGGGCTACGACATGATCTTGTCGATGACCACGGCGCGCTACGACATGTTGTGGGCGGAGGTGGTCATCGTCACCGCTCTGTCCCTGCTGGTTTTCGCCGGCGTCGGGCTTCTCGACCGGTGGGCGGCGAGAATGTATGCCGGTGGCCCGGTCCGTGTCGTCGAGACCAGAAGCAGCGTCGCCAAACAGGAGGTCATGGCATGAGTACCAACGGCGAGGCGACCGGCCCGGGGATGGGCGAAACTATCCGCACCATGAGACAGGTGCAGGGACTGACGCTGGTGCAGCTCGCGAAACTCTCCGGGCTGTCCAATCCCTTCTTGAGCCAGGTCGAACGTGGCAAGGCGCAGCCGAGCATGGACTCGCTCCGCCGGATCGCGGAGGGGCTCGGAACCACCATCGCAACACTCACGGCCAGCGCACATGCCTCCACTGATGACACGGACATCTGCATCGTGCGTTCGGACGACCCCCTGGTGATCATCCGCGACGAGGGCTACACCCGACCGCTTGCCCGCGGCACCCGCGAGCTCAACCCGCTGGAGTTCTTGGTGACCTCCGACGCCTATGAGGATGTGTACTGGCGACACGCGGTCGCAGAGTTTCTCTACGTTCTCTCCGGAAGCCTCATCGTCGATCTTGCAGACAAGGGAATTCATCAACTGGCGAGCGGCGATTCGCTGTACATACCCGGTGCTCTCGACCATCGCTGGCGGATCCAGGGGAAGTGGCCTTCCCGAGCACTGGTCGTGCAGGCCGGGCCCCACGACGACGCCGACCTGGAAGCACGGACGACCACCCATGAAACGAGGTTGCCATGAGAATCACCGAGGTCACCCCTCTCCCGTTGAGGTGCTCCAGCGCGAACGGGCCGATGACCTTCTTCGTGGTGCGTATCTCGACGGATACTGGACTGGTGGGCTACGGAGAAGCGTGCGATTGCTTCGGAATCTCCTATCCCACGGTGCATTCGGCCATCGTCGAAGCCGCCTTCGCGCCGCGGCTCGTCGGACGGGATCTCGAGGCTGTCGAACCGTTGATCGACGACCTCAGGAGCGCCACCCGCCGCGAGCTCGGCGAGTCGTGGTCGGCAGGGCAGGCACGCAGCGCCGTCGAGATCGCGTTGTGGGATTTGGTCGGGCAGCAGCGCAAGCGTTCGATCTCGACGTTGCTCGGGCGGGTCAGGGACTCGGTACGGGTCTATGCCGGCTCCAGCCCGTTCCTCGACGACCACCCAGGCCAGTTCCACGTCGATCAGTTGGCACCGATGCTCGAGCGCGGTGTCCGCCACGTCAAGCTCCGCACAGGACCTCGCCCTGATGTCGCTGTCGATGTGTTGGCCGACATCCGCCGGCTGCTCGGTCCCGACATCGAGATCATGGTGGACGCCTCGGAGTCACTCGATCTGCCGACTACGGCACGCCTCAGCGACCGGATGTCAGACCTGGATGTTCGCTGGCTCGAAGAGCCGTTCCTGCAGAGCCGCCACGGTGGGTATCGGCAGGCTGCAGGCCGCAGCCGGATCCCGATCGCGGCGGGAGAGCACGTCTTCGGACACGACGAAGCAATCGCCGCGCTGACGGCCGGCGAGATCTCGGTGATACAGCCGGATCCGTGTATCTCCGGCGGATTCTCCGAGGCGCGGGCGATTGCTGCCACAGCTCGGGCATTCGGCGCCCGGGTGGTGGTGCACTACCACGCCGGTGTCATCGGACTTGCCGCAGCGCTACAGTTCTCGGCTTCGACCCCGTCCGTCGATCTACTGGAGTTCCCCATCCACATCGACACCGTCCTGCGCACGCAGACCGGCACCGACGACTGGGGCATCGCAGCGATAGAGGACGGACGGCTGCCGATCCCCGACGCACCGGGACTCGGGGTAACCCCCCTCGCGGCGGCTCTCGACATGACGGTCACGGGTCACGCCGCATGAGAGTGGCAGTCACCGGTTCTCGCGGCAAGGTCGGGTCGGAGATCGTCCATGCGCTGTGTGCCCACGGTCACGACGTGGTCGGCTTCGACATCACACGTCCGGTCTATGACTCGGCGGGCGCCGGATACGTGCAGGCTGATGTGACCGATGCCGGCGACATGTTTGCCGCCATCAGGGATTTCGATGCGGTGGTGCACACTGCCGGAATCCCCGAACCGACCAAGAACGTCGCCCACCGGGTCTTCTCCGCCAACATCATGGGCACGTTCAACGTGATCGAGGCCGCGATCGCAGCGGGCGTCCCACGTTTGATCAACATCTCGAGCGACAGCGTGCCCGGATACACCTGGTCCAGCGGAATGATTCGAGCCCGCAGCTATCCGATCGACGAGACGGATCCGGTGACCCCGGTCGATCCCTACGCACTCTCGAAGTACTTCGGTGAGCAGCTTTGTGATTCGGCCTGTCTGCGCTCACCGATGACCGCGGTCTCGATCCGCGCGACCTGGGTGATCACGCCCGACACCTACGAGTCCGAACTGGGCCCCCTCATCCGAGACCCCTCTGTCACCACCGCTGTGTTCCGGTCGTACCTCGACGTCCGCGATCTCGCCGACCTGGTGTGCATGGCTGCGGAAACCAACACTCCTGGACACGAGGTGATGTTCGCCGCCGCTGCAGACAACATCGGTGGACACCCCACCAAAGAAGCCCTTGAGCAGCACCATCCGGACGTGCGGGTCAAGCGGATCGATCGGGTGGATGCCGGTGGATTCTCGCTGAAACGCCCGTATGAGCTCTTCGGCTGGGAACCGAAGAGGTCCTGGCGTGATCACCTCAGCGAGTAAATGACTGGGACGCGCCCCACCCTTACGTCAGACTGTCCTGATGCTGTTGACCATCTCCGCCGCACGTTCGCCTGGCCTTTGCAGTGCCGAGCGATCTGGGCTTCCTCCTGCACAAGCATCCGGAGAAAGTGCAACCGTTCAACGTGTACGGAGGCACAGCGCACGTCTTCTACCCCGAGGTCACCGACGACCGGTGCACCATCGCGATGGTGCTCGAGGTCGACCCGGTCGCGCTGGTACGCGGGCGGTCTGGCTCGAACGACGGATTCGCACTGGGACAGTATGTGAACGACCGTCCGTTCGTGGCGTCGTCGCTGCTGTCGGTGGCTATGGGAAAGGTGTTCCGCTCGGCGCTGAACGGGCACTGCGCGGCGCGTGCAGATCTGGTCGACACTGAGTTACCGCTGACCATCACATTGCCTGCGGTTCCGGGTGAACCGGATGTCGTGCGCCGGCTGTTCGAGCCGATGGGCTGGACGGTCTCCGCGGCACCGATTGAATTGGATGCCACCAGGCCTGGGTGGGGCGACGCGCCGTTGGTCTCTCTGACGCTCGAAGGCCCGATGCGCGTGACTGACGCGCTGAACCACCTCTACGTCCTGCTGCCCGTGCTCGATGACGCGAAGCACTACTGGGTCGACGACGCTGAGGTCGACAAGCTGGTCAGGGCAGGATCGGGATGGCTGGCGACGCACCCGGAGCGTGAACTCATCACGCATCGCTACCTCGCGCACCAGCGCGGGCTGAAAGATGCTGCGACCCAGCGGCTGATCGAACTGGATGACAGGCCCGTCGACGAGGCAGTGCAGGACGAGGAGTCTACTGTGCCGCGGCCGCTGGTCCGCCTGCGTCACGATGCGGTCCTCGAGGTCGTGCGTGAGCTCAGGCCGGCATCCATCGTCGACCTCGGTTGCGGTCCCGGCGCCCTGCTGGGCTCGTTGCTCGAACTGCAGGGGGTGGTGAAGGTGATCGGCACAGAAGTGTCGGACACCTCGCTCACGAAGGCCGCGAAGCGGTTGCACGTGGCGGAGATGACCGAGCGGCAATCGGATCGGCTGTCGTTGCTGCTCTCATCACTGCAGTACGAGGACGATCGACTCGAGAACCTCGACCTGGCGATCCTCATGGAGGTCATCGAGCACATCGACCTCGATCGGCTGCCGGCTGTGGTGGCCAACGTGTTCGGCGCGATGCGACCACGTCATGTCGTGGTCACGACACCCAACGCCGAGTACAACGTGCATTATCCGGCGTTGTCGGGAGGCGGATTTCGGCACCCCGATCACCGCTTCGAGTGGACCCGCGGTGAGTTCACCGGGTGGGCGGGATCGGTCGGCGAGGCCTACGGTTACGACGTCGTTGTGCGACCTGTGGGTGACCTCGATGACGAGGTCGGCTCACCGACGCAGATGTCTGTGTTCAGTCGGCGCGCCGACTCGGGGGTCAGCGCATGAGCGAGTTGAGCATTCCCGAACTGTCTCTGGTCGTTCTCGTCGGTACGAGCGGGTCGGGCAAGTCGACGTTCGCCGCCGATCACTTCGCGTCGACGGAAGTGGTGTCCAGCGACGCCTGCCGCGCGATGGTCTCCGACGATCCGAACGACCAGGCCGCGACGTCGGACGCGTTCGCCCTGCTCGAGTTCATCGCGGGCAAACGCCTCGATCGTGGTCGTCTGACGGCGATCGATGCGACCAACGTGCAGCCCTCGTCCCGAAAGTCGTTGCTCGCGCTGGCCAAGGACCACGACGTGCTGCCGGTGGCGATCGTCTTGGACCTGCCACCCGCGGTGGCGTTGGAGCGCAATGTGTCTCGACCTGGCCGGGACTTCGGCGCCCACGTGATCAAGCGTCAGCACGATCAATTGCGGCGGTCCCTGCGCAGCCTCAAACGCGAGGAATTTCGCACGATCCACGTGCTGGACTCGGCCGAGGCCGTCGCGGAGGCGTCGATCGTTCGAACCAGGCTGTTCAATGATCAGCGTGACCAACATGGTCCGTTCGATGTGATCGGCGACGTACACGGATGTCGCGCGGAACTGGAAACGTTGCTCACCTCCCTGGGCTACCTGATCACGCGCGACGACAGCGGTCGCCCGGTCGACGCGTCGCACCCGGCCGGTCGGCGAGCGGTCTTCGTCGGCGATCTGGTGGATCGTGGACCGGACTCCGCAGGCGTGCTCCGTCTGGTGATGGGGATGGTCCGAAGTGACAGTGCGCTCTGTGTATCGGGCAATCACAAAGCGAAACTCGTTCGTGCGCTGGGGCGAAAAGACGTCAAGCCAACCCATGGTCTGCAGGAGACACTCGATCAGCTTGCAACCGAGGACGAGTCGTTTGTCAGCTCGGTACGTCGGTTCTGCGACGGGCTCGTCGCTCACTATGTGCTCGACGACGGCAAACTAGTTGTCGCGCACGCCGGTCTGAAGGAGAAATACCACGGTCGGGCGTCGGGTCGGGTGCGGGCGTTCGCCTTGTACGGCGACACCAGCGGTGAAACCGACGAGTTCGGGATGCCGGTTCGTTACCCGTGGGCCGATGACTACCGTGGTTCGGCAATGGTGCTGTACGGGCACACCCCGGTGCCGGAGACCGAGTGGATCAACAACACGTGCCTGGACACCGGTTGTGTGTTCGGCGGTAGCTTGACCGCGCTGCGCTATCCAGAACGCGAGGTCGTCTCGGTGCCGGCGACAACCACATACTACGAACCGGTGCGTCCGCCGGCTCCGCCGGAACGTGATCCGGAGGTCTTGACCCTGACCGACATCCTCGGTCACCGCGTGATCGAAACCCGGCACATGGGGCGCCTGTCGCTGCGTGAGGAGAACGCGGCCGGCGCTCTGGAAGGGATGAGCCGGTTCGCGATTGCCCCTGCGCAGCTGATCTACCTGCCGCCGACGATGTCGCCGGTTGACAGCTCGTCGCGGGACGGCGTCCTCGAGCATCCGGACGAGGCCTTCAGTCACTACGCGAAGCGGGCTGTCGACCGCGTCATCTGCGAGGAAAAGCACATGGGGTCGCGCGCCATCGTGCGCGTCGCCGCCGACGGAACCGGCGTCATCTATTCTCGGACCGGCCGGGCGTTCTTCGATGCCGACCGGCAGGCGGTGGTGTTGACGCGGATCGCTGATGCCCTTGCCAGAGCTGGTATCTGGACAGAACTTGCGGCAAGCTGGTTGCTGCTGGACACCGAGATGCTGCCGTGGACGGCAAAGGCCGAGGCCATGGTCCGCAGTCAGTACGCAAAGGTCGGTGCGGCCGCCACGACCTCGCTTCCCGCCGCAATCGACGTGCTCGAGGCTGCCGCGGCTCGCGGCGCCGACGTCGGAGATCTGCTCGCTCGAACGCGGTCGCGGGCCGTCAACGCCGAGCGCTTCGTCGACTCATACCGCCGCTACGTGCAGCCGATCGACAACCCGCTGGGCATTCAGGTGGCACCCTTTCAACTACTCGCCAGTGACGCGGGCACATACGAGACGCGGGACCACCTTTGGCACCTCGAGATCGTAGATCGCTTGGTGGACAACGACCCTGAATTGTTCAGGACCACCAGGCGAATCCTGGTCGAGACCACCGACGGGACATCGTGTGCGGCAGGAGTGGCGTGGTGGGACGACCTCACCTCAGGCGGTGGCGAAGGCATGGTCGTCAAGCCGCTCAGCAATCTGGTTCGCGGCCCGAAAGGCCTGGTACAGCCGGGACTCAAGGTCCGTGGACCAGAGTATCTGCGCATCATCTACGGCGCCGACTACACCGACCCGAACACACTGGCCCGGCTCAAGCAGCGCAATCTCGGCCACAAGCGGTCGATGGCTCTGCGCGAGTACGCCCTTGGACTTGAGGCTGTCAGTCGTGCCGTTGCAGGCGAACCGGTTTGGCAGGTCCACCAGTGTGTGTTCGGTGTTCTCGCCATGGAGTCAGAACCCGTCGATCCGCGGCTCTGACCCTAGAGGTCACCCGGAACACCCCTGAACGTCGCCCGGTACGCACTCGGTGGCACACCGACCACGGACTGGAAGTGTTGGCGTAGGGCGGCTGCGGTGCCGAGTCCTGAGGCGGCCGCGACCCGGTCGATGGGGAGGTCGGTCTGTTCGAGCAGTTCACGGGCGTGGTCGAGGCGCTGCGCGGTGAGCCACTGCATGGGTGAGAGCCCGGTTTCCTCACGAAATCGTCGGGTGAAGGTGCGCGTGCTCATCGCGCTCACGGCGGCCAGATCGGTGAGGCCGATCGGCTGGTCTAGCCGTTCCAGCGCCCAGGCTCGCGCAGCCGCGGTCACGGCGCTCCGCGGATCCGGTACGAGACTCTCGATGTACTGGGCCTGACCACCTTCGCGGTGTGGGGGCGTGACCGTCCCGCGTGCGACGTCGTTGGCCACTGCCGACCCGTGGTCCGTTCTGACCATGTGCAGGCACAGGTCCAGGCCGGCAGCTACCCCGGCAGACGTCAGCACGTTGTCACAATCGGTGAACAGCACGTTGGGGTCGAGGGTGACGTGGGGGAACAAACGTCGGAAGTCGTCGGTGGAGCGCCAATGGGTGGTCGCTCGCCGCCCATCCAGCATCCCTGCCGCGGCCAATACGAAAGAGCCTGTGCAGATGGACGCCATTCGGGTTCCCGGGCGAATGAAGCTGAGGGCCTCCGCGAGGTTCTGGTCGATTCGACCCTGGGTGGGGGCGGCGTAGTCCTCATCCGAAGCAGGAATGACCACGGTGTCAGCGGAGGCCAGATACTCGGGGCCCTTGAGGATTTCGACTGAGAAGTCGGTGTCGGTGCGTATCAGCCCGGGCGCCGGGGTGACCGTGATGACGTCGTACAGGGGTGTGACGCCGCGGGACCGTGCCTGTCCGAAGATGCGATGCGGAATCCCGAGTTTCAGCGGGATGAGCCCGTCTCGTGCGAGAACCACGACGCGATGGCGAGGCGGGGCCGAGTGCGTAGGCATGGCTCGATCGTTGCACATGTTGTCCCGCGGGCCACTCGCACGCGATGTGCTGCCGGCCCAGACTGGAGACACCGGCTCACCGAAGGAAGGAAACGCCGATGAAGGTGCTGTGGGTGTTCGCCCATCCGGAGCAGGCGTCCCTCAGTGGCGCTCTGTTCGCCGAAGGCAGGGAAGCGCTGAGGGATTCGGGGCACAGGATCGAGACATCGGATCTGTACGCGATGAAATGGAAAGCTGCTGTCGACGCAGACGACTACGAGAACCCAGGCGATGAGAACCAAGGCGATGGGCGACTCGTGGTCACGCAGGCGTCGCGCCAGGCCTATGAGCGTGGACTGCTGAGCCCTGATGTTCGGGCCGAGCTCGCGAAACTCGCGTGGGCGGACGTGATCGTCGTGCAGTTCCCGCTGTGGTGGTACAGCGTTCCGGCCATTCTCAAAGGCTGGTTCGATCGGGTCTTCGTGAAGGGGTTCGCCTACGGGGTGGGCGATCCCGCACATCCCGGTAGGACGCTGCGGTACGGCGACGGCGCACTGGCCGGTAAACGGGTCCTGACAGTCGTGACCATCGGCAGCCCCGAGAAAGCGCTCGGCCCGCGGGGCATCAACGGGCAACTCGACCAGCTGTTGTTCCCATTGCTCCACGGCACGTTCTGGTATGTCGGTCTCACCGTACTCGACCCGGTGTGTGTATTCGGCGCAGACAGACTGAGCAACAGTGGGTTCCAGGCGGCGGCGGAGCTGCTGCGGACCCGCCTGGCGGGCATCGCGACCGCGGAACCCATTCCATACCGATATCAGAACCGCGGCGACTACGACGACGACCTGGTCCTGTTGCCTGATCATGCTGCAGGCAGAACGGGTCTCGGGGTCCACGTCGATCAGTCAGCCCTCTTCGGGCAAGAGGTTTCTCCGGTCGAGCACGTAGAGCAGACCGAGTGACGGCAAGACGAGGAGTCCAGCCGCGATCGTCGCTATCAGCAAGGCGCCGAGGGTGCCGGAGGGTGCGGCAGCCTCGCTGACAGTGACACTTTCGGGCAGCAGATAGGGAGTTTGCGCGACGCCGAAGGCGACCATCGCGGCGCCCACTGCCGCGTACGACAGCCATTGCGGGAAACGGTTGTCTCGCCGAATGATCAGCACGAGTGACGCGACACCGCACAGCCCGGACAGAATCATCAGGGGGAGAGCCCTGGACGTCAGACCGTCGAACAGATACGTGGCGTACTCCCGCAGCACGAAGATGCCTGCTGTGAAAGCGATTCCGGCAACGATGGCTGCACCGATGGCACGCTTGCGGAAGTACTCTGTCATCTCGTCGTCGCCGAGCCGGTGAGCATCACAGATGAGATTGACCGCGGCGAGATATGCCGCGACGATCACGGCGAGAACCCCGCCGAGGATGGATACCGGGTTCATCCAGCTCGCGAACGGATCACCGGCCCGGCCGCCTGGCGGAACGTGCCCGGATGCGATCGAACCGATCACGGCTCCGAGGCAATACGGGACGAGGACCGACGACGCCGCGAACATTGCACCGAAGGTGCGCTGGTCGCGGGTGCGCAGGACTGCTTTCCGAAACGCAAAACTCGACCCGCGGAGCACGATCCCGAACGCGGCGATGGACAGCGGCACGAACAACGTCAGCGTGATCGATGCGTACACCTGAGGAAACGCGGTCCACAGCACCACGAAACTGAAGATCAGCCAGACGTGATTGGCCTCCCACACCGGCCCGATGGAACGGTCGATGAGCTCACGGGGCCGTGCGCCTTTGCGGGTCCCTCCTGCGACGAGGTCCCAGAATCCGGCCCCGAAGTCGGCGCCACCGAGCATCGCGTAGGCCACGATGCCGATCATCAGGACGATCGCGATCAGCGAACTCATCGGTCGGGCACCGTCGGAGCGGGTTCCGATTCATCGGCCCCGGAGGCATCACTCGGTCCGTACGGAACACCGACGTCGTCCTCGGTCTGCTCGGCCTCATCGGCAGCGCGGAACCGCTTGGTCATGTGCCTGAGCACCAGAATCGTCGTGACGCCGAGAGCCAGGTAGATCACGAACACCGCGATGAACGTGAGCCACACGCTGGTGTTGGCGGTCGCCGCGTCCTCGACCTTCATGAAGTTGTAGACGATCCACGGTTGCCTGCCGACTTCGGAGACGATCCAGCCCGCCTCCATGGTGATCACGGCCAGGACTCCGCAGCACGCCGCGATCCGCAGGAACCACTTGCTCTGCGGCATGTCTTTCCTGAAGACCCAGCAGGCGGCGTACCAGAGCGCAATCAGCAACAAGAACGAACCGAGACCCACCATCACATCCCAGGCCAGATGCACCACGTTGGCCTGGTGAAAGGAAGGGCGGTCGCCTTCGGGGAAACTCTTCAATCCCTGTACGACGGTGGACGTGCCAGATGAGGGATCGGACAGGATCGACGCCACCCCTGGTATCGGGATCCCGCCGCGCACGTTGCCGTCCTCGTCGAGGTAGCCGAGCAATGTCTCCGGCACGTCGCTGCTGGTTTCGGGGACGATTTCCATCGCCGCGAACTTCATGGGCTGATTGGTGTACACCCACCGGGCCAGGGCGTCCCCGATGGCCATTTGCGGGACCATCGCCGCGCTCGCGACCGTGAACGGGATGATGAATCCGATGCGGTGATAGCGGTCGCGTCTGCCGCGGAGCATGCCGACCGCGTAGACGGACGCAACCAGGAATCCGCCGACGACGTAGGCGGCCACGATCATGTGCGCCGACTGCAACGGCATCGACTTGTTGAAGATGACTTCGAGCGGGTCGACCTCCGTCACATTGCCGGCGGCGTCGAGTGTGAATCCGGACGGCGTGTTCATCCAGGCATTGGCGGCGATGACGGATGCGCTGCCCAGGACGCCGGACAGGACGATGGGAATCCCGGTGATGAAGTGTGTCCAGGGCTTCAGCCGTTTCCAGCCGTAGATGTAGATGGCCACGAAGATCGCTTCGAGGAAGAAGAACAAACCTTCGAAGGCAAACGGTATCCCGAACGCCTCGCCCCATTTGCCCATGAATCGTGGCCAGAGCAAACCGAATTCGAACGAGAGGACCGTCCCGGTCACCGCGCCGACGGCGAAGGTCACCGCCATGTACTTCGACCATCGCTGGGCGAGCCGCATCGCGTCGGCATCTCCGTGACGGATGCCGCGATAGTTCGCGATGAGCGTCATGAACGCCCACGAGACCCCGAGCGGAACCAGGATGATGTGGAACGCCAGGGTGAAGGCCATCTGCGAGCGTGCCCAGGGGAGGGGGTCGACCGTCGGCAATGCCAGGACGAGTTGCGACGTGCTCACGACCGGGTCCTCCCGTTCCCGCGCAGACCGATCTGGGCGGACAGGATGTTTCTAACATGAACTGCTTCGGCGCGCCGGATGTCGCAATTTTCGGGGGTGAAGCCTCGCCGACGGGCAGCCGTCAGCGACCCGGGAGCACGTCGCTGACAGGAGTGTTCTGCCCCGCGGCGAGCCACCAGCGGTCGTCATGCTTGACGAGCACGTACATCGTCATCTCGGAGAACCCCTCGGGATCGTCTGCCCCGTCGGCCAGTGATGCCTGCCGTCTGATCTGCGCCACCACGACATCTGGCGCAGGTGAGATCCGCTGTACGAGCTCGAATCGCGACGGGGGAGCCACGGCGATTTCGCCGCCCATCATCGAACGATGGATCGAGTTGAGGTCGGTGTATCCCTGCAGAACCCGACCTTTCGGAGAGCCCCAGAGGAGATCGTCGGCAAAGTCAAGCCCCGTCTATCGCGGGTTGAACCCGCGCTCGGCAAGCGCGTCCAACATCTTCACCGAACCTCGGAACGGATCGCCGTCTCGCGGCCAGTGGATGATCACGTCGGTGAAGCCGAGTTCGCCCGCACGTCCGACCAGTTCGTCGAACGAGTCGAGGCTGGACAAGGAGAACTGCGGCGAGGCATCGACATTGAGATAGCGATCGAAGGTCGAAGAGTCGCGGCCTTTTCGTTCCAGCGCTTCCTCGAGCACCTCGCAACTGCGAGCGACACCGGTAAACCACTCGTCGAGCGTCTCGGATTTCACGCCGGTCGTCATCCAGGCGTCGCCGTGCTCGACGGCGAATCGAACGGAGCGAGGGCCGTTTCCCGCCAGGATGAACGGAACCCGCTTGCGGACCGAACCACCGACGAGCCTCATGTTGCGGGCTTGGTAATACTCGCCATCGGCACTGACGTGGTCCTCGTCGAGCAGCCGGTCGAGGAGCAGCGTGAACTCCTGGAAGCGGTCCACCTTCTGCTTCGCCGTCATCGGGGGCTCACCTTGCAAGCCATCGTCGGGGGTGCCGCCGGCACCAAGACCCAGCAACAGCCGATCGCCGGCGATGTCGAGGAGGGTCTCGACCTCACGTGAAAACGACACCGGGTGCCGAAAGTTCGGGGACACGACAAACGAACCGAGCTTGAGTTTCGAGGTCACCAGCGCCAGAGCGGCCATCGTCGGCACGCTGGAAAACCATCGCGCTTCAGGCAGACCGCCCCAGACGAGGTGGTCGAACACCCACCCGTGGTCGAAGCCCATTTCCTCGACGCGTTCCCACTTAGGGTGCGCCTCGTGCCACGACTGGTCCGGCAGAATCGAGATCCCATAACGCATTTGGCGAGCCTAGCCGGATCCCGAGACGGATCGGGGGTACGGGGTCAGCGAGGCGGCTGGTTCTGATTCGTGTGTCGCCCACGCGGGTCGTCGGAGTGGGGAACAGGTCCGCCGTTCACCGGGCCGCGGGGCCCGCCCGGTTGCTGCACAGGTCCACCCTGTGCGGATCCGGGCTGGAGGTTGACGCCCTGCCTGTTGCCGTGCTGGTCATTGTTGCCGGCCTGATTGGGGTTGCCGCTGTTCGGGTCGTGCTGGTCGCCTTCGTGGCGACCCGACCGCTTCACGTCGGGATCGAGCCGGTCGGCTCGCTGGAACTCGGCGTCCAGCTTTTCGCGAGATGACGCGGCCTCACCCTGTTGCGCTTGAGCCTCGTGCTGCAGGCGCTTCGCCTCGGCGGCTTTCGCCTCGGCATCGGCCTGCGCGCGCCGTGACTTGGCTGCCGCTTCCTCGGCGATGGCCTCGCGCCGCTGCACGTCGTTGACCTGCTGGGAGGCCTCAACGCGGATCCGCTCGGCCTCGACACGCTTTTGCGCCCGACGCTTACGGGTCAGGAGCAGCGCCAGAGCGAGCAATAGGAGGACGACAACGACGACTATCACGATCACAACTGCTGTGTTCACGATCAGCTCCAGACATGTTGATGTTGAGCAGGGGGTACCCCGAGGGAGTGACGGCAAACACAAAGGCCTTCGCCAAGGCCTGGTGTCCTCGCTCTCAGGCTGTCGGCGGCGGCGCATAAAGTCCGCGTATGAGCGATTCCGACGGCTTTCCCGACGACTGCCCCACGTTGGCTCGAGACGGTCAGGTGATCGGTTTCTGTCCGTCTCCGAACGGCACGCATCTGCTGGTGTGGTGGCGCGCCGACAGCGAGATCATCGGCGGGTTCGAAACGTATGAGGCAGGCGTGACAGCAGCGCTGCGCGCCATCGCGGCCGATGGCCTGGACCCTGATCCGGATGACGTGAAGGTCGAGGCGAGGGCTCTGGAGAGAAACTTCGTCGCGACCGACTGGATGGGCCTGGGTTTCTGATCAGTTGATCGACTTCTCCAACACTGGCCACGAGTCGTGGACGTCGTCCCGCCAGTAGTCCCACGAGTGGGTGCCACGGTCCTTGAGGTTGTAGGTCGCGGGGATGCCGAGCGAGTCAAGCCGACTCTTCAGGTTGTGGGTGCACTGGTTGGTGGCGGCCTCGATCACCCCTCCCGCGGTGAGCTGGGCGATCAACTGGCTCACCTCACCATCGACGTTGTCGGCCTCGAGGTTGTCGTATTGTCCCGGCAGCCCTGACGCGTTGGCGATGTAGAGCGCGGTTCCGCGCAGGCCGGCAGCGTGGAGATAGGGGTCGTTGGCTTCCCACGCGGGGTCGTCCGGCTTGCCCCACATGTTGTCGGGATTGCCGCCGAAGTTCGCCACGGTGATCCACACGTAGGCCCGGCCCAGCGGATCGCTCGTCTGAGCGCAACCGCTGAACGATGCCACCCCTTCGTAGAGGTCGGGGCTCTTGATCGACAGGGCCAGGACGGACGTCGCCGACATCGACAGGCCGACGATCGCGTTCTTGCCGGTGGTGTTCAACGTCGAGTCGATGATCGGGGGTAGTTCCTCGGTGAGAAAGGTGGCCCACTGGTTGCGCCCAAGTTCGGGGTCGTCCTTCTGCCAGTCGGTGAAGTAGCTGGAATCGCCGCCGACGGTCGCGACCACGTTGACGTCTTTTGTCTCATAGAACTCCGCTGCGTCGGCCCAGTCCAGGATGCCGTTCTCGGGCTCAGCACCACCGACGCCGTCGAGCACGTACAACGTAGGTCTCGGTTCGTCGCCGGGCGCTATGAGCAGCTTCAGCGGGATGTTCTTGTTCATCGCTGCGGAGTAGACCTCGGCGTCCGCCCTGCGGCCCTCGCCGAGGGTGAGACTGACCAGATGCGAACCGTCCGGAGCCGCTATCGCGGCATCGGGGTCGGCGTCCGCGGAGCTGATCGCGGCCGGGGTCGTGGCCAGCACGAGGCCGGTCGCGAGGACGCCGATCAGCAGACGTGCTGTGCGGCGGCGTGATGCAGCTGGACCCATGAAGGTACCCATGAACTTTCCCCTTGATTCACCCCGACTGCCGCGTCCGTATCCGAGCGGCTTACGTGAAGGAATACCACAGGTCGGTGATAGAGGGGTCGTCTCCGAACGTTCTCTGGGAGACTTCAGCAACGGGTTGGCGCTGCGCCACCGTGATCAGGAGGCGCCTCGTGGACATCCAGCCAGCGCATCTCGACCGTTTGGCGGCCGAGCTGCCCGGGTCGGTTCACCTACCGGACACCGCGGGGTACGCGGAAACTCTTGGTCGCGTGTTTTTTCCGGACGCATCCCGGCGACGTCCCGCGTGTGTGGTGACTCCCAAGACCACCGCCGACGTCACCACCGTGCTGCGCACGGCGAATGATTGCGGCTTCCGTGTGACCGTGCGCGGTGGCGGTTTGAGTTCGAATTGTGTTGCCGACGACGCAGTTCTGCTCGATCTGTCGCGGTACATGAACTCGGCACACCAGGAGGGTGACGAGGTGGTGGTCTCCGGTGGTGCCACGGTCGGGGCAATGCTCGACGCGCTGGCCCCCGCGGACCGCATCGTCCCGGTCGGCATCGCCGAACACGCCGGCTTCGGACTGATCGCGAGGGGCGGCGTCGGATACCTCACCCGCAGTCTCGGGTTGACACTCGATCACCTCGTCGACGTCGAGATGGTGCTTCCCTCAGGTCGTGTTGTTCGTTTGTCTAACAACAGTACTGGCGACGATGCCGACCTGTGGTGGGCGGTGCGAGGATGTGCACCCCCGTTCGGCGTCATCACCTCCGCGACGCTGCGTACCCACGAGGTCGGCCCCATGTGGGTGGACCGGATGGTTATCGGGCTCGATGCGTTGCCGACATACTTCCGGGTCGCTCCCCAGGTCCCGCGGCACACCATGATGGGTGCGGTGCTGGGCTACAGCGATCTGGTACCCACAGAGCCCATCCTCTTTCTCTACACGACGTGTGCCAGCCAGGATCCCGCCGATATCGAGACAAGTCGTTCGGCGGCAACAGAAGTGGCAGCGGCTTCTCGGCACCAGCACTACCGGACCGAGATGACGGGTCGTTACCTGACCGGACTGCCGCAATACACCCCGCCAGGTGCGGACGGCGCCGACCCCGTACCGCTGTCGTTGCCGCAGCCCGGAGATCCCCGTGGATCCTTCTACGGTAAAGCGGTGTTCGTCGGACCGACGCTGGACGGTTCCGTCGCCCAGGCGCTGGCGAAACAGGTCCAGGCTGCCCCGACACCGTTCTGCCGCATCGACTTCCAGCAGACCGGTGGCGCACTCGCCGAGGTCGGTGACACAGACACCGCGTTCTGGGGCAGGGGTAGCGAGTGGAACATCCCATTGAATGCGATCTGGGACGATCCGGCCGACGGGCCCGCGTGCCTGAACTGGGCCCGGGACACCCTTGCGGTGCTGGCCGACCACACGACCGGGGTGTACAGCGTCGAGGTGCGACCGGGCTTCGCCGAGACCGAAGCCGAACTCGAGGCCGCCTTCGGTGGGAACCTGGGGCGGCTGCGGAAGCTTCGCGCGACGCACGATCCGAACGGAGTTCTCTCGACCTATCCGTTGTGACCGACTCAGCCGATGTGCACCCGAGGCCTGTTCGCGACAGTCGGTTCCGCCCGCCGCAGCACCTCGCGGGTCACCGGGGCCACCTCGCCCATCCCGATGAACAGAAACCGCAGCAGGTTCAGCAGCGGATTGCCTTCTGACCACTCGAAATACACATTCGGGTTGGCGCCGGTCTCGTCGCGGATGTGGAGCAAGATCGCCGCGATCGAGTTCGCGACCGCCGGACTGTCCACCCACAGCACGCGGTGCTGTCCACGCATGCGGCCGTGGACGAGCAGGTCGGTGGCGAACTCGGACGAATCGGTGACGTTGACCTCGAGAAAGATGATGTGCGTGTCGGGCCCGAGCCGGCTGTCGGCCCGCTGCTGTGCCGCCTACTCGTCGTACTCCTCAATATCGAAGGTGTGCGGGTCATGGGCAATGATCTCGACCGGCCCCCACGTCGCGGCTTCGTTGATGAACTCCGTTGCCGTCTCGTCGAATTCGAGGGACGTGGCGCGAAGCTCGAAAGCTCGGTTGACCCGCGAGAGCAATGACACCACCAGGATGGCGCCGATGAAGAACGAGGCGACCTGGACGCCTTCGGGACGCTCGACGATGTTGACGACGGTGGTGTAGGCGAAGATCACGGCGACGATACCGAACATCCAGGTCTTCGACCGGTGATGGTGGGCATGCGCGGAGAGGGTGACCGCGATGGTGGCCGAGGTGATGAGGACGAGCACGCCGGTGGCGTAGGCGCTGCTCTGGGCGTCCACGCTCGCCTTGAAGTAGATGGTGACGAAGACGGCGATCAGGCCGAACACCAAGACCAGCGGCCGTACGGCCCGCGCCCACTCCGGGGCCATCCCGAAGCGGGGCAGGTATCGAGGCACCAGGTTGAGCAGTCCGGCCAGGGCGGATGCACCTGCGAACCACAGGATCGCGATGGTGCTCAGATCGTAGATCGTGCCGAACGCGTTGCCTAGGTTCTCGTGCGCCAAGTACGCGAGGGCCCGCCCGTTGGCTTCGCCACCCGCCTCGAACTCCTTCTGCGGAATGAGAATTGTTGTCACGAACGACGAGGTGATGAGGAACCCGCACATGATCAGCGCCGCGGTCGTGAGCAGGCGGCGAACGCCGCGGATGCGCCCTCGTGGGTTCTCTTCGGTGTCACCCGGTTCGCCCTTGATCTGGGGCATCACCGCGACACCGGTCTCAAACCCGGACAGGCCCAGCGCCAGTTTGGGGAACACGATCAGCGCGATCGCGATCATCATCCACGGGTTGCTGTGTTCGGCGGTGAGGGCCGATCGCCACTCGGTGATCAGGTGGGTGTTCTGGGCGATCTCCCAGAAGCTGTCGAGGATCACGATGAAGTTGAGGGTCAGGAACACCGTGACCAGGGCGACCGCGATACCGATCGCGTCGGTGAAGCCCTTGAGGAACACCGCGGTGAGCAGCATCAGCAGCACGATGGTGATGATCACCTGCTTGCCCGACAGGAACGACGGCGCAAAAGGATTGGCGATGACATGTGCGGAGGCGTCGGCTGTCGACAGCGTCATGGTGATCAGGAAGTCGGTGGCGGCGAATCCCAGCAACACCAGGATGAACAGCTTGCCGCCCCACTTGGGGAGGTGGCTCGCCAGCATGGCGATCGATCCCTCGCCGTGTGGGCTTTCCCGCGCCACGCGGCGATAGACCGGTAGGGCCCCGAACAGGGTCAGCAGGACAAGGACGAGCGTGGCCAGCGGCGCGAGGAGCCCTGCGGCCAGGGCGGCGATCGCAGGTTGGTAGCCGAGGGTGGAGAAATAGTCGACGCCGGTGAGGCACATGACTTTCCACCAGGAGTGTTTGTGCTCCTCGCGGCTGGGCTTGCGTAGCGGCCCGGGCTGACCGGCTGGTTCTTCCGTGATGTCACGCAGGAGCCAGGCCTTCAGTCTGTGCCGCATGAGGTCAATCTATGGGGTCGGCGGCAAAGACGTGCGAATTCGCGGCGCCAGCCGGACGAGCTGGGTGACGTGTTGGGGGCCCAACTCTTCGAGTGCGTTGACCCCGAGCAGTCGCATGGTCCGCGCGACCTGTTCGCCGACGATCTCGATCATGCGGTTCACGCCGTCCTCACCACCGGCCATCAACCCGTAGAGGTAGGCCCGGCCGAGCAGGGTGAAGCGGGCACCGAGGGCAATGGCGGCGACGATGTCGGCGCCGGACATGATGCCGGTGTCGAGGTGCACCTCGTATTCGCTGCCCACCTCGCGAACGATCTCGGGGAGAAGGTGGAATGGGATGGGCGCCCGGTCGAGTTGGCGTCCACCGTGATTGGACAGGATGATCCCGTCCACCCCGACGTCGGCGACCTTCTTCGCGTCGTCGAGGTTCTGAATGCCCTTGACCACCACTTTGCCGGGCCACTGGTCGCGGATCCAGCGCAGGTCGTCGAAGTCGACGGTGGGGTCGAACATGGTGTCGAGGAGCTCACCGACCGTGCCGGACCAGCGGTCCAGCGACGCGAACGAGAGCGGCTCGGTGGTCAGGAAGTCGTACCACCACCAGGGCCGCGGGATCGCATTGGCGACGGTGCCCAAGGTCAGTTGCGGCGGGATCGAGAAGCCGTTTCGCTTGTCGCGCAGGCGGGCCCCGGCGACCGGGACGTCGACCGTCACCAGCAGGGTGTCGAAGCCGGCCGCGGCGGCGCGGTCGACGAGCGCCATGGACCGGTCGCGGTCTTTCCACATGTAGAGCTGAAACCAGTTGCGGCCATCGGGGTTCGCAGCCTTCACGTCCTGGATGCCGGTCGTGCCCATCGTCGACAGTGAGAACGGGATTCCGTGCTTGGCCGCGGCGTGTGCGCCCGCGATCTCACCCTCGGTCTGCATCATCCGGGTGAACCCGGTGGGGGCGATGCCGAACGGCAATGACACCGGTGCACCGAGGACGTCCCACCCGGTGGACACGTCGGCGACGTTCCGCAGGATCGACGGATTGAACTGGATGTCCTCGAACGCCTGCCGGGCGCGGCCGAGCGAGATCTCGGCCTCGGCGGCGCCCTCGGTGTAGTCGAAGGCGGCCTTGGGGGTGCGGCGCTGCGCGATGCGGCGCAGGTCGTACACGGTCTGGGCCTTCGCGAGCCGGTTCGCCTTGAAGTCGAGGCTCGGCTTCTTGAACTGCATGAGCGGCGCGAGGTCGTGGAACTTGGGGAGTCTGCGCTTCGGCATGCGTGTCCTTCGATCGGGTGTGATCTGACCACACTAGTTTTCGCATCGAAGGAGCCGCAGGCTCAGGCAGGCAGCAGCGCGCGGATGGTGTCCTCGATCGCGCGGTGAGTGGCGGCGTCCGTGATCAGCCCGTCCGGCCCGATCAGCTCACTGGTCACCGGGATGTGGCGGCACGCGTCTTCGACGACCGCGGCCTGGACGTATCCGAGCACCGTGGCAAGGGCGGCATGGGCGCCCTCGCCCCTGCGCGAATCAGTTGCGACCTTCACCCACGCGACGGGTTTGTCGGTCATCTCGGTCCCGCCGACCGTCCAGTCGAGCAGGTTCTTGAACGAACCCGGCAGTGTTCCCGCGTACTCCGGGGTGCAGAACAGCACGGCATCGGCGGCGGCTATGGCCGCGCGGAGCGCTTGGACGGCAGCCGGGAGCGGCTCCCGATCATCGTCGGGATTGAAATGCGGCAACATCGCGACATCGAGTACGCCGTCGACGATGAGTTCGCCGGATGCGAAAGAGATGACAGTGCGACAGAACGCCGAGTTGGTCGATTCGGAACGTGTACTTCCGGAGATGACCAACAGGCGTCCTGCCGCAGCGTCGTCGGGCATGTATTTCTAGCTGGTCGCGGCGTCCGCGCGGTGCGGGAGCTTCCAGCCTGGGCGCACGAAATGGCAGGTGTAGCCGTTCGGGATGCGCTGCAGATAGTCCTGGTGCTCGGGCTCCGCCTCCCAGAACGGGCCCTCCGGGACGACCTCGGTCACCACCTTGCCGGGCCACAGACCGGAGGCGTCGACGTCGGCGATGGTGTCGAGAGCGACCTGCTTCTGCTGGTCATCGGTGTAGAAGATGGCCGAGCGGTAGCTGGCACCGCGATCGTTGCCCTGCCGATTCTTGGTCGACGGGTCATGGATCTGGAAGAAGAACTCGAGTAGATCGCGGAAGCTGGTCTGCTCCGGATCGAACTCGACCTCCAGGGCCTCGGCGTGATTGCCGTGGTCGCGGTAGGTGGCGTTCGGCTTGCTGTCATCGCCTGTGTATCCGACACGGGTGGAGACGACGCCGGGCTGCTTACGGACGAGATCCTGGACTCCCCAGAAACAGCCGCCTGCGAGGATTGCCTTCTCGGTCATCTACTTTGCCTCCTGGGTGTTGAAGAGTTCGACATAGTCGCCGTAGCCCTCGGCCTCCAGGTCAGCGACCTGGATGAACCGCAAGGCTGCGGAGTTGATGCAATAACGCAGACCGCCCTGATCGACGGGGCCGTCATTGAAGACGTGGCCGAGGTG
Source organism: Williamsia sp. 1135 (assembly GCF_002095395.1). Taxonomy (GTDB): domain Bacteria; phylum Actinomycetota; class Actinomycetes; order Mycobacteriales; family Mycobacteriaceae; genus Williamsia. The sequence goes on from NZ_MJEI01000074.1 coordinate 26,556, forward strand.
GCTGTCGCCGTGTGCGGACCGGACCTCTGTGCGCACCATCCCGAAGCCCCTGTCGGACTTCTCGACGACGTTTGCCGGGTCGATCGGGTGGGTGAAGCTCGGCCAGCCGCATCCGCTGTCGAACTTCTTGGTCGAGGTGAACAGGGGCTCTCCGGAGACGATGTCGACGTAGAGGCCGGCCTCGTGGTTGTCCCAGAACTCGTTGCGGAACGCTGGTTCGGTGGCCGACTTCTGGGTGACGGCGTACTGGTCCGGGTTCAGCCGGGCGATGGCGTCCGGGTCCTTACGGTATTGCTGCGACACGTGGATCCTCCTCGGGATTCGTCACCGCTGGCTGCGGGACGCATTCGATGGGTACAACGACTCCCGGCGCTCTGGTGTTCCGAGGCTCAGCGGGTCTGCAGGCCCAAGATCACCGCGAAGACAGAGAACACCGTGAGTAGGGAGATCAGGGCCCAGATCGGCAGCGGGCCCGGCATCGGCCCTCCGTCGCGCAGTGCGTTGGTGGTCTGTCGCCACCGCAGACCGCCGGCAATCGCCGTCGCTGTACCGAACGCGACCAGGCAGATGCCGAGGATGTCGCGAGATGTTTGCGTCGAGTAGTCGGGCAGTACGTGCATCACGGCCAGACCGGCGGCGATTAGACCCAGCGCAGTGCGGAACCACGACAACACGGTGCGTTCCGCGGCGAGCGTGAAACGCGCGTCGACAGATCCCGGCAGTGCGTTCGTGGGATCGGGCACATCGTCCGAGGCAGGCACCCGCCAATCATCCACGGCCGCGACCCGTTGGTCGACCCCCTAGGATTGACGAGTGCGCGCCTGGGTCGTCTGGACAACGGGAGTGTTCGTCTACATCGTCGCCGTCCTCGATCGCACCACGCTCGGGGTCTCGGGCCTCGACGCCGCAGACCGCTTCTCGGCATCGCCGAGTGTGTTGTCGTCCTTCGTGGTCCTGCAGGTCATCGTCTATGCCGCAATGCAGATCCCGGCCGGGCTGTTGCTCGACCGGTTCGGCTCGCGAGCGATGATCGTGACCGGCGCGCTGATCATGGCGTCCGGGCAGATGACGCTCGCCCTGACCGAGGAGTTGCCACTCGCCATCGCGGCGCGGGCGCTGGTCGGGGTCGGCGACGCCTTCACCTTCATCTCGGTGCTTCGGCTGGTGCCGCGCTGGTTCGCCCCGAAGCGCGTGCCGCTGATCACCCAGCTGACGGGGATCACCGGGCAGCTCGGCCAGGTGCTGTCGGCCATACCGTTTCTGGCGTTGCTGGACGCGCGCGGTTGGACCACCGCGTTCATCTCCGCCGCCGCGCTCGGTGTCCTGTCGGCGGTGCTCACCCTGGCGCTGGTGCGCAACGCTCCCCGCGGGACGGTTGTGGTCGCGCAGAAGGTGTCGGTGCGGGGTTCGCTCGGCAACGTCAAGGCGGTCGCGAAACGTCCAGGCACCCGACTCGGCTTCTTCGCGCACATGGGCACCCAGTTCTCGATCACAGTGTTCGCGCTGATGTGGGGCATCCCGTACCTGACAACGGCACAGGGGCTTTCCTCCGGTCTGGCCGGTGGGCTGCTGACGATCTCGGTGGTGTCGATCGTGCTGTCGGGAGTGGTCATCGGACTGCTCACCGGACGATTCCCCGGACGTCGATCGCGGTTGGTCCTGTTCATCATGGGCAGCAATGCGCTGATGTGGACGGTCGTTCTGGCGTTACCGGGTCCGGCGCCGCTGTGGCTGCTGATCGTCTTGGTCGTGGTCGTCTCGATCGGTGGCCCCGGTTCGGTGATCGGCTTCGACTTCGCGCGCACCTTCAATCCGAGCAGCATGCTCGGCACCGCCCAGGGCATGGTCAACATGGGCGGCTTCATCGCCTCGCTGCTCGTGATGCAGGCCATGGGCATCATCATCGACGCGATGGGTGGTTACTCCTTCGACAGCTTCCGCGTCGCCTGGACGGTGCAGTACGTCGTCTGGATTCTCGCGACCATCGGGATCCTGGTGAACCGCAGGCGAGCTCGCCGGGAGATGGCCGAGGTCCGGCCGGCCGTGGTCACGTCCTGAGGGTCACCGGCGCGCCAGGGCGGCCGCGGTGGCGAGCGCGAACCGTGCCATCGCCGGGCCCCGCTTGGTCTCGGGGAGCTGACGCCAGCCCAGCGAGGGTTCGACGGCCTCGAACTCGAGTAGCCGGGGAGCGGACTCGCCGGTTCCCAGGAGGTCGACCCTGGCGTAGAGGATGTCGGCGCGGATGACGCCGACGGCGTCCGCGGCTGCGGTCAGCGCGGCGTCGCCGAGCTCCCAGAATTTCTCCGAAGGTTCTGCGGGGGTCAGTGATTCGATGACGTACAGGCCGGACTCATCGAGTTCGCCCTCCTCGCCGGGCTCGGGCAGCATCGGTCCCTTGGTGAAGGCGTGCGACCGTTGACCCGCGATGTACACCAGCGCGGTCTCGCCGTCGGCGACGGCGGGATCGAAGGGTTGCACCAGCACGCGCCGGCCCGCAGCCTGCAGGGCGGCGGCGTGGTCGGCCGCCTCCCGGGGGTCGGTGAATCGGGCCGCGCCGCGGGATCCTCCGGCCACGGCCGGCTTCACCACCACCTCGCCGTCCGGGATGGACACGGTCTCGTCTGGGGCATAGACAGCGGTCGGGACGATCGGGACACCTGCCGCCTCGAGGTCGAGCATGTACCCCTTGTCGGAGTTCCACCGGACCATCGCCGCGCTGTTGATGAGTAAGCCGACCCCGTCTGCCCAGGTGAGGAACTCGCTCAACCCGCTCCGGGTAGTCCCAGGTAGCACGCAGTACGACACCGTCTGCGGAGTTGATCTCGGGGTCGTCCCACGCCAGCCAGCGCGCCGACAACCCGGCCGCGGTGAGGGCGCCGATCAATCCCTCGTCATCACCGTCGCCGGTGGGCAGCTCCGCACAGGCCGCCAGGACCACGGTCGGTGGCGAGGGAATGGGGCTTTTGTCGGATTCTGCGCTCACGCTTTCAGGCTAACCAGTCAGCCGTCGGCCGCTTCGATCACGCCCGCTGCGACGGCGTCCACGAGTTCGGAATGATCGCGTTCGGTCTGGTCCGCATACCGGACCGCGAAGCTGCCGAAGTCTCTGTCCAGGGCCTTGCCGTCCTCGAGGTACCCCGCCAGTAGCCGCGGATCGAGCGAGCGGGCGTGTGCTCGCGCCAGCAGTGCTCCGGCGAGGCGACCGTAATCGTCGAGCAGGCTCCGCTTCAATGACGTCGGATCGATGTCGCCCTTGAGGTTTCGGAACTGGCGGACAATGTAGGGCAGTCCGTCGATGGTGGTCCAGCCCAGCAGGATGTCGGTCTCCGATTGCACCATCCGGGCGCCGCGGACGATACGTTTGCCTTCATGTCGTGAGGTGTCGGCGCGGACGTACGGTGCCAACGCCGACTGCTTCGCTTGTTTGATCTGCAGCACGAGGTCTTCCGAACGGTTGCCGTGCAGCAGTGCCACGTAACTACGTAACCCGACGCTGCCCGTGCCGACGATCCGGAAGGCGATGTCGGACAGGGCAAACCGTGAGATGAGGTTGCGCCTCGACTCCCGCAGAGTGTCGACGTAGTCGTTCAGTCCTGCCGCGACTTCATCGGCCGTCGTGGCATCGACACGGGTGAGAATGGGCGGATCGGTGACGAACCGATGTCGCCGGATACCAGTCGTATGGTCCTCGAGGTGCTCGGTCCATTTCGCGACCACCTTCTCGCTGGTGTTACGGCGCGCCTTCTTCGACGCTTCGTCGAAGTCGTCGAGCAACGCGTCCGCTTTGGCCTGATCGAGAATCGAGGCGTCGGGCAGTGCCGACCACGACCGCAGGAACGGCACCTCTGCCAGGGTGCGCACCGTCTTGCGATACGACTTCACCGCGTCCTGCGCCGCATCGCGGCATCCGGTCTCCGAGACCCCGCCGCTGCGGCCCGCCAGCACGAGACTGGCCGACAATCGTTTCAGATCCCACTCCCATGGACCGGGGATCGTCTCATCGAAGTCGTTGATGTCCATGACGATCTGGCCGTCGGGTGTGCCGTAGAGCCCGAAGTTCGCGGCGTGTGCGTCGCCGCAGAGCTGGGCCTGCAGACCGCTGTCCGGCGTCCCAGCGAGATCGGCAGCCATCAGTCCGGCCGAGCCACGGAAGAATGCGAACGGAGACACAGTCATCCGCCCGATCCGTAGCGGCGTGAGGTCGGCGAGTCTGCCTGCGTTGCTGTCCCCGATGTAGTCGAGGACGGCCGGACGGTCCGGGCCGGCAGCGCGATGGTCGTGGGCGGACTCGGGCAGTTGCGCCCGCAGGGTGCGGCCGCGGGCCAAGACCTCATCGGCGTCTTGGTAGACGCGTAGGTCGACGGGGTCCGGGCGGTTGGCCATGGGTCCTCAGTCGCTACTCGGGATGGTGAATCGGGTGAGAATGGAGTGCGCGGCGCGGGTGGCGAGGTCCCGGTCGTAGCTCTGCACCACGTCGAAGGTCCGATCGAGGTCGGGCACGTCGTCATCACGGTCGCGTGCTGCGAGCAGTGCGGCCGAATGCGGTCCGAGAACCACCACCGTCCACTCGTTGACGAGGTCGTCGGTGGGGTCGAGCGGCGCATGCTGGACGTTGCCGTCGAGCATGTGGGACAACCCGACTCCGTAGACGCCGGCGAAGCCCGCGCGGTCGGCGAGCACCCGCCAGCGTTTCGCCGTCAGAGGCGTGAACTGCTTCGCCTCCTGGAACGTCCCGAGCACCAGAACCCCGGGGCCGGCGGTGGACGCCTGGACCTCGAGCGCCTTGCTCATCTCGATCAGGAGTCGCTTGTCGCCGCGCCGCGGCCGGTGTTCGGCAGACGCGATGGAGTACGGCGTCGTGGCTGCTTCGCTGGGATGCCGACGCGATTGCTGCGGGGGCAGAGACTCAGATGGTCCGGCGCCCAGCTGGGCGAGCTCTGCCACTGGCGGGAAGAGATTTCCGATTCCGTAGTCCGCACCGAGCGTCTGCGCGGCGATCCGCCTGGCTTCGGTGTCGACGCCCTCGGCGATGACGAGCGCACCACTGCGCTCGACGTGAGCGGTCAGACCGTGTGCGAGTTGTGCGGTCGCGGCGCCGTCGCGGGCGAGCAATTCGGACGTCATGATGATGACATCGGGATCGATCAGCCACAGCAACGTCATCGCGCGGTTCGTGATGCCCAGCAGGTCAACACAGATCAAGTGGCCTGCGTTCCGTGTGCGTTCGACCTCTTCGAGCATGTCGCGCGGCCGTCGGAGGAAGTCGTCCGGATCCACCGAGGCCAGTTGCCGGTGGCCCGAAGGCGCGGCGGAGAGATCGATGGAGCCGATGTCGACGGTGAGGAGCACCGGGAAGTCGGTCACAGTGGTGTTGTCCCCGGCAACCGCCAGCTTCCGCTGATCGACGGCCAGCGATTCCTGCATCAGGCGCGCGGTGCGGCGCAGGGATTCGGGAGTGGAGACCGCGGTGCCCGGGCGCCCCGTGATCTGCAGCTCGGCAGCGACGAGCGCCCCGTCGGCAAGGCGCCTGACGGGTGCGTATCGGTGCACCAGGTCGAGTCCTCCGAAGACTCCCTCGCCGTCGGTTCGGGTCACCAAGTAACTGCTCGCACTCCCGCCATAGGGCTAGACAACCACAGGAGACCACCGTCTGCGAAGCGCCCCGTTACCATCTCGTGATCTGAAGGCCGCGATTTGATCGCGGTGGGACGTTCGAAGGTTTGGGGCACCACGCGGCTGGGCACCCGACAGTCATGACTTTTACAGCACCCGGCCTCCCGGATGACGCCACGAAAAAATTGGTCTCTGTCATGCAGGAACGTCTCAGCGCGTTCAACGATCTACATCTCACGCTGAAGCACATCCACTGGAATGTCGTCGGAACTAACTTCATCGGTGTTCACGAGATGATCGACCCGCAAGTCGAACTCGCCCGCGGTTATGCGGACACCCTCGCCGAGCGCATTGCCACTCTGGGTGGATCGCCTCGCGGGACCGCCAAGGCCATCGAGGAGGATCGCTCCTGGAACGACTACTCCGTCGGCCGCGACACCGTGCAGGCACACCTCGGTGCACTCGACCTCGTCTACGTAGGCTTCATCACCTCGCACCGTGAGGCAATCGCCGTCGCCGGTGAGATCGACCCGGTGACCGAGGACATCTTGATCGGTCAGACTGCGGAACTCGAGAAGTTCCAGTGGTTCGTCCGAGCGCATTTGGAGAACCCGTCGGGCGAGTTGTCCAATGCAGGCGCCTCCAGCGAGAAGGGCGCAGCCGACAAGGCTCGCTGACGACTCGCTGCACCACAGTCATCAAATCGAGACGCCCACCGTCGGTGGGCGTCTCGAGGGCTGTTCGGGTCTGATTGCGCAGTTCTATTGCAGCTCAAGGGATTTGGTGTCTCACGTGGTCGACCAAAGATCGTTTGACGGGTAAGTTGGAGTCATGGCACTCATCACCAGTTCCGGATTTGCACACGTCCGTTTGACCGTCACCGACATCGCCCGCTCCAAGGCCTTCTACGACAAACTGTTCGGCTGGCCGATCGTCATCGATTCGTCCGAATCCGTCGACGAGAACGGCGTCCGAGAATCTCCCGACAAGTTCTACGGCGGCACCATCTACGCGACCCCGCAAGGCACCCTGTTCGGTTTGCGTCCGGTCGGCAGCGAAACCTTCGACTCCACGACGACCGGGTTGGACCACGTCAGCTTTGCCGTCGAGTCGCGCGACGAGCTCGAGGCCGCGGCGAAGGCTCTCGGCGAGGCGGGCATCACCCACGGCGAGATCACCGACCTCGGGGGAGCCGGCTTCATCATGTCGTTTCAGGACCCCGACGACATCAACATCGAATTGACCGCGCCTCCCGCCGAGTAAGGGTAACGTCCTCGAACTAGAACACGTTCTAATCCTCGAGGAGACGCAGATGCCGAGTGCCGAAGAAATCAAGAAGATCGTCGAGTCCTATGTGGACCTGGTCGCGAACGGCACCCCGGAGCAGGTCGCAGACCTGTACGCCGCCGACGCCACCGTCGAGGATCCGATCGGTGCAGACATCCGGAACACCAGGGAGTCGCTGATCGAGTTCTACGGCGTCATCGCCGCCATGGACAAGGTCACCTCTGAACTGCACTGGTCCAAGATCGCAGGCGACACCGCCGTCTTCGAGTTCACGTTGATCACGGAGGCCGGCGGTTCGGCATTCAAGATCACCCCGGTCGACATCATGGTGTTCGACGACAACGGCAAGATCAAGACGATGCGCGCGGTGTGGAGCGCCGAAGACCTGCAAACCCTGTAGCTGACGTGCGCTACCGCCGACTGACGGTCGACGGCTTCGGCTGGAACGTCATCGACGAGGGCTCGGGGCCGGTGGTGCTGCTGTGCCACGGGTTCCCCGGTCTCGCATACAGCTGGCGGCATCAGGTGCAGCCACTGGTCTCGGCGGGATACCGGGTGATCGCTCCCGACATGCCGGGTTACGGCGGTACCGATTCACCGGCGGCGGTTGCCGAGTACACGTACCTGTCCGCCGCCGGTCGCCTCGACGCTCTCCTCGGGTCCTTGGGCGTCGAGCGCGCCATCGTTGTCGGACATGACTTCGGTGCACCGACGGCGTGGACGCTGGCTCTGGAGCACCCGCAGCGGGTGGCCGGGTTGGTGTTGTTGGCCATGCCCTACGCGCCTGACCGCATCCCGGTTCGTCCGTCCGAGGCGTTTGCGTACCTGGCGCGCAAGCACTTTTTCCATTTCGACTACTTCATGCAGCCGGACCTGGCCGACGCCGAACTCGATGCACATCCGCGGGAGTTCTTGACCCGCATCTTCTATGCGCTGTCGTGCGACTACCGCTACCTCGACATCTGGCAGCACCCGAGTCGACGCGAGGGAGTCCGGCTCGGCTATCTCGATGTCCTACCCGAGGCCCCAGATCTGCCTTGGTCGTGGATGACGTCCGAGGAACTGGACGTGTATCACGCGGCATTCCAGGATTCCGGCTTCACCGGCGGACTCAACTGGTATCGGGCGGCCGACCTCAATTGGGAGCACCAAAGCGCGCAGCCACGGGTGATAGAGCAGCCCGCCCACTTCCTCTGTGGGGGCAATGATCCCGTGCTGACCATCGCCGGACACGACGCTGTCGACCGGATGCGGGAGATGATGCCGGATCTTCGGGGTGTCGAGACCTTCTCCGGTGCCGGTCATTTCATCCAGATGGAACGTGCCGACGAGGTCAGCGCAGCACTTGTGTCGTTCGCGGCGTCGCTGGACTGGGCCTGAGCCCTATCTGCTCGCGTGGGGCGCTCCCATCCCGGGGTCGATCTGCACGGGTCCGGCGGGGCCGGGCGTGACGTCGAAGTCGAAGATCGCGGTGGGCAGGTACACCGTGGCGCAGGCATTCGGGATGTCGACCACGCCCGACAGCCTGCCTTCGATGGGTGCGGCGCCGAGCAGCAGGTATGCCTGTTCACGCGCGTAGCCGAACTTCGTGAGGTAGTCGATCGCGTGCAGGCAGGCGCGCTGGTAGGACAGATGGGAGTCGAGGTAGCGCTGCTCACCGTCGAGCGTCACCGACGTGCCGGAGAACGCCAGCCACTGGGAATACTGCGGATCGGTGTTGCCGGGCATGAAGATCGCGTTTTCGGAGACACCGTAGGTGTCCATGCCCCCGCGCAGGATGTCGACGCGCAGATCGATGAATCCACCCATCTCGATCGCGCCGCAGAACGTGATCTCGCCGTCACCCTGGCTGAAGTGCAGATCACCGACGGAGAGGTTTCCGCCGTCGATGAACACGGGGTAGAAGATCCGCGTTCCCTTGGTCATGTTCTTGATGTCCTGGTTGCCGCCGTTCTCCCGCGGCGGTGCCGTGCGCGCGGCTTCTGCTGCGGCTGCGGTGAATTCGTCACCCGTCAGACTTCCGAGGATTGCGTCCTGCGGTTCCGGTGGCAGCGCCAGCGGCGGTACGCGATCCGGATCGGTGGCGATGAGCGCGGCCTCCCGCGTGTTCCAGGTACCGAGGAGATCCTTCGACGGTGCGGTCCCCATCAGGCCTGGATGCACGATGCCGGTGAAGCTGACCCCCGGTACATGGCGCGAGGTCGCGGTCTGGCCGGCGAAGTCCCACACCGCCTTGTAGGCGTCGGGGAACTGTTCGGTGAGGAATCCGCCGCCGTTGTCGGTAGGGAAGATACCCGTGTACCCCCAGCCTTGACCGGCCAGAGGGCCCGAATCCTCTTGTGGGATGGGCCCGACATCGAGGATGTCGACGATCAGCAGATCGCCGGGCTTGGCGCCCTCGACCGCTATCGGACCACTGAGCGTGTGCACGGTGGTCAGTGGTGCGTTGAGGATGTCCTCGGCGGAGTCGTTGTTCTCGATTGCACCGTCGAACCACTCGCGGCAGTGCACCCGGAAACTCTCGCCCGGCTTCACGGTCACCGCCGGAGGGATGGCGTGGTGCCACCGGTTGTGTCCCGGGAGCTGTTGCTCCGTGAACTTCTTCGTCGAATCCAGCGGGAACACGAGGTCAGGCATCTGCAGATCTCCCTAGGGTCGCGGCAAGGTGGACAGTCGAGGGTCTGCTGCACGGACCGCTCGCGGCGATGGGCGCCCGCTGCGCGGTGGGCTCGACACCACACGCGGTTCGGACGCGGTGCGGGCCGTGGCGTCGAGAAGGCGCATCGCCTGGGAATTGCCGCTGCTCAACCCCGCCGCCGTCATCACGCGTCGCGCGGACGAGTCGCACTCGACGCACCTGGTGTGGTCGGGCACCGAGGCGATGGGATATGTGCGGTCGAAATCACCACAGGTCAGACAACGGAACTGATAGGTGGGCAATGGTATTCCGTTCGAACGAAGGAGCTTTCATGGAGAACTCACTGCCCGGCAATCGTCACAGTCGCAGGGCGACATGCAGTGTCGATATCGTCACCATCACGTTAACCAACTGATGAGGTCGGCGGTGATACTTTCGCCGGTATGGTCTCCCCGCCGCCCGGAATCGCGTCCCCCGGAATCCCGTCCCTCGGTATCACCTTCCTGCCCGCGTTCGCGCCGGACCAACTCCGAGAGGTTGCGACGGCAGCCGACTCGGCCGGTCTCGACGAGTTGTGGTTGTGGGAGGACTGTTTCCAGCACGGCGGCCTGGTCACGGCGTCGGCCGCGCTGGCCTGGACGAGCCGGATTACGGTCGGAGTCGGGTTGCTCCCGGTGCCGCTGCGCAACATCGGGGTCGCTGCAATGGAATTGGCGAGCCTGCACCGGCTGTTCCCGGACCGGGTGCTCGCCGGGATCGGTCATGGGGTGCAGCGCTGGATGGGCCAGGTCGGTGCCAGGGTCGATTCGCCGATGACCCTGCTGAGCGAGTACGACTCGGTCCTGCGGGATCTCCTCGCGGGCGGTGAGGTGACGTTCGACGGGACATACCTGCACGTCGACGCCGTGAAGCTCCACTGGCCACCCACCGGGAACGTCCCGCTGCTGGTCGGCGGGGAAGGGCCGCGCTCACTCGGTTTCGCCGCGCGGCGCGGCGACGGTGTCCTGCTGACCGCAGGGCTCGGAGAAGCCGAGATCGCAGCCGCTTGTGACCTGATCCGAGCCGAAGCGTCCGGTGCAGGCAAGGCGATGCCGCCCGTCGTCGTGCCGCTGATCGCCGCCACCGGGGCAGGCGCAGCCGACCGGGTCGCGGCGGAGGTCGCGCGCTGGGAGAAGTCGGATCGCGATGACGTCGGTGTCGCTGGTGATGCGGAGACGGTCGCGGCGGCAATCCTGCGGCTGGCGGCGATGGGCGTGACATCGGTGGCTGTTCAGCCGACCGAGGACGAACCGGATCTGCCGGGATTGTGCCGGTTTCTCGGACAGCAGGTGCGTCCGATACTCAGCGCGACCTGAGTAATCGCAGCGTCAACGGATTCGCACGCTCAAGCAGGTGACACATCCTTCGAGCTTCTCGAACTCGGAGATGTCCACGGCCACAACCTCGAAGCCGCGGTCGACGAACATCGCGGCACTGTCCGGGGCCGCCGAGCTCATCAACACCGTGTTCGCATCGAGCACGACGACGTGGGCGCCCGGTTCTTCCGGGACGGCCAGGAATTTCGGAAAGATCGACGGATCGTCGACTACCGGCGCGTAACCGATCACCGTGCCGTCCGGCAACGCGGTGATCGCGCTCTTGAGATGCAGGGCCTTTGTGACCGGCACCGCGATCACCTCCCAGCCGCGTGGAACGAGCACGTCGGTGAGCTGGTCGACAGCGGCCTGGTTGGTGCTGCCCGTCAAACCCACGTAGACGCGCTTTCCGACCTTGAGGACATCGCCTCCGTCGATGGTTGCCGGGTCGGTGATGTTCGCGACCTCGAGCCCGAGGCCCCGCACGAACTCCTCGGTCGCGACGATCTCCGGATTGCGCGCGGGCGCTTTGGGATTGGTGATCACCGCGAGTTCGTCGAACATCACCACGGTATCTTCGACGAACACCGAATCGGGAAGTGAATCGTCCAGCGGGACCTCGCGCGTCGGCCAGCCGTACTCCTCGAGTGCGGCCACGTAGTCCTGCCATTGGCGATGCGCAAGCCCGAGGTCGATCGACTGGCGCTCGATGAACGTCACGATGCCGTCGGCCAATGTCGACGCCGGTCGCCGGACCAGTGCGGTTCCTCGGGGTTGTGTGCTCATGGCGGAACATTTTTCAGCATGTGAGGTACATGTCGAGGCGATCTGGAGCATATTGCTAGAAGTGGAGCAGATTTGGTCGGCTTACCGGCGACCCGTGGGCCGCAGCACTATCTCTTCGGGATGCGCGTCGGCAGGGGTGTGGATGGCGGCGACGACAGCTGCCGCCACGGTCTCGGGGACCAGGAACCGGGACCCGTCGTAGTCGCCGCCTTCCATCGCGACGATCTCCTGCTGCATGTCGGTGTCGATGCGGCCCGGGAAGATCGACGTCACGCGGAGGTCGGGCTCCTCGCCGCGGACCGCATCGGCCAGGGCACGTAGCCCGAACTTGCTCGCGGCGTAGGCGCCCCAGCCCGGATTCACCCGCCGGCCCGCGCCCGAGTTGATGAAGACGACGTGGCCCCGGGCTTGCCGCAGTGCGGGAAGCAGCAGCCGCGTCAACTCGGCGGCCGCGATCAGATTGACCTCCAGCACCCGCCTCCACTCGTCAGCGGGAGTTTCCTCGATGGTGCCGAGTGACCCGATCCCGGCGTTGTGGACCAGTACGTCGAGCGAGGTGATCATCTCGGTCGCGGAGTACAGGTCGTCGTGGTCGGTGAGTTCGACCTCCCAGGTGGCCGCGCCCTCGAGTTCGAGCGCCATCTCGTCGAGTTCGGACGACGGACGCCCGCCGAGCAGCAGGTCATGGGTGGGAGCGAGGCCGCGGGCGATGGCCGCTCCGAGTCCGCGGCTGGCGCCGGTGATCAAGGCAGTTGGCATGCTCGCCAGCCTAACCACGAGGGCGGTGCGGCATGACCGGCCGAGCGCGATCCGGTCATCGGGGCCAGAATGTCGATGTGGGATACGTCGGCTTCACCAACACTCAGCTGTCGGCGCGCGCTGCCTACCTGCTGCGCGGCAACGACCTGGGCACCATGACCAGCGCAGCACCGCGCCTCTATCCGCACATGTGGAGCTGGGACGCGGCCTTCGTCACGGTTGGACTCGCCCCACTGAGCGTGGAACGGGCGGTGGTCGAGATGGACACCTTGCTCTCCGCGCAGTGGGGGAACGGGATGATCCCTCACATCGTCTTCGCGAACGGTCGGGACGGATACTTCCCGGGCCCGGCCCGGTGGGAGTGCTCCGAGTTGGCGTTCAACGCGCCTCGCGCTCCGCAGACCTCCGGTATCACGCAACCGCCTGTGCACGCGATCGCCGTGCAGCGCATCCTCGACCACTCGCGACGGCAGGGGCGGACCACGCGGTCGGTGGCCGAGGAGTTCCTGGACCGGCGCTGGGGCGATCTTGTCCGCTGGCACCGCTGGCTGGCGCACGCTCGCGACCCGCAGGGCCGCGGCCGCATCACGCTCTACCACGGCTGGGAATCGGGGATGGACAACTCGCCCCGCTGGGACGCCGCGTACGAGAACGTCGTGCCCGGGGTTGATCTGCCTGCGTACACCCGCGCCGATCTGTCCCACGGTGCCGACGCCTCCATGCGACCGAGTGACGTCGAATACGACCGTTACCTGTGGCTGGTCGAACAGATGAAGCGGGCGAATTACGACGACGCGAAGCTGCCCGAGGTGATGAGTTTCGCCATCGAGGACGTCTTCGTCAGCGCGATCTTCGCCGTCGCCTGCGATGTGCTCGCGACGATCGGCGAGGAGTACTCCAAACCCCGCGCCGACATCCGCGATCTGCGGGCGTGGTCGGATCGGTTCCGAGCCGGGGTCGCCGCGGCGTCCGCAGAAAGAAACGGTGCGGCAAGAGACTTCGATATCCGCGCCAATCGCTGGATCAACACCGAGACGATCGCGATGTTCGCCCCGCTGATCTGCGGCGGACTGCCTCGGGAGCGCGAACGCGCACTGGTCAGACTGTTCGAGGGCCCGCGGTTCTGTGGGCATCCGGATCTGAAGTACGCGGTACCTCCCTCGACGTCGCCTATCTCCGCGGACTTCAAACCCCGCGAATACTGGCGCGGCCCGGTGTGGCCGGTGATGACCTGGCTGTTCTCCTGGGCGTTCGCCCGGCGCGGCTGGACAGAACGATCCGCGCGCCTGCGGGAGGAAGGGCTGCGCCAGGCGCAAGACGGGTCGTTCGCCGAGTACTACGAGCCGTTCACCGGCGCGCCACTGGGCAGTATGCAGCAATCCTGGACAGCGGCCGCTGTTTTGGATTGGCTGGACTGATGACACACACGCTCGAGGCACCGGCCGGTGCCGACCGGATCGAACTGGTGCTGCCGACCGCGACACTGCAAGCCTTTGCCTGGGGCCCGGACGACGGACCGTTGGCGTTGTGCCTGCACGGTTTTCCCGACTCCGCCTACTCCTGGCGGCACGTCGGTCCGCGGCTGGCGGCCGAGGGTTATCGGGTCGTCGCGCCCTTCACTCGTGGTTATGCGCCGTCGACAGTGGCTGCGGACGGCGACTACAACGTCGGTGCATTGATGTTCGACGCCATCGGAATCCACCGGCTGCTCGGCGACGAACGCGCGGTGGTGATCGGTCATGACTGGGGTGCGCTGACCTCGAACGGTCTCGCAGCGTATCGGGATTCGCCTTTCCGGAAGGTGGTGTCGATGTCGGTGCCGCCGGTCGGGGCGTTCACATCGGCCCGGGAAGACACCGGCCAGTTGGTGACGTTGCTTGCCCGGCAGGCCTTCATGAGCTGGTACATGATGTTCGTCCAGCTACCCCGGCTGTCCGAGAGATCTCTCGACAAGCTGATCCCGCTGTTGTGGAGGCGGTGGTCGCCGGGCTACGACGCCACCGACGATCTGCGCCACGTGTTCGACGCACTCCCCACCGGCGAACATCGGAGTGCGGTCTTGCAGTACTACCGGGCGACTCTGCGGCCCGGTCGGCCCGCAGAGCCCTATCGGGCGCTGCAGGCTGCCGGCTTCGATCAGGTGCTGACGCCGCTGCTGTATCTGCACGGCGTCACCGACGGCTGCATGCAAGCCGGATTCGCCGACCGGGTGGGCGCCGCGCTCCCGCCGGGCAGCGACGTGCGACTGGTGCAGGGAGCGGGACACTTCCTGCAGCTCGAACAACCGGACGTCGTCGCCGACCTGGTGCTGGAGTTCCTCGACCCATCTTCGACCTGATCTCGGGTCGACGGAGGCCGTGAGGGTTTCTTGGACACCTGGTGAAACAATTGTTGGATCGGTCTCACCGCCCTACACTCCTGGGTGATGAGCACGCCTACACGAAAGCAGCGGATCGATCGTCGCCCCGACAAGTTCGGCGAGCGACGTCGTCAACTTGCGAAATCGGCGTTGCTCACCCTGGCCGAACGTGGTTACGCCAATACGAGCCTGCGCGACATCGCGAACAATTCGGACTTCACCCACGGGGTGCTGCACTACTACTTCGCGGACAAGAACGAACTGATCATCTTCGGCGTCCTCGAGTACAAGGCCGAATGTGTGACCCGCTACGACGTCGCAACGGAAGGTGCGTCGAGCACCGACGATCTCACCGCGCGTTTCGCGGAAGCGATGGCGACGACGCTCATCGAGGATGCCTCGCTGCACCGACTCTGGTACGACATGCGCGCACAGAGCTACTTCGACGCCGGATTCCGGCCCGCGGTGGGCGAGATCGAAAGTGGCCTGGAGGCCATGATCTGGCGCGTGGTGACGCGGTACAGCGAACTCGACGGAGCGGTCCCCGCTCTCACCCCGCCGATCGCCTACGCACTCTTCGACGGTTTGTTCCAGCAGGCTCTGTTCCGCCTCCACAACGGTGACGACACGGCGGCGCAATCCCTTGCCGCACAGGTCGCCACCGTCATGGAGTCGATGCTCACCTGAGAACTCGGCGGTCAGACGCCGATCTGACCGCCCGGCTTCCACACTGCGACAACAGCTGGCCGCGGTTGAGCATTGCCGCCCTCTGGCCAGTTCGAATACGGCTTGTCGGCGGAGTATTCGTCTTCCTCACCGGGATGCTGGACGCAGACGATCACCCGGTCGGTGCCGATGATGGGACCGCAGGTCTCGGCACCGCGCGGAACGGTGAGGAACTGTTTCGTCTGACCGCGGTTCTCGCCTTCGAGCGCGACCGCGAACAGTCCGTCGTTGTTCTTCAGCGCATTGCCGTCCGTGGACACCCACAGGTTGCCGTGTGGATCGAATGCGACGTTGTCCGGGCACGAGATCGGGCTGACCTTGGTCTTGTCGAATCCGCCGTAGTACGTGTCGGCGGCAGCCGGGTCACCGCACACCAGCAGCAGATCCCAGGTGAAGGCGGTGCCCGCGTGGTCGTCGGTGATCTCGATGACCTGTCCGTTCTTGTTCTCGTTGCGCGGATTCGCCTCGTCCACAGGCGCTTCGCCGTCGGTGCCGCGATCATCGTTGTTCGTCAGGGCGCAGTAGACCTTGCCCGTCACCGGGTGCGCCTCGATGTCCTCGGGGCGGTCCATCTTCGTGGGGTTCACCTTGTCGGCGGCCATGCGGGTGAACACCGCGACCTCTTGGGCGGTCATCCCCTCGACTCGTGATTCGGCGCCGTCGTCGGTCACCGTCAGCAACGGGAACCACTTCCCGGTGCCTGCAAACGACCCCGAGCTCGGGAGGTTGCCGGATCCGTCGATCTGGTCCGGCTCATTGCCGCTGAGCTGCGCCACGTACAGCGTTCCCGTCGACAGGATGCTCATGTTGTGCTGCATGGCCGCGGCGCCGACGCCTGGCTGGACCTTCTTGTCCGACACGAACTTGTAGATGTACTCGAACTTCTGGTCGTCACCGGTGTAAGCGACCACCGTGCCGTCGCCGGTGACGAAGATGTTGGCGCCCTCGTGCTTGAGGCGGCCCATCGACGAATGCTTGATCGGGGTGGAGTTCGGGTCGTGTGGGTTGACCTCGACGATGTAGCCGAATCGGTTGCCCTCGTTGGGTTCCTTCGACAGGTCGAACCGGGTCTCGTAACGGCCCCACTGGTGGTAGTCGTCTTCGTCGTCGAATCCGTACCGGTCCAATCGTTCTTTGGCGACGGGGTCGGTGACCGAGGCGGCGCCGGTGAAGTAGTTGTTGAAGTTCTCCTCGCCTGAGACCATGGTGCCCCACGGGGTGAGTCCGCCCGAGCAGTTCCCGATGGTGCCGAGGATCGTGGTGCCCGCCGGGTCGGCGGAGGTCTTGACGAAATCGCTGCCTGCGGCAGGCCCGGTCAGGGTGAACGGGCTGGATGCGGTGAGTCGCCGATTACGTTCGCCGACAACGGGTGTGAGCTTGCCGGAACCGTTCTCGCTCGTGACCTCGACAACGGTGATCCCGTGCGCGGCCATCGAGATTCGTGCCTGCGGCTCGGTGGGTTCCTTGGGCTTGTACCCCTTGAACATGAACTCTTCGGTGGTGTACTCCTGGTTGACCACGAGGTAGAAGTGGCCGGCCTGACCTTCGATCGGGATGAGCCCGGCGAAGTCGTTGTTGAACCCGAATTGCTGAGCCTGCGCCTCCGGTGACTGGTTGTCGAAGTCGAAGGCCGGGGCACCGGGCACCACCGGATCACCCCACATGATGACGACCGCCTGTTCGTAACCCTCGGGGACGAGCAGTGCGTCTTCGGTGTTGGGTGCGACGCTCGCGAAATTCATCCCGGCGACTGCGGCACCGGCAGCTCCGCCGGAGGTGCCCGAACTACTCGGGCTCGCCGACGAGCTGTTGTCGCCGCAGGCGGCCAGTGCAGACGTCGCACTGACCGCGACGACTGCTGCTGCCGAACCTCGCAGGACGGATCGACGGGAGACCGCTGCGCGGGCGATGTCGCGGAAGTAGGTGTTGTCGCTGGTGTTCGGCGGCTGGTGCCAGCAGGCATCGCCGCATTTGTAGTGGCATGTGACCATCGAGCGCTTGGAGGCGCCTGCGGTTTTGTCGAAAAGGGCAAGTGGAACTCGCACCGTGGGGCCCCCTGGGCTGTTGGGATTGGCACAGACCCGCCGAACGCTATGAGGCCGGAGGAAACCGATGGCCAACCCATGGTGAATCGGCGGTTAAGACTCGTGTCTGAGGCATGCTGGATTGATGAGCACACCCATACAGATCGCAGTCCAGCTACAACCGCAGCACTCGCCCGACTACGGCAACATCCGCGACGCCGTGCGCCGCTCCGAGGACATCGGTATCGACATCGCATTCAACTGGGATCACTTCTACCCGCTCTATGGTGATCCCGACGGCGCGCACTTCGAGTGCTGGACGATGCTCGCCGCGTGGGCGGAACAGACCTCCAGGATCCAGATCGGCGCGCTGGTGACCTGCAACAGCTACCGCAATCCGGATCTGCTCGCGGACATGGCCCGGACGGTCGACCACATCTCGGATGGACGGCTGATCTTCGGAATCGGATCAGGCTGGTTCGAAAAAGACTACACC
Organism: Williamsia sp. 1135; assembly: GCF_002095395.1. Lineage (GTDB taxonomy): Bacteria > Actinomycetota > Actinomycetes > Mycobacteriales > Mycobacteriaceae > Williamsia. Next base: position 44,599 of record NZ_MJEI01000074.1, read on the forward strand.
GAATACGGCTACGAGTTCGGTACCGCAGGCAAGCGCCTCGATGCCCTCGGCGAGGCGCTGCCACGGATCAAGAACCGATTCTCCGTGCTCAACCCGGCGCCGACCCGTGAGATCCCCATCCTCATCGGCGGTGGCGGCGAGAAGAAGACCCTCAAGCACGTGGCCGAGCATGCCCACATCTGGCATTCCTTCGTCGATGTCGAGACCTATCGTCACAAATCGCAGGTCCTGGCCGATCACTGCGCGACGGTGGGCCGCGACCCGGGTGAGATCGTCCGCTCCAGTGAACTGTCGCGCGAAGGCAACATAGACGACGCGGTGAAACTGGCCGACGCGCTCGTAGAGGAAGGTGTGACCCTGTTCACCGTTGCTGTGAACGGCCCTGATTACGACCTCGACCTCGCCCGCGGCCTGTGCGAGTGGCGCGACCGCAGGAACGGCTGAGGCCCGGTGCGCTCGCCATGCCGACGGCATCGCGGCGAATCTGAGCGATAATGGTCGCGGCGTAGACGAACGGATACCTGACGCGGGGAGGTGAGCTGCGATGACCTACTGGTCCAACTCTCAGGGACGCCTGATGAGTGAGCCCGAGTTCATCGATGCCATCGCGGCGCAGCTGCAGTCAGCAGCACCACCGGGTGCGACCGGCGCCAAGGTCGACTTCAGTTTTGCGGGGACCGGCACGCGGTACGCCCTGACCTACTTCGGTCAGGTGTCGCAGTACCCGGTCCCGATTCCGCCGCAGGCGCTGGAGTTGGCGAGGGATCTTCGGGTCGGTCGATATCAGTCGGGCGGCGACGCCTGCCTGCTGATGGAGATCACTGTCGGCGCCGGCGCACCCGTGACCCGCTTCGACCACGGCGAGAACGGACCGATCGACCAGGGATTGATCTTCGATGCCGATGCTTATCGGGACGACCTGATGCGGTATCCGCGCCGGGCGCCTGCGTGGTTGGTCGAGTACGTCGGTGGAACACCGATCGCGCAGTTGACGTCAGGGTCGTACTTCCCGTTTCCGTCGGCGGCATCGGTGCCCGCCCACGCCACCGATGCCCAGGCGGCGGTACTCATCGCCCTCGACTTCATCCGGGTCCGCAACTTCGATTTCACCGGGCACAACCTCTATTCACTGACGGCGCAACGTATTCAGACCGGCTGGAGAGTCTTCACCCAGGCCCCCGTCGATCCCTCCAGGGCCGGCGGCCGGATGCGGCTGATCTTCCTGGTGGCCGACGACGGGGTCGTCGAGATGCCCTCGCCCGCAATGACTCCCGAGGCGAACGAACTGATGTTCACGCAGCGGACTTTCGAGCGATCAAGACAACGTACCCAGACACCGTCGGTACACACCCCGGCGCAGTCCGGAGGCGGTGTGGGGGTGGCCACGAGAGGGCCACAGGAATCGACCCAGGATGTGCCCGGCGCCCGCGAGGCCCAGGTTGCCCGTGACAACATGTGGCGCGGTGTCGGCCAGATGTACGAGCCCCTGCTTCCACCGCTCGCGGACAATGCCGAATTGTGGCCGGGCGGCATGCGGGGCTACCGGGTGGTCCGTCGCACTCGGACCACGTTGCTCGCGACCGACGGGCTGTCGGCGCCGAGCCTGATCGGTGGGGGCACCAGCACTGCCTTCGGTCCGATCCCCGGTGGGTCGATCCTGGGCGTGGGCGCCGAGTTCTTCGCCGAGACAATCGATCCCGAGCTGAGGGCCGACGAAAGCGCCCGTAGCCATTGGCTGTTCACCGTCCTGTCTGCCGTCGCCGCGCAGGGGGCCGCCGGAGGCTCCGACCTCGTCGCCGCCATCACCGGATCGCCCGATGCGGTCTATGTGGAACTACCGGGCGTCACCGCCCCGAGGGAATGGCTCGTCGGCAACACCATGGGTGTGTTGCTGAGCAACAAGGGCTGGGGCGCCCCGAGCGGCTTCGACACCCCGCTCGGCCGTGTCGCGCTGGTGTCGATCACGGTGCTGCGGGCCAGCGAATCGGTGACCACCTCGGCGTGGCCTGCGGCGGCGGGTGAGATCTTCCGTCAGCTGACGGCGCGTCGGTTGGGGCACTATTTCGACCCGGGACGTGACGCGATCTACTGAGTGTTGGCCCACTTGAGCAGATGATTCAGCGACCCGGGACGCGACGCTATTTATTGAGTGTTCAGTGCTTTCTGGAGGACCTCGCACTGTTCGTCGAAGAACTTCCGCCCGACGCCGGATTTCAGGATGGCGTCGAAGCCGTGGAACGCGCCGGCGATTACCGTGAATGTCACCGGAACCCCGGCCGCTTCCAGGCGCTTCGCATACGCCTCGTCCTCGTCTCGGAACAGGTCGAGCGAACCGACTCCGATCCAGGCAGGTGCCAAGCCGGTCAGGTCGGTGCGGCGGGCCGGGGCTGCGGCATCCGCGGATTCGCTGCCGATGTAGGCGGCCCACCCGAATTGGTTGCTGGTGACATCCCACAGGCGATGCAGACGGTCGGGGGCTGCGGTGCGGTCGTCCAGCATCGGGTAGACGAGCAACTGGAACGCCGGTGTGATCTCACCCCGGTCGCGGGCGAACGCGGCAACGGTGGCGGCCAGGCCACCCCCTGCGCTCGCGCCACCGATGGCGATGCGCGCCGGGTCGACATCTCCTCTTGCGGCGAGCCACTCGAGGGCCGCGTAGCAGTCTTCGGCGGGCGTGGGGAAACCGAACTCGGGTGCGAGCCGATAGTCCACCGACGCCACGATCAGGCCGACCTCGTCTGCGAAGCGCTGGCAGATCTTGTCGTCTTGTGCCGCGGTGCCGATCACGTAGCCGCCGCCGTGAATCCACAGCAGCGCAGGTCCGGGTATGGCCGCGGGAGTCTCGGGCCGGAACACCCTGACGCTCACGCCGGGAATGACCTCGTGCACCTGAGCTCGTGCACTGCCCCGCACCACCCCGGTCAGCTTGCGCATCACCGGCAGCGTCCGCTTCGTGATGGGATGGCCCGGAACCAGTACGGACGCCAGACGAAGATCCGGGTGGAAGTGCTTACGTTCGCGGAGACGGGCGAGGATCACGATCGGATGCTAGCCGAATGCTGCGCCTCGCAGGGCCGGGACTTTAAAGTCGATGCCATGACAAGTAATGCCACCGCCGAAAGCCCCGACATCACCAGCGTCGAGGTTCCCACCCACTGGTACAACCTGGCCGCCGAACTGTCGGAGCCGATTCCTCCGCACCTGCATCCGGGGACGAAGGAGCCGGTCGGTCCCGAGGACCTCGCACTGCTGTTCCCCGCGGGGCTCATCGCACAGGAGGTGACGCCCGAGGTCTACATCGAGATCCCGGAGCCGGTGCGTGAGGTCTACAAGATGTGGCGACCTTCGCCGCTGATCAGGGCGCGCCGCTTCGAGCAGGCCCTGAACACCAAGGCGCGCATCTACGTGAAGTACGAGGGCGTGAGCCCGGTGGGCAGTCACAAGACCAATTCCGCGGTGGCACAGGCCTATTACAACTCGGTGGACGGCGTCAAGAAATTGACGACAGAGACCGGGGCCGGCCAGTGGGGCAGTGCCCTGGCATTCGCAGGGGCGCTGTTCGACATCGACGTCGAGGTCTGGCAGGTGCGCGCGTCCTATGAGTCGAAGCCCTACCGGCGCTATCTCATCGAAACCTACGGCGGCACCATCCATTCGAGCCCGTCCGAGCTGACCGAAGCAGGTCGCGCGATCCTCGCCGCGACCCCGGACACCACGGGCAGCCTGGGTATGGCCGTCAGCGAAGCCGTGGAGGCGGCTGTCAAGGACCCGCAGGCCCGGTACGCGTTGGGCAGCGTCCTCAACCACGTCGTCTTGCATCAGAGCGTGATCGGACTCGAGGCCGTGGAGGAACTCGCGCTGGTGGAGTCCGGTGGTGCGGATCTGGTGGTCGGTTGCGCCGGAGGCGGATCCAACCTCGCCGGGCTGGCGTTCCCATTCCTCCGGGAGAAGCTGCACGGCCGGTCCGATCCGAAGGTGCTGGCCGCCGAACCGTCCGCGTGTCCGTCGATCACCAAGGGCGAGTACCGCTACGACCACGGCGACGTGGCCGGATTGACGCCGCTGCTGAAGATGCACACGCTGGGAATGGATTTCGTTCCGGATCCGATCCATGCCGGCGGACTCCGCTACCACGGGATGTCGCCGGCGCTGAGCCACACCGTCGAACTGGGGCTGGTCGAGGGTGTCGCGATCGAACAGCGGGAAGCGTTTGCCGCCGGTGTGCTGTTCGCCAGGACCCAGGGCATCGTCCCGGCGCCCGAATCGACTCACGCGATTGCCGCAGCGGTTTCGCGGGTGCGTGATTCAGACGCGGAAGACGTTGTGGTGATCGGACTGAGCGGCCATGGTCAGCTCGATTTGCCGGCCTACTCCGAGTTCCTCGCCGGAAACGTCTGACCAAGGCGACAGATTCGTCGAGGACGAACCCGGGGCATGATCAGCGGGTGGGCACCACAACTGCCCGCCCGCGGATCGTGCCGGCGTGGAGGCGTTCGTATGCTTCCGGTGCAGAGTCCATGGCGAACTCCTCTACGGCGATCTCGATCGCGCCACGGCGGGCGAGTTCGACCACCTCGATCAGCTCCGATCGGGATCCCCAGTTGACCACCCGTACAGAGACATCGAACGGCACGGTCAGATATCCGACGGGGACGGCACCGGTGCTGACACCGACCATCACGATCTGTCCGGCGATGGCGACCGTCGACTGCGCGAGCGCTGCCGTGGGTTCGGCGCCGACGAAGTCGAAGACGACATCCGCGCCGCGACCCCCGGTGAGTTCGCGAACCCGTTCGGCGGCAGCGGCGTCCGAGGCGAAGGCGTGATCTGCGCCGAGTTCGAGGGCATGGGAGATGCTTGCCGGGTTGATGTCCACGGCGATGATCGTCGCCTGCGTCAACGCTTTGAGCAGTTGCACGCCCACGTGGCCCAGGCCGCCGACGCCGATCACCAGCGCGGTGGTTCCCGGAGTGAGCACAGGAAGCGACGGTTTGATCGCGTGGTAGGGCGTCGGTGAGGGACACACTCGGAATGGGATCGAGGTCGCCGAGCGGCACCAGATGCCGGACGTCGTCGACGATCATGTACTCGGCCATCGTGCCCGGCCGATGGATGCCAGGGGCTGATATCCCGTCGACGCAGTTGTTTTCGCTACCCTGCGCGCACGAATGGCAGACGCCGCAGCCCCAGGGGCCGTAGACGAGAACCGAATCGCCGATCTCGACCCCGGTGGTGCCGGGTCCGAGTTCGGCGACCTCTCCCGCACCCTCGTGTCCGAGGGTCAGCGGGAGGGGTGCGAACACATACTGATCCGCAGGGGTCGACATGATGAACTCGTCGGAATGACAGGCCCCGGAGGCGGTCATGCGCACCAGGACTTCGCCGGCACCCGGGGTCGGCCGGTCGATCTCCACGACCTCGGGGCGGGCCCCGAACTCGCGATACTGCAGGGCCCTCATCGTCGGCATGTCAGTCGTCGACTTCCTCGCCGATCCACTTCGCGAGCAGATGGTGGATGTGGCGGATCTTGACTTCCTGGTACCGGGCCAGCGGAAGGGTCTTGGTCTGAGCGGACTTCAGGCCCTTGTGTACCTTCGGCATGTTGTATGCGTCCTGGTCGAACACACGGGCCGAACTGCCGAGAACCGTTGCCTCCAGCCAGGACTGCTCAGGATCGAGCCACTGCGTCTTGGCAGGCTTCGGCCGTTCGCCCTTGAAGGGGGCGAGCAGGTAGACGTCCATGATCGATGTCTCATGGTTGTCACCGTTGGGCCGGAACCGGTAGACGATGCGCTGGTAGGCGCCCCACGGATGAAAGTTCGGGAAGACGGTGTAATAGATGCTGTCGAGCGACTCCGCGTCAGACATCAAGTCTGCCTTGACGTCTCCGATGATGTCGCGCAGACCCTCGCGGGCCAGCATGCCGGACATCTCGCGGGCGGTGACACCCTCGGGCAGGGTCACCATCGGATCCTCGTCGATGCGGGCATCGACCATCGAGTCGAACATCTCCTGCTCGGAGGGTACGAACTTGATGTGCGGGCTGGGGACACCGTTGGCGGTGATCCCGCGGTTGAAGTTGCCCCAACTGTCGTACTGGCTGTTCGAGTCGCCGGTGCCGACCACGCGCTGCGGGTGGGTGGTGATCACGTGGAAGGCCTCGGAGAAGGCTTCCTGGGCGATCTTCCAGTTGGCCTGGATCACCTGTGCCACGTGAGCCTGGATGTAGCGGTCTTCCAGTGGCCAGGCCTCGAAGTGCTTTCCGAGGTCGCCCAGGAAGCTGTCGAGTGATTCGGACGCGGGATCCATGTTGATGAAGACGAACCCGCCCCAGGTGTCGACCTTGACCTGCGGTAGATCCATCTTGCCCTTGTCGACCTGAGGAAAGTCCCATGCGCAGGTCATGGACTTCAGTGAGCCGTCGAAGTTCCAGGCGAATCCGTGGAAGGGGCAGCGGAGTTCGTTGCCCGCCGGTCCGTCCTCCTCGCGGAGGGTGCGGCCACGGTGCAGGCAGGAGTTGTAGAAGGCGCGGATGCTCATGTCCTTGCCGCGGACGATGAGGATCGATTTCTCGCAGATCTCGTAGACCAGGGTGTCTCCGGGCTCGGGGATCTCTTCCTCTCGGCACGCCATCTGCCAGACCTTGTACCAGACCCGGTCGCGTTCGAGTTCGTGGTACTTGCGGCTGATATAGCGCGACACCGGCACGAAGTTCTGGTCCTCGTACAGCTCGTACGACTCTTCCCGCAGGATGTCCGGAACCGGGTGGGTGTCGGTCTCCAGCAGGCGCTGGTAACCGGTGCCGTTCTCGATGAAGCCGCCGTCAGCTGCCGACTGCTGGGACGGGCGCGCTTCGGTGGTCACAGTTTGCCTCCTTGTTCCAGGCTGACGGCGAGAGCATCTTGTGCCACCTTGTCGGCCTGCATCTTCTCGAGGAGCTTCGCGGCTCCCATGAATCGTCGGTTCTGGGTGATGGGTACGGGTTCTCGGGGGCCGAGACCCACCCAGCGGGCCAATTCGGGATCCACTGACTTCACCTCACCGTGGAGGTATCGGCCTTCGGGGTCGAAGGTCCCTGTCTTACCGTCTTTGGTGGTCACGAGGACGTTGTAGTCATCGTCGAACTCGTAGATCGCACGGCTCATCGGATGCTTGATCTGTCGCATCTGGAGTCTCCTTTGTCGGGGCTGCTGCCTTACTTGGCACCGAATGCATTAACTGTAGCAGCGAAAGGTGATGACGAGCACACTTTTCTTTACGTTCACTCCAATAACCCCTCAGCGCAGGCGGGCGGCCCATTCGAGTGCACCGGCGACGAGTTGCCGGTACGTCGGATCGGAGAGCGTGGGTGCCTTGTCACCTGGCTGGAGGTAGGCCAGCCGGCTGCGTCCGGTCGTCTTCGTCCACCCGACCAGTTGTGATCCCGGTCGATGGTGCCAACCTGCACGTTCGTCGCGCCTTCCGGCCATCGCGAGGGCTGTGGACCAGTGGACCGCATCGCTCATCTCGGCATCGGTGCGCAGCAGGGGCGTGACGTCGTCCTCGAAAACCTCGCACAGATAGGTTTCGTCGACGAGCTCGAAGGTGGGCGGGAGTCCGGCGACGATCGGATGGGTGGGATCGGCGACAGTGACCCGCTGTGCGACGGCGTGCCGGTAGCCGGAATCAGGGCAGCTCACGCCGCGTACGACACCGGGTCGGTACAGGTAGCGGCCGCCGACGAACTCCGCCCAGTCGTCCCAGTTCGCCCAGGATGCGATGGCGTGGTGAAGGATCACATAGCCGTGGCCGGTCGCGGGCGCGGCGGCGACCGCTGCGCGCAGGGTCGCGGGGGGATCGGCAGGCTCCGGCAGGGTGCCAGGCATGTCGTAGTGCAGTGATACGTCGAACTTCTCCAGTTCGGCGGCGTCCGGCTCTGCGTCCGGGTGCTCGAACCAGGTGATCTCGCCGGGCAGCGAGCCCAGGAACTCCGTGAAGGCGTCGCGGTCGAACGAATGTCCGCCGGTGAAGGCCGCTACGCGCATGGCCACACTCCGTTTCTGAGTAATTCAACTGGGGTTGCAGTCAAGTTACTCGACCGGAATGGCCTCGCGGGGTCGGTTCAGCGACCTTCGATCATCTTGGAGCAGACATCCGTGGTGGCCGAGCGCAGACGCGGGACCGAAATGGTCGCGAGTGGACCGCCCTCGATACGCAGCGGCTGGATGGCGATCGTGGTGGCGATCATCGTCCGCACCCGCAGTGTCCGCGCCGCCTGTTGCGCGGCCGCCGAACGCTTGTTCGCGGGTGTCTCGTCGACGGGGAAGTAGTCGAAGGCTCGCCGGATGTGCCGGTCCTCGTACTCCTTGGTGAGAAGTCGGGTGCCCGGGGTCGCACCCCCGGCCATCTGTAAGAACAGCATGCGGGCGGCATTGGGGTGGGCGGCCGTCCAGTCCCAGACGGCCTCCACGACATCCTTGAACGACTGCGCATCTCCGGTGACATCATCCGGGCGAGCCGCCTGCGCGGCAGCGGAACTGGCGTCCATCGCATAGCCCAGCGCGCTCTCGAACAGGTCTTCCTTGCTGGAGAAGTGGTAGTAGACCGCGGTCGGAACCATTCCGGCTTCCTCGGCGATCTCCTGGATCGACGCCTCTGCGAAACCCTTCTTCGAGAAGACGCGGACGGCGGCCTTGACGATCAGGTGCCGTCGCGATGGTCGGTGAGCTGACCCCTTGACCTGCGCTGTCGGCTCGACGGGCGCGTCCTCGACCTCTGGTTCCCGGTTGGCCGGGATGACCACCGTGGCCGGGATGTCGTCGGCGGCGGGGAAAGAATCCCATCCCCACTGCTCGGCGTCGCCCCCCTCGGGGCCATCACCTGGTGCGTTGTTGTCATCTGGCTTGCTGTTTCGCCGTGGCACAGCGGTCCTCCTCCACCTGCGGATCACTGAAGTGACCCCAAGCTACTCCCAGATCGGGCCGCGATGACCGCGGGCCGGGCCGTGGGGTGTCACGATCCGGGTATCGGGTGTCATGATCTAGCCCATGGCAGGCAAGGGAGTGACGTCAGGACAGGCCGGTGCCGGCCGGAAAGCCGCCGCGAGCACGCCTACGACGAAGGGTGCCAAGCGGGCAGCGCACCGGCCATCTCGCCGCGAGGTGGTGGTCGAGGCGGCCATGCACTTGTACTCGGTCCGCTCGATCGAGGACGTCACGGTGGCCGACATCGCTGCGGAGGCACACATGACCTCCGCCGCGGTGTATTACCACTACCCGTCGAAGGACGAGGTCCTGCTGGGCGGCCTGCGGTTGTACGCGACCGGACTGCTCGACGAGTTCCGTGCTCAGCTGCTGGCAAGTCCCGATGCCCCCCTCGGAGACATCATCGTGCGGCTTCTGGAGTGGACGGACCAGCACCGGCCCGCCTCGCTGGTGTTCTTCGTCCGGTCTCCGGGGTGGAGCCTGTCGATCGAGGCGCTGCGCCGTGAGGTGCGGCTGGAACTGCTCAACCTCTTCTCGACCGAACTGCGGGTGCGCAACGGCATTTCTGTGAAGGCCAAGCAGGCCGCTGCGGCGACCGCATTGTCGAGTCTGCTCGAGGTATCGGTGTCGTCGTGGCTCACCGAGGACGCCACGCTGGCCAATCTGGGGCGACGCCGATTCTCTGATGAGGTTCGTGAACTCGCGGCCGATATCGGCAGTGTGTGACCTGCATCGCGGTGGTGCGAGCCAAGTAACGCCGAATTAATCGCGGCTGACCTGCCATTTCGCGAAAGTATCTTTAGACTGACGACAGTTTGTGGTTGACTTGGCCCCGTGCCCAACTCGACCCGTGCCCGGTCCATCGACCTCGACAACCCCTTCGCGCCACTGACCGGGCTGTGTGAGTTGGTGCTCGTCCGGCATGGCGAGCAGCAGCTCAGCAGAGAGCTCAGCGCCGCCGAGACCGTTGACCCGCCGCTGTCCGAGCTGGGCGAGAACCAGGTGCGGGCTGTGGCCCAGCGGCTGGCAGAGCGGCACATCGACGCGGTGTACAGCTCGCCGCTGAGCCGCGCGCTGCGCACCGGGACAGCCATCGCGGATGAACACGGACTCATTCCTGTTGTTCGTGAGGAGTTGACGGAATACGAACCGTGGCAGAACTTCCCGGCCGACCAGTCGCCGTTCGAGGTACTGCCGCACGAAGAGATCTCGAAGATCTTCTCCGAGCACATCCGCACCCGGCGGTATGACGCGTTCCCGTACGCGGAGGATCCGATCGGATTCCGGACCAGGGTGCTCGGTGAGATCGGAGCGATCGTCGAGCAGCATCCGGGGGAGCGTGTGGTCGTGACCTGCCACAGCGGAGTCATCAACGCCGTTCTCGCCGACGCTCTCGGGAGCAGCTTCGACATGCCGGTGCGGGTTCACCACACGTCCGTCAGCGTCGTCCGGGGAGCCGACACCCGGCGGGCAGTGCAGTCGATCAACGACTTCTCGCACGTCCTGGAATTCCAGACGCATGTCGGAGCAATGAACCTCTAGTCACAGTAGTAAAGGAGTCTTTCGATGGATCTCAATCTCAAAGGAAAACGCGCCCTCATCAGTGGTGCGAGCCGCGGCATCGGGTTGGCGATCGCCCGGACCCTACTTGCCGAGGGCGCCTCGGTGGGCATCTGTGCCCGCGGAGAAGAACATCTCGCCGAGGTCGCCGGCGAACTGTCGGAGCAGGGAACGGTTTTCCACAAGGCAGTCGATGTAGGCGACGCCGACTCGGTGAAGTCCTTCGTCGATGAGGCGGCCGAAGCTCTCGGCGGAATCGACATCGTGGTGGTCAACGCCTCGGCGGCCACCGGCAAGGGACATCAGGCCTGGGTCAACAGCTTCAACGTCGACCTGATGAGCCTGGTCAACTTCATCGAATCCGCCACCCCGCATCTCGAGGTGAGCGAGTCGGCCTCCGTGGTCACCATCAGCACCACCTCCGCGCTCGAGGCCGGCCCCATCAGCACCGCCAACAGCTACGGAGCACTGAAGGCAGCCGTGCTGCAGCATTCCTCTGCGCAGGCGCGGGCGTTGGGTCCCAAGGGAATTCGCGTAAACGCCATCTCGCCCGGACCGATATTCTTCGAAGGCGGCGCCTGGGACACCATCCAGACCGCTCGCCCCGCCCTGTACGAGGCCGCACTCGCCTCCGCCTCGCTCGGCAAGCTCGGCGGCGCCGAAGATGTCGCCAATGCCGTTGTCTTCCTGTCCTCCCCGGCTGCCGGACACATCACCGGGACCAACCTGGTGGTCGACGGCGGATTCACCAACCGCTTCGACTTCTGAGTCTCTGACATGGCAAGCGAGAAGTCGGCCGATCTGCTGATCCTCGGAGGCGGGTCAGGCGGGTATGCGTGTGCTCTGCGGGCTGCGCAGCTCGGAATGTCGGTGATCCTGATCGAAGCCGACAAGCTGGGCGGCACGTGTCTACACAACGGGTGCATTCCGACCAAGGCGCTGCTCCACGCGGCCGAGGTCGCCGACTCTGTTCGCGAGGCGCCGGGTTTCGGGATCGAGGCGACGCTCGACGGCATCGACATGAGTGCGGTGAACACCTACAAGGACGAGGTCATCGCGGGCCTGTATCGCGGTCTGCAAGGCCTCGTGGCCTCTCGCGAGATCGATCTCGTCAGTGGGCACGGTCGAGTGGTGGGCGATCGCACCGTCGAGGTCGAGTTGGCTGACGGCGGCACCGCGCGCTACCGCGGTGAAGCACTCGTGCTCGCCACCGGTTCACAGCCGAAGTCGTTGCCAGGTCTGACAGTTGGCGGCGCGGTCATGACCAGCGACCGCGCGCTGGAGCTCGACAGCGTTCCCGAACGTGTCGTGGTGCTCGGCGGCGGCGTGATCGGCTGCGAGTTCGCCAGCGTCTGGTCGTCGCTCGGCGCCCACGTGACAATCGTGGAGGCAGCGCCGAATCTGCTTCCGACAGAGGATCCCTGGACGTCCAAGCAGGTCGAGCGCGCGTTCCGTAAGCGGGGGCTGGTCCTGCGGACGAAAACCGCCTTCAGCTCGGTGACCGAAGCCGATGGTGGCGTCGACGTCGAGCTGGCCGACGGATCGCATATCGAGGCCGACATCATGCTCGTCGCGGTGGGCCGCGGCCCGCGCACGGCAGACATGGGTTTCGCCGAAGCAGGTGTCGATCTCGAACGTGGCTTCGTGGTGACCGACGAATGGTTGCAGACGTCTGTGCCCGGCGTCTTCGCCGTGGGCGACATCGTCGCCGGACCGCAATTGGCGCACCGCGGCTTCGCCCAGGGCATCCTGGTGGCCGAGCAACTGGCCGGATTCGACTGTGTTCCCATCGTGGACAAGGGTATTCCTCGTGTGACGTACTCCAATCCCGAGGTCGCGTCGGTCGGTCTCACCGAAGCCGAGGCCGCGCAGGAGTATGGCGACGTCGCGACAGTGGTCTATGACCTCGGAGGCAACGGCAAGAGCCGCATCCTGCGTACCTCCGGCGGGGTCAAGCTCGTATCGGCGGGCCCAGACGGCCCGGTTGTGGGAATCCACCTGGTTGGTGCCCGGGTCGGTGAGCTCATCGGTGAAGCCCAGCTCATCTACAACTGGGAGGCAACCGCAGGTGATGTCGCACAACATATCCACGCGCATCCGACTCAGGCCGAGGCCTTGGGCGAAGCGCATCTGGCGCTGGCGGGCAAAGCACTCCACGCGCACGGCTAGGTACTGAGGGAAGAACCAATGGCAGGACCAGCGGGCCGGCTCGATGCAGTCGTCGTATGCGGTGGACAGTGGCATGACTTCGATTACGCCCGGCTGCAATTGCTTACGGCACTATCCGGATACGAGCACGTACGCACCAGGGTCTTCGAGGACTACAACTGTCTCGAAGCCCTGGCGTCCGCAGACCTGCTGATCACCTACACCTGCAATCGGGTGCCGGACGAGACGCAGCAAGAAGCGTTGATCGGGTTCGTCTCCCGGGGCGGCCGCTGGCTGGCTCTGCACGGGACGAACTCAGCGATCGACCGGACACCGCCGGGTTCGGCAAGCAAGTATGTGACCCCGCGGACGATGGGGGAGCTGCCGCAGGTGCTCGGGAGCCAATTTCTGGGACATCCGCCGATTGCGCCGTATCTGGTCGAGGTGACCGACCCCGAGCATCCGTTCGTCTCCGGCGTCGAACCGTTCGAGGTGACCGACGAGCTCTACGTCAGTGAGCTCCATCCTCCGATCCAGGTCCTGGCTCATACCCGATTCGTCGGCGAATCAAGAGGATTCGAAGAAGGACACACGACCGTGGACAAACCGCGCCCGGTGTTGTACTTGAAGGATCACGGAGCTGGGACCGTCTGTTACTTCACGCTGGGCCACTGTCGTGGCCGGTTTGATGTCCAGGATCTGGGTATCGACGATCTCGGCCGGGTCGATCTGGGGAGCTGGGCCGTACCGGAGTTCCATACGATCCTGGGACGGTGTCTGTCGTGGGCCGTCACCGGTGTGGTGACGGCGCCACTCCAGATCGGCTGAAGCTCAGTACATCGCCGTTCCACCGTCGACGCTGAGGATGGACCCGGTGATGCCGGCGCCCGCGTCTGAGGCGAGGAGCATCGCCACAGCCGCGACTTCTTCGATGGTGTTGGGGCGCTTGATCGCCGACTCCTCGGCGAACAGCGCGACCATCTCGTCGAACGACATGCCCATGGCCTTGGCCGTGTCGGGTCCATTGTTCTTGATGATGTCGGTGATCACCAGACCTGGGCAGATTGAGTTGACGGTGATGCCCTCGGTGCCGACCTCGCGGGCGATCGACTTGGTCATGCCGTTGATCGCGTGCTTGGCGGCCACGTAGGCGGTGAACACGGGCTTGCCGTGCTTGCCTTCGACCGAGGAGATGTTGATGATGCGGCCGTACTTGTTCGGGAGCATGTGCTGCAACGCGCGGCGGGTGGCCCAGAAGTTCGAGTTCAGGTTCCAGTTCATCACCAGGGTCCATTCCTCGTCACTGAGGTTGGCGGTGGGCTGTAGGTCCTTGGCGCCGCCGGCGTTGTTCACCAGGACGTCGATACGGCCGAAGGTTGCGACGGTCTGCTCGATGAAGTCCTCCACATCGGCCTGCACCGTCACGTCACCGGGGAAGAAGGCAGCGCGTTCACCGACGCCGAACTCGGCCAGAGCTTTATCGCCCTTCTCCTTCGAGCGGCCGTTGAGCGATACCTTCGCACCCTCTGCCAGAGCCGCTTCGGCGATACCGCGGCCAATACCTTGCGTGCCGCCGGTGATGGCAACAACCTTGTCTTGCAGTTTCATCGAGTGTCTCCTATGCAGATTCTTCCCTGGTCCACAGACAAGTAACTTGTCATGGACTACAGTCTTACATGTAGAGTGTCATAAGTCACACAGTGTGTGAAGTCAGAATAAAGAAACTACCCATCGTGGATCACGATCGGTGATGTGAAAGAGACGAGATACAGCAATGGCCGAACAGCGTTGGTTGGTCGACACCGACCCGAGCACACGCCTCCCCGTCTACACGCGGCTCAACGCGAGCGATGTGCTGTCGGACCCGATCACGCCGCTCGGTGCGGACCTCGGCTGGATTCAGAACATCCTGCCCGGGTGGAACTTCGGATATGCGAGCCTCGGTAGCTACTCCCTCGCGGAGAAGCCCGATGTCGCGGCGTCGTCCGGCATCTTCTACGGACACCTCTACATCAACCTGTCGATGTCACGTCTCGTCGGCATCCGCGGTGGAATCCCCGTCGAGCTCGTCGACCAGCTCTGGTACGGCGGAGACCCGAACATCCCGGCCTATGTGGGCCACCCCGATGACGAGAACGCAGAGGCCACCGCGCGGCTGGCAGCCCGTAACGCCTGGGCGTTGTCGACCGAGACCTTCCCCGAGCTGGAGGAGGATCGGACTCTGGCCGACAAGCTGCGCACCGAGCGTCCCGACCTCACCTCGTTGACCCCGGCTGCGCTCGTCGCGCGGGCTCGTTCGGTGATGCCGCTGGAGCGCGTCGCCTGGCGTGGCGAAGTCGTTGCCACCAACTGTGCAGCAGTCGGCCCCGCCGTCCTGGGACAGCTCCTCGGTGCCGAGCACCAGGACCTGATCGTCACCTTGGTCGGCGCCGCCGGCGACGTGGACTCGGCGCTGCCATCGTACGCGCTGTGGGAGCTCGGTCGCATGGTGCGGGCTGACGAGAAGCTGATGGCCGCGTTCGCCGCCGGCGTCCAGGGAGTCGGAGCCCGTGTCGCCGGAATCGACCCGAAGTTCGACTCGACCTTCGAGCAGTTCATCCTCGACTTCGGATATCGCGGACCCAACGAGTGGGACCTCGGTTCCGTCTCGTGGGAGACCCAGCCCGAACTCGTACTCGGACTGATCGACCGGCTCCGGTTGCAGGACGATTCGGCGTCACCGTCCGCGCGCCTCGGCGACCATGCCACAGACACCGACGACGCACTCGGCAAGGCTGTTGCGATTGTCGGCGATGACGCCGAGGGTCAGGCGACCCTCACCGCAGCGCTCGCTTCGGCCCGTCGCTTCGCTGCCTGGCGTGAGCGCGCGAAGACCAACTGCATCAAGGTCATTCACGAGGCGCGGGCGCCGCTCGTCGAACTCGGCCGCCGATTGCATGCCGATGGTCACCTCGAGGCCGCCGATCACGTGTTCATGGCCGTCGACGACGAGCTCGACGCTCTGGCGAGCGCACCTGAGTCGATGAAGGTCACGTTGGCCGAGCGTCACAAGGAGTGGGAGGGGCTGTTCGGACTCGAACTGCCCACCTTCCTCGATGCCCGCGAACCGTTTCCGGCGCTGTCGACTCTGGGTCGGAAGGGTCAGTCGGCGGTCGACGCCGTCAAGGTCGGCGACGTGTTGCAGGGGTCGGGTGCTTCGCCCGGTATCACTCGCGGTCGCACTCGGGTGATCACCTCGATGGCGGCGCTCGATGAGTTCGAGGTCGGCGAGATCCTCGTCGCCCCGCAGACCGACCCGTCCTGGACCCCCTTGTTCATGGTGTCCGGTGGAGCGATCACCGACGTCGGAGCGATGGGTTCGCACGCGATGATCGTCAGCCGCGAGCTCGGGATAGCCTGTGCAGCCGGTGTGCAAGCCGCCACCCGTCGCATCCCGAACGGCGCGCTCGTCGAGGTCGACGGCTCCAAGGGCACGGTCACCATCCTGGAACTGCCTTGAGCAGCGGCGTGATCACCACCACCAGGGCTGTCTATCTGCGCGAGCGTCCGCCGGACGGCGAGCCTCGGCCCGAGCACTTCGAGGTCCGGGACGCGCCGCTCCCCGAGCGCACCGACGGTCAGGTGCTGGTCCGCAACTTGTTCATGAGTGTGGACCCGTCGATGCGGGGCCGTCTCGCGACGTCGGAATTGCACTACACCACCAACTTCCAGGTGGACGAACCACTGGACGGCTCGGCGCTGGGGGTTGTGGTCGAAGGGAACCGTGAGGTTCCGGTCGGTTCGTACGTGCGGCATCGGCTCGGCTGGCGCGACCACGCGGTGGTCGACACCACCGCCGCCGCCGTGATCGATCCCCGGGGCATCGACCTGCACCACTGGCTCGGAGTGCTGGGGCAAACGGGGTTCACTGCCTACAGCGGCTTGGTCCGTGCCGGTGAGATCCGCAGCGGAGACGACGTCTTCGTCTCCGCGGCCGCCGGTGCGGTCGGTAGCACCGCGGGTCAGTTCGCCAAGCTGCTCGGCGCTTCGAAGGTCATCGGTAGTGCCGGTGGTCCCGAGAAGGCCGCTCTGCTGACAGATCGTCTCGGGTTCGACGCTGGTCTCGACTACCGCGCCAACCCGATCGGTGCGGCGCTCCGCGAAGCTGCTCCCGATGGCATCGATCTCTACTTCGACAATGTGGGTGGTGATCACCTGGTCGCTGCGCTGTCGTCGCTGCGACAACGGGGTCGAGTTGCGTTGTGCGGCATGATCTCCAACGGCGGTCCGGACAGCCCGCCGATCGATCATCTGATGAATTGCATCCTCAAACGGATCACGATCAGGGGCTTCATCGTCCGTGACCATGAAGATCTCCGGCCCGAGTTCGAGGATCGGGTGGCCGGGTGGCTTGCCGCGGGCGAACTCGTCGCGGAGTCGACAATCTACGACGGACTCGACAACGCGGTCGATGCGTTTCTGTCCATGCTCGGCGGCGGCAACGTCGGGAAGATGCTGGTGGGGTTGGCGTGACGACGATTGAAACGACCGCGTGGACGCTGGTTGTCGAGCAGCGGGTGGCTGTCGCGACCTTCAGTCATCCGCCGCGCAATCTCATGACGTTCGCGGACATGACCGAGCTCGAACAGATCGTCAGGAAGGTCGCTGACGATGAGAGCATCTCGGTGCTGGTGATCGCCAGCGACATCCCCGACTATTTCGTCGCGCATGGTGATCTCGAGGACTTGCTGCGGCTGGGTCGTGGTGAGCCGTACGCCGGCGACGCCGGTTCGTGGCCCCGCACGCTGGGCCTGTTCGGGACCATGCCGCAGATTGTCGTCGCCGCGATCAACGGTCAGGCGTGGGGCGGTGGACTCGAATTGTCGCTGGCCTGCACTCTGCGGATAGCCGGTCCGGCCGCAAGCCTCGGGCTGTGCGAGGTGGGCCTCGGGTTGATTCCGGGCGGCGGTGGGACACAGCGCCTGCCACGATTGATCGGAGCGGGGCGAGCAGCGGAGATGGTGCTCACCTCACGCCCGATCGACGCCGACGAGGCATTGCGTATCGGCCTTGTTCAGGCGGTGTTGCCGGATGCCCCGTTCATCGATGCCGTCCTGGACTGGGTTGCGGCCCTCGCAGCCCAACCGCCGCAGGCGCTCCGTGCCGCGAAGAAGTCGTTGGCCGGCGCCGAGTACCTGCCGTTGGAGCAAGGTCTCGCACTCGAGGGCGAATTGGTGGGCCCGCTACTCGCGGACCCCGAGGCCGTCTCTCTTCAGGAGCAGGAGTTGGCCCGGCACCGCTGACTGTCGACTCTCAGAGGCGCCCGATGACCATTGCCGAGCGGTCGTGGTTGATGAACTTGCGCTCGTCCTCGAGGAGGGGGCCCGCGATCTCGGTGTTGGCCAGTACGCCACGGAAAGTTTCGTCCGTCGAGTAGCAGGCCACCGCGATGCCGTCGAATCGTGGGCCGGTGAATCCGACTTGTTGCCGGACAGTCTCGGTCAATGCGGTGTCGAGATGGATCTGCCGGTAGCCTTCTGATCCGGGCACCCGGCTTCCGAGTTCGGCGTGCGTGGTGCTCCAGTATTCGAGGAACTCCTCTGCCGTCATGCCCTCGCGGCGGGTCAGGGCCATGGCCAGCACGATGGGCTCATCGCCAGGTACCACGATGAACTCGGAGCCGACCAGAACTGTTGATCGTTCTGAGTCCAGGCACGCCTCGGCCCGCAGCGTTTGCGTCAGCGACGACAGCAGCCCGGGTGTGATGAGGTCGGCGTCCAACTCGATGAAGCCGGCAACCGGTGGTGCGTCATCTGTACATAGAGTTTGTTCGGCATCAGATGATGTCGACGGTGTCGAGAACCTTCTCTGCATAGGCAGCGTCACCTTCTACCGAAACATGCTTGCGCCACGGACTACGAGTGGTACCCCACAGTATGAAATCGGTTGCGGGCGAGGAGATCACCGTCTGTGCGTTCGACAGTCCGGCCTCGACCGTGAGCAGGTTCGAACCGGGTTGCAGTGTCCATTCGCCGCCGCCGGGGCCGGTGAGCCGCACGCCGAGCGGGCGATCGAGCACGCCGCTCACCGGCGTACACATCTGCGGCAGTCCGGCCCACATCCAGTCGACGGCTGCGCGAACCAGGTCATCTTCCGGATCGGGGACCTCGCGGTCGACGGGCGCCTCGGGTCCGAGGAGGTCGACGTACATGTGGCACCACATGTCGAACGCGAACGCATCTGAAAGCTGATGTGTCTGATAGGTTCCCAGATCGGTCAGTGTCATCGGCGCAGAGGCGAGCTCGTCTGCCTGCATCGCCTCGAGCACACCCATTGCGCCGTCGACATTGGTGAGGAACTCGTCGGCCACCTGAGTGTTCGTCCAGTCCCGCCGCACATCGACAAGCTGGTTCTGCAGCTCTTCCGCGGTCGTGGGAGCAGGCATCGAGGGATCAGGCTCAGGTGGATCGACCATGACCTTGAAGTTCGAGCCGGTGTGCGCAACAAGGTCTTTGACCGACCAGCCTGCGCATCGGCTGGGCGCGTCCCACTCCTTCGGGGTGAGACTGCGGACGATGAGCGAGTACCTGTTGGCGAGTTCGCGACTGGCGGTCAATCCGGCTTTGCTCATGACTGAATCCTTTGAATCACCGGCGCTCAGCAGATGTGACCTGCGCCTCAGTTGCACCGAGTCAACCACCAAACAAGGGTGACTGTCAAGAAACTCTTTTGAGCATGCCGGCGTTCAGAAGGGTGGTGGGTTCTCCTCGCTTTTCTGTCTGTTGCGTAGTCGTTCTTGTTGACGGCGTACGTGTTTGGTGTGGGTGCGGGTGTGTTGTCGGGTGGGTGGTGGTGATGTGCTTCGTCGTCGGCC
>NZ_MJEI01000052.1 GCF_002095395.1 Williamsia sp. 1135
GTCTTGTTGCCCGTGGGCCGGACTGTGGTCGAGTCCTGCTTGGCGAGGTCGCGAGCGTGTTCGGCGGAAATGACGCCATGGCCTTCGAGGTAGCCGGGCTCGTCGTCCTCACCATCGAGCGTGG
Organism: Williamsia sp. 1135; assembly: GCF_002095395.1. Lineage (GTDB taxonomy): Bacteria > Actinomycetota > Actinomycetes > Mycobacteriales > Mycobacteriaceae > Williamsia. The sequence continues at coordinate 125 of NZ_MJEI01000052.1, forward strand.
ACTGATTCGCGATCGCATGGAGCACAATTTTGACGTCGACCCCACCAATCTGCTGCGTCTTGACCAGCGGCCAGATCTCCGCTTCACAGGGATGCTCGTCGTCCTCATCACACAAGCACGCGAACTCGCGGCCCATCGTGATCGCGAACAACGCATCGGACATCCGCTGAGCCTTCTTGCGCGGATCGCGCCGGCAGGTCGACTTCGCCAACATCTCCAACCGCTTCATGATGATCGCCGTGTGCTCAGCCGACAACGTCGCAGTCAGGCTGCCCATCCCGTTCTGCTCACCCTCGCTCCAGACTCCACGCTTGTCTTTGGCGTCCTTGCGGTCTTCGCGGATCAGGTCCGGATCGCGCCGGAAGATGGTGGCATCGATCATGTCCCGCATAGCCTTGCTCGACCACGACCCCTTGCCGCGCAAACTCTCTGCGATGTCGCGGTCGATGTCGGCAGCATGGTCGGTGCCTTCGATCAAATCCGTGCGAGAGACGATCTTCGGGATGTGATGCCAGGCCACCAGACCATGCTTGAGGGCCAGTGCCACCTTCGGCAACCGGTCCCGCAACGCGAGCGCACAGGTGAGATGACTTTCCGCTGCCGTCTGAGACAGCCGATTCGCCAGAGCCAGGCGGGCTGCGGCCTGGACGTACGCGTCCTGCAGGAAATCATGAGAAGCAACGCTTTCGGCTTCGAGCTGGCGGTGCAGCTCCGCGGCATAGGCGTAGCGGGCCCATTCCAGATAACCCTGCCCGGTCAGCGCCCGCTCGATCGAGGCCAACAAGTCATTGGCCCGCAACGACATCGCCGGCGTTATCCCGGTGATGGAAGGGTCCAGACTCGGCCACGGTTCGAACATACTTGCTAACCTACGGCAGGGGTCCGACACCAAAACCACCGAAACAGGCCTACCGCGACCCCAGACCAAGATCATCTGTTCAGATGACACAAGCCGTCTCCCCGGTCTCCGTCCGCCCTCCGGTACGGAGACGACGAGCGTCAGTTCCCGTACAGAGTCGACATCCAGCCGTGGGTGTCGGCGAACGTACCGCGCTGGATCCCGGTGAGGGTGTCGCGGAGCGCCATCGTCACCTCGCCCGGCTCCCCGTTCGCGATGGTGTAGTCGTCGGTGTCGCCCTTCACGTGCCCGACCGGGGTGATGACCGCCGCCGTCCCGCAGGCGAACACCTCGGTGATCTCCCCTGACGCGACACCCTTGCGCAGCTCTTCGACACTGATCTTGCGCTCGGTGACGTCGAACCCGGCGTCCGTAGCGAGCTGCAGCAGCGACTCACGGGTGATGCCCGGCAGCAGCGAACCCGACAGCTCGGGCGTGACCAGTCTGGCGTCGGCACCGGAGCCGAAGACGAAGAACAGGTTCATCCCGCCCATCTCTTCAATGAAGCGACGTTCGATGGCGTCGAGCCAGACCACCTGATCGCAGCCGTGGTCGGCCGCCTGAGCCTGGGCGAGCAGAGAGGCCGCGTAGTTGCCGCCGAACTTGGCCGCGCCGGTCCCACCGGGTGCGGCGCGCACATATTCGGTCGACAGCCACACACTCACGGGGTGTACGCCCCGCGGGAAGTAGGCACCGGCGGGCGAGGCGATCAGCAGATAGCGGTACTCGCTCGCCGGACGCACGCCGAGGCCGGCTTCGGTCGCGATCATGAACGGTCGCAGATACAGCGACGATTCGCCTCCGGCCGCGGGGACCCACTCGTGGTCGACTTCGAGCAAAGCCCGCAGCGACGCCATGAAGTCCTCGGTGGGCAGCTCGGGCATTGCCAGCCTGCGCGCCGAACGCTGCAGGCGTGCGGCGTTGGCATCCGGGCGGAACGAGGCGATGGTGCCGTCGGATTGACGGTAGGCCTTGAGACCTTCGAAGATCTCCTGCGCGTAATGCAGCACCATGGCGGACGGGTCGAGCGCGATGGGCCCGTAGGGCACCACGTTCGCGTCGTGCCAACCCCTGTCTGCGGAGTAATCGATCACGACCATGTGGTCGGTGAAGTGCCTACCGAATCCCGGTGCTTCCAGGATGTCGGCACGGCGCGATTGCGACACCGGTTGCGGGTGCTCGGTCCGGACGAACTCCAAGGTCATTGACCAATCGTAACGCCCGTCCTCCAGCGCCCTGCGACGCGAGGGGTTCGCCGATCAGTTGGTGCTTCCTGTTACGAAGGGCGGCAACACGATTTCGCATTCGAGCGGGCGTCCACGAACGTCGACCACCACCGTGTCCCCCTTGGCGACACCCGCGGCCGAATCGATGAACGCGAGCGCGATACCGGTCTTCAACGTGGGCGAGAAGGTTCCGGATGTGCACACCCCGATGCGCTCCCCGCCCGCCCCGGAAAGAACTTCCAGATCGGCTCGGGGAACGCCGCGGCCGAGGGCGCGGAGCCCCCACAGTCGGCGAGCGGGTCCCGCTTCCTTCTCCGCCAGCAGTGCATCACGCCCGAAGAACTCCGGCTTCTTCCAGCCGACCGCCCAGCTACAACGCGCCTGTACCGGGGTGATGTCGACAGAGAGTTCATGACCATGCAGGGGGTAGCCCATCTCGGTGCGCAGGGTGTCCCGGGCTCCGAGGCCGGCGGGTTGTCCACCGGCGGCGGTCACCGCCGTCAGCAATGCGTCGAAGACGCCCGCGCTGTCATCCCAGGCCGGGAGCAGCTCGTATCCACGTTCGCCGGTGTAACCGGTGCGGCACACCCTGACCGGATACTTCGAATCATCCACCGTCAGTTCGGCATCGACGAACGACATGTACTCCATCTCGGTCGGCAGACCAAGACTGTCCAGCACCTGCGCCGCCTTGGGCCCCTGCACGGCGATGACCCCGAAGTCGCGGTGTCGGTCGGTCACCTCGATCTCCGGTGGCGCGACGGCGGCGAGGGCCGCGACCACTGCGGCGGTGTTCGCGGCGTTGGGAACCAGAAAGACGTCGTCCGGCGACACCCAGTAGGCGATCAGGTCGTCGATGACGCCGCCGGAGTCGTTGGTGCACATCGTGTATTGCGCCTTGCCGGGCTCGATCTTTCCCAGGTCGTTGGTCAGGGCACGGTTGACGAAGTCGGCGGCGCCCGGGCCTGTCACCGACGCCTTGCCGAGGTGGCTGACGTCGAAGATGCCCACCGCCTCCCGGACCGCGGTGTGTTCCGCCACCGTGCCCGCGTACGACACGGGCATGTTCCAGCCACCGAACGCGGCAAAGCTCGCGCCGAGCGCGCGATGCGACGCCTCGATGGGACCTGCCAGCAATTCACCTTCACTCATGGCGCCAACGCTATCGCGCCCCGCACCCCGGTGACGTCAGAAGCCGCCGCCGATGCGCACCCCTCCGGCGCCACCGGGCAGCCAACTAAGCTGACCCGCAGGCATGACTACGGCTACGAGTGGGAGTACAAACGTGAGCAAGTCGAGTGCGAATCGTCGTCTGGGTCCGGAGCTGTCGCTGGCCACCGGCATCGGTGAAGGCGACGACGTCCTGGTGATCGGACTGACCACGGCGGACGAGGCGGACGGTGACGGGACGCCGACCCTGGTCATCGGCGAGGGCCTGTTCGACGACGCCATCGGCTCGGCCCTCGACTCCGCGCTGGCCGCCGTCGGCGCGAAGGGGTCCGCCGGAGAGCTGACCCGGCTGCCCGCACCTGCCGGCCTCGACGTCACGTCGGTTCTCGCCGTCGGCCTCGGCGCGCCGGCAAAACTCGATGACGCCGAGCACATCCGACGGCAGGCCGGTGTCGCAGCACGCAGCCTGGCGGGGGTGAACGCCGCCGTCACCACCCTGTCGACCGCCGATCTGACCTCCGCCGCCGAAGGATTCTTCCTCGGTGCCTACCGGTTCGACGAGTTTCGTTCGACACCGCCAGAGAAGGCCCCCCTCGGCGCTGTCCGCCTGCTGGTCCCCGCGGCGGACAAGGAGACGAAAGCAGTTCTCGAACGGGCAGAGGCCATCGCCCGCGCAGTCGCCACCGCCCGCGACTTCGTCAACACCCCACCGAGCCACCTGTATCCCGACGAGTTCGCGAACCGTGCCAAGGCCCTCGGGTCGGCAGCCGGACTCAAGGTCGAGATCCTCGACGAGGTCGCCCTCGAGAAGGGTGGATACGGCGGCATCATCGGTGTCGGAAAAGGTTCCTCGCGCCCGCCGCGGCTGGTCCGGTTGACCCACAGCGGCGGCCGCAAGGCGAAGACCGTCGCGCTCGTCGGCAAGGGCATCACCTTCGACACCGGTGGTATCTCGATCAAGCCCGCGGCCGGGATGGAGAACATGACCTCGGACATGGGCGGCGCCGCCGCGGTCATCGCGACCGCGATCCTGGCGGCCGAGCTCAATGTCGGGGTCACCGTGATCGCAACGGTGCCGATGGCCGAGAACATGCCGTCGAGCACGGCGCAACGGCCCGGCGACGTGCTGACCCAGTACGGCGGCAAGACGGTCGAGGTCATCAACACAGACGCCGAGGGCAGGCTGATCCTTGCCGACGCCATCGTGCGCGCCTGCGAGGACGACCCCGACTACCTGATCGACACCGCGACGCTGACCGGAGCACAGATGGTGGCCCTCGGAACCCGCACCCCCGGGGTGATGGGTACCGACGAGTTCCGCGACCGCGTCGCGGCGATTTCGCAGGCCGAGGGTGAATCGGGTTGGCCGATGCCGTTTCCCGATGAGCTGCGCTCCGACCTGGACTCCCGAGTGGCCGATCTGGCCAACGTCACCAACCACCGCTGGGGTGGCATGTTGTCGGCCGGGATCTATCTCCGTGAGTTCGTCGCGGACGGCGTCGAGTGGGCGCACATCGACATCGCCGGACCTGCTTTCAACACCGGAGGACCGTGGGGCTATACCGGTAAGGGTGGCACCGGCGTCCCGGTCAGAACCATCTACGCCTTGCTGGAGGAGATCGCTGCCGAAGGCTAGCTCGGAAGGTAGGGTTTGAACCGGCGGTTTGCCCTACCGGGCGCGCCCCACCCCCCACTCCGGGTCACCAATACCGGCGACCCGGCCCAGACCTCAGACCGCACACCGGATCTCGAAATCGAGGAGTCGACAACGATGGCCTTCTCCGTCCAAATGCCCGCCCTGGGTGAAAGCGTCACCGAGGGCACAGTCACCAGGTGGCTCAAGCAGGAGGGTGACACGGTCGAGGCCGATGAGCCGTTGTTGGAGGTGTCGACCGACAAGGTCGACACCGAAATCCCGGCTCCCACCTCGGGCGTGCTCACCAAGATCGTCGCGCAGGAAGACGACGTCGTAGAGGTCGGCGGTGAGCTGGCCCAGATCGGTGAGGCCGGCGAGTCCGCCGATGACTCCGACGACTCAGGCAGTTTCGACGAGGCCCCCGCCGAGGAAGAGGCGCAGGCCGAGCCGGAAGCGGAACCGGAGCCCGCAGCGGAGCCGGAGCCGAAGAAGCCTTCGTCGTCCGGTTCGGGTGATGGCACCGACGTCACCATGCCCGAACTCGGCGAGTCCGTCACCGAGGGCACCGTGACCCGCTGGCTCAAGGAGGTCGGCGATTCGGTCGATGCCGACGAGCCCCTCCTCGAGGTGTCCACCGACAAGGTCGACACCGAGATCCCGTCCCCTGTTGCCGGCACGCTGCTCGAGATCATCGCGGCCGAAGACGACGTCGTCGAGGTCGGCGGACGGCTGGCCGTGGTCGGCTCCGCCGATGCGACCCCGACCGTCGAACCGTCGGAACCGGAAGAGTCCAAAGCCGAAGCGCAGCCGGAGCCCGAGCCAGAACCGGAGCCCGAGCCCGAACCCGAGCCCGAGGCCAAGGAAGAACTGTCACCGGTCGAGACGCCCGAGCCCGACAAGAAGCCCGAGCCGGCGAAGGCCGAGCCGAAGAAAGAGTCGGCGCCTGCGGCCAAGTCGGACGACAGCGGCTCCAGCCCCTACGTGACGCCACTGGTGCGCAAGCTGGCCGCCGAGAACGACGTCGACCTGAGCTCCGTCAAGGGCACCGGTGTCGGCGGGCGTATCCGTAAGCAGGACGTGCTGGCTGCGGCAGAGGCCGCGAAGGCTCCCGCCGAGCCTGCTCCATCGACATCGGAACCGGCTGCGGCAGAGAAGAAGTCTGCACCCGCTGCGCCCAGCCCCGAGCTGGCGCAACTGGTCGGCACGACGCAGAAGATCAACCGGATCCGGCAGATCACTGCCAAGAAGACCCGCGAGTCGCTGCAGGAGAGCGCGCAGCTCACGCAGGTGTTCGAGGTCGACATGACCAAGATCGTGACCCTGCGCAAGGCGGCGAAGGAAGGCTTCAAGACGACCGAAGGTGTCAATCTGACGTTCCTTCCGTTCATCGCGAAGGCCGTGGTGGAAGCCCTCAAGGCGCACCCCAACGTCAACGCGTCGATCGACGAGCAGGCGAAGGAGATCACCTACTACTCCAAGGTGCATCTCGGTATCGCGGTCGACACCGAGCAGGGTCTGCTCTCCCCCGTGATCCACAACGCCGACGATCTGTCGATCGCCGGGCTGGCGCGGGCGATCGCCGACATCGCGAGCCGGGCACGCAGCAACAAGCTCAAGCTCGACGATCTGACCGGTGGCACCTTCACGATCACCAACATCGGCAGTCAGGGCGCTTTGTTCGACACCCCGATCCTGGTCCCGCCGCAGGCGGCGATGCTGGGCACGGGCGCGATCGTGAAGCGTCCGGTCGTACTCACCGGTGCTGACGGTTCCGAATCGATCGCCGTGCGGTCGATGTCGTTCCTGCCGCTGACCTACGATCACCGACTGATCGACGGCGCCGACGCGGGACGGTTCCTGACCACCGTGAAGCACCGTCTGGAAGAGGCGGCGTTTGAGGCGGACCTGGGCCTGTAGCCCATGCGGATCGCCGTCGCGGGATCATCTGGCCTGATCGGCACGGCCCTGGTGGACAGTCTCACCGGGGCCGGCCATCAGGTGCTGCGACTGGTTCGCAGACCCACGACCTCAGAGAACGAGGTCCATTGGGAACCGGAATCTTTCGGGATCGATCCCGCGGCGTTGGCCGGCGTCGACGTCGTCGTCAATCTGTGCGGACGCGGGATAGGCGATCGCCGATGGTCCGGGCACGTCAAACAGCAGTTGCGGGACAGCCGGATCATCCCCACCCAGGTACTGGCAGAAGCCGTTCGGACAGCGGAGGTTCCGACCTTCATCAGTTCCAGCGCGACCGGTTACTACGGCGATACCGGATCGACCGCGGTCACCGAGGCAGATGCTGCGGGCGCCGGATTTCTGGCGGACCTGACCATCGACTGGGAAGCCGCGGCACTGAGCGGCGCACCCAGTGCGACGAGGGTGGCGCTCATCCGCACCGCGCCGGTGATGTCCCGCTCCGGGGGGATGCTCGGCAAACTGCGCCCGCTGTTCAAGGTCGGTCTGGGTGGGCGGCTGGGAAGTGGTCGTCAGTACCTGCCGTGGATCAGCCTGCCCGACGCGGTCAGGGTGCTCGAGTTCGTCATGGATCACCCGATCACCGGCCCGGTCAACATGTGCGGGCCGGTGTCGGTGACCAACGCCGAGTTCACCCGAGCATTGGGCCGCGCCGTGCACCGCCCGGCCCCATGGCCCGTACCGGCGATCGTCTTGTCGAAGGCCGCTGGTGAGATGGCCGATGAAATGTTATTGCAGGGTCAGAACGTTGTACCCGGTGTGTTGAACGACAGTGGTTTCGAGTTCCGGCATCCGACCCTCGACTCAGCCCTGGCTCATGCCGTGGGCAAGGAGGAATGATGCATAGCGCTCGCCTGTCCACCGAGCCGCTCGAGATCCGTTGGCTCGGCGTGGTCGACTACCAGGAGACCTTCGACCTACAGCATCGTCTGGCCACCGAGCGCGCCGACGGTGTCCTCGACCACGACGTGCTCTTGCTGCTCGAACATCCCGCGGTGTACACCGCCGGGCGTCGGACCGACGACGCTGATCGCCCTACCGACGGCTCGCCGGTGATCGACGTCGATCGCGGCGGAAAACTCACGTGGCACGGCCCCGGACAACTGGTGGCCTACCCGATCGTCGCGCTGGCCCACCCGGTCGACGTGGTCGACTACGTGCGGCGCCTCGAAGAGGCCATGATCACGGTGACCCACCAGCTGGGTCTGAACACCTACCGCGTGGACGGCCGGTCCGGCGTATGGGTGCTGGGAGACGGGGTGAGGCAGGATCGGAAGATCGGTGCGATCGGCATCCGAGTCGCCAGGGCCGTCGCCTTGCACGGCATCGCGGTGAACTGCGACCCGGATCTGAGCGCCTTCACCTCGATCATCCCGTGCGGCATCCCTGATGCCGGGGCCGGTTCTCTCACAGGCGAATTGGGCCGATCAATAACGGTCGCGGACGTGCGTCCGCTGCTCGGCCAAGCCATCTCGGATGCGCTCGACGGCACACTTGAAGTCACAGAACATCAACCACCTCCGGTCGAAACGCCGCAGATCGTCGCGGCCGGTGGTACGGGCGTAGGGTTGATCCAGTGACCGTTCAGCAAGACAAACCCACCCAGTCCAGCGCCCCGGGGTCGGTCGGCCCCAATGGGCGCAAACTGCTCCGCCTCGAGGCCCGCAACGCGGAAACGCCGATCGAGCGGAAGCCGTCGTGGATCAAGACGCGCGCGACGATGGGGCCGGAGTTCACCGAGCTCAAGGCCTTGGTCAAGAGCGAGGGCCTGCACACGGTATGTGAAGAGGCGGGTTGCCCGAACATCTACGAGTGCTGGGAAGACCGCGAGGCCACCTTCCTCATCGGCGGCGAACAGTGCACCCGACGGTGCGACTTCTGCCAGATCGACACCGGAAAACCCGAGGACCTCGACCGTGACGAGCCGCGCCGGGTTGCCGAGAGTGTCGCGACCATGGGCCTGCGCTATTCGACCGTCACCGGCGTCGCCCGCGACGACCTGGCCGACGGTGGAGCCTGGCTCTACGCGGAGACCGTCCGGTACATCAAGGAGCTCAACCCGACCACCGGCGTCGAGTTGCTGATCCCCGACTTCAACGCCAACCCGGAACAGCTCGCGGAGGTATTCGCGTCCAGGCCCGAGGTGCTGGCCCACAACGTCGAGACCGTACCGCGCATCTTCAAGCGGATCCGCCCCGCATTTCGGTATCAGCGCAGTCTCGACGTCATCACCGCTGCTCGCGATTACGGACTCGTCACCAAGTCGAACCTGATCCTCGGTATGGGCGAGACCCCGGACGAGGTTCGCGAAGCGATGACGGACCTGCACGAGGCCGGTTGCGACATCCTGACCATCACGCAGTACCTGCGTCCGTCGCCGCGGCACCATCCCGTGGACCGCTGGGTCAAGCCCGAAGAGTTCGTCGAGCATTCGAAGTTCGCCGAGGATCTCGGATTCGCCGGCGTCATGGCCGGTCCGCTGGTGCGATCGTCCTACCGAGCAGGACGTCTGTACGCACAGGCGATGGCTCATCACGGGCGTGAACTCCCCGAGTCGATGTCTCATCTGACCGACGGCGGTGACGCCTCTCAGGAGGCTTCGTCGCTGATGGCTCGCCTGGCTCGCTGAGCATCCGCCGGAGACCGCACGCCATTCGCTGACCCAACCTGGCACGGCCTGCCGAGGCCTTGAGGTGGGCCAGTATCCTGGACACATGGCGAAGGCAAAGGCGAGCAAAGAGGCAAAGGCGGCTGCGAAAGCCGCTCGTAAAGAGGCGTCGCGCGCCCGCCGCAAACAGCTGTGGCAGGCATTCCAGATGCAGCGCAAGGAAGACAAGCTGCTTCTGCCGCTGATGATCGGGTCGATCGTCTTGCTCACCGGGCTCGCGGTGTTGATCGGTCTGCTGACCGGCTCACTGGTGTTCGTTCTCCCGCTCGGCATCGTCCTCGGTGTGCTGATCGCGTTCATCATCTTCGGTCGCCGGGTTCAGAAGACGGTGTTCACCAAGGCCGAAGGTCAGGCCGGCGCCGCCGCCTGGGCGTTGGACAACATGCGCGGTCAGTGGCGGGTGAAGCAGGCCGTCTCGGGCACCACCCACCTCGATGCGGTGCACCGCGTGATCGGCAAGCCCGGCGTGATCCTCGTCGGCGAAGGATCCCCTCACAGGGTCAAGACGCTGCTCGCGCAGGAGAAGAAGAAGATTGCTCGCGTGGTCGGCGACACCCCGATCTACGACGTGATCGTCGGTAACGACGAGGGACAGGTGCCCCTCAAGAAGCTCGAACGGCACCTGAGCAAGCTGCCGAACAACATCAACAAGGCTCGCATCGACAGCCTCGAGTCGCGGCTCGCGGCCCTCGGCGGCAAGGGCCCCGGCGCTGGTATGCCGAAGGGCCCGATGCCTGCGGGCGCGAAGATGCGCAACATTCAGCGCACCGCACGTCGGCGTTAGAGCCTGAACCACAAAACCACCCGTTTTGGTTAAACCCACCAGTTCGAAACTGGTGGCTTTGACCGGAACGGGTGGTTTTGTCTGTGCCGAGAATCAGCGGGTGCGGATGAGTGCGGTTCCGGTCGCCCGGTCGTGCATGCCACGACCGTCCTGATCGTTGATCAGCGGTGGCACCAGGAAGACGATCAGTGCCTGGCGAATCAATGCCCGCACGAACCCGACCCTCTCTCCCCCGTCCACGCGGGCGACACGCATACCCGTGAGAAATTGTCCCGGCGTGAAGCCGAAGATGGTGACGGTACCGACGCCGATGATGAACCAGACGCCCAACACGACCGTCGACAGAGACGACGACTGCAGATCCTGAACGAAAAGCAGCGAGATGCCGCCGCACATCAACCAGTCCGCGAGGAGTCCGAGACAGCGGTGCCAGGACGAGGCCAGCGCGCCTGCGCCGGATTCGGGCAGACCGAGTTTCTCTCCGCGGTACTCGCCGACGTCGGCACCGTCTTGCAGCGCCGCCTGAGGACCTGACAGCCACGATCCGGTGATTCTTCCCATGCCGTCAATGATAGGTGTCGCACAGAGTGAGACGCTGCGATCTCCTCGTGCGCGATCTCACAATCGTTGCCTTGGCGATTTGCGTACGTAACACAGGCGAAACACCGAAGTATCTGGCCAGCAACCTGGCGTCAATACGGTCAGCGTTGATGATCCTCCACTCTAGAGTGGAGAAGGACAATCGCCAGGCCTTGCAACATCCATCAACATGGGGTGCTGGCAGCAATTGGGCACAAGTGAAGGAGCCACCCGCAGGTGTACAACTCAAAGGAAGAACTGCTCGAGGGCATCAAGGCCGAGGGAGTCGAATACGTCGACATCCGGTTCTGTGATCTCCCGGGAGTGATGCAGCACTTCTCGATCCCCGCATCGGCGTTCGACGAGAGCGTCTTCGAAGACGGCCTGGCATTCGACGGATCGTCTGTCCGTGGATTCCAGTCGATCGACGAGTCGGACATGATGCTGCTGCCCGACCCCGCGACCGCGCGCATCGATCCTTTCCGCAAGGCGAAGACGATGAACGTCACCTTCTTCGTGCACGACCCGTTCACCCGCGAGGCCTACAGCCGCGACCCGCGCAACATCGCGCGCAAGGCCGAGGACTACCTGGCCAGCACCGGCATCGCCGACACCTGCTTCTTCGGTGCCGAAGCCGAGTTCTACATCTTCGACTCCGTCTCGTTCAGTTCCGAGATCAACGAGACCCATTACCGGGTCGAGTCGGAGTCGGGCTGGTGGAACACCGGCTCGCAGACCAACCCGGACGGCAGCCCGAACCTCGGCTACAAGGTCCGTCAAAAAGGTGGCTACTTCCCGGTCGCCCCGTACGACCACTACGTGGACCTGCGTGACGAGATCTCGACCAACCTGCAGACCGCAGGATTCATCCTCGAACGCGGCCACCACGAGGTCGGCACCGCCGGACAGGCCGAGATCAACTACAAGTTCAACACCTTGCTGCACGCAGCCGACGACGTTCAGCTGTTCAAGTACATCGTGAAGAACACCGCATGGCAGAACGGCAAGACCGTCACCTTCATGCCCAAGCCGCTCTTCGGTGACAACGGCTCGGGCATGCACGCCCACCAGTCGCTGTGGAAAGACGGCAAGCCGCTCTTCCACGATGAGGCCGGCTACGCGGGTCTGTCGGATCTGGCCCGCCACTACATCGGCGGCATCCTGCACCACGCGCCGTCGCTGCTGGCGTTCACGAACCCGACGGTGAACTCCTACAAGCGTCTGGTGCCCGGCTACGAGGCACCCATCAACCTGGTCTACAGCCAGCGCAACCGCAGCGCCTGCGTGCGTATCCCGATCACCGGCAACAACCCGAAGGCCAAGCGCCTCGAGTTCCGTTGCCCGGACAGCTCGGGCAACCCGTACCTGGCGTTCGCCGCGATGATGATGGCCGGCCTGGACGGCATCAAGAACAAGATCGAGCCGCACGAGCCCGTCGACAAGGACCTCTACGAGCTCCCGCCCGAGGAAGCCAAGGGCATCCCGCAGGCCCCCACGTCACTCGGCGCGGTCATCGACCGCCTCGAAGAGGATCACGAATACCTGACCGAGGGTGGCGTGTTCACCGAGGACCTGATCGAGACCTGGATCTCGTTCAAGCGTGAGAACGAAATCGAGCCGGTGCAGATCCGTCCGCACCCGTACGAGTTCTCGCTCTACTACGACGTGTGATCTGTTTGGGCTGCTGACCTGCGTCGATCACCTCGACCGGGTCAGTCAGCCCGCAGATAGCCCGCAGTAGGTTTCACCGAGTCCACCCGCTCACTGATCACAGCGCTGATCGCCGAGCGGGTGGACTCGTCTGCATCCGGCCACAGGTGGCCGTAAACGTCGAGCGTGGTCTTCGCCGAGTTGTGCCGTAGGCGAGCCTGGACAGTCTTGATGTCGGCGCCCGAAGCGATGAGCAGCGACGCGAGGTAGTGCCGCAGATCGTGGAAATGGAAGTCGTCGGGAGCGCCGTCGACCTGGCCGCGCACCTCACGGATTGCTCGATCGATCAGCCACGGTCCGATGCTTCCGCCGGCCCCGTTCGTCACGAGGGTCTGCCCGGGCCATTGCTGGACCGATGACGACAGCAGTAGCGTCAGTTCGCGCGGCACCGGTACCGGAGCCTCTGAGCCTTCGGTCTTGAGTGGCAGCACTCCGTCAATTCCCCACTGCACATGCGGGTGGACTACTCCCCTGGTGAAGTCGACGTCGTCGAGTCGCAGCGCGACGGCCTCAGAGATGCGGAGGCCAGCGAACGCGCCCAGGAGTACCGACACCCTCAGGTGCGCGGGCATGAGGTCGTAGAGCTGCCAGACCTGTTCGGTCGATGGGCAGAACACGCGCTGCTTCGCTGCTGGCGGTGAGATTCGTTTCGAGCACGGATTCTTGCCGAGGTACCCGTCGTAGACCGCGTCATCGAGAATGTGCCGCAGCCGCGAATAGAGCGCTCGCACGGTGCCCGGTGCCAGCCCTTCGACCTTGTCGAGCTTCGCGAGCCACACCTTGACCGTCGACGGCTTGATGTCCCGCAGCGCCATCTGACCGAACTCGGCGTTGAGTCGCTTGATATGTGACCGGGCCATCCGCACGGTGCTCGTCCGGTTGACCTCGTACCCGGCGATCCACAGCGCAGCCCAGTCCTCGAACCTCATTCCCGCGTGCCTTGGCGCGACATGATTACCGCCGACCACGGACGCCGTTTGACCATCAATCCAGCTCTGCGCGTCAGCTTTTCGGGCGAACAAGCGCTCGTGCTCTTGACCGCTTTCGTCGACGTATCGGGCACGCCAGCGGCTGCCGACACCGGCTTTCGCGCTGGGTGTTCCGTCAGCCTTCTTCCAGCGATCCTCGACGCCGGCGCGTCGGTTACGTCTCTGAGTCACGGGCTCGACGCTCACTCTCGTAGTAGAACTTTCCGAGCTTGGCCGCGGCTTCCGGAGTTCGCGTGTCGAGCATCTCCAACGCAACCGCCAGTTCGTCGGCGACACTCACAGGAATTATCGACATGTCCTCGTCCTCGAAGGGTGGCGTCGGCTCAACACCAGCCGTGCGAGCCTCATCGACCACGTTCTCGAGGTGTGCTCGCGCCGCCCACCATGCCGTCGAGTTCTCTCTGATCCGGCGATGCTGTTCGTCGAGTTGAGCGCGTGCCCAGCTGAGGCGACCAGCTAGTCGAGTCTCCTCGGGGCCGAGGAGAAACCGCTCGACGTGGACTCCTAGCGCTCGAGCAATCGCGCGAGCCTCCCCGTATCGAACGGGCCTCTCTCCCTTCTCAATTCGAGAAATGGTCGTCTGATAAATCGACTGCCAACCCTGCTTCTTCAAGATGCGAACTAGGTCAGCCTGGCTCAACCCGCGCGATTCGCGTATGGCTGCCATGTTCTCCGCGAAACGGAGGTCATCTTGCTCGGGTCCGTCTGGTCTTTCCTCGTCTGCCACCCGCCCATAGTGACACGAGCGGTTGTTGACAGTAAACACAAAACGGCATTACTGTCGAAATGCGTTCACCTACCAACACACTCTGACAATTGGAGCGGCCATGACCCCCCACGAAGAATTTCTGACCACGAAGCAGGTTGCCCAGCGTTGGCCATTCCTCACCGAGGGCACCCTCCGGTACTGGCGGAACGCGAACGAAGGCCCGAAGTCGTTCCGCGCTGGCCGTCGCGTTGTCTACCGGCGCAGTGAAGTCGAACGCTGGCTCTCTGAGCAGGAGCTTGCGACCACTCGCGGCGGCGCTGCGTGATGACTCAACAGCCGGCCGAGCGGACTCGCTCGGCATATGAAAACGCCCCCGGCACCGGTTGCAGCCGGCCCGAGGGCAAACGTCCCAACCCCGATCAAGGAATGAGAACAACCATGACGATAGCCCGACCCACCGACAACATCCACAACCTGTCGACCAGACAGTTGACCACCGACCTCGACGATCTGCAGCGCGACCACTGGGCCGACACCCAAGGACTCCCCGAGCCCGAGTGCTTCGCCGACGTCGCCGACATGTTCCGGGTGATCAAGGATCTGCGCGCCGAGGGGCACGACCCGGAACGCTTCGACGTCCGCGGCCTGGCCGTCCACATGCGCGCAGCAGCCGGCCTCCAACGCCACCTCGACACCGTCTCCGACGAAGAGTGGACGCTGGCCCTCGAATGGCACCAGCGCGCACCGATGCCGATCGCCGAGGTGCCCCGATGAGCGACACGCGGTGCCCCGTCTTCGAATGGTGCGACGGCACGGACCCCTGCGGCGGCGAGCACTGGCGGCAGGACGAGATCGTCACAGAGAGCCGATCGAACACGGTGGTCGTCATGCCCTGCTACACCGATGACACGCTGTCCGACAACGTGATTGACATCAGCCTGTGCATCCGAGCAGGGCAAACCGAGGCGGAGGCGAGCCTGTCTTTGGCCGAATCGAAACAGCTCCTGACCTACCTACAGCGGGCGGTCGACGCGCTCGAACGAATCGCCTGAAAGGCACCGAGGAAACGAGAAGCCCCCGGTCACCCGAGACCGGGGGCGCTCGTCGAAAGGAAGGCAATCACCAATGCCTCACGACAAGGCTACGCCCGCAGGCGTAGCCACGGCCGCAGAACACAACGGTGTCGCAGTCGGACATGCGGACAAACTCCGGCCGTTCGTCGAAATGCTTTTCGACAAACTCAACGACGACCCCAGTTGCGAGAAGCTCGAGACCCGGCTCGCCGTGATGCTCGCGGCCCGCCAGTTCGACCAGTCGACCGAAGCCGCAGCCTTCGCCGAACGACTGCGCGCCGTGAACGACGGCGAGTTCCCGCCCGCCAAGGTTGCCGAGCAAGCGTTCGACGAATACCGCCGAGGCCTCGGACGCGAGCTGGCCGCGGCGCTGCTGTCAGCGGACCGGGCCGACGATCAACCACTGCCGAAGGTCTCGACCCTCACCGCGCTACTCCTCGAGCCCGATGACCCCGTCCACTACCGCATCGGACTAGTGCTTCCCGCCGGCGGCCGGGCGCTGCTTTACGCACCACGCAAGACCGGAAAGTCCACCCTCGTCGGCAACCTGCAACGCTCCCTGGTCGACGGCGACCCATTCCTCGGCGAATACGACGTCGAACTACCCGACGGCAAAGTCACCGTCATCGACGACGAACTGTCCCGGCCGCAGCACCGCCGCTGGCTGTCAGATCAGGGCATCGTCAACACTGACCGTCTGAACGTCGTCACACTGCGCGGGCACGTGTCGCGATTCAACATCCTCGACGCCCGGGTGCGTCGTGAATGGGCGGCGATGCTGTCTGACTGCGGCACAGCGGTCGTCATCCTCGACTGCCTACGGCCGGTGCTCGATGCCCTCGGCCTGTCCGAGGACAAGGACGCCGGCAGGTTCCTCGTCGCGTTCGACGAGCTGCTCGCCGACGCCGGTGCCACCGAGGCAATCGTTGTGCACCACGCCGGCCACAGCAACGAACGGGCCCGCGGCGACAGCCGGTTGATGGACTGGCCCGACGCGCTGTGGAAGCTCGCCGCTGAGAAGGTCGACGACCCGTTCGCCGCCCGCTACTTCTCGGCGCTGGGCCGCGACGTCGCCGAGCCGGAACAACGCCTGTCCTACGACGTACCCACCCGCCGACTGTCCATTGTGGCCGGCGGATCCAGACGCGACGCGGCGCTGACCCTGGCCGCCGACGTCGTGGTCGAAGTGGTCGGCCGATCTGATGACCGCCTCAGTGGCCGATCCATCGAGCAGCGTTCGTATGCCGTCGCGAAGGAACGTGGCCTCGAGGTCACTCAGAAGCGGATCCGCGAGGCCGTCGAGCACCTCAGGATCACTGGGCGTCTGGACATGATCGAGGGCGCCCGCAACGCGAAGCTCTACGCCGTGGCCGCCGAGAACGAGGCGCTCATATGACAACTCAACAACGAGTGCGTCAGTGCGTCGCAGTGCGTTGCGACCGCGTCAACACACTGGCGGAAACGAGTGCGTCAGTGCGTCAGTGCGTATCTGTTAACGCACTGCACCGCACACCTCGGACCTGCTGCTTCACTCCCCCAAACCATCAGGAAGGACAACGCACTCAATGACCGCCGCATGGAAGACCATCCGCGTTACCAGTCACCACGGCCGCGAAGTCGAGACCGTCTACGCGGTGTGCAGCGATCAGCGCTACTACGAGGCCGAGGCGATACTCATCCAATCCGACGAGACCGGCACAACCCGAACCGTCCTCGGGTTCCTGTTCGGCTTCTCGATCGTCCCTGCCGAGGAACTACCCGGATGGCTGGGTCGCATCGTCCGCAGCAGCACCCTGTCCATCGAAGGCCGCGCCGAGGCTCTGAGAGACGAGCTATGACACAAACACCAGCGCTCATCGACACTCGGCTCGCGGTACCACCTCAGGCGGTGACCGTCCGGTGAGGCGCTGCGTCGCATCAGTCCGCGCTCATGTCACCCTCCGCGCCGACTCTGATGCACGCCCCATCCGTCTACGTCTCGGCGGCGACCACTTCGCCATGACGATCGCAGAAGCCCTCGACCTCGCCAACCAACTCGTCGACGCCACCGAAAGGACCCGATAGCAATGAACACCACAGCACTGAAATTCGATCCCATCGCCAAGAAACTCGCCGACATGAAGAAGAAGAGCGGCCCCGGCCAACCACCTGTAAGCGGTGACCGATGGCCCACTCACCGCGCCAAAGCCCGAGCAGCAGCACGCCGAAAAGCCGAGCCCGTACCAGAAGTGGAGACCGACAATGCCTGACGACGTCGAGTACACCGACCTCGCACCGACACCCGAGGACCTCCGGAATGCCGCTGCGCTCATCCTCGCCGCGATCCGCAAAGACAACGACGGCATGGTCGCGATCCTCGAGGCCACAGTCGACAACGCCCGACCTGTCGAGTTGATCTACCAGCTGGCCGGCCTCACCGCGCTCATCGCCACCGACGACGCCGAACAACGCATCGGCGGTCTGCTGATGGAGATCGCCGAACGCGGGCTCACAGATGACTGAGGAGATCGCCCCGGCTTCCGGTGTCCTGGTCAGCGAGCAGGTCGCCAAGGATCTCGTCGTCGCCCTCGACGAATTGGCCAAACTCGCCGACCGCCAGGGCGCTCGACTATCACCTCGTCTCGAGGAGATACGCCGAAACCTACTGACTCACAGCGGTACTCACGACTCCGTGAGGATGGATGAGTTTGATGTGGTCGATCTTCTAATGTCACAACCAGATTCGATGTTCGACGTCAGCACCGCAGCCCAGCAACTCGGGCTGAGCAACGCAGGAGTGCGGTACCTGATTCGGACCCACCGGATCGCCGCGACATTCTCGTCAGGGCGATGGTTCATTCCGACAGACGAAGTCGCAGCACACCGCGCCGCCCGCCGGGCAGCCGGCAAACTCTGAGACAAGGAGACCTGATGGCGAACCCATTGGTGCCCAGCCTGGTTAACAACCAACTGACCGTCAGCCAGATGGTCAACTACCCCTCCAAGATCAACGACGTCGTCGCGAAGGTCGCCGCCGATCAGCTCGTCGCCGACCTGTTCTTCTCCACCGGCCCCGGCAAAGTCGAAGGTGGCGGCATCAACTTCACGGTGCTGCTCAAGGGTGGCAACTTCCAGAGCGGTGACGTCGAGCTCCGCGCACCCGGCGCCGAGTACCCCGTCGTATCCGGTGACCTGACCACCGACCTCGCAGTCGTCGCCGACTACGGCTCAAAGTTTCAGCTCCTCGACGAAGAGCAGGACCGCAACGACCGGCTCGCCCTCTCCACCAAAATGACTCAGGCAGGCAACACCCTGGCCCGCAAGATCGACGAACGCGCCATCGCAGCCATTGACGCAGCACTGACCAAGCACTCGATCGCAGGAGTCACCGCAGCAACAGAGTGGGCTGACGTCATCACAGTCGGACCCGAAGCAGACCTGACCCCCAACCAGCAGCGACCGCCCCGCGACTTCGCTCAGGCCAACCTCCTCACCCGGCTCGACGACCTGGGTGTCGGCAAGCTCAACGGCTTGCTGCTGAACCCGTGGCAGGAGTTCGAACTGACTTCGATCTACGGCGAATCCCTCGAAGGCGTACTCAAGGCCGCCGGCATCGACACCGTCAAGACTTCCACCCTTGTACCGCGCGGCACCGCGTACATGGTCGAGAAGGGCAAGGCAGGGAAGATCGGATTCGAGCGTGCACTCACAACCGAAAAGTATGACGAGCGCGCCACCCGATCCACCTGGTTCCAGTCGTTCGCCGTCCCCGCGTTCGCTGTCAACAAGCCCGGCGCAGTCCGCAAGATCACCGGCATCGGGACCGCCTGATGGCGAACGCCGAGGAGCTGGTCGAGAAGGCCATCGCAGAAGGACGGATCAGTCCCCGCAACCGCCGCAAGTGGATCCGCAACGTCAGAGCCAACGCATCGACCGCGCAGATCATGGCCAAGCTCGAGCCTGTCCTCGACCCCACACCCTCGTTCGACCCCACCACCTGGAAGCTCTGAAGGAGACCGCATCATGCCAACACCCACTCGCGTCTACGCACCAGGCCAAGACGTCACCGCAGTAGCCACCGGCACCATCGCCGCCCACCGGTTTGTCGCAGTCAGTGCCAACCGATCGGGCGGCAACATCGCCGTCGCTCACGGCGCGGCCGGCGTACGGCCCCTCGGAGTAGCGACCCATGACGCAGTCAGCGGTGAGCCGCTCACCGTGGCACGCGGCGGCATCGTCCGCGTACAGACCTCCGCATCAATAAGTGCAGGTGTCGATGTTCAAGTCTCTGCCGACGGCAAGGTCACTACCGCCACAACTGGCGCAGTCGTCGGTATCGCAGTCACCGGTGCGGGCTCCGGCGCACTCGCCGAGATCGCATTGCTCTAACAAGACCTGCGTCAACCTCACCCCCGGCTACGTTCGTCGCCGACCAGGGAATGGATGGCACGGCGAGACGGTCACCACGGGTGCTTTCACACCCGACCGACAGGTGCCGTGCCAGCGCACATAAGGTCCCCGTCACGCTCCTACCGTGGCGGGGATCTTCGCTGTGGCACCCGGGTCTGATCATTCGACCCCCCAACACCTGACCCCTTCGGTCGAGGGTCAGGTCTTTTTTACGCGGGCCCTGAAACCTACGTGCGAAATCGGATCTGAGCAGGTCAGGTACGGCTCTTCGGGCCCGCTCGCGTCTACTGATTTTCCACCAAACGGCGACCGAGCCCGTATGGTGACTCGGTGCGCGATGAAGACGAGTTGATGAAGGCACTTCGGACGAAGGTTCTCGACGACGACGTTCCGGTTGCGTCTCTTCTGAGGGTCTGCCTCATGCTTGGCAAGCGAGTCGGTGCCGCGAGCTTGGCGACGTGGGCGAAGCTCTGTCGGCGGACATGAAAAACTGCCCGTAGGCGGACATGAAAGTGCCCACTGACGGCCAATAAGAACTGCTCACTGGCGGGCACGAATGTGCCCGTTGCCGGCCATGAATCTGCCCAGTCCTGTTGATCCCAGTGCGGCGCGTCTGCGCCGTGGGGGCCTCTCCCGAGGTTCGATGTCGATGCCTAGTCGATTCGAATCACCCGGGAGAGACCACATTGAAGTCTGACGGAGAACTCATGGAAATACTCAATGCCTACGATCTGACTGGGTCGTATCGCGCGGCAGCCGAACTTTGCGGGTGCTCGCATCACACGGTCAAGAAGGCGGTCGAGGACCGCGATGCCGGCCTGCCGCCGCAGGTTCGCCGGGCCCGACTGATCGACGACTTCACCCCGAACCTGGAGAAGTGGGTGCAGGATTCGCACGGCAAGATCCGCGGCGACAAAGCCCACGAACGCTTGGCCGCGTTGGGGTACACCGGCAACGAACGCACCACCCGCCGGGCACTGGCGGAGATCAAAGCTCAATGGCGCCTGGGCAATACGCGAGTGCACCGACCGTGGGTCACCGAACCCGGATTGTGGCTGCAGTACGACTTCGGTGACGGCCCGATCGTGAACGGCCGAAAGGTGGTGCTGCTGGTCGCGTGGTTGGCGTGGTGCCGCTTTCGGATCGTCATCGCCCTGCACGACCGGACCGGGCCGAGCGTGTTCGCCGGCCTCGACCGTGTATTTCGCATCGTCGGCGGCGCTCCGACGTACCTGCTGACCGACAACGAGAAAACGGTCACGACCGGGCACGTGGCGGGGGTTCCGGTCCGCAACCGTCATGCGGTGACCTTCGGCCGCTACTACGGCATCTCCGTCCTGACGTGTGAGCCGGCCGACCCGGCCTCCAAAGGCGGGGTGGAGAACGCCGTCAAACTCGCTAAAGCCGACATCGTGCCGACCGAGACGAACCTGCTAGGCGAGTACGCGAGTTTCGTCGACGTCGAGACCGCGTGCGGCGAGTTCATGACGCTTGTCAACAACCGGGTCCACAGGGCCACCGGCCGGGTACCGGCCGAGATGCTCGAGATCGAACGCACCCAGCTCCATGCGGTGCCCGATCTGCCGCACACCGCGGGCCTGGGGGTGACCCGCAAAGTACCGGACAACACTCCGATGATCACTTTCGAGCACGGCCAATATTCCATCCCGTCAACATTATTGGGACACAGTGTGTGGGTGCGCCACCACCCGGGTACCGATGAGGTCATCATCTGCGCCCTCGACGGCGGTGGCCCGGTCGAAGTGGCCCGGCACCGCCGCACCACCCGCGGCACCCCCGCAATCGATGACGCCCACTTCCCGGATCAGCCCGGCAAGATCCCCGGTGACTACCGGATCCGCGCTCGTAGCGCTGCTGAGCACGCTTTCCTGGCGATCGGAGAGGGCGCGGTGGTGTGGCTCAAAGAAGCCGCCGCCGTCGGGACCGAACGGATCTTTCAGAAGATGACCCACGCCGTGGACCTTTCGACCCTGAGTAGCCGCCCGGATGTGGATTGGGCATTGGGTCACGCCGCGGTGCACGGCCGGTTCGCCACCGGCGACCTCGACTCGATCCTCGCCAGCAAAGGAATGGACCCGACTCGCCACCAAGCCTCCGAAGACACCTCCTTGGCTCAAGGAACAACCGGATGGAACTCGTTCGGCCTCAACAATTCTCACGTAAACGACGAGGACATCGCATGAGTACCCCGACGCTGCCGGCCGAGGTGGAGCAGTTGATGCGCCAACTGCGGCTTCCCCACGCACGGGCGGTCGCCGGCGACGTGTTGGCCACCGCCCGCTCACAACGCTGGGATCCGGCCGAGGTCATCAAAGCGTTGCTGACTGAAGAAGCCGCTGGTCGAGCCCGGTCGATGCTCACCACCCGCCGCAAAGCCGCACGGTTTCCGACCGGCAAAACCTTCGATGTGTGGGACGAGAATGCCTCCTCGATCCCACTGCCCACCCAGCACGCGCTGCGCACCCTGGAATGGGTGGGGCGGCGGGAGAACCTGGTCGTGTGCGGGCCAGCTGGGACGGGGAAGACATTTTTCCTCGAAGCATTGGGACACAATGTTATTGAAGCAGGTATGCCGGTGGCTTGGTTCACCCTCGAACAGCTCGGGGTACTCGTACGTGCCCATCGTGCTGATGATTCTTTGGGCAAAGCCGTCGCCAAGATCGTCCGCGCCGAGCTCATCATTGTCGATGACGTCGGGCTCCTCCCGGTCGGCGCCGACGCTGCCGAGGGGCTCTACCGGATCGTGGAAGCAGCCTACGAACGCCGATCGGTCGCGGTCTCGTCGAACCTGCATCCCAGCGGGTTCGATGAGTTGATGCCCAAAACGTTGGCGACCGCCACCGTGGACCGACTGCTCCACCACGCACACCTCTGCCAGACCAGCGGAGACTCAGTCCGCCTCGCACAAGCCCTGCACGGACAGGGGGTCAAAGCCTTGAACTGACCACCCTCGGA
>NZ_MJEI01000056.1 GCF_002095395.1 Williamsia sp. 1135
GTGGTGCTGCCGCCCGGCCCATCCGGGCGGCAGCACCTTGCGTTTCACACTGTGGAATTGTCAATCTGCGTGCGCGGTCCCGAAGCGTTCTCGGGTACGCGGGGGGTCGAGCGGTCTGAGAGTTGCTGTCAGAAAGTAGATCAGGCTGCGAGTGTCATGGTTCGCCTGTTGTAGGCGGGTAAGGGTCTTCGTTGCGGGTCGATATCGGCCGGCGGAATCAGCCACGGATGCCCATCGGACCCCATACTGATCTCCCATCCGGTGTTGTGGATTGCGCGGTGGCAGGTCCGGCACAGTAGGCAGCCATTGCCCAATGTTGTGGTGCCACCGTCGGACCAGTAGATGATGTGGTGGCAATCAGACCAGGACGCTGATCCGCCGCATTTAACACAGCATTGGTCGCGGATGATGATCGCTTTGCGGACAGCGCCGGTGAACAGGCGTTTCGAAGGTCCGACGTCGATCGGCACCCCGTGCTGGTCGAGGATGACCGATGCCATCGAGGAATCGCACGCCAGCAATTTCGCGAGGTGCTCGGTGATCGGTCCCATCCACTCCAGCGTCGCCCGGTCGGGGTGGTCGGCGGGTACGGATACGTTCACCTCGGTCCGCGGCGCCGACACGAATCCATCGCCGCCGCCACCGCCGCAATCGAGCAACTGATGCAACGCGTCAGCGCGGCGCTGGGTGTCACTGCGGGCATCATCAGATCCATCGGGCTCTGGGCGTGGCCGGCTCCACAGGTCCAGCGCGGCGTGCAACTTCTCCCCGATCTGCGCATCCACATCGAACCGACCCACCAACCGTCCCTCACTGAACGCGTAGTCGAGTTTGTTGAGTGAGGGATCCTCAGCCGGGGTGGGTCCGCCGGTGTCGTGGGCGACCTGGTTTCCCAGACCTTGGGCGATCTTCTCGATCTCGGTGGGTCGCGCTCCGGAGATGGCGTGACTCAACAATTTTCCTTCGAAGACGACTCGTTCCTCGTCGGTGATCCCGACGTCCGACCTGTCGTTGATCTGCTTGATCCCTTTGACCACGGCGTCGACATGCTCGGTGGAGAGGAATCCATCCCGGAAGTACCCGGCGGTGCGATCGAGCTTCGCGACGCCGGCGCCGATACGTAGCCAGCGCGATGCTGGTGCTGGGGCGGCGCCGTTGTCTTGCAGCCACTTCGACGGTGTGGTGCCGGCTTTCTTCGCGAACCCGAGCCGGTCGATCATCGCCGCACAGACCGACAGCTGCGACTCGGTCGCATTGCGCAGGGTGATCAGGTCTTTCGTCAGTGAAGCCAGGTCACCGGGATCGTCTGATACCACCAGACCGATCATGTCTTCAGTAGTGGCGCGGATGTTCATCGAACCCTCCCCAGGTCGATCGACTAACACCAATCTAACCGTTCGAACAGGTGTTCGCAAGTAGTCTGAACGAACTAATAGCACTGGTAGTCAATGGATTCCAAGTCACCACGGACCAACTCGACTCGGACACAGTGTCTTCGATTGAAGGCTACCAGCGACCCCTGACAGAGCGACCAGTTGTTTGCACGGGTAATTGGTTGCGCTGCTGCATGAATCGCAAAGGCACGATCGACGGTCGGAAAGGCACGATCGACGCGGTTATCGGCACAGTCGGCGGAGGGCTCAGGCGTCTCCGCCACCGATGCCGGCATCACGGGCCCGGGCCACGGCTTCGACGCGGGTCCGGGCCCGCAATTTGGCCAGGATCTCACTGACCCGGTTGCGGACAGTCTTCGCCGACAGGAACAAGCGCCGGGCGATACTGGCGTGCCCAGGCCACGGGCCATCATCTCGAGGACCTCGCGCCCTCGCGCAGTGAGACGGCGGCAATGAGGACGAGACGTTCGACAAGGCCGGC
This sequence comes from Williamsia sp. 1135, assembly GCF_002095395.1. GTDB lineage: Bacteria > Actinomycetota > Actinomycetes > Mycobacteriales > Mycobacteriaceae > Williamsia. The sequence goes on from NZ_MJEI01000056.1 coordinate 1,876, forward strand.
CTGTACGTGCTCTACGTCCTCAACGACTCCGGGCCGTTCATCAATTATCTCGGCGTGACGGTCGCCGCGGGTGCGATCGCCAGGATGGCCTTCGGTGAGTTCTTGGTCTTCCCGCTGGATCGGGGTCGTGAGCGTGCTGGCCGCCCTCCCGGTCATCGTGACGGTCGCAGCATCCGGCCTGCCCGGCTTCCCCGGCGTGGTCAGCGGCCTGTGGCTGGCTACCCCACACCAAACCTTTGCTAACGAAAGGAGGTAGATATCTCCGATCGGGGTCGGGCGTAGAGTGACGCGCGCCACACTGGTTTACACACGCCACGACGGCAGCAGCCCGGACGACAAGTCCTCCTACCGCCCACAATGCACAGGAGCCATGGTGACCGTTACCAAGGAACGCGACTCGGATCCACACATCGATCTGATCAAAACCGACCCCGATCTTCCCCCCGTCGCGATCATCGATCGCAGCCCGATGACCGTCGGCAAGCGCATCATGTTCGCTGTCATCGCGGTCATCGGCGCCATCGCCTGGGCCATCATCGCCTTCGTCCGCGGTGAGACCGTCAACGCGATCTGGTTCGTGATCGCTGCGCTGTGTACCTACGTGATCGGCTACCGCTTCTACGCGCGGCTGATCGAGATGAAGATCGTCAAGCCCCGTGACGATCAGGCCACCCCGGCCGAGGTCCTCGACAACTCGCAGGACTACATGCCGACCGACCGCCGCGTGCTCTTCGGGCACCACTTCGCCGCGATCGCCGGCGCAGGCCCCCTGGTCGGTCCGGTACTCGCCGCGCAGATGGGATACCTGCCGGGAACGATCTGGATCATCATCGGCGCCGTGTTCGCCGGATGTGTCCAGGACTATCTGGTGCTCACCATCTCCACGCGACGTCGCGGCCGCAGCCTCGGGCAAATGGCGCGCGACGAACTCGGAGACGTCGGCGGGTTCGCCGCACTCATCGCGGTGTTCGTCATCATGATCATTCTCATCGCCGTCCTCGGACTCGTCGTGGTCAACGCCCTGGCTGAAAGCCCCTGGGGCGTCTTCTCCCTGGCGATGACCATCCCGATCGCGCTCTTCATGGGCGTCTATCTGCGGTTCCTCCGACCCGGCAAGGTCTCCGAGGTGTCGCTGATCGGATTCGCGCTGCTGATGCTCGCCATCGTCATGGGGCGGTACGTCGGCGAATCGAGCTGGGGCTCCGACTGGTTCAGCCTGTCCCCCGTCTTCCTGAGCTGGGCGATCATCATCTACGGTTTCGCTGCCGCAGTGCTACCTGTGTGGTTGCTGCTGGCTCCGCGCGACTACTTGTCGACCTTCATGAAGGTCGGGACCATCGCGCTTCTCGCCCTGGGTATCGTGATCGCCCGGCCCGTGATGCAGGCACCCGCGGTCAGCGAGTTCGCGCACAACGGTCAGGGCCCCGCCTTCGCCGGTTCGCTGTTCCCGTTCCTGTTCATCACAATCGCCTGCGGCGCGCTCTCGGGCTTCCACGCGCTGATCGCCTCCGGCACCACGCCGAAGCTTATGGAGAAAGAGAGTCAGGCCCGCATCATCGGCTACGGCGGCATGCTCACTGAATCGTTTGTCGCGATCATGGCGCTGATCACCGCATGCATCCTCAACCAGCACCTGTACTTCGCTATGAACGCACCCAAGGGCGTCACCGGCGGAACAGCCGAAGGCGCCGCCGAGTACGTCAACACCAAGCTCAACCTGTCGGGTGACCCGACGACCGCGGCATCGCTCGACGCCGCCGCCAAGGCCGTCGGCGAGGAATCGATCATCTCCAAGACGGGTGGCGCTCCGACGCTGGCGATGGGTATGGCCGACACCATGCAGAGTGCGTTCGGCGGCGAATCCCTCCGATCGTTCTGGTACCACTTCGCGATCATGTTCGAGGCGCTGTTCATCCTGACCACGGTCGACGCCGGTACCCGTGTGGCGCGGTTCATGCTCTCGGACGGACTGAGCAATGTGAAGGGCGGCAAGCGCTTCAAGGATCCGTCGTGGAAGCCCGGTGCCTGGCTGTGCACGCTCATCGTCGTCGGCCTGTGGGGTTCCATCCTGCTCATGGGTGTCACCGACCCGCTCGGTGGCATCAACACGCTGTTCCCGCTCTTCGGTATCGCCAATCAGCTGCTGGCCGCCATCGCGCTGACCCTGATCCTGGTGGTCGTACTCAAACGCGGCCTCCTCAAGTGGGCGTGGATACCCGGTATCCCGCTGGCCTGGGATCTGACGGTGACCATGACCGCGTCCTATCAGAAGATCTTCTCGAACAATCCCGCGATCGGTTACTGGCAGCAGCACAGCGACTTCAAGAACGCCAAGGATCAGGGGCTCGGCGAGTTCAAGACGGCCTCGACCCCGGACGCGATCGATGCGGTGATCCGCAACACGTTCATCCAGGGAACGCTGTCGATCGTCTTCGCGGTTCTCGTGCTCATCGTTGCGGCCGCGGCCGCGGTCGTGTGCGTCAAGGCCATTCGCAAAGGCGGGCTTCCGACCACCGAGGACGAACCGGTGGAGTCGAAGATCTTCGCGCCGAGCGGCCTGATCGCGACCAGTACCGAGAAGGAGGTGGAGAAGGAATGGGAGAAGATCGGCAGACCGGAAAGGACGTCCCACTGATCGAGACCCTGCGGCGTGGAGCCGGCGCGCTCCGCTGGTATGTCGGTTCCGTCATGGGCGACAACCACTACCGGCGGTACGTGATGCACCAGTCGGCACAGCACCCCGACGTCCTACCGCTGAGCGAGAGCGACTACTGGCGGATGCGCTACCGGAACCAGGACGCGAATCCGCAGGGGCGTTGCTGCTGAATCCCAGGGCCGGCGTGCGGTCGAGCGAAGTTTCAGTCGGGCAGGGTGGCGAAGAAGCGGCGCAGACTCTCGGTCCAGTAGTGCTCTTGGCGACGCTCGAGTAGTTGCCGAGAGCGCTCGCGTGCGACTGCGATCAGCAGCATCGTCAAGAACACCGAGAGCACCACGGCCGCCGTCGTGCCGTACATCCGCTTCTCGGCGGCCGACACCTCGCCGGCCCAGTCACCGTTTTCGTCGACGTTGATGGTTATGCCCGCTCCCGCCGCCGTGCCCGTGGGGACCGCGATCACGCCATCGTGCCGGCGGCCGTTCCACTCCCAGTGCGCTTGCACCGACACCAACGGTGCGCCCATGGTCTGTGCCGTGATCGGTGGGGCGGGCGTGTCGACCACTGCCCGGGCCTGGGAGATCATCATGGGCGAACCCGCCGGATCAGCAGCTTTCCAGACCATCACCCCGGCCAGCACCGGGATGGCGGCGGCGAGTGCAACGATCAGGATCAGCCATCTGCGGAGCCGGATTTCGTAGCGATCGACTGGTCTGCTGAGCGCACCCGCCGGTGCGGCACGCTTGCTGTGCCCCATGTGTCTTCTACTGCGCATCCCATCGACCCCTCGTCCGCGGCGGCCCGGCCGTCAATTCGATTGTCGCGACATTTGACGATTGTGCAACCGGCCGCGGCGCCGCCGTTAGTGTGGGCCTGCGCATCGGCAACCGAGGGAGCGGGACAAACACGTGAGTCGACTGATCGAACTATGGACCGGCGAGGACGGCGAAAGTCACTACGCCGAACGCGAATTCGACATACCCATCCAAGACGCGTTGCGCGTCCACGCCACCGTCACCCCCGCGGGCGGAACATACGAGTGGCACACTGCCCCGCACCGTCAGTACGTGATCACGCTCACCGGCACCCTGCGTTTCACCACTCGGGGTGGCGACGAGTTCGTCGTGACCCCGGGCGACGTGCTCCTCGCCCACGACACCGTCGGCGGCGGCCACCGCTGGGAGCTGATCGACGACCAACCGTGGACCCGCATCTACGTCGAGCTGCCCCAGTAGAGGCAGATCATCTATCCCGCCACGCACCGCGAACATATTGCGGGCGATAGGGAGCGTCGTTTCGGCTGACCCCGAGTTCGTGCGCGGCCCGCAGCGGCCAGGCCGGCTCTCGGAGAGCTGCACGCGCGAGCAGGATCGCGTCGGCGGCTTCGGAGGTGAGGATCTTCTCGGCCTGCCCGGGCTCGGTGATCAGACCCACTGCTGCGGTGGGGACCCCCGACTGCTCGCGGATGCTCTGCGCGAACTCCACCTGGTATCCGGGGCCGACCGGGATCTCTGCGAGTACGTTGCCGCCTGTCGACGCGTCAATGAGGTCGACTCCGTGTGGTGCCAGCGTCGACGCCAACTCTGCGCTCTCCTGGGCGGTCCACCCACCGTCGGCCCAGTCCGTTGCCGAGAAACGTACGAACAGGGGTTTGCCCTCTGGCCATACCGCTCGGACAGCGTCGACGACCTCGACCAGGAAACGGGTTCGGCCCGCGAAATCTCCGCCGTACTGGTCATCACGCTGATTGGACAGCGGCGAGAGGAACTCGTGCAGCAGGTAGCCGTGGGCAGCGTGGATCTCGACGACGTCGAATCCGGCGTCGTCCGCGCGGCGAGCGGCATCAGCGAACGCACCGACGAGGCCGGCGATCTCTGTGACGCTCAGCGCAGTAGGGACGTCGTAGCCCTCGAATGCGATCGGCGACGGGGCGCTGGTCGCCCAGCCTCCCTCTGCTGCAGGCAGGGAGCCATCCTTGTCTGCGAAGGGTGAGTAGGTCGACGCCTTGCGGCCTGCGTGCGCCAGTTGAACGCCGATTGCCGAGTCCTGGGCGTGTACGAAGTCCACGATGCGCTTCCAGGCGATCGTCTGCTCCTCGTTCCAGATACCGGCGTCCTGCGGACTGATCCGACCCTCCGGGACCACTGCAGCGGCCTCCGTCAAGATGAGCCCGAAGCCGCCGGTGGCGTGCGAGCCGAGATGGACCAGGTGCCAGTCGGTGGGTACGCCGTCTTCGGCGAAGCAGCTGTACTGGCACATCGGCGCCAACCAGACTCGATTCGCAATGGTCAGGTCGCGCAGGGTGATGGGTTCGAAGAGGGCGGGAGTACTCATGCCATCGTCCAACCGACAACCGCGTCGATAGATTCCATGCACTGCATCAGCGGTGGTTGATGGCCTGCTCACCGACATCTGTACCGCTGAGCTGACCGATCCGCTCGTGGATCAGGTGTCCGCCCTGACCACGCAACCCGCGGGTTCATGATCGGTCGCCGGGAAGGCGGTGGCCAATGCTGTCGCGAACCGGCGGCCCCGCTCGGTATAACCGGCCGCGGTGTAGTGGATCCCGTCGGTGAACCACGCCGGATCGGTTTCGGCCGCCCAGTCGTAAAGCCGCAGATTCGGATATCGCTCGCAGGCCCGCAGCAGTGCGAGGTTGAACTTCTCCATCTCGCCGTTGTCGTACGCCGGGTTGGCGTTGAGTTCGGTCGTGCGCACCGTCGGCCACAGCACGGGCTGGTCGCCGAGGGGCTTCAGCAGCCGATCGATTCTCATGTCCACCGGACCCAGGCCGCCGACCACGACATTGGCGGTGTCGTTGATACCCATCGCCATCACCCAGCAGCCGGACTCGCCTCTGGCGATGTGCCCCTTGATGGCATCGACGGCATTGGGCTCTCCGGCGACCTCTTCCAGACTCGACCTCGCGCCCGAGATGTCGGTGATGACCGTCCTCGCGCCAACGCGCTCGTACTGCGCCGGCACCCTGGTGATCGGATTGGGCAGGGTCTCCTCGCTGATCATCCCCACCGAGGTGGAGTCGCCCACGTGGATGACCGTGGCGCACTCGGTGCGGCGTTGCCCGATGGGTACGGTCGGCCCGGTTGAAACCTTCTCGGGAACAGTCGATACCGGGTCGACGGGCAGCGCGTTCATCGACGTCGTCGCCGGACCGGAGCCGGGAAGCGCGTTCACGAAGGCGGTGTCGGTGTTCAGCCCACTCAACCCGACCATCGCCCCGGCGGCGAGCGTCAGCACCAGCGCGCAGCTTCCCACGATGGACCACCTCTGCCGACGAACGCGGGGCGCTCTCAGCCTCTCGAGTGCTGCGATGATTTTGTCGACCAGCGAAGCGATGAGTGGGCGTTCGCGCTCGACGCCGAGACGCCATGCCCCTGCGAATCCGTGGGTACGGATCGGATTCTCGACGAACCGCCACGACAGCGCGGCGAGGACCACCGTCGCGACGATGATCACCACAGAACTGATGGGACGCGAGTAGGCCCGAAAGGCCATCGGCGTGAACGCGATCAGCGGCATGTGCCAGAGATAGATCCCGTACGACCGTTCCCCGATCCAGCGGAGCGGTGCCAGACCGAGCACCGTCGCTACGAGCGTCGCCGGGACGACGGCGGCGATCAGCACTGCTGCCGTGGCGATGCTGAGCAGCGCAATTCCGTAGGTGTACAGGCCGGCTCCGCCATCAGGCATCGTCGTCACCAGCACCGTGACTGTGACCAGACCCACCAACGCCGCGACATCGAGGCCGCATCTGCCGTTGTGCGACACGGTCGTCGAGCGGGCGGGCCACCACATCGCGACCGCGGCGCCCACCAGTAGTCCACCCGCGCGCGTATCGGTTCCCTCATATGCGCGCGTGTTGTCGAAGCCCGCCACCGAGAGGTCGTAGAGGAGATAGAACGAGAGGAGCGCGAGCGCGACGGTCGCCAGGGTGATCAACACGCGCCGCCGCACGACGAAGAACACCGCCGCGAGCACCAGTGGCCAGATGAGATAGAACTGTTCCTCGATCGACAGCGACCACATGTGACCGAGCGGACTCGGTGGGCCGAAGCGATCGAAGTAGGAGGTCTCGGCAAAGATGTTGTGCCAGTTGTTGACATAGCCGAGCGAGCTCAAGGCCTGCCAGGCGTATTCGCCGATCCGGCCGGGTTGGGCAATCGCGGCGGCGGCGAGCGTGGCCGCCAGCACCAGTACGACGGCAGGCACCAGCCGGCGCAAGCGTTTGATCCAGAAGGTGCCGAGGTGCCACTTGCCGGACTTCTCTTTACCGGAGATCAGGATCGAGGTGATCAGGTAACCCGACAGGGTGAAGAAGACCCCGACCCCGAGCAATCCACCGGTGAAACCGGGGATTCCGAGGTGGTAGAGCACGACGAACGCGACTGCGAACGCGCGGATTCCGTCGAGGGCGGGCAAGTAGGTCGCGTCGGTCTCAACTGGACGTGGCATGTCGTACTGACGGTTCCTTTGATCGACTCTTCAGATCGCGTCGGTCACAAGGTGTGCAGCCACCCACCATCTGTGGGAATCACATGTTCTACCCCGCCCCGAGGCCGCCCAGGAGGGCGGACAGGTGGCCAGCCTATCCCGGCGAGAGCACCGGCAGTATCGTCCGATTACGCTACATCAGCCGCGCGATGTCACCGGTCGGTCGCGGAAGACGAACCGAAAGCTGTTGTCGGTAAACAAAAATCTACGATCGGGGCGAAGCAGATCTGGCCGTTGCCGGGGAGAGGTGCGGCAATCGGGCCCGGCGAACCCTCCGGTGAGGAGCTGGGAACTGCCGGCCCCACCATGCATCCGGGTGCGGGGTCAGAGGCTGCCGGGTAGGCGGAGGCAAGAGCGCCTGCGATACCGCCGGCGAACACTTCCGAACCCGCGCCCGTGTGATGGATTCCGTCGACGAACGCGGTGTCTGGAAGATCCGCTGCGGCGTCGTAGATCCGCAGGTTCGGATACCGCGTGCAGGCCTCCATGAGGGCACCGTTGTACGCGACCATCTTTTCCGGCTCGTAGTGCGTCGGCGCAGATGCGAGCGTCTTGAGATTCGGCCACAGCACCGGTTCGCCGCCGACCACCTGCATCAGTTGGTCGATGCGAGCGGTCGCGTCGATCTGAGACCCGGCGGAGATGTTGGCAGCGTCATTGGTGCCGATCTGCAGCACCCAGCACCGGCCCGCAGCGGGGTGCGTGCGACTCAGTTCTTGCGCGGCAGAGACGGCGTTCGGCTTGTCGTCCACTGTTTCGACACTCGATCGTCCGCCCGCGACGTCGAAGAACGAGGTCGTCACGCCGGCGGCCTCGTACTGCTGTGCGACGTCGGCGCCCGGGCTGTCCGCCTCGTCCGTGATGCCCAGCGACAGCGAGTCACCGACATGCAGCACGCTCTGGCACGACGTCTGGGGGTGCTGCTGGTCAGCGGTCGCATCGGACGTGCAGGCAACTACGGCAGCCACACACCCAACTGTTACCAAAGTTGCCAATGGGGCTGATGTGGATAGTCGCACGCGGCTGATCGTAACCGTGTTCGCCTTGGCGTCTGGTCACGATCGGGTGCCGAAATTCAGGCGGAGTCCCGCTCGAATACGCCGAGGTCTTCTGCGGTGACACTGTCGAGCGTCTTCCACAGCTCCCGGGCGAGATCCTCGTCCGCGCCGCGCCCGACGAACTCATCGCTCCACAGTCGCTTGTCGGACCGGCGCGTGTGCCAACCGAGGAAACGCATCGAGGGTGCCTGCTCACTGGTCGCGGCGAACAGCAGCGGCAGTACACCCTCTTCTGCATCCCGCGAGATCAGAGCATGCGCGAGACCCATCACCGACTTCTGGACGAACCCGGTGACATTGTCGTGCATCGGCGTTGTGCTCATCCCCGGGTGGGCGATGAGACTGCGCACCGGCGACTCCACGGACCGTAGGCGTCGCTCGAGCTCGGCGGCGAACAACACCGTGGCGACCTTCGATCGGACATAGGACCCCTGCGGTGAGTAGTAATCACCGAACGCGAGGTCGTCGAATGCGAGGTCGGCGCGGAAGCGGCGATACAGGTTGGATCCCACGCTGACCACGCGGGGATCTCCGCCCATCTCGAGCAGCGGGAGCAACAGGTTGGTAAGTGCGAAGTGTCCGACGATGTTGGTGGCGAACGTCTTCTCGATGCCGTCGCCGGTGAACGAGTAGGGCTGATTACTGACGCCGGCGTTGAGGAGCAGGACGTCGACTGGCTCACCGGCGGCGAGCATTCGATCGGCGAATGCTCGAACCGACGACAGTTCAGCCAGGTCGAGGTGCTCGACACGGCATACCGCTCCCGGGCTGCCCGCCCGGATGCTGGTCGCGACACGATCGCCTTTTTCGAGGTCACGGACCGCGAGGATCACATGGGCGCCGGCGCCGGCCAGCTCGCGAGCCGCGATGGCACCGAGACCGCTGCTGGCACCGGTGACGATGATCCGGCGGCCGACCTGGGACGGCATGTCGGCACGCGTCCAGTGGAAGTAGTTGTCGCTCATCGCTTCTCCTCGGTCTGTCGAATCGGATAGCAAATCCGGTTGACCAAACAGTAGCAGAAGTGGATAGATCATCCGAGTCGATGAACGTTCCGGTATACTCGCGGTGTGGACGACAGCTTGCATGCGCGGAGCCCGGCGGGGCTGAGGTCGGACGCTGTCCGGAACCGCGACGCGTTGCTCACGGTGGCGCGTCGTAGCCTCGCGGCCGGCGACGACACCCTCGCGATGAACGCGCTGGCGAAAGAGGCCTGCGTCGGCGTCGGCACCGCCTATCGCCACTTTCCTTCCCGACAGGTGCTGCTCGAGGCGCTCGCCGTGGACTCGTTCGACAAGCTGGTCGTCGAGGCACGCGACCTCACACACGACCCGGATACCGCGGGTGCGCTACACCGCCTGATCGTCGCCGAGATCGAACTCCAGCTCGACGACGCCGGCCTGAGCGCGGTGCTGGCGTCCGAGACCTGCGCCTGCACCGACACGATGGCGATCATCGGAGAGCTCGGGGAGCTCACGTCACAACTGCTCGAGCGCGGCGTCCGAGAAGGCATCGTGTCAGCCGAACTCGACGCCGACGACATCCGGCACCTCATCTGCGGTACCGCCTTCGCAGTCCGGGCGGCCGGCCGCGAATCCCTGGACAGCTACGTCCGGGTGCTGGTCAACGGGCTGCGCCCCTAGCACTGCGGCGACACCTCGCCCGCCCCGCACCGAATCCGGGTGCTGCGCCCACCCGCCACCGCGCCAGGCGACAGATACCATCGACTGTGATCAACGATGATCACCCCGGACGATCGAAACCGTACCCGGACGCCGACAAGACGGTACTTCCCGCGAAGGAGTACATCATGGCATGGCTGGTACTGGTTGCCTCCGGTGTTTTCGAGGCCGTCTGGGCCACTGCCCTCGGTCGATCCGAAGGTTTCAGCAAGCTCACACCGACCATCGTCTTCGTCGGCGGTTTGGTCATCTCGATGCTCGGGCTCGCCTACGCGATGCGGACCCTCCCCACCGGGACGTCATACGCGATTTGGGTGGGGATCGGTGCTGCGCTGACAGTCTCGTACGCGATGATCACCGGCAGCGAAACCGCATCTGTTCTGAAGATCGTCTTGATATTCGTCATCGTCGGCGTGGTCGTCGGTCTGAAACTGTCTCACTGACCAACGGCCGTGCCCGGCTCACAGCTCCATCATCAGCCAATTCTCATGAATTCGCGTGGACCATGCACACAATCGGTCCGTACCATCACTAATGATGAGCATTCAGATGAAGGCACTGTCAGCGTTGCTGCGGTTCCAGACGTATCGCCGCGGGGACACCGCGGCGAGCGTGCATGCCTACATCAACCGCGCCAAGGTCGCAGCGACCCCACCGGCAGACTTGCGGGAAACACACATCGTCACCCGGCGCCTCATCGCCGGATTCCCCACCTATCGGGTGATCTCGCGTACCGCCAGAACCGACTCGACCGTGCTGTATCTGTACGGCGGCGGCTACGTCAGCGAGATCGGGCCGGGCCATTGGACGCTCATCAGCCAGCTCGCCGACGCCGGCATACAGGTCGAAGTGCCGATCTATGGCCTCGCCCCCCGCTACGACCACCACGACGCTCACGAGTTCCTGACCGCTGTCTATCAGCGAGTGATCGCAGAGAACCCCGGACAACCGATCTCGTTTGTCGGCGACTCAGCCGGTGGCGGACTGGCGCTGGCGCTGGCTCAGACAGCCGCCAAACTACAGCTACCCCCACCCGATCGCCTGATACTCATCTCCCCCTGGCTCGACCTGTCTTTGAGTAATCCCCGTATCGGCCCGGTCGAACGTCGCGACCCTTGGCTCAGCCGCATCACACTCGACATGGCAGCCCGGGCCTGGGCGCCCAACACGATGCTCACCCACTCATCGGTCTCGCCGATCTACGGTGACCTGAGCAACCTTGCCCCGACAGATCTCCACATCGGCACACACGATCTGCTCTACCCAGACGCCATCCGTTTTCAGGGGCTGGCCGCGGCGGCGGGATCCGAGGTGCGGTTGCACACCTGCCCGTCAGGTCTGCACATCTTTCCCCTCACCCCCACCCCGGAGGGCCGGGCGGCAACTCGCGACATCATCGAATCCCTGCAGATCGCCTGACTCGAGATCGAGTCTGCGATCTCGATCGCCACACGTTTTGATCACGGCAGGGTGTCTGCGCGTGGGCAAACAGTCAACCTCTACTTGAGGTGTATATGTTTGCCTAGACCAAATGGGCAGCGCGGTGGCGAGGAGCAACATGCACGGGTATGGGGCTTCGGCCAGGGTGCGAGCGCGTCTGACCCTGGTTCCATTGCTGGCGGCGCTGATCGCCGTCGCCCTCGCACCCGCGCCCACCGCCGGCGCAGAGTCCATCGTCCGGCCTGTCGCCGCAGATCCCAGCGTGATTCGCGCCGACGACGGCACGTACTACATGTATGCCACGGCGGACGACTGGGGCGACGGCCAAGGCGCTCACAACATGACGGTCTTCACCTCGTACGACCTCGTCGACTGGCGGTACACCGGCGACGTCTTCCCGAACGCCCCCTCCTGGCATCGGCCAGGCAACCTGGCATGGGCACCCCACATCAGCAAATCCGCAGATACGTACTCGCTCTATTACTCGCTGTACGACGCGACGAATCCGTGTGTCGGGCTTGCGACTTCGGCATCACCGACGGGCCCGTGGACCGACCTCGGCCATCCTGTGTTCTGCGCAAGAGACGTCGGTGTCAGCGGGACCATCGACCCCTATCTATGGGACGACGGTACCGCCAAGACGATGTTCGTCGGAAACTTCAAGGGCGTACACGCGATACCCCTCAACGCCGAGGGAACAGCCCCGAGCGGCGCCCCGGTCACGACCATCGCCGACGACCGGTTCGAAGCGCCCGAAGTCGTCTTCCGCGGGGGCTACTACTACCTGTTCGTGTCCGCGGGACATTGCTGCAACGGTCCCGACACGGCCTACCGAGTCCTCGCCGGCCGGTCCAAGTCACTAACCGGTCCGTATCTCGATCGCAAGGGCGATGACCTGAACAAGGGTGGCGGCGCACTCCTGCTGGCGGGCAGCCAGGCGTGGGCAGGCCCCGGCCACAACACCGTGGTGACCGACGACGCGGGAGCCGATTGGATTGTCTATCATGCTGTTCCGCGTGCCGACCTGAAGCTGCCCAGCGGCGCACAACGACGCGAGGGCATGATCGACAAGATCGTGTGGGCGAACGGCTGGCCGGAGATCGGTGACGGTTCTCCGAACTCCACCCGGCCCGCGCTGCCCGACACGAAGCTCCCCGTGCGGGTGTCTCTCACCACCGACAGCCCGGTGAAACTCACCGAGGCCGGCGGCCGCGTCACCGCGAAGCTGATGGTCACCGCACCTGCGGGCGCAGCGTACTCGGGTCAGGTCTGGGTCAACGTCGCCGTACCGGGAACCAGCACAGGGGCAACCATCGTCGGTCCGGAGACGGTGAACGTTCCTGCGGGACAGACCATCGAGAAGTCTGTCGAGTACGAGATCACCCCCGATTCCACTGCAGGGATCTACGGCATCTTCGCCTGGGCAGGACCGTCCGTCGATGCCCCGGTCGAGATGGGGACCATCTCGGTCTGGAAGACCGGGCAGGTGATCACACCCGGGGTGGGCGGGATGTCATCCTCGTTCGATCGTCAATGAATCAGCGCGGGCGCAACGCCTCGAGCATCGCAGCTGCCTCGCGTTTCGTTCTTGCGACGGGGTGAATCATGGGGATGTCGACGCCGGACTCCACGAAACGCGCAAGTTTCTCGCGGCATTCGGCCTCGTCACCGACGATGGCGAGGTCCGAGATCAGCTCATCGGTGACACCGGCGGCCAACCCTGCGCGGTCGCGATCGTCCCAGCCCGCCTTGATCTTCGCGGCCTCGGCTTCGTAACCGCACGACGCGAGAAACGAGTTGTATGTCGGGGTCGCGAGGTAGGGCCCCATCAACGCTCGCAGTGTGTCCAACGCCGACGCCCGATCGTCCGTCACGATCGTCTGCAGTCTCACGACGAGAGGAAGCGAGGTCGTCTTCGCCGCGCGGGCGGCGCCGACCGCGACCGTCTGCTTGAAGGTCGGGACTGCCGATGCGGGAATGAAGTTACAAGCCACGCCATCCGCGAACTCGCCGGCGACCCCGGCCATGACCGGACGTTGCGCACCGATCCACAGCGGCACCTCACCGGCCGGCGGCACACCGAGACGAAAGTTCCTCACCCGGGTCGTGGCCCCCGAGTAGGAGACCTTCGGTTCGGAGAACATGACCCGAAGTGCTTCCACGGTCTCGCGGACACGGGTCACGGGACGCTCGAACGGTATCCCGCACCAGTCCTCGACGATGGCCGGCGATGACGAACCCAGCCCCAGGATGAACCGATCGGGACCTGCGACCTGACTGACCGACGCCGCCGCCGCGGCCAGCAGCGCCGGCGGACGGGTGAACACCGGCACGACCGCGGTTCCGATCCGCACCGTCGAGGTCGCGGACGCCACGAGCGCCGCCAGTACGAATACGTCGATGGTCGCCGTGTCCGCCAGCCATACGTCGTCGTAGCCGAGCTCTTCCCCGAGGCGGGCGAGCTCCAGGTTGTCGTCGACCGAGCTGACCAGGGGCAAGCTGAAGGCTGACCGTACCGCCGTCATCCGCTATCCCCTTACATCCATGATTGATCGCTCCACATACGCACCGTAGCCCGCGGTGTACGTGTGCCGACGCCGGTTTACCTCAGCTGGGGCCTTTGCAGGCCCTGCGATCCCCACCCACACCGCCTCCTCGGTCCACAGACCGAGAATGAGGTCGGTGCGGTGGGCACCGCCGCGGACGCGAAGCCGGAACAGGCTGGTTTTCCCGGTCAGTTACTCCCGACCAGGACATCACCACCCACGCCGGCCGTGTTCGCGGCCGTCACCGAATAGTCCGGTAAGACAACCGTCTCGAGTTGTTTGACGTACTGCGTGGCGAAGCCGGGATACATGGTGGCGTTGAAACCGTCCTCGGTCAGGTACCAGCTCGAGCAGCCCGAGTTCCACGTGGTCTTGGTCAATCGTCGTTGCAGTTCTTCGTTGTACTGCGCTTGCACGTCCGCCCGGACGTCGAGGACGAAGTCCTGGTTCACAGCGGTGGCAATGGCGTCGACGATGTAGTCGATCTGCGCTTCCATGTAGACCAACGCTGAGCTGTGGCCCGGACCGGAGTTCGGACCGAACGTGAAGTACATGTTCGGGTACCCCGAAACGGCAACGGATTTGTAGGCGTAGGCGCCGGCGCTCCATTCCTCGGCGAGGACGCGGCCGCCGAGTCCGGTGATCGGAATCGGTGTGCCCGCCTTGGATACGTCGAATCCCGTCGCGAAGACAATGGCGTCGAACTGGTGCTCGATTCCCTCGACGGTGCGGATGCCCTTCTCCGAGATACTGGCGATCGGCCAGGTCACCAATGTGCAGTTGTCTTTCCGCAGAGCCGGGTAGTACTGACTGGTCATCAACAACCGTTTGCATCCGGCCCGGAACTCGGGCGTGAGCTGACGGCGCATCCACGGATCAGGCACCTGCGCGCGCAGGTGCAGCTTGGACACCCCCTCGACCACACGGGTCAACGGCGACTTCCACACCACACCCAAAGCGACTGACTCATGGCCCCAGAACCAGGCTTTGCGGGCGAGCGACTGCGTGAACGGCAGGCGCCGATACATCTCTCGCGTAACCCGGCGCGTACTCAAGTTGGTACGCGGAAGAACCCACCCGGGTGTGCGTTGGAAGACCTTCACCGAGTCCGCTACGCGCACCAATTCCGGCACGATCTGCACGCCGCTCGCGCCGGTGCCCACGACGGCAACTTTCTTGCCCGCGAAGTCATAATCATGGTTCCACCGGGCGCTGTGGATCTTCTCGCCCTCGTAGGTTTCGATGCCGCGGATCTTCGGGAGGCTCACGTTGGCAAGGGGGCCCGACGCCATGACAACGGCGCGAGCGAAGACCGGCTCGCGGTCGTCGATGGTGATCTCCCAGAGAGACGAGTCCTCGTGCCAGGTCAGATCGGCCACGTTGTGTTCGAAACGGAAATACGGGCCCAGCTCGAACTTGTCGATCATCGAATCGACGTAGGCGAGGATCTCTTCGCTGCCGGAGTAGGTGTGCGACCAATCCGGATTTGGTGCGAAACTGTACGAGTAAAGCCGCGAGGGAATATCGCACGCTGCACCGGGATAGGTGTTGTCGCGCCACGTCCCTCCCGGGCGGGTGCCACGCTCAAGGATGGCGATATCTTTGATCCCGCGTTGTTTGAGTCTGATCGCCGCGCCGACGCCGGCGAATCCGCCGCCGATGACCGCGACGGACAACACCTCCCGGCCGCTCATGCGACGGGCTCGTAGGTCAGTTCCTTCGACCAGGTGGGCTGGTCGCGGAGCAAGCGTTTGGGGTATTTGGCGGTCAGCGTGACCATGCCGTCTGCGAAGCGGTGATAGGGGTGGTTGCGGTTGATCACGACGGAGCCGTGCCAGCTGATGAAGCGGTACATGGGCAAGCGCTTCGGGAAGGGGGTGCGTTCACCGACCTTCTTGAATCGCTTCATGGCGGTGTAGAGACGCTCTTCATCAACACCCATCTCAACGATGTTGTCGCGCATCTTGTTCAGCAACGGAATGTAACGCAGGGTGCCGATGATCAGCGACGGGTGCATCCAGGCGCCGACGGTCTCGACGATGATCTTGCGCATCTTCGCATGGCCGAGCAGCTCGATGACCTCGAAATCGACCGCGAGATGGCGTGACTCGTCGGCGTTGATGCGCTTGAACACCTCTTGGCAGACCGGGTCGTCTATCTCATCGACGATGAACTTCACCAGCGCGCCGTCGAGAGCGACCTCGAGCATCGGAATGACAGTGCCGAGCACAGCGAGAGGCGTCTGATCGGAGTACTTGTCCAACCAGTCGATGATCAGTTTGACGTTGACGTTCGGCTGCGGGATCTCGTCGTTCGCGAGCATTCCCCACCGGCGCATCAGCGCCAGTTCGGCGTTGGCGTGCTTTTGTTCCTCGGCATGGAAGTGGCGGTAGATGTCTCGAAGCGTCTCGGTCGGGGCCTTGCGCGCCATGGCCGCGAAGCCGCGGGCACCGACGTTCTCGATCCACATCAGATCCGACATGAACGGCTTGAGTTTGGCGTGCAACTCGGGGCTGATCAACTCCGCACCCGGTGCGTCCCAGTCGATGTCGGCGAGGGCCCACTGTTTGTCCTTGATCTTGTCCAGCATGGCGCCGAAATCGACGTTTTGAGTCATCGTCACTTTCCTGTCGTTGAAGCGGTTTGGAGGATGGTGGGCGAGGCCGGCTCATTCGGCATCAGCCGGTTGAGCAGGCCGGCGCCGCGTGCATAGAGGGCTGGAGCGAGTCGCTTGGCCAACCAGATCGCCTTGGCGTCAAGCTGCGGAACGACGTAGAGGCGGCCCTTGTCGAAAGCATCGAGCGTGCCGACGGCGACGCGCTCGGGCGAAAATCCGGTCCACCGCATCAGCTTCTGCGCGAGTTGAGACGACTGCGCGGTGATACGGCCGTCAACGGCCACGTTGGTCTTGACAAACGTCGGGCACAGTACGCTCACGCGCACACCGGTCCCCGACAACTCGGCCGCCAGGGTTTCCGAAAGCGACATGACTCCGGCCTTACCGACGTTGTACGGGCCCATGGTCGGCGCGGCGGCGAAGCCTGCGGCAGATGCGACGTTGATGACTCCCCCGCGCCCGGCCGCACGCAGCTGAGGAACGAACGTTTCACACCCGTGGATGACGCCCCACAAGTTGATGCTCAAAGCCCAGTTCCAGTTCTCGAGGCCGACGTTGCCCACCGGTTGTCCGCCGATACCGACGCCGGCGTTGTTGATGACCAGCGTTGGGGCGCCGCCGAATTCGAGTTCGGCGAACAAGGCGAGATCTTCCACTTGCGATCGATCGGCGACGTCGCACCGCACTGCACTGCATAGCCGGCGCCGGCAAGAAGCCGGACTGTCTCTTCGGCCCGTTCGAGTGAGATGTCGGCGCACACGACGCGGCCGCCGCGCCGGGAGAGTTCGATGGCAAAGGCGCGGCCGATACCGCTTCCCGCGCCAGTCACCACGGCGTCGGCGCCGTAGGACGGCGATGGGGTCGATCGGAATCCGAACATGATTTCTCGATTTCTCTTGTGGGCGGACTAGTCAATGGAGGCTGCGCTGTGACCGAGTTCGGCGCGGAGGAACTGTGCTGCCCGCCGCAACGCCGGCGTCGCCTCCGGACAGATGCGATCAAGCGCCTGAAAGACATGCATCTGATCGGGCCAGATTTCGAGCGTGCACGTACCCGCGTTGGCTTCGACCAGGTCGCGCAGATACTCGGCGTCGGCGACCAGCATCTCGGCGCCACCGGCCTGCACCAGGAAAGGCGGCAGCACCGTTCCGGCCTCGACCGCCAGTCGCAGGCGCGGGATATCGGGTTCGTGACCGGATGTGTAGAGGGTTGTCAGCGCCCGCGCACCGGCAGCGGAGATCATCGGATCGCGCCGCACGCGCTCGCGGCACTCGGCGAGATCAAACGTCAGGTCGATCAGTGGGGAGAACAGCGCCACCGCAGCGGGCTGGGGTACGGACCGCCGCGCGTTGTCGATGACCAGGTCCAGCGCAAGGCGCCCTCCGGCGGAGTCTCCCGCAACGACGATGCTGCCGGAGTCATAGCCGCGGCCCAGCAGCCACCGATACGCCCGCTCGACGTCGTCCGCGGCAGACGGGAAGGGGTGCTCGGGTGCGAGTCGGTAGTCCACCACGAACACCGGCAGGCCCGCCTCACGTCAGAGTCGCGACGCCAGGCCACGGTGCGTGCGCGCCGAACAGATCGCGTAGGCGCTGCCGTGCAGGTACAGCACGACCCCGTCGGCTCCGCCCGACGCACTCTCGTCCGGGAATCCGGATCTTGTGGCATCCACCCACTCCCCGACGACACCGTCGTTGCTGACCACTGTGACCGTCGTTCCGCGCGAGCGTCTGTCGCACATACGCATTGCGACCTCGACGAGTACGCGCGCCACCCATACGCCACCCTTGTCGTACGGAAGCCGGGACGCGATCGGACGTAGCATCGACGCAGTCATCCGCGCCGCACACCGGGACCGCCGGGATCCTCGCGGTGGCACGACGGCGCCTCTCGTTGTCATAACCACAGCATCATCGGAAACTGTGCCATTTGTCAATGGTACGGTTTAGGAGACAGATCAGCGGACCTGATTCCACCGCAGCAAGCCGACCAGCGTTGGCCGAGTGCAGACAATGCACGAAAGGATGCCTCTTGACCATCGATTCGGCCACCAGTGCACGAACCCTTCGACT
This sequence comes from Williamsia sp. 1135, assembly GCF_002095395.1. GTDB lineage: Bacteria > Actinomycetota > Actinomycetes > Mycobacteriales > Mycobacteriaceae > Williamsia. Next base: position 20,456 of record NZ_MJEI01000056.1, read on the forward strand.
GCAGGTCGAGAACGTCATCGAGGAAACGTCAGACGCCGTCACCCTCGTCTTGTCCACCCCCGACACCGACCGTCCGGCGCCGTTCGACTACCGGCCCGGCCAATTCCTCACCCTCGAGATCCCGCACGAGGAGGACCGCTCGGTAGCGCGGTGCTACTCGCTCTCGAGCAGCCCGGACTGCGACGATCGTCCGGCAATCTCTGTCAAACGCACCCCGGGCGGCTACGCGTCCAATTGGCTCTGCGACAACGCCGCCGTCGGTTTGACCCTGTCGGCGCTTCGGCCCGCGGGCTCATTTGTACCGTCGCGGTGGGACAAGCCACTCGTCCTCGTCGCGGCCGGCAGCGGTATCACCCCGGTCCTGTCGACCCTCAAAACCGCCCTGGCAGTCCACCACGAGCGGGCGTGCTGATCTACGCGAACAGGTCGGCCGAATCGGTGATGTTTGCCGACACTTTGGACGACCTGGTCAAACGTCATCCAACCCGTCTCGAGGTGATCCACTGGCTGGAGTCCGACCGCGGTATGCCGACCGCCACCGGACTGCGCAACCTGATGCCTTCATCGCCCGCCTCGGATGCGTACCTGTGCGGCCCTGCGGTATTCATGGACCTCGCGCACGACGCCCTCGTCGCCGCGGGACTCTCCCCCGATGCCATCTACCGTGAGGTCTTCACCTCCATCCAGGCCAACCCGTTTCATACGTCGGTCACCGGTCCCCCCGCCGCGACGGACGTGGGAACGCCAGTCACCGCAGAGGTCGAGGGCGAGGACTACACCTTCCACTGCCCGCCCGACACCGTTCTCCTCGATGCGATGCTCGACCACGGCATCGACGCCCCCTTCGTCTGCCGCGAAGGCAACTGCGGTGCATGTGCTTTCACACTCAAAGCCGGTGAAGTCGAGATGCGTGTCAACGACACGCTCGACACCTACGAAATAGGAAAACGCGTACGGCTCGCATGCCAGTCCGTCCCGGTCTCCGGCAGCATCGACATGGTCATCGAGTAGCCATCTCGTTCCTGTGACTCACTCAGCGACGCGTCCGGCCTGACGCCGCCGCCGGCGGCGTGTGTCGGTTACACGCGGTGCGGTCGGCCCGTCGGCGGCATTTCAGCTGGGCTCAGAGTTTGCAAGCGTGTCGAGTGGGTAGTCCTCGCAGATGGAACGTGTGGTCACCTCGCGGACACCGGCGCCGTGTGTGACCGTCGCCGACGTGTCTGCCTACTTGAACAGTCCTGTGGTGGGCGGGACCGCGCGAAATCACCTCGCTGTCGCCCACGACATCCGGGACGATTCACGGACGCTACGTCCAGGCGACGTGTATGTCGCTATGCGCGGTAACAATTGGCACGGAATGGAGTTCGAAGCCGAGGCGGCGCACGCGGGCGCAGTGGTCATCATCAGCGATCGTCCATCGACCGTCTTGCCGACCGTGATCGTCAAAGATCCGCGGGAGATCGTCGGTCCTCTCTGTGCGTGGTTCTACGACACGTCATCGAACTCTCCCCGCGTGTTCGGAGTCACCGGCACCAACGGCAAGACCAGCACCGCGCATTTCATGGACGCGGGTCTGTCCGCAGCGGGCGAGATGCCGGGGTTGATCTCGGGAGCTCGCATCCGGGGGCCCGGTTGCCAGTGGGTACCAGAACGCACCACACCCGAGGCGGCAACGTTACACCAGACCTTGGCACACTTTCGCCGGTCGGGAGTCAGCGCGTGCGCAATGGAGGTCTCCTCACATGCCATTGCTCAGCGGCGCGTCGCCGGTATCCGGTACCGCGCGATGGCATTCACGAACCTTGCGCCCGACCATCTCGACTACCACGGCACGATGGAAAATTACTATGCGACAAAGGCATCTATGTTCGAACCGGAATGTACCGAACTGGCCGTGATCAACACCTCCGACGAGTACGGACGCCGCCTGGCCGCCGCGGCCGGCGCCGAGGTGTGGACCTGCGGAAGACAGAGTCTCGCCGCAGATGTCTTCGCCGACAACGTCGTCTGCGACGCGACAGGGTCGCGTTTCGATGTGCACACGCCCAGCGGCCGCGCACACGTGCGCCTGCATGCGATGGGCGCATTTCAAGTCGACAACGCGCTCGTGGCCCTCACGGTTCTCGTCGCTGACGGAGTCGACCTCCACGCTGCCGCCGACGGGATGTCCTCGCTTACCGCAATCGCCGGCCGATGCCAACCGGTTCACGTTGGTCAACCCTTCACGGCCATCGTCGACTACATGCACAACACGGCTGGTCAGCGAGCTCTGCTGCCGTACCTGAGGTCTCTGACACCAGGCCGCATCATCGTGGTCGCCGGAGCCACGGGCGGCCGCGACCCGAACAAGCGGCGCGCCTTGGGCAACTATGCCGCGTCGCATGCCGACGTTGTGATCGTGACGGACGAGAGTCCCGAGGACGAGGATCCCGCAGCCATTCGGTCACAGGTTTTGCTCGGCGCCCATCAGGCCGACCGCGCAGAGGTCATCGAGAAACCCGATCGCCTCGCGGCCATCGAACACGCCGTTGCAATTGCCCAACCGAACGACTCACTGGTCGTCGCAGGCAGAGGCAGTGACCCGATCCAACGATACGGCGCCCGCACACTGCAGTTCGATGACCATGAGCAACTACGGAACGCCATCGCATCATCCCTGAACGGCGCCCGTGCCCACGGGGATGCGCCTCGCCCGTCCCATTCCTAGGCGACACCTGTTCGCCGACAACAGCTGCCGAGGCGGCCCGGGCGGTGCCCCGGGCTAGGTTTTGTAACCCGGGACACCTGAGTTAGTCGTGTAGCCATGGCCGCACGCCAACCTGTGTCCCAGGTACCGCAAGCGGTTGCTGGACAAACACCGTTCCCCAAGGTGGGGGTGGGCGCTGCGCGGTACGCTCACGTGAACCTGCGTTTGTAGGCTGAGCCCTCGTTTGCAGGCGCACACCGACGACCGAAGGCGCGCGCATGAGCAACGAGGTTCCCGACCTGGCCGCCACCTTGGCCGAGCTCGTTCGGACCATGGCCGACAAGCCCGAACTCGAGGAGACCTTGCGCCTGATCACCGGCGCCGCCGTGGACCTGATCGAAGGCGCAGATTCGGCAGATATCCTACTGATTTCCAAACGCAAAGAGTTCCGCTCCCACGCTCCGACCAGCGACCTCCCGGTACGGCTCGACAGCATCCAGGAAGAACTCGGTGAAGGCCCTTGCATCGACGCCGCCTTCAACGAGCGGATCATTCACACCGACGACCTGACCGCCGAACGCCGCTGGCCGAACTTTTGTCCGCGGGCCATTGCAGCCGGGGTCCACAGCAGCTTGTCGTTCCAGCTGTACACCGGCGGCGGCGCGATCGGTGCGCTCAATCTGTTCAGCTCTACCGCTGGGGCATTCTCGGCCGCCGACATCGAAGTGGGCCTGATGCTCGGCACCCACGCAGCGGTCGCCTTGCACGGAATCCGCAAGAGCGAACAGTTCGAGTCTGCGTTGGCCAGCCGCGATGTCATAGGTCAGGCCAAGGGAATGATCATGGAGCGCTTCACCGTTGACCCTGTGCAGGCATTCGAACTGTTGCGCAAGCTATCCCAAGACTCGAACGTCCCGCTGGTGCAGATCGCGGTGCAACTCGTCGAACGCGGATCAGCCAGCACCGGCACGTAGTCATCCACGGCCTCGCGGCCGTAGGTCACGGCCAACGCGCCGCGGCGAAACCCGCGCGGAGGCTACGGGTCTGCAACCGGTCTGACTCGCTGGACGGTATGGAGGGGCATCACCCAGATTTTTCCGTCTCCGATCCGCCCGGTACGTGCTGTATCGACGACGGTGTTCACGATGTCCTCCACATCACGGTCGTCGTCACCGACGGCGACTCCTACCGCATGAAACACCGAACGGAGGGCCCCACCACAACCTGAATTGCCCACACAGGGCGGGGACTTTTACCTGGCCACCAGTGGGGACATCAAACTGGCCGTTGACAGGTGAACGGCCGGATCACGGCCACTACCAGTTTCACGAAACGCTCCTTTTGCAACCCTCTGCGAAGATCTCGATCTCTGACTCAGGTGTTTTTCTTCTCCGTGGAGGAGCGTGCGTTGTTACCGAGCCAGCCGTCTGATCGCGCCGCGCACGAGATAAGCGCCAAAGACCGCACTGGCAACCCAAGGGGCTCCCACCAGAATTGGATCGATCCACATGTGGTATTTGTCCACCCGCTTCGTGCCGGTCCGCGCGCTCGCACTCCGTCCGATCTCGCCGGCGATGCCGGTCTCGGTGATCGGGTTGTCCGGGCGCCCGCGCGCGAACGAGGCGAGGTGGCTTTCGGCGGCGTTCACGCGGTCAGCAGCCAGCAGCAGCAGCCAGTGAGCGGCGCGGGCTTCGCTGTAGCGGTAGGCGATGCGGCGCAGTTTTCCGGACAATCCGGTGGGAGGGGTGGAGGTCCCGAATACGGGAGTCAGGAACTCGTGTTCGATTGAGCGTTCGCGCGGCCACTTTTCGCGTTGCCGCTCCGGGAAGTCCCAGTGTGCTCCGGTGGCGTCGGGGTCGAGTCGTTCCTGGGGAACCGATGGCCGGTCGGCGGGGTCGAGGTCGACGCCCCATCCGGGGATCCGGGCTTTGAGTTCCTCGCTGGAATAGCGGCGGGGTATGTGCGCGGTGTACGGCATTGAAATGGCTCCTAGGTGGTGGCGGGAATGATGACGGGTTTGATGCACTCGTCGAGCTTGGCTGAGAAGATGTGGTACCCCTCAGCGATGTGGTCCAGCGGAATACGTTGGGTGATAACGTCACTGGGCTTGATGTGCCCGTTTTTGACATGTTCGAACAGTCGCGGCCATTGCCGTTTGACCGGACACTGATTTATCTGAAGCGTCAGTCCCTTGTTCATCGCGTCGCCGAACTTCACGGCGCTGAACATCGGCCCGTACGCACCCAGGACCGCGACTGTGCCACCTTTGCGGACCGAGTCGATGGCCCAGTTCAGGGCGACCGGGGATCCGCCTTGCAGTTTGAACTTGGCTGCGGTGACGTGCTGGAGAAAGTTGCCGTCGGCCTCGGCGCCGACGGCTTCGATGACCACGTCCGCTCCGAGGTAATCGGTAGCCTTCTTCATCTGGACCACGATGTCGTCGTATTCGGCGAAGTTGTAGGTCTCGGCGTGGGCGAACGTCCGCGCCTTCTCGAGCCGGTATTCCAGGTGGTCGATGACGATGACCCGGCCAGCGCCCATGAACCAGGCTGATTTTGCCGCGAACAGTCCGACCGGGCCGGCGCCGAACACGGCGACGGTGTCTCCTTCGCTGATACTGCCCAGTTGGGCGCCGAAGTAGCCGGTGGCCAGGGCGTCGGTGAGCATCAGGGCGTCATCCTCGTCGAGCCAGTCCGGGATGATGGTGGGTCCGACGTCGGCGAAAGGGACGCGCATGAGCTCGGCCTGCCCGCCGTCGTAACCACCGCACGTGTGGGAGTACCCGTAGATGCCGCCGACAGCGGTGGCATTGGGGTTGACGTTGTGACAGTTCGAGTAGAGGCCGCGCACACAGAAGTAGCACGCCGGTGGCGTCGAGCGCCGCGCACCACACGTGTTCGGGCAGCAGGGCGATCGCGTTGCGGACCCGGGCATCGAGGTCGAAGCCGACCGAGTACTCCACGCTGAACCCGGTGCGGGCGTTCAGTGCGGTGATGTGGTCGAGCACATCGTGAGTCGAACCCGCGCCATCGATGGTGATCAGCAACCGCCGCCGGTACTTCGCGGGGACCGCGGCGATGGCGGCGTCGATGATCGCGATGTGATCGGCTGCCGTGTTCGAACCCGCGCTGCCGGTACGGGGGATGATCGCCAGCAACTCGCCGGTGTTGTCGCACCACGCCGTCAACGGATGAAATCCGTAGCCGCCCTTGAAATTGCCTGCCGCGCACTGCTTGTCCGAGTAGGAGGTGACCAGGGTGGCGTCGATCCGGATCGCGATCACACCCTCGATATCGCCGTAGCAGGTGCCTACCGGCGCGATCTTGCCGTGCCGGGCCGCGATCAGCTGCCACACCCGGCGGCGGACCCGGTTACGTGCCGCGGTGAGATTCTTCAGCGCCTTCGCGTCGATCTCGTTCAGCGAACGCCACAGCGTGGACATCGAGGCCACCGGCCCGAACACCCGCTGCTGGTCGCCGAGGACCACGATGTCGGACATGCAGGTAGCACCGTCGGCGATCGACACCGCCAGATCGCACACGACCCGGCCCCGGTCATGGATCACATCCGGGCGAACAAGGGCATCCGATAACGCGTTGGTCAGGCCCGTGGCGTCGGCGAGCATCCGAGTGACGACGCTGCCGCTGTGCGACACGACGTCGTCGCCGCGGACTTCGATGTCCAGGCCCCGGGACCAATTAGTATCCTGCATGCGAGAAGTGCGCCCGTTCTGTGGATTGCGGAGTCGTCGAGAAACCCCATTATCCCTGAGCTGACGCACTTTTCGCGTACACGACACCACAGTCATGCCAACCCACGTGAATAATCCAGGTTGGGGTGTTCGATCGGAGGAATGGGCTTGTCCTCGACCCTGATTTTGTACGGACCTCGATAGACCATCGATTTCATGTTCTCTCCCGCTGGATTTCTTGTGTGTACAGCCGCGGTGGTCTCGGCGGGTGTCACGCGTCGGTCACGTCTCGCGCTATGTGCGATGCATCGGCGATGGGTTATTGCTGCGCCCGGTATGACGAAACATGCTGGCTCCATTCACAAAATAGCCACCAAATGTGTGCCCGCAAGCTGGAGACACCGATAGCGTGCACACGAGTGCATGGTTGGGAGGCGAGCCAGGGTCAGACCCGCGCCATGGCCGCCGTAGCGCACCTAAAGCACCCAAGAACACGAAACAGGACGATTCCCGACCGTCACTTGGGATGTCGCCAGTATCCCCCCGCCCCGGCGAGTTCAAACGCGAGTGAGCCATGAAGGTTTATCGCGCCTTGATGAAGGGCATTAAAAAACACAGCCATACAAAATGCCGTGGCATTCTCGCGTTCGATTACGTCGGCACCTCGTCGTGCCTGTGGCCGACTCAGTACGAGGAGCTACCCATGTACGTCGGCTGATCAGGTCCATCAACCTGGCCGAGCGTCAAGAGCTGCCCACAACTCGGGAGTCCTTCGCCTTCTCAGCTGGGTTGGTTCTCGCGCTGTGACCGTTGGTAGCCGACTTCGGACGGTTCTCGCTCGCCGTATTTTCGGACTCCGAATGTGGAGACCATGGATCGGTCGAGGTCGACCAGGCGCAGCGGCGTCGACCCGGCGTAAGTGGCAACTGCCACTCGGGTCGCGAGTTGCAGTGGCCGTGAGGGGTGCGGTAGGTCGTGAACCTGCCGGAGATTCGGTGGACAGAACGCCGAGATGATGTGGTCCGCGTACGGCCTCAGGAGTTTGGGCAGGACTCGCTCTGCGAACGCCTCGATCAGCGAGCGAGCCACGGCACGACCCTCAGTGGTCGGTGCGAACTCTTGTTGCTCGTAGGACCGTGCCCATCTCTCGAGCGCTTCGCGTGTTTCGGGCAGGCCGTCGAGACCCTGCAGTTCGGCCACCGAACGCCAGAAGCGCCACTGCGCTTCCAATTCTGTTGGGGTGAAGGGGGAGTGCGCGAGGTCCGAGGTGATCCGGTGTGGATCGAGTGCAAGGGTCGAGAGCGTATACAACGAGTCGTCGTTGCGGATCGGGAAATGCGCGTGGATCTGGTTCAGGCGCGCGATCCAGGCACGTCCGGTCGGCGACGTCGGTCCGTGATCGAGCAATTGCCCGAAGAACAGCAGGGTGTCGTCGTTGCGCCTCGCCGGGAACTGCATGATGTCCCCACCTCCGCGGCGGTACAGGATTCGCGCCATGGTCGGAACCGCCACCTGTTTCATAAGCGCGACAGTGAACAGGGCGTAGGTGAGAGATGGATTGCCGTGCAAGGTGACCAGGGACAGCCGAGCTATTTCGGCGGCGTCGACGACCGGATCCAACGTGCTGATCCGTCGGGAGACGAGGTGACCGGGACGTAGTTTCATGAGGTGGGCTCCATTCGGACAACGGTGCGTCCTTCGATGTCGAGATCTATGCGTGCTCGGCCGTGGCGGTCTGTTTCGACCGTCGAGTCGAGGGTTCCCACCACCGCGTATCGGCGGTCCAGCCGGAGTTGATCGATTACCAGCGTCGTGCGAACGCCACCATCGCCGGGATAGAGGACCAAGTCCAGCGCCTGACCATCGGTGACGGCGCGGGCCACCAGAACATCCGGGTATGCGGCCTCGGCGAGACAAGGGCCCGCGAGCCAATGGGCGGGTAGGCCCGCGCCGATCAAGTCTCGATTGGCCGCCGGCCGCGCGAACCGTGAGAGCAGCGAGTACAGGTTGCCCTGCGTGGACAATCCTTCATACCGTGCGACGCCCGCCTGGCGTTCGACGTGTTCCTTCGCATCGACGTACGCGAACGCGGAGTCTGCAACGTCGTCATCCCCCATCTCGCGAGCGGTCAGCGAGAGAAAAGTCTGGGCGAAAGAGTCACTACCGAACGAGTAGTTGCCGACGTCGCAACGGTTGGCCGCCGTCCGCGGGAGAAGAAAACGCTCCCCATCGAACTCCAACGAGTTTCGTCTCGTCAGCCACCACGCCCGATGCGCCTGATCGGGCAGAAAGGCGTTCATCCAGTAGGTCGTCGGGAGACTGACGCCTTCGCTGGCCCAGATGTTCCATGACAGCCCCAGGCTCTCGTTGCGAACACCGATGAGTTTGCCGTCCGGGCGCGCGAACTCGTGTTCGTACGCTCGCGCGATCGCCGCGCTGAGATCGGCATGGAAGTCCGTACCGTGTAACCGATCATGCGCGATGAGGGTGTTGACTCCGAAGGTGTTGCAGACGGGGTAGATCCAGCGTGGTTCGCAGGAGAACAGTGTGTAGGCCGACCGGCGCATGTTGCGGTGGATGGATTTTGCCAGGTCGTGGAAGTCGTGCCGATAATGTTGGCTGTCGGACCAGGTGTAGGTCAGGCCTCCTGGCCTGGAGAATCGGTTGTCGCCGAAGCTCTCGTACATCCCGACCGCGGCTCCTTGCCATCCGGTCAGCATCACGTTGTCGTTGTTGTCGACCGGATCGCGGCCGAGAGACAGTCGGCCCCAGGCATTTTCCATTGCCCAGTAACCCCAGACCCGCTTGTCCCCCATTTTGGGGATCGACCTCTCCTGCGCCTCGGCCAGATCCCCGGAGAACGCCGGTGTCCGCGTGTAGCGGTACATCGACAGCGCGTAGCCCAGTACACTGAGCTGATAGCGAAGTGCTGCCTCACGGAACTGGTCGCGGCGATCAAACCCGGCGAACTCCGACAATGGTTGCAACGCAAGGTCGAGCGCAAAGCGAAAATGCGCCAGGTCATCTGCCGAAGCCTCCCCAACTGGCGGTTCGGGTGACGACGGCACCGCAGTCTGAAAATACGTGACATCCGCCAGTTCGGCGTTCACCGACCGCGCAATTGCCACTTGATGACGGTGACGCAGGACGTGAACACCGAACGCAACCACCACCACACCCGGAACCAGGCCGGCGGTGACAGCGATCCAAGTGACCGACAGGTGAGTATGAGAATGAGTGACAGCCGCTTCGAGCAGAAACGCCAACCATACGATGATCGGGGCGATGACCGCACCGATCATCCACCACACCAGAACAGCGAGCCCAAACGCGGCCACTGCCATCGCCGCGTGCGCGACATGCCCCGATGCCAGGTGACCGCCGCCGGGAAACAGCAGCCCCATGGCCGCGACGCCCGCCACATGGTTGCCCATGGCGGTGACCAGTAGTCCACCGGTCCACAAAGTGCGTACACCGCAGCAACTCTGCGGAACTTTGCGCGGGTCACCGGAGTCAGCAACGGCCGCGACGTCGGCAAAAGACGCGCTGGAACCCACCGACCGGGCCGCACAACCGGCGTCGCCCTCATCACCGGACCACCGAGATCTGCAGCTCCGGTGTGACAACCCGCCGTGCGGCCGGCGGCATCGCCGTCGCCGACGAGACCTCTCCCCCGGTGCACGAGGCGATGACGAAGAGTTTGCGCAGGCCGACCATCAGCAGCAGCAAGATCGTGCAACACAGCATCGGGACCTCCATCTGAAACCGCATCGTTTCGGTTTCGGTTAGCCTAGGTGGGACGCCGCTCGCCGTCAACGTTCGGACCGGCACAGGACAGCGGGTCACCGGCACTGGCACTATGAGCACGTGACGCCGACCACCGAGCCCGCCGGGCGACACTACGGTGGGCAAAGCGCTACAGAGCGCCGACTATCGCGCAGACATCGGCTGATTGAAGCCGTCCTCGACCTCGTCCACGAGGGCGGTATCGAATCGCTGAGCATAGGAGCGATCTGTGAGCACGCATCGGTCTCCAAACGGCATCTCTACCTGAGCTTTTCCAATCTCGACGAGCTCACCGGAGAGGCACTGACCGACGTGCTCACACAGGCGGCCGATCGAATCGCCGCGGCAACCGCGAAACTCGACAGGGAAGCGTCGAGAACCCGACTGATCGAAGTCGCGGTCGAAGAGATCCTCATCGCGTTCGACGATCCACGGGTCGCACGTCTGTATCTCGAGGCGCCCGGAAACCGCGGGCTCCGCGCAGCGCGAGACCATGCGGTGGCCCGTTTCGTGAGCCAACTGCTGACCCTCCTCGCCAGCGACCGTGCCGATCACCCGCGAGCTCAGCTCATCGCCCGCGTGCTGGTCGGAGGTACCACCGAGGGGGTCGCGCTCTGGCTGCGCGGCGACGTGACGCTCGAACGCGGGGAGCTGGTGGCGACACTCGCCGCCCTGGGCGTCGACGCGGTCAACCGTATCCTCGAGTTGGACCCACCACGCTGAACCAGCCGACTTGGGCCATCTCCAGGGAGCACGTCCTGCCGTCGCCTTGGCTTAGTGGTCTGAGCCGTTAGTTCGTCGGGGGGTCATGCCGCCTCGCTGCTTTGATCGATCAGTTTGAGTTGGCGGTGGAGGTCCCGGCGGGTGTATTTCCAGGCGAAGGGTTCGGCGGTGCGGTTGTAGCGTTCGGCGAAGGTGTGCAACCGGTTCTCGACTGAGGTGAGGTCGGGAAAGTCATTGGGCGTGAGGACTTTGCGTTGGACGATGGAAAAGTAGATCTCGACTTGGTTGAGCCATGATGCGTGCACCGGGGTGTGCACCATGACCGCGTTCGGGTATCGGGCGGTGAGGCGGTCGATCGATGCTTGTCCGCGGTGCGAGGAGCCGTTGTCGACGACCCAAAACACCCGGTCGGCGGACGCGTACGGTTCGCTCGTCATGACCTGATCGACGAGGGCGGTGAACTCGGTGATGCCGGTGCTTTGCTCGCAGCGGCCGAAGACCCGTGCGGTGTGGACGTCGTAGGCAGCGAGGTAGGTGAGCGCGCCGCGGCGGCGGTAGTCGTGGCTGACGCGCATCGGGCGACCTGGTGCGGCGGCGGTGGTGCGGTGGCAGCGGTCGCGGGCTTGGATCGACGGCTTTTCATCGGCCGAGATCACAAACTCGTTGCTGCCCAACGGTTTGCCTGCGTAGCGGCGTGCGTACAGGTCGAGAACGACAGATGCTCTCATCTCGAAGTTCGGGTCGCGGGCGGCGATCCAGGAGCGATGCTGCCACGGTTTGAGCGCATCCTCGTCCAGCCACCGGCGCACCGTCGACACCGAGACGGTCATGCCGTCGCGTGCGAGTTGGGCGGCGAGTTCCGGGGTGGACCACCGTGCGATCGGAATATCGTGATCGGCCGGGATCTGACACGCCCACGCTTTCACTGCAGCGATGTCAGCGGGGGTGTAGATCGGTGGCCGGCCCGACCGTGGTGCGTCGGCGAGGGCATCGATACCGTGATGGTGGAACCGGCTGCGCCACTTACGGACCGTGTCGGGATGAACGTCGAGTTCGATGGCGATACTTGCGTTGGTGCAGCCGTCCGCGGCGAGCAGCACGATCAGAGACCGCAGCACTGTCTTCTGCGGTGTCGACCCACACCTCACCCATGTTTCGAGAACCTGACGGTCGCTGGTGGACAGGACGATCACGCAGGCCGAGGGTCGAGCGGTTTTGTCACTCATGCCTCAAAAGGACACCTGAGTCACACCTGTCTCGGGCCGCGGCACGCCGATGATCCGCGAAATGTTGGGTGGACCACACGGATCGGGCACGATCGGATGCGTGCCGACACCACCGGAATCGACGAAAAGCTCACTGCGCCTCAAGCTCAGCGGCCACGCCCGAACGAGGTGGCCGCAACTCGCGCGAGTCAACGTCCGATTTCGTGGCGCGTTCGCCTACGTCGACGGTGTACTACCGGACGAGTCGGTCCTGGTGTTGATGCGGCTGCGATACAACGGCTCCGCTAGCAGATGGGGCTTCGCGATCCACCTCGCGTCCAAGGGCAAGTACGAAGATTCGCTGCTGCCTACAGGCGACTTCACCGGCAGCCCTGAAGACGCACTCGACACCGCATGCGGGCTCTACCTCGGCGACCCGACAGCCTGGCAAATACCCCCGACGAACTAACGGCTCAGACCACT